>WNKV01000010.1 GCA_009720755.1 Rhodoplanes serenus
GCCGCAGGCCGCCGCGCCGGCCCCGGCGGGGGCCAGCGGCGGAGCCGCCGCCCAGCCCCAGGGCACGCTGCCGTGGCCGAGTGCGCCGCCCCCCGGCGGCTTCTCGCGATAGGTCACCGGCTCCGCGCCGCCCCGCGACACCACCGCCGCGGCCTGCTATGCAGGCCGGGCGTGCCGCGGCGTCCCCGTCCGGCCCGCGTCGCGCATGGTGTGGTGTTCGCGGCCGTTGGGCCGTCGCGCCCGGTCCAAGATCTCCGGCGGTTCCGATGTCCTTCACGATCGCCATTGTCGGGCGGCCCAATGTGGGCAAGTCGACCCTGTTCAATCGCCTGGTGGGCAAGCGCGTCGCGCTGGTCGACGACCAGCCGGGCGTCACCCGCGATCGCCGCGAAGGGCTGGCCCGGCTCGGCGATCTCGACTTCACCGTGGTCGATACCGCGGGTCTGGAGGAGGCGCCGGGCGAATCGCTCGCCGGCCGCATGCGGGCCCAGACCGAGGCCGCGATGGCGGACGCCGACGGCATCCTGTTCATGGTCGATGCCCGCGCCGGGCTGACGCCGGCCGACCGCGCCTTCGCGGCGGCGGTCCGCAAGGCCGGCAAGCCGGTGGTGCTGGTCGCCAATAAAAGCGAGGGCAGGGCCGCCAGCGCCGGTGTCTACGAGGCGTTCGGGCTCGGGCTCGGCGAGCCGGTCGGCATCTCGGCCGAGCACGGCGAGGGCATGTCCGACCTCTACGACGCGCTGCGCGAGGCGCTGCCCGAGGCGACCGAGGCGGCCGCCGCCGTGACCCGCGCCGCGGTCGCGGCCGAGCGTGCCGCAAAGGCCGCGGCGCGCGACGGCTTCACGGTCGGCGAGCCGGAGGCCGAGCCCGCCGAGGCGCCGCGGCCGGTCCGCATCGCGGTGGTTGGCCGTCCGAACGCCGGCAAGTCGACCTTGATCAATCGCCTGCTCGGCGCCGACCGCCTGCTCACCGGCCCGGAGGCCGGCATCACCCGCGACTCGATCGCCGTCGATCTCGACTGGAACGGCCGCCGCTTCGAGATCCACGACACCGCCGGCATGCGCCGCAAGTCGAAGATCGACGACCGCCTGGAGAAGATGTCGGTCGCCGACGGGCTCGATGCCATCCGGTTCGCCGAGGTGGTGGTGCTGCTGATGGATGCGACCGCGCCGTTCGAGGAGCAGGATCTGCGCATCGCCGATCTGGTGGAGCGCGAGGGGCGGGCGCTGGTGCTGGCCTTGAGCAAGTGGGACCTCGCCGAAGGCGAGGCGGGCGCGCTGGCGCGGCTGCGCGAGCAGGCCGCCTTCCGGCTGCCGCAGGTGGCCGGCCTGCCGGTGGTCGCGGTGTCGGGTCTCACCGGCGCCGGCCTCGACCGGCTGATGCAGGCCGTGCTCGACATCCACGCGGTGTGGAACCGCCGGGTGCCGACCCATGCGCTGAACCGCTGGCTCGACACGGTCCTCGACGCCCATCCGCCGCCCGCCGTGGCGGGCCGCCGGCTCAAGCTCAACTACATCACCCAGCCCAAGGCGCGGCCGCCGAGCTTCGTGCTGTTCTGCTCCCGCGCCGACGCGGTGCCGGATTCCTACCGGCGCTATCTGGTCAACGGGCTGCGGGACGCCTTCGACTTGCCGGGCACCCCGATCCGGCTGACGCTGCGCGAGAAGGCGAACCCGTATGCCACCCGCGCCACCCGCAAGTAGCGGCGGAATCGATCCGGCCGACGCGGCCATGGGGCGACCCGCGCCCCCGCAGCCCGGCGAGCCGGCCATCGAGCCAGGCGGCCCGCGGCGGGCCGCCTTCGGGTTCGTCTTCGTCACGGTGGCGATCGACATGCTGTCGATCGGCATCTTCGTGCCGGTGCTGCCGCGCCTCGTCGCCGATTTCCTGGGCGGCGATCAGGTGGCCGCCGCCGCCGTCTACGGGCTGTTCGGCACCGCCTTCGCACTGATGCAGTTCTTCTTCTCGCCGGTGCTGGGGGCGCTGTCCGACCGCTTCGGCCGCCGGCCGGTGATCCTCCTGTCCAACATCGGGGTGGGGCTCGACTACGTCGTGATGGCGCTCGCTCCCAGCATCGCCTGGCTGTTCGTCGGCCGGGTGCTGTCGGGGATTGCCTCGGCGACCGTCGCGACCGCCTTCGCCTATATCGCCGACGTCACCCCGGCCGAGAAGCGCGCCGCCCGCTTCGGCATGCTGGGAGCGGCGTTCGGGCTCGGCTTCGTGCTGGGGCCGGCGATCGGCGGGCTCGCCGGCAGCGTCGATCCGCGGTTGCCGTTCTGGATCGCGGCCGGGCTCAGCCTGCTGAACGCGATGTACGGCTATTTCGTGCTGCCGGAGTCGCTGCCGCCCGACAAGCGGGCGCCGCTCTCGCTGGCCCGCGCCAATCCGCTCGGCGCGCTGACGCTGCTGCGCGCCCATCCGCAGCTCGTCGGCTTGGCGGTCGGCTACTTCCTCAGCCTGCTGGCCCACTTCCTGATGCCGACCGTCAACGTGCTCTATCTCACCTTCCGGTACGGCTGGGACGAGCGCACCATCGGGTTCCTGATGGCGGTGGTCGGGCTCGCCGCCGTGGTGGTGCAGGGCGGGCTGATCGGGCCGGGCGTGCGGCTGTTCGGCGAGCGCGCCGCGCTGATCGTCGGCTTCGGCTGCGGCATCGTCGGCCTGGTGATCCAGGGCCTCGCGCCGGTCGGCTGGCTGTTCGTGCTGGGCGTGCCCTTCGTCAGCCTGTGGGGCTTCGCCAACGCGGCCACCAACAGCCTGATGAGCCAACGGCTCGGGCCGTCCGAGCAGGGGCGTCTCCAGGGCGCCAACGCCTCCCTCAACGGCATCGCCGGGCTGTTGGGACCGGGGCTGTTCTCGCAGGCTTATGCGTTCGCCCTGGCGAGGCCCGACGCCACCGTGCCGGGGCCGGGAGCGCCGTTCTTCGTGGCGGCCGGGCTTCTCGTCCTCGCCGCCGTCGTGGCCATGTGGGCGACCCGGGCCGAGCGATCGCCGGCGCCGTGAATCGGCCGACGGCGCCGCGGGCGCTCAGTTCGGCGGATGGTAGTGCAGCAGGCGGCCGGCGCGGACATCGAACAGGCGGCCGGTCTCCTGGAAGGTCGGCAGGCACAGCGGCAGGATGGCGGCGGCGGCCTCCTCGGGAGGCTGCACGGTCTGCGGGTCCTCACCGGGCATGAGCTGGGCCCGCATGCGGGTGCGGGTCGGCCCCGGGTTGAAGGCGTTGACGCGCACCGGGGTGGTCACCGTCTCGGCCGCATAGGTGCGCGACAGCGTCTCGAGCGCCGCCTTGGTCATGGCATAGGGGCCGCGATAGGCGCGTCCCGCATGAGCGGCCGAGGAGCTGACGAACACGACGCGGCCGGCCGGCGCACGGCGCAGCAGCGGATCGAGGCAGCGAACGAGCTGGTGATTGGCCAGCACGTTCACCTTGAACAGATCCTCCAGCTCCTTGGGCTCGACATGCGGCAGCGGCGACACCGGGCCGAGCTGGCTGCCGTTGGCGATGAGGATGTCGAGCCGGCCGTAGCGCTCGTCGAGCGCGAGGGCCAATCGGGCGATGCCGTCGAAGTCGGCGAGATCGAGCGGCACCAGCGTGGCGGTGCCGCCGGCCGCCTGGACGGCGTCGTCGAGCTCCTCCAGGCCGCCGACCGTGCGGGCGAGCGCGACCACATGGGCGCCCGCCTTGGCGAGCGCGACCGCGGTGGCGAAGCCGATGCCACGCGAGGCGCCGGTGACCAGCGCGATCTTGTCGGTGAAGGGGTTGGTCATCGTCGATCTAGTTCCAGTTCAGCATTCGGACATGATTAATGTTGAGGACATCGCGGCCGGCGTGAGCCAACCAGTTGGCGAGCTTCGCGTCATCAGTGACGACCAGGACGTCTTCCGTCACGGCGGCAATCTGTATGGCGCTGTCGGTGAGGCCGAGCCGATCGTAGGCCCCTTGCCGGACGGCATCGACAGACGGGACGCAGATTTCGAGCAAGGTCGATACCAGGGAGGACATCACGATCGAAAGAGCCCGATGCTCATTTCTGTCCATCTGTCGCATCAAATTGTCTGTTTCGGCAAGAATGTGAGGAGTGGTAATTCGGCGAGGGAATTGATGAATGAACGCCGTGATCAGATCGAAGTCATTGATTGTATACTGTCGTGTCCTATTAAATTTCGATATCCGGTCACGTCTATAAAGACCGACAACGAGCAGGATTAGGAGATTCGTATCGAGCAGGATTCCTTTTGTTCTGAACCTCGCGATGATATCGAGGAGGTCCACCATGGCTACTCGATCATCTCGAGCGGCCTGACCTTCATCGACTTTACCTCGCCGGTCCTCGCATCGATGCGAAACAGCCTGTAACGACGCTGCGTGTGAATTGCCGGCCTGGACGGAGGAATGAGCAAATCCAGCGAACTTCCCAGTTCCGGGGCTTCATCGAGGGTGCTCAGGGTAATGAGCCAAAAGCCGGAGTCGTCGTATTCGGTCTCCTCCAGACGCACGCCGCGGGCTGGCAGGAGCTCGCCCAGCCCCTTCAAATAGTCGATCGCGGCATGCACGGCGGCTTTGACGTCGATCTCGCCCATCGGTCTCGTCCTCAGCTCGCCTCGGCGAGCAGCGCCGGCCGGCGTGGCGCCGCGTCGGCCGTGGTCTTGTCGGTGAGGGGGGTCGGGTACTCGCCGGTGAAGCAGTGGTCGGTGAACTGCGGGCGCGCCGGGTCGCGGCGCTCCTCGCCGACCGCCCGGTAGATGCCGTCGACCGACAGGAAGGCGAGCGAATCGGCCCCGATGATCTGCCGCATCTCCTCCACCGTGTGGGTGGCGGCGAGCAGCTTCTCGCGCTCCGGCGTGTCGATGCCGTAATAGTCCGGGTGAGTGATGGGCGGAGAGGCGATGCGGAAATGCACCTCGGTGGCGCCGGCCTCGCGCATCATCTGGACGATCTTCACCGAGGTGGTGCCGCGCACCAGCGAGTCGTCGATCAGCACGATGCGCTTGCCGGCCACCACGGCGCGGTTGGCATTGTGCTTGAGGCGGACGCCGAGCTCGCGGATCGACTGGGTCGGCTGGATGAAGGTGCGGCCCACATAGTGGTTGCGGATGATGCCGAGCTCGTAGGGGATGCCGGACGCCTGGGCGTAGCCGATGGCGGCGGGCACACCCGAGTCGGGCACCGGCACGACGACGTCGGCGGCGGTCGGGGCCTCCTGGGCGAGCTCCTTGCCCATCGCCTTGCGGACCTCGTAGACGCTGCGGCCGCCGACCATCGAGTCGGGCCGCGAGAAGTAGATGTACTCGAAGATGCAGGGGCGCGGGGCGACCTGGGGGAACGGCTTGTGCGAGTAGGCGCCGTGCTCGTCGAACACCAGCACCTCGCCGTTCTCGATGTCGCGCACGTACTTGGCGCCGATGATGTCGAGCGCGCAGGTCTCCGAGGTGACGATCGGGCTGCCGTCGAGATCGCCGAGCACCAGCGGCCGGATGCCGAGCGGGTCGCGCGCCGCGATCAGCTTCTTGTTGGTCATCGCGACCAGCGAGTAGGAGCCTTCGAGCAGGCGCAGCGCATCGATGAAGCGATCGACGAAGCGGCTGCGGCGCGAGCGGGCGACGAGATGCAGGATCACCTCGGTGTCGCTCGTCGAGTGCATCATGGCGCCCTCGTCGACGAGCTGGCGGCGCAGCGTGAGCCCGTTGGTGAGGTTGCCGTTGTGGCCCACCGCGAAGCCGCCGGCCGCCAGCTCGGCGAAGAACGGCTGCACGTTGCGCAGGATGGTGCCGCCGGTCGTCGAGTAGCGGACGTGCCCGATGGCGATGTGGCCGGGAAGCTGGTCGATGATGTGGCGCTTGGAAAAGGTGTCCTCGACCAGGCCGAGGCGTCGCTCGGAATGAAAGCGGCTGCCGTCGAACGAGACGATGCCGGCCGCCTCCTCGCCGCGGTGCTGGAGGGCGTGCAGGCCGAGCGCCGTCACGGCGGCGGCGTCGCGGTGGCCGTAGATGCCGAACACGCCGCACTCTTCGCGCAGGCGGTCGCCGTCGAGCGTCGGATCGAAAACGGAGAACGCTCGCTCGGTCGGGGCGGTCATGGCGATTCCTTCGCTACAGTCTCGGATCGGGCCGGCAGGGCCGGCAACGGCATGGCCGCCGGCGCAGGCGCCCGCGGCTTCGGGAACGACGAAACGACCGCTCCGTCGTCCCGCCGGGCGGGGAACGGATCGGCCTATCGAACTCCGGTCGGCGGCCGTGCTCGGCCTACCGGGACGACTCCGCGGCCCGTCCGGCGCCGAGGACAAGGACGAGACGGGCCGGTGGGGTCGCGTCGGAGCGCTGCTCGGCCGGGGCCTCGGGGTCCTCGTCGGCGGGCCGCTTCTTGAACCGCTTCAAGATGGTGTTCTCGGGGTCCTCGGGCAACAGCGACATCAGCCATTGGCCGGTGCCTTGCAGGACGGCCCGCGACCTTGCGTTGCGGACCGCCTCCGGCTGCGACTTCACCGGGACCAGCCAGTCGAAGAAGATGAAGGCGACCACCACGATCAGGAGGCCGCGGGCGAGCCCGAACAGGAAGCCGAGGGTGCGGTCGAGGGCGCCGATGCGGCTGTCGAGGATGCGGTCGGAGATCCGCACCGTCAGCGCCGAGACGATGATCAGGGTCAGCAGAAAGACGCCGCCCACGGTGGCGCCCATCGCGACGTAGTCGTTGTTGAAGTACTGCTTCGCGTAGGGCAGCAGCCGCGAGTAGGAGTACAGGGTCGCCACCGCGGCGGCGCCCCAGGCGGCGATCGACAGCACCTCGCGCATGAAGCCGCGCACCATGGCGAGAAGGCCCGAGATCAGCATCACGGCGATCAGGAAGATATCCAGGTACATCGCGGGCGGGCTCTCGGGCAGGGTTCGTTGCAGGGCGTGCTCGTCTAGGGTCGTGCTCGTCTAGGGTCGCAGGCGGCGCCTCGTGAGGTCTCGGTCTCGGTCTCGGTCTCGTCCGGCCAGACGGTCGACGGCGGCACGATGCGGGCCGTGTATAGAGCATTTCGGCCCCCGGTGGGAACCGGCGGGGGGACGAAATGCACCGCCTCGGCAACCGATCCGGACGACCGCCGACCGCTCAGTCGCGCTCCGCGGCGGGTGCCCGGGGTTGCCGCCGGCCACCGCGCTCGCCCGGCAGGATGCGGGCGACGAGGTCGGCGAGGGTCGCCACCGGCGCCAGCGACAGCCCGTCCTGCTCGGCCCCGCGGGTCGCCTCCGGCACCACGGCGCGGCCGAAGCCGAGCTTGCGGGCCTCCTTGAGCCGGGCCGGAGCGTGCGCCACCGGCCGCACCGCGCCCGACAGCGACACCTCGCCGAACAGCACCGCGTCGGCCGGCAGGGGCGTCTTGGCGAGCGAGGAGACCAGGGCGGCGGCGGCGGCGAGGTCGGCGGCCGGCTCCTGGATGCGCAGCCCGCCGGCGACGTTGAGATAGACGTCGTAGCCGCCGAGCTTGACGCCGCAATGGGCCTCCAGCACCGCCAGCACCATGGCGAGGCGGGCGGGGTCCCAGCCCACCACGGCGCGGCGCGGCGTGCCGAGCGAGGTCGGCGCCACCAGGGCCTGGAATTCGACCAGCAAGGGCCGCGTCCCCTCCATGCCGGCGAACACCACGGTGCCGGGCGCCCCCAGCTCGCGCTCCGACAGGAAGATGGCCGACGGATTGGCCACCTCGGCGAGACCGCCGCCCGTCATCTCGAACACACCGATCTCGTCGGTGGCGCCGAAGCGGTTCTTGGCGGCCCGCAGGATGCGGAAATGGTGGCCGCCTTCGCCCTCGAAGGACAGCACGGCGTCGACCATGTGCTCGACCACCCGGGGACCGGCGATCTGGCCGTCCTTGGTGACGTGGCCGACCAGGATGACGGCGCTGCCGGCCCGCTTGGCGAAGCGGATGAGAAGCTGGGCCGAGGCGCGGACCTGGGTGACGGTGCCGGGCGCGGACTCCACCATGTCGGTCCACATGGTCTGGATCGAGTCGATGACGACGAGGCGAGGAATCTTGCCTTGCGAGAGGGTTGCGATGATGTCTTCGACCGATGTCTCGGCCGCCAGCTCGACCGGCAGGGCGGTCAGGCCGAGCCGCTCGGCGCGCAGCCGCACCTGGGCGACCGATTCCTCGCCGGTGATGTAGACGGAGCGGTGTCCGGCCCCGGCGAGCGCCGCGGCGATCTGGATCAGCAGCGTCGACTTGCCGATGCCGGGGTCGCCGCCGACCAGCAGCACCGAGCCGGGCACCAGCCCGCCGCCCGCCACCCGGTCGAACTCGCCGTTGCCGGAGGCGATGCGCGGCGCCTCGCGCTGCTCGCCGGCGAGCGGCTGGAGCGCGAACGGCTTGCCCTTGCGGGGCGGCCGGCCGGGACCGGCCGAGAGAATCCGCTCGGTGGCGGTGCCTTCCTCGGCGATGGTGTTCCACTCGCCGCAGGCGTCGCACTTGCCCTGCCAGCGCGTGTAGGTGGCGCCGCAGCTCTGGCAGACGAAATCCTGAGTCTTCTTGGCCATGCCGGATGTGGGCGACAGCCGCGCCGGGAAGTCAACCGGCGGCTGGACCGCGATGCCGCGCATCGCATCGCTTGCGCGGCGGTCGGGCCAGCCATGCGGGGAGCGGATCGGACACGATCGGTCGTCTGCTCGCCATGATGGTCTGCGACCTTCCGCGGCGCTCGCCCGATCAGGAGCGAGACGCTACATATGGAACGGAGCGGACGGCGGGGCGGAGCGCCCGGAGAGCCGCCGCAGGTCCGGGCGGGCCGCCGATATTCGGCGAGACCGGCCGCGGACGGAAAAGCCCGCGCGGGGCGCGGGCCGGAGTGACATCGGACGAATCATGCGGGACGTCATCGTTCTCGGGGCCGGCATGGCGGGCGTCGCCGCGGCTCTGCACTTGCAGCGGCGCGGCTGGTCGGTCGCGCTGGTCGATCGGGGGGAGCCCGGCCGCGAAACCAGCTTCGGCAATGCCGGCATCATCCAGGCGGAGGCGGTCGAGCCCTATCCGATGCCGCGCGACATCGCCTCGCTGCTCAAGGTGGCGACCGGCCGCGGCAACGACGTGCGCTACGATCTCCTGGCGCTGCCGGGTCATGTCGGATCGCTGCTGCGCTACTGGTGGCACTCGGCACCCACCCGCCACCGCACCGTGTCGGCCGCCTATGCGGGCGTCATCGCCCGCTCGACCGCCGAGCACCAGGAGCTGATGACGGCGGCGGGCGTGCCCGAGGGGCTGGTCCGCCGCGACGGCTTCCGCGAGCTGCACCGCTCGGTGGCGCTGCTCGATGCCGACACCGTGCTGGCCGAGCGGCTGCGCACCGAGTTCGGCGTCGGCTATCGACGGCTGTCGCCGGCCGAGCTGGCCGCCGCCGAGCCGGGCCTGAAGGTCACCGGGGCGGGGGCGCTGCACTGGCTCGATTCGTGGACGGTGCGCGATCCCGGTGCGCTGGTCGCCGCCTATGCGGACCTGTTCGAGCGCGAGGGCGGGACGCTGCTGCGGGGGGATGCCGGGACGCTGGCGGCCGACCCGGGCGGCGGCTTCCGGCTGCGCACCGCCGACGGGCCGCTGGCGGCGTCCGCCGTGGTGGTGGCGCTGGGGCCGTGGTCGCCGGAGCTGCTGCGCCGCTTCGGCTACCGCGTCCCGATGGTGCGCAAGCGCGGGTATCACCGGCATTACCAAGTGGCTGGCCGGGGGCTCGACCTGCCGCTACGCGATTCGGACTTCGGCTACGTCGCCGCGCCGATGACGACCGGCCTGCGGATCACCACCGGGGCGGAGTTCGCCGGCGCCGAGGCGCCGCCGAAGCCGATCCAGCTCGGCCGCGCCGAGGCGGCGCTGCGCGGGCTGGTCGATCTCGGCGACCCAGTCGAGACGGTGCCCTGGCTCGGCACCAGGCCCTGCATGCCCGACATGCTGCCGGTGATCGGGCAGGCGCCGCGCCATCCCGGGCTGTGGCTGCATTTCGGCCACGGCCACCAGGGCTTCACGCTCGGGCCGGCGACCGGCCGGCTGCTCGCCGAGATGATGACGGGCGAGACCCCGGTGGTCGATCCGGCGCCGTTCGCGCCGGCCCGCTGGTGCCGGTGAGGGGACTGCCGGGCGGCGTCCTGGCCGCCCGGCCGCTCAGCTCCGCCAGCTCCGATGGTAGCGGCGGCCGAGGCTGGTCAGCACCTCATAGCTGATCTGGCCGCCGAACGGCGCCACCGCGTCGACGCCGATCTCGTCACCCAGCAGCGTCGCCCAGTCGCCGCGGCGCGGCGACACCTCGGGCAGCGCGGTGACGTCGACGGCGAGCAGGTCCATGGAGATGCGGCCGACGATCGGGCAGCGCTTGCCGACCACCACGGCGTGCGGCCGCTCCTTGCCGAGCGCCGCGGCGGCGCGCAGGAAGCCGTCGCCGTAGCCGACCGCCACGATGGCGATGCGGCTCTCGCGCGGAGCCGTCCAGGCGGCGCCGTAGCCGACGGTGTCGCCCTTGCCCACCTTGCGGACCTGGACGACGCGCCCCTCCAGGCGGACCACCGGGCGCATCGGGTTGGCGGCGCCGGGGGTCGGGTTGCCGCCGTAGAGGGCGATGCCGGGACGCACCAGCTCGCAATGGGTCGACGGCCCGAGGAAGATGCCGGACGAGTTGGCGAGCGAGGCGTCGATGCCGCGGAACAGTGCGCGCACCTCGCGGAACGCCTGGATCTGGCGCTCGTTGTGCGGGTGGTCGGGGGTGTCGGCGCAGGCCAGGTGGCTCATCACCAGGGTGATGCCGTGACCGGGGCCGTCGATGCGGCCCGCCAGGGTGGTCGCCTCCTCGACCGAGAGACCGAGCCGATTCATGCCGGTGTCGACATGCAGGGCGGCGCCGCCCGTCCAGGCGTTGACCCGGCAGAACGCATCCCATTCGACCAGCTCCGGCATGCTGCCGATCACCGGGCGGATTCGCGCATCCGCGAAGGCGGCGCTGCCGGCCGGCGGGATGCCGTTGAGCACGTAGATCACCGCGTCCGGCGCGGCGCCGCGCAGGGTACGTGCCTCGGCCAGATGGGCGACGAAGAAGGTCTTGCAGCCGACGCGGGCGAGCGCGGTGCCGACCTCGAAGACGCCGCAGCCATAGGCATCGGCCTTGACCACGGCGGCGCACTCGGCCGGTGCCACCCGGCGGGCGAGGTCGGTCCAGTTGGCCACGATGGCGGACAGGTCGATGGTGAGGACGCCGCCGGTCTCCATGACGGGCGGCCCCGCCTCGGCGACCGCGACGGTGGTGACCGGGCCGGACGCGGCGGCGACGGGCGCAGCCGCGGCCGCCGTCCGGGCCTCGTTGGCGCGCGTCCTCGTCTCGTCCTGCATCGTCATGGCGTCCTCTCTGTCTGCCGGCCGACCCACGCGGCCGCCGGGATCGTCGGGGACTAGACCCGTTCGCCGGGCGCGACAAGGCGGAGAGCGGCCACCGCCGGTCTCAGTCCTCCATCCGGGCCGGCAGCTTGTCCTCGTCGGCGAGGTCGGCGAAGCGGGTCACCTCGGCCTTGAACTGGAGCTGCACGGTGCCGGTGGGGCCGTGACGCTGCTTGCCGATGATCACCTCGGCCTTGCCGTGCACCGCGTCCATCTCGGTCTGCCACTTGAAGTGCTCTTCGGTGCCTGGCCGCGGCTCGCGGTTCTTCAGGTAGTACTCCTCGCGGAACACGAAGATCACCACGTCGGCGTCCTGCTCGATCGAGCCGGATTCACGCAGGTCCGAGAGCTGCGGGCGCTTGTCGTCGCGGCTCTCGACCTGACGGGAGAGCTGCGACAGCGCGATGATCGGCACCGTCAGCTCCTTGGCGAGCGCCTTGAGGCTGGTGGTGATCTCGGTGATCTCCTGGACGCGGCCCTCGGAGGCGCGCTTGGAGGAGCCCGACAGGAGCTGGATGTAGTCGATCACCAGGAGATCGAGACCGCGCTGGCGCTTGAGCCGGCGCGCCCGGGCGGCGAGCTGGGCGATCGCCAGGCCGCCGGTCTCGTCGATGTAGAGCGGGATCACCTCCATGACGCGCGCCGCCTCGGCGATGCGGTCGAAGTCGTACGCCTCGATCTCGCCGCGGCGGATCTTGTAGGAGGGGATCTCGGTCTGCTCGGCGATGATGCGGGTGGCGAGCTGTTCGGCCGACATTTCGAGCGAGAAGAAGCCGACGATGCCGCCATTGGTGGATTCGATCCGCCCGTCGGGCCGCACGCCACCCTCCCACGCCTTCGCCACGTTGTAGGCGATGTTGGTGGCGAGCGCGGTCTTGCCCATACCGGGGCGGCCGGCCAAGATGATCAGGTCGGACGGTTGCAGGCCGCCCATCATGCGGTCGAGATCCTTGAGGCCGGTGGCGATGCCCGACAGGCTCCCGTCACGCTGGTAAGCCTGGGCCGCCATGTCGACCGCCGAGGTCAGGGCGTCGGCGAAGCGCTGGAAGCCGCCGTCGTAGCGGCCGGTCTCGGCCAGCTCGTAGAGGCGGCGCTCGGCCGCCTCGATCTGGTCGCGCGGGCTCGAATCGATCTCCGCCTCGTAGGCCTCGTTGACCAACTCCTCGCCGATGCCGATCAGCGAGCGGCGCAACGCGAGGTCGTAGATGGTGCGCCCGTAGTCCTGGGCGTTGATGACGGTGGTGGCCTCGGCGGCCAGGCGGGCGAGGTACTGGCTGCCGGTCAGCCCGGCGATGTCGAGGTCGGCCGGCAGGAAGGTCTTCAGCGTCACCGGGGTGGCGGTCTTGCCGGCCCGCACCAGGCTCGCGGCCAGCTCGAAGATCTTGGCGTGGATCGGCTCGAAGAAGTGGGCCGGCTCCAGGAAGTCGGAGACCCGGTAGAACGCCTCGTTGTTCACCAGGATGGCGCCGAGCAGCGCCTGCTCCACCTCGACGTTGTGGGGCGCCACCCGGAACGCCGGCGTGCGGTCGGTGGCGGGCTTGCGGGCGACGAGATCGAGGGCCATGGCGCGGACGGCTTTCGGTTTTTCGGAGTCTTCTGCACGGACGGCGGACGCCGCCCGAGTCACGCAAGCTCGCCAGGGACACGCGGCACCAAGCTCGGGAAGGGGCGGGCATAGCGCAAGCCGCCGCGGGAAGCGACCCCTTCGGCACGACTCGCCGGAGCGCTGTCCCCACTGATCACCGCGCGGAAAAATGTCGGCAGAATGTCGGGACGTGGCGCTTGACGCCCTGCTGCCCGTCGGCCCCGAGTCGCTGGTCCGACGTCGCCGGCCCGACGTCGCCGGTCCGACGTCGCCGGGCGGGTTCGCAGCCGCCGCGGTCCTCACGCACGAAAACGGGCCCCGCCGGGGGGCGGGACCCGTTTGGTCCGCGGGCTCGTATGATCGGTCAGGAAGCCGGCCGCCGGCCGATCAGCCGGTGAATGCCACCGCCCCCCACCGTCCCCGGTGCGGCGCTCGCGCCTCGGCGAGGAGCCGGCTCAGCGTGGCCCGGGCGAGTAGCCGCGCTCCGCCAGCGGCTCGTCGGTCGACATCGCCTTCGAGAACGGGATGAGCTGCCACAGCGCCGAGACGCCGACCAGCACATAGACGATGCGGGAGAGGGCGGCACTCTGGCCGCCGAACAGCGCGGCGACGAGGTCGAACTGAGCGAGGCCGACCAGGCCCCAGTTGATGCCGCCGACGATGACGAGAAGCAGAGTAATCAGATTGATGGCTTTCAAGATGTGCTCCCTTGGAGTTCGAGGTCTCCCGGGAGAAGCGCCAGCCAGGACGGTTGTTCCGACGGCTTGACGGTGCCGCTGTCGTGACGGACGGTCGCACCGCCCTGTCGTCCTGCGGCCCACATCAGTCCGTCGATGCCGAGATGCGGCCGGCACCGTGCTCGTACCAGCCGCGACTGCGGTTGACGATCCACACCACCGACAGCATCACCGGCACCTCGATCAGCACGCCCACCACGGTGGCGAGCGCGGCACCCGACTGGAAGCCGAACAGGCTGATGGCGGCGGCGACCGCGAGCTCGAAGAAGTTCGAGGCGCCGATCAGCGCCGACGGCCCGGCCACGCAGTGCTGCTCGCCGGCGAGCCGGTTGAGCAGGTAGGCGAGCCCGGCGTTGAAGTAGACCTGAATCAGGATCGGCACCGCCAGCAGCGCGATGATCAGCGGCTGCGCCAGGATCTGCTCACCCTGGAAGCCGAACAGCAGCACCAGCGTCGCCAGCAGGGCGACCAGCGACGCCGGCCCGAGCCGCGCCAGCACGGCCGACAGCGCCGGCTCGCCGCCGGTGGCCAGCAGACGGCGCCGGATCACCTGGGCGATCGCCACCGGCACCACGATGTAGAGCACCACCGACAGCACCAACGTGTCCCACGGCACCGTGATGGCGGAGAGCCCGAGCAGCAGGCCGACGATCGGTGCGAAGGCGAACACCATGATGGTGTCGTTGAGGGCCACCTGCGACAGGGTGAAATGCGGCTCGCCCTTGGTGAGATGCGACCACACGAACACCATGGCGGTGCAGGGCGCCGCCGCCAGGATGATCAGGCCGGCGATGTAGGAGCCGATCTGGTCGGCCGGGAGGTACGGCCGGAACAGGTATCCGACGAACAGCCAGCCGAGCGCCGCCATCGAGAACGGCTTGACCGCCCAGTTGATGAACAGGGTGACGGCGATGCCGCGCCAATGCTCGCGGACCCGCCCGAGCGCCGCGAAGTCGATCTTCATCAGCATCGGGATGATCATCAGCCAGATCAGCACCGCCACCGGCAGGTTGACCTTGGCCAGCTCGGCGGCGCCGATCGCCTGGAACGCGCCCGGCATCACATGGCCGAGTGCGATGCCGGCGACGATGCACAGCGCGACCCAGACGGTCAGGTAACGTTCGAAGGTCGACATACGGGCTCCGTTACGTCGGGCCGACGCGCCGGCCGGCGTCGTCGATCACGAGCTCGCCGTCCTCCTTGCGGAAGGCGCCTTGCTGCGGCGGCAAGAGATCGAGCACCAGCTCCGAGGGGCGGCACAGGCGCACGCCCTTCGGGCTCACCACCAGTGGCCGCTCGATCAGGATCGGGTGCGCCATCATGGCATCGAGCAGCGCGTCGTCGGACAGCGCCGGATCGCCGAGCCTCAGCTCGGCATAGGGCGTTCCCTTCTGGCGCAGCAGCGCCCGCGGCGTCAGACCGGCCCGGCCGATCATCTGCACCAGGAGCGCCCGCGAGGGCGGGCATTTCAGGTACTCGATCACATGCGGCTCGATGCCGGCGTTGCGGATCATCGCCAGCGTGTTGCGCGAGGTTCCGCACTGCGGATTGTGGTAGATGATCACGTCCATCGGTCCGGCTCCGGTGCGGGCGAGGTCGGGGAGAGATCTCGAAGACGAGGTAAAGAGGAGCGGGCCGATACGGCCGGCGCTCAGGCAGCGAGCCAGCGGGCGACGTCCTCCGGCTTCGGCAGGCCGCCGGCGTGAACTACCTTGCCGTCGATGACGATGCCGGGGGTCGCGGCGATGCCGTAGCGGGCGATCGCGGCCAGATCGGTGACCTTCTCGACCGCGACCGCAATGCCGAGGCGGTCCGCCTCCGTCTGCACCATCTCGGCAGTGGCGACACAGCGCTTGCAGCCCGGCCCCAGGACCTTGACGTCTCTCATGACACGACCTCCGTCGGATCACCCGAACAGGGCGTTGAACAGGAAGCCGACCGCCAGGATGCCGAGCCCGACGACGGCGACGAACACGGCGATCAGCCGCAGGGTGAGCACCTTGCGCAGGATGACCAGCTCCGGCGCCGACAGCGCGATCACGCTCATCATGAAAGCGAGGGTGGTGCCGAGCGCCGCCCCCTTGCCGAGCAGCGCCTCGACCACCGGCACGATGCCGGCCGCGTTGGAGTACATCGGGATGCCGATGGCGACCGCCGCCGGCACCGACCACCAGGCGTCGCGACCCATGATCGGCGCGAGCTGATCGGCCGGCACCCAGCCGTGGATGCCGGCGCCGACCGCGATGCCGGCGATCACCCACGGCCACACGCGGCCGACGATGTCGCGCACCGCCTCGGTGCCGGCGTCGATCCGGTCGGCGAGCCCGAGCGACGATGCCGGAAGATCGGCCGGCGCGGTGCGCAGCTCGCGGACCCAGCCCTCCAGCCAGCCTTCCAGATGCAGCCGGCCGATGGTCCAGCCGGCCACGATGGCGATGGCGAGGCCGAAGCCCAGATAGGCGAGGGCGACCTGCCAGCCGAGCAGCGCGAACAGCAGGCCGAGCGCGACCTCGTTGATCATCGGGGCGGCGATCAGGAACGAGAAGGTGACGCCGAGCGGCACCCCGGCCGAGACGAAGCCGATGAACAGCGGCACCGCCGAGCACGAGCAGAATGGCGTCAGCACCCCGAGGCCGGCCGCCAACACGTTGCCGATGCCCTCGCGCCGGCCAGAGAGCAGCGCGCGGGTGCGCTCCGGCGAGAAGAAGCTGCGCACCACGCCCATGGCGAAGACCACGAGGGTCAGCAGCATCAGCACCTTGGGGGTGTCGTAGAGGAAGAAGGCGATCGCCTGGCCGAGCGCCCCGTCGGGATCGAGCGGCGTCAATCGGACGAGGGCGTCCGCCGCCGGCCGCAGGCTCGCATAGACGGCGACCCAGCCGACCGCCAGCACGGCCAGCCCCGCGATCCGCCCCGCCACCGGCCGCCGGCCCGGAGGCAGCGGCGCCGAGGGAAGGGGTGCGGGGCCGGCGAGGGTCATGCGGCGGTCCTCCGGGCGGTATCCGGGATTGCGAGGGCCGCGTCGACCAGCGCGACGATCTCGGGCGACAGGTCCGGGGCGCGGCGGTAGCGCACCCACTGGGCGTCGCGGCGGTCGAGGAACAGGCCGGCACTCTTGAGCACCGCCATGTGGCGCGACATCCGTGACTGGCTGGCACCGAGCGCCCGGGTCAGCTCGCAGACGCAGTGCTCGCGTCCGTCCCACAGCAGGCGCACGGCGGCCAGGCGGGTCGGCTCGGCGAGGGCGGTCAGGATGGTCAGGGCATCGGCCATGAGGCATTGTGAGCCAATGCGCATATGCGCGCAAGCGCAAACATGAAGAATGGTGCCGCCCTGTCGGCGGGCCTTGCCGGCGTCGGTCGACGGCTCGGCATGCCGGCTCGTGGCAGGGAGAGTTCGGACGGATGGTGGCGACGGTCAGGAGCGGGGAGGTGGCACGGGATGGCACAGGAGGCGGACGCGACGGGCACGAAAGGGCTGGAACGAGAAGAGGCCGGCCCGGAGGCCGGCCTCTTGGCGAGAGGGCGCGCGTCGCGCGGGTGCGCCGTGATCGCGGATCAGTTCCCCTGGATGTGGCCCTTGGCCGGATCTAGCCGATCGGATTCCGACGAAGCGTAGGGGGACGCGCCGTAAGGCATCGCGGGGGCATACAGGCCGGGGCCCGTGGGCGCGTACACGCCGCCGCCGAACACCGGCGCCGGGCTCGCCGCATAGGCGCCGTAGCCGGCGTGATCGTGCCTTGCGGCATCCCGAGCGTGGTGATGGGCGCCGGCGCCGCGCGGCGCCGCGAACGCGCCCGTCACGGTCGCGAGGGTCACGGCGGCGACCAGGGCGGCGCGGGCGGTGGTCGAACGGAAACGGGTGGACATGAGCGAGGCTCCAAAGATCGGCGGCGCAGACGGAAAGGTCGCCGCCGGGCGGGAGTGGCGTGGTCCGTCGCGACGGCATGTGCGGTGCAGCACGCGGTTCCGCCAATCAACAAAAGGTGCAGCCGGCAGCTCCTTGAAGCAGAGCACGAGACGTCCATGGCCCGGAGAACGTCACGGAAAGTATCGAATTGCGACGCAACGCTTCGTTTCGATTATGGCGGTGCGATGGCTCGCAGTGCGGCCCTACATGATTGCTCAGGTGGCCCCCACAATCAGAGCCAAAGCTGTCACAGGCCCCCGAGCTGCGGGGGACGACTGGAAATGGGATTGATGATTGCCGAAGTAAAGCGACCCGGCGGGCCGGTGGGCGGCGCCGCCTGCGCGACTGGGTCGGCACGCTCCGGTCGGCTCACGCCTCGAAGCGGGTGACGATGTCGGCCAACGCCGGCCGCGGCCGGTCCTCCGGGGTGCCGTCGTGGCGGCCGACATGGACGAAGCCGATGAAGCGCTCGTGGTCCTCGAGGCCATAGGCGCGCATGACCTGGCGGTCGTAGGCGTACCATTCGGTGAGCCAGCTGGCGGCGTAGCCGAGCGCGGTGGCGGCGTGCAGCAGATTCATGGCCACGGCGGCGCCGGAGAGCTGCTGCTCCCATTCCGGGATCTTCTGGCCAGGCTGGGCGCTGCACACCACCCCGATCACCAGCGGCGCGCGGGCGAGCCGCTGGGTCTCGAAATAGAGCTGATCGCCGGTCGCATCCGGATACTTGGCCGCGTAGGCGGACGCGATGGCGGCTCCGGCTTCCTCGCGGTGGTCGCCTTCGAACAGGATGAAGCGCCACGGCACCAGGCGGCCGTGATCCGGCACCCGCGCCGCGATGGTCAGCATGGTGTCGATCTCGTCGGTGGTCGGCGGCGGTCCGGAGAGCTGGTCCGGCTTCACCGAGCGGCGGGTCTTCAGGAGCGCGAGGGCGTCGGGCATGGTCGAGAAAATCTCCCCTGGGCGCGGCAATGCGAGCGAGCATTCGCGGGCAACTTTGGCGCAGCCCCGGAGGGTGCGCCGCGGGCGCCGATGGGCGCCTGCGAGCCTGCCGGCTAGCACAGGCCACCAGGCCGATAAAGGGTGGCGGGGCTTGAAATTGCCTCAAAGTGCCGCGTAACTGTCGCCATGATCAGGGCAGGGGGTGGCTCGATCCGCAACATCGGCAGATGCCGGGCGGCCGTGACCGCCGCGGCCTCGTCGGCGCGTGGCCGCGTCTGTGCCATGGTCGCTGCCGCCGGATCGTTTGCCCCCTCGTTGCTCGGCCCCAAGCTGCTCGGCTCCCTGCTGGTCGCCGCGCTCGTGGCGCTGGCGCCGCTGCCGGCCTTCGCCCAGAACCGCCCCGAGCAGGCCATCGTGGGCGCCATGCAGCGCTTCGTGAACTCGCTGCCGTTCAGTGGATTTCTGTCGCCGTCGTCGACCCCGCAGCCGGCGCCGCCCGGTGCCAGCCTGATGCCGCCCGGTGGCGGCGGAGGCGTGCCGAGCCCGCCGTCGCCCGTCATGCAGACGCTGGCGCCGCCACCCGGGGCGCCGCCTGCTCCCGTGCCGCTCGGCCCCGGCGCGACCGCGGCGCTGCCGCCCGCCGCCACCACCATCACGCCGGCGGTGCCGAAGGAGGTGCCGCTGGCGCTCGCGGCCCGCTACGGCCGCGACAGCACGGCGATCAACGGCGGCGTCGTCTGGCGCGTCTATCCGGTGCGGCCCGACATCACCGGCTCGTTCCGTCCGCTGCGCGAAGATCGCAACCCGACCCCCAATCTGGCGCTGCCGCCCGGCGACTATGTGGTGCATGTGGCGTTCGGGCTCGCCAGTGCCGCCAAGACGGTGCGTCTGCGCGACGAGCCGGTGCGCGAGGTGTTCGACCTGCCGGCCGGCGGCCTGCGCATCGAGGGCCGCGTCGGCAATGTCCGCATCCCGGCTGGCCAGATCGCCTTCGACGTCTTTCACGGCAGCCAGTTCGAGCCCGGCGACAAGCGCCAGGTGGCGCAGGCGGTGATGACCGGCGACGTCGTGGTGCTGCCCGAGGGCACCTATCACATCGTCTCCAACTACGGCGACTCCAACGCCGTGGTCCGCTCGGACATCCGCGTGCAGCCCGGCAAGCTCACCGACGTGACGGTGACGCACCGCGCCGCCGTCATCACCCTCAAGCTCGTCTCCGACCGTGGCGGCGAAGCGCTCGCCAACACCAACTGGACGGTGCTGACGCCGGGCGGCGACGTGATCAAGGAATCGATCGGCGCCTTCCCGCGCGTGGTGCTGGCCGAAGGCGACTACCGCGCCATCGCGCGCAACGACGGCCGCTCCTTCGAGCGCGACTTCAAGGTCATCACCGGGGTCGACGGCGAGATCGAGCTCTTGGCTCGCTGAGCCGCACCGCGTGCGACCGACATCGCGGTGCTCGGCGGCCACTGAATTCCGGCGACAAGCCTGCCGGTTCGCGCCATGCTGGTGCGGCTTCGACTCGGGTCCGTCGACCGTGTGTCGTTCCAGGATTGTCAGATGCCGCTTCGCAGCCCGCTCGGTTCTTCGTCTCCCGCCGGCTTCTTGCTTCGACGCCCGTTCCGCTCCGCCGCACTCGGTCTTGCCGGGGTTTTCGCGATGGCCGCCGTGTCGGTGACGGCTTCTGCTCAGGCCCCGCGGCCGGGCACCGGGCCGGCGTCGCCCGATCCGCAGCGCGGCGGCGAGATCGCGCGGCGCTGGTGCGCCACCTGCCATGTGGTGTCGTCCGACCAGACCCAGGCGACCGGCGAGGCAAGGCCGTTCGGCAGCATCGCGCGGCAGCCGGACTTCGATGCCGCGGCGCTGGCGCTGTTCCTGCTCGATCCGCACCCGCGCATGCCCGACATGGGGCTGAGCCGTGCCGAGGCGGCCGACATCGCCGCCTACATCAAGAGCCTGGCGCCGAACAAGCCGTGACGGCGCCGATGCGGCCGTGACGGGCGCAGCCGCGGCTGCGCCCCGCGGCGTTACGCGGTGGCCGTCGTCGCGGCGCGCTTGAGGTCCGGCGGCACCGCCTCGTCGACCAGCGCGGCGAGCGCCTGATCGAGCGGCGTCACGCTCTGGCGGTCGCTGCCGAGCCGGCGGATCGAGACGGCGCGCTCGGCCGCCTCCTTCTTGCCGACGA
The DNA here is from genome assembly GCA_009720755.1 of Rhodoplanes serenus. GTDB lineage: Bacteria > Pseudomonadota > Alphaproteobacteria > Rhizobiales > Xanthobacteraceae > Rhodoplanes > Rhodoplanes serenus. The sequence continues at coordinate 20,740 of WNKV01000010.1, forward strand.
CCAGCAGCACCGGCACCTTGGCGACCGAGTGCTCGCGGACCTTGTAGTTGATCTTCTCGTTGCGCAGGTCGATCTGCACCCGAAGCCCGAGACGGCGCGCCGCCTCCACCACCTCGCGGGCGTAGTCGTCGCCGTCCGAGGTGATGGTCGCCACCACCGCCTGCACGGGCGCGAGCCACAGCGGGAAGTGGCCGGCATGGTGCTCGATCAGGATGCCGAGGAAGCGCTCCATCGAGCCGCAGATGGCGCGGTGGACCATCACGGGCGTCTTCTTCTGCCCGTCGGCGTCGATGTAGAAGGCGCCGAACCGCTCCGGCAGGTTGAAGTCCACCTGCGTGGTGCCGCACTGCCAGTCGCGGCCGATGGCGTCGCGCAGCACATACTCGAACTTCGGCCCGTAGAAGGCGCCTTCGCCCGGATTGACCTCGGTATTGATGCGGCCGTCCGACTGCGCCCGGATGGTCTCCAGCACCGTCGCCATCACGGCCTCGGCGTGATCCCACGAAGCGTCGGACCCGACCCGCTTCTCCGGCCGGGTCGAGAGCTTCACCACCAGATCCGCCTCGAAGCCGAAGTCCGCGTAGGTCGTCAGGATCAGGTCGTTGATCTTCAGGCACTCGTCGGCGAGCTGATCCTCGTTGCAGAAGATGTGGGCGTCGTCCTGGGTGAAGCCGCGCACCCGCATCAGGCCGTGCATGGCGCCGGACGGCTCGTAGCGATGCACCACGCCGAACTCGGCGAGGCGGATCGGCAGGTCGCGATAGCTCTTCAGCCCGTGCTTGAAGATCTGCACATGGCCCGGGCAGTTCATCGGCTTGATGGCGAACCAGCGCTTGTCCTCCGCCTCGTCGCCGGCCGACTGCGCCGCGAACATGTTCTCGCGGTACCATTCCCAGTGGCCCGAGGTCTCCCACAGCGACTTGTCGAGCATCTGCGGGGCGTTCACCTCGTCGTAGTCGGCCGCCAGACGCCTGCGCATGTAGGCGATCACCGACTGGAACATCGACCAGCCCTTGGCGTGCCAGAACACGACGCCCGGGCCTTCCTCCTGGAAGTGGAAGAGATCGAGCTCGCGGCCGAGCCGCCGGTGGTCGCGCTTCTCGGCCTCCTCGATCTGCTTCAGATAGGCGTCGAGGTCCTCCTGCTTGGCCCAGGCGGTGCCGTAGATGCGGGTCAGCATCGGGTTGCGATGGTCGCCGCGCCAATAGGCGCCCGCCACCTTCATCAGCTTGAAGGCGGTGCCGATCTTGCCCGTCGAGGTCATGTGCGGGCCGCGACAGAGATCGAACCAGTCGCCCTGCTTGTAGATCTTGATCGACTGGTCCTCGGGGATGGCGTCGACCAGCTCGACCTTGAAGCTCTCGCCCTTCTCGTCGAAGACGCGCTTGGCCTCGTCGCGCGACCACACCTCCTTGGTGAAGGGCCGATCGCGCGCGATGATCTCCTTCATCTTCTTCTCGATCGCCGCGAAGTCGTCGGGCGTGAACGGCTCGTTGCGGAAGAAGTCGTAGTAGAAGCCGTTCTGGATCACCGGCCCGATGGTCACCTGGGTGCCGGGCCACAGCGCCTGCACGGCCTCGGCCATCACATGGGCGGCGTCGTGGCGGATCAACTCGAGGGCGCGCGGATCGTCGCGCGACACGAACTCGATGCGGGCATCCCGGTCGATCGGATCGGTCAGGTCGGCGAGCACGCCGTCGAGCGCCATCGCGACGGTGCGCTTGGCGAGCGAGGGCGAGATGCCCTTGGCGATGTCGAGGCCGGTGATGCCGTCGGGAAACTCCCGACGCGCGCCGTCGGGAAAGGTCAGGGCGACCATCTTCTGCTCCTGTTGCTCACTCGCTGCCTACGAACGCAGGTAAGCGGATGTCGTGGTGGCGTCGGATATAGCAGGGCGGGGGCGCCGTGCAAGGCGGGGCCGCGATGTCGCTGCGGCGCGGCTCGAATCGAAGACCCGCGGGCTCCCGCTTCGGTCGTATCCCGCTCGTCCCCGCGGAAGCGGAGACCCAGGGCCGAAGTTCAGGCTTGGATCGCTGCCGGACCGTGCGGCGTCCCGGTCAAGGCCCGAGCTCAGTCCAAAGGTCCTGCCAGTCGGGATTGCTTGCCTCGATCAGTTGGAGCTTCCAGGCCCGGTTCCATTTCTTGACCTGACGTTCGCGCAGGAAGGCCGATGCCCGCGTGGCGTGCGGCTCGTACCAGACGAGGGTCTTCACAGCGTACATCCTCGTGAAGCCCGCAACCACGCCGGTGCGATGCTCCCATACCCGTCGTACCAGATCGTCTGTCATGCCGGCGTAAAGCGTTCCGTTGCGTCTGCTGGCGAGCAGGTACACATAGAAGCTCATCACAGAGCCTCCCGAAAATCGCGCCTGCCGACGGGTCTCTGCCCTGCGGGCGCATCTCGTCGTCGAAAACACTCGAAGCATACCGCATGACGTGGGCTGCCGAATGGAGCCATTTGTCAGGTTCGCGTCCGCTGGTCCCCGTGAACACGGACGGTCTCTCCCGTTCGTCCCCGCGAAAGCGCAGACCCAGAGCCCCGCGGGGACGGTCTCGAAGGAGCTGGATTCTCGCCTGCGCGGGACTGAGCGGAGGGTGGGCAGCAACTCGCTTGCGCAAAAGTGAGCGGAGTTCGAGGACAGTCTCTCCCGTTCGTCCCCGCGAAAGCGGGGACCCAGAGCCCCGCAAGGGACGGTCTCGAAGGAGCTGGATTCCCGCTTGCGCGGGAATGAGCGGAGGGTGGGGCAGCAACTCGCTTGCGCAAAAGTGAGCGGAGTTCGAGGACAGTCTCTCCCGTTCGTCCCCGCGAAAGCGGGGACCCAGGGCCGCGCAGGGGACGGTCTCGAAGGAGCTGGATTCCCGCTTGCGCGGGAATGAGCGGAGGGTGGGGCAGCAACTCGCTTGCGCGGGAATGAGCGGAGCTCGAGGACAGTCTCTCCCGTTCGTCCCCGCGAAAGCGGGGACCCAGAGCCCCGCAAGGGACGGTCTCGAAGGGGCTGGATTCCCGCTTGCGCGGGAATGAGCGGAGGGTGGGGCAGCAACTCGCCTGCGCGGGACTGAGCGGAGATCGGGCGAGGACTCGATCGGGATGAGATCCGCCGTCCACTCACAAGTCCTGACGAAACCTTAACGGTGATCACAATGACGACAAATTGCAGAGTCACCGTCCTTCACGGGGACAGGGGGAGAGCGACCAGCACAGCATCAATCGCGATCGTCGTCGCATCGACTAGGCCGATCGGCTGGGCGCACGCGCCCGCGTCGGCCGCGGCGGAGCGGCCGGGCAGCGCGGCCCACACGGGTCCGACCGTCGCGCCGAAAGGCGTTGCCGTCGTCGTGGGCCAGCGTGTCCGGAGGACGGCTCCGAGCACGGGGACCATGTCATGGTTGAACGCCCGCAGCGGCCTCGCTGGCGGCATGTCTGCTCTCATGTCTGGATCGCGGCCCGCGCGCCCGTGGCGGCGGTGCTGGCCATCGCCATCACGGCATCCCTGGTCGTGACGATCGCGTCGGTCGTTTCCGCTTCCGCCCAGACTCTTCTGCGCACCGCGCCCGAGGCGGCGCCCGCCGCCGCGCCGGCCGCGCCGCGTCTGCGGCCCCGGCCGCCAGTGCGGCGGCCCGCCGAGGCGGCACCAAGCCGGCCGACCACCGTCTCGATCGTCTCCGGCCCGATCGACACCACCGATCTCGCCGTCGCGTGCGATCTGTCCGCCGTCCTCGACGACGGAGATCAGTTCCGCATCCTGCCGTTCGTCGGCAAGGGCGGCGGACAGAACGTCCGCGATCTTCGGGCACTGCCCGGCATCGATCTCGGCATCGCGACCACCACGGCGCTGCCGCGCGAGCGCGCCGAGGCCGACAAGCTCGTCTACATCGCCAAGCTGTTCAACGAGGAGCTCCACATTCTGGTGCGCGCCGACGCGCCGTTCGCCGGCGTGGCCGATCTCGCCGACAAGCCGGTCGCGGTCGGCGACGCGCAGTCGGGCACCCGGCTGGTCGTGCGCGATGTCTTCGCGCGCCTCGGCGTCGCCCCGGTCGAGGTCGCGGTCGGCCCGGCCGACGCCGTCGAGAAGCTGCGATCGGGCGAGATCGCCGCGGCCGTGCTGGTCTCCGGCAAGCCGGCGGCGGCGCTGTCGCGTCTCGTCGGCCGCGAGTTTCGGCTGTTGCCGGTGCCGTTCGCCAAGCCGCTCCAGGCCGACTTCCTGCCGGCGAGCCTGACGGCTGCCGACTATCCGGATCTGATCGCGCCCGGCACTGCGGTGGAGACCGTCGCGGTCGGCACCGTCCTGTTCGCCAATGCCTGGCCCAAGGGGTCGGAGGGCCACCGCCGCCTGGAGCAGTTCGTCGAGCGGCTGTTTCCGCGGCTCGCCGAGCTTCAGAAGCCGCCGCGCCATCCCAAGTGGCGCGAGACCAGCCTGAGCGCCACCGTGCCGGGCCTGGCACGCTTCGCCCCGGCGGAGGCGTGGCTGCGCCGTCAGGCGCCGGCGGCGTCCGAGCTGTCGCGCGAGCGCTTCGATGCGTTCCTGGCGAGCCGCCGCGTCGCCCTCGACGAGACGACGACACCGGCCGACCGCGAGCGGCTGTTTCGGGAGTTCCTGCGCTGGAACGAGACGCGCGAGCGACGCTGAGCCGGCCGGTCCACGAGGGGCCGCCCGGGTGGAGGACCGCGATGAGTGCGCCGACGGACGACCACGGGTTCGGCGATCCGCTGCGCTATGCGCCGCCTTGGGCGCGCCGGGCCGGTCCAGACCGCCCGCCCGAGTCCGACGGGGACGCTCCGGCACCGTTCGCTCCCGCGGCCGACGGCGACCCGGGCCGGCCGGAGCCGCCGGCGGCCGGACCGCCCGCCGACGCCGAAGCGGTCGCCCCCGACGCCGAGACGATGCCGGCCGCGCCGCCGCGCGAGCCGCCGAGCGAGCCGGAGCCGCCCGCCGCCGCCGGACATGCGCCGGTCTCGTCCCGCCCGGCGGAGCCCGTCGTGGCCGCATCTCCGGTCGCGCCGCCTCCCGTCGCGCCGTCGCCGGTCGTGACGCTTCCGGTCGTGGCGGGGCGGGCGGTCGATCCCCCGGTGGTCGAGGATGCGCCGGCGACCGTGCCGCAGCCCGGCGATCCGGGTAGCTTCGGCTGGCTGCGGACGCGGCCGTTCGCGGGCGACGTCGCCATGCGGGAGCTGACGCGCCGCTTGGCGCTCGATCCGCATTTGCAGCCCGAGCCGCCGCAGCCCGAGTGGCGGCCGTCCCGCGGACGCGGCGCCGTGGTGCTCGCCGCTCTGTGTGGCGTCGCCGCTGCGGTCGCGCTGGTGCTGGTGCTGGTGCTGTTTCCGGGCCCGGACCGGACGCTCCGGACGGAGCCCGAGGGCGGCGCGCCGCTCGCCGGCTCCACCGCCGACCGTGCCCTGGTGACGGCGCTGGAGCGCACTCCGCCGGTGCGGCTGGTGCTGGTGGAGCTGCGCCGCGCCGGCCGCGGCGAGCCGGTCGGCCTCGGGGTCGGGCTCACCCGCGGTCTCGGCGACGGCAGCCTGATGGTGTCCGGCTTGGTGCCGGGCGCCCGGCTCACCGCCGGCACCGCCCTGGCGGCCGACCGCTGGCGGGTTCCGCTCGGCGAGCTCGGCCGTGCCGCCGTGGTGCCGCCGCGCGACTTCGCCGGCATCATGGATCTGACGCTGGAGCTGCGGCTGGCCGACGACTCGGTCGGCGATCGCAGCGCCATGCGGATCGCCTGGGGCGGCGCCGTGATCACGCCGCTGGGCGGCGAGGGGAGTGGAACGGCGGTCGGCGGGCGCGACGCGAGCGGCCCGCCGCTGCGGGCCGAAGGCGGGAGCGCGGCGCCGGCCGGCACCGTCGCGGCCGTCGATCCCGAGGAGGTCGCCATCCTGCTCGACCGCGGCAAGGCGTTCCTGGCCCGCGGTGATCTCGCCGCGGCTCGGCTGCTGCTGCGGCGGGCCGCCGAGGCGGGCGACGCCCAGGCGGCGCTGCTGCTCGGCTCGAGCTTCGATCCGGTCGCGCTGAAGCAGCTCGATGTCGTCGGAGCGGTCGCCGATCCGGCCCAGGCCCGCGCCTGGTATCAGCGCGCCGCCGAGCTCGGCTCGGCCGATGCGGCGCGGCGGCTGGACGGGCTCGGCGGCTCGGCGCGCTGAGCCGGCGTGTCGGGAGGGTCGGCGTCTGGGGAGGCGGTCGGCCCGGCCGGTGAAGGCGGCGGCTCGGCCAGGGTGCCGCGCCAGCGGCCGTAGCGCCACGGCAGCCACCAGCGGGCGTGCGCCGGCAGCGCGCCCGGCACGAAGTCGAGCCCGCGGGTGCCGAGCGGATGGCAGCGGCAGAACCGCGCCAGGGTCATCCAGCCGCCCGCCCACAGGCCGAACCGTCCAATCGCCTCGTCGCCATAGACCGAGCAGGTCGGCAGGTGCCGGCAGTCGGAGCCGAGAAACGGCGACACCGTGAGCTGGTAGCCGCGGATGAGCCCGCGGGCGAGGAGCCGCGGCAGGCGACGGACCGTGTCGGTGGGGCGGGTGGTTGGCATCGTCCTTGCAAAGTAGCCGTTGGGGCAGCGCCGGCAAGAGGTCGGGTGGCGAGAACCGCGTCGGCCGGGCGCGGCGCGCCGGAGCATCGCCCGAGTGCGGTAATCCGTCACCCTTCTGCCCCAAAAGGGCCGCTTGCGACGGTCGATTGCGTACGTAAGATCACAGTTGCCGCTAAGTATCGCTGTGTGGCCTCATGACGGAGACTTAAACAACAACAATAACAAGTGGCTCGGAAAGGTAAGTAGAACAAGCGTTGCTGAATCGACACAGCACGGGGACCACGATGAAACGTTCTTGGGTCGGCGGCCTGGCGCTCGCACTCTGTGCGCTGCCCGTGGTCGCCGCCACGCCGGAGCTGCCGGCCAATCCCCGCACGCTCCCCATGCAGTTCGTCGTGCAGGAGCCGGCGGTGCCGTGCGGCAAGGATTGCCGCTCGCTGGTGTTCGCGGCCGGCATGATCACCGCCGACACGCCGCGTCGGTTCGAGGCCTTCGCGGCCGAGCGCAGCCTGCGCGACGCCACCGTGGTGCTCGACTCGGACGGCGGCTCGGTGGTCGGGGCCCTGGCGTTCGGGCGCAGCATCCGCCGGCTCGGGCTCGACACCACGGTGGGGCGCGCCGACCGTTCGGGCGGTCCCGGCAAGCCGGCCCGCATCGCGCCGGCCAACTGCGAATCGATGTGCGCCTTCGTGCTGCTCGGCGGCGTCGCCCGCGAGGTGCCGGCGCGCTCGCGCGTGCTGGTGCATCAGATCTGGCTCGGTGATCGCCGCGACGACGCGGTGGCGGCGAGCTACTCGGCCGAGGATCTCGTGCTGGTGCAGCGCGACATCGGCCAGATCGTCCGCTACACGGCCGACATGGGGGGCGCGGCCGAGCTGATCGAGATCGCGCTCCGCATTCCGCCGTGGGAGCCGATGCGCCTGCTCAGCCGGGACGAGCTGCGTCGCACCGGGCTCGACCGCGAGGCGCCGCCGCCTGCCGTGGCGGCCACCCAGGCGTCCGCGGCGGTGACGCCGGTGGCGGTTTCGATGGATCGCGCCGCGGCCGCCAGCGAGCGCGGCTGGAGCGTCGTCGAGGGGGGCAGCGGCACCATGCTGGTGCGTCGGCATCCGCTCACCGTCGAGGGCGAGCGCATCGGCAGCTTCGATGTGGGCCTGTCCTGCGGCGATGCCCCCGGCACCTACGCGCTCACCTATGCGGAGCGCCGGCAGGTCGCGGCCGGCGGGTCGGCCGGCCAGGCGGCCGCGATCGACCAGGTGCGGCTGTGGATCGAGCAGACCGACGTGAAGCTCGACATCCTGTCCTCGTCCCGGCGTGCCGACGGCCAGCCGATCGAGACGGTGGCGGTGGCGACCGTCCCGGCCCCGCTGGTGCGCGCCTTCGCGACGGCGGCGGCCCGTTCGCTGTCGGTGCAGACCGCCGCCGGCGGTCTCGCCGCGACCTCGATCCGCATCGGCAATGCCGGCATCGGCAAGGTGTTCGGCCAGCTCGAGACAGGATGCGGCCGCGGCCCGGCCAAGCGCGACGCGGCGCTGCGCGATCCTGCGGTGGGGCGCGACACCTCCGTGCGCGACGCCCCGGGGCGCGACACCTCCGTGCGCGACGCCCCGGGGCGGGACGCTCCCGTGCGCGACACCCACGCGCGGCTGGAGGCGGCGGCGCGTTGACCAAGGCTCGCCGTGCCCGGGAGGGCCGGCCGCGCTACGCGGCGCCGCTCCCGCGCGCCGCGGCGATCTGGTCGAGCGCCGACACCACCGCGTCGAAGGTGAGCAGGGTCGAGGCATGGCGTGCCTTGTAGTCGCGCACCGGCTCCAGCACCGCGACGTCGGCCCAGCGGCCGTCCGGCGGCGGCCCGTTCTCCTTGAGCATGCGGCGCACCGTCTCGCGCAGCGTGCGCAGCTCGTCGGCCGTGGCGCCGACCACATGGCTCGCCATGATCGAGGACGAGGCTTGGCCGAGCGCGCACGCCTTCACCACATGGCCGAAGTCGACGACGGTGTCGCCGTCGACCTTGATGTCGACCGTGACGGTCGAGCCGCACAGGCGCGAATGCGCGGTGGCGCTCGCGTCCGGATCGTGCAGGCGGCCGAGCCGTGGGATGTTGCCGGCCAGTTCGAGGATGCGGCGATTGTAGACGTCGTTCAGCATGGCTCGTCCGCGGGCGCCCGGCGGCGCCGATTTGCCTCGGTGTGCGTCACCGACTATATCCCGTCATATAGGATGTCGGCCGGTGCGGGCGAGGGTCGCTTGCGACGGCGCGCGTCCGCTCCCACATGCTCGGGTGGTTGCAGCGTCACCGTCGGTCGTCGGCGGCCGCGACGGTCGGGCCGGGCCGCGCCCGCGGGCGACGAGTGGTCGCGGCGCTGCAAGTCCTGCGCGCCCCCGGTTGCGCCGGTTGCGCCGATCTGGTTCGTTTCCCGGCATGTCGGCCGAACGGAGAACTCCGCCGCGATGGACACTGTCACCAAGACGCTGACCCCGGCCGCCCGTTCGTCCGATCCCGCCGTTCCGACAGGTCCCGCGCCGAGCGGCGCTCCGAGCCCCGCCACGAGCGGCGCTCCGTCACGGCCGAGCCGGGCCGAGGCCGAGGCCGCGGTCCGCGTGCTGCTCGGCTATATCGGCGACGATCCCGACCGCGAGGGCCTGCTGGATACGCCGCGCCGCGTCGTCTCGGCCTTCGACGAGCTGTACGGCGGCTACCGCGAGCAGCCCGGCGAGGCGCTGGAGCGCACCTTCTCGGAGATCGGCACCTACGACGACATCGTGCTGGTGCGCGACATCCCGTTCAGCTCGCATTGCGAGCATCACATGATGCCGTTCGTCGGCCGCGCTCATGTCGGCTACCTGCCGGTCGAGCGCGTCGTCGGCCTGTCGAAGATCGCCCGGGTGATCGACATCTTCGCGCGCCGGCTCCAGACCCAGGAGCGGCTCTCCTCCGAGATCGTCACCGAGATCGACACGGTGCTGAAGCCGCGCGGCGTCGCCGTGATGCTGGAGGCCGAGCACACCTGCATGTCGATGCGCGGCGTCGCCAAGGTCGGCAGCCGCACCATCACGACGCAGTTCACCGGCGTCTTCCGCGACGATCCCGGCGAGCAGCTCCGCTTCCTCAATCTGGTGCGCAACGGCATCGGCTGACCGCTCCGGCCCGCCGGCGGGACGGGGACCTGCGGCAGCGACCGGCGCCTTCCTTCGTCCCCTGTGATCGTGCGTCCCGATGAAGACTTTTGCGCCCCGCGGCACCACCGAGCAGATCGAGGAGGGGCGCGTCTTCGCCCCCAAGTTCGACGCCGACGGCCTCGTTCCGGCGATCGTCGCCGATGCCTGGTCGGGTGAGGTGCTGATGCTGGCCTGGATGAACGACGCCGCCCTCGCCAAGTCGATCGAGACCTGCGAGGCGTGGTTCTACAGCCGCTCGCGCGGCGCGCTGTGGAAGAAGGGCGAGACCTCCGGCCACGTGCTGCGCATCCTGGAAATGCGGGTCGACTGCGATCAGGATGCGCTGCTGCTGCGGGTCGAGCAGGCGGCGCCGGGCACCTGCCACACCGGCCGCGCCTCGTGCTTCTACCGCGCCGTGTCGCTGCGCGAGCCGGCCGGGCACACCTTGGTGCTGCAATTCAAGAAGGCCGAGCGGGTGTTCGATCCGGCCGCCGTGTATGGCGGGGAGCCGAACACCAAAGCGTCGGTGACGCCGTCCGGCTCGACACCGTCGACCGGCGAGCCGCCGGCAACCGAGTAGCGCCGAATCGGTCGCGTTACCGTTTTGCGCGGGCGGACCCGCGCATCCATGCTCGCCATGAGATGGATGGCCGGGTCGCGGCCTGTGGCCGGCCCGGCCATGACGCCGGCTCGAAGCCGGTGGCCGGCTCGCAGGAGCCGGCCTCGGCGACCTCGGGATCACGCCTCCTCGGCGTCGAGCCCGGCCTGGCCGGCCTCCGGATTCTCGAAGAACTCCTCGGCGGCGGCGTCCGCCACCTCGCGGTCCTCGCGCCGCGCGGTGACGTCCTCGCCGCGGCCGATGCGCTCGGCCTCGTCGGCGTTGCGGGCCACGATGATGGCGACCGCCACGGTCAGCTCGGGATGCAGCACCAGCGGCACGCTGTGCGACCCGACGGTCTTGATCGGCGCGTTGATGGCGACCTGGCTGCGGTCGACGGTGAAGCCGGCATCGACCAGGAGGCCGGCGATGTCGCGGGTGGTCACCGAGCCGTAGAGCTGGCCGATGTCGGACGCCTGGCGCAGCACCGTGAAGGTCTTGCCGTCGAGCTTCTCGGCGACCTTCTCGGCTTCGCCCCGGCGCTCCAGGTTGCGGACCTCGAGTTGCGCCTTCATGCCCTCGAAGCGGGCCAGGTTCTCCTTGGTGGCGCGCAGCGCCTTGCCCTGCGGCAGCAGGAAGTTGCGCGCGAAGCCGTCGCGCACCCGGACGACGTCGCCCATCTGGCCGTGGTTGCCGACCCTTTCCAGCAGAATCACTTGCATGTCGCTCTCCTCGTGGAACTCGTTGTCTGTCGAAGGTGGAGTGTGAGGCTCAGGATTCGTCCAAGCGGGCCGGTGGCCCGCCAAATCGGCGTCTGAGATCGATGGCGGTGTCGGTGAGGCCGACCAGCATCACGGCGAACAGCGGCCAGGCGAACAGCATCACCGAGGCGTAGAGAACCGACAGCACCAGGCCGCGGCTCTTCAGCCGCCGGGTGAGGGCGTGCAGCACCGCGAAGCCGAGCGCCGTGAAGGCGACCAGCAGGCTCGCCGCGAACAGGCTGGCGATCAGGCCGATCAGGCCGGGCAGGAACGAGCCCGCCACCATGGCGCCGAGCAGCACCGTCGCGCTCGCCGGGAAGGCGGTGTCGGACAACACCGGCCAGGGGCGCGGCAGCCGGCCCGAGATCGACACGGCGCGGCCGGCGAGCCACAGGTTGAACAGCAGCGTCATCGTCATCAGCACGGCTGCGGCGGGCGGCAGGGCGGCGGCCAGGAACTCGATCAGCGGCCCGGGCTCCGACACGCCGGGCACCGCGACCGTGCCGTCGGCGCCGGGGATCGGGCGCTGGTGCAGCACGCGGGAGAAGCCCTCCTTGAGGGTCGCGCGAATGCTCTCGACGTCATCCCCGAAGGTCGGCAGCGAGAGGGCCACCGCGGTGGCGCCGAGCAGGGCGGCCCACAGCACCAGGCGGCCGACCGGATACCAGTCGAGCGGCGGTCCTGCCGGCGCCAACTCGGTCGCGCCGGTGCCGTCGGGGGCGGGGGCCGTCGTCACGGCGGCCGGCACGGGCACGTTTCCGGCCGCCGCCGGCCGCGCCAGCAGCGCCAGATAGGCGAGCCACCAGCCGGGCAGCGCCAGCCCGATCAGGAAGACGAGAAAGAACAGGGTGCCGAACCAGGCGGCCAGCGCCGCGGTGCCGACCAGGGCGGCCAGCAGCCCGGCCCAGTGGCTCCAGCCGAGCGCCGCGATGATGACGGGGAGCGGCGCCAGATAGAACAGCAGCATCGACAGCGGCGAGCCGCCGACCAGCGCCGCGAAGGTGAGCGCCGCGACCGCGCCGGCGCCGAGGCCGACCAGGATGAACTGAGCCATCGTGTGCTGTCCCGCTCGTCGAGCGGTTAGAGGCGGATCGACGTCGTGAGACCGTCCGCCCCAACCCGGAAGACGGCCCGCCACGCCGCAGGGGCAGGGCGGGCCGCGAGGATCGTGTGGCTAAGGCCGGCGCTCGCCGGCCGCCGTAGCTCAGCCGATTCGGCTCAGCGAATCACGTAGGGCAGCAGACCGAGGAAGCGGGCGCGCTTGATGGCGCGGGCCAGCTCGCGCTGCTTGCGGGCCGACACCGCGGTGATGCGGCTCGGCACGATCTTGCCGCGCTCCGAGATGTAGCGCTGGAGCAGACGCACGTCCTTGTAGTCGATCTTCGGGGCGTTGGCGCCGGAGAACGGGCAGGTCTTGCGGCGACGGAAGAAGGGCCGGCGGGCGCCGGCGGACTGCATGGCCATGGCGCTCACTCCCCGGTGGCTTCGGCGTCGGCGGTCTCGGCGCGATCCTCGCGCGGGCCGCGGTCACGCGGCGGACGACGGTCGCCGCGATCGCGGTCCCGATCGCCACGCTCGCCGCGCTCGCCCGGCCGGCGGTCCCGGTCGCGCTCGTCGCGATCCGACTTGCGCATCATGGCCGAGGGGCCGGCCTCCAGCTCGTCGACCTTGACGGTCAGGGCGCGCAGCACGTCCTCGCTGATGCGCTGCTGGCGCTCCACCTCCGCCACCGCGGCCGCCGGGGCCTCGATGTTGAGCAGGGTGAAGTGCGCCTTGCGGTTCTTGTTGATCCGGTAGGTCAGGGACTTGACGCCCCAGTACTCGACCTTGGAGACCGAGCCGCCGAGCTGCTCGATGACGCCCTTGTACTGGGTCGTCAGCTCGTCGACCTGCTGCGCCGAGAGATCCTGGCGCGCAAGATACACGTGTTCATACAGTGGCATGGACTGCCTTTCCTGGTTCGTGGCGGCGGGTCCGACGCGAAGCCCTTCGTGCCCTTCGGGAAAGGCGCGAAAGCTCTGAAGGCGGGAACACGGGACGCCGGACCCTCGAAGGGTCCTGCCGGTCGATCCCTTGCGGAATCGGCGCAGCCGTCCGTTCAGCCCCCGGCCGGAGCCGAGCCGAAGCGCGCGTTTATACGGCTTTCGCCGCCAAACGCAAGCCAGCGGGAGGCTCCGGTGCGGCTCGGCCGGGTGGCGCGCCGGCCGGCCCGGCCCGGCGGGCGGGTCGTGGCGGGTCTGCGGGAGTAAGTGTCCGTCACACTTGACTTGCCGCGGTCCCCCTGCGTGTTAGCGGCCGGGATTCAGAGAGGGACGCATCCATGGCGGTTGCATTCGTATTTCCCGGCCAGGGCAGCCAGGCGGTGGGCATGGGCAAGGCGCTGGCCGACGCCTTCCCGGTCGCCCGCGCCGTGTTCGAGGAGGTCGACGAGGCGCTCGGCGACAAGCTGTCGTCGATCATCTTCGAAGGACCGGCCGAGACCCTGATGCTGACCGAGAACACCCAGCCCGCCCTGATGGCGGTGTCGCTCGCGGTGCTGCGGGTGCTGGAGCAGGAGGCGGGGCTCGATCTGTCGCGCGAGGCCGCGTTCGTGGCCGGCCATTCGCTCGGCGAGTATTCGGCGCTCGCCGCCGCCGGGGCGCTGACCATCGCCGACACGGCGCGGCTCGTCCGCACCCGCGGCCGGGCCATGCAGAAGGCGGTGCCGGTCGGCGTCGGCGCCATGGCGGCGCTGCTCGGCATGGAGTTCGACGAGGCGGCGGCGGTCGCCGCCGAGGCGGCGCAGGGTGTCGTCTGCCAGGCCGCCAACGACAATGGCGGCGGCCAGGTGGTGGTGTCGGGCGAGAAGGCGGCGGTCGAGCGCGCCGTCGAGATCGCCAAGGGCCGCGGCGCCAAGCGGGCGACGCTGCTGCCGGTGTCCGCTCCCTTCCATTGTGCCCTTATGCAGCCCGCCGCCGACGTGATGGCCGAGGCGCTGAGAGGCGTGACGGTGCGCCGCCCGGTGGTGCCGGTGGTCGCCAACGTGCTGGCGGCGCCGATCAGCGAGCCGGACCAGATCGTGGCGGCGCTGATCGCTCAGGTCACCGGCACGGTGCGCTGGCGCGAATCGGTCGCCAGCATGGCCAAGGCCGGAGTGACCACCTTCTACGAGGTGGGGGCCGGCAAGGTGCTCACCGGCCTCGTCAAGCGCATCGCCGACGGGGCCACCGGCTCGGCCATCGGCACGCCGGCCGATGTCGCCGCCTTCGTGGCGGCGCGCGCCGCGCTCCAGCAGGGGGCGGCGTGATGTTCGATCTCTCGGGCAAGACCGCGCTGGTCACCGGCGCGACCGGCGGTATCGGTGGCGCCATCGCGCGCGCCCTGCACGGACGCGGTGCCACCGTGGCGATCTCCGGCACCAAGGCCGACAAGCTGGAGGCCCTGGCGGCCGAACTCGGCGAGCGCATCCACGCGCTGCCGTGCAATCTCGCCGACCGCGCCGCGGTGGAGACGCTGGTGCCGGCCGCCGAGGCCGCGATGGGCCAGCTCGACATCCTGGTCAACAATGCCGGCCTGACGCGCGACAACATCTTCATGCGGATGAAGGACGCCGAGTGGGACGACGTCATCGCGGTCGATCTCACCGCCGCCTTCGTGCTGGCGCGTGCCGCCGTGAAGGGCATGATGCGCCGCCGCTTCGGCCGAATCGTCTCGATCACCTCGGTGGTCGGGGTCAGCGGCAATCCGGGGCAGGGCAACTACGCGGCCGCCAAGGCCGGCATGATCGGCATGAGCAAGGCGCTGGCCCAGGAGGTCGCCTCGCGCGGCATCACGGTGAACTGCGTGGCGCCCGGCTTCATCGCCACCGCGATGACCGACGTGCTCAACGACAAGCAGCGCGAGACGGTGCTGTCGCGGGTGCCGGCGGGCCGCCTCGGAACCTCCGAGGAGATCGCCGCCGCGGTGGTCTATCTGGCCTCCGCGGAGGCCGCCTACACGACCGGCCAGACGCTCCATGTCAACGGTGGCATGGTGATGATCTAATTGGGGTTTCGAGGTTCGCACAGGGGTCGGTTGCGGGCCGTCCGGCACTTCTGGTCAACGCCGGGGAAGTATGATAACCGATCCGCTGGGCTGGACGAGGAAGATGCGACGGGGCTGGGGAGACGGCATTCACCCCTTGACCGGATGAGCGTTCACGACGTCCTTCAAGACGAGGCTGCCGCGGTGACGTTTGCTTCCCGGACGCGATCCGGCGCAGGCGCATCGGGCGAGGTGCCGACAACACGAGGTTGACAATGAGTGATATTGGCGAGCGGGTCAAAAAAATCGTCGTGGAGCATCTGGGCGTCGAGGCCGACAAGGTGACCGAGAACGCGAGCTTCATCGACGATCTCGGCGCCGACAGCCTCGACACGGTCGAACTCGTCATGGCGTTCGAGGAGGAGTTCGGTTGTGAGATTCCGGACGACGCCGCCGAGACCATCCTGACGGTCGGCGACGCCGTGAAGTTCCTCGAGAAGAACGCCAAGAGCTGAACTGCCTGTCGCCGCCGCCGCAGGAGATCGCCTGCGGCGCATTCCCGCCCGAAGTCGCTGCCGTTCGTCCCGATATCGCCCGCCGCCGTGCTCCGGCCGGCCGGGCTCGGTGCTCCGAAACACGCGGAGCATCACGGTCGGATGCGGGCGGCATCGCTTCGTCGATCGGCCGCCCCGGACGGTCGCGGCGGGTCGCGGCGAACCGGCCGGTGCGGGACGAATGACATGAGGCGCGTGGTCGTCACGGGTTTGGGCATGGTGACGCCGCTCGGATGCGGCGTCGAGGCGTCGTGGAAGCGACTGCTCGCCGGCGAGAGCGGTGCCCGCAAGATCGAGAAGTTCGACGTGTCGGATCTGCCGGCGAAGATCGCCTGCACGATCCCGCGCGGTGACGGCTCCGACGGGACCTGGAATCCCGACCAGTGGATGGAGCCCAAGGAGCAGCGCAAGGTCGACGAGTTCATCGTCTACGCGATGGCCGCGGCCCAGCAGGCGCTCGACGATTCGGGCTGGCGCCCGACCACCTACGACGAGCAGATCCGCACCGGCGTGATGATCGGCTCCGGCATCGGCGGGCTGGAAGGCATCGCCGACACCGCGGTGGTGCTGAAGGAGCGCGGCCCTCGCCGGGTGTCGCCGTTCTTCATCCCGGGCCGGCTGATCAATCTCGCCTCCGGCTACGTGTCGATCGCGCATGGTCTTAAGGGTCCGAACCACGCCGTGGTGACGGCCTGCTCGACCGGCGCGCACGCCATCGGCGACGCCGCCCGGCTGGTGATGCTGGGCGACGCCGACGTGATGGTGGCGGGCGGCAGCGAATCGCCGATCTGCCGCATCTCGATCGCGGGCTTCTCGGCCTGCCGGGCGCTGTCGACGTCGTTCAACGACGAGCCGACCCGGGCGTCGCGGCCTTACGATCGCGACCGCGACGGCTTCGTGATGGGCGAGGGCGCCGGTGTCGTGGTGCTGGAGGAGCTCGAGCACGCCAAGGCGCGCGGCGCGCGCATCTATGCCGAGGTGATCGGCTACGGCCTGTCGGGCGACGCGCACCACATCACGGCTCCCGCCGAGGATGGCGACGGCGCCTTCCGCTGCATGTCGATGGCGATCAAGCGGGCCGGGATCGCGGCCTCGGAGATCGACTACATCAACGCGCACGGCACCTCGACGCCGCTCGGCGACGAGATCGAGCTGGGCGCCGTCCAGCGCATCGTCGGTAACGACGCCGCGCGGGTCTCGATGTCTTCGACCAAGTCGTCGGTGGGGCATCTGCTCGGGGCGGCCGGCGCCGTCGAGGCGATCTTCACGATCCTGGCGATCCGCGACCGGGTGGCCCCGCCCACCCTCAATCTCGACAATCCCTCCGTCGACACGCCGGTCGATCTGGTGCCGCACCGGGCGAAGCCGCGCGAGATCGATGTCGCGCTGTCGAACTCCTTCGGGTTCGGCGGCACCAACGCATCATTGGTGTTCCGCCGGCCCCAGTAGGGCGGTGGATCGGCCGCCGTGACGTGGTCGGCTGCCCGGCCGCCTTCGGCGGATGGGCTGGCGGC
Organism: Rhodoplanes serenus; assembly: GCA_009720755.1. Taxonomy (GTDB): domain Bacteria; phylum Pseudomonadota; class Alphaproteobacteria; order Rhizobiales; family Xanthobacteraceae; genus Rhodoplanes; species Rhodoplanes serenus. The sequence goes on from WNKV01000010.1 coordinate 37,844, forward strand.
CGGACCGCAGACGTGATGCGAGGGTCGGCCGACGGCCGGCCTTCGACCCTCCCGAGGTTCGCCGGGCGCCCGCGCCTGATTTGCCGCGCTCGATAAATTGGCCACAATCCCGGGGGCTATTGATCGGGTCGCCGGGCCCGGATCGGCGGCCCCGGCAGGGGCCGGCCCCGGTCGCTCCGGCCCATGCGTCCGCTCATGACGCGCCGCCGCCCGCACGGTGCGCCGCCTGCGCGGGTTCTCGTACGGTCCCCCCGGTCCTGGAGCCGACGGCACGATGACTGAACTCGATCCCCCGACCGGCCGCGGTGATCCGTCCGCCGGCTCCGCGCCGAAGCGGATCGCCCCGCGCAGCCCGCGGGCCGCATTGGAGCCGGAGCGGGTGCCGGTGCCGCCGCGCCGCTCGGCCCGCGCGCGTCATCCCATCGTGGTGATCGGCAATGCCATCTTCACGTTCCTGGTGATCGTCGCCGTGGTGGTGGGGGGCGTCGCCTGGGTGGGCAAGCAGCGGCTCGACGATCAGGGACCGCTGGCCGACGACAAGATGGTCAACATCGCGCGCGGCGCCGGCATCCGCGACATCGCCGACCAGCTCGTCCGCGAAGGCGTCATCGATCATCCGTGGACCTTCGTGGGCGCCGTGGTGGTCCGCAAGGCGCGCGACGAGCTGAAGTCCGGCGAGTACCTGTTCCAGAAGCAGGCGTCGCTCGGCCAGGTGATCGACACCCTGGTGGACGGCAAGGTGGTGCAGCACGCGCTGACGCTGCCGGAGGGGCTGACCTCCGAGCAGATGGTGGCCCGGCTGCTGGAAACCGACCTTCTCTCCGGCAACATCAAGGAGATTCCGCGCGAAGGCTCGCTGCTGCCCGAGACCTACAAGGTGGTGCGCGGCACCCCGCGCGAGCAGGTGATCCAGCGCATGCAGCAGGCGCAGCGCCGCGTGCTCCAGGAGGTGTGGGAACACCGCATGGCGGACCTGCCGCTCCGCACCCCGGAGCAGCTTCTGACGCTCGCCTCGATCGTCGAGAAGGAGACCGGCCGGCCGGAGGAGCGCACCCGCGTCGCCGCCGTGTTCGTCAACCGGCTCCGGCAGCGCATGCGGCTGCAATCCGATCCGACCATCATCTACGGCCTGGTCGGCGGCAAGGGCACCCTCGGGCGGCCGATCATGCGCAGCGAGATCGAGCAGCCGACGCCCTACAACACCTATGTGATCGACGGCCTGCCGCCGGGGCCGATCGCCAATCCGGGCCGCGCCTCGCTGGAGGCGGTCGCCAATCCGGCCCGGACTCGCGAGCTGTTTTTCGTCGCCGACGGCTCGGGCGGCCACACCTTCTCGGAGACCCTCGACCAGCACCAGCGGGCCGTCACCAAGCTGCGGGCGCTGGAGCAGGCGCAGCGCGAGGGCGGCGCCGCCGCGGCCGCCGCTGCTCCGGCGGGTGCGACCCCGCCCGCGGCCGGCACGCCGTCGGCCCGCACCCCTGCCGCGGCCGCCACGCGCCGCTCCGAGCCCGCCCCGAGTGCTCGGCCGCAGCCCCAGCCGCAGGTGCGCTGAACCGGCAGCCGGCAGCACTGCCGGCACCCGGCACAGGCTGCTGGCCGCCTCCTGGTGGCGCCGGTGGGATCGCGAGGCAGGACCCGGCGTCGCGGCCGGATGGCTTGTCGGGACTCACGGGGTCTTCTATGCCGGCTGCGGACGGGGTCGGCCGATGCCTCCGGCGTTCCGCCGGCCCGAGAAGACCACCACGAGGACCATCATGGCCCTGTCGAGCATGACCGGCTTCGCCCGCAGCCACGGCACCAGCGGGCCGTACTCCTTCGTGTGGGAGATCAAGTCGGTCAATGCCAAGGGGCTGGATGTGCGGTTGAGGCTGCCGCCCGGCTGGGACGCGGTCGAGGCGCCGGCCCGCGCCCGCGCCGCCGAGGTGCTCGCCCGCGGCACCGTCTACGCCAACCTGACGGTCGACCGCCCCGGCGCCCAGCCGGTGGTGCGGGTCAACGACGCGGTGCTGTCGGCGGTGCTCGACACGCTCGCCTCGCTGGCCGGGCGGGTCGCCGCCGAGCCGCCACGGCTCGACGGCATCCTCGCCGTCAAGGGCGTGGTCGAGGTGGCCGAGGCGGACGAGAGCGAGGCGGAGCGCACTGCCGCCGAGGCGGCCCTGGTGGCCGGCTTCGCCGCGGCGCTCGACGGGCTCGCCGGCATGCGGCGCCACGAGGGCGCGGCGCTGGGCCGGCTGCTCGGCCAGCGGCTCGACGAGATCGCCGCCCTGGTGGGGCGCGCCGAGGCGGCACCCGGCCGCAAGGCGGAGGCGATCCGCCAGCGGCTCGCCGAGCAGATCGCCACCTTGCTGGAGGCGAGCGAGCGATTCGATCCCGACCGGCTGCACCAGGAGGCGATCCTGATCGCCTCCAAGGCGGACGTGCGCGAGGAGCTGGACCGGCTCACGGCCCACGTCGCCCAGGCCAAGAGCCTGATCGCCAAGGGCGGCCCGGTCGGCCGCCGTCTCGATTTCCTGTCGCAGGAGCTCAACCGCGAGGCCAACACGGTATGCTCCAAGTCGAACGACCTGGAGCTGACCAATATCGGCCTCGAGCTGAAGAGCGTGGTGGAGCAGTTCCGCGAGCAGGTGCAGAACCTGGAGTGATCGGCATGGCGCCCGAGCACGCGACCGACGAGAGCGCGGCGATCGGCCGGCGCGGCCTGATGCTGGTGGTGTCGTCGCCCTCCGGTGCCGGCAAGACCACGCTGACGCGCAACCTCATCGACAAGGAGCAGCAGATCACGCTGTCGATCTCGGTGACCACGCGGGTGCGGCGGCCGAGCGAGATCGAGGGCGTGCACTACCGCTTCATCTCGATGCGGCAGTTCGAGATCATGCGCGACTCCGACCAGCTCCTCGAATGGGCCGAGGTGCACGGCAATTGCTACGGCACGCCGCGCGAGCCGGTGGAGGCGGCGCTGGCGGCCGGCCGCGACGTGCTGTTCGACATCGATTGGCAGGGGGCCCGCCAGCTCGACGAGAAGATGCCGGGTGATGTGGTCAGCGTGTTCGTGCTGCCGCCCTCGGCGACCGAGCTGAAGGCGCGGCTGGAGCGGCGGGCCGAGGACTCCGCCGCGATCATCAACGGCCGGCTGAGGAATGCCGCCGAGGAGATCGGGCACTGGAGCGAGTACGATTATGTGCTGATCAACCGCGACCTCGGCGAGAGCTTCGCGCGGCTGCGGGCGATCCTGACGGCCGAGCGGCTCAAGCGGGCGAGCCGCGCCGGGCTCGACGGCTTCGTCGGCACGCTCCTCGACGGTCTCAAGGTGATCACGACGTAACCTTTGACGATCCGATCCGCGCCGATGGCGGCTCACGGTCCGATCCGCGCCGACGGCGGCGGCTCGTCGGGGCCGGCGATCGGCACGGCGACATGCTGCGGTCCCGTCTCGCGCCCATCGGCGAGATGCCACGCGACCGTGTAGCGGATGTCGTAATGCGGGCAGCCGTCGCGTCCGGTGAGGATGTCCACCATGCCGGTGCCGGGCGCGTGGCAGGTGTGGCCGAACACCGGGCTGGTGTCGGCGTAGAAGCGGTACCAGCCGGAGCGGCGCGCGACGAACACGAGGCTGCCGCGGCGCTCGCCCGCCACATAGGCGGTCGCTTTCACCTTCGGAATGAACGGCTGCATGATCACCAGGTAGAGCGAGCCGACCTTGGCGTCGACCGTGTAGTCGGCCCGCACGGCGCGCCCGGCCCGAAGATAGACCGGCAGGGGCGCGAACTGTGAGGTCAGCCCGCTGCTCTCCACCACCATGCCGCGGCTGATCAGGTTGGCGCTCTCCCAGCCGACCAGCGTGACGGCCCCGGTGGCGAGCCCGACCACGTAGAAGGTGGCGGAGCCCAGCGCGATGGCGGTGATCAGCAGGGTGGGCAGTTGCACGGGGTGGCTCCCGGCGGGTGTCGCGGCCCACGGTAGTGCGGCCGCCCTTGCGGCGCGGTTCACGCGCGGTGGCGCGGCCGGGCTGCCCGTCCCGGAAACGCGACGGCGTGGTTAAGCCGGGGTGTCGGCGGTGGCGGCCGGCCCCGCGGGGGCTGCGTCGAGGGCGCGGGCGAGCGCCACGAAGCCGTCGATCGTCACGTCCTCGGCCCGGCCGGTCGGGTCGAGCCCGGCGGCGGCGATCAGCGGCAGCGGGTCGGGCGCCAGCGCCTTGAGGCTCTGCCGCAGCATTTTTCGCCGTTGCCCGAAGGCCGCCGCGGTGACCCGCTCCAGCGCGGCGAGCCGGCAGGGCAGCGGCGCCGGGCGCGGCTCCAGCCGCACCAGCGTCGAGGTCACCTTGGGGGGCGGCACGAAGGCCGACGGCGCGATGTCGAACAAGAGCTTGGGGGCGCAGCGCCACTGCGCCAGCACGGCGAGCCGGCCGTAGCTCTTGGTGCCCGGCGCGGCGGCGATGCGCTCCGCCACCTCGCGCTGGAACATCAACACCAGCCGGTCGAACCACGGCGGCCACGGCTCGATCGACAGCCAGCCGACCAGCAGCGCGGTGGCGATGTTGTAGGGCAGGTTGGCGACGACGCGCACCGGGCCGCCGCGACCGAGCGAGGGTGCGGGATCGAGCGCCAGCGCGTCGCCCTCGATCACCTCCAGCCGCCCCGGGCAGCAGGCGGCGATCTCGGCCAGTGCCGCGATCGCACGCCGATCGCGCTCGATCGCCACCACCCGGCGGGCGCCTTCGGCGAGCAGCGCCCGGGTGAGCCCGCCCGGACCGGGGCCGACCTCCACCACGGTGACGCCGGCCAGCGGCCCGGCCGCGCGGGCGATGCGCCCGGTGAGGTTGAGATCGAGCAGGAAGTTCTGGCCGAGCGACTTGCGGGCCGACAGGTCGTGGCGGCGGATGACCTCGCGCAGCGGCGGAAGCTCGTCGAGGGCGCTCATGCGGCCGCCGCAGGGGTGTCGCGCGGGCCGGCCAGGCGGGCGGCGAGGCGGAGTGCGGCCATCAGGCTCGACGGATCGGCGCGGCCGCTGCCGGCGATGTCGAAGGCGGTGCCGTGGTCGGGCGAGGTGCGGACGAAGGGCAGGCCGAGGGTGACGTTGACGGCGTCGTGGAAGGCCAGCGTCTTGATCGGGATCAGCGCCTGGTCGTGATACATGCACAGCGCCGCGTCGTAGGTTTTTCGCGCGTCGTCGTGAAACAGGGTGTCGGCCGGCAGCGGCCCGCGGGCCGCGATGCCGTCGGCGGCGAGGGCCGCCACCGCCGGGGCGACGATCTCGGCGTCCTCGCGGCCGAGCGCCCCGCCTTCGCCCGCATGCGGGTTGAGGCCGGCGATCGCGAGCCGCGGCCGGTCCAGGCCGAAGCGGCCGACGAGATCGCGGGCGACGATGCGGCCGGTCTCGACCACGAGATCGGTGGAGAGCCGCGCCGGCACGGCGGCGAGCGGGATGTGGACCGTCACCGGCACCACCGCGAGGGTGGGCGACCACAGCATCATCACGGGCAGCGGGGCAGCACCGAAGAGGCGCCCGGACAGCTCGGCGAGGTACTCGGTGTGGCCGGGATGGGCGAACCCCGCCTCATAGAGGACATGCTTGGCGATCGGATTGGTCACCACCGCGGCCGCCTCGCCGGCCGCCACCAGGGCGACGGCGCGATCGATGGCCGCGAGGGCGGCGGGCGCACTCGTCGCGTCGGGCTGGCCGGGCGCCGCCGTTATGGGGAGCCCGAGATCGACCACTGGCAGCGCCCGCCGGAAGGCGCTCGCCGTCTCGCCAGGTGCCACCGTCGCGAGCGGAACCGCGAGGTCGAGCCGGCGGGCTCGCTCGGCGACGAACACCGGGTCGGCGAGGAGGAGGAACGGCGGCAGCCGCGCCGTGTCGCGGTGGAGCCAGGCCAAGAGCGCGATGTCGGGCCCGATGCCGGCGGGCTCGCCGAGGGTGAGCGCCAGCGGCTGTACGGAGGGACGCCAGCTCATCGCCGCGTGCTCATCGCCGCTCGATCATGGCGCCGCGGCGCAGCTCCTGGAGGAACTTCTTGGACTGCACCTCGAACCGCTCGGCGAACAGCGCCTGGCGGGTCTCCTTGAGGATCGGTGCATCCACCTTGGTGTCGCGCTTGGCGCAGACCGCGAACATCTCGATGCCGTTCGGCGTGGTCTCCGGCGTGGTGAGGCGGCCGACGCCGGTGCGCTCCAGCATCTCGCGCAGCGCCGGCGGCAGGTCCGTCGAGGTCTTGACGATCTGCTCGCGGACCGCGACGTCGCGGAGCTGGCGCGCGAAGGCCAGCCCGTTGTCGCAGTCCTGGAAGCGGGCCCGCAGGGCCTCGGCCTCACGACGCCGCCCGTCGGCATTGCCGGCCCCCTTGGCGACCACGAACAGCACCGGCCGCAGCACGTATTCGGTCGCCTCGATCTTGTCGACGATCGGCTGGTCGTCCTTGCGCTTGGATTCGGCGGCCGCGAGGATGTCCTTGTCGCGGAACTGGAAGCTCGACTGGAAGCGGCCGCGGACGAGCTGCTGCCAGACGATGTCGGCGCGGATGCGCGACTTCATGGTGCCGGCCTGGACGCCGCCATTGGCCAGCGTCGCGGTGAGTTGCTCAGGCGTCAGGCGCATGCGCCGCGCCATGTCGGCGTAGGAGGAGTCGACCTCGGAGTCGGTGACCTCGAGCCGGTAGCGCTTGCCGGCCTGGATCTTCAGGCGCTCGTTGATCAGCTCCTCGATCACCTCGTCGCGGCCGGGCGACTTGCGGGTGACGAGCTGGGTGAACTTGGCGCGCTGGTCGATGTCGAAGGAGGTGATCGGATCGCCGTTCACCATGACGACGACGTTCTGGGCCGCGGCCGGCTGCGCGGCGCTGTCCAGCGCGAGGCCGGCGAGGGCGGTGGCCAGACACAGAAGGGTGGTGATCAATCGCGTGCGAACCATGGCTCCGCTCGTCCGATTACGCTGGTCGCCCGTGGCCCCGGTCATGTCTGCGACCACGGTTCGGCTTGGGACGGGAGGGAAGCGCGCCGCCCCGGCCATTGCCGGCCGCGATGCCGTCTCCGGAAAAAAGCTATCCGGAAGAGCCCCGCACCGCGGCGCGCGCACGTTAGAGCATTTTCCAGCGAAGGGGGACCCGATCGGCCGTTGAAAATGCGCTCTCTCGAGGACTGCTGCGCGAAGTCCGATCCGACCGGATCGGGCTTCATGCAGCACCATGCGGCGGAGCCATAGAGGCCGATATGGGCGAAATTATTGAGTGGCGCCGAGCGCCCCGACCGTGCTGGCGCTGCTGCCCGCCGAGGTGGTGCCGATGGTCCGCAGCCCGATCTGCAACATCACCGTGTGGTTGGACGAGACGTTGCCGCTGTACTGGTAGTCGGTGATGTAGTTCACCCCGATGAGGAAGCAGTCGTCCATGTAGCCCAGGCCGACGCGGGTCTGGCTGATCTTGTTGTTCTGGATGTCGTAACGGGCGGCGCCGTTGAGCACCCAGTTGGCATCGAGCTTGACCGAGCCGGCACCGAGGATGCCCTCGCGCCGCTCCAGGAAGCCGAGCTCCGGCTGGGCCGCGTAGTTGCCGTACATCAGCGAGGCGTTCCAGCGATCGAACGACAGCCGGCCCTCGACCTCCAGGCGCTGAAGCGTGAAGTCGCTTTCGTCGAAACGATAGCGCGAGATCATGCTGAACACGCGGTTCGGCGTGTAGGCGAGCCGCGCCACATAGTCGGAGGCGCGCTTGTCGAGGCCGCTGTCGAGACCCGTGTTGGTGGTATCGCCGACCGCGAAGGAGTTCATGCCGAACAGGTGGTAGGACTGGCCGAACAGCATGTTCACGGCGCCGGCGCCGTTCACCTGGGCGGTGTATTGCAGGCCCACATTGGCGCGGCCGCCGCCCTCGCTGCGGTCCCAGCCCGAGAACTTGTCGACCCGGAACAGGTTCGAGTCGTCGAACACCAGGCTCTGGGCGTCCTCGTTGGGCAGCTTGCCGATGCCGGTCTCGTTGGGCCGCGCGATCACCTGGGCGATCGGCTCCAGCGTCTGGGTGCCCCAGCTGTGCACCGCGAGGAACGGGAAGCGGTATTCGAGGCCGACGGTCGGCATCGCCCGCACCAGCGAGGTGTCGCCGGTGTCGATGAAGTTGGCGACGCCGGGATCGGCGTTGATCTGGAGCTGGCTGACGTCGCCGCGCACCGACGCGAAGGGCGTGAACACCTGGCCGAACGAGTCGACCCAGCGGGCTCGCCAGTGCACGTCCACCGAGGCGCGGTTGTAGATGCCCGGGATGCCGCGCAGCAGGCAGTTGGCCGAGGTCTTCTGTGCCGGGTCGGCGGTGTTCGAGGTGCACAGCCCGCTGTTGTACGCGACCTGGCTGATCGGGTCGAAGCTCGCGGCCTGCCGTGACAGGCTGGTGAAGTTGAAGTTGTAGCCGAGCTCGCCGCCGAGCACCGGCTGATCGAAGATGTACGAGTAGTCGACCACCGGGTGGACGATCGGCAGCGTCTTCTGCACGTCGGCTTCCGAGAAGCCGTAGAAGTGCATGGCGCGGATGTCGAAGTAGCTGCGGTCGCCGCGCCCGGTGAGGAAGAGCTGCGAGACGCCTTCACTGAGATTGCTGAAGAACTCGGTCGGGTTGCGCCGCTGGAGCGTGCGGATCTTGTAGTCCTGCAAGAACGTCTCGTCGGTGACCAGGATGCCGTCGAAGCCCCAGGTCCAGCGCGGCGACAGGTTGAAGCGTCCGGTCGTCTCGATGCTGCCGCGGAAGTCGCGGAAGCCGGGCGTGGCATCGGTCGGGGTGCGCTCGAAGTACTCCTTGTCGGCCTGGAAGATGCCGGCGCCGCGGATGATGTAATAGCCGTCCTCGAGGCGGTGGCGCCACTCGCCCTGCATCAGCAGGCCCTGCTTGGTGGTCACCCGCGGCGACAGGGTCAGGTCGTAGTTGGGGGCGAGCGCGAAGTAGTAGGGCGTCTCCAGGCCGTAGCCATAGGCCGTGCTGGTCGAGGCGACCGGCATCAGGAAGCCGCTCTTGCGCTTCACGGTCGGATCGGGCGCCGCGAAGTAGGGCATGTAGGCCAGCGGGACGCCGAAGAACTCGATCTTGGCGTCCTCGAAGTAGACCATCTTCTCGGACTGGTCGTGGATGATGCGGGCGGCCTTCACCTGCCACAGCGGCGGCTTCTGCGGGTTGTCCTTGCAGGCTTGGCAGGCCGTGTAGACGCCGCTCTCGAACACCGTGTAGTTGCCGGCGCTGCGCTGGCCGCGGGCGGCCGCGAAGCGGGTGTCGTCGGCGGTCTCGATCCGCAGGGAGTCGATGAAGCCGTCGCGATAGTCGTCGGTGAGATCGATGAGCTGGCCGTAGGTGACGCGGCCGTCCGGCTCGGTCAGCCGGACATTGCCCTCGGCCTGGAGGTGCTTGGTCTTCTGATCGTAGACGACCCGGTCGGCTTCGAGGGTGGCGCCCTTGTAGTAGATCTGGACGTTGCCGACCGCGACCACCCGCTCGTTGGTGTAGTCGTACTGGATCTCGGTGGCCTGCACGAGCATCTGCGGGTCGCCCACCGGGGCGGGCTTCGGCTGCGGCGGCCGGACCTGCTGACGGAAGTCGAGGGTCTGGGCCATGGCCTCGCCAGGCCCGAGCGTCGCCGTGCCGGCCAGCAAGGCCAGCACCGCCGCGGCGGCGAGCAGCCGCTCCCGGAGCCGTAGATGCGAGGTCGGACGCACGGCCGGCATCAACCGTCCTCCAGGTACAAGAGAGGCACGAGGCCGATGAGGACGCCGATGAGGACCGGCAGCCAGGCGGCGGCGGCGGGATGCAGCAGCTCCGCCTTGCTCAGGTCTTCGGTGATCTTCGACAGCACGTACAGCATGAAGCCGGCGACGACTCCGCTGAGCACCATCTTCTGGACGCCGCCGAAGCGGAAGAAGCGCAGGCTGAAGGCGGCCGCCACCAGCACCATGGAGGCGAGCAGGGCCGGGCGCGAGATCAGCTTCTGATACTGGAGCCGATAGCCGGCGGCCGCGAGGCCGGCGCGCTCCGCCATCTCGATGAAGAAGGGCAGATCCCAGAACGACACCGTCTCCGGCGTCGCGAAGCTCTCGCGCACCTGGGCGAGGGTGAGGTTGGTGCGGATGGTGTGCTCGGCCAGCCGCTCGGGCGGCGCGTCGATGGGGTAGCGCCGGGCCTCGACCAGCCGCCAGAAGCCGTCGTCCAGAATGGCGATCTTGGCCTCGACGCGCTCCACGAAGCGGGCGCCCTGATCGTACATGAACACGGTGACGCCGCCGAGCCGGACCCCCTGGTCGGCGCTCGACACGGCGTTGATGATCGACTGTCCGTCGGGGCTCTTCTGCCGCACCCAGAAGCCGGTGCCGGTGGCCTGGAGGCTGGACGACTGGCCGGTGTTGAAGGCGCGGTCCTCGAGCCGCTTGGACTGCTCCTGGAGCAGCGCCGCGACCGGATTGTAGACCGCGGTGGCGACGGCGCCGAGCAGCAGGGCCACCACCACGGCCGGGGCGACGAACTGCCAGGCCGACATGCCGGCCGAGCGCGCCACCACCAGCTCCAGCCGGCGCGACAGGTTGAGGTAGCACAGCATGGCGCCGATCAGCACGGCGAACGGCATGATGCGTTCCATGATCTGCGGAACGCGCGTCACCGAGATGCCGGCCGCGAGCATGGCCGAGGCGTTGGCCTCGCCGGCGCTGCGCCGCATCAGCTCGATGTAGTCGACCAGGAGAACGAGCCCGAACACACCGACGAACACGGTGAGCGAGGCGCCCAGGAAGCGCCGGCCGAAATAGCGCGAGAGACGACCCGCCACCATTCGTCACGCTCTCATGGTCGGTTCGGCGCGGGGACCGCCCGCCGCGCCGTCGTCCGGGATAGAATCCATCAGGAGAGACAGAGCAGGGCGCCGTCCGTCCAGCCCGCCGGCGCGCACATCATCGGACGCGAGCCAGCCCGCCGGAAGCAGGCACCCGGGCGCTCCAGATCCGCCGTACGCTCCAGATCCGGCTTGGCCGGTCGTGGTCACCATTCCCCGCGCCCCCGGCTCCCCCGAGCCGATTCATCCACACTGGGCCGTTCCTGACGGAACGACCACAGAGCCCCAGGATGCACGACATTAACGGGCCGATCTGTCGACAAAAAGGCCGTCCTCCGCCGTCACCCCCCGGGAGCGCCTCGGTGTGGTTAACCGAGTGTGACCGAGGTGCCCCCGAATGCTATGCCAAGGTTTCGGTCACGGGTCACTACCGTGCCTTTGGAATTGCCGGCACCGTGGCCCGCCGGCCACAGAATCGGGGCCGGCGGATCAAGAGGATAGCTGGAATGGCTGAGGAATTTCGGGTCCGGTTCGGGAGCTTCGCGGCGCCCACCAAGGGCGCGCTGGTGGTGTTCTGCGACGACGGCCTGCGGATGGGCCCGGCGACCCGGTCGATTCTCGGCAAGGCGACCGCGCTGGTGACCCGGGCGGCGGCTGCCGCCCGCTTCACCGGCAAGCTCGCCGCCACCCTCGACCTGGTCGCTCCGGCCGACCTGCCGGTCGATCGCCTGGTGGTGGTCGGGGTCGGCAAGCCCAAGGACTGGACGCCCAACGATCCGGTCCGCCTCGGCGGCGTGGCGCTCGGCAAGGCCGGCGGGGCCGCCGAGGTGACCGTGGTGGCCGAGCTGCCGACCGGCGCCATGGATGCCGAGACGGCCGCCGACCTGGCGCTCGGGGCGCGGCTGCGCGCCTATGCGTTCGACCGCTACAAGACCAAGCGCAAGGACGACGAGGCGGCGCCGCGCGCCGTCACGCTCGTGGTGGGGACCAAGGACGCGGCGGCGGCGCGGCGCGTCTGGCCGGCCCGGGAGGCGGTCGCGGCCGGCGTGGTGCTGGCCCGCGATCTCGTCAACGAGCCGCCCAACGTGCTCTATCCGGACGTCTTCGCCCAACGGGCCGTGGAGCTGCGCAAGCTGCGGGTCGGGGTCGAGGTAATGGACGAACGGGCCCTCAAGCGCCTCGGCATGAATGCGCTGCTGGCCGTCGGCCAGGGCTCCGAGCACGACAGCCGGGTGGTGGTGATGCGCTGGAATGGCGGCCGCCCATCCGACAAGCCGATCGCCTTCGTGGGCAAGGGCGTGTGCTTCGATTCGGGCGGCATCTCGATCAAGCCGGCCCAGGGCATGGAGGACATGAAGGGCGACATGGCGGGCGCCGCCTGCGTGGTCGGGCTGATGCACGCGCTCGCCGCCCGCAAGGCCAAGGTCAACGCCATCGGGGCGATCGGGCTGGTCGAGAACATGCCGGATGGCCGCGCCCAGCGGCCCGGCGACATCGTCACCACGATGTCGGGGCAGACGGTCGAGATCATCAACACCGATGCCGAGGGCCGCCTGGTGCTGGCCGATGTGCTCCACCACGTCGCCACCAAGTACAAGCCGCGCGCCATGATCGACCTCGCGACCCTGACGGGCGCCATCATGGTGGCGCTCGGCCAGGAGCATGCCGGGCTGTTCAGCAACGACGACAAGCTGGCGGAAAGCCTGGTGAAAGCCGGGCAGGCGACGGCCGAGCGGGTGTGGCGCATGCCGCTCGCGCCCGAGTACGACAAGCTGATCGACTCCAAGGTCGCCGACATGAAGAACACCGGCGGCCGCTTCGGCGGCGCCGTCACGGCGGCGCAGTTTCTCCAGCGCTTCGTCGGCACCACCCCGTGGGCGCACCTCGACATCGCCGGCACCGCCATGGGCTCGCCGCAGACCGACATCAACACGAGCTGGAGTTCCGGCTTCGGGGTGCGGTTGCTGGACCGGCTGGTGGCGGACGCCTACGAGCCGTGAGGCCGATGCCGAGGCCGATCGGAAGCGGGGCCGGCCCAGCCGGGCCCCGATTCCGCCGGCGGGGAGCCGATGCGCGATGACCGAGCTGCTCTTCTACCATCTCCAGCGCCGGCCGATCGAATCGGTGCTGCCGCCGATCCTGGAGAAGTCGCTGGCGCGCGGCTGGCGGGTGGTGGTGCAGGCGTCGTCCGACGAGCGGGTCGACGCCCTCGACGCCCATTTGTGGACCTATCGGGACGACGGCTTCCTGCCGCACGGCACCGACCGCGACGGGCTGGCGGCCGAGCATCCGGTGGTGCTGACCGTGCGGGACCACAATCCCAACGGCGCCGTCGTCCGCGTCCTGGTGGAGCGGGCGCCGGTGCCGGCCGACGCCGCCACCTACCAGCGCATCGTCGTGATGTTCGACGGGGAGGACGACGAGGCGGTGGCTGCGGCGCGCGTGACCTGGCGTGAGAAAAAGGCTGAAGGATTCGAAGTAACCTACTGGCAATGCGACGAGACGGGGCGCTGGCAGAAGCGTGGATGAGGGCTCCGCGGCAGCCTGCGCAGCACACTCTTCTGGTGCGCGGCGGAGCCGGCCCGACGGGGGACCCGCGGCGTCGCCATCATGCGGTCCAAAAGACCCGGTTGAAGCGGAGATTGGTTTTTGGTGGAGACGTCTCGGTCAGCCCAGGGAGTTGCCGGGCTAGGTGCTGCCGGGCAGGCGCGCCGGCCCGCGGGGGCGGGCCGGGAGCCGTGCCGCCACATGCGACGTTGTGTCGGGGAAGGGGGGACCCCAGCATGCAATCCGTGATCGTTCCGGAGTCCGAGGGCCGCTCGTTCGTGCGCCGTGGGGGCGGCCTCGGGCGCGCTGCCGCGGCCGGTATCGTGGCTGCCGCGGCGCTGGCCGTGGCCGGCTGCTCCAGCCTGCCCGATCCGTCCCAGGTGAAGCTGCTGCCGTCGGCGAGCGCCTTCGTGCCGAGCACGCCGGGCGAGTTCGCCAAGGCGACCGTGAACAGCAGCCGTCCGGTGTCGCAGGGCGATCTCGTCGATGCGCAGGGGGCCTGTCCGGCCGCGGCCTCGTCCAGCGAGCCGGGTGCGACCGAGCGGCCGTTGCGGGGCGTCGGCCTCGACATGACCGAATGCGAGGTGGTGCAGACCATCGGGCCGGCCCAATCGACCGAGATTGGCACCAACGAGCGCGGCGAGCGCAGCGTGGTGATGACCTATGCCAGCAGCGAGCGCTCCGGCATCTATCGGTTCACCGGCGGTCGACTCACCACCATCGAGCGCGGTCCCGAGCCGGCCGCGCCCGAGCGCCCGGCCCGCCGCAAGCCGCCGGCCAAGCGCCAGCAGCCGGCCTGACGCCGACCGTCCTTCCGGGCCGGCGAGACCTCCAGCCGCGCCGCACGCGGGACCTCGGGTACGTGGCACGGCGCCGCGGCGGTCTCTCCGGCCGGCCGTGCGGCGTTGTCCCGTCGCGTCGTATCCCGTGGCGCGTTGGCATTGTCCTCCGTCCCGGTTTCCTCCGTTCCCGCACTGGAGCCCCCATGCCCGCGAGTCCCTCCAGCCGTTCGCCGCTCGCCCCCCTGGTGGCGGCGCTCCTCCTGGCCGGCACCTTCCTGACCGGCACTTGGCCGGTCCTCGGTCCGGCGGCGGTCGGTGCCCAGGAGGCGCGGGTGGCGGAGCCGGCCGGCCGGGAGGCGCCCCGCGATCACGACGGGCGGGTGCGCACCAGCGACCGCCCGTCCCAGCCGGGCCGCGAACGACCGGCCGAGTCGGGTCGTGATCGCCCGGCCGCCGATGCCAATGCGCGCCGCCTGCCTCCCGATTCGGCCACCGAGCACACCGTCGAGGCCGGCGGCCGCACCCTGCGGTTCAAGGCCACGGCCGGATCGATCCCGCTGTTCGAGGGCGAGGGCGGCGCGCTGCGGGCCGAGGTCGCTTATGTGGCCTTCACCCTCATGCCCGGACCGGCTCCGGCCGGCGGACCGGCTCCGGCCGGAAACCCGCCGAGCCCGGGTGGCGCGCCCGCCACCCCCGCCACCCCCGCGACGGGCGCTGCCGGCGCCGTCGACCCGGCCGCCCGTCCCGTCACCTTCCTGTTCAACGGCGGCCCGGGTGCGGCCTCGGCCTATCTCAACATCGGGGCGATCGGCCCGTGGCGGCTGCCGCTCGACGGCGCCTCGGTGTCGAGCCCGCCGGCTCTCGTCACCAATGCCGAGACCTGGCTGCCCTTCACGGATCTGGTCTTCGTCGATCCGCCCGGGACCGGCTACAGCCGGGTGGTCGGCAGCGGCGACGCCCGCCGGCAGTTCTGGTCGGTGGACGGCGACGCCGAGGGCCTCGCGGTGTTCGTCCGCAAGTGGATCGAGCAGAACGCCCGCCAGCGGTCGCCCAAGGTGCTGGTCGGCGAGAGCTACGGCGGTTTCCGCGCTCCCAAGCTGGCGCGCGCGCTGGCGACCCGCGAGGGGGTCGGGGTGCGTGGCCTGGTGCTGGTCTCGCCGGTGCTCGACTTCGCGGCCCTGGGGCAGCGTCGCCACGATCCGCAGTCGTGGGTGCGGCATCTGCCGTCGATGGCCGCCACCGTGCTGGAGCAGCGCGGCGCCGGTACTCCGCAGGCGCTCGCCGCCGCCGAGGAATGGGCCGCCACCGACTATCTCGCCGCCCTCATGCGAGGCGAGCGCGACGCCGCTGCGATCGAGCGTATCGTGCCGCGGCTCGCCGAGCTGACCGGGCTCGACCCGGCGCTGGTGCGCCAGCTCGCCGGCCGTATCGACACGGCGACCTTCCAGCGCGAGCTGTACCGCGCTCGTGGCCTCGTCGGCAGCGCCTACGACGCCACCGTGACGGCCTTCGACCCGAGCCCGTCGGCGGCGCGCAGCCATTTTCCCGATCCGGTGCTCGACGCCACCAAGGCGCCGCTCACCGCCGCGATGACCGAGCTCTATCGCGGCCGCCTCGGCTGGAGCCACGATCAGCCCTATCGGCTGCTCAACGACGAGGTGAACTCGAACTGGAACTGGGGCCGTGGCCGCAGCGCCCCGCAGGTGGTCGACGAGGTGCGCGCCTTCCTGTCCGGTGATCGCGCCGCCCGCCTGCTGGTGGTGCATGGGGCGAGCGACCTCGTCACCCCGTATTTCGCCACCAAGCTGATCCTCGATCAGCTTCCGGTCTACGGCGCGCCCGAGCGGTCCGCCCTGGCGGTCTATCGCGGCGGCCACATGTTCTACTCGCTGGACGACTCGCGCAAGGCGATGCGGCGCGACGCCGAAACCTTCTTCCGCGCCGTGCTGAAGGGCGCGAGCGGCGAGTAGCGCCATGCCGTCGCCGGGACCGGGCCTCGCGCGACGCTACGGGCCGGCCGGCCGCCCCATCATGGCCAGATACTCCCAGGCGACCGTGGCGGCGGCGAGCGCGGTGATCTCGGCGACGTCGTAGGCGGGCGCCACCTCGACCACGTCCATGCCGGCGAAGCGGACGCCGCCCAGGCGGCGCAGCATCGCCAGGAGCTGCCAGCTCGCCAGCCCGCCGATCTCGGGCGTGCCGGTGCCGGGCGCGAAGGCGGGATCGAGCACGTCGACATCGACGCTGAGATAGGCGGGCGCGTCGCCCACGATGGCGCGGATCTCCTCGGCGACCGCCGCCGGTCCCCGCTCGTGCGCCGCTTCGGCCGGCACGATCCGCACGCCGCGAGCCAGCGTCCAGTCGTGCACGTCGTTGCCCATGGGCGAGCGGATGCCGATCTGCACCGTGCGGCGCGGATCGACGAGCCCTTCCTCGATGGCGTGGAAGAACACCGAGCCGTGGCCGTAGCGCTGGCCGAAGCTGTCCGGCCAAGTGTCCACATGCGCATCGAAATGCACGAGCGCCAGCGGCCCAGTGCGGCGGGCGAGCGCGCGCAAGAGCGGCAGGGTGATGCCGTGCTCGCCGCCGAGCGCCACCAGATGGGCGACGCCCTCTGCCTGCGCCTCGATCAAGGCCAGCGAGCGCTCGATGTCGCCGAGCGCGATGGCGAAGTCGCCGATGTCGGCGATGTCCATTTCGGCCGGCTCGGTGCGATGGATCGGATGGGCGCCGTCCACCAGCATGCGGCTGGCGCGGCGGATGGCGGCGGGGCCGTCGCGGGCGCCGGCCCGGTTGGTGGTGCCGATGTCGAGCGGGATGCCGGCGATGCAGACGGCGGCGTCACGATCGTTCCGGGCGAGACCGAGGAAGCGCGCCGGCAGCGCGAAGGTGGCGGGCGTCGCACCGCTCATGCGGAGGTCTCCACCGGGGTGAAGCGGAACACCGCGCAGGCGATCGCGCAGGTCCAGTCGCCATTGTCGGCGCCGGTCGCGGCCGCCGTCGTCGACAACGTGTCGACGATGAGATGGCTCGTCTCGTAGAGCTTGCGCCGCTCGTTCCAGGCGGCGTTGGGATCGAACTCGATGCCGAGCGTCGAGGCCAGCATGGTGGCGGCGAGGTCCTCGGCGTAATCGCCGGCCTCCTGCTCGGTCATGCCGTAGCCGTGGTGCTCCGAGATGTAGCCGTAGAGCGCCGGGTCCTTGGGTCGGGCGAGGCCGATGGAGGCCACGATGCGGCGCCCCGGCTCGTTGGTCTCGGCCCGCGCCATGACACAGAAGGTGATCTCGCCGGGCGACAGCGTCGGCACCCCGGTCTCGCGCGGGATCAGGCGGCAGCCCGGCGGCAGGATCGACGACACGGTGACGAGGTTCTGCTGCTCGATGTCGGCGTCGCGCAGCGCATACTCGAAGGCGGTCAGCGGCTGCTTGTGGATGCCGCAGCCGCGGGTGAGGAAGACCTGCGTCGGGATCGGGAACATCGCGCCTCCGGAGATCGCCTGGGTGAACGGTCCGCGCAGCTCTAGCCGACCACGATGACGATGGCGGGACAAGCCGGCGGCCTCCGTCACCGCCGCCGTCTCCTCGACGCGGCGGTGTCGCCGATGCGGCCGATCCTAACGGCCGGCCATGTCGGACTCCGTCGTGCCAGGCATCGCATCCGAGCCTGTCACATCCGAGCCCGTCGCATCGAAGGCTGGCGAGAAGGCGACGAGGCCGGACGCCATCGGGGCCGCCAGCGGAATCGCCGCGACGTAGCGGTCCGGTATGCCGGGAACGTGGAGGTCGGCCGGGCGGAAGCCGAAACGCCCGTAGTAGGCCGGATCGCCGACCACGATGCAGCCCGACGAGCCGAGCGCGCGCAGTCGCGCGAGGCCGGTACGGATCAGCGCGGAGCCGACACCGCAGCGCTGGCGGTCCGGCCTGACCGCGACCGGCCCGAGCCCGTGCCAGCCGGTTCCGGACCCGACGATCTCGACCGCCGAAAAGGCAGCCTGGCCGATCAGGCCGGTCGCATCCTCGGCCACCAGCGCCACGACGGCGTCACCGCTGCGCCACAGCGCGTCCATGATGGCGGGCTCGGTGCCGCTCGCATGCGCCATCCCGCGGAAGGCCGCCGCCACCAGGGCATGCACGGCGGCGACATCGGTCTCGGTCTGATCGCGGACGATCGGAACGGTGGGGGGCGACATGCGGAACTCCTCAATGGCCGCCACGGACGAACAGCTCGTAGAACGTCACCAGCACCTCGACGACGATCAGGAGCACGATGGTCATCTCCAGCCGCACGCTGCGCTCGGTATCGATCAGCTCGGTGAGGGCGCGCGCGGTGTCGTCGATTACCTCGAGCTTGCGGGCCAGCGAGGTGGCGCGCTCCTTCAGCTCGTACTCGTCGGCGAGGCGCAGCCACAGCCGCTCGAACTCCGGCTGATCCCACAGGATGTCGGGCTTGTCCTCGATCTCGACACGGCCGGCCAGGCGGTGCTGCACCTGCAAAGCCTGGCCGATGGTGCGCAGCATCTGCCGGCGATTGGTCGGTGTCTTGCCGGTGCGGGCGAGGGTGGCGGCGAACGGCTCCATCACCTCCAGCACGCGAGCGGCCTCGCGCTCGTCGCGCGACAGCGCGGCGTTCTTGGCGAGCACGTCGGCGATCACCAGGAGGCGCGGCGGCGTCAGCGCGCGGATCGCCACCGGGCCGCCCGGCACCACCTGGTCGTCCTGCTCGGGCGCGATCTCGACCAGCGTCGATTCGTCCTCGACCTGCTCGTAGCGGCCGAACAGGCGTGGACCCAGCGCCCGCACCACCTCGTCCTCCTCGACCGGCGACAGGCCGATCAGCACGGCGACGCCGTAGCGGAACAGCACCGCATAACCGGCGACACCCGAGCGGAAGGCGAGCGGCGTGGTGGAGACGAGATCGCTGCGCTCCAGCCCCGCGGTGTCGATGCGGTCGCCCAGCAGCAGGGTGCGGGCGGTGAGGCGCGCGCGGGCCGGCGTCGCCGGAGCGGGTGCGGCGGCCGGGGCGGAGACGGGCAGGGGCGAAGAGTCCGGCATGGCTCCCGACAGTATAGCAGGACGCGAGACGCGCGGGCGGCGGCTTCACTCCGCCGCCATCGCGTCCTCGTACTCGGCGCTTAGCGCCAGCCATTCGTCCTCGGCGGCGGCGAGCGCCGCAGTGGTGTCGGCGCGCTCCTTGCCGAGCATCGCGGCGCGGGCGCCGTCGCGGGCGTAGAGGGCGGGATCGGCCAAGGCCGCGTCGATCTCGGCGACACGCTTCTGCAACGTCTCGATTCGCTTCTCCAGGGCGCCGATCCGCTTCTTGAGCGGCGCCAGCCCGGCGCGCCGCTCGGCGGCGGCGCGGCGCTGGTCGGTCCGCGAGGCGCTGCGCGTTGCGTCCTTGTCGGCCCGCTCGATCCTGTCCTCGCCGGCTAGAATCAGGCGGCGGTAGTCGTCGATGTCGCCGTCGAACGGGGCGACGGCGCCGTTCGCCACCAGCCACAGGCGATCCGCGCAGGCATCGAGCAGATGGCGGTCGTGCGACACCATGACGACGGCGCCGGGGAAGTCGTTGACCGCCTCGATCAGCGCCGCGCGGCTGTCAATGTCGAGATGGTTGGTGGGCTCGTCGAGCAGCAGAAGATGCGGCGCGTGGAAGGTGGCGAGACCGAGCAGGAGGCGCGCCTTCTCGCCGCCCGACAGCTTGCCGACCAGGGTGTCGGCCGCCTCGCCCGAGAAGCCGATGGCGCCGGCCTTGGCACGCACCGCCGCCTCGCCGGCATCCGGCATCAGGCGACGGACATGCATGTAAACGCTCGCCCCCTCGTCGAGCTCGTCGAGCTGATGCTGGGCGAAGTAGCCGACCGTCAGCTTGTCGGCCCGGGTGACGCGGCCCGCCTGCGCCGCGATGCGGCCGGCGATCAGCTTGACCAGGGTCGACTTGCCGTTGCCGTTGGCGCCGAGCAGGGCGATGCGATCGTCGTTGTCGATGCGCAGCGTCACCCGGCGCAGCACCGGCCGGTCCGGCTCGTAGCCGACCGCGACGTCGTCGAGCGCCAGGATCGGCGGCGACAGCAGCTTGGCGGGCGCCGGCAGCACGATCTCGCGCACCTCGTCGCTGACGCGCGCCGGCGCCGGGCCGAGCCGCGCCAGCATCTTCAGCCGCGACTGCGCCTGCCGGGCCTTGGTGGCCTTGGCGCGGAAGCGCTCCACGAACGCGGTGAGGTGGGCGCGCTGCGCCTCCAGCTTCCTGGCGAGCTTCTGGTCCAGCTCCAGGCGCTCGCGGCGGGTGCGCTCGAAGGTCGTGTAGGTGCCGCGGTAGAGCGTCAGCTTGCCGTTCTCGAGGTGGAGGATCGAATCGACCGCCTTGTCGAGCAGGTCGCGGTCGTGGCTGACCACGATGACGGTGTGCGGATAACGGGCGAGGTGCTCCTCCAGCCACAGCGTGCCTTCGAGATCGAGATAGTTGGTCGGCTCGTCGAGCAGCAGCAGGTCGGGCTCGCGGAACAGCACGGCGGCGAGCGCGACCCGCATGCGCCAGCCGCCCGAGAACTCGGCGACCGGCCGCTTCTGATCCTCGTGCGAGAAGCCGAGCCCGTGCAGGATGGCGGCCGCCCGCGCCGGGGCCGCATGGGCGCCGATATCGGCGAGCCGCGTGTGCAGCCAGGCGATGCGGTGCGGATCGGTTGCGGTCTCCGCCTCGGCGAGCAGGGCGGTGCGCTCGGTATGCGCCGCCAGCACCACGTCGATCAGCGGCTCGAGGCCGTTCGGCGCCTCCTGGGGGAGGGTGCCGACCACGGTGCGGGCCGGCAATCCGATGTCGCCGGTGTCGGCGTGAAGCTCGCCCGTGATGGTGCGGAACAGGGTCGATTTCCCGGTGCCGTTGCGTCCGACCAGGCCCACACGCGCCCCGGCCGGGATCTGGACGGATGCGTGGTCGATCAGGAGACGCCCGGCGATGCGGACGGTGAGGTCGGTGAGTACGAGCATGCGGCCTTATACACGGAACCGGCGGCGCCATCGAAACGCCGCAACGCGGGTCCGGGATGCGTGTGGCCCGGCCGCGACCGCGGGTGCGGGCACTCCCGTTCCGTCGTCCGTTCCGCCATGCGGCCGGCGCGGGCGACGGTGACAAATCCTCGAAAGTGTTGCTGTAAGGTGCGGGCCGGGCGGACCGGGCGGCGGGAGGTGTCGATGTGCGTGCAGGGATGCATGGAGGCGGTGCGGGCCACCGCCGCGCGGTCGGGCCTGTCGCGTCGCGGCTTCTTCGGACGGGCCGGCGCCGCGGCGGCCGGCTTCGCCGCGATGGCGGTGGAGCCCACCGTGGTGGCGGCGGCGCCGCGCAGCTTCGAGCGTGTCGTCGATCTCACCCACACGCTGACGCCGGCCTTTCCGAGCTTCTTCGGGGCGCCCCTGATCGAGCTGGAGCGGCGCGCCGACTTCCGCAAGGACGGCTACAACATGCAGGACTGGCGGCTGACCGAGCACGCCGGCACGCATCTCGACGCGCCGATTCACTTCGCCGAGACCGGCGCCAGCGTCGAGGACATTCCGGCCGACACGCTGGTGGTGCCGCTCGCGGTGATCGACCTTGTCGACAAGGCGGACGCCGATGCCGACTATCTCCTGTCGCGCGACGATCTCGTCGCCTGGGAGAGCCGGCACGGCCGGCTGCCGGCCGGCTGCTGCGTCGCCATGCACTCGGGCTGGGGCCGCCTGGCCACCGAAGACCCGGCGCGCTTCGTCGGTCGTGACGTCGACGGCACCCTGCATTTCCCGGGCATCGCGCCGGAGGCCGCCACCTGGCTGCTGAAGGAGCGCGACGTCATCGGCCTCGCGGTCGACACGCTGTCGCTCGATCATGGTCCGTCGAGCGACTTCAAGACGCATGCGGTCTGGCTGCCGGCGGGCCGCTGGGGGCTGGAGAACGTCGCCAATCTCGACAAGGTGCCGGCGGCGGGCGCCACGCTGGTGGTCGGCCTGCCCAAGGTGAAGGACGCCACCGGCGCGCCGGTGCGCCTCCTGGCGCTGATCTGATCACGACCACAGGGCGGCGCTGATCGCCGGTCTTCGGATGGCGCAGCGCTGGCAATCTGAATCTGGAGCTGTCCGTATCTCGAGCTGTCCGCGCGTCTCGATCGGCAGCGCGCTCCGAAAATAATTGCACACAAAAAAAGGCGGGCGGTTCTTTCGAACCGCCCGCTGGGCATCACAGCATCGCGCACCCCCGTGGCACGACGCTGCGCACCAACCTTGCGAACCGAACCGAAGCCCCCGAGGCCCCCGATCGATCGTCGGAGCAGACAATGCTGCGCCGCTTCCCGAGCGGCTTTGATCTAAATCAGGCGCCGCTCGAATTTCCGGCCGGAGCCGCTCCGGCGGCTGCGACGATGCGGATGCGGGCCGTAAGAAAAGCCCGGAAACCGGGGGTTTCCGAGCCTTGGGTGGGACCCGCGAGGGCCGCATGAGACCAATGTCGAATTGCGTAAGGTGACGGTGATGGCGGGTCCGCTCAACCGTTCCAGTTGATCGTGCCGACGTCCCACTTGGCCCGCTGCTTGGCCGATTGCCGAATGAAGTCGTCGACGGCGGCCATCGGCTTTTTGTCCGGATTGGCCTTGCAGAACGTCGCCACCATGGCGATCACCTTGGCGTCGTCGAGCGATGCAAGGTCGACATGCTTGCCGTCGGCCTCCAGCAGCGACACGTTGGCGGCACTGACATAGCCCTGCACCCAGGCGAACAGCATCAGATTGACGGGGTTCTGGAGGCCCTCGGCCGGCTTCAGATCGGCGGCGAGCTTGGCGCAGCTCGACGAGCCGATGCCTTGGGTGACCAAGGGCTGCGCCGGCGCCGGCAGCGACGGCACGACGAAACCGGCGACGAGCAGCAGGGCGGCGAATCTGCGTCCGAACATCGAGAGCGACCTCCAGGCACGCGCCGGAGCCGGCGCGCCGTATGACGGGGATGCGATGCGAGGGCCGGACAGTATCCGGTTCGGCGGCACCGACCAAGCATCCCGTTGGTCGGGTGAATCCGACCTGTGGTTCGCGCCGCCGCGCGGCGGAGGTGCCCCGGAGGCGGAACGGAAGCGCTGACGGCGGCCCGCGAGCGGCATAATCTGGTCACCTTGGGGTGGCTTGACCGGACGGCTGCGCCGCCACGGCGGCGCCGGGAGATATGGAATGCTGGGGTTCGACGCGACGAGCGGGGCGGCGCTGCCGCCCGTCTGGGTCGCCGGAGCGGTCGCCGCCGTGGTGGCGGCGGGCGCCGGGCTGCTCGTCGTGGCCGGATGGCGCGGCGGGGCGGGGCGGCGGGTGCTGGCCGGCCTCGCGGTCGTGGCAGCCCTGGGGCTCGCCGCCTGGACGGCGGAGCTCGCCGCCACCGCCCAGGCCCGCCGGGCCGAGCGCCACGCTCTGGCGGCCCGCTTGGCCGAGCTGACCGGGCGGGCGCTGGTGCCCGGCTCGCCGCTCGCCTGCCTGGACGGGCTCGCCGGCACTGCCGCCGAGCCGGCCTGCGAGGCGGTGCTGCTCGGCCGCCCGGAGACGACGGCCGCCGCGGTCGCCTATGTGGCGGCACAACTCGCCTTGCTGGGGGAGGCGGCGCCGGCCGCCGCCCGCGACCCGGCGCTGGCGCCTGTGCTGGCGCCGTTGCGGCGGACGCTGGCGGCCGATCGCTTCGGCGTCGTCGCCCACGTGCTGGCCCAGCGGGCCGGCTGCACCGCCGAATCGTGCGCCGCCCTGGCGTTGCTCGACGATCCCGAGCGGGTGCGGGCGAATATCCGGGACCACCGCTTCGAGCTGCTGCTGGCCCGCAATGTCGCCGCCTGGCCGGGCGGCTCCGGGCTCGCCGCGGGCGACGCCCTGACCGGCAGCGCCGCGGCCAGCCAGAGCTTTTCGCCGCCGCTGGGCCCGGCTCCGGCGCTCGCCGGCACCGGAAGCCCCGCACCCGGCGCAGCGGCACCCGCAACCGGACCGGCCGCGACCGGCGCGTCCGGCCGGCCCGGGTCGTCCCGCTACGATTTCCCCTCGGCGGCCTCGATCCCGCCGGTCAGCATCATGTCGCCGGAGCCCGCCGGTCCGGCTCCGCCGGTCGGCGCTCGCGATATCCCGGCGCCGACGCCCGGCACCGCCGGGGCGGCCCCGCCGGCCCGCAAGCCGGCCCCCGCGGCTGCTCCGGCCGCCGCGGCCCCTCCAGCCGCCGCGCCATCGCCGCCCGCCCGCGCCTCGGGCCGGCCCGCCACGCCCGCACAGGCGGCTCCGGCGGCGGCCCGGCCGGGGCCGACCGCCCCGCCGGCCGCAGCCGACGACGATTGATCCGATGGCCCTGCATCTCATCAAGCTCTGCGTCGGCTGCGACGGCATCGCGGACCTGGAGGCGTGGATCGCCGAGCGCCTCGCGGCGCGCCCGGCCGGCAGCCCGCGCGAGCATGCCCATGTCACCCGGATGACGCCCAAGCGTACCGGCGAGCTGCTGCCCGGCGGCTCGCTCTACTGGGTGATCCGCGGCGAGATCGCCTGCCGCCAGCAGCTTCTCGACGTCCGTCCGTTCGTCGACGACGCGGGCGTCGGCCGCTGTCGCCTGGTGCTCGATCCCGCCGTGGTGCCGGTGGAGCCGCGCCCGTGCCGGCCGTTCCAGGGCTGGCGCTACCTCGCCGCCAAGGCGGTGCCGCCCGACCTGTCGTCGCGGGCCGCCGACGCCGCGATGCCCGAGACGTTGCGGCGCGAGCTGCGGGCGCTCGGGCTGCTGTAGGGCGGAATCCGATCCAACGGGATCTCGAATCGGTTTTCCGAAAGTTCACCGGATTTCTGTCGGACGATCTTTCCCGTGTCCGGTGACGGCTCCGGAACTACCGCCGGCCGGGGACCTTCTCATGTCATAAGTAGAAGTTATTAGGTCCCCGACCGAGGAGCCTGCATGGCGCATCGCGAGCGGTCCTTCGCGCAGACGACGAGTGTTCCCGTGGAACGGCGGCGCGACATCCGCGTCGTCGTCAACCTGCCGGGCCGGTACGTTCTGCCGCGGCGCCGCGCCGTCGACGGCAAGCCACCGGCTTTCGCGTGCCGCCTCGTCAACGCCTCGCCGCACGGCCTCATGGTGGCGGCCTCGGTGGTCGGCGCCGTTGGCGAGCCGGTGGCGGCGCAGTTCGAGGAGTTCGGGCGGCTCGACGGCGTCATCCTGCGGCGGCTCTACGGCGGCTTCGCCATGAGCATCGAGGTCTCGGGCGAGCGGCTGGCCCAATTGGAGGCGAAGCTCGTCTGGCTCGACCAGCACCAGCGCAAGGCGGTGGCGAACGAGCGCCGGCACGATCGCATGGTTCCGCGTACGCCGCACTCCATCGTGGTGCTGGCCGACGGCACGACGCTGCCGTGCCGGATCATCGACATGTCGGCCTCGGGCGCCGCGGTGACGGCGGCGCTGACACCGCCGCTCGGCATGCCGCTCGCGGTCGGCGCCGTGGTGGGCCGGGTGGTGCGGCGGTTCGCGGGTGGCTTCGCGGTCGAGTTCGTAGAGACCCAGGAGATCGCGACGCTCGAACGGTTGCTGATCAGATCGCCCGTCCGGGCGCGCGCGATGTCGGCGATGCCGCCACCGGAAGACGGCGGCGAGATCGTGATCATCGACGCCTGAACGCGCCGCGACGCGCCGTCGTCGTCAGTGAGCAGACTGCGACGTGATCAGATCGTGACGTGATCAGACCGCCAGGTTGTCGATCAGCCGCGTGGTGCCGAGACGAGCCGCGACCAGCAGACGGATCGGCCCGTCCTTCACGGACCTCACCGGCGCCAGCGTCTCGGCGTGGCGCGCCTCCAGATAGTCGAGCACGAAGCCCGCGCGCGCGAGCGCCTTGGCGCCGCTCTCGAGCGTCGCCTTGATCGGCCTGCCGGCCGCGATCCTGTCGGCGCACTCCGCCAGCACCCGATGCAGCACCGGGGCGCGCCCACGCTCCTCGGGGGACAGGTAGAGATTGCGCGACGACAGCGCGAGGCCGTCCTTCTCTCGCACCGTTGGCAGCCCGATGATCTTCACCCGCAGGTCGAGATCGGCGGCCAGCCGCGTCACCACCTTGAGCTGCTGATAGTCCTTCTGCCCGAACACCGCGATGTCGGGGCGTACCTGTCCGAACAGCTTGGCCACCACGGTGGCGACGCCGCCGAAGAAGTGCGGACGATACTTGTCTTCGAGCCCGGCGAGTGCTGGCCCCTCCGGCGCCACCCGGGTGGCGAATCCGGCCGGATACATCACCTTGGCGTCGGGCGCCCAGACGAGATCGGCACGCACCTCGGCGAGGGCCGCGACATCGGCGGCGAGACGGCGCGGATAGCTGGCGAAGTCCTCGCTCGGCGCGAACTGCGCAGGATTGACGAAGATCGACACCACCACCCGGTCGGCAGCCCGGCGGGCGCGGCGCACCAGCGCCAGGTGGCCGGCATGCAGCGCCCCCATGGTGGGCACCAGCGCGACGGTCTCGTGCTTGCGGCGGAAGCCCGCGATGGTGCGGTCGAGTGCCTTGAGGGTGCGGGCGACGGCGGGGCGTCGGAGCGGAGCAGGGCTTTTGGTCATGATGATCGATCACCGCCGGCCTGGTCCGGCACGGGCGGCGGGCGATTCATGCCCACGGCGATGTTCACGACTCCAGGCGGGCCGGAGAGATAGCTTGACCGTGCCGACGGATCAAAACAAAAATCGGCCCGGCCGGGAGGCGCCCATGTGGTCGGAGGTGGAAGGACGCGACATGCTGCGTCGAGGCTCGCTCTCGGCGCATGTGATCGTGCTCGGCAACGAGAAGGGTGGCTCCGGCAAGTCGACCACCGCGATTCATCTCGCCGTCGCGCTGATGAAGGCGGGCCAGCGCGTCGCTACCATCGATCTCGACTCGCGCCAGCAGACGCTCACCCATTACATCGATCGCCGCCGCCTGTGGGGCCGGCGCGTCAACAAGCCCCTCGAAATCCCGCTGCACTTCTGCATCGCGCGCAGCGAGGGGGCCCGCGTCGACGAGAACGAGAGTGCCGAGTTCGCGCGCTTCGCCGAGGCCATCACCGAGATCGAGCACCGCCACGACTTTCTGGTCATCGACACCCCGGGCGCCGACACCTTCCTGTCGCGGCTCGCCCATTCGATGGCCGACACGCTGGTGACGCCGCTCAACGACAGCTTCCTCGATTTCGACGTGCTCGCCGCGGTCGATCCGCAGACCTACGAGCTGACCGGCTCCAGCCATTATGCCGAGCTGGTGCGCGAGGCGCGGCGGCAGCGCCGCATCGTCGACGGCAAGGTCACCGACTGGGTGGTGGTGCGCAATCGCCTCTCCACCCTCGGCTCGCGCAACCGCAAGCTGGTCGGCGACGGCCTGACGGCGCTCGCCGGCCGGCTCGGCTTCCGCTTCGTCGAGGGCTTCGCCGAGCGGGTGATCTACCGCGAGTTCTACCCACGCGGACTGACCGCGGTCGACGATCTCGACGATCAGGCCGCCCACAGCCGGCCGAGCCTGTCGCATGTCACGGCGCGGCTGGAGGTGCAGGGGCTGCTGTCGACCCTCGGGCTGCCGCTCGACGACCGCAGCCGCAAGCGCGCCGAGGCGCGGGCCGAGTGGTTCATGAGCGCCTACCGACCGCTCGACGTGGACGACATGCTGGACGGTGGCGGCGACGACGGGGACGGTCCGAGCACGCTGCCGCCGCTGCCGCCGTTCACCTCGCCGGTGTCGGGCTGACGCGGCGGTCTGCCGGCCCCCGATCTCCGGCACCCGGCGCGGCGGCGTGTCGCCGCGGTCCGTGATCGTCCCACCATTGCGTCGGCGGCCCGCCACGGCCACTTGAACGGCATGACTCGTCTGAGGATTCCCCGATCGAGCCGGTTCCGGAGGCGCCATGGCGAAGCCGCCTGACAGGTCCGCCCCGCGGCCGGCCGCGACGCCGCCCGCCGTGAACGAGTCGCCGACCTCGTCGCGGGCCGACATCGAGGCCTTCGTGGCGCAGGTGAGGGCGCTCGGCCCGGCCGGCGAGCCCGGCCACCGCGGCCGCCTGGTGTTCGCCCTCGATGCCACCATGAGCCGGCAGCCGACCTGGGACACCGCCTGCCGGTTGCAGGCCGACATGTTCGCCGAGACGGCGGCGATCGGCGGGCTCGACGTGCAGCTCGTCTATTTCCGCGGCCTGACTGAATGCCGTGCCTCCCGCTTCGTCTCCGACCCGCGGGCGCTGTCCGGCCTGATGGAGCGGATCGACTGCCGCGGCGGCCACACCCAGATCGGCAAGGTGCTGGCCCATGTGCGGCGCGAGACCGAGGCCGCCCGTGTGCAGGCGCTCGTCTATGTGGGCGACGCCATGGAGGAGGCGGTCGACGATCTCTGCGCGCGAGCCGGCGAGCTGGGGCTCGCCGGGGTGCCGGCCTTCATGTTCCAGGAGGGGGGCGATCCGGTCGCCGAGCGTGCCTTCCGCGAGATCGCACGCCTGTCGGGCGGTGCCTGGTGCCGGTTCAGCCCCGGCGCGGCGCACGAGCTCGGGGCGCTGTTGCGGGCGGTCGCCGCCTATGCGAGCGGTGGGCGGCGGGCGCTTCAGCGCCTGTCGGATCGCAACCCCGAGGCGCTGCGCCTCCTGGCGCAGCTCGGATCGCCATGACTCTGCTGCTCGGACTGGCCGTGCTCGTCGTCGTGCTGTGGGGGGTGGGACGGCTGTCCCGCGCCGACCCCAAGGGCGTCGCCAAGGGGGCCCGCATCGCCGGCGGGGTGGCGGCTCTCGGTGGCGCCGCCTTCCTGGTGGCGCGCGGCCAGATGGGCATCGGCATCCCGCTCGGCCTCACCGGCCTCGGGCTGCTCGGCTGGCTGCCGTTCGGTGGCGCGAGCTGGGGCCAGCGGACCAGCCGGACGCCCGGACAGGTATCGCGGGTGCGCTCGGCCCTCGTCGAGATGGAGCTCGACCACGACACCGGCGCCATGCGAGGGCGCGTCGTCGCGGGCTGCTTCGCCGGCGCCGCGCTCGACGACCTCGATGCCGAGGGAATGTCGGCTCTCCTGGCCGAAGCCGACGAGGAGAGCCGCCGTCTACTTGAAGCGTATCTTGACCGCCGCAGTCCCGGCTGGCGTGAACACCCGGAGGGTGGTGCGAGCGCGGGGCAGAGCCGACCGGCGGGTTCCGCCAAAATGACGGAACAGGAGGCCTATCAGATCCTTGGCCTTGAGCCGGGAGCGTCCGCCGAGGACATCGGCAGAGCGCATCGGCTGCTCATGAAGAAACTCCATCCCGACCAGGGGGGGACGACGTACCTCGCGGCCCGTGTAAACGAGGCCAAGGAGGTCCTGCTTCGCGGACATCGATAACAACTCCGAACACTACGCAACTCATCTCGACGTTCACGCGCTCCTCGGCCGTTCTGGCCGCCGAGCAGGGGCCTCCGTTCGATCCCCGGGTTGATCCCGGTGGTTCGGTTATGGTCGTCGTCCGCTTTTCGTCCTCGTGTCTCGAGCGGCTCGTCAGTACTTGATGGTCAGGCAAGCGAAGTCGTTTCGCTTGAGATACTTGCAGGCGGCCTCGGCGGAGTCCTTCTCGAACCCGGCGAAGCGTGCGCGATAGAAGGTCTTGTTGTCGCGGGTCACCGCCTCGGTGAAGGCGTCGGCCTGGCCGAGATACTGCTTGGCCTTGGCCTGGGCGGAGCTGAGGCGGTCCTTGGCCTCGGCCTCGGCCCCGAAGGCGCCGATCTGGATCACCCAGCCGCCGCGCACCGCCCGGCGGGCCGTGCTCTCGGGGCGGGCGGACGCGCTGGCGAGCGCGAAGGTGCTCTCCGGCTCGGCGCTGGCGACCGCCACCGGAGCGGGGGCAGGGGCCGGCGCCACGGCGACGGCCGGCTGGAGCTGGGCCGGGGCCTGAGCCTGAACCGGCGCCGGCGGCAGTGCCGCGGCGACGGCCGGGCGGGCCGGAACGGCGGCCACGGCGATCTGGACCGGGGCGGCGACCGGCTGCGCCGGCATGGCGGCGGCCGCAGCGGTGCGGACCGGCTGCGAGGCGGGCGCCGGAGCACCCACCGGGGCCGGAGCCACAGCGGCCCGGGCGGCAGCGCGCGCGGCCGGCTCGTCCTGATGAACCGGCATCACCGGGAGATGGGCGAGCGGCGGGGTCAGCGAGGCGGTCTGCACGCCGCCGAGCTTCACCTTGATGGTCTTGACCTGAATCGGCTTGATCGGGTCGACGGTCTTGGTCGGCTCGGACCTGCTCGACTCGACCCGGGCCGTCTCGATCTTGCCGGGGGCCGGGCGCTCGATGCGGGCGGCGGCCGGCGGCATCGTCTTGGCCGGCATCGCGGCGGCGGCCGCCGCCGGGGTCGCCGGCGCGTAGGGCACGCTGCCGGCGGACGCCAGCATCATCTGCGGCGCCGGCGCGTCGGCATCTCGCGCCTCGGCGATCAGCGGCGCGGTACGGCGGGTCGAGGCCTCGGCGATGTGCTTCTCCAGCAGGCTGCGCATGCGGGCGTCGCGGGCGCCGGCCGAGGCGCCGCCCAGCACCACCGCCACGAGATGGCGGTTGTTGCGCTTCATCGACGAGACGAGATTGAAGCCGGAGGCGCGGACATAGCCGGTCTTGATGCCGTCGACGCCCTGCACCGAGCCGAGCAGGCGGTTATGGTTGCGGATCGTGGTGCCGCGGAACGCGAAGGACGAGATCGAGAAGTAGCGGTACTGCGCCGGGAAGCGCTCTTGGATCGCGCGCCCGAGGATCGCCTGGTCGCGGGCGGTGGTCACCTGGGCGCTATTCGGCAGGCCGGAGGCGTTCATGTAGACGGTGCGGCTCATGCCGAGCGCCCGCGCCTTGCGGGTCATCAGCTTGGCGAAGTCGTCCTCGTCGCCGGCGAGCGCCTCGGCGATCACCACAGCGGCGTCGTTGGCCGAACGGGTGACCAGCCCGCGGATCGCCTCGTCGGCCGTGATCGTCTGGCCGGGCTTGAGGCCGAGCTTGGTGGGGGACTGCGAGGCCGCGTGGGCAGAAACCTTGAGGGGCGTGTCGGGCCTGATCTTGCCGGCCTCCATCCGCTCGAACAGCAGATAGAGCGTCATGATCTTGGTGAGGGAGGCCGGGTGGCGGATGCCGTCGGCTTCCGCGGCGTGCAGAATCTGGCCCGAATTGGCGTCGACCACGATGGCCGCGTAGGGTGGATTGTAGCCGCCGCCCTTGGCGACGCGATGCCGACGCCCGCGCGCATCGGCCGTGTCGAGGGTGAAGGCGACCGCTGCCACGCCGGCGAGAAGCCCGACCGCGACCGAGCGGAATCCCCGCGTGTTCCCGAATGTCAGGAGCATTGTTTCCCCTCATCCATCGGTGGCGCTGGTCCGCGCCCGATGTCCCCGTGACGTTTCTCGAGCTGCCGTCCGTCTGCCAAACCCACGGCGGCTCACGAGAGCGTTACTGCCGAATTCTGGCGTCACCGAGACGATGCGCTCGATCACGGTAGGCGGGGGGCGTTTCGGAAAAGTTAACAGATCCTTTGATTGCACGGCAGAATTTGCCGTTCTTGTTGCAGTGCAAAAATTTTTCTTGCGAAATTGTGCAGTGCAGTATAGAGTTTTTCAGGGTCGCAACGAAGGCGGGCGGTCACATCGTGATCACGCCGCCGTGTGGATTGGCGACCAGTGTCGCAACCGGGAGAGGCTCCCATGAACATCCCCCTCGACAACGTGCAGGCGTTCGGCAAGGACAGCATGGATGCGGCCATGAAGTCGTTCGGCGCCGTCTCCAAGAGCATGCAGGCGATCGCCGCCGAGACCGTCGACTACTCCAAGAAGTCGTTCGAGCAGGGCACCGCGGTGCTGGAGAAGATGGTCGGCGCCAAGTCGCTGGACACGATCTTCGATCTGCAATCGAGCTACCTGAAGTCGAGCTACGAGGGCTTCATCGCCCAGTCGAACCGCATGAGCGAGCTGTACGCCGATCTCGCCAAGGACCTCTACAAGCCGTTCGAAGGCTTCGCCGGCAAGTTTTCGGTCCCGGGCTTCGGCAAGCCGGCCGGCGGCTGACACCTCGGCAGGTCGCAACGAGAAAACAAAAAGCCCGGCCGAACGGCCGGGCTTTTCGCATCGCGGGCACCGCTCAGGCACCGCGCGGCGTCGTCTACCTGGAGAGGCGCAGTCGCGACAGGCTGGTGCCGATCTCGTTGAACGCCGTGATGATCTGGGTCGACGAGGTGAGCAGGTAGAACTTGCTCGGATCGGAGGCGCATTTGCGCAGCAGGGTCGAGGTCGGGTCGCCGCCGGTGTTGACCTGGATGGTGTAGATGGTGATCCCGGCGTCCTTGATGTTGTTGCAGGTGCCCGTCTTGCAGCCGCCCGTCGTCTCGTCGCACATCCGCTTGTCGACCGCGGTCGATGTGTCGGAGCCGTTGCCGTCCCAGCGGTTCTGGGTGTTGAGCCCGTCGCTGAGCAGGATGATGACCTCCTGGTAATCGTAATTGGGGTCCTTGGTGGGCGCGGTCAGAGGCCCGCCGCCGGCCAGCGACTGCCATGCCCACACCAGGCCGATCGGCTGATTGGTGCTGCCGTTCGGGTACATGTTGTCGACTATGGTGGTCATGCCGCTCCAGTCGTAGCTCAGGCCCTTCATGGCGGCCGGGCAGTAGCCGTACTGGTGGGCCGGGTACATCGAGAATGTGTTGCCGTTGGGCGGATCGACGATCTGGTCGTAGCTCTTGCCGGCCGCCGCCGCATTGGGAGCGTCATACTTGCCGCGGTCGGTGATGCAGCCGTTCCAGCCGTTGCGGTTCCAGTACTGGGTCCACCAGCCTCCGTAATTTTCGCATTCCAGCTTGGTGTCATAGTTGGAGTAGTTGCGCCGGGGATTGGAGCCGCTGCAATAGCCATATTCGGTCCAGTCGACCCAGCTCGCGCCCGCATAACCGGGCCCGACATTGACGTCGCGGCTGAACGGGATGATCGACACCAGCACGTCACCGTCGTTCTGGGCGGCCGCCCTGAGCTGGCCGAGCAGGTTCTTGGTCGCGGTCTTCAGCGCGCCGATCTTGTTGGCGCTCGACATCGAGCCGGTGTTGTCGAGCGCGAGCGCCACCCGCAGGCGGATGTTGCCCCAGGCGGTGGTCGACGACACCTTGATGTCCAGCGTCGGGAAGCCGAGCACCTTCATGAAGCTCGTCTTCATGGTGCCGGTGGCGCCGACCACGACGTTCGACAACTGGGTCTTGCTGTAGGTCGCGGTGACCCCGGTGATGGTGGCGGCCGGATTGGTGATCTGGGCGCGGAACTGCCGGTCGGCGCTGGCCTGGATCTTGTCGGACGAGTCGCTGGCCGCGGTCCTGGAGACCGCCAGGGCGACCGAGTCGGCCGCCGCCTGCATGCTGGTGCGGATGGCATTGGCGCGGCTGTAGTCGATGGCGGCGCCGACCAGGCCGATCACCGGCACCAGCGTGAGCGCGAACAGAATGGCGACGTTGCCGTCCTCGGAGCGGCGGAACGCGGCCCGGAGCGACGCATTCGGACGGCGCAGGCCCATGGATTCCTCCCGGTCGACTCGGATGGTCGAGCCCTCATCGTTACCGGGCGAGATCAAACCAATGCCTAACCGATGGTGAGAAAGCCCGGTCGATCTCGCCCATGTGGGCGATTGCGGGCCGTGACCCGCGATCACGGTGAACATCTGGTAACCTCGACGGCCGAGGGGGCATCGAACCCTCCCGCCGGGAGCGGACGGCTCGGTGATGCCGGATCGGCGGCTAGAGCGAAATCCGATCCAACTGGATCGGACCCCGCTCTAAAAGGTCCTTGCGTGATCGCATTTTCGACGGCGAACCGGCATCCACTTCGCTGGAAAATGCGCTACTGGGCGAGGCGGAGCTGCGACAGCTGGGTGCCGATGGCGTCGAAGGTGGTGATAATCTGATCGGCCGCGGTCAGATAGAAGTAGCGGCTGGAATCGCTGGCGCAGGACTGGAGCAGGGAGGCGTTCCCCTCCATCACCAGCACCGTGTAGATCGTGATGTCGGCCGCCTTGACGTTCTGGCACGCCTTCTCGGTGCGGGCGTCGACCGCCGTCGAGTGGTTGCGGCCATCGCCGCTCCAACGGTTCTGGGTGTTGAGGCCGTCGGTGAGCAGCACGACGACGTCCTGGTACTGGTAGTTGGGGTCCTTGGGCGGGGCCGAGAGCGGCGCGCCGGTGCTCAGCGCCTGCCAGCCCCACACCAGTCCGATGGTGTTGTTGGTGCTGCCGTTCGGCGCCATGGCGTCGATCTTGGCGGCCAGTGCTGTCCAGTCGTTGGTGAGCGGCATTAGCGCCGTGTTGCAGGAGCCGTACTGCTCGGCCGGGAAGAGCACGCTGGCGTCCGGCGCCGCATTGCTCACGTCCCAGTTCTGGTCGCGGTCCATCAGGCAGCCGTTCCAGGTGCTGTGCGGCTTCGGTGTCCAGACGCCGAAATTGGCCGTGCAGCTCGATTTCCTCGTGTAGCCGCTCTTGCTGCACGTGCCGTTGAGCGTGTCCCAGATGGAGAAGTCGACCCAGTCCGGGATGGCCGTGCCGGCCTTGACGTTGACGTCCTTGTTGTAGGGGATGATGGCGACGTAGACGTCCTCGGGGTTCTGGGCCGCGGACTTGAGCTGGTTGAGCAGGTTCTTCGACGCGGTCTTGAGGGCCGTCATCTTGCCGGCGCTGTCCATCGAGCCGGTGTTGTCGAGCACCAGAGCGACGCGCAGCCGCGTGTTGCCCCACACCGCGGTGGCGCTCGCCCCGATGGTCAGCTCCGAGAATCCCATCAGGGTCATGAAGGTGGTCTTGATGGTGCCGCTGGCGCCGACGACGAGCTGAGAACCCTTTCCCGTGGTGTAGGCGGTCG
Source organism: Rhodoplanes serenus (assembly GCA_009720755.1). Classification (GTDB taxonomy): domain Bacteria; phylum Pseudomonadota; class Alphaproteobacteria; order Rhizobiales; family Xanthobacteraceae; genus Rhodoplanes; species Rhodoplanes serenus. Next base: position 72,776 of record WNKV01000010.1, read on the forward strand.
TCACCGCGACGTTCTGGACCTCGGGGCGGGTGAAGACCGTGTTGAAGATGGTCTGGGCGCGCCCCTGGAGGGCCCCGGTGGCGAGGCTGCTCACATCCTTGGACACCGCCAGCACGGTGGAATCGAGGGCCGCCTGCATGGCCGAGCGGGCCGCCGCGGCGCGGGAGTAGTCGACGGCGGCCCCGACCAGGCCGGTCAACGGAACGAACGACAGCGCGAACAGCGGCACGACGTTCGCGCGCCGGTCACCAAGGAACCGCAAGATGGACATGGCGCACCACAACGCTCGGACTGGCCCGGCCCGATACTGGCGGTCTGCTCTTCACGTTCGGTTCAGCCGCCGCCGAACTTTCGCCGGTTTCCCTCAGTGTCCTGTTAACCTCGGCGGGGTGGCCGCGCGGGCTTGCGGCACATGGCTTGCGTACAGGGCGTGTGGCACGCGCCTGCTTGGCATGCCTGCTCGGCACGCCTGCTTGGAATGGGCCTGGCCGGGCGGTGCGGCGTGGCTGCGGTGATCGGGTGGCCGCCTGGACGATGGGACCATCCGGGACGCGGACAGCGAGCGTGACGGCCGGCGACGACTCGGGCGCGGCCGGGATCGGCGGTGCGAGGGGCGAGCCCGGATGGCGAGCCCGGACGCGAGGCGGGTGCCGCGAGGCGGGTGCGGGCCCGCCAGGCTCCGGCCTCCGATCGGTGGCGGCGGACCGACGCGCCGTCGACAGGGGCCTCCGCTGCCGAACGGGTCCCCGAGCCGGGGCAGGCGACGCGCCACCGGCCGAGCCGGCAGCACCGGCTGGCTTCGGCGGGGCGGATCGCTCCGGCAAGGCGGCCGAAGCGGGCGGAATGGCGGCCCGGAGGGCGCTGCCCGGACGGTATGGGCGGCTGGTGGCGAACCCGGGTGTTGCTTATTATTTATGCTCCGGGGCCGCGCGGAGCTGCGGCATGCTCGTCGATACCCGTGCCGGATGCTTCGGTCTGGACGGGAGCCGGCCCTTCCGTACCGATGCGAGACCATGACTGCCAGCTCGACCGACGCCACCGCCGCTCCCGTTCTCCGGCCCGCTACGCCCCGGTTCGCGTCCGCACGCCCCGTGCGGCGCGGCGAGAGCCGGCATGACCAGACCACCCGATGCGACGAGATCCGCCCCGTTCCGCTCCCGCCGCGGGCCGCGAACGGGGACCGCAAGCGCCGCCAGGACCAGACCGGCCCCGGCACCGCCGTCATCACAAAGACGAAACCACAGACCAAGCGGCCGAACCTCTACCGGGTTCTTCTGCTTAACGACGACTACACCCCGATGGAGTTCGTGGTTCACGTCCTGGAGCGTTTCTTCAACAAGGATCGGGAGGCGGCGACCCGCATCATGCTGCATGTTCATCATCACGGGATCGGGGAGTGCGGCATCTTCACCTACGAGGTGGCCGAGACCAAGGTGACCCAGGTGATGGACTTCGCTCGTAAACACCAGCATCCTTTGCAGTGCGTCATGGAGAAGAAGTGACCCGCGGCGGCTCTCACCAGGACAGGACGAAACGCTGATGCCGACCTTTTCGCGCAGCCTCGAGCAGTCACTCCACCGGGCGCTGGCGCTCGCCAACGAACATCGCCACGAATATGCGACGCTGGAGCACCTGCTGCTGGCCCTGGTCGACGATCAGGATGCGGCCGCCGTCATGCGCGCCTGCAACGTCGATCTCGACAAGCTCAAGCGCAACCTCGTCGCCTATATCGACTCCGAGCTGGAGAACCTGGTCACCGACGGCAGCGAGGATTCCAAGCCCACCGCCGGCTTCCAGCGGGTGATCCAACGTGCCGTCATCCACGTTCAGTCGTCGGGCCGCGAGGAAGTGACCGGCGCCAACGTGCTGGTGGCGATCTTCGCCGAGCGCGAGAGCCATGCCGCCTATTTCCTGCAAGAGCAGGAGATGACCCGCTACGACGCGGTCAACTACATCAGCCACGGGATCGCCAAGCGGCCGGGGCTCACCGAGGCGCGACCCGCCAGAGGCGCGCCGGAGGAGGATTCGGACGGCGCCAAGCCGAACGAGGACACCAAGAAGAAAGGTGATGCCTTGGAGGCTTATTGCGTCAACCTCAACAAGAAGGCCCGCGAGGGCAAGATCGACCCGCTGATCGGCCGTGACGGCGAGATCAGCCGCACCATCCAGGTGCTGTGCCGCCGCCAGAAGAACAACCCGCTCTTCGTCGGCGATCCCGGCGTCGGCAAGACGGCGATCGCCGAGGGTCTGGCGCGCCGCATCGTCCATGGCGAGGTGCCGGACGTGCTCAAGGGCGCGACTGTGTTTGCCCTCGACATGGGCACGCTGCTCGCCGGCACCCGCTACCGCGGCGACTTCGAGGAGCGCCTCAAGCAGGTCATCAAGGAGATCGAGGCGTATCCCAACGCCATCATGTTCATCGACGAGATCCACACGGTGATCGGTGCCGGCGCCACCTCGGGCGGCGCCATGGACGCCTCGAACCTGCTCAAGCCGGCGCTGGCCGCCGGCACGGTGCGCTGCATCGGCTCGACCACCTACAAGGAGTACCGCCAGTACTTCGAGAAGGATCGCGCGCTCGTCCGTCGCTTCCAGAAGATCGACGTGAACGAGCCGACGGTCGCCGACTCCATCGAGATCCTCAAGGGCCTCAAGCCCTATTTCGAGGACTACCACAAGCTCAAATACACCAACGAGGCCATCAAGGCGGCGGTCGAGCTGTCGGCCCGCTACATCCACGACCGTAAGCTGCCCGACAAGGCCATCGACGTGATCGACGAGTCGGGTGCGGCCCAGATGCTGCTGCCCGAGCACCGGCGCAAGAAGACGATCGGCATCAAGGAGATCGAGACCACCATCGCGACCATGGCGCGGATTCCGCCGAAGACCGTGTCGAAGGACGATGCGGTGGTGCTGGCGAACCTCGAGGAGAACCTTAAGCGCGTGGTCTACGGCCAGGACAAGCCGATCGAGGCGCTGTCGGCCTCGATCAAGCTCGCCCGCGCCGGCCTGCGCGAGCCCGAGAAGCCGATCGGCTGCTACCTGTTCTCCGGCCCGACCGGCGTCGGCAAGACCGAGGTGGCCAAGCAGCTGGCGGCGACGCTGGGCGTCGAGCTGATCCGCTTCGACATGTCGGAGTACATGGAGCGCCACACGGTGTCGCGCCTCATCGGCGCGCCGCCCGGCTATGTCGGCTTCGACCAGGGCGGCCTGCTGACCGACGGGGTTGATCAGCATCCGCACTGCGTGCTGCTGCTCGACGAGATCGAGAAGGCGCACCCGGATCTCTACAATGTGCTCCTCCAGATCATGGACCACGGCAAGCTGACCGATCACAACGGCAAGCAGGTCGACTTCCGCAACGTGATCCTGATCATGACCACGAACGCCGGCGCCGCCGATCTCGCCAAGGCGGCCTACGGGTTCCATCGCACCAAGCGCGAGGGTGACGACACCGAGGCGATCAACCGGCTGTTCGCGCCGGAATTCCGCAACCGTCTCGACTCGATCATTGCGTTCGGCCACCTCGACGAGACCATCATCGCCAAGGTGGTGGAGAAGTTCGTGCTCCAGCTCGAGGCCCAGCTCGCCGACCGGGACGTCACCATCGAGCTGTCCGACGAGGCCACCAACTGGCTCATCGTCCGCGGTTACGACCAGCAGATGGGGGCGCGGCCGATGGCCCGCGTCATCCAGGAGTACATCAAGAAGCCGCTGGCCGACGAGGTGCTGTTCGGCAAGCTCAAGAGCGGCGGTCATGTTCGGGTCGTGGTCACCAAGGACGACACGACCGGCGAGAAGCTCGGCTTCGAGTTCCTCGACGGCCCGGTGACGCCCAAGCCCGAGAAGCTGCCGACCGCGCCCAAGGCGCGCCGCCGACGCGGCGGTGGCGGCGGGAGCGGCGGCAAGCGGCGGGCCAAGCCGCCGGGTCCGAAGGGCGAGGGCGGTGGCTCGCCGTCCTCCGGCTCGAACGGCTCGGGCTCCAACGGCTCCGGCCCCGGCGGCAAGGGCTCGGTGCCGAAGGTCCCGCTGGTCAAGGCGTGACCCTGCGGCCCTGGTCGGCTGCCTGATCCGACAACCAAGCGCCCCGGCTCGCCGGGGCGTTTTTATTGCCCCGACCTCGTTGCGCCGGCGGCGGGCGCTCGCGTGCGGGCTCGCGTTCGACGTGGCGTCTCGATGCCGCCACCCCCGGCCGAATCCGCGCCCCTGCGACGTTGCGGCGACGTCATGTCGGCGCAATCCTCGGACCGATAATCGTTCGAGCCCGGCGTGCCGGGCGGGACCGGGTCGAGGTGATCATGCGGGTGCTGCTCGTCGAGGATGATCCGCGGATGGCGGATGCGCTGCGCGCCGCGCTGTCGGCGCGCGGCGTCCTGGTCGATCATGTGGCGACCCTGGCGCTGGCCGAGGACGCGGTGGCGGCCGGCGGGCACGATGCCGTGCTGCTCGACCGCCGGATGCCGGACGGTGACGGCCTCGACTTCCTGCGGACCCTGCGGGCGCGGCGTGCCGCCGTCCCGGTCATCGTGCTGACCGCGCAGGGTGAGCTGGAGGACCGCATCGCCGGGCTCGACGGCGGCGCCGACGACTATCTCGCCAAGCCGTTCGCGGTCGAGGAGCTGCTGGCGCGCCTGCGCTCGGTGCTGCGGCGCCCCGGCGGCCTGGCCGCCGATGTCGTCCAGATCGGCCGGCTCGCGTTCGATCACGGCCACCGGACCGCCACGGTCGGCGGCACCGATATCGACCTGCCGCGGCGGGAGCTGCTGGTTCTCGAGGCGTTGCTGCGGCGCAAGGGACGCACGGTGCCGCGCGCCGTTCTGGAGGATGCCGTCTACGGCTTCGACGACGAGATCCAGTCGAACGCTCTCGACACCCATGTGTCGCGACTGCGTCGCCGGCTCGCCGAAGCCGAGGCCGGACTCGAGATCCATGGCATTCGCGGCATCGGCTATCTGCTGAAGGCAGGGGCGTGAGCATGGCGGCAGCATCGCCGCCGCCGTCGCTCGAGCGCATCCTGGTGCGGCGGCTGATCGCCGTCCAGATCGCCGTGCTGGTGTTGCTGGTGGCTCTGATGGTCGGGACGCTCGCGGTCACCGGCCAACTGGTGAACCTGGAGACCGAGGACGAGACCATCGAGGTGGTGCGCGAGGCCGTCGATCGCGACGAGGCCGGGCGGCTGGTCCTGCGCGAGACCCCAGCGCTCGCCTCGCTGCGCGCCCGGGCTCCGGATCTCTGGTTCGTGCTGCGCGACCGGCGCGGCGGGCGGCTCGTCGAAGGCGAGCCGCCGCCCGTGATGGTCCGCATCGGCGACGCTCTCGACGAGATCGGTCAGGCCCGGCTCGGCTGGACGATGGGGCCTGGCGAGCCGGACGGCCCGCCGGGCCGGATGAAATGGATCGAGACCCGGGCGGGTCGCGTTCAGGTGCTCACCGGACCCGGACCGCGTGTGACGTTGCGCAAGGTCGTGATGGCGACCGCGATGGTGGTCGTCGTCGCCGTCGTTCCCGGCCTGGTGCCGCTGGTGCTCGCGGTCCTGCTGGTCACCCCGACGGTGGTGCGCCGGAGCATGGCGAGTCTCGGCACTGCGGCCGCGGCGGCCCGCGCCGTTGATCTCGACCGTCCCGACGTCCGATTGTCCACCGAGCGGGTGCCGGAGGAGGCGTTGCCGCTGGTCAGCGCCGTCAACGACGCGCTCGATCGGGTCGCCCGGCAATATGCCGAGCAGCGCCGCTTCCTGGCCGACGCGGCGCACGAGCTGCGGACGCCGATCGCGGTGTTGCAGACCCGGCTGGACGCGCTGCTGGACGGCCCCCCGAAGGATCAGCTCGTCGAAGACGTGTCGCGGCTCGGCAATCTCGCCCAGCAGCTCCTCGACATTCAGCGCTTGTCCGCCGGCGGCTTCGACCCGCGGCCGGTCGATCTCGTCGCCATCGCCGAGAGTGTCGTGTCCGACCTCGCGCCGCTCGCCATCGCGGCCGGCTACGCGCTGGCCTTCGAGGCCGAGGTGCCACGGCTGCCGTTCCACGGCGACCGATTGGCGATCGAGCGGGCGCTCGGCAACGTCGTGCACAATGCGATCCGCCACGGTGGCCGGCGCGGCACCATCACGGTGGCGGCGGAGTGCACCGGCTGCATCTCGGTCACCGACGAGGGCGACGGCATCCCGCCGGCGGTTCGCGACGTCGTCTTCGAGCCATTCAGCCGGATCGCCCGCGACGGCGGCGGCACCGGGCTCGGACTCCATCTCGTCCGCGGGATCGTCCGTCGGCACGGCGGCGAGGTGTCGGTCGACACGGCGCCGGGAGGCGGCGCCTGCTTTCGCCTGTGCTTTCCGGTCTCGGCGTCGGCCGCCTCGATGCTCGCCCCGGCGGGGACGCCTTCCACGTAATGTCGGCGCAACCGGCGGGGTCCATGGCTTCGTCACCGGGCTCGATCGCGGCGATTCCGTCGCGGCGGTGGCCCCTGACGAAGGACGTGCGCATGACGGCTGCCGATGTCTTCCGCTTCATCTGGGCCTGGACCGGCGATCCGGTGCGGCTGGGGTCCATCGTTCCATCCGGCGCGGCGTTGAGCGACGCCATGACGGCGGAGATCGGAGCCGACACCGGGCCGGTGCTCGAGCTCGGTCCCGGCACCGGCGTGTTCACGGCGGCGCTGCTGCGGCGGGGTGTGCCGGAGCGGAACATCACGCTGATCGAGTACGGGTCGGACTTCGTGCGCCTGCTCCAGGTGAGGTTTCCGCGCGCCCGTGTGCTGTGGATGGACGCGGCCCATCTGGCCCGCCATCGCCTCTACGACGGAGCGCCGGTCGGCGCCGTGGTGAGCGGCCTTCCCATGCTCAACCTCACGCCGCGCAAGATGATCGCCATCCTGTCGGGCGCCTTCGGGTATCTGCGGCCCGACGGGGCGTTCTATCAGTTCACCTATGGGCCGACCTGTCCGGTCCCGCGGCCGGTCCTCGACCGCCTCGGCCTGAAGGCCGTGATGGCGACGCGGGTGCTCCCCAACGTGCCGCCCGCCGCGGTCTACCGGCTGACGCGGCGGGGGCCGCGACGGCCGGTCTGACGGCGTGCTCTCCGGCGCATTGCGGCCGGAGCCACCCTCGCGGGAGCGCCGGGCGGGCGCCGGCCGGGCGGTAGAATTCTCCCCTTGATCGGTAAAATGTTCCGTCCTTGGTGCGGCGTAACGCTCTGTTCACCAACCAAGTCCTTGAGGCCTCTCGGCAGGCGGCCTGGCACGGCGATTGCGATTCCTCTTTGCAACAGACCCACCCGAACGAGGCTCGCCGTGTCCGCCGCCCCCATCGATTCCACCCTCGACGATGCGTCCATCGGCCCGACGCTCGTCCGCGTCACGCTTCTCGTCGCCATCGTGCTGGTCGCCGCGCTGCCCGAGATCGCGGTGGCCGCCGCGGCGCTCGGCACCTGGCTGGCGCGCATCGGCATCGGCTTCTGACCACGCGGCGCCGCCCGACCCACCTGGTCGAGGCGCGCCGTATCGTACAGCCGGGCAGAGTCTGAGCGCCCGGCGACAGGCCCCGGTCGATCCGAACCCACGCCGGCTCGGCCGGGGCCTGTCTCGTCTCGCCGTGTCCTCGCGGCCGGTGCCGGCACGGCTGCGATCCAGGCTTCCCGCGAACGCGATTGCGCGTCGCGGGAGCCTGTGGGACAGAACCGGCATGACGGACAATGAACGCGGAAGCGGCGGCTCGGCGGCGCTCGCGGGCTATCTGGCGGGGTGCCGGGCCGGCGCCACCTCGGTGTTCCAGATCGTGCTGATCGGCACTTATATCAGCATCGGGGCGCTCGCTCATGATCTCGGTTTCTCGGCGCTCTGGGTGGTGCTGTCGACCCTGATCGTGTGGGCGGCGCCCGCCCAGGTGATCCTGATGACGGCCATCGGAGCGGGCGCGGCGCCGCTCGAGGTGGCGGTCGCGGTGTCGCTCAGCGGCGTGCGGCTGCTGCCGATGGTGGTGGCGCTGCTGCCGATGCTGCGCACCCGCGGCTCGCGCTGGCCGGGCGTGCTGCTCGCCGCCCATTTCACCGCGGTCAGCATGTGGATGGAGGCGCTGCGGCTGGCGCCACGGCGCCCGCCGGAGCAGCGCATCGCCTTCGCCAACGGCATCGGCTCCATGCTGATCGGCAGCGCCACCATCGCCTGCTTCGTCGGCTTCTACTTCGCCCGGGTGCTGCCGGAGCCGCTGGTGGCGGGCCTCCTGTTCCTCACGCCGATGTCGTTCCTGGTGTCGGTCACCCGCGCCAGCAAGATGATCTCGGACCGTGTGGCGGCCGCCGCCGGGCTGGTGCTCAGCCCGCTGCTGGTGTGGCTCGGGGTCGGGCTCGACCTGATGTGGACCGGGCTCGTCGGCGGCACCGGCGCCTATCTGATCCATCGCTGGCGGAGGGCACGTCGATGACGGCCGGCATGACGGCCGAGCTGTGGCCCTACCTGATCCTGGTGCTGGTCGGGTTTCTGCCGAACGAGGTGTGGCGCTGGCTCGGCGTGGTGTTCTCGCGCGGCCTCGACGAGACCTCGGAGACGCTGGTCTGGGTGCGGGCGGTGGCGACCGCGATCCTGACCGGCGTGGTCGCCAAGATCATCGTGTTCGCGCCGGGGGCGCTCGGCGGCGTGCCGCTGTGGATTCGGCTCGGCGCCACCGCGATCGGCCTGGCCGCGTTCCTGCTGATGCGGCAGTCGGTGTTCGCCGGCGTGGTGGCGGGGACGCTCGCCGTGATGGCCGGCGATATTTTTCTGGCCCGCTGATCCGGACTGCTGATCCGGCCCGCCGGCGCGACCGTTGTGGGGACAGGGACGCCGTCCGGGTGTAGTTTTGGGATTGTTCGCATTCCGGTCGCTTTCCGGCGGCACACAAGGCGGGGTCGTCGCGTTCCGCGGAGGCGCATGAGCACGGTCGCCCGCCTCGTCCTGATGATGCTGCTCGCCGCCGCGTCGGTGGCCGGGGCGGTTGCGTCCGCTGCCGAGCCGACCGTCCCTGAATCGGCCGTCCCCGAGCAGACCGGAGCCGAGCCGTCGGCTTCCGAGCCCGCAAAGGCCGCCGCCGATCCGCCGGCCGAGGCCCCGAAGGCCGACATCCCGGCCGCGCCGCCGCGGCCGAACGGCACCATGGAGTCGATCTGCCTCATCCTCGAGTCGGCCGCCGCCGCCAACGGCCTGCCGCTGTCGTTCTTCGCCCGGGTGATCTGGCAGGAGAGCCGCTTCCGGCCCGACGCGGTCGGCCCGATGACGCGCCGCGGCCACCGCGCCCAGGGCATCGCCCAGTTCATGCCCTACACGGCCGAGGAGCGCGGCCTGCTCGATCCCTTCGATCCCGTCGCGGCGCTGCCGAAATCCGCCGAGTTCCTCGCGGAATTGCGGGAGAGCTTCGGCAATCTCGGGCTCGCGGCGGCGGCCTACAATGCCGGCCCGGGGCGGGTGCGCGACTGGATGGCCGGGCGCTCCGGCCTGCCGGCCGAGACGCGGCGCTATGTCCGGGCCATCACGGGGCTCTCGGCCGAGGAGTGGGTCGAGATCGGCCGCTCCGGCCGGGACGGCATCGCCGAGAAGACCTCGTGCACCACCCTGGCGGCATTGCTGAAGCAGCAGCCGAGCATGTTCATCGGCGAGCTGGAGCGCCGGGTGCGGGAGGGCGCCGCGCAGCCCTGGGGCGTGCAGCTCGCCGCCGGCTTCTCGCGCGCTCGCGTGCTGGCGAGCTACGCCGCCATCGAGCGGCGGCACCGGGCCATGCTGGATGGCCGCGACCCGGTGATCATCCGCGCCCTCTTGCGCAGCCGCGGGTCGAGCGCCTTCTACCAGGTGCGGGTCGGGGCCGAGACCCGCACGGCGGCGGCGGCGCTGTGCGCCGACCTGTCGCGGCGCGGTGCCGCCTGCATGGTGCTGAAGAACAGCCGCGGCGTCATCGAGACTCCGTGACGGGCCGCGGTTCGGCCTCGGTCATCGTCGCGGTGTTGGCGGTCGCGGTCGTGTCGGCGTGGCGCTCCAGCGGGGCCACGTAGAGGTCCTGGGCCGCCACATACGCGACCACCGTCAGGGGGGCGGCGAGCAGCACGCCGAGGCCGCCGAACAGCACCCCGAAGCCGACGACGGCGAACAGCAGGAGCGCCGGCGGCACCTCGACGATCTCGCGCTGGATCAGCGGCTGGAGCACGTTGCCCTCGATCTGCTGGATGAGCAGGAACAGGCCGACCACCCACAGGGCGAGCGTCGGATCGACCGACAGGGCGATGACGAGGGCCGGGATCGCCGCCGCGATCGGCCCGACGATGGGGACGAACTCGGCAAGCCCGGCGAACAGCCCGAGCGCCAGGAAGGAGGGGACGCCGAGCGCCCACAGCCCGACCGTGGTGACGACCCCGACTCCCACCATGGCAATGACCTGGCCGAGCAGCCAGCCGCGCAGCGCCTCGCCGCAGCGGCACAGGGTGCGGTCGGCGCGGTCCCGCCGGCGGGGCGGCACCAACCGCAGCAGCCCGGCCCGGTAGAGCGCCGGCTGGGCCGCGATGTAGAGGGCACCGAAGATCACCAGAAGGAGGTTGGTGATGGCGCCCGCCACCAGCCCGAGGGCACCACCGATGCGGCTGACCACGCCGCCCGACAGCATCGCATCGGTGCCGCGGTCGACGGCCGCCTGAACCCAGCCGACGCTGTCGATCCGGTCGCGCACAGCGCGCCAGGCGCCGGGCAGCCGCTCCACCAGGGTCTCGATGTTCTGGAGGATCGCAGCCCCGAAGAACACGACGACGAGCGCCAGCACGAGCGCGATCAGCACGACGGCGAGCACGAGCGACCAGCCCGAGGCGAGGCCGGTCGGCCGGGCCAAGAGGTCGGCGAGCGCCCGCAGCAGGATCGCCCCGAGCACGGCGGCGAAGACGAGCAGCAGCAGGTCGGCGAGCTGCCAGGCGGCGAGCAGGACGAGCACCGTGCCGGTGACGAGGACGAGCTTGGCGGAGAAGGCGGGGGAGGCGTGCATGACGGGTCCGAGGTGGGGGGCGGGATGCGGGCGGGCATCGGGACAACGCACGAAGCGGCGCTACGCCCCACGACGGTCATGAAGTTCCGGCTTCATGGATGTACTCGGAAACCGTCCCGCCGGCCGCCCCAAGGCCATCCCTCACGCCCACCCCGGAGACCCTCATGGGCCTGCTCGACTCCCTGATCGCCGGCGCCGTGCGCGGCGCCTTCGAGAAGTTCGACACGGCGGGGCTGCCCGCCATTCTCGCCCAGGTTCTCGGCCGCACCGATCTCGGCGGCCTCGGCGGGCTCGTCGACGCGCTGCGTCGCGGCGGCCTCGATCGCCAGGTCGGCTCTTGGCTCGGCCAGGGCTCCAACATGCCGGTGTCGCCCGACGAGCTGCGCGGCGCCATCGGGGATCGTGGCCTTTCCCAGATGGCGGGCGGGCTCGGGATCTCCATCGAGGACCTTCTGGCGATGCTGTCGCAGCACCTGCCGCAGACCATCGACACGCTCAGCCCGAACGGCCGGCTGGAGGAGGACCGTGCGGTGACGGGTGGCGGTGAGGACGCGGAGGGGAGCGGCGGCTCGTTGTCGGATCAGGCCGGGCTCGACGATATCGACCGCCTCCGCTGAGGCGGTTGTTTCTGGTCAGAGAGTTGCGTCGATTTCCTCGAGTTCCGTGCGAGGTGTCGGTCGGGCCCAGCATCGGTGACCGTCGGACCGGAGCGCATGAAAAAGCCGCGTCGGCGGCGGCCGGCGCGGCGGGTGCGCTCGCCTGGACGATGCGCGCCGGTCAGTGACCGACCGCGTCGCCCACGCACTTCTTCGTGAAGCTGGTCTTGGCGGCGCCCGCCAGCTTCTTCTCGGCCGCGGCGGCGTCGCACGACGCCTGGGCGTCGGTCTCGCACTTCTTCATGAAGCTGTTGAGGGCGGCGCCGGCGAGCTTCTTCTCGGCCGCGTGCGCCTTGCAGGAGGTCGCGGGGGCCTGGGCGGGCGCTTGGGCGGCGGCGGGCAGGGCGATCAGGCAGAGGACGGCGGTGGCGGCGGCGAGGGCTCTCACGAGCGTGTCTCCATCCTTGGCGATGAACCGGCGGGAGCCGGATGGCGAGCGTGTCGGGGAGGCGGGTCCGATCCAGTCTGGAACGGCCGGGTCATGCGGGCGCGTGACCCGGCGAGCGGATCGAGGGACCGAGACGGTCCCGAATCGGGTGCGATCTCGACCGGCGATGCTCGCAAGGAGAGGTATTCTTCGATGATGGCGTGATCGCGACCGGGCCGCGGCGGCCGGGCGGCACCCGCGCCACGTGACGCTCAGCGGACGACCGGCGGGGCGCTGCGCAGCCGCTCGATCCAGAACGGGCTCTTGGTCACGAACACGTTGTAGCCATAGGCCGGGTTGGTCTTGACGTGGTCGAGGAAGTCCGGCTCCGGCACCTCCTCGAAGCGGCCGGTCGTCGGGTCGAGCACGAACTCGCGGCAGCCGGGCAGCGAGAGGGCGTAGCGCGTCACCGCATGGGTGCGATCGGCGCCATGCTCCTCGCAGAGAAGGACACTGTCGGCATCGAGCATCCGCCGGCCGCCCTTCAGGGCGTCCACCTCGACGCCCTCGACATCGAGCTTGACCACGAAGCGGCCGTCCGGGCGCAGGGTGCCGTCGTCGAACAGGCTGTCCAGCGACATCACCGGCACCTCCTCGGTGACGGTGGCGTCGGTGCCGCCCGCGATGGTGAACGCCTCGTGCTTGCGGCCGCTCAGCCGGGCGATGCCGCCGGCGGTGGCGCCGATCGCCTGGTGGCGCACCGCGAACCGGCCGCCGTTGATCTCGGCGTTGCGGCGCAGCTTGGCGGCGTTGCGCGAGGACGCCTCGATGGCGATCGCCGGATGGCTGCCGAACCGCCGGCTGCTCACCAGCACGGACCACAGGCCGTAGTTCGCGCCGCCGTCCACGAAGGTGTAGTCGACATCGACCACGTTCATCAGGAAGCGCTCGAGCTCCGGCTCGTAGACATAGCGGGGGTCGAACAGGACGCTCCAGTAGCCGTCGCCGAGCGGGAAGGCGTAGCGGGTGTCGTCGTCGATCCGCACCATCGCCTCGCGCTCGGTGAGCGCCACCGAGAGAATGCGGCAGCCGAGCGAGAAGCCGCGATGCTCCCACGGCTCGGTCAGCCGGGCGCCAGCCCGCATGGCCAGCACGGCGAGCCGCTCGACCGCGGAGGCGCCGTCGAGCCGGCCGGTGCGGCGATCGTAGAGGAGGGCGCCTTCGGGAGCGGGAGCCGGGACCGACATCGGGCGGCGATCTTCCTGATGGTCCCGCGTGATCGAGGCCGACGCGGACGACGGGCCGTGGAGGGTGGCCGGCGCCGGCATCCGATCTCCGGGAGTTGGCGGCGTCCGGCCGCGGCGGCGACGCGGGGCGTCGGCCGTCACCCTGCCGCGGGCGGCTTAAATTCCCGTAAAATGCCGCCGGCCGAGCTGTGGAGCCCGGCCGCGGGCAGGCGGTGCCGCGGCCGGGGTCGTTCATGAGGGCGATCAGTGGCCGTGGTGGCCGCCGCCGCTCTTGCTGCCCGACTCCTTGCCGCCCATCTCCTTGCCGCTCGCGCCGCCTCCGCCCGGCGTGGTGGCGCCGATCGGCTGCACCGCATAGCGCACCGTCACGGTGCCGGCCTTCTCGAAGCGCAGCTCGCCCTCGATGGTCTCGCCGTCCTTGAGCGGCTCCTTCAGGTCCATGAACATCACATGGTAGCTGCCGGGCTTGAGCGTCACGGTGGCGCCGGGCGGAATGACGAGACCGTCGGCGAGCGGCCGCATGGTCATGATGCCGTTCTCGGTCTTCATCTCGTGCACCTCGAAGCGGCCGGCCCGCGGCATGGCGCCGCCAATCAGCCGGTCCGGCTCGCTGCCGGTGTTGGTGATGGACATGAAGCCGCCCGCCACCTTGGCGCCGCCCGGCGTGGCGCGGCTCCAGGGCGTCTCGATGCGCAGGGCTCCGGCCTTGATCTCCTCGGCGAGAGCGGGCGCCGACGCGGCGGCGAGGCCGGCGGCGAGCGCCAGCGTGGACACGAGGGTGGTGGTGAAGCGGGTCATCGACAGTCTCCGAATGTCTGGCCGCCGGTGAGGCGCGCCTCGCGGCGGCCCACGCGATCCGTCCGGCTTCGCGCGCTCGTGCGCCGGGCGGCCGATGATTGCTGGTTGGTGAGGAGTGGTGCGTCGGCCGATCAGGCCACGGGCGGTGCGCGCGGCCGGATCGGGGCGCGCTCGACCGCCGCCACCAGGGGGCCGCGGAACCGGACCGAGGCGACCGCAGCGATGCGCGACCACGCCGGGACATGCACGGCCGGCCGCGCGGGCGCGGCCGCCAGGCCCGGGCTCGTGCAGAGAACGCAGCAGGTGTGACGGATGGTCGCCGGGGCGGGCGGCGGCACCTCGGGCGATTCGGAGGCGGCCGGCAACCCACCGGCCGGGCTGCCGACGCACAGGGTGTCGCCGAACAGGGTCGCTGCCGTGGCATCCCGGAAACCCGGGCTCGCCAGGGCCGGCAGCACGACCTGAAGGAGCAGCGCCAGCGCCACCACCAGGGCAGGCATGCGCGACGCTGCCGCGCGGCGCGGCTGTGCTCGTGGCGTGTCGTGGGGGTGTCGGCTCGTCACGCGCCCTGATAGCACGCCGGCGTGGCGGGCGACACCCGGTCGGGTGAGGTGTGAAGCAGCTTGCGCAGTGTGCAGTGCAATATGCTGCGCGCCGGGCATCGCGCCGACCGACGAACCGGCGAGATCGGCGGCCGGCGCCACCGTCGCGACTAAGTCTTTTCCCTGATGGGGGTCGCCCTCATTCGGGCCGCTCGCGTCAGTAGCATGGGACAACTCCCCGGGACGTCGCCGTGACGCAGGGCGGTGCCGCCCCGTCTCCACATACGTGGTTTATCCCGGTCGTCGACAGTTTATGTGTTCCTTATAAGTTCACTGCTACAGTGACGATGTGGATCGCGGATCGTGTCGCGCGATCCGCCGAGTCGTTCGGTCCGGCGTGTGCCGTCGATGCCGGTTCCCAGTCCCGCTGCGGAGGCCATGCGCGTTTGCTCACACAGCCAGACGCCGATATCGATTGACCGCGACGGGGGACTGGATGTTCCTCGTGCCGCGTTTGTGGAATGAGACTTGCTCCCGACCCCATCGAGAACGGTCGGTGCAGCGACGCACCACCGGAGGTGGATGAGACAATGGCAGACGTGATCAAGAACACGACGTTCGACGAGCTGAAGGCCGGCGACAGCGCCGCCATCGAGCGCATCTGCTCGATGCAGGACCTCTATCTGTTCGCCCACGTCTCCGGAAACACCAACCCGGTGGTGATGCCGAGCGGCAGCGCGCCGGATGACCGCAAGGCGACGGCTCCGTTCATGTGGGCGGGCTCGCTGATCTCGGCGGTGCTCGGCAATCTGCTGCCGGGACCCGGCACGCTCTATCGCTCGCAGGATCTGCGCTTCGTCACCGGCGTGCATGTCGGCGACAAGGTGTCGGTCAGCGTTCGCTGCGTCGAGAAGCGCGAGTGTCCGATCGCGGTGTTCGAGACGCGCATCGCCAAGACCGACGGCACCGTGGTGGCGGTGGGCTCCGCGGTCGTCGAGGTGCCGACCGAGCGCATCACCGTGGCGGCGCGCGAGCTGCCGACCCTGATCCTCGACAAGGGCGATCATTTCACGCCGCTGATCGAGCGCGCCAAGAGCCTCGGCCCGATGGCCACCGCGGTGGTCTGCCCGGACGACAAGAACTCGCTCGGGGGCGCCGTGCTGGCGGCCCGGGAGGGGCTGATCGAGCCGATCCTGATCGGCTCGCAGGCGGCGATCCTCAAGGCCGCCGAGGCGAGCGGCCTCGACATCTCGTCCTACAAGCTGATCGACTCGCCGAGCCATCGCGACGCCGCCGCGCGCGCCGTCGAGCTGGTTCGTCGCGGCGAGGCCGCCTCGGTGATGAAAGGCAACCTGCACACCGACGATCTCCTCGCCCAAGTGGTCAAGAAGGACGGCGGGCTGCGCGCCGGCCGCCGCATCAGCCACGTCTTCGTGATGGACGTGCCGACCCTCGACCATCTGCTCTTCATCTCCGACGCCGCCATCAACATCGCGCCGGATCTGATCACCAAGGTCGACATCACCCAGAACGCCATCGACCTCGCGATCGCGTGCGGCATCGACAAGCCGCGCGTCGGCGTGCTGTCGGCGGTCGAGACGGTCAACCCGAACATCCCGTCGACGCTCGACGCGGCGGCGCTGTCCAAGATGGCCGATCGCGGCCAGATCAAGGGCGGCATCGTCGACGGTCCGCTCGCCATGGACAACGCCATGGACGTGGCGGCGGCGCGCACCAAGGGCATCACCTCGGTGGTGGCGGGCCATGCCGACGTGCTGATCGTTCCGAATCTCGAATCCGGCAACATGCTGGCCAAGGAGCTGACCTTCGTGGCCCGCGCCGAGGCGGCCGGGCTGGTGGTCGGCGCCGCCGCACCCGTGATGCTGACCAGCCGCGCCGACAACGATCGTGCGCGCCTCGTCTCGGCGGCGCTCGCCCAGCTCTACGAGCATCGCCGCCGCACCGGCCGCGCCGTGCCGGTCGCGGGCGAGAACGTCAAGGTCGCGGCCGAGTAGGACAGGACATCGACATCATGGGCGACCATATCGTCACGCTGAACGCGGGGTCCTCCTCGATCAAGTTCGCGCTGTTCGCGCTCGACGGCGGCCCGTGGCCCCGTCAGGTCGCGATCGGGCAGGTCGAGGGGATCGGCGTCGCGCCGGAGTTCGAGGCCAAGGTCGCGACCGGCGACAAGGTCAAGCGACGCTTCGAGGGCGCCGCCGCGCCGAAGACTCACGACGCCGCGCTGGAGATCATCATCGGCTGGCTCGCCGAGACCTTTCCGGGTGCCAAGATCGTCGCGGTCGGCCATCGCGTCGTCCACGGCGGTCCGCTCTACTCGGCCCCGATCCTGCTCGAGCCCGCCGTGCTGAAGGTGCTGGAGACGTTCGCGCCGCTGGCGCCGCTGCACCAGCCCCACAATCTCGCCGGCATCGCGGCGGCCGGGAAGGCGTTCCCGGGCATTCCGCAGGTGGGCTGCTTCGACACCGCCTTTCATCGCACCCAGCCGTTCGTGCAGGACACCTTCGGGCTGCCGCCGCAGTATTACGAGGAGGGCGTCCGCCGCTACGGCTTCCACGGCCTCTCCTACGAGTACATCGCGGGCCGGCTGGCGGAGCGCGATCCGGCGGCGGTGCGCCGCTGCGTGGTCCTGCATCTCGGCAACGGCGCCTCGATGTGCGCGCTGCGCGACGGCCAGTCGGTCGCCTCGACCATGGGGTTCTCGCCGCTCGACGGCCTCGCCATGGGCACCCGCTGCGGCCAGATCGATCCCGGCGTGCTGCTCTACATGATGCAGCAGAAGGGGATGACGGCAGCCGAGATCTCCGACCTCCTGTACAAGAAGTCGGGCCTCAAGGGCATGTCGGGCGTGTCGAGCGACATGCGCGACCTCGAAGCCTCCGACGCACCGGCCGCCAAGCAGGCGATCGACTACTTCGTCGCCCGCATCCGCCGCGAGCTGGGTGCGCTGATGGCGGTGACCGGCGGCATCGACGCGCTGGTGTTCACCGGCGGCATCGGGTCGAACTCCAAGACCATCCGGGCCAGGACCCTGGAGGGGATGGAGTGGGCCGGCATCGTGCTGGATCGCGCCGCCAACGAGGCCCGGGCCGAGGTGATCTCGGCGCCCGGCACGCCGGTCACGGTCTATGTGATGCAGACCGACGAGGAGGCGATGATCGCCCGCCACACCGTCCGGGTGGCGAAGCTGGCCGCGCCGGTGCTGGCCGACGCCTGACCGCTTCCGTCGGGCTTCACGGGGCGGTGCGGGTCGCCGTCCCGGTTTTCGATTCGATCAAGGCCGCTCCGGGCACGGGGCGGCCTTCGACCATTCGGGCGGACGGGGTCGGGTGGGGGCCGCGGTTCGGGCCGCCTCGGGCCAGCTCCGGACCATGAGGGCGTGCCCTTGCCCGGACCGGCCATGACGGATTATTCCGCACCGCAATACGGCCTTGCCGGGCGCGCCGAAAAGAAACATTGTAGGATGACGCCGCTCCCCGCCCGGGGTCGTCGGGCCGTTGCGCGCGCCGGGAGGCGCTCGACGCGAGGCGATGCCGGATCGTGCCGGAACCCTGCCATGCGCCAGGGTGTTGCCGCATGTCCGTCCGGTCCGCTCTGCGCGAGATCCGATCGGACGCGCGCGACCCGTATGCACGGGAGGGAGACGGCTCACCCGTATTTTTCGGGCTCGCGCACTTCGTGTTCCCGTTCCCGTGCCTCGCGCTCCGGCGCGCCGCACTTCGTGTTCTCGCACAAGGCCGACGATGAATTTCCCACGCGCCCCCCGCTCGACCGTGACCTACGAGCCGCATCTGCCCACCGTGCCGGATGCGACGCCCCTGGAGTCCGAAGTGTTCCAGCGGCGGTTCTTCATCGAGGACGTCTTTCCGACCATCGACGCCGGCCGCTTTCCGGTGAAGCGGATCGTCGGCGAGCCGGTCGACGTCTGGGTCGACGTGTTCCGCGACGGCCACGAGGTGTCGGCCGCGGCCCTGCGCTGGCGGCGCGACGGCGAGCGAGGCTGGCGCACGGCGCCGCTGGTGCCGGTCGACAACGATCGTTGGCACGGCACCTTCGTGCCGATCGAGCTCGGCCGCCATGTCTTCGCCATCGAGGCGTGGACGGCCGGCTTTGCGACCTGGCGTCGCGACACGCTGGCCAAGCAGAAGGCCGGGGTCGACATCGCGCTCGATCTCAAGGAGGGGCGGGCGCTGGTCGCCGCCGCGCTGCCGCGGGCGGGCGATGCCGCCGGGCGCCTGCAAGCGGCCCTCAACATGTTCGACGCCGCCGGCGATCCGCGGCCGCTGCTCGCCGAGGATCTCGCCGCCGCCATGGCGGCCGTCGAGCCGCGGCCGGACCTCACCTGGAGCCAGGCGTTCCCGCTGATGATCGAGCGGCCGCGGGCACGCGCCGGGGCCTGGTACGAGCTGTTCCCGCGGAGCCAGACCGACAGCCCCGACCGCCACGGCACCTTCGACGACGTCATCGCCCGGCTGCCCGACATCTCCGGCATGGGCTTCGACGTTCTCTATTTCCCGCCGATCCATCCGATCGGCACCAAGAACCGCAAGGGCAAGAACAACTCGCTCAAGGCGCAGCCGAGCGATCCGGGCAGCCCCTATGCGATCGGCGCCCCCGAGGGCGGCCACGACGCCGTGCATCCGCAGCTCGGCACGCTGGCGGACTTCCGCCGGCTGGTGGTGGCGGCGCGCGGCCATGGGCTCGACATCGCGCTCGACTTCGCCACCCAGTGCTCGCCCGACCATCCGTGGCTCAAGGAGCATCCCGACTGGTTCAAGTGGCGCCCGGACGGCTCGATGCGCTACGCCGAGAACCCGCCCAAGAAGTACGAGGACATCGTCAACCCGGACTTCTACTGCGCCGACCGCCCGGCGCTGTGGCAGGCGCTGCGCGACGTGGTGCTGTTCTGGGCCGAGCAGGGTGTGCGCATCTTCCGGGTCGACAACCCGCACACCAAGCCGTTCCCGTTCTGGGAGTGGATGATCCGCGAGGTGCAGGCCAAGTTCCCCGACACCATCTTCCTGTCGGAGGCGTTCACCCGTCCCAAGGTGATGAAGGCGCTGGCCAAGCTCGGCTTCAGCCAGTCCTACACCTACTTCACCTGGCGCACCGGCAAGGACGAGCTGTCCGCCTACATGGCGGAGCTGACGCGGCATCCGGAGCGCGAGTACTTCCGCCCGAACTTCTTCGTCAACACGCCGGACATCCTCCCGGTCCACCTGCAATCGGGCGAGCCGTGGATGTTCAAGTCGCGGGTGGCGCTTGCCGCCACGCTGGCCGGCAGCTACGGCGTCTACAACGGCTTCGAGCTGATCGAGCATGTGCCGGTGCCCGGCAAGGAGGAGTATCTCGACTCCGAGAAGTACGAGATCAAGCCGCGGGACTGGAACGCGCCCGGCAACATCAAGGACTACATCACGCGGCTGAACGCCATCCGCAACGCCAACCCGGCGCTGCTGCAAACCTCCAACTTCGCCTTCGCGCAGGTGGACAGCGGGTCGGTGCTCGGCTTCCTCAAGGAGTCGGTGGCGCACGACAACGTGGTGGCGGTGGCGATCGCACTGCATCCCGGCGCCCACGACGTCTGGTTCCATTTCGGCGACATGCGCATCGGCCCGGAGGGGGCACGGCGTCCGGTGCGGGCGGTCGAGAACCTGGTCACCGGCGAGTGGCGGCTGGTCGAGTGGGGCGGCGTGCGCCTCGCCATCGACACGCAGCGCGATCCGGCGGTGCTGCTGCGCTGCGTCGCCTGACGGCCGCGCAGGCGCGGCGAGGCGGCCGCATGGCCCACCCCCGGGGCGATGCGCGCTCGTCCGTGCGGAGCGAACCTGTCGTGCGCGGGGCGCGGAGCCCCGCCACGACATCGACCATCACGGCGCCGTCGGGCGCCCGAAAGCCGCTGTCATTCGTGTCGCCGCAGGCGACGGGGGTCCTTCGCAATGCGTGTCCTGCTCACCACCAACGAATATCCGCCCTATGTGTACGGGGGCGCCGGCGTCCACGTCGAATACCTGTCGCGGGAGCTCGCCAAGCTCACGCCCGTGGAGGTGCGCACCTTCCACGACCAGACCCTCGACGACGGCCAGCTCCATGTCCGCGGCATCAAGGTCGACACCACGCTGTTCGCCGGCTGCCCGCAGACCTATGTGTCGCCCCTGAAGGCGCTGTCGACCTGCCTCGCCTTCATGGGCCAGGGGATCGGCAACGAGCTGGAAGGCAGCGTCGAGATCATCCACTGCCACACCTGGTATACCCACTTCTCCGGGCTGCTCGCCAAGATCCTCTACAACATCCCGATGGTGATCACGGTCCACTCGCTGGAGCCGCTGCGGCCGTGGAAGCGCGACCAGCTCGGGCACGGCTACGACCTGTCGCGGTGGATCGAGAAGAACGCGCTGGAGACCGCCGACGCGGTGATCGCGGTGTCGAAGAGCACCCGTGACGACATCCTGCGCCTGTTCGACGTGCCGGCCGAGCGCGTCCACATCATTCCGAACGGCATCGACACCGAGGAGTACCGCAAGATCCACGCTCCCGAGGTGCTGACCCGGCTCGGCGTCGATCCCGAGCGGCCGTTCGTGCTGTTCGTCGGCCGCATCACCCGCCAGAAGGGGCTGTATTATCTGCTCCAGGCGATCCCCCATCTCGATCCGAGCCTCCAGGTGGTGCTGTGCGCCGGCGACGCCGACACGCTGGCGCTCCAGCGCGAGACCGAGGAGATCGTGGGCGAGCTTCAGAAGCGGCGCGAGGGCGTGATCTGGCTGTCCAAGATGCTGCCGCGCGCCGACACCATCGCGCTCTACTCGCACGCCACCGTGTTCTGCTGCCCGTCGATCTACGAGCCGTTCGGCATCATCAACCTGGAGGCGATGGCGTGCGGCACCCCGGTGGTCGGCAGCGCCGTCGGCGGCATCAAGGAGGTGGTGGTCGACGACGTCACCGGCATCCTGGTCGAGCCGCATCTGTCGGCGGAGCCGCCGCACGATCCGATGTCGCCGGCCCGCTTCGAGCGCGGTCTCGCCGACGGTATCAACCGCATCGCCCGCGATCCGGAGCTGCGCGCCCGCATGGCGGCGGCCGGCCGCGAGCGCGTCGAGCAGAACTATTCGTGGCACAGCGTGGCGCGGAAGACCTTCGCGCTCTACCAGGAGCTGCGCGCCGCCCGCAAGGCGACGAGCGTGTAGGGGAGACGCCTTCCGGGAAAGCGGCTTGGGGGGCTAGTGCCGACTCATCATGCTGGCTCGTGCCGGTCATGACGGAGGTCGCGTGTCCCGGGCGGAGGCGCGACGCGCCGGAGACCCGGGACCCAGGGGCGGTGATTGCGGAGCTTGCGGCTCTGGGCCCCGGCTCGCGGCACTGCGCGCCGCGTCCGGGGCACGAGGCCCTCACGACATGCTCTCTCATGCCGATGGCCGTTGATGCCGACTCGCCGTGCCCGGCCTTCGGCCGGAGGATGCAGTTCGAGAGTGCTGCCGTTGGCATCACTTCAGCGAGCGGGTGCGCTGCATCCAGTACTGCCGCTCCAGCTCGACCAGCCGCTCGTCGGTCATCGGGGCGTCGTGGCGGGCAGCCTCCTCGGCCTTGCCGATCGCCCGGGGCAGCGCCCGCAGCAGGTCAGACCGCGAGATCACCCCGACGACGGCGTTGCCGCGCATCACCGGCAGCCGCTTGAAGCGGCGCTGCTCCAAGAGCCGGCCGGCCTCCTCGATCAGGGTCGACTCCGTCACTGTGACCGGCGACGGCGTCATCACGTCGCCCACCGTCAGGGTGTGGAAGCGCTCCGGCTCGCCCGCCAGGGCGTTCTTCTGAGTCATGAGCTGGAGCCAGTGCGGCCGCCGGGGCGGACCGCCATTGTGTCGCCGCAGCAGGTCGCGCTCGCTGACGATGCCGACCAGGCGACCGTCGTGATCGACGACCGGCAGCCCGCTGATGCGGTTGGTGATCATCAGATCGGCGGCGTCGGCGATCGACTGATCGGGGCCGATCGTCAACGCGGGGCTGGTCATGAAGCTCTTGACGCGCACCGGACCTCTCCGATCCTTGTGCCGGCGGCTGGACGCGGACGATGCCCGCCGCCGCGCTTCGCCGTCTCGACCCTTATTCCAAGCCGAGGCTGCCGTCGAGACATTGTGGCCCGCCTCAGACGCAGGGCCGGATATACGGCCGATTGATCTCCCATAACTCGTCGAGCACCGCCTCGGCGGCGCTCATGGAATCGACCACGGGGTCGATCAGCAGGGCCTCGCGGGCGAGGCTCCGCGAGGCATGGACGGCGGCCTCCACGGCGAGTTGCTGGACGCCGGCCTGCACGGCGAGCAGCTTGGCGATCGGGTCGGGCAAGGGGCCGAGCGAGACCGGATGGACGCCGGCCGCGTCCACCACGATCGGCACCTCGACGGCGAGCTCCGCCGGCAGGTTGGGGATGGTGCCGCGATTGAGCACCACGCCGGATTCGATGAACCGCTTCTCGTTGTGGGTGCAGGCGGCGATGACGGCGGCACCGCGCTCGCCGCACGGCGTCAGCCACCAGTCCGGCACCGCCATGCGGCCGGCCAGCACGTCGTCGACCTCGCCGCGGAACACGGCGCGCCGCTGCGCG
Source organism: Rhodoplanes serenus (assembly GCA_009720755.1). Classification (GTDB taxonomy): domain Bacteria; phylum Pseudomonadota; class Alphaproteobacteria; order Rhizobiales; family Xanthobacteraceae; genus Rhodoplanes; species Rhodoplanes serenus. The sequence goes on from WNKV01000010.1 coordinate 95,993, forward strand.
TCGCCGTCGAAGTCGTAACCCGGCTCGTCGATCTCCCAGCCATAGGGCAGAAACTCGCCGGTATGGCCGTCCCCGCAGGTCGGCCACAGGCCGAAGGCGCGGAACAGCCGGCGGGTCAGCGGCGCTTGCGCGGGATCGAAGGTCTTTTCGGCCTCGCGCAGCGCCGGGTAGAGGTCGCGGCCGGTGGCGTGGTCGCGGATGTGGACGAGCCATTGGAAGTGGTTGAGCCCGGCCGCCCAGACGTCGACCTCGTCGTCGCGCCGGCCGAGCACGCGGGCCACCTGGGCGCGGCTGCCGAACACGCCCTCGCACAGCCCGACCACGCGGATGCGGCTGTACGTGCCGACCGCCAGCACGATGCGGCTCTCCGGATTGGAGAAGTTGACGAGCAGCGCGTCCGGGCACAGCGCCTCCATGTCGCGGACGATGTCGAACACCAGCGGCAGCGTGCGCAGCGTGAAGAACAATCCGCCCGGCCCGCCATTCTCGCCCAGCGTCTGCCGCAGCCCGTGCTTGCGCGGCACCTCGTGGTCGTGCCGCCACAGGCGCATGCGATCGATCGCGGTGGCGTTGAGGACGAATTGCGCACCCGGCAGCGCGGCGCGCCGGTCCGTGGTCGTCTCGATCACCAGCCCGGCGCCGGAGCGCTCGTTCAGCAGCCGCGCCAGCGCGGCCGAGCGGGCGAGGGCATCGGCATCGGTGTCGACCAGCACGACGGTCGAGCCGGCGAGATGCTCCGAGAAGCACATGTCGCGGAACATGCCGAGACCGAACGACGCGCTGCCGGCGCCGACGAAGACGATGCGGGCGGCGTTTCTGCTGCCGACGATGCTGCTGGGGATGGTGCTGACGATGCTCGACATGACGGCCTCGACGCCGGACCGACGCTCCCCGCGCGATCCGCCACCGACGGCACTGCACGTCCGCGCCAGCAGAGCTACGCGCGGCTTTCCACGTCGGGTCCGCGCCGCCGGGGCGGCGGTCCTCGCATCGACTCTCCTCCCGGGCGCGCCGGCGAGAAACTCCGATCTATTGCGTAAGGATGTTTGCGCTTGCGCCACCGCCATGCGCGCCGCGCGCCGAGATCGTGGCCTCACTGTCGGACGCTGCGACAGTCGTGCTTGATCACGGTCAACACTCCGGCAAGCCGTCGCCCGTTAAGCTCGCCTGTCGACGTGACTGCGAGGAAGGACTGCCATGAGTACGCGCGCGCCCACGACGGCCGCCGCCGCCACCACCACCCCGTTCCTGTGGGGGGTCTCCACCTCGAGCTATCAGATCGAAGGCGCCGCCAGCGAGGACGGCAAGGGGCCGAGCATCTGGGACAGCTATTGCCGCCAGGCCGGCCGCATCACCAATGGCGATACCGGCGAGGTCGCCTGCGATCACTATCATCGCTACGCCGAGGACGTGGCGCTGATGAAGACCCTGGGGGTCGGTGCCTACCGCTTCTCGGTGTCGTGGCCGCGGGTGCTGCCGAAGGGCCGCGGTGCCGTGAACGAGCCGGGTCTCGCCTTCTACGACCGGCTGGTCGACGCGCTGCTCGAGGCCGGCATCGAGCCGTGGATGTGCCTCTACCACTGGGATCTGCCGCAGGCGCTCGGCGATCTCGGCGGCTGGGCGGCGCGCGACTGCGCCTTCTGGTTCGCCGATTACGCCGCGCTGATCGCGCGGCGCTATGGCGACCGGGTGAAGCGCTTCGCGACCTTCAACGAGTCCTCGGTGTTCACCCTGTTCGGCTTCGTGATGACCGGGCAGGCGCCCGGCATCGTCGACCGCGCCATGCTGCACCGCGCGATCCACCATGTGAATCTCGGCCACGGCGGCGCCATCGACGTGCTGCGCGCGCAGGTGAAGGACGCCTCGCTCGGCATCGTCCACAACATCCAGCCGTGCCGGCCGGCGACGCCGGCGCCCGAGGACGTGAAAGCGGCGGCGCTGTTCGACGCCTACTGGAACGGCGCCTTCGCGGACCCGCAGCTTCTCGGCCACTATCCGGCGCTGCTCGCCGACCTGATCGAGCCTTACGCGCAGGCCGGCGACATCGCTCGCATCTGCCGGCCGATCGACTGGTTCGGCCTCAACCACTACTCGCCGCACTACATGAAGGCGTGGGACGGCAATCCGCTCGGGGTCGGCTGGGGTCCGGCACCGGACGGCATCCGGCGCACCAGCATGGGCTGGCCAATCGAGGCCGACGCCTTCCGCGACACGCTGATCTTCCTGTCCGAGCGCTACAAGCTGCCGGTCTATGTGCTGGAGAACGGCACCGCCAACCAGGACGTCGTCGACGACAAGGGCGAGGTCGACGATCCCTCGCGGATCGACTACCTGAAGTCCTATATCGCGGCGCTCGGCGAGGCGCGGGCGAAGGGCGCCGACGTGCGCGGCTACTTCGTCTGGTCGCTGCTCGACAACTTCGAGTGGGGCTCCGGCTACAGCCAGCGGTTCGGCCTCGTCTACGTCGACTACGCCACCCAGCGGCGCATCCCCAAGGCGTCGTTCCGCTGGTATGCGGATCTCATCCGCTCCTCTGCGGGAGGGGGACCCACGATCGCCTGACGGCGGCGGCGTCCGCCAGCCCCCGCGGCGGACGCCCTCTCGATCGCTCCGTCGGGCGCGCCGGTCAGGCGTCGCCCGGCAGCGCGTCGGCATCGGCCCGGCGGCCCGGGTCGCGGGCGCCCGATGACGCGGCTGCGGCCGCGTCGTCGTCCGGCGGCGCCTGGTCGGCGTCGTCGAGTGCGTGCAGCAGCGTCGCCACCCGGTTGACCGACGAGCGCCACTCGGCGACGCGGTGGTAGTTGTCGACGAACCAGTTGAAGGCGACCTGCACCGACACGAAGGCGGCCGACGCCTGGGTCAGCTCGCCGAGCGTCATCTCGCCGGCCAGGAACTTCGGCGCGCACAGCATCCAGGCGGTGACCGGGGCCAGCAGGATGTCGGTTTGCGACACTCCGGTGGTGCCCATCAACTGGAAGCAGAGCTGACGCCAGCGCCGCAGCACCTGGGCGAGCGCGTCGCGCACCCCGACCAGCTCCTCCAGCTCCACCGAGGCCGGCGGCGTGCGTTCGCCCAGCTCGCGGATCGCATTGGTGGCGGCGCGCAGCTCGGCTTCCGCCTGGTTCTCCGCCTGGATCACCGCCGTGAGGTTGCGACCCACGAACGCCATGCCGCCGGTGAACAGCAGCGTGTAGGCGATCACGGCGAACACCAGATAGCCGGGGATCGTGACGGCGTGGCCGGCCAGCGTGAGGGTGTAGCTGCCGCCGACGCTGCCCAGCACGTTGATGAACACGATCGCCGTCATGAAGGCGTTGAACAGGCCGATGCCCATGTCGACGGGCGCGTCGGTGGCGATGCGCGCATCGAACGAGATGCGGTACTCGGCGTTCTGGTGGCTGCCGTCGACGGAGCCGAGGCGCTGGTAGCGATCCTTGTCGAGCCAGCGGCCGAGCAGGTGCTGGGTGAGCCACTCGCGCCACTTGCGCTGGGTGGTCATGCGGCCCCACACCGAGGTGACCGACAGCGACACGCTGAGCGCCGCCAGCGGCAGGAACAGGGCGAGCTGGTGCCACAGGGCGACGGCGTCGCGCCGCTCCAGCGCGTTGAAGAAGTCGCGGTTCCAGTAGTTGAGCAGATACTGGACGGTGAGCTGTGCCGACGCGATGGCGACGAGGCCCAGCGTCAACGGCCAGCTCACCCGGGCCGAGCGGCCCTTCCAGAAGCCGGATGCGCTGGCCCAGTAGCGCCTGAACAGGCGTCTGCCGCGGTCGGCGGCTCCGTTCGGCTCGAACATGCGATTGCGTCCCGCGTCACGCCGCCGGCGGGCCGAGGCCCGACGTCGCTCGACGCACCCGCAAGGCTTACCCCGGTGCGGGCGGATATCAAGTTGGGTCGATCCGGGATGTGCGACATGTCGCAGCCCCCGTCCTCGGCTCGCAGTCAGTCCAGGAAGCCCGAGAGATCGGGCGAGCCGCCGGTGCCGAGGATCGCTTCCAGGGCCAGCGCGATCGCCAGGACGTCGGCGTCGCCGTGCTCGTGGCCGACCACCTGGACGCCGACCGGCAGGGCGCCGGCGGGGCGTGGCAGCGGCAGGGTGACGGCGGGCACGCCGTAATAGTTGGCCGGCTGGGTGTTGCGCGTCATCCCGAGGGCGAGCGCGAGGGCGCGGTCCGGATCGTCGAGCGCGGCGACCGGCGGCGCCGGTACCGTGGTGGTCGGGGAGACCCAGCCGTCGAGCCCGGCGAGCGCGGCGGCGGCCGCCCGGCGCGTGCGGGTGCGCCGCGCCTCCAGGGCGATCACCGTGGCGGCCGAGACGTCGAGGCCGTGGGCGGCGCGGCGGGCGACGATCGGGTCCATGCGATCGCGACCCGCCAGGAAGCGCTCGCGTCCGAGGGTGGCGATCAGGCAGGCCGGCAGCACGGCCGGGAAGTACTCCTCGCGTTCGCGCAGCCCCGGAAGGCTGACCGGGACGAGGCCGATGCCGGCCGCCGTGGCCGCCTCCAGGGCCGCCGTCACCGCCGCCGCGACCGCCGGATCGAGATCGTCGAACACGTAGTCGTCGGGCACGCCGAGGCGCAGCCGCGCGGCCGGCCGCGGCTGTGGCGCTGGCGTGCCGGTGAGGGCCGCGAAGGCGATCGCGGCGTCGGCGGCCGTGCGGGTGAGGAGGCCCGGCGTGTCGAGATGCGGCGCCAGCGGCACCGCGCCCTCGGTCGCGAACACGCCGGGCGTCGTCTTCAGCCCGAACACGCCGCAGAACGCCGCTGGCGCCCGCACCGAGCCGCCGGTGTCGGAGCCGATCGCCAGCCCGCACAGGCCGGCGGCGACCGCAACGCCGGCGCCCGAGCTCGATCCGCCCGGCAGGCGGCGGGTGGTCGCGTCCCACGGGTTCACCGGCGTGCCGCGCGGCGTCGAGACGCCGGTGATGCCGAGCGCGAACTCGACCGTTCTGGTCTTGCCGAGGATCACGCAGCCGGCCCGTCGCAGGCTCCTGACCAGCGGACCTTCGGGGCCGCCGATGTCGTCGACCGCCATGTGCGAGCCCGCCGTGATCGGCATGCCGTCCACCGCGAACAGATCCTTGACCGACACCGGCAGGCCCATCAGCGGCCCGAGATCGGTGCCGGCGCGGTGCAGCGCATCGATGGCGCGGGCGGTGGCCAGCGCCGACTCGGCGGCGACGTGCTGAAACGCACCGAGCCGCCCGTCGAGCGCCGCGATCCGCGCCAGATAGGCGCGTGTCGCCTGCTCGGACGTGATGGTGCCGGCGCGGAACGCGCGGGCGAAATCGGCAATGCCTCCCTCGGCGAGCGGATCGGCATCCAGCACAGGCATGATGGTGGTCTCGGAGCTGCGGACGAGAATTTTGATCTGGTGACGGGGGCGCGCGAGGGCGGTCAGAGGATAGTGCAGGGTCGTCGCATGTCGATAAAAATCGATTGGCAACGCGCGCGGCGGCACATTACGCTTCCACCACGAGACCCGACGGAGCGATGCGCCGCGATCTGCGACGCTCGATCCGATCCTCCAAAGATCTGCACAAGATCCGCACAAGAACCGTATCGGTGAGGTAACGCAATGAGGAGTTCGTTCGCGGCCGTCGTGGCGGCCGCCGTGATGGCGCTCGCGGCTCCGGCTCCGGCGACAGCCCAGATCGAGGTGGGCGTCATCAACAGCCTGTCGGGCAACTTCGCGGCATTCGGCGAGCGCTACCGCACCGGCCTTCAGGTCGCGCTCGACGAGATCAACGCCAAGGGCGGCATCAAGGGCCAGCCGCTCACCCTCAGCATCCAGGACGATCGCTCCGACGCGCAGAGCGCGCTTGCCGCCGCCGAGGCGTTCGCCGGCAAGGGCGTGCCGGTGGTGATCGGCTCCTATGCCTCGTCGATCACCGGGCCGCTCGCCCAGTTCCTCACCCGCCGCAAGGTGCCGCTGATCGTGCTCGGCAGCGCCGACGACAGCATCACCAAGCCGGGCTCGCCCTGGGTGTTCCGCGCCAAGCACACCTCCACCATCGTGGCGACCGCGTATTTCGACTACTTCGACCACCTCAAGGCGACCGACAAGAGCGTGCCGCTCGAGAGCGTGGCGATGATCTACGGCAACGGCGCCTGGCCGTCGTCGCTCGGCAAGGTCGGCAAGCAGCTCGCTGCCGCGCGCGGCTACAAGATCGTCGGCGATCAGGCGTACGATCAGGGCGTCACCGACTTCCGCCCGATCCTCAATCGCTTCCGCGCCGCCAACCCCGACATTCTCTACATCGTCTCCTATGCCGAGGACGGTGTCGCCATCACCCGCCAGATGCGCGAGGTCGGCCTCGGCGCCAAGGTGATCGCCATCGACACCTCGGCGGCGCTGCCGAGCTTCGTCCAGCAGGTCGGCCCGTCGGCCGAGTATGTCGCCACCGCGGTGAGCTGGAGCCGCGACGTCAAGTATCCGGGCGCCGGCGATCTCTACGAGCGCCTGAAGGCGAAGGCGGGCGGCGAGCCGTCGTTCTACGAGGCGGAAGGGTATCTGGCCCTGATGGTGGCGGCGGATGCGCTGGGACGGGCCGATCCGAAGTCGCGCGAGTCGGTGCGCGACGCGCTCGCCGCCACCGACATCACGACGCCGGTGACGACCGTCAACTTCAAGAGCAGCGACGGCGTCCAGGGCCAGAACCCGATCCGCAGCTTGATTCTCCAGATCCAGGACGGCCGCCACGTCACCGTGTTCCCGGCCGATCTGGCGGCCCAGCCGCCGCGCCATCCGACTCCGGCGTGGTCGGCGCGCTGATCGGGCTCAGGCGGGCGAACAGCAGATCGTAGGTGGCAGGACGTTCCCGGCCGGCGGTGCCGTTGCCGGGAACGGTGGTGTCGCGGCGAGCGTTGCGAGGAGCACGCCCCCGCGCCGAGCGGACCATGGCATGACCGACTGGGTGATCCTTCTCCAGAATCTCGCCAACGGCGTCCTGATGGGCGGCGTCTACGCGCTCGTCGGCGTCGGGCTGACGCTGGTGTTCGGCGTGATGCGGACCATCAACTTCGCGCATGGCGATTTCGTCGTGCTCGGCATGTATGCGGCCGTGCTGTTCAACGCGCTGCTCGGCTTCGATCCGTACCTGTCGCTGGTGATCGCCGTGCCGGTCGGCTTCCTGACCGGGATGCTGGTCGAGCGCCTGGTGCTCGCCCGCATCGTCGACGCGCCGCCCGAGTCGGCCTTGCTCGCCACGCTCGGGATCTCGCTGATCATCGGCAACGCCATCCTGCTCACGGTCGGCGGCGAGCCGCGCTCGGTGCAGGTCGCGTACGCATCGACCACGATCTCGATCGGCGGCGTCCACGTCTCGATGGTGCTGCTCGTCGCCGGCGCCGCCACCGTCGCGGCGATCGCCGGTCTCTATGCGCTGCTGCACCGGACCGAGATCGGCCGCGCCATCCGCGCCACCGCCGAGAACCGGCTCGGCGCCGAGCTGGTCGGCATCGACACGCGGGCCATCCACGCCATCGTGTTCGGGCTCGGCACCATGCTGGCGGTGGTGGCCGGCGTCACGCTGATCCCGCTCCTGTTCGCGACGCCGACCAACATGGGGGCGGTGTTCACCCTCAAGGCGTTCGTGGTGACGGTGCTGGGCGGCCTCGGCAGTGTCGGGGCGGCGATCGCTGGCGGCATCGTGCTCGGCGTCGTCGAGGTGCTCGGCGCCTCCTATCTCGCCTCCGAGTATCGCGAGGCGTATGGGCTCGCCGCCTTCCTGCTGATCCTGCTGTTCCGTCCCGAGGGCCTGTTCGGCCGCACGGTGAAGCGCGTATGACGACGCATCTCGTCGGCCTCGGTGTCCTGGTCGTGGTCGGGGCCGTGTATCCGCTGGTCTTCCCCGGCGCTCTCACCATCGCCATTGCGGTGCTGCTGTTCGCCGGCTGGGCCACCGCCTGGGACGTGCTGGGCGGGTGGAACGGGCAGGTGAGCCTCGGCCACGCCTCGTTCGTCGGGCTCGGCGCCTATGTGGTGGCGATCGGCGCCTCGCACGGCATCGCGCCGTGGTGGGCGCTGCCGCTCGCGGCCGTCGCGGCCGCCGTGCTGGCCTATGGCTGGGGCTGGACGACGTTCCGGCTGCGCGGGCCGTACTTCTCGCTGTCGACCATCGCGGTGGCGGAGATCCTGCGGCTGATCGCCATCAACGAAGGCTGGCTGACCGGCGGTGCCACCGGGGTGTTCATCGCCACGCTGCCGGAGCCGTTCGGCATCGACCTGTTCTCGCGCACCGCGCAGTTCTACCTGGCGCTCGCCTTCGCGGCCGGGGTGATCGCCACCGTCATCGTCGTGTCGCGCATCCGCTTCGGCTATCAGCTCCGCGCGGTGCGTGAGGACGAGGAGGCCGCGATGGCGGCGGGCCTCGATCCGACCGGCGTCAAGCTGCGCGCCTTCATGCTGTCGGCGGCGCTCACCGCGGTCGGCGGTGGCCTCTACGGCATGGTGCTCGCCTTCATCGAGCCGCATGTCATCTTCTCGCTGCTGCTCTCGGTGCAGATCGCGCTGACCTCCATCATCGGCGGCCGCGGCACCGTGTGGGGGCCGGCCGTCGGGGCGCTGATCCTGGTCGGGGCCGGGGAGGCGTTCCGCACCACCTTCGCCCAGGCCAACCTGCTGATCTACGGGGTGCTGATCCTCGCCGTGGTGCTGTTCGTGCCACGCGGCATCGTCGGCGAGCTGGTCCGCCGGCACGTGCGGAGGCGCTATGCGCGACGTGCTCAGAGCTGAGGAGGTCACGGTCCGGTTCGGCGGCGTCACCGCCGTCAAGGCGGTGTCGCTCGCGCTCGGCGCCGGCGAGATTCTCGGGCTGATCGGCCCCAACGGGGCCGGCAAGACGACGCTGTTCAACGCCATCACCGGCTTCGCGCCGATGCAGGCGGGGCGCGTGACGCTGGAAGGCCGCGATGTTGGCACGCTGCCGGCCTTCGCCCGCACCCGGCTCGGCTTCGGCCGCACGTTCCAGACGGAGCGGCCGTTCGAGGAGCTGACGGTGCTGGAGAACGTGCTGGTGCCGGCCTTCCTGACGGAGCCGCGCCGGCGCGAGGCCGAGCGCCTCGCTCTGGCGGTGCTCGGCGAGGTCGGGCTCGCCGATCGTCACGATCAGCCGGCCGCCGATCTCAATCTCGCCCGCCGCCGCCGGCTGGAGCTGGCCAAGGCGCTCGCCGTGACGCCCAAGGTGCTGTTCCTCGACGAGATCATGGCGGGCCTCAACCCGCCGGCGCTGCGCGAGATGATCGCGCTGGTCCGCCGGCTCGCCGAGCGTGGGCTGGCGGTGCTGATGGTCGAACACATCATGCAGGCGGTGGTCGAATTGTCGGACCACGTCGTCGTGCTGGCCAGCGGCGAGACGATCGCCGAGGGGGCGCCGTGCGACGTGATGGCGAACGAGCGGGTGATCGAAGCCTATCTGGGAACCGACTGATGACCGCGGACCCGATCCTCAGCGTCGAGGACGTCGTCCTCGGCTATGGCAGCCTCGAGGTGGTGTCGGGGGTGTCGCTCGCGGTCGGCCGCGCCGAGCTGGTCGGGCTGGTCGGCGGCAACGGCAGCGGCAAGTCCACCATCCTGCGGGCCGTGTCCGGGATGATCACGCCATGGCGCGGCCGCATTGTGTTCGACGGCGAGCCGATGACGGCGGCGCGGCCGCACCAGATGGCGCGCCGGGGCCTCGCGCACGTGCCGATGGGCCGGCAGCTCTTCCCCAACCTGACGGTGCGCGAGAACCTGCTGCTCGGCGCCTGGCTGCCGGCCGCCCGGGCGGCCCGCGACGCGGCGCTGGCGCGGGTCGAGGCGCTGTTCCCGGAGCTCGCCCGGCGGGCGGGAGCGCGCGCCGGCACGCTCTCGGGCGGCCAGCAGCAGATGGTGGCGATCGCCCGCGCCCTGATGCTGGGGCCGAAGCTGATGATCATGGACGAGCCGAGCCTCGGCCTGTCGCCCCTGCTGGTGAAGGAGGTGATGGCGGCGATCCGCCGCGTCGCCGAGACCGGCATGCCGATTCTCCTGGTCGAGCAGAACGTCAAGCAGGTGCTCGCCGTCAGCCACCGCACCTATGTGCTGGAGAACGGCCGGCTGGTGCTCGACGGCCCGTCGCAGGAGCTCGCGGGCCACCCGATGATCCGCAAGGCGTATCTCGGCCTGTGAGGCGAGGGCGCCATGGGGCTGGCTCTCCGTCCCGCGGGGCCGCTCGTTTGAAGGCGTGGGAACGTCTGTCGTTCAGGTAGGATCGGAACGGACCAGCTTGAGGCTCGTCACGCGCCGGCCGGTGCGCGCCCGCGCGGTGGCCGGTCGGCCCGCGGCCAGGCCAGTCGCCAGCCATCGCTCCTGCGTGTTGCCGCACCAGCCGCACTCGTAGGTTCGCTGCTCGTTGCTGGCGGACGCGTCGCGGCCGGTGATCCGTGTCAGCCCAGGGATGGGCGAATGCGTCCAACACGCCGTTCTCGCGCTTCAAGGAAACCCAGTTCAAAGGGCGGACACCACGTCATGGCGTTCGTGACGCAGCCGGGCCGCAAGCCGGCCCAGGCGATTGTCACCGAGGTGTACTCGGTTCTCGACGGGATGACCAACATCCTCGAAATGGCCAACGTGGCCTATCCGCAGGAGTATGGCGGCACGACGCTGGCGGCGCTGCCCGGAAGGCCGTCTGGTGCTGTCGGGCACGCAGATGCGGTTCGGCTTGTCAGGCGGGACGGATTGCCGAGATACTGCCGGGCGTGTGAATACCTCTCGGTGTGCTGGGGAGAGTGACCGAAGGATCAGTTCATCGCGACGCCCGACGGCGAGCGAGGGCTGAGCTATCTGTGTGCCGGCCTCAAGATGTTCTATCGGCAAGTGAGGGCGGACATGCCGAGCATCCGCCGTCGCATCGAAACGACCCGGCCGCGAGGTGATCACGGCAGGGCACCAGGCCGGTTCTCAGCGCGAGCAGGGGCCGGGCTGGAAGTTCGGGCACGTCGTCGTGGTGTCCGTCACGGCCCCGGCGAGGGCGTCCGCGTCCAGGTCGGCTGCGCCGAGATCGGCCCCTTCGAGCCGGGCGCCGGTGATCTCGGCGAAAAACATGCGGGCACCGTGCAGGTCGGCGCCGCGCAGGTTCACATTCTCGAGATCCGCGGCTTCGAGGTTGGCGCCGTCGAGGCGCGCCTTGGTGAGGGTCGCGCCTCGGAAGATCGCGCCGACCAGCACCGCTCTTGTCAGAAACGCACCGTCCAAGGCTGCCCCGGCCAGATTGGCGTCGCGCAGATCGACGCCTCCGAGCACGGTGCCGCGCAGGTCCGCGCCGGCGAGGCTCGCTCCTTCGAGGCGTGCCGCCGTCAGTGTGGCGGCGCCAAGCCGCGCCGCATCGAGGCGCGCGCCGCGCAGGTCGGCGCCGAGAAGATTGAGGCCGGACAGATCCGCCCGCGACAGATTGCAGGCGACGCAAGCGTTCGTCGCCAGCAGCTTCGTCCGCTCGGTGTCCGACTCGGCGGGCGTCGTTCCGCTCACCGAGGCGAGCAGGAGAACGAGCCCGCCGAGTCCGTTCGCCGCAGCGGGTAACGCGGCGAACAGCCGGCCGTGTCGCCTCGAACGGTCGGGGATTGTCGGCGACACGGCCGTCTCTCAGTGTCGGTTCATGACGAAACTGGTCTGCACGGACGTCCCGGGCATCGCCAGGTGCAGGATCACCCGCACGTCCCTGCCGTTTCGGAGGCCCGGATTCTTGCCGACGAGGCCGTTGGAACCGTCGGGAGTGAGCTTGACCACGATCTTCTCGGCCCCGGCCAGGACCGTGGCGCTGCCGGAGGCGCCGGCGGTCGGCTGCGCCACCATGTCGTGATCGGTGACCCAGACGCGGAGCTCGCCGTCGGAGAGCACCAGTTCGAGATGATAAGCACCGGCGGCACGCAACATGCCGCCGTGGTCACCGCGAATGCCGGCGAGTTCCTCGTTCTGATGAGCGCCGGCGGAAGCCGCGAAGGTGTTCGTCGCGGCGGCCACGAGCGCAACGCGGAGGAAGGCGCCAGCGCGCCCATGATGCGTGGATCGGGATCGAACCGGTCGGCGGAGATGGAGCATCGGCGGTGTCTCGTTTCGATGGCGGCTGGCTGGGACTCCGGGGCCGATCCTCGGACGGGTCGGCCCCGGGAGGGTCGGGGCCGGTCGGCGACCGGCCGGCCCCATGCCCTACACCGAGGTGCTGCGGGACGCCTTCATGCCCTCCCACGATTCCGGCACGACGACATGGTCGTGCTGGCCGGCGGGACTCGGCAGCCGTGCGACGATCTCGTCTGAGTCGGCGTGGATCACCACCAGGCCGGACTGGCCGCCCTGATTGCCGCTGTACACCGTGGTGATGTACTGGCCGTCCACCGTGCAGTCGCAGGTGTGGGGGTCCGGCCCGGTGTCCCACTTGGCCACCATCTGCCAGGTCTTCGGATCGACCTTGCAGATGTAGCCGTTGTTCGGTTTGCGTGCCCAGATGGTGAAGAAAGCCCACCGCGAGTCGGGCACGTTACCCATGTGGAGGGGCAGATACTTGTTGCCGAAACCTTCGACGAAAGCCTCCTTCTTCCACTTCTTGGGGTCGGGATCTTCCGACCGGTAGACGGCGATGTTGTTCTGCAGAACGTTGTTGCACGCCAGGAAGTACTTTCCGTTGGTCAGGAAGCCCGCCTCGTGCAGCGGCGTCAGCACCGAGGGCACCGAGAAGGTCCAGGTGTAGCCGGACTGCTTGACCAGAGGGAAATTGTCGGGCGCTCCCTTGGCGGTCGACAGCAGAGCCACCGGCTCCCAGGTCTCTGTGTTGACGATCGCACAGCAGCCCTGCCGACGGATCAGAATGGCGCCGAGCGGCATGTCGGGATGCCATGTGAACGCGTCGACGAACACCGCCGTCGGGTCCGCCGGCATCAGCTCCTCTCCGAGCATCGCCTCGTGCGACGTCTTCATGCCCTTGCGGCCCTGATAGTCGAACTTGCCGGTCGAGCTGTCGGGGAAGACATGGGAGATGTTGATCTGGCGGGCCACCGGATCGTAGTCGACGCGGAACGCCTTGACGATCTTCGGCGTGTCGTCGAGCGTGGTGATCAGCACCATGTCCTTCTGGCCGTCGGCGAAGGCGACGTAGCGTCTGGCGTTCGGTCCGACGCCGATCGAGACATGGACACCGAGGGCCATGCCGGTCTCGGCGGAGATGTCGCTGACGACCTGGATGGAGTTCTGCGTCCCGCTCCCGTCGTAGCGCATCTTGAACATCTTGAAGTCGCCGCGGGTGCGCCATTCCGGCGAGTTCTCGTTCACATAGGGCGAGCCGGGCGGCTGCATGGTCTGGTAGAAGTCGAAGCTCTTGTAGGGATCAGCCGACGGCGCCGCGGCGATATGGTGCGGGATCGGCATGTCGACGCCTGCCAGGCCGTAATTGTACCACGCCAGCGTCTCGGGCACGCTCAGATCGAGCGCCGATACGGTGCCGCTGTACTTGCCTGGGATCAGAACGACGTTGCCCTTGAACTTCTCGAAAAGCTTGTATTGGGACTCTTTCGAGGCGTCATGGACGGCCGCGAACGCGGACGGCACGGCGTGCCGCCCTCCCAGGGCCGCAGCTGCCCCAAGCCCGAGCGTATTGCGCAGATATTGTCGTCGCGAAAACGTCATGGTGTTTCCTCTCCTCGTCGTCTTGTTCGGCGGCTCGGTTCAGAGGTCGCCTTGCTTCCAGGCCTGGGGACCGACAAAGACCCGCTCGACCTTGCCGTTCTTGTCGACCAGGTAGCTGGTCGGAAGTCCTCGGAGCCCGAGTCGGTTGGAGAGACCGGTTGGACTCAGGGCGTCGTTGGGTGCCACGAACATGGCGTGTTCGAGTTTCTCCTCCTGGCGGATGACCCGGACGGTGCGCGCCGTCTCGCTGATCGCTTTCGACTGGCCGCCGATCAGCGCCACGCCCACGGTGTCGGCATTGACGAAGATGACCTGCGTGTCTCGGGCGGCCTTGGCCGTATCCTGGATCTTCTTCAGCTCGCTGATCGAGACTGGAGCGGCCGAGATGAAGAAGGTCACGAGCGTGCGCTTGTCCTTGATCACCTGGGCCAAATCGGTGGCCTGTCCGGTATCGTCGTAGATCTTGAAGTCGGTGGGGAAAGCGTCTCCTTGCTTGATACCGGTTGGAAATACCTGCCCGCCAACCTGGTCGGCCGTCGGGAAGAGTCCGTCGCTGCTGTCGGCCGAGGCCAGCGTCGCGAGCGTAACGGCCATGAGCACGGCTGCCGTCAGGCCGATGCCATGCAGGTGTCGAGCCTGGGGCCGGCAGTGCGGCATCGCCCCGGTTCTGTGCGCTGAACGCATCGTGAGCCTTCCTCCTGATTGGGGGTAGGTGTTCCTGCCGTCGACGCGCGTGTCATCGACGCAGCGGCCCGTGACGGGTCGCCCGCTCTGCTTACGCAACGAGCGTGCCAGTGCCGAAGCGGCCGGGCGTCGGCGCCGATGATGGATTGCCCAGGTGAAGTGATCTCGCGGCGCGTGACGATGGGCGATACCGCAGCGATCCGGTGCGCGACCGGTCTCTGCTGCACGGATGTCGCGACGGCATCGCAACGGTGCCGGATCGCGGGTCGCGTCGATCGTCACGGTGTCGGGCGCTGCGACATCGTGGTCCGGCCGCGAGGCGGGTCCGACTACGCTGGCGACGCGCCGGAGTGGGGCGGAGCGCAGGTCGATGTTTCGCTCCGAAACGTGGGGAAACGGCGAGGTTTCGGTTTGAAACGGCGCGGCCGCCGATCGCCACGCGCCGCCGTCCGGTGCCGGCCGGGTGAAGCGCGCCCGACGACTGCGGCGAAGCCGAAGCACCGGCATCGTGGGCTGCGGCGCGGCGTGGTTCGGCCCGCCGCGGATCGCGCGGCGCCCGCGACTACGCCCGTGCCGCGGGCGCGGATTGGCACGATGCTTGCGAAGATGCGTCCGCCCGGTGAGAGCCCGCAGGTCTCACGCCAACGATCGCAGCCGCGACAAGACGGCTCGGAGAGGAAGCGCCCGATGAGACGAGAAGCCGCCCTGTCCGCGGCCGTGATTGCCGTCATATTCACTGCGCCCGGAAGGCTGCCCGCGGTGGCTCAAGGAGCCGCCGCGCCGTCGGCCGGAGTCGCGCCGATCGCCCCGGCGCTGCTCGCCGTCAAGGTGGTGGAGGAAAACGGGGTCCCCGGGGTTCCGCAGGCGTTGACCGAAAAGCCCGGCGATCCCCAGGCCGGCGCCAAGGTGGCGGTCGACCGCCGCCTCGGCAACTGCCTCGGCTGTCACCAGATCTCGGCGCTCGGCAATGAGCAGTTTCACGGCGAGGTGGGACCCAGCCTGGACGGGGCGGCAACCCGGTGGACGGTGCCGCAGCTCCGCATGATCGTCGTCGACCCGAAGAAGATCTTCTCGGACGAGACCGTCATGCCGTCGTTCTATCGCGTCGGCGGCCCTGGTCGGGTCCGGCCCGAGTTTCAGGGAAAGCCGATCCTCACCGCCCAGCAGGTCGAGGATCTGGTGGCATTTCTGGCTGCGCAGAAGTGAGAAAACGCTATTCGGCTCGCGGCAGAACGCGAGCGCATCGGACAAGGAGAACGTCGATGGTGGTGACAAGGAATCGTCGGCAGTTGCTGGCCATCGGGGCCGGTGCCGTCGGTGCCGTGGTGATCGGCACGGGGCTCGAGGTTGGGTTCGGTCGTGGCGTGGCGTGGGCCGCTCCCAACGATACGACGGACCTGGTCAAGAAGTTCACCGGCGGCAAGGAAGCGACGGCCGGCCCCCTGAAGGTCGTCGCGCCGGAGATCGCCGAGAACGGCAACACGGTGCCGCTGTCCGTGATGATCGAGGGAGATCTGCCGGCCGGTAGGCGGGTGGAGGAGATCCTGGTTCTCGCCGACGGCAATCCTCGCGGCGGCGTCGCGCGGTTCACTTTCTCGGCGGAGGCGGTGCCCGAGGCGAGCACCCGCATCCGCCTTGCCGAGACGCAGAACATCGTCGCGGTCGCGAAGATGAGCGACGGCTCGTTTCTCACCGCATCGAGGCAGGTGAAGGTGACCATCGGGGGCTGCGGCGGCTGACGCCGTCGCCCATGCCCTGCGCAACACAGATCGGGAGAAAGCCATGACGAACGTGAAACCGCGCATCCGGCTCGACCGCAAGGACATCAAGAAGGGCGACACTATCGAGGTCAAGGCGCTGGTGTCGCACACGATGGAATCGGGCCAGCGCAAGGACAAGGACGGCAATACGGTCCCGCGCAAGATCATCAACAAGTTCACCTGTACAATGAACCAGAAGACGCTGTTCGCCTGCGACCTCGAACCAGCGATCTCCGCCAACCCCTATTTTCACTTCAAGCTGAAGCCGCAGGAATCCGGCCCCCTGATCTTCACCTGGCTCGACGACGACGGCACCCGGATCGAAGCGACCGAGACGATAACGGTGTCTTGACCGACGGGCGTGACGACGACCGACGACAGACTGCAGCAGTCCCATCAAAGCTCACCGCGGGGCACGGCCAGTGACCAGGAATGTGAAGCGACGCGCAATTGCGGCAGGACTGGCCGCCCTCGTGTGGTGCGGAGGCGCCATCGCTCAGGATGCTCTCGAGCATCCCGACTGGCAGGGCAAGGGATTCGCGCCGAACGTTCCTGACCATCCGCTCCGCGAGATCATTTCCGGTCTGGCGTTCCGGACGCACGAGACCAAGGCGATGCAGAGCGACGATTTCAACAATCCCGGTTTTCTGGCGGTGGAAGAGGGCGCGGCGCTCTGGTCCAAGGTCGACGGGGCGGCTGGAAAGTCCTGCGCGAGCTGCCACCAGGAAGCGGTGCAATCGATGAAGGGTGTCCGTGCATCAATGCCGAAATGGGACGAGAAGCAGAAGAAGCCCGTCAATCTGGAGCAGCGGATCAACATCTGCCGAAGTGAGAACATGAAGGCGGAGCCGTGGAAGTTCGGCTCTCCTGAACTGACGGCCATGACCACCTATGTGGGCCACCAATCGCGCGGCACGCCCGTGTCGGTGCGCACCGACGGACCGATGAAGCCGTGGTTCGACAGAGGGCGGCAGCTCTTCTACGACCGTGTTGGCCAGCTCGATATGTCCTGCGCGAACTGCCACGAGAAGAACTACGGCAAGTTCCTGCGAGCCGACTTCGTCAGCCAGGGGCAGACCAACGGGTTCCCGACCTATCGTCTACAGACGCAGCGCCTGGTGCCGCTCCACGAGCGATTCCAGGGATGCATGTTCGATGTCCGGGCCGATCCTTACAAGCCGCTCTCGGACGAGTTCCTCGCTCTCGAGTTGTACATTGCCTGGCGCGGTCTCGGGCTTCCGGTCGAAACCCCTGCCGTGCGCAACTGAACGACTTCGGTACGGCTCTGGTGACCGTCGGGCGTGATCGCCGGCCGGTGCCCATCCCCGCGTTCCGAGGTGACGTCATGCGTCCGCTGGTCTTCCTCCCGATCCTGGCCGCATTGTGCCTGAAGCCGGTGCCGCTCGCCGCCCATTCGGATGCCGGAGCGTTTGCCGGCGGGCACCACGATCACCACCGTCGCCATCACGGCGGTGCCGGCGGGCACCACGATCACCACCGTCGCCATCACGGTGGTGACACCGATGCGACTCCCTCCGCGGCGACCTATCAAGGTGTGGTGCGGCTGGACCCGCGCAAGGTCCGAGAGGTGGTGATCAAGGTCAACGCCAAGGTGATCAATCTCCGCCGGCTCCAGCCTGGGCGACCGGTGACGAAGGGCGAGGTGCTGATGGAGTTCGAGAGCGCCGAGCTCGAGACAATCCAGCGAACCTATATCGAGATGGTTGCCAACTTCGACGCGCTGCAGGCATTCAGCGTGACCGGCGGCGAGAAGCTGGTGGAGGCTCGGATCAGCCTGCAATGGCGGGGACTGTCGGAGGAGGGCATCAGGCAGATCGAGGATCGCCGCAGTCCGCTCAAGACCGTTCCGGTCGTCTCGCCGGTCAACGGCTATCTCGTCGACATCGCGGTCGTCGAGGGCGAGATCATCAATGCGGGCGTTCGCTCCGGCCTATTCAGTGCCGCCGGCACCACATTGCTGCGGGTCGCCGAGCGCGACGGCCTGCTGATCGAGGCGGCGGTTCCGAGCCGGGCCGCAGCCCGCCTCGCAGCGGGTGATCCGGCCGAGTTCTGGATGGACGCCGATCGTCGGCGCGGCTTTCCCGGCCGCGTCGAGCAAGTTCTGCCCATCGTCAATGCTGCCAACCAGACGCGCCTGGTCCGCATCCGGCCCGATACCGCGGCCGCGCCGGCCGCCTTGCCGAACGGAACCGTGGTGCGGGTGTCAATCGGGAACGGGAATGATTGAGCGTCGGCGGTCCACCCTGATCGTGACCCTGGTGCTGGCGCTGCTGTCGCGATGGCCGGGTGTCTCCGCGGTGCAAGCCGCCGCCCAATCGGAGGCTCCAGAACCGGGAGTTGCCGAGGCGAGCGCCGCCGAACCGGCCGACGACGAGCAGGCAGCCGAGGCCGCCGTCGCCTTCGCGCCGGACGCGCTGATCACGGTTCACCGCATCACGTCGACGCCGCGCGGCAAGGCGTTGCGGACCTACGGCCGGGTGATCGCGCATCCCGCCGCGACCTTCGACGTCAACGCCTATCTCAGCGGCCAGATCGGCGAGATCTTCGCGCGAACCGGCGACCTGGTCCGCGCCGGTGACGTCGTCGCGGCACTGGAGAGCCCCGACTTTGTGCTGACGCAGAGGTCCTATCTTGAGCTGCTCGCCAACGAGGAGCGTCTCTCCATTCTCCGGGAGGAGGGGCGGCTGCCGAACTATCTTAAAGATGCCCGGGAGAATCTCCGGTGGTGGGGGATGTCCGATCAGGAGATCACCGACCTGACCGACAAGAAGAAGGTGGTCCACCGCCTGTTGGTTCGGTCGCCGCAGGACGGCATCGTGACCGACGTGCTGGTCCAGCCCGGACAGGTCGTCAACGCGGGCGACAAGACGATGCAGAACTTCGTCGTTCTGGGCAAGCCGGTCGTCCGCATGGTGGCAACCGGAAAGCCGCTGCAGCTCGAAATCTACGTCCCGGCCGATGCGCTTGGCGGTGTCAGAGCCGGGAGCACCGTCGTCGAGTTGACGGACGGTCGCGGCGTGCCGGCGGTTCCGGTCACCGACGTGCTGTCGGAACTGAACAAGGAATCCGGCCTAGCGCGTGCCGTTGCCGATCTCGGCGCCGAGAGTCACCATTTCGTTCTCGGGGAGGTCGTTCCGGTGGCGGTGCGGCAGCCCGCCCAGAACGGGATCTGGGTGCCCCGAAGTGCGGTCCTCCGGCAAGGCCCGGAGCCGGTCGTCTTCGTCCGGAGCGCCCCCGGCGAGTTCCGCCGCCGCGTGCTGCGGGTGACCAACACGGCGGACGGCTGGGTCGCAGTCGGCAACGTCGCCGTCGGTGAAGACGTGGTGACCGGCGGCAAGATGATCCTCGAAGGAGCGTACCGGATGCGCGGCGGCCGGTCCTCCTCGGACCACCACTGAGGCGAGACGACCATGTTCGATCGGATCATCAGATGGTCGCTGCGCAATCCGGTGATCGTGCTCATTGGTTATGCGCTGATCGCCGGGGCGGCGCTGGTGACGATCCCGACCATGTCGGTCGACGTGTTTCCGGAGTTCGCGCCGCCGCAGGTCCAGATCCAGACCGAGGCGCCGGGCTACTCGGCGAAGGATGTCGAGCTCCTGGTGACGCGCCCGATCGAGCTCGCGCTGCAGGGCATGCCGGGCACCGACCATATCCGATCGAGCTCGTCGGTCGGATTGTCGCGGGTCATCGTGGTGTTCCGGGCGAATCTCGATCCCTACAGGGCGCGGGTGACGGCGCAGGAGCGGCTGCAGCTCGTCCAGAGCCAGCTCCCCGGCAATGTCGGCACCCCGCAGATGATGCCGGTGACGTCGGCGGTGAGCTGGCTGTTGAAGTTCGCGCTTCTCGATTGGTCGGACGAGCCGGACGAGCTGGCGCTCCGTAGCCTCGTCGACTGGGAGTTCCGCAATCGCCTGCTCGGCGTCCCGGGCGTCGCCTCGGTCGTCGCCTCCGGCGGCGGCGTCAAGCAGTACCAGGTGCTCGTCGATCCGATTCGACTCAACAGTCTCGGCGTGTCGTTTCCGGCGGCGGTCGAAGCGGCGCGCGGCGCCAATCAGGTGGCGCCGGGTGCGTTCGTCCATCCCAATCGGGAGGAGGAGCATTTCGTCCGTGTCAACGGTCTCGTCGGCGGCGTGAAGGATATCGCGGCGTCGGTCGTCGCCATGAAGGACGGCGTGCCGGTGACGCTCGGCGCGCTGGCCGACATCGGCACCGGGCACGAGATCAAGCGGGGCGACGGCCAGGTTCACGGCACTAACGCGGTGGTCGCCACCGTCTCCAAGCAGTGGGGAGCCGACACCCTCACCACCACCTCGCAGGTCGAGACGGTGCTGGCCGAAATGGCCAAAGGCCTGCCGAAGGACGTCCAACTCGTGCCCGACGTGTTCCGGCAGGCCACCTTCATCGAACGCTCGGTGAGCAACTTGCGGGAGGCACTGATCCATTCGTCCATCATCGTGGCGGTGGTGCTGCTACTGTTCCTGGCGCGCTGGCGTCCCACGGTGATCAGTCTGGTGGCCATCCCGGCCTCGCTCCTGGTCGGCACCCTGATGTTGTGGGCGACCAATGTGGGCATCAACGCGCTCACCCTCGGCGGACTCGTCTTCGCCATCGGCGAGGTGGTCGACGACGCCATCATCGACGTGGAGAACGTGCTGCGCCGGCTGCGTGAGCGCGCTCGCGGCGATATCGGGGAGCAGCCTCTCGAGATCGTCTACCAGGGCTCGCGCGAGATTCGGAACTCGGTCGTCTACGCCACGCTGATCATCGTCGCCGCCTTCTTGCCGGTGTTCTTCCTATTCGACATCGAGGGACGCATCTTCGTGCCGATGGCGATCGCCTATCTGGCCGCGGTGGTCGGCTCGCTGCTGGTCGCGCTCACGTTGGTTCCGGTGCTATGCTACTTCCTGCTGGCAAGGCGCGCCGAGCGGCTCGATCTCGAGCCCGGATGGCTGGCGACGAAAACTCTAGCGGGATACCGCCGGTCGTTGCACTGGTGCATCCGGCATCCGCGTAGCCTGGTGGCGGCGAGCGCCGTCCTGGTCGTGATCGCGGCCGTGCTGCTGGTGTCGCTCGGGCGCTCGTTCCTGCCGTCGTTCTCCGAAGGCAACATCGTCGTGGCAACCACCATGCTGCCCGGAGCCTCGCTCGACGAGAATGTTCGGGTCGGTCGGCACATCAACCAGCTTCTCGGCGACATGCCGGAGATCAAGAGCATTGCTCAGCGTGCCGGCCGCTCCCTGCTGGACGAGGACGCGCAACCGGTGAACTTCAGTGAGTTCGATCTAACGCTCGATCCAGGCGTCCGCGACCCTGAGCGGGTGCTGCGGGAGATCAGGACGCGCCTGGCGGAGCTTCCCGGTCTCGCCGTCAACGTCTCGCAGTTCATCGTTCATCGCATGCACGAACTGCTGTCCGGCGTTCGGGCTCAGGTGGTCGTCAAGGTCTACGGACCAGACCTCGACGAGCTGCAGCGTAAGCAGCAGGAGGTGCTCGACGCTGTCCGGGACGTCCCGGGAATCGTCGATCTCCAGGCGGAGCCGATGATTCTGACGCCGGGCCTGGATATCAAGGTCGACCGGGTGGCCGCGGCGGCGTACGGGCTGTCGGCGGGCGATGTCGTCCGGCAGGCCGGGCAGGCGCTCAACGGTATCACGGTGTCGCGCGTTCTCGAAGCCGACAGGTCGTTCGACCTCGTCGTGCGGGTGGACGCGGCGGCGCGACAGGACCTTGACGACCTCGGCCTGCTGCCACTGCAGGCTGCCGACGGACGGGTCGTCAGCCTGCGCCAGGTCGCTCGGCTCGCTCCCGTCCAGGAACCCTATGTCATCAGTCGGGACGATGGTGCTCGCCGCTCGGTGGTCCACTGGAATGTCGCCGGATCGGACCTCGATAGTGTCGTCCGCCAGGCGCAGAAGCAAATCTCCGACAAGGTCGGATTCCAGCCTGGATATTCTCTGGAGATCGGAGGAGAGTATCTTGGACAGAAACGGGCGATGCGTAATCTGATTCTGTCGGGTTCTGCCGCCGTTCTGTTGATCTTCGCGTTCATGCTCCTCGCGTTCGAGCGGACATCGTCGGCAATGCTAGTCATGATTAACCTTCCGTTCGCACTGATCGGAGGTGTTGCGGCTCTGGTCTTCGCCGGAGAGGATCTCAACGTGTCGTCGCTGGTCGGACTTATCGCGTTGTTCGGTATCGCTACGCGTAACAGCATCATGCTGTTGTCGCGCTACGAACGCCTCGCCACGACCCACCCGAGCTTCGGGCCGGAGACCATCGCGCTCCTCGGTGCCGCCGATCGGATGCTGCCGATCCTGCTGACCGCGCTGACCACCGGCCTCGCGGTGGTGCCGCTGATCCTCGGGGATCCGGTCGGCAAGGAGCTGCAGGGACCGATGGCCGTGGTTCTGCTCGGCGGCATTGTGAGCTCGACAGTGCTCAATCTTTTCGTGCTGCCGGCGGCTTACGCCTGGACCAGCGGCCGGCATGGGGTGGCGAAGGAGACGTCGTGATGGTGGCGGATGTCGGCGATGCCGTAGTGGTGTTCGGCTCCACCCGTCAAATGAACGTCGCCGCACACGCCATTCTGGAGTTCTTCTGCGCTGTCATCGCGCTCCTCATAGCCGGCTTGCTCTATGCGCTCGCACGGCGCCAACAGCAACCGCTGTCGATGACATTGTTCGCGCTGGCGTTCGCCTCGATGGGGCTCCTCGACCTTCTGCATGCCGCCTCCAGCCCGGTCTTCCACCTCTCCGCTTTCGTGTTGTTCCATACCCTCTCGGTCGTGTCGGGCGCCATCTTCATGTTCCTCGGCATCGCTGCCCACTTTCTCCGGAGGACGACCCTCTCCATCGCGGCGATCCTGTTGCGCGCCGTAGGTTTCCTCGGCATCTTCGTCGCGACCGTCGGCATCCTCTATGCCACCGTGCCGACCCTCTGGCCGCACGACATCTATTCATTCACGGTCCTCGCACGGCGCAGCCACGAACTTGCCGGGTTCCTCTACCTCGTCACCGCCATCGGGGTTTTTGTCGACGGCCGGATGCATCGAAACGTTATCTCTTATGTCCTGGCCGGCAACCTGCTGGTGTTCGCGACCAGCGCATTCCTGTACAGCTTCTCGTATCTTTGGGATGCGGCATGGTGGACCTGGCACGCGATCCGGGCGCTGTTCTCGATCGTCATCCTGCTGATCGTCATCATCCAGTTCATTCGCACGATGGGAGTCGTCGAGCGTACCGGCCGTTCGTTGGCACGAGCCAATACCGATCTTCACACCGCCTACGACTCTCTTCGTCTACTGAACGCCCGTCTGCATGCCCGCAACGAGATGGTCCGGAGCGCCATCAGCTCGTTCAGTCTTAAGGACAAGCTGGCGATCGTCGCGCGTGCCCTGGAAGCCTATGTCGACAAGGTCTGCTACCGCGTGGTGTTGTTCGCTGCGCCCGACGAGGTCGACGAGTCGCGGCGTCTGCTCGATCGGGAAGGGCTGCCGAACAGCGTGACCATCGTGACCGATCCGCGGTTCGTCGTTGCGAGCACGGCGCTGCCGACCGTCGTCGCGGATGGCGGCGTGAAGCACGAGGCGGTCGCCGGCCTGCGCCTCGCGTTGCGCTCCAACGACACGTCGTTCGGCTATGTCGATCTCGATATCGGGGCTGAAAATGCGCTGCGGATCGAGCGCGAGCCGCTGGTCGATCTCGGCGCCGAGATCAGCCCGATCATCTATAACGCGCTGCTGTCCTTGCGGTCGGTCGACTCCGATCGGTTTCGTTCCGGCCTGCTGCGGCTGTCCTCTGCGCTGCGATCGACGCTTGAGCTCGATCGCACGATCGCCCTCGTCGGCGAGCACACGCCGGATCTCCTCGACAGCGACGCGGCGTTCGTGCTGCTCGGCCGCGGGCCGGGAGACCTCGCCATCGTCGGCATGCCGGCCGGGATCGCAGAGGAACAGGTTCCGGCGGGGTTTCAGACATGGCTTCGAGGCGGCCTCGGTCTCGATCTCCTGGAGGAGCTTTGGCGGGCCAGGCGCCCCATCGACTGCGCCCGTACGGACGCGGGTGCGGAGCATCCGACCCGCAGCAGCTACTGCTGCGACTGGGGGGCGATCGCCCTGTTCCCGCTGGTGGACCACGACGAGATCGGCGGGGTCATCGCGGTGCTTCGCCGCCATGCGGTGCGGTTCAGCCGCGCCACCCTGGAGAAGGGCGAACTGGTGGCGGATCAGGTGCGGCTGGCGCTCGAGAACGTGCGAACCTACGAGGAGTTGCGTCGTACAAACGATCGGTTGCGCAATGCCGAGCGGCGAAAGTCGGCGGCCGAGCGGCTGGCCATGATCGGCGAGATGGCGGCGACCGTCGCCCACGAGATCCGCAACCCGCTCGGCGCCATCGTCAACTGCGTCACCGTTCTCAGGGGATCGGCGGGGAGGGATCACCAGGCCAAGGCGGCGCTCGAAATCATCGACGATGAAGCGAGGCGGCTGGAGCGGCTCGCCACCAGCTTCCTCAACTTCGGCAAGAGGCCGTTGGCCGCACCCCGTCTCCGGATGGTGTCGCTCGAGACGGTGGTCCGCCAGGTCTGCGTGGCGGTGCAAGGGGCGATCGCGGAGCGGCGCCAGCCGGTGACGCTCCATCATTGCGTTCGAGGCGACGCTCGCCCGGTCCGTTTCCCCGAGGACGGGCTTCGCGAAGTGATCTGGAATCTCGCGCTCAACGCCGTGCAGGCGATCGATCACGCCGGGACCGTGACGGTCGATCTCCGGATGCGCGCCGCGCACGTCTTCGTCGCCGTTAGCGACACCGGACGGGGGATCGAACCGTCCCAGCGCGAGCAGATTTTCGAGCCATTCTTCACCATGCGATCGCAAGGAGCTGGGCTCGGTCTCGCCATCGTGCGCAAGCTGGTGGCGAGCTGGAGCGGGCGGATCAGGGTGATGGGCGGGCCTGGCCGCGGCACCTGCTTCGCCGTGCTGGTGCCGATCCCGGCCGACGACGAGGCGTGGTCCCTGCCGATCGAACGGAAGGCGTCGTGATGCCGGCGTCGAGGATCGGGCATGGCAGCGTGCGCGTGCTGCTGGTGGACGATCAGCGTGGCATCAGGCGGAGCCTGGCGCTGCTCCTCGCCAATGCCGGCGTCGCGACCGACGAAGCCGCCAGCGGGGCGGAGGCGCTGGCAGCGCTGGCGGCCGCCCGCTACGACGTCGTCATCTCGGACTTGCGGATGGATGGCATGTCGGGCAGCGAGCTGCTGCGGCGTATTCGGACCCGCCATCCGGAGCTGCCGTTCATCCTGCTCACCGCCTACGGAACGATCGAATCCGCCGTCGAGGCGATGCGGCTCGGGGCCTTCGACTACCTGACGAAGCCGGTCCAGGAACAGGAGCTGCTGGAGAAGATTCGAGAGGCGTGCTCGCTCCGCAAAAGCGGCCGGGTCGCCGACGGGGACAAGAGCCAGATCGCCCGATCGGAGCAGCCGCAGGACGTGGTCGCCCTGTGCCCCAACATGCAAGCGATGCTGATCCGGTTGGAGCGGGTGTCGTCGACCGACCTCAGTGTGCTGATGACGGGCGAGACAGGGACCGGCAAGAGCCGCTTCGCGCGGCTCATCCACGAGAAGAGCGGGCGTCGCAGCAAGCGGTTCGTCAGCGTCAACTGCGCCAGCGTGCCGGAACCGCTGCTGGAGAGCGAGCTGTTCGGACACACCAAGGGCAGCTTCACCGGCGCGTCGCAGTCGCGGGTCGGGCTGTTCGAGGAGGCGGACGGCGGCACCATCTTCTTCGACGAGATCGACATGCTGTCGCTCGCCATGCAGGCGAAACTCCTCAGCGTGTTGCAGGACCGCGAGGTCCGTCCGGTCGGGTCCAACCGTGCCCGGCGCGTCGACGTACGTGTGATCTGTGCCGTCAACCGGGATCTGGCTCAGCTGATCGAGAGGGGGGAGTTTCGGCAGGACCTGTTCTTTCGGCTGAACGGCATCCGCCTCCATCTGCCGCCGTTGCGCGAGCGCGGTGACGATCTGCGGGTGTTGATCGATCGCCTGCTGGTCGGCTTCGGCCGCAAGCACGGCCACCCCAAGATCACCATCACGCCACCCGCCCTGCAGGTGCTGTTGTCCTACGACTATCCGGGCAATATCCGTCAACTTGAGAACATTATGGAGCAGATGGTGGTGTTCGCCCGGCCTGACGGCGTCGTGGACGTCGAGGCGCTGCCCGAGGAGCTGAGCGGGAAGCCGAGCGTGCCGGCGGCGGCGGCGCCCGACGCCGGGTTCAGCCTGGTGGAGTCCGAGCGGGTGCTGATCGAAGCGGCGCTCGACCGGTTCGGCTCGCTGCGTGACGTCGCCCGCGAGCTCGGGATCGGCCGCACCACCTTGTGGCGCAAGCTCAAGCAGCACAACATCCAGACGGTGCGCCGTCATTGAGGGCAAGCCGTGCCGGCACTCGTGCGACTTGCTGGACAGGCGAGCAGGCCGGACGCGCCCGTTCGGCACCTCGGCGGCCCGCCGGGCGTCCGTGACGGCCCCGGCCGCCGTCGGCCGCGACAGATGCTCGGCTCCGGCCGCGACGGGGATGCGCGGCGCGTCCCGATGCGCTATAGGGGCGGCCGTCATGAGCCCGATCCAGCCCCCGCGGCGGGCTCGCCGGCAGCATCCAACGGCCCCGTAGCTCAGTCGGATAGAGCAGCAGCCTTCTAAGCTGAAGGTCCCAGGTTCGAGTCCTGGCGGGGTCGCCAGCCGGCCGGCGGCGCCAGGGCGCCCCACTGCGGCCGAGCCCCCCGGCGGCATCGTCCGGTGAGGTGCGGCACCTCGCTCCGGACTACCGCCGGTTGACGTAGCGGATGCGCCAGCCGCCGGCGACGCGGTCGATGCGGGTCAGCGACAGCGGCGAGATGACGAACCGCAGCGCGCTTTCTGGCGGCACCTCCAGGGCGATGGCCAGCGCCGCCCGCACCGTGCCGGAATGCACCACCAGCACGGCGTCGCCCGCCGGCAGGGCCGTGAGGCCGCGCCGCACCCGCTCGATCTGGTCGACGAAGCTCTCGCCGCCCGGCGGCCGGTGGCGGGCCGGCTGGTCCCAGAACGCCCGGTAGGCGTCGCCGAGCTCGACCGCGAGGTCGTCGTGGCGGCGGCCCGTCCACGCGCCGAAGCCCTGCTCGCGGAAGTCCGGCTGCGGAACCGGCGCGAGGCCGAGCGCCTCGGCGGTGGCGAGCGTCCGGCGCGCCGGGCTCGCATAGACGGCGGCCTGGCTCGGCAGCAAGGCCCGCAGGGCCGCAAAGGCGGCATCGTCACCGACGTCGGCGGGCGCATCCGGCGGATGGATGACCTCGCGCGGCCCCGCCACCGGGGCGTGGCGGATAAGCCAGAGGCGCAGTTCGTCCGCGTCGACCATCGGGCTCATCCGAAGCGGGCTGCGCACATCACCAGGACGGCGATCTCGACGGTCTGCTCGGCGGCGCCGAAGACGTCGCCGGTGTGGCCGCCGATCTGCCGCAGCGCCAGGGCCGCCACCGCGGCGGCCGCCGCCACCGCCACCGCCACCGCGAACACCGCCTCGCGGATCGGCAGCATGATCAGGGTCATCACCACGGCGATCACCGCCGCCGTCACGGCGACCGCCTGGGTCGGGGTTCCGGCCGCGTGGCCGAGCCCATCCTTGCGGGCCGGCGGCAGCCGCAGGGCGAGCAGCGGAATGGCGGCGCGGCCGAGCGCATAGGCGGTGACCAGCACCGGCAGAACCGCCACCCGGGGCAGTGCCGCGAGCGCCGCCATCTTGGCCGCGAAGGCCACCATCAGGGTCAGCGCCCCATAGGTGCCGAGGCGGCTGTCACGCATGATCTCGAGCTTCTTGGCCTTGTCCCGCCCGCCGCCGAAGCCGTCGCCGACATCGGCCAGGCCGTCCTCGTGCAGCGCGCCGGTGAGTAGGGCGCTGAAGCCGAGCGCCAGCGCGGCCGCCGCCAGCGGCGGCACGTCGATGAGAAGGAGGCCCAGATAGGCCACCCCGACGGCGCCGCCGATCACCCCCCCGACGAGCGGGAAGACACGAAGCGCGCGGGCGAGGTATGAGGGCGCCGGCCCGTCCGGATGCGCGACGGGAATGCGGGTCAGCAGGCTGATCGCGACGCGCAGATCGTCCTGCCACTCGCGCATGCCGTTTCCATTGCCAATATCGCTGGTCATCGAAAAGGACTCACCTTGATCTTCTCCACTCTAGACGAGCTTCGCGCCGCCTGTCGCGACCTGCCGGCCGGCGACGAGGCCGCCGCCGCCGAGGCCACCGCCCGCCAGGGCCAGCTCACCAAGCCGCCCGGCAGCCTGGGGCGGCTGGAGGATCTGGCGATCTGGCTCGCCCGCTGGCAGGGGCGGGCGATTCCCCGGCTGGACCGGATCGGGATCGTCGTGTTCGCCGGCAATCACGGCATCGCGGCCCGCGGCGTCTCGGCCTTCCCGATCGAGGTGACGGCCCAGATGGTCGCCAACTATGCGGCCGGCGGCGCTGCGATCAATCGTCTCGCCGAAGCCGCCGGCGCGGCCCTCTCGGTGGTGTCGCTCGACCTCGACGTGCCGACGGCCGACTTTACCCGCGCCCCCGCCATGGACGACGCGGCGTTTCTGGCCGCGGTCTCGGCCGGCTATGGGGCCGTCGCTCCCGATCTCGATCTGTTCGCGGTCGGCGAGATGGGCATCGGCAACACCACGGCGGCGGCGGCGCTGTGTGCGGCGCTGCTGGGCGGCGGCGGCTCCCGCTGGGTCGGCCGCGGCACCGGGGTGGACGATGCCGGCCTCGTCCGCAAGCGCGAGGCGGTGGACGCGGGCCTCGCCCGCCACGCCGGCCGGGTCGCCGATCCGCTCGCCGTTGCGGCGGCGCTGGGCGGACGCGAGCTCGCCGCCATGCTGGGCGCCACGCTGGCGGCGCGGCGCCATCGTATCCCGATGCTGCTCGACGGCTTCGTCGCCACCGCGGCGGTGCTGCCGCTCGCCCGCCTCGCCGCCGACGGGCTCGCGCACTGCCGGGCCGCCCATGTGTCGGCGGAGCCGGGCCACAAGGCGGTGCTCTCGGCCCTCGGCCTGACGCCGCTGCTCGATCTGGGCATGCGGCTCGGGGAGGGCACCGGCGCCGCCACCGCCATGCTGCTCGCCCGCGCTGCGCTCGC
This sequence comes from Rhodoplanes serenus, assembly GCA_009720755.1. Lineage (GTDB taxonomy): Bacteria > Pseudomonadota > Alphaproteobacteria > Rhizobiales > Xanthobacteraceae > Rhodoplanes > Rhodoplanes serenus. The sequence continues at coordinate 125,247 of WNKV01000010.1, forward strand.
GTGCCACGCCGGGATGGCGACCTTCGCGGAAGCCGGGGTGGCCGAGAAGACGGTGTGACGTGGCCGCCGGGCGGCCGCGAGCGATCCGCCGGGGCGGCCGCGTTGCGCCGCCGCCCCGAGCCTCTATGATCCCGGGCCGAGCCCCCGGCACCCCCCATTCGGAAGACTTGGCCTTCATGACCGTGCATCAGAACTTCATCGGCGGCGCGTGGACCCCCGCCGGCAATGCCGCGCCCAACATCAACCCGTCGGACGTCGCCGACGTGGTCGGCGAGTATGCGCGGGCGAGCCGCGCCGACGCGCAGGCCGCCATCGCGGCCGCCAAGGCGGCGTTCCCGGCCTGGGCGCGCTCCAGCCCGCACGAGCGCTACGAGATCCTCAAACGCATCTCCGACGAGATCCTGGCGCGCCGCGAGGAGCTGGGCCGGCTGCTCTCCCGCGAGGAGGGCAAGACGCTCGCCGACGGCATCGGCGAGGTGACGCGGGCCGGCCAGGTGTTCGGCTACTTCGCCGGCGAGGCGGTGCGCGTGGCCGGCGAGAAGTTCGCCTCGACGCGGCCCGGCATCGAGGTGGACGTGACGCGCGAGCCGGTCGGCGTCGTCGCGCTGATCACGCCGTGGAACTTCCCGATCGCGATTCCCGCCTGGAAGATCGCGCCGGCACTCGCCTACGGCAACTGCGTGGTGATCAAGCCGGCCGATCTGGTGCCGGGCTCGGCCTGGGCGCTCGCCGACATCATCGCGCGCTCGGGACTGCCGAAGGGCGTGTTCAACCTCGTCATGGGGCGCGGCTCCGAGGTCGGCGAGGTGCTACTGTCGCACGACGACGTGGCGGCCATCTCGTTCACCGGCTCGGTGGCGACCGGCCGCAAGATCGCCCAGGCGGCCGTGACGGCGCCGGTGATGAAGAAGGTGCAGATGGAGATGGGCGGCAAGAGCCCGCTCGTTGTGCTCGACGACGCCGATCTCGCGGTTGCGGTCGAGTGCGCCGCCAATGGCGCGTTCTATCAGACCGGCCAGCGCTGCACCGCCTCGACGCGGCTCGTCGTCACCGAAGGCATCCACGACCGCTTCGTCGCCGGCCTCACCGAGCGGCTGAAGGCGCTGGTGGTCGACGATGCGCTCAAGCCCGGCACTCATGTCGGCCCGGTGGTCGATCAGGCGCAGCTCGATCAGGATCTGCGCTACATCGAGATCGGCAAGCGCGAGGGCGCCCGGCTGCATTGGGGCGGCGAGCGGCTGAATCGCGACAAGCAGGGCTTCTATCTCCAGCCGGCGCTGTTCGTCGACTGCCGTAACGACATGCAGATCGCCCGCGAGGAGATTTTTGGGCCGGTCGCCGCGGTGATCCGCGTGAAGGACTATGACGAGGCGCTGAGCGTCGCCAACGACACCACCTTCGGCCTGTCGTCGGGCATCTGCACCACGAGCCTGAAATACGCGACGCACTTCAAGCGCAACTCCGACGCCGGCATGGTCAACGTCAACCTGCCGACCGCGGGCGTCGACTATCACGTCCCGTTCGGCGGCCGGAAGGGATCGAGCTATGGCCCGCGCGAGCAGGGCCACTACGCCATCGAGTTCTTCACCACGGTGAAGACCAGCTACACCCTGGCGTGACGGTGGCACGGCGGGGATGAGCAGGAGCCATGGTGTGGGCCGCGGCCCGCTCCGGCCGACCCGAGCCGAACCACAGGATGAAGCGCGGATCGGTCGCGGCGCCGTCATCCCGATGCCGACGTGGCGTTTGCGCTTCTACATTCGGAACGACGACTCCATCGGTCCGTTCTCCCGGGAGCGCGGACGTAGGCCGGCCGACGAGGCCGTCTGGTCACCCGACCGTCTGCGGTCGGCGCTCGGACACCATGGAGGACCCATGACATCCAAGCTCGCCATCGTCGTCGCCGCATCGCTGCTCGCCGCGTCGTCCGCCTGGGCGCAGAGTTCCGGCTCCGGCAGCTCGACCTCCTCGCCGGGAGCCTCCGGCAGCGCACCGGGGCAACAGATGCAGGACCGCGGCACCACCGGCTCGGGGGCATCGGGCTACAGCCCCGGTCAGCAGATGCAGGACAAGGGGTCCAAGCCGGGTCAGCCCGGCGCCTCCGGCTACGCGCCGGGCCACAGCTCGGGCCAGAGCACCGGCGGCTCCGGTACGGGCGGCTCCGGCATGGGCGGAACGGGCTCGGGCTCGCGCTGACGCGCCTCGCGCCGCAATAGCCACATCGATCCGACGTCGAGCAGGAGTGTCCGGCCGCAGGCCGGGCGCTCCCGTCGCGTTTCGAGACCCGCCGGTCCGCGGCCCGTTTCGGCGCCGTGGGTAGGGCGGGGGCGATATTCCGCCCGTGGCCGATCCACGCTACGATTGCGACACGCGACGAGAGGCCGCCATGAACGTACCGCAATTGCGCATGGACAAGGCGACGTTCCTCGACTGGGCGGGTGCTCGGGAGGAGCGCTACGAGCTCGTCGGGGGGCGGGTCGTGATGATGATACGGCCATTGGTGGGGCACGCCCGAATCGTCCGGAACCTGATCCGGGCGTTGGACAGCAGGATCGATCACCAGAGCCTCGAGGTTCTGGCCGATGTGGCGACCGATACTGGGCCTTACACGATCAGGGCGCCGGATGTGCTGGTGGTCCCCCTGGGCGCCGATTCAAAATCCAAGATGACCTCGCCGCCGGTCCTGATCGCCGAGGTTCTGTCGGATTCGTCGGGCACCATCGATCTCGGCGACAAGGTGGCCGAGTATCTCCGGCTGCCGAGCCTGCTCGCCTATCTGGTGGTGGCCCAGGACGAGCCGAAGGCATGGCTGTGGGTCCGCGCCGGCGAGAGCTTCGCGGCCGGCCCGCAGGTGATCGAGGGGCTGGAGGCCGTCGCCACGGTCGGGCCGCTCGGCTTCGATCTGCCAATGGCCGAGATTTTCGCCGGCGTCCATGACGGCGGCCGCCGTGACGAGGCGCCATCAGCATCGTAGCCGGCCGTCGTCGAGACGCGGCAGGGACCGCGCTCTGAAGTCCGGCTTCGAACCGCGCCTCGGTCCCGTGACACCAAGCCCAGGGTGGCTTGCATGCCGCTCTCGGGACGGCGCGGCACGCGCCCTCACGCGATCATCCAGACTGCGCGACCGTCACGACTGCGCTACCGTCACGACTCCGACACGATCCTGCCGGAGCTGTGGCAGGATCGAATCCCGGCGCGTCAGCGCCGGCAGGATGCCCGGGCCGCCGGCCGCGTCTCGGGGCAGGGGAGGTTGCCGATGCTCGCCCGTTCTTGCGCCGCTGTGGTTCGCGCCGCTGTGGTTCGCGCCGCCGTCTCGGCCGTGCTGATCGCCGGAGCCCTGGCGCTCGCGCTTCCCGCCCACGCCGCCGACAAGGCATTTCAGCGCGACGACCTCGCCGATGCGGCGATCCGCCTGGAGGCGCAGATCCGCAAGGACGCCGGAAGCGTCACCCGATCGGCCGACCAGCTCCGCCGCGACGCCGACGCGGCGCTCGCCCGCAACGACACCCGCACGGCGCTCAACGCGCTCGGCCAGCTCGTCACCGTGGCGCCGAACGCCGCCGCCAACTGGCTGCGGCTGTCGCGCGCCGTGCTCCAGGCCCGCGCCATCGACGACCGCGAGCGCGCGACGCTGCTCGAACGCGGCACCACTGCGGCCTATATCGCCTATCAGCGCGCCACTACCCCGGCCGACGAGGCCGAGGCGCTGGTGCTGGTCGGCCGCGCCTATGCGGACCGCAAGATCTGGCGGCCGGCGCTCGACGCGCTGCGGCTGTCGCTGGAGCTGCGCGAGACCGCCGATGTCCGGGCCCGCTACGACTCCTTGCGCGGCGAGCACGGCTTCCGCCTGCTCGACTACTCGGTGGACGCCGACACGGCGTCGCCGCGCGCCTGCTTCCAGTTCTCCGAGCCGCTGCCCGGCCCGCGCACCGATCTCTCGCCGTTCGTCGCGGTCGCCGGAATCGACAAGCCGGCGATCCGGGCCGATGACCGCCAGCTCTGCGTCGAGGGGCTCAAGCACGGCGAGCGCTATGCCGTCACGCTGCGGCCGGGGCTGCCGTCGAGCGTCAAGGAAAGTCTCCAGAAGGCGGCCGAGTACAATCTCTATGTCCGCGACCGCAAGCCGTTCGTCCGCTTCTCCGGCAAGGCCTATGTGCTGCCGCGCAACGGTCAGCAGGGCATCCCGGTGGTCAGCGTCAACACCGGCACTGTCGCGGTCCAGGTCTACCGGATCGGTGACCGCAACCTGATCGACCCGGTCGCCGGGGAGGACCTCGAACGCAATCTCGACCGCTACGAGCTGGAGCGCATCGCCGAGAGCCGCGGCGTCAAGGTGTGGTCCGGCGATCTCCAGGTGCCGGCCTGGCCGCTCAATGCCGAGGTGACCACCGCCTTCCCGGTCGCCCAGGCGATCAAGACCCTGGAGCCCGGCGTCTACGTGATGTCGGCGGAGCCCAAGGGGCCGACCGACACCGACTATGCGGCTCTGGCGACCCAATGGTTCGTGGTCTCCGATCTCGGCCTGTCGGCGCTCTCGGGCGGGGACGGCATCCACGTCTTCGTCAATTCGCTGGCGAGCGCCGCCCCGCGCGCCGGCGTCGAGATTCGTCTGGTCGCTCGCAACAACGAGGTGCTGGCGGTGCGCCGCACCGATCCGGACGGCCACGCCGTGTTCGAGACCGGGCTTGCCCGCGGCGAGGGCGGGCTCGCCCCCGCGATGCTGGTCGGCTCGGCCGACAACGGCCGCGACTACGGCTTCCTCAGCCTCAAGGCGCCGGCCTTCGATCTCTCCGACCGCGGCGTCAAGGGCCGCGCCGCGCCGGCCGGGCTCGACGCCTTCGTGGTGACCGAGCGCGGCGTCTACCGCACCGGCGAGACCGTCCACGCCACCGCGCTGCTGCGCGACGGGCTCGGCGCCGCCGCCGCCGGGGTGCCGCTGACGCTGGTGTTTGAGCGCCCCGACGGGGTCGAGCACCGCCGCGCCGTGGTGGCCGACCAGAGGCTGGGCGGCCGCACCTACGACCTGCCGATCGTCGCCACCGCGCCGACCGGCACCTGGCGGCTGAAAGCCTACACCGATCCCAAGCGTCCGCCGGTCGGCGAAACCACCTTCCTGGTCGAGGACTACGTCCCCGACCGCATCGAGTTCGACCTGTCCACCAAGGCGGCCGCGATCGCCAAGGGCGTGCCGGTCGAGCTGACCGTGGACGGCCGCTTCCTGTACGGGGCGCCGGCCGCCAACCTGGAGCTGGAGGGCGAGGTCACCGTCAAGGTCGCCAAGGAGCGGCCCGGCTTCCCGGGCTACACGTTCGGCGTCGCCGACGACGAGGCGGAGCACGACGCCGACGCGGCGCGCACCACCCTCGACGACCTGCCGGCGACCGACGATAAGGGCCGCGCCACCGTGCCGGTGACGCTCGACAAGCTGCCGGAGGGCAGCCGCCCGCTGGAGGCGCTGATCGTCGTCCGCATGGCGGAGACCGGCGGCCGCGCGGTCGAGCGCAAGCTGACGCTGCCGGTCGCTCCGGCCGGTCCGATGATCGGGGTCAGGCCGCTGTTCTCCGGCCGCTCTCTCGGCGAGGGCGAGACCGCGAGCTTCGATGTCGTCGTGGTCGGCCCGGACGGCAAGCCGCTGGCGCGCCGCGGGCTGAAGTACGAGCTCCTGAAAATCGATACCCGCTACCAGTGGTATCGCCAGGACGGGACATGGCAGTTCGAGCCGATCAAGACCTCCCGGCGGGTCGCCGACGGCACCCTGGACGTCGCGCCCGATCAGCCGGCCCGCATCGCGGCGCCGGTCGCCTGGGGCCGCTACCGGCTCGACGTCTCGTCGGCCGATACGGACGGGCCGGTGACCTCGCTGTCGTTCGACGCCGGCTTCTTCGCCGAGGCGTCCGCCGACACGCCTGACCTCCTGGAGATCGCCGTCGACAAGCCGGAGGTGAAGGCCGGCGACACCCTCGCGGTGTCGATCACGGCCCGCACGGCCGGCCGCGTCCGCCTCTCGGTGGTGGGCGATCGGCTGATCACCACGGTGAGCGAGGAGGTGGCGCAGGGCACGAGCCAGATCCGTCTGCCGGTCGGCAGCGACTGGGGCACCGGCGCCTATGTGGTGGCGACCCTGCTGCGGCCGCTCGACACCGAGGCCAAGCGGATGCCCGGCCGCGCCATCGGGGTGCAGTGGGTGGCGGTGGACCGTGCCGGGCGGATTCTCCAGGTGGGCTTGGCGCCGCCGCCCTTGATGCGGCCCGACACGAGCCTGCGGGTGCCTGTCACGGTCGGCGGCCTGTCGGGCGGCGAGGCCCGCATCGTCGTCGCGGCCGTCGACGTCGGCATTCTCAACCTCACCGGCTACAAGCCGCCGGCGCCCGACGAGCACTATCTCGGCCAGCGCCGCCTGTCGGCCGATCTGCGTGACCTCTACGGCCACCTGATCGACGGCATGCAGGGCACGGTCGGCGCCATCCGCACCGGCGGCGACGCCGCCGCGGCCGAGCTGCAAGGCTCACCGCCCACCCAGCCGCCGGTGGCGCTGTTCTCCGGCGTCGTGCCGGTCGGCCCGGACGGCAAGGCCGAGGTGACGTTCGACATCCCGGCCTTCGCCGGCACCGTGCGGGTGATGGCGGTCGCCTGGTCGGCCGACAAGGTCGGCCGCGCCTCGACCGACGTGACGGTCCGCGATCCGGTGGTGCTCACCACCACGCTGCCGCGCTTCCTGCTCACCGGCGATCGCTCGACCGTCCAGGTCGAGCTCGACAATGTCGAGGGGAAGGGCGGCGACTATCGCGTGACCGCGGCGGTCGACGGGCCGGCCACGATCGCGGCCGCAGGGCCGCAGACGGTGCGGCTGCCGGCGCGCCAGCGCGGCGCGCTCTCGCTGCCGGTCACCGCCACGGCGGCCGGGACCGCGACCGTCAAGGTGGCGGTCGCCGGTCCCGACGGCTTCGCGCTGGAGCGGACCTATCCGCTCGCCGTGAAGCCGGCGACCCAGATCGCCACCCGGCGCACCGTGCGCACCATCGCCCGGGGCGAGAGCCTGTCGCTCGGCGCCGACCTCGTCGGTGATCTCGTGCCGGGCACCGGGACGCTGGCGCTGTCGGTCGGGCCGTCGACGGCGCTCGACGTGGCGACGCTGCTCAAGGCGCTCGACCGCTATCCGTTCGGCTGCTCCGAGCAGATCGCCAGCCGGGCGCTGCCGCTCCTCTACGTCAACGACCTCGCGGTCGAGGCGCATCTGGCGCTCGACGCCGATGCCGACCAGCGCATCCGCGATGCCGTCGACCGCCTGCTGGCACGGCAGGACTCCTCGGGCTCGTTCGGCCTGTGGGGGACGGGCGGCAACGACGTCTGGCTCGACGCCTATGTGACCGACTTCCTCACCCGGGCGCGCGAGCGCGGCTTCGTGGTCCCCGACAACGCCTTCAAGCTGGCGCTGGAGCGGCTGCGCAACCATGTCGCCAACGCGCCCGAGCCCGGCAAGGAGGGGGCGAAGGATCTGCCCTATGCGCTCTATGTGCTGGCGCGGAACGGCACGGCGCCGGTGGGTGATCTGCGCTACATCGCCGACACCAAGCTCGGCGACGTCGCGACCCCGATGGCGAAGGCGCAGATCGGCGCGGCCCTGGCGCTGCTCGGCGACCGGGTGCGGGCCGAGCGGGTGATGGCGGCCGCCGTGCAGGCGATCGAGCCGCCGAAGGCGCTGGAGTTCGGCCGTCCCGACTACGGCTCGACGCTCCGCGACGCCGCCGCCGTGGTGGCACTCGCGGCCGAGAGCGGCGCCGCGCCGGCGCTGCTGCCGGCGGCGCTCCGCGGCGTCGAGGAGGCGCGGGCGCGCGCCTTCTACACCTCCACCCAGGAGAACGCCTGGATGGTGCTCGCCGCGCGGGCGCTGTCCAAGTCGGTGCCGCTGTCGTTGGAGGTCGCGGGCAGTACCCGCACCAGCCCGCTGTACCGGACGCTGCGGCCGGCCGAGCTGGCGACGCCCTTCCGCGTCACCAACACCGGCGAGGCGCCGGTGCAGGCGGTGGTGTCGGTCTCGGGGGCGCCGTTGACGCCGGAGCCTGCCGCCGAGCGGGGATTCAAGATCGAGCGGACCTACCACACCCTCGACGGCGCCAAGGTGGACGTCTCGAAGACCCGCCAGAACCAGCGCTTCGCCGTGGTGCTGAAGATCACCGAGCCGCAGCCGCAGTTCGGCCGCGTCCTCGTCGTCGATCCGCTGCCGGCCGGCTTCGAAATCGACAATCCGCGCCTCGTCTCGTCGGGCGAGACCGGGACGCTCGACTGGATCGAGGACGCCGCCGAGCCGGTGAAGGCCGAGTTCCGCGACGACCGCTTCTCGGCCGCCTTCGAGCGCAACGCCAAGTCGCCGGCGGTGTTCACGGTGGCCTATGTGGTGCGGGCGGTGTCGCCCGGCCGCTACGTGCTGCCGCAAGCCTACGTGGAGGACATGTACCGGCCCGACCGCTTCGGCCGCACCGGCACCGGCACCGTCGAGGTGACGGTGGCCAGGCAGTAGCGGACGACGATCGTGCCGTTGCGTCTCGCCAAGCTGCCCCTCGTCGCCGCTGCGGTGCTCGCCGGGGTCGGCCTCGGCGCGGCGGCGTTCTGGATGGCGCTGTGGGTGCAGTCCCTCGGCCCGCCGCCGCTCGGCGAGCGGCTGGCCTGGTCGACCGTGGTGGTGGATCGCGACAGTCGCATCCTGCGGCCCTACGCCACCCCGGAGGGGCGGTGGCGCCTGCCGGCGACCGCCGACGCCGTCGACCCGCGCTTTTTCGATTTGCTCCTCGCCTACGAGGACCGGCGGTTCCGCGACCATGCCGGGGTCGATCCGGCGGCGCTGCTGCGGGCCGCCTGGCAGTTCGGCACCACCGGCCGGGTGGTGTCGGGCGGCTCGACCCTGACCATGCAGGTGGCCCGCCTGCTGGAGCCGCGCAGCGAGCGATCGGTCGCCGCCAAGCTGCGCCAGATGGCGCGGGCCGTGCAGATCGAGCGGTCGCTGACCAAGGACCAGATCCTCGCCCTCTATCTCGGGCTCGCCCCCTATGGGGGCAACCTGGAGGGCATCCGGGCGGCCTCGCTCGCCTGGTTCGGCAAGGAGCCGCGGCGGCTGACGCTCGGCGAGGCGGCGCTCCTCGTCGCGCTGCCGCAGGCCCCGGAGGCGCGCCGGCCCGACAGGGCGCCCGACGTCGCGCGAAGAGCCCGCAACCGGGTGCTCGACCGGATGGCGGCCGCCGGGGTGGTCGAGCCCGGCGAGATCGACCGCGCCAAGGCCGAGCCGGTGCCCACCGCCCGCCGGCCGATGCCGATGACGGCCCCGCACGCGGCCGACCGGATGGTATCTTACAGCCCGGAAAAGAACATTCACCGCATGACCTTGGAGGCGCCTCTTCAAGTTGCGCTCGAAGCATTGGCGAAGGATCGTGCGACGGCTCTCGGCCCCGACCTGTCGGTCGCCGTCCTGGCGGTCGAGCACGCCACCGGCGAGATCCTGGCCCGGGTCGGCTCGGCCGACTGGACCGACGCCCGGCGGGCCGGGCAGGTGGACATGACGCTGGCGGTCCGCTCGCCCGGCTCCACCCTCAAGCCCTTCGTGTTCGCGCTCGGCTTCGAGGACGGCTTCATCCACCCCGAGACCTTCCTGGACGATCGGCCGACCCGCTATGGAGCCTATGCGCCCGAGAACTTCGATCTCACCTTCCAGGGCACCGTGACGGCGCGCCGCGCTCTCCAGCTCTCGCTCAACGTGCCCGCCGTGCAGGTGCTGGAGAAGGTCGGCCCCAGCCGCTTCACGGCGCGGCTCGCCCAGGCGGGCGGAAAGCTGGTACTGCCGCCGGGTGAGGCCCCTGGCCTCGCCATGGGGCTCGGCGGCACCGGGATCACGCTCGCCGATCTGGTCGGCCTCTATGCCGGGCTGGCCCGGCTCGGCACCACGGTGGCGCTCACCGAGCGGCTGGACGACACACCCGCCGCCAACCCGCCGCTGCGGCTGGTCGAGCCGGTGGCGGCCTGGTACGTCGGCAATGTGCTGCTCGGGGCGCCGCCGCCCGAGAATGCCGCCGGCGGCCGCATCGCCTTCAAGACCGGCACCTCCTACGGCTATCGCGACGCCTGGGCCGTCGGCTTCGACGGCCGCCACACCATTGGGGTGTGGGTCGGCCGGCCGGACGGCGCGCCGGTGCCGGGCCTGATCGGCCGTGCCACCGCGGCCCCCATCCTGTTCGATGCCTTTGCCCGCCTGGGCAGGGCGCCGGTGCCGCTGCCGCCGGCGCCCCGTGGCGCGCTGTTCGCATCCACCGGTAAGCTGCCGGTGCCGCTCCAGCGGTTCCGCCCGGGGGCGCTGCCGAGCCAGGGGGCCGAGCCGCCCTTGCGTATCGTGTTTCCGCCGAATGGGGCGCGGCTGGAGCTGGCCGGTGAGGCGGGCGAGCCGGCCGCGCTCGCCGTCAAGATCGCCGGCGGCAGCGGGCCGGTGACCGTGATGGTAGACGGCCTGCCGCGCGCCGTGCTGCGCGACCGCCGCAGCACCACGGTGAGGCCGGAGGGCCCCGGCTTCGTCCGCCTCACCGTCACCGACGCCCGCGGCGCGACCGACAGCGTCCTGGTCCGGCTGCAATAGCGCCGGGCGGCCCGCGACCAGCCCCGCACAGTCCACCCAAATTACTGAAAAGGCTCTATTTCGCCGGGTGTTGCCGCGCCGCGACAACGGCCCTGCCATGGTTCCCGGGGCGCTTTCCCGCCCGGGTGCTTTTCTCTATTGTCCGCGCGACTTCAGCAGGACCCCGGAATGCCCCTGACCTCCGCCACCTCGACGTCGTCCAGGCTCGTCGCCACCCGGCTGCGGGCGCTGCTGGTCTGGGCCTCCCGAAGTCGCCGCAACGCCATGGTGCTGCTGGTCGCGACGAGCCTGCTGGCCTTCCTGCCGGGCTTCTTCACGTTGCCGCCGATCGACCGGGACGAGGCTCGTTTCGCCCAGGCCACCAAGCAGATGGTGGAGAGCGGCGACTATATCGACATCCGCTTCCAGGAGGAGAGCCGCTACAAGAAGCCGGTCGGCATCTACTGGCTCCAGGCCCTGGTGGTGAACGGCGCCGAGGCGATCGGGGTGCGCGAGGCGCTCACCCGCATCTGGCTCTACCGCATTCCCTCGCTGACCGGTGCCATCGCGGCGGTGCTGCTGACCTGGTGGACGGCGCTCGCCTTCGTGTCGCGGCGTGGCGCCGTGCTGGCCGGGCTGATGATGGCGGGCTCGATCCTGCTCGGGGTCGAGGCCAGGTTGGCCAAGACCGACGCGATGCTGCTCGCCACCGTGGTGGCCGCCATGGGGGCGATGGCACGGGCCTATCTGGTCGAGCGCGGGGTGCGCCGCGAGGACGACCGCCGTCCGTGGATGCTGCCGGCGATCTTCTGGACCGCCATGGCGGCCGGCTTCCTCATCAAAGGGCCGCTGATCCTGATGGTGGTGGGCCTCACCGTCGTGGCCCTCGCCGTGGTCGACCGCTCGGCGCGGTTCCTGCTGCGCCTCAGGCCGCTGCCCGGCCTCGCCTGGATGCTGCTGCTGGTGCTGCCGTGGTTCGTCGCCATCGTGATGAAGAGCGGCGACAGCTTCTTCGCCGAGTCGGTCGGGCGCGACCTGTGGGCCAAGGTGGGCAGCGGACAGGAGTCGCACGGCGCCCCGCCGGGCTACTACCTGCTGTTGTTCTGGGGCACGTTCTTCCCGGCCTCGATCCTGGTGCCGATGGCGGCCGGGGCGGTGTGGCGCGGCCGCCGTCACCCGGCGGTGGTCTACCTGCTGGCCTGGCTGGTCCCGACCTGGCTCGCCTTCGAGGCGGCGATGACCAAGCTGCCCCACTATGTGCTGCCGGTCTATCCGGCGGTCGCCATCCTGCTGGCCCTGGTCATCGATCATCGCGCGCTCTCCACCAACAAGTGGCTGCGGCGGGCGCCGATGTGGTGGTTCATCCTCATCGCGGCCCTGGCGATCGGCCTGATCGTGATCAACATCACCATCGGCCAGCGGCTCGGGCTGATCACCTGGGGCCTGTCGGCCGCCGCCCTGATCGTCGCCCTGGTGGCATGGTGGCTGTTCGAAGCGGACGGCGTCGAGGTGTCGCTGATGCGCGCCGTGGTCGCCAGCATGCTGATCTCGACCGCCGCCTTCGCGGCCACCTTCGCGACCATCGGGCCGCTGTTCCCGTCCTTGCAGCTCGCCCGCTTCGTCGCCTTCGGCCAGTGTGATCGCCCGGCGGTGGCGACCGCCGGCTTCCACGAGCCGAGCCTGGTGTTCCTGGTCGGCACCCAGGTGCAGCACGTCACCGGACCCGGCGCGGCCGACTTCCTGGCGGCCGGTGACGGGCGGTGCCGCTACGCCTTCGTGGACAGCCGGCACGAGCGCGCCTTCGCGCAGCGCGCCGAGGCGCTCGGTCTGCGCTATCGCTCCGGCCTGCGCCTCGAAGGGGTCAACATCTCGAGCGGTCGCTCCGTGTCGATCGCCGCCTTCGTCGGGGGCCTGCCGTGACGGCGGTGACCGGACCCGAGGCGGCGCCGGCATCCGCCGCTGCGCCTGCGCCGGGCTGGCCGCGCCGGATGACGACGCATCTCGGCGTCTGGCTCGCCGTGCTGTTCACGCGGCCGCGCCGGTCCTGGCGCACGCCCGGCTTCAAGGCGCTGGTGCTGGCGCATCGCTGGCAGGCCGCGGTGGCGCTCGGCCTCGTGCTGCTCGCCATGCTGGTGGTCGATCCGCTCGCCGCCGAGGTCAAGCGGGCGCCGCGGTTCGTCATCGGCATCGCCGAGGACATCAGCGATCTCGGCCGCTCGGGCTACATCCTGATCCCGGTCGCGGTGCTGATCCTGTGGATCGCGACGCTGCTGCGGCCGGGGCTCGATCGTCTCAGCCGCGCCGTATTGGCGGCCTTCGTGGTGCGGCTCGGCTTCGTGTTCGTGGCGGTCGGCCTGCCGGGTCTGGTCGGCACGGTGCTCAAGCGATGGATCGGCCGGGTGCGGCCTTCGGAGCTCGGCCACTGGGCCTATCAGCCGCTGTCCTGGCGGTCCGAGTATGCGAGCCTGCCGTCCGGCCACACCATCACGGCGTTCGCGGCTCTGGTGGCGATCGGCGCCGTCTGGCCGGCCGCCCGCCCGGTCCTGTGGGTGTATGCCCTGCTGGTCGGGGTGAGCCGGGTCGTCGTGTCGGCCCATTTCCCGAGCGACGTGATCGCCGGGGCGGCGTTCGGGGCGTTCGGGGCGATCCTGGTGCGCGAGTGGTTCGCGTCGCGCGGCCTCGCCTTCACGGCGGGACCGGACGGCGTGGTCCGGGCCCGGCCGGGGCCGCCCGCCCCGCGGGTGCTGCGGGCGCTGGCGACGGCGGTCGAGCGGTGAGGGCGCCGCGGCGCGGCCGCCGACAATTCTGGGAGCCTGTCCTTCGATGACCCTGCAAACTGGACCGGGACCGGCGGTGGCCGTGGTGGTGCCCGTGCGCAACGAGGCCGCCAATGTCGAGCCGCTGGTATCGGAGATCGCCGTGAGCCTCGCCCACGAAGGGCCGTTCGAGGTGGTCTATGTGAACGACGGCTCGACCGACGAGACGGCGGCCGAGCTCGATCGGCTGCGGCAGGACCGGCCGTGGCTGCGCCATGTCCGCCACGCGGTGTCGTGCGGGCAGTCGGCGGCGGTGCGCACCGGCGTCGCGGCCGCGCGGGCGCCGCTCGTCGCCACCCTGGACGGCGACGGGCAGAACGACCCGTCCTTCATCCCGGCGATGCTCGACCGGCTGCGCAAGGACCCGCAGATCGGCCTCGTCGCCGGCCAGCGGGTCGGCCGCAAGGACACCGGCTTCAAGCGCCTCCAGTCGCGGATCGCCAACGGGGTGCGCAGCCGCGTCCTCAAGGACGGCACCCGCGACACCGGCTGCGGCCTCAAGGCGTTCCGCCGCGACGTGTTCCTGGCGCTGCCGTATTTCGACGGGCTGCACCGCTTCCTGCCGGCGCTGGTGCGCCGCGACGGCTTCACCATCGCGTATGTCGACGTGGTCGACCGGCCGCGCCGCCACGGTGTCTCCAAGTACGGCTTCTGGGACCGGCTGTGGATCGGGATCTTGGATCTCGCCGGCGTGTGGTGGCTGATCCGCCGCCGGGTCCGGGTGCCGCAGGTCACCGAGGGAGACCGCCCATGCTGATCGATCTGTCGCACGCCGTCGGCGGCTATCTCTACGATGTCTTCGTCACCCGCCTGGACTGGTGGGTGTTCCTCGGCATCGTCGCGCAGGGCCTCTTCACCATGCGGTTCGTGGTGCAGTGGCTCGCCTCCGAGAAGGCCGGCAAGAGCGTGGTGCCGATGGCCTTCTGGTGGCTGTCGATCTCCGGCGGTACGCTGCTGCTCGCTTACGCGCTCTACCGCCGCGACCCGGTGTTCATCGCCGGCCAGGGCTTCGGCGTCTTCGTCTACCTGCGCAATCTCCAATTCGTGCTGCGCGAGCGCCGCGCCGGCCGCGAGGTGACGAGCAAGCCGGCCGGGTGAGGCTCACGCGCCGGCGACCATCTTCATCGCGGCGAAGCCGCGGTCGAGGTCGGCGATCAGGTCGGCGGGGTCCTCCAGGCCGATATGAAAGCGCACCGTGGGGCCGCCGGGCGCCCAAGCGGTGGCGGTGCGGATCGGCGTGCAGTCGAACGGAATCGCCAGGCTCTCGTAGCCACCCCACGAGGCGCCGATGCCGAACAGCGTCAGCGCATCCAGGAAGGCTTCGACGGCGGCCGGCGGCACCGGCCGGAGCACCACCGAGAACAGCCCGCTCGATCCCGTGAAGTCGCGCCGCCACAGGGCGTGGCCGGGATGCGAGGGCAGGGCCGGGTGCAGCACCCGCAGCACCTCGGGGCGGCCCTCCAGCCAGCGCGCCACCGTGAGCGCCGCCTCCTGGTGGGCGGCGAGCCGCACCGCCAGCGTGCGCAGGCCGCGCTGGGCGAGGTTCATGTCGTCGGGACCGACGCACAGGCCCATGTTGAACACCGTGTCGCGCAGCGCCTTGTTGGTGCGGGCATTGGCGGCGATGCAGCCGAACATGAGGTCGGAATGGCCGCCGATATATTTGGTGCCCGACTGGATCGACAGGTCGACGCCATGATCGAGGGCGCGGAAGAACAGCGGCGTCGCCCAGGTGTTGTCCATCAGCACGACGGCGTCGCGGGCATGCGCCGCCGCGGCGATCGCCGGGATGTCCTGGATCTCGAACGACAGCGAGCCCGGACTCTCGACGAACACGGCGCGGGTCTCGGGCCGCATCAGGTCGGCGATGCCGGCCCCGATCGCGGGATCGTAATAGGTGGTCTCGATGCCCCAGCGGGTCAGGATGGTGTCGCACACCGTGCGGGTCGGATCGTAGGCCGAGTCGCTCACCAGCAGGTGGTCGCCCGCCTTCAGCACGGCGAGCAGCGCGGCCGAGATGGCGGCGAGGCCGGACGGCAGCAGCGCCACGCCGGCGCAGGCGTCACCTTCGATCGCCGCGAGCGCGCTCTCCAGCGCCTCCGAGGTGGGCGTGCCGCGGCGCGCATACTTGTAGCGCGAGCGGCGGCCCAGATAATCGCCGGCGGTCGGATACAGCACGGTGGAGCCGTGGAACACCGGGGTGTTGACGAAGCCGTAATGCTCGTCCGGACGGCGGCCGCCGAGCACCAGGCGGGTGCGCGGCCCGTGCTCCGGCCGCGGGCCGTGGCGATCGTCGGAACTGGTCATGGCGGACAATCCTCGCAGGTCGATCAGGAGCGTCGGCAGGGCCGCGGCGCAGCCTCTACCGGAGCGGGCATGCGACCCGCAAGCACTTGACCCGGGTTGGCATTCGTTCTGATATGCGGACCCGAAACGCGCTGTGGCGCTGGCCCCGCAGTGCATTCGCTGGCGCTGCGGTGCAGCGACATTTCGACACGAGAAGCACTTCGGCACGAGACATGCTTCGTCACGTCGTGCTTCTGCACGTCATGCATCGGGACGTATCCGGGCAACCGTCGGATGCTGCCCATGCACTCTCCATTTCGCACTGTCAATGAGGCGCATATGAAACGTGTATTCGTCGCCATCCTCGCCGCGTGCGCAGCCCTGACGACGGGCGCGCCCGCCTCGGCGGCGACCCTCGACACCGTCAAGGCGCGCGGTAGCTTGAACTGCGGCACCAATGGTCAGCTTCCGGGCTTCGCCATGCCGGACGCTCAGGGCGTGTGGACCGGCTTCGATGTCGAGCTGTGCCGCGCGGTGGCGGCGGCGATCTTCAACGACCCCAGCAAGGTGAAGTTCGTGGCGCTGACCGCCAAGGACCGCTTCACCGCGCTCCAGGCCGGCGACGTCGACGTGCTGATTCGCAACACGACCTGGACGCTGTCGCGCGACACCCAGCTCGGCCTCAATGCGACGAGCACCTATTACTACGACGGCCAGGGCTTCATCGTCAGGAAGTCGCTCAAGCTCAACTCGGCGCTGGAGCTCAACGACGCCGCCGTCTGCGTCCAGCAGGGCACCACCACCGAGCTGAACCTCTCCGACTACTTCCGTGCCAACAAGATGCGGCTCAAGAGCGTGACCTTCGCGACCCTCGACGAGGCGCTGAAGGCGTACGACACCGGCCGCTGCGACGCCTACACCACCGACGCCTCCCAGCTCTACAGCGTGCGCCTGAAGCTGGCGCGGCCGGACGAGCATGTGGTGCTGCCCGAGATCATCTCCAAGGAGCCGTTCGCCGCCTTCGTGCGCCACGGTGACGACCAGTGGTTCGACATCGTGCGCTGGGTGGTGTTCGCGATGCTCAACGCCGAGGAGTTCGGCATCACCAAGGCCAATATCGACGAGCAGGCGAAGTCCGACAATCCGGAGATCAAGCGGCTGCTCGGCACCGAGGGGAACTTCGGCGAGGCCCTCGGCCTGACCAAGGACTGGGTGGTGCGGATCGTCAAGCTGGTCGGCAACTACGGCGAGGTGTTCGAGCGCACCATCGGGCAGAACACGCCGCTGAAGATCAGCCGCGGCCAGAACGCCCTGTGGACCAAGGGCGGGCTTCACTACGCCCCGCCGGTGCGCTGATCCGGGCCCGGCCGACGGAGACCCAGTAATGTCCCGCGCCGGCTCCGCGGCCCCCACCGTGCCGCTGTGGCGGCGACCCCGGGTGCGCAGCCTGCTGTGGCAGGTGCTGCTGTGCCTGGCGGTCGCCGCACTCGCCTGGTTCGCCATCGTCAACGTCACCGAGAACCTGGCGCGTGCCAAGATCGCGTCGGGCTTCGGGTTCTGGAATGTCACGGCCGGCTTCGACATCAGCCAGACGCTGATCGCCTACTCGGCGCAGGCGTCGACCTATGGGCGGGCCTTCTGGGTCGGTCTCCTCAACACGCTGCTGGTGGCCGGGCTCGGTATCGTGCTCGCCACCGCGCTCGGCTTCACGGTCGGCATCGCCCGGCTGTCGCAGAACTACCTGGTGGCCAAGCTGGCCGGCTGGTTCGTCGAGCTGATCCGCAACATCCCGCTGCTGCTCCAGCTCTTGTTCTGGTACAACGCCGTGCTCAAGGCGTTGCCCGACATCCGCGGCAGCATCGCGGTGCCGGGTGGCGGCTTCCTCAACAACCGCGGCCTGTTCCTGCCCGACCCGCAGGTCACCGCCGGCGGGCCGGTGCTCGCCGCACTGCTCGGCGGTCTCGCCGCCGCCGTCGCGTTCGGCCTGGTGCGCGAGCGGCTCGGGGCGCTCGGGCGCGGTGCGCCGCGCGTCGTCGTCACGCTGCTGCTGATCGTCACGCCGCCGCTCGTCGCCGCTTTGGTGGCCGGCTCGACGGTCTCCTTCACGGTCCCCGAGATGGGGCGCTTCAACATCCGGGGTGGCCTCGAGGTGCTGCCGGAGTTCGTGGCGCTGCTGCTCGGCCTGTCGATCTACACGGCCGCCTTCATCGCCGAGGCGGTGCGGGCCGGCCTGATGGCGGTGCCGAAGGGGCAGACCGAGGCGGCCCATGCGCTCGGCCTGCGCCGCGGCGCCACGCTGCGGCTCGTCATCGTGCCCCAGGCCATGCGGGTGATCGTGCCGCCGCTGACCAACCAGTACCTGAACCTCACCAAGAACTCGTCGCTGGCGGTCGCGATCGGTTACCCGGACCTCGTGCAGATCTTCACCGGCACGGTGCTCAACAACACCGGCCAGGCGATCGAAGTCGTGGTCATCACCATGGCGGTGTATCTCACCATCAGCCTCGCCACCTCGGCGCTGATGAACGGCTACAACGCCTGGATCACCCCGACGGAGCGGTGAGGGCGCCATGACCGATCTCGCCATGCCGGCCCACAAGAGCGTCGCCTTCGTGCGCACCACGCCGGCCCCGCGGGTGCCGCGGCCGCCGCTGCCGGGTGGGCCGCTGCACTGGGTCCGCACCAATCTGTTCCCGACGCCGTTCAACGGGCTGCTGACGCTCCTGGTGGTGCTGCTGTTCGTGTGGACGGTGCCACCGTTGGTGCGCTTCCTGTTCATCGATGCGGTGTGGATGGGGACGAGTCGCGACGCCTGCCTGCCGAGCGCCGCCAATCCCGATCCGGGCGCCTGCTGGGCCTTCGTGCGCACCTGGTTCTCGTTCTTCATCTACGGCCCGTATCCGATGGCCGAGCGATGGCGGGTCGACGTGTTCTTCGCGCTGCTCGCCTTCGGCACTGCCTGGCTCCTGTGGCTCGATGCGCCGCGGCGCGGCCTCGGCGCCGCCTTCTTCTTCCTGGTGCTGCCGGTGGTCTCCTTCGTGCTGCTCAGCGGCTTTCCGGCGATCGGGCTGCCGACGGTGGACACCGCCTCGTGGGGCGGCCTGCTGGTGACGCTGGTGGTGGCGTCGGTCGGCATCGTGGTGTCGCTGCCGGCCGGCATTCTGCTGGCGCTCGGGCGGCGCTCGACGATGCCGGCGGTGCGGCTGTTCTCGATCGGCTTCATCGAGCTGGTGCGCGGCGTGCCGCTGATCACCGTGCTGTTCATGGCGAGCGTGATGCTGCCGTTGTTCGTGCCGCCCGCGTGGTCGCCCGACAAGCTGCTGCGGGCGCTGGTCGGCATCGCGATCTTCGCGTCCGCCTACATGGCCGAGGTGGTGCGGGCCGGCCTCCAGTCGATCCCCAAGGGGCAGTACGAGGCGGCGAACGCGCTGGGCCTCGGCTACTGGCGCACGCTCGGCCTGGTGGTGCTGCCGCAGGCGCTGCGCGTCACCATCCCGAACATCGTCAACAACACCATCGCGCTGTTCAAGGACACGACGCTGGTGTTCTTCGTCGGCATCTTCGACTTCCTGCGCACCATCGAGATCGCCCGCGTCGATCCCAACTGGGCGACGCCGGTGACCAGCACCACGGGCTACGCCTTCGCGGCGATCTTCTACTTCGTTGCCTGCCATTTCATGTCGCGCTATGCGACCGGGATCGAGCGGCGGCTGGCCGCCGGCGATCGCCGTTAGGAGTGCCACCATGAGCTCGACCGCCGAGACGATCGCGCGCGACACCCCGGCGACCGCCGCCGACGGACCGGCCGTGCTGATCAGCGGCCTCTACAAGTGGTATGGCGAGTTCCAGGTGCTGGCCGACGTGAACCTCGAGGTGGCGCGCGGCGAGCGCATCGTCATCTGCGGCCCGTCCGGCTCCGGCAAGTCGACGCTGATCCGCTGCATCAACGCGCTGGAGCCGTTCCAGCGCGGCTCGATCGTGGTCGACGGCGTCAGCGTCACCGACGACCTCAAGCGCATCGACGAGGTGCGCCGCGAGGTCGGCATGGTGTTCCAGCAGTTCAACCTGTTCCCGCACCTGACCGTGCTGGAGAACTGCACGCTCGCGCCGATCCATGTCCGCAAGATGCCGCGCAAGGAGGCCGAGGAGATCGCCATGCGGTATCTCGCTCGTGTGCGTATCCCGGAGCAGGCCCACAAGTATCCGGCGCAGCTCTCCGGCGGCCAGCAGCAGCGCGTCGCCATCGCCCGCTCGCTGTGCATGGCGCCGAAGATCATGATGTTCGACGAGCCGACCTCGGCGCTCGATCCCGAGATGGTCAAGGAGGTGCTCGACACCATGGTGTCGCTCGCCGAGACCGGGATGACCATGCTGTGCGTCACCCACGAGATGGGCTTCGCCCGCCAAGTGGCCGACCGCGTGGTGTTCATGGACGAGGGCCAGATCGTCGAGATCAACACGCCGGCCGAGTTCTTCACCAATCCGCGTCACGAGCGGACCAGGACGTTCCTGGGGCAGATTCTCGGGTAGAGCATTTTTCGGCGAAGTGGACTCCGGTGCGCCGTCGGAAATGGGGGCTTCGGCGGTCTCGGCTCCGTGTCCCGGATGCGATGCAGCGCGGCGCTCGGCGTCACGGTGCATCGCTGATCCGGGACCCAAATCCTTCGTGTCGGAGACCATGAGTCCGGCGTGATGGGTCCCGCATCTGCGGCGCAACGCTGGCGCGTTGCGCCGCGTGCGGGACACGCGGTTTCCTCGTGTTTCCGGGTCATCAGTGCGCCGTCATTCCGGGGCGCCGCACTCGGATCGGCGCTTCGCGCCGTCCGGGCGCAGACTCCGCGGCGAGCCCGGAATCCAGCGGCAAACTCGGGGCTCTCGGCTAGATTCCAGATAGCCGCTTCGCGGCTTCCGGAATGACCGCCGAATGGATCAGCCGGATCTCGTATCGATCACCCCGCGCCGGTCGCGATCGGCAGGTCGCCGCGGCCGGCCCATTCGGTCCATGAGCCGTCGTAGAGGGCGACCGGCTCGCGGCCGAGCGTCGTCAGCGCCAGCCACAGCACGGCGGCCGAGACGCCCGACCCGCACGAGGTCAGCACCGGCCTGTCGAGATCGACGCCACCCGCCGCGAACGCGGCGGCGAGCTCGTCGGCCGGCTTCAGCGTTCCGTCGCGCACCAGCGTGGCGTGCGGCACGTTGAGCGAGCCCGGGATGTGGCCGGAGGGCAGGCCGGGGCGCGGCTCCGGCGCCTCGCCGCGGAAGCGGTCGGCGGCGCGCGCATCCACCACCTGGGCGCTGCCCTCGGCGAGGGTCCGCTGCACCCGGGCGACGTCGGCGATCACGTCGGGCGGCGTGCGGGCCGCGAAGGTCGTCGGCGGCCGCGTCGCCGTGCCGGTCTCCAGCGGCCGGCCCTCCGCCACCCAGCGTGGCAGGCCGCCCTCCAGCACGAACACCGCGCGGGCGCCGAACAGCCGGAACGTCCACCACACCCGCGGCGCCGAGAACAGGCCGAGCCCGTCATAGACCACGACGGTGTCGCGCTCGGAGATGCCCATGGCGCCGACCGCGGCGGCGAACGCGGCGGCGCTCGGCATCATGTGGGGCAGCGCCGTGGTCTTGTCGGCGACCGCATCGATGTCGAAGCGCAGCGCTCCCGGGATGTGGCCGGCCCGGTACTCGGCGTCGGCATCGCGCTTCTGCGTCGGCAGGTAGTACGAGGCGTCGAGCACCAAGATGTCGGCCGCGCCGAGCCTTTCGGCGAGCCAGGCGGTAGAGACGAACGGGGAGGCGGAGGACGCAACGGACGGAGCCGTCATGGTGGTTGGCTTTCGCTGTGGACGAGGAACGAGACCGCCGTGGTGCACGGCGAGCCGGCGCGCCGGCTCAGGCGAACGCGATGCGGACGCGGCGGTTGATCTTGCCCTTCTTCTCGATATGGGTGACCCGCACGGCACCGATCTCGGCGGTCCGCGCCACATGGGTGCCGCCGCAGGGCTGGAGATCGAGGCCGGCGATCTCGATCAGCCGCACCCGCCCGGTGCCCATCGGCGGCTTCACCGACATGGTCTTCACCAGCCCCGGGTTGGCGGCGAGCTCCTCGTCGGTGATCCAGCGGCTCGTCACCGGAGCATCGCTCGCGATCATGGCGGTGAGCTTCTCGGTGATGGCGTCCTTGTCGAGCCCGGCATCCGGGATGTCGAAGTCGAGCCGGCCGTCCTGGTCGCCGACCGAGCCGCCGGTGACGGCATAAGGCAGCACGGCGGACAGGAGATGCAGCGCCGTATGGATGCGCATGCGGCCATACCGCAGCTCCCAGTCGATCGCGAGCCGCACCGTGTCGCCGGGCGCGAGCATTGCGACGGGCGCCGCCGCGGCGTCGCCATCGGGCTTCACCGGAAGATGGGCGATCTCGGTCTTGAGCGGGTCGGTGTAGACGGCGGTCTCGATCGGGATGGTGATGCCCTCCGCCGTGGTCAGCGTGCCGCGGTCGCCCGGCTGGCCCCCCGAGGCGGCGTAGAACACCGTGCGGTCGACCACGATGCCGCCGTCCGGTCGGATCGCCACCACGGTCCCGGTGCAGTCGCGCCGATAGGCGTCGTCACGGAAGAGGCAGTCGGTCGGCATCGGCACGGTGGGCATCGGCACGGTGGTCGTCGGCTCGGTCGACATCGGCAGGCTCGCTCGCTCCGGTCGGTGGATGTCTGGTGGTAGCGCCGTTCGGCGCGGCCGTCGAGACGGGCGGGCGCCGGCGGTTCGTTGCGTGCCCTGGTGCCGTCGGCGATTTCTACCGGAGCGAATGAACCGGCACGGCGGTATCGCGTTGTCGGAACGCGGCACCGCCTGCCGTCCCACCAGGAGAGAGCCCCATGACCCTCACGGCCGCCCACATCTCGCCGCTCGTCGCGCTCGTCGCCGGCGTGCTGATCCTGATCATGCCGCGGCTGCTGAACTATGTGGTCGCCATCTATCTGATCGTGGTCGGCCTGATCGGCCTCAACAACATCTATCACTTCATCAAGTGAGGCGGCCGCGAGGCCGGCCCGCATGGTCGCGCGACCGGCTCGCTCACTCGCCTCGTTCACTCGCCTCGTTCACTCGCCTCGTTCACTTGCCTCGTTCACTTGCCTGGTTCACTTGCCTGGTTCAGGCATGGGCGAAAGGGATGTCCTGGCGCGGCGGCCGGATCAGCCATTCCGGCACCGGCAGGTTCTTGGAGCGCAGGAACTCCGGGTTGAACAGCCGTGACTGGTAGCGCGTGCCGTAGTCGCACAGGATCGTCACGATGGTCTTGCCCGGCCCGAGTTCGCGCGCCAGCCGGATGGCGCCGGCGACGTTGACGCCCGAGGAGCCGCCGAGGCACAGGCCCTCGTGGGCGATCAGGTCGAACACCATGCCGACCGCCTCGCTGTCCGGAATCTGGAAGGCGACGTCGATCGGCGCGCCGTCGAGGTTCTTGGTGATGCGGCCCTGGCCGATGCCTTCGGTGATGGACGAGCCCTCCGCCTTCAGCACGCCGGTGGTGTAGAAACTGTAGAGCGCGGCGCCGGGCGGATCGGCGAGCGCGATGGTGATGTCCTTGCGGCGCGCCTTGAGCGCCATGGCGATGCCGGCCAGCGTGCCGCCGGTGCCGACCGCGCTGACGAAGCCGTCGATGCGGCCGCCGGTCTGCTCCCAGATCTCCGGGCCGGTGGTGCGGATGTGGCCGTCGCGGTTCGCCGTGTTGTCGAACTGGTTGGCCCACACGGCGCCGTTCGGCTCGCGCTCGGCCAGCTCGGCGGCGAGCCGGCCCGACACCTTCACGTAGTTGTTCGGGTTGGCATAGGGCACCGCCGGCACCTCGACGAGCTCGGCCCCGTAGGCCCGCAGCGTGTCCTTCTTCTCCTGGCTCTGCGTCTCCGGAATCACGATCACGGTGCGGAAGCCGAGTGCGCGCGCCACCATGGTGAGGCCGATGCCGGTGTTGCCGGCGGTGCCTTCGACGATGACGCCGCCGGGCTTCAGGGCGCCGCGCGCCACCGCGTCCTCGATGATGAACAGCGCCGCGCGGTCCTTCACGGACTGGCCCGGATTCATGAACTCGGCCTTGCCCAGGATGGTGCAGCCGGTCGCCTCGGAGGCGCGCCTGAGCTTGATCAGCGGCGTGTTGCCGATCGCCGCCACGATGCCGTCGTGAACCTGCATGATCCGTCCCGTCGATGTGAGATGACGAGCCTATCGGGCGCGGCGCGTCCGAACAAGCCGCCCGGCCGCGACGGATCGCACCGCATCAGCGCTCCGTCGCCTTGATGGTCGCGAGCGCGTCGAGCGCTCGCGCCCGCGCCTGCGCGTGATCGACGAGCGGATGCGGGTAGGTCTCGCCGAGCGTCACCCCGGCCTGGCGCAGCAGCAGCGGCGGTGCCGTGAACGGCTTGTGGATCAGGCTCGCCGGCACACCGGCGAGTGCCGGAATGTTCTCCTTCACATAGGCGCCGTCGGGATCGAACTTTTCTCCCTGGAGCACCGGATTGAAGATGCGGAAGTAGGGCGCCGCGTCGGCGCCGGAGCCCGCCACCCATTGCCAGCTCGCCGGATTGTTGGCCGGGTCGGCATCGACCAGCGTGTCCCAGAACCAGCGTTCGCCTTCGCGCCAGTCGATCAGCAGGTGCTTGACCAGGAACGAGGCGACCACCATGCGGACGCGGTTGTGCATCCAGCCGGTGCGCCACAGCTCGCGCATGCCGGCGTCGACGATCGGGTAGCCGGTCTCGCCGCGCTGCCAGGCGCGCAAGCCCGCCGGGTCGTCGCGCCACGGGAAGGCGTCGAATCGGGGCTGGAAGCTGCGCGTCGCGAGATCCGGGTGGTGGGCGAGCAGGTGGTACGAGAACTCGCGCCACGCCACTTCGGCCAGGAACTTGTCGATGTCGGCGCCGCTCGGCCGGGCGCCGGGCGGCGCCTCGCGGGCGAGCGACGCGGCGGCCCAGACCTGGAACGGGCTGATCTCGCCGAAGCGCAGATGCGGCGACAGCCGCGACGTCGCCGGCCGGTCGGGGCGGTCGCGCAGCGTCGCATAGCCGGCGAGGCCGTTGTCCAGGAACGCGGCGAGCCGGGCTTGCGCGCCGGCCTCGCCGGGCGTCCACAGCGCCCGGAAGCCGGCCGCCCAGTCGGGCGTCTTGGGCTCCAGCCCCCAGCTCTCCAGCGGCTCGGAGGCGAGCCCGCCGACCCCGCGCATGGGTCCGGGGGCGGGCAGCGGAGCGCGTGGTACCGGACGTGCGAGGAGATGGCGCAGGAACGGCGTGAACACCGAGAACGGCGTGCCGCCCTTGGTGCGCGCCTCCGCCGGGTCGACGAGGAGCGAGGCGAGGAAGCTGCGCACAGCGACGCCGCGTCGTGCCAGCGCGGCCGCCACCGCGCGGTCGACCGCGTCGGCGGCGGGATCGTGCCGGCGGTTCCACACCACCTCGGCGGCGCCGGTCTCCGCCACCACCGCCTCGACCACCCGCACCGCCGGGCCGCGGCGCCGCACGAGATCGACGCCGCGCTCCGCCAGCGCGGCGTCGAGCGCCCGCAGCGAGCCGGCGAGCCACCAGCGCGAGGCGGCCCCGAGCGGGCGCAGCCCGGGGCTGTCGTCGTCGAGCACATAGAGCGCCACCACCGGCCGGCCGGAGGTCGCCGCGGCCGCGAGTGCCTGGTGGTCGGACACGCGCAGGTCGTCGCGGAACCAGACCAGGATCGGGGCAGGAGAGGGCGCAGTCATGGCGTGGGCCTTTCGGGACGGGACGTGGCGGGCCCGGCGATCGCGGTTGGACGGTTGCCGTCGGGGGGGCCGGTCACTCTCGGCCGCCCCGATACCATCCCGGACGCAGCGGCGCAGCCAGCGGCGGTATGCCGCTCGGGACATCCGTCGGCGTGCGGCGGGAGGTTAACGGTGTCTTCACCGTCGCGGACCCCAGCGTCCGAGTCGGAGCTAGCCTTCATCAGTTGTTGGGGCGCCCGCCGGCATGATGGAGGACGCGCCGGATTGCGGCCGCACCTTCCGGGACCCCGTGCCCATGAACGTCGACGTCAATACCCTGTTTCAGGTCACGGTCTATGTCGAGGCGATCCTCGGCCTGCTGCTGCTGTTCGCGTGGGTGCAGAACACCGCGATCCGGGCGGTCGCCTGGTGGGGATCGGCGCATCTGCTGCGGGCCGGCTCGATCACGCTGTTCGGCCTGTACGGGACGTGGCCCGATATCGTCACCATCGATCTCGCCAATGCGATCCTGCTGACCTCCTTCGCGGTGACCTGGACGGGCGCCCGGGTGTTCGACGGCCGCCGCCCGCTGCCGCTGGCGATCATCGCTGGCGCGGCGCTGTGGCTGGTCGGAACCCATTCGGCCATCACGCTCGACCGCATGGAGCTGCGCGCCCTGGTCAGCGCCGCCATCATCGCGGGTTACACCTGGGCGACGGCCGTCGAATTCTGGCGCGGGCGGGCCGAGCCGCTGGTGTCGCGGCTGCCGGCCACCTTCCTGCTGTTCGCCCACGGCGCCTTGTTCCTGCTGCGCACGCCGCTCAGCGCGATGCTGCCGTGGTCGCCGACCAACGAGGTGTTCGGCAGCGTGTGGCTGACGGTGCTGTCGTCCGAGGCGTTGCTGTTCTCGATCTCGATCGCCTTCATCCTGCTCGCCATGGCCAAGGAGCGCACCGAGCACCGGCACAAGACCGCCGCCATGATCGATCAGCTCACCGGCATCGCCAACCGGCGCGGCTTCGTGGCGGCTGCCGACGAGGTGGAGCAGCGCCAGGCGACGGAGCCGCGGCGGATCGCCGTGCTTCTCGCCGATCTCGACAAGTTCAAGTCGATCAACGATCGCTTCGGGCATGCGGTCGGCGATGCGGTGCTGCGGGTGTTCGCCGACACGATGGGGCGCACGGTGCGGCCCGGCGACGTGTTCGGCCGGCTCGGCGGCGAGGAGTTCGCCGCGGTGCTGTACGACATCGGCCGCGAGCGGGCACTGCTCTTGGCCGAAGAGCTGCGCGCCCGTTTCGCCGAGGAGGCGGGCTCGGTCGAGGGTCACCCGATCTACGGCACCGTCAGTGTCGGTCTCGCGCTCACCGAGGACCGGCGCATCGATGTCACCGGGATGCTGCGTCAGGCCGACCAGGCGCTCTACTGCGCCAAGGAGCGCGGCCGCAATCGCGTCGAGGTGGCGCCCTGCGGCTCCGTCGAGCGGCCGAACGATCCGCCGCCGCCGGGCTATGCCGCCGACGCGGCGTGAGCGGTGCGGCGGAACAGCCTCACAGCGAGGCGCCGCCGCAGATCGCGATCTCCTGGCCGGTGATGGCCGCCGCGTCCTCGGACAAAAGGAAGGCGACGAGCGCCGCGACCTCCTCGGGCCGGATCAGGCGGCCGAAGGGCGGCGTCTGCGGCGGCAGGTCGGCGCGGGCCGGATCGCTCAGCATGCCGGTGTCGGTCGCCGCCGGGGCGACGACGTTGACGGTGATGCCGCGCGCCGCGACCTCCTTGGCCCACGACCGTGCCAGCCCGACCAGCGCCGCCTTGGTGGCGGCGTACTGGCTCCGCTGCGCGGCGCCGCGCGCGGCACGGCTGCCGATCAGCACGACGCGGCCGCCGGCGCCCATGCGGGGCACCAGCCGGTCGGCGAGAGCGGTTGCCGCATCCACATGGATGCGCCACAGCAGCGTGCCGGCGGCGGCATCGAGGGCGCCGAGCGGCGCCCCCCGCATCACCCCGGCGGCATGCACGAGGGCGGTCACATCGGCGAGCTGGTCGATCGCGGCGGCCCGCTCGCCCGGGTCGGCGAGATCGGCCGTGATGGCGGTGAAGCCCGCCGCCGCGATGGTCGCGTCGGCCCGGTCTATGCCGGTCACCCGCCAGCCGTCGGCGAGCAGCCGGCGGACGATGGCGGCGCCGATGCCGGCGCTCGCGCCGGTCACCACCGCGTGGCGCATGGGCTCACTCGGGCTTGAAGCCGATCGACTGGAGCAGCTCGCGCGCTCGCACGATCTCGCTGGCGACGAACTTGCGCGAGTCCTCGATGCTCTCGGCGACCGGCTCCAGCATCGTGGTGCGTAGCTTGGCGATCACCTCGGGGTCGCGCATCGTCTCCTGGATCAGGCCGTTGAGCTTGTCCTGGATGGCGCGCGGCGTGCCCTTCGGGGCCCAGATGCCGTACCACGAATTGTACTCGAAGCCGGCGAGCCCGCCTTCCGCCATGGTCGGCAGGTCGGGAGCGATCGGCGAGCGCTGCTTGGTGGCGATGGCGAGCGCCCGGATGTGGGTGCCCTGGTTGGCGGCGGGCAGCAGCGCGAAGGTCGGCTCGATCAGCAACTGGACACTGCCCCCCATGGTGTCGGTCAGGGCCGGCGCCGTGCCGCGATACGGCACCATCTCGAACGGGATGCCGGTGCGGTGCGCGAACGCGATGGTGGCGAGGTGTCCGGCCGAGCCGAGCGACGAGATGGCGAACAGGTACTGGCGCGGATCGGCCTTGGCGGCGGTGATCAGCTCGGGCAGGCTCTTGGGCGGCCGGGTGGTCGACATCACCAGCACCAGCGGCGCCACCGCGGTGCGGCCGACCATCTCCAGATCGGTCTCGGGATCGAAGGTCGCGCCCTTCACCACCATGGGCATCACGGCGGTGTTGAAGGCACTGGCGAGCAGCGTGTAGCCGTCCGGCTCGGCGCGCAGCACCGCCGTGGTGCCGATCAGGCCGGAGCCGCCGGTGCGGTTCTCGACCACGGTCGAGGCGCCGAAGCGCTCCTGAATCTTCTGGGCGACCAGGCGGCCGAGCGCGTCATTGGCGGCGCCGGCCGGCCACGGCACGATGATCTTGACGGTGCGTCCGGGCTGCGGCCAGCTCGTGTCGGCCGGGGCCGCCGTGGTGGTCGCGACGACGGCGAGCGCCGCTGCGACCGTGATCAGAAATCGTCGCACGTCGAATCCTCCCTGAACGGTCGGCCGGATGGCCGGACGCGGGAGGGCGCTCCCAAAAGCCGTGGGCCGCCGCTCGCCGCAGTGACCGTCGGAGTAACTAGGTAGTTCACTCGCGGCGCTGTCAATTGCCGAAGACGCGATGTGCCCTGACGTGTCGGCGCGGCGGCCATGTGGCCGGCAGGGAGCGGCAGACCGTCCTGACGGCGGGGGACCCGTGCGCTAGGGTCGCTCCCGGGCAGACGAATCGGGGACCGGGGCATGACGACGTGCGATACCGAAGGCTCCGGCGAGGACCGGCTGATCGCCGCCTACTTCGCGCCGCTGGCCACCCACCCGGGGGCGCTCGGGCTCGCCGACGACGTCGCCGTGCTGACGCCGCCGGCCGGCTGCGACCTGGTGCTCGAAACCGACGCCATCGTGGCGGGCATGCACTTCTTCGCCGACGATCCGCCCGAGACGGTGGCCCGCAAGGCGCTGCGCATCAACCTGTCGGATCTCGCCGCCAAGGGGGCGCGGCCGCTCGGCTTCCTGCTGTCGCTCGCGCTGCCGCGCGGGCGCGGCGAGGCGGCGGTCGGCGACCGCTGGCTGGCGTCCTTCGCTCGGGCGCTCGGTGAGGACGCGGCGGCCTATGGCTGCCCGCTGCTCGGCGGCGACACGGTGGCGTCGCCCGGCCCGGTGATGATCTCGGTGACGATGCTGGGCGCCGTGCCGTCCGGCACGCTCGTTCGCCGCGCCGGGGCGCGGCCGGGCGACCGCGTCGTCGTTTCCGGCACCATCGGGGACGCGGCGCTCGGGCTGCTGATGCGCGGCGAGCGGGTCGCCGCCGGCGACTTCGGTCTCGACGCCGCGGCGCGGGACCATCTGGTCGGCCGCTATCTGGTGCCGCAGCCCCGCACCGCGCTCGCCGAGGCGGTGCGCACCCATGCGTCCGCCGCCATGGACGTGTCGGACGGGCTCGCCGGCGATCTCGCCAAGCTGTGCGCCGCCTCGGGTGCCTCCGCGGTGATCGAGACCGCACGGCTGCCGCTGTCGGCGCCGGCCCGGCGGGTGCTGGCGGTGGCACCGGAGCTGCTCGCCACCGTGCTGTCGGGCGGCGACGACTACGAGATCGTGGCCGCGGTCGCGCCGGACCGGCTGGCGTCGTTCACGGCGGAGGCCGCCGCCGCCGGTGTGCCGGTGACCGAGATCGGCGAGATCCTGGAGGGCCGCGGGCCGCCGCGGGTGCTCGGGCCGGAGGGCACCGCGCTCGCCCTCGACCGGGCGAGCTTCAGCCATTTCTGAGCGCGCTCAGCCGGCGGTTCCGTCGCCGTCGGCCACCATCACGGTGACGCCGGGCAGGGCGCGGAACGGGCGGAGCTGCTCGGCCGTCGCGCCCACGTCGGTGAGCAGCGTCCACGGCCGGTTGAGCGGCAGCCACGCCGGCTGATGCGCGTTGCCGAGCTTGGAGGCGTCGGCGAGGAGATAGACCTCGGACGCCTGCTCGACCATCCGCTCCTTCAGCGCCACCTGCTCGGGCGTCGCCTCGCACAGGCCGCGGCCGGCGACGACGCCATCGGCGCCGAGAAACAGCTTGTCGACGGTGAGGCGGCGGATCGCCAGCTCGGCGAGCGGCCCGAAGGTGCCCATGCTGATCGGCCGCACGTTGCCGCCGAGAAGGGTCAGCTCGATCGTCTCCGACTGGGCGAACACCGGCACCAGCGCCAGGTTGTTGGTGACGACGGCGAGCCGGCGATCCTTGATCCGCAGGCCGAGCGCCTCGACGGTCGAGCCGACGTCGAGCAGCACACGGTCGCCGTCGGCCACCAGCGTTGCCGCCATCGCGGCGATCGCCTGCTTGGCCTGGAGGTTGATGTGCTCGCGGCTCGACAGCGTCGCCTCGGCGGCCGGCCGCGACAGCACCGCGCCCCCATAGGTGCGCATGACGGCGCCGGAGTCGGACAGCCGTTGCAGGTCGCGCCGGATGGTGGAGGGGGACACGTCGAGGCGCCCGGCGAGCGCGTCCACATCGGCCTCGCCGGCCTGGATCAGATCGAGGATCTGCTGCTCGCGCTCGCGTCGTCGCCGCATCTCTCGCACTCCCGCCACCGCGGGCGTGTCCGCCGCGGACGTCACCGTTGCGAGCGCTGCCGCCGGCCGGCCGTCACGGTCCCCCTCAGCGGCGGACCGCGAGCTCGGCGGCCTGGCGCAGCGCCTCGACCATGCTGCCCTCGTCGGCGATGCCCCGCCCCGCGATGTCGAAGGCGGTACCATGATCCACCGAAGTGCGGATCACAGGCAAGCCGACCGTGATGTTCACCCCCGCTTCGAGCCCCATCACCTTGATCGGGATGTGGCCCTGGTCGTGGTACATGGCGACGACGAGGTCGAAGTCGCCCCGATAGGCGCGGAAGAACAGCGTGTCGCCGGGCAGGGGGCCTTCCACCGACCAGCCGCGCGCCCGGCAGGCGGCGACCGCCGGATCGATCTTGGTGGCCTCCTCGCCGTGGCCGAACAGGCCGTTCTCGCCGGCATGCGGGTTGATGGCGCAGACCCCGATGCGGGGCTCGCCGAGCCCAGCGGCGACCAGCGTGGCGCGGCCGCGCGCGATGGTGCGCTCCACCAACCCCGGCTCGATCTTCGCCACCGCGTCGACGAGCCCGATATGGGTGGTGACGTGGATCACGCGGAGGCGCGGCCCGACCAGCATCATCGACACCTCGGGGGTGCCGGTGAGATGGGCGAGCAGCTCGGTGTGGCCGGGAAACTTGTGGCCGGCGGCGTGCAGCGCCTCCTTGTTGAGCGGCGCCGTGCAGATGGCATCGGTCTCGCCGGTGCGGCACAGCTCGGCCGCCTTGGCGATGGCGCGGTAGGCGGCCTCGCCCGACACCGCCGACATGACGCCGAACGGATGGCCGGGCGGCACCGTCTTCAGGTCGATGCAGTCGATGGTGCCGGCGGCGCCGAGGCCGTCGGCCGGCCGCGCGACCGGCCGCACCGTCACGGTGGTGCCGACGATCGCGGCGGCCTCGCGCAGGCGCTCGGCGTCGCCGATCACCACCGGGCGGCACAGCGCGTGAACGTCCGGGCGGGCCAGCGCCTTGACGATGATCTCCGGGCCGATCCCCGACGGGTCGCCCATGGTGACGGCAATGACGGGGGTCGGCATGCGCTCAGCCCTTCTGCTCTGCGGACGTCTGGTTGAGGCGGTCGAGGCAGCGTGCCAGCGTCGCGTCGCTGCCGAAGCCGCCCGCCTTGGTGGCGATCGGCAGCGCCACCGCCCCGACGGTGACGCCGAGCGGCACTCCGGGCTCGACCTCGTCGGCCAGACGGATGCCGGTGACGCCGATCTGGGCGAGGAGCGCACACACGGTGTCGCCGCCGGTGGCGACGAGACCGCCGGCCTTGCGGGCCGCCGGGGCCACCAGGGCGGCGAGTCGCTGGGCGACCTCGCCGCCGTGACCGAGATCGCTGCCGGCGCCGTACTCGGTGGTCACCAACACGTCGCCCTGATCGATCGCCGCCTCGATGCGGCCCGCCAGCGCTTGCGCCAAGCCGGGATCGGCGGTGCCGCGCAGCACCGATTCGGCCACCGTGACGGCGTGCACCCGGCCGGTCTCGACGAGATGGGCGGCGGCGGCGCGCGACACCTCGGCGACGCTGCCGACCACGGTCAGCACCGACCCGCGCGTCGGCGGCACCGGCGCGGCCGGAATGGCGTCCGGCAGCGCCAGGCGGGCGAGGGCGGCCGCAAGGCCGCCGGTGCCGACGAACAGCAGCCGGTCGGCGAGGGGCAGCGTCGCCTCGGCGATCAGCCGCAGGTCGTCCTCGGTGGCGGCATCGCAGACGATCGCATCGCAATTCTCGGCGAGCGCCGCCGTGACGATGCCGCGGACGGGGCCGGCGCCTCGCCTGACCTGGTCGAGAGGCACGACGCCGCTGCGCAGCGTCGCGGCCGCCAACACATCCGGCAGGCGGCCGGTCGGATAGGTGTGGTCGCGCGCCCACAGCGGGGTCTGCTCCAGCGGGGCGCCGCCGACCAGCACGCGACCGCCCTCGGTGGTGCGCCCGGTGGCCGGGAAAGCGGGGGCCACCAGAGCGAGCCGCGGCGACCCGTCCCGCCGCAGCGCCGCCAGCAGGGCCGCCGTCTCGGCGGCCGGCTGGCCACGCAGGGTCGAGTCGATCTTCTTGTAGAGGTGCTGGCCGGGCCGGCGGCGGGCCGCCAGCACGGCGCACTGGCGTTCGGCCGCTGCCGATGCCGACAGCCGGCGGCTGTCGGCATCGACGGCGAGCACCGGGGCGGCGCCGGCGTCGCCGTCGCCCCAGGTCACCACGGTCTCGGCGCCCCGCCGCGCGAACGCGATGGCACAATCGGCGGCGCCGGTGAGATCGTCGGCGAGGACCAGCCAGGGGGTCACGTCACGCCCCCTTGGCGGCCGGCGGCGCGGGCGTCGCCGGCTCCGCCGTGTCGTCGTCCGGCAGGTCGGCGGGGGCGCCGACCACCCGGGCCGTCCAGGCCGTCGCGAACGGCACCAGGATCGCCGTCACCACCACGCAGGCGGCCACCAGGATGGTCGCTGACTTGGCGGCATCCGCATAGATCGGGTTGGAGGCCGCGATGATGGCGGGCACCGCCGCCGCGTTGCCGGCGGTCGAGGCCGCCGCCACGCCGGCGACGCCCGTCCCGCCGGTCAGCCGGTCGGCGAAGAACAGCGGGATGCCGGTGACGATCACCACCGCGACGCCGAGGCCGAGGCCGAGCAGACCGGCCTGCCAGACCTTGGTCAGATCGAGGCCGGCGCCGAGCGCGAAGGCGAAGAACGGGATCATCACCGGCACCGCTTTGGCGAGGAAGTCGCGCATCTCGCGGTCGAGATTGCCGATGATCATGCCGACCACGAGGGGCAGGATGCCGCCCACCAGGGTCTGCCACGGGAACGCCGCGAGGCCCGCCACGCCGAGCGTCACCATGGTCAGAAACGGCCCGGATTCCAGCGACATGATGGTGTAGGCGCCGACGTCGCGCGGCTTTCCGTACTGGCCCATCAGGGCCATGTAGAGCCCGCCATTGGTGTCGTTGAAGGCCGCCACGATGGCGAGCGTCGACAGGCCCGCGAACATGCCGGCCTCGATCGGCGCTTCGCCGATCAGCCGGCCGAACACCACGCCGGCCACGATGCCCATGCCGATCTTCACGGCGAACAGCGTGCCGCCCTTCTTGAGGATGTAGGGGGTGGCCTTGAAGTCGATGCTGGCGCCCATGCAGACGTAGAAGACCGCCAGGATGGTCAGGGCGCCGGTGAACAGGGCGCCGGTGAACGAGCCGAAAAACTTGGGCGTGTTGGGTGCCAGCGTCGCGATCACGGCGCCGAGCAGGAGCGGCACGATCATCATGCCGCCGGGGACACGTTCGATGCTGCGCTTGATGGGCACTTGGATCACGGAAGGTCCCTTTCTCGATGATCGGAATGTGCGAATTCGGGCAAGTTGACCGCGCGGACGTCACCCGCTCGTCACATTAAATGCGCAATCTGCGCATTTCGCAAGCTTGTCTGCGCGATTCGCGCACAATTCTTGTGCGCACTGCACTCACACCTGCGACGCTCGCGCGGCTCGGGTGGCGATTTCCTCATCCCGAGACGGACGGGGGCGATGGTGGCCTCCCGGCACGAAGCACACTAGTGTGCCGGCCCCGCCGCCGAGGAATTCCATGTCCACCATCGCCGCCGAGCCGCCGACCGGGATCGACGACCGCCTGGCGCGTCGCAACGCCGTGGTGCTCGCGGTCGCCCAGGCGCTGGCCGGCGCCAACACGACCGTGGTGTTCGGCACCGCCGGGCTGGTCGGCACCATGCTGGCGCCGGACCCGGGGCTCGCCACCGTGCCGGTGTCCACCTTTGTGCTCGGCCTGTGGGCCGGGACCCTGCCGGTCGGCTACATCGCGCGGCGGTTCGGACGGCTCGTCGCCTTCGAGATCGGCACGCTGCTCGGCTTCGCGGCCGGTCTTCTCTGTGCAACCGCCGTCGTCTTCGCGTGGTTTCCGCTGTTCTGTGCCGGCACTTTCGCGGGCGGGCTCTATGGCTCGGCCCACCAGTCCTATCGCTTCGCGGCGGCCGACACGGCGAGCGAGGCGTTTCGGCCGAAGGCGGTGTCCTGGGTGCTGGCCGGCGGCGTGATGGCGGGCGTGTTCGGGCCCCAGCTCGTCATCGTCACGAAGGATCTCATGCCGCAGTACACCTTCGCGGCGGGCTATCTGGCGCAGGCGGTGGTCGCCGTGGTGGCGGCCGCGGTGCTGCTCCTGGTGCGCTTTCCGCCGCCTGCCGTGGCGGCGGGGCGGGGCGGCGGCCCGCCGGCCCGGCCGCTGCCCGTGATCTTCCGCCAGCCGCGGCTGATCATGGCGGTGATCTGCGGGCTGGCCAGCTACGCCACCATGAACCTGATGATGACGGCGGCGCCGGTCGCCATGGTCGCCTGCAACCATTCGGTGACCGATGCGGCGCTCGGTCTCCAGTGGCACGTCATGGCGATGTACGCACCGAGCTTCGTCACCGGCAGCCTGATCGCCCGGTTCGGCAGTGCCCGGGTGATCGCCGCCGGGCTCGCCCTGACGGCGGCCGCCGGGGCGGTCGGCTGGGCCGGCGTGTCGCTCGCCCATTTCTGGGTCGCGCTGATCCTGCTCGGGATCGGCTGGAACTTCGCCTTCGTCGGCGCCACCGCCCTGGTGACCGCCTGCCACACCCCGGCGGAACGCAACAAGGTGCAGGCCGTCAACGACTTCTTCGTGTTCGGCGCGATGGCGATCGGCTCCTTCGCGTCGGGCCAGATGCTGGCCCGGCACGGCTGGCCCCTGGTGGTCGAGGTCGTTCTGGGCGCGGTCCTCGCCACCGTGGCGCTGCTCGGCTGGGTGGCGCTGGCGGGGCGGCGTCGGGCCGCGCCGCCGTCCTGACCTGCGAAACATCGTCGGCCGGTTGCGGCGAGGCTCGCGCGGCCGGTTCTTTCGATTGCGTCGCAAAAGGCTTTTTGGCAATGTCCGCCGCGCGGAATTGCGGACGGCCGGCGCAGGGGCGTGCCGGTCGCGTCTTACGCCCCTCCCGGGGGCTCGCTGCCAGCGCACAATCGAGGGTCATCGATGACAGCTTTGTGGGTAATCGTCCTTTGCGGGGCGTTTTCGATTGTTTACGCCGTCTGGGCGGTGCGGTCCGTCATGGCCGCCGATGCCGGGACGGCGCGGATGCAAGAGATTTCCGCTGCCGTGCGAGAAGGCGCCCAGGCCTATCTGAAGCGGCAGTACACGTATATCAGCCTCGTCGGCGTCGTCATTTTCCTTCTGCTCGGCGTATTCCTCGGCTGGCTCGTCGCGGTCGGCTTCGCCATCGGTGCGGTGCTCTCGGGCGCGGCCGGCTTCATCGGCATGAACGTCTCGGTGCGGGCCAATGTGCGCACCGCCCAGGCGGCGATCTCGTCGCTCGCCGGCGGCCTCGACATGGCCTTCAAGGCGGGCGCCATCACGGGCCTGCTGGTGGCCGGCCTGGCGCTGCTCGGCGTCACCGTCTATTTCGGCTTCCTCACCGGCACGCTGGGCCTGAAGGCCAACGACCGCGTGGTGATCGACGCCCTGGTGGCGCTCGGCTTCGGCGCCTCGCTGATCTCCATCTTCGCCCGTCTCGGCGGCGGCATCTTCACCAAGGGCGCCGACGTCGGTGGCGACATGGTCGGCAAGGTCGAGGCCGGCATCCCGGAGGATGATCCGCGCAACCCGGCCACCATCGCCGACAACGTGGGCGACAATGTCGGCGACTGCGCCGGCATGGCGGCCGACCTGTTCGAGACCTATGCGGTGACCACCGTCGCCACCATGGTGCTGGCGGCGATCTTCTTCGCCGGCAGCGAGCTGCTGTGGCCGATGATGCTGCTGCCGCTCGGCATCGGCGGCCTGTGCATCATCACCTCGGTGATCGGCACCTTCTTCGTCAAGCTCGGCCCCAGCCAGTCGATCATGGGGGCGCTCTACAAGGGCTTCATCGCCACCGCGGTGCTGTCGCTCGTCGGCATCGCCGGCGTGGTCGGCCTGCTGATCGGCTTCGGCCCGCTGCCGGGCGTCGGCTACTCGGGCTGGCATCTCTATGCCTGCGGCGTCGCCGGTCTCGCCGTCACCGGCCTGATCGTGTGGATCACCGAGTACTACACCGGCACCAACTTCCGCCCGGTGCAGATGATCGCCAAGTCGTCGGTCACCGGCCACGGCACCAACATCATCCAGGGCCTCGCCGTCTCGCTCGAATCGACGGCGTTGCCCACCATCGTGATCATCGCCGGCATCCTGGTGACCTACGGGCTCGCCGGCCTGTTCGGCATCGCGGTGGGCGTCACCACCATGCTGGCGCTGGCCGGCTTCGTGGTCGCCCTCGACGCTTTCGGCCCGGTGACCGACAACGCCGGCGGCATCGCCGAGATGGCCGGCCTGCCCAAGGAGGTCCGCCACTCCACCGACGCGCTCGACGCGGTCGGCAACACCACCAAGGCGGTGACCAAGGGCTACGCGATCGGCTCCGCCGGCCTCGGCGCCCTGGTGCTGTTCTCGGCCTATAACGAGGACCTCAAGCACTTCATCGCCAACTCGGCGCAGCACCCGTACTTCGCCGGCGTGAAGCTCGACTTCGCGCTGACCAATCCGTACGTGGTGGTCGGCCTCCTGTTCGGCGGCCTGCTGCCGTATCTGTTCGGCGCCATGGGCATGATGGCGGTCGGCCGGGCCGCCCAGTCCATCGTCGAGGAGGTGCGTCGCCAGTTCCACGAGCGCCCCGGCATCATGAAGGGCACCGAGAAGCCCGACTACGGCCGCGCCGTCGACCTGCTCACCAAGGCCGCCATCAAGGAGATGGTGATCCCGTCGCTGCTGCCGGTGCTGTCGCCGGTGGTCGGCTACTTCATCATCTACTTCATCGCGGGCGGTGGTGCGGCCGGCAAGTCGGCGGCCTTCTCGGCGGTCGGCGCTATGCTGCTCGGCGTCATCGTCACCGGCCTGTTCGTCGCCATCTCGATGACCTCGGGTGGCGGCGCCTGGGACAACGCCAAGAAGTACATCGAGGACGGCCATTACGGCGGCAAGGGGTCCGAGGCCCACAAGGCGTCGGTGACCGGCGACACCGTCGGTGACCCCTACAAGGACACGGCCGGCCCGGCCGTGAACCCGATGATCAAGATCACCAACATCGTGGCGCTGCTGCTGCTGGCGATCCTCGCCCATCAGTGACACTGCCTTCGGGTGATCAGTTGTCGTTCCGGGGCGCGGCGAAGCCGCGAACCCGGAACCCAACGGCACGCTCGACGCTCTCGGCTGGATGCCGGATCGCCGCTTCGCGGCTTCCGGAATGACCGCCAAATTGATCAGCCGGATCTCGTCTGAGCCGTTCGCCCGGCGCTGGAACGACGAAGCCCCGCGGAGCGATCCGCGGGGCTTTTTCGTGCCGTCTCGTCCGTCCGAGGCGAATCGCACTGCCGCAGGGGTGAGCGGGCGGGTCCACGCGGACGGGGCTCACGCAGGCGGGAGGGGCAGGTCGGGAACGGGGCGGGGCGGTCAGCCCGGCGGACGCCGCGTCCCGCTCACCACCACTTCAGGGCCTTGAACATGTAGCTCAGATAATTGAGCTCGCTGCCGGCGGTCGGGGTGGTGCGGCTGACGAAGTCGAAGATGCGGCCGTCTTTGATGCCGTAATTGGCGAGCCGCTCGACCTTGCGGGACTTGTCGAAGTAGACCGCGATGACGCGGCGGTCGACCTCCTTCTGAGGCAGGAACGAGGTCTGCTCGGCGCGCTGAGAGATGTAGTAGAACACCTCGCCCGAGACGGTGGCGACCGTCGACGGGGTGCCGAGCACGATCAGCACCTGCTCCTGCGAGGCGCCGAGCGGGATCTGCTCGAGCGCGCCTTCCGGCACGATGTAGCCGCGCTGATAGGTCTGGGTGATGCAGCCGCCGAGCAAGAGGCCGAGCGCCAGAACGGCGCCGATGGCCCGACGCGGGCGGCGACCGGATGGCTGGCTGGTGGTCTGATGCACGTCGGTGGTCCCCCCTTCGGCAGGCCGTAGCGTGGCAGGCCGTAACGTGGCAGGGCATCCCACGCAACCGCGTCGAACGCAACCGCCAGATGGAATCGACGCGCCGCCCCCGCGACCCGTCGCTGCTCTCGCCGGCGGCCGCACCTTTGTCGCCCTCTATGGCGCGATCGTGGCATATGGGGACCGGGGCCCCCATATCGGGGGCGCCCGAGTCGCACCGGCCGCCTGCGGCGGGCATGATGATCGGTTGGGAAGGAGTATCGCCATGGGCAAGCCGGATCGTCCGTGGAGCGTCCCGGTCAAGCTGGACGACGTGTCGGAGGAGGGGCTCACCCTGCATTTGTCGGCCGACGCGCCGGCCCGCGAGGCGATCGCGCGGCTCGGCGGCCTGACCGGCCTGCCGCGGCTGGCGGCGGATTTCGAGCTGACCCGGCAGGGCCGCGGCCTGCGTGTCGTCGGCACCGTGACGGCGACGGCCGGGCAGACCTGCGTGGTGACGCTGGAGCCGATGGAGAGCGAAATCGCCGAGGCGGTCGATCTCGTATTCAGCCCGGACGCGCCGGCCGAGGAGGCGGGGCCGCCGCGCGACCCGGAGGCGGCGGAGCCGCCCGAGCCGCTCGTCGGCGGGACGGTCGATCTCGGCGCGGTGGCGACCGAGTTCCTGCTGCTCGGCCTCGATCCCTATCCCCGCAAGCCCGGAGCGGTGTTCGATCCGCCCGCCGACGGGGCGCCGGAGCCGGGACCCTTCGCGGCGCTGGCGGCCCTCAAGGACCGCGGTGCCTCCGGCGGGGAATGACCCCGCGCAGCGGAGTTTTCCGGACCCGTATCGGTGAATTAAGCGATTGTCACGCGACGCGGACGCGGTATTGTCGCGGCCTCTTCAACCCAGCGACTGGTCCGCGTCGGCCGGTCAATGGCGCAGTTTGCGCGCCGCCGCCAACGTCGGTTCATGTCTGAGAAGGTTCGCATCGCGCTGGACGCCATGGGGGGGGACAACGGGGCCGCGGTGGTGATCGCCGGCGCCGACTTGTCTCTCTCCCGGCATCCCGACACCAGTTTCATCGTGTTCGGTGACGAGGCCGTGGTTCGGCCACTGCTGGAGAGCCGGCCGGCGCTCGCGGCGGCCTCGCGGCTCGTCCACACCGAGGTCACCGTCAAGATGGACGAGAAGCCCAGCCAGGCGCTGCGTCATGGCCGCTGGCGCTCGTCCATGTGGCTCGCCATCGATGCGGTGAAGAAGGGCGAGGCGGACGTCACCGTCTCGGCCGGCAACACCGGCGCCCTGATGGCGATGTCCAAGTTCCACCTGCGCACCATGCCGGGGGTGTCGCGGCCGGCGATCGCCTGCCTGTGGCCGACCCTGCGGGGCGAATCGATCGTGCTCGACGTCGGCGCCTCGATCGGGGCGGACGTTCAGCACCTGGTCCAGCTCGCCGTGATGGGCAGCGCCATGGCCAGCGTGGTGTTCGACCTGGAGCGGCCGACCGTCGGGCTGCTCAATGTGGGGGTCGAGGAGGTCAAGGGGCTGGAGGAGATCCGCGAGGCCAGCCAGGTGCTGCGCACGCTGACGTGCAGCCACATGGACTTCCGCGGCTTCGTCGAGGGCGACGATATCGGCCGCGGCACCGTCGACGTGGTGGTGACCGAGGGCTTCACCGGCAACATCGCCCTGAAGACCGCCGAGGGCACCGCCAAGCAGCTCGCCGCATACCTGCGCAGCGCCATGGGCCGAACCTGGATGGCGAAAATCGGCTATCTGTTCGCGCGACAGGCGTTCAAGACCCTGAAGGACAAGATGGACCCGCGCAAGGTCAACGGCGGTGTGTTCCTCGGACTCAACGGCGTGGTGATCAAGAGCCACGGCGGCACCGACGCGGAAGGCTTCGCGGCGGCCGTCGATCTCGGCTACGACATGGCCCGCTACGAGCTGATGGCGAAGATCCGCCGGACCCTCGGGCAGGCGGCCCCCGCTCCGGTGGCCGGAGAGGTGGCGTCGTGAGCATCATCCGTTCGATCGTCCGCGGCTGTGGCGGCTACCTGCCGGCGCGCACGCTCACCAATGCCGAGCTGGCCGGCATGGTGGACACCAGCGACGATTGGATCGTCCAGCGCACCGGCATCCGCGAGCGCCACATCGCGGCCGACGGGGAGCTGACCTCCGACCTCGCCGTCGCGGCCGCTCGCCGCGCCCTTGACGCCGCCGGCCTGGAGCCGCAGGCGATCGACCTCATCGTGCTGGCGACCGCCACCCCGGACCATACCTTCCCGGCGAGCGCCGTGACCGTGCAGGCGAAGCTCGGCATCACCCAGGGGGCCGCCTTCGACATGCAGGCGGTCTGCTCCGGCTTCGTGTTCGCGCTGGCGACCGCCGATTCGATGCTGCGCACCGGCGGCTTCACCCGCGCCCTGGTGATCGGCTCGGAGACCTTCTCGCGCATCCTCGACTGGAACGACCGGACCACCTGCGTGATCTTCGGCGACGGCGCCGGGGCCGTGGTGCTGGAGGCGACGCCGCAGTCCGGGACGCTGGCCGACCGCGGCGTGCTGGCGGCGCGGTTGCGCTCCGACGGTCGCCACAAGGACAAGCTCTATGTCGACGGCGGCCCGTCGGCGACCCGCACGGTCGGCTTCCTCCGCATGGAGGGCCGCGAGGTGTTCCGGCACGCGGTCGGGATGATGTGCGGCGCCGTCGAGGACGTGCTGGCGGCGACCGGCACCACCGCGGCCGACATCGACTGGTTCGTGCCGCATCAGGCCAACCAGCGCATCATCGACGCCTCCGCCCACAAGCTCGGCATCGGCCCCGAGAAGATCGTGTCCACCGTGGCGCTGCACGGCAACACCTCGGCGGCCTCGATTCCGCTGGCGATCGACCATGCGGTCGCCGACGGCCGGATCAAGCCCGGCGACCTGGTGATGGTCGAGGCGATGGGCGGCGGCTTCACCTGGGGCGCCGCGCTGATCCGCTGGTGACGGCCGCCGCAAGCCCGACGGCGCCTGTTCAAATCTTCCCGCCGCATCGCACAGCCCCGGTTGACCCCGGAGGGCGAAGCTCATATCGTTGTAAATTCAGAGGGATATCAAAGTCGCTGGGCAGGCGCTGGGGCCACGATGAGCGCGAAGACAGTCACTCGGGCGGACTTGTGCGAGGCCGTCTATCAACGCTTGGGACTCTCCCGCACCGAATCGGCCGCGCTGGTCGAGCTGGTGCTCAAGGAGATCACCGATTGCCTGGAGCGGGGCGAGACCGTGAAGCTCTCCTCGTTCGGGTCGTTCGTGGTCCGCAAGAAAGGCCAGCGGATCGGCCGCAACCCGAAGACCGGCAAGGAAGTGCCGATCTCGCCGCGGCGGGTGATGGTGTTCAAGCCGTCGGCCATTCTCAAGCAGCGCATCAACGCCGACTCGGGTGGCGATGCCGCGACCGGCGCGCCCGCGACCGCCGGCACGGACGGGGCCGGCGCCTGACGGCGTGACACGGCCGTCTCGGGGTGTGCCGGCGCGCGTGACGGCGAGGGTGGATCGTGCCCCACCCGGCGCGTACGGACCGGCAATGACGGACCCGAGATGACGGACCGGAAATGACGGACCCGAGGGGGCGGCCGTGAACAAGGCGCCGGAAGCGTTCCGCACCATCAGCGAGGTCGCCGACGAGCTCGACCTGCCGCAGCATGTGCTGCGCTTCTGGGAGAGCCGCTTTCCGCAGGTGCGGCCGATGAAGCGCGGCGGCGGCCGCCGCTACTACCGGCCCGACGACGTCGACCTGCTGCGCGGCATCCGCCATCTCCTCTATGGCGAGGGCTACACCATCCGCGGCGTGCAGCGCATCCTGCGCGAGCAGGGGGGGCGCTTCGTCCAGACGGTGTGGCAGGAGGGAGCGCCGCAGCCGGAGCGCAAGCCGGAGCTCGACGGCACCGAGAGCGAGGCCGAGATCGAGCCGGACGCCGCGGATGTGGCCGATGCGGCGGCGGCCTTCGACGAGGCCGTGGCCGGGGAGATGCCGCCGCAGGCGTCGCCGGTCGCGAAGGCGGCCGAAGGGGAGCATGGCGAAGCGGGGCGTGACGAATCGGTCGATCCATCGGTCGATCCCTACGGCCGGCGTGAGCCGTCCTTCGGGGCGGCGGGCGCAACCCCGCATGCGACTCCGGCGCTTGGATCGCACCCGCCGCCGAAGCGCGAGGCGGCCCCCCTCGGCGCCACGCCACACGACATCACGGCGCCTCGCGAGGCCGCCCCGGCGAGCGAGCCCGCCGTCCGCGCCCCGGTGGCGGAGCGCACCCCGCCGATCGCCCGCGAGGTGCCGGCCGTGAGCGAGCGGGCCGCCGCCGTGCCGGTGGCGCCGCGGGGGCTCTCGGCCGCCGACCGGGCGCGCCTCGCCACCGTGCTCGATGCGCTGGAGGCGTGCCGGGCGCTGCTGCGCTCGGCCCGAGAGTCCGAGCGGACGTCCTGAGCCGGCGATCGCCGAGACGATCTCGTCGGGCGCGGTGATCCGGCCGACAACCGGCGTCCACAGCCGGCCGGAGTGAAAGCCGGCCGGAGCGAATTCCAACTCGATCGGATCGAAATTCCCTGCGGAGCGGTATCCGATCCAACGGGATCGGCCCCGCTCCAAAAGTCCTTATCTGATCGCATTTTCGACGGCGAACCGGAGTCCACTTCGCCGGAAAATGCTCTAGAAGTCGGGCGCCGCCCACCGCGGGCGGGGCACCACCGATCGAGCATGACCGACCCGACCTACACCTACCGCGCCCATCCGTTCACCGCCGAAAAGCTCTTCAGCCTGGCGCCCGACGGGCTCGCCTGGCGCGACCGCGGCCGGACGCGGCTGCTCGCCTTTGCCGATGTGGTCGCGGTCGAGATCTTCCAGGAGCGACTTCCGGGGTCGTCGGCGGCCTACTGGGCTTGCGTGCTGCACCGGCGCGGCGGCGGCCGGGTCAAGCTCTCGGCCGGCCACCGGGTCGGGCTGTTCGCCGCCGAGGACCGCTCGGCGACCTACTTTCCCTTCGTCCACGCCCTGATGGCGCGCCTCGACGCCGCCCGGCCGGGGCTGGAGCGGCGCGAGCACCGGAGCGTGCTGGCCCGCGTCGAGACGGCGATCGGGCTCGTCGGGGTCGGCGTGCTGCGGCTGCTGCGCCGCTTCGATCTCGC
The DNA here is from genome assembly GCA_009720755.1 of Rhodoplanes serenus. Lineage (GTDB taxonomy): Bacteria > Pseudomonadota > Alphaproteobacteria > Rhizobiales > Xanthobacteraceae > Rhodoplanes > Rhodoplanes serenus. The sequence goes on from WNKV01000010.1 coordinate 169,039, forward strand.
CCGCACGGCGGCGCTGGCCGGGCGGCTGGTGCGGCTCGTCGGGCCGCGGCTCAAGGGCCATCGCGTCGCCCGCGAGCAGCTCGCCATGGTGTTTCCCGAGATGTCGGCAGAGATGCGCGAGCGCACGCTCGCCGGCATGTGGGATAATTTCGGCCGCCTGTTCGTCGAGTCGGCGCATCTCGACCGACTGTGGGATTACGACTGGCGCGATCCGCGCCCCGGCCGCATCGAGGTCGACGCGGCCACCCGCGCCGCGATGCTGCGGCTGCGCGACGATCCGCGGCCGGCCCTGATGTTCACCGGCCATCTCGCCAACTGGGAGGTGGTGCCGCTCGGCGCCGGCACCATCGGGCGCGAGATCGCGGTGGTGTTCCGGGCGCCGCGCATCGGGCCGTTCGTCCGCGAGATGATCCGGGCCCGCCAGGCCGGTGGCAGCATGGTGATCGCGGCCGGGCCCGACACGCCGCTGCGCATTCGCGAGGCGCTGCGCCAGGGGCGGCTGGTCGGCATGCTGGTCGACCAGCACTATGCGCGCGGCGTCGACGTCACGTTCTTCGGGCGGACCTGCAAGGTCAACCCGATGCTCGGCCGCTTCGCCCGCCTGTTCGAGTGCCCGATCTACGGCGCCCGGGTGGTGCGGCTGCCGGACGCGCGCTTCCGCTTCGAGCTGGTCGGGCCGCTGCCGCCGCCCCGCGACCCCGACGGCAAGATCGACGTCGACGCCACCATGCAGATGATCACCAGCCTGATCGAGGACTGGGTGCGCCAGCATCCCGAGCAGTGGCTGTGGCTGCACCGCCGCTGGCGGTGAGCCCGTGCGTGGGGAGACCGGGCGGTCCGGCCGCCGGCGCTCCGCGTCAGTGGGTGGTGAGCACCGGGATCTCGGCGTGGGTGAGGATGTGGCGGGTGGTGCCGCCGAAGATCATCTGGCGCAGCCGGCTCTGGGTGTAGGCGCCCTTGACGATCAGATCGCAGCCGAGCCGCGTGGCGTGCTCCAGGATGGTCGGGCCGGCGGTGCGGTTGTCGCCGCCCTGGGTGTTGATCAGCGTCGCCTTGATGCCGTGGCGTGCGAGATTGCCGGCGAGCTGCTCGGCCGACGGCCCGGGCACCACGGCGCCCTCGACCGTCAGGATGGTGACGCGCTCGGCGCGGGCCAGGAACGGCATCGCCGAGGCGGTGGCGCGGGCCTGCTCGGTCGAGCAGTTCCAGGCGATCAGGACATGGCGGCCGACCGTAGCGGACGCCTTCGGCGGCGCCAGTAGCACCGGGCGGCCGCTCTCGAACAGGGCGGCCTCGAAGGTGCTCATATGCGGCCCGCGCGGATCGCTGCTCGGGCGGCCCATCACGATCAGGTCGAAGATGCGGCCGAGATGACCGACGAAATTGTCGCCCTCCGGGGCGTCGTCGAGCCAGCCCCAGGCGGGGGCGGCGCTCGGCCCGGGCGCCGGGCCGGAGGGGGCGGTCGGCACCGCCTCGGCCCGCATCGCGGTCTCGAACAGCTCGCGGGCCTGGCGGGCCGCCTCGGCGTTCTCCTCCTCGAAGAAGGCGAGCGAGGCGGACGGCGCGACATCCATGGCCACCACGGTCGGCACCGAGACGCGGACCGCGAATCCTTCGAGATAGCTGCCGAAGGTGCGGGCCACCGTGAGGGCGGTCGCCAGCGTCGACCGCATGGCGTCGTTGGGTTCGGTCGGGACGAGAATGGTCTTCATGGCGGCTCGGCCCCTGTCTGCGCCGTTGGGTCAACGCAGGGCGACGCCTCGTGTTCGGCGACGCATCGCGTTCGGTGATGCCTCGACGGCCACGTCGGCATGGTCGATGCACGCCACGAATAGGACGGACCCGGTCTGCTGTCGAGCGGTGCCGGGCACTGCCGTAGCCGAGAGAGGTTCGGGGGACCACGACCATACCGCTATGGGGCCGGCGCGGGCGAAGCGGCGTCGCGATCGGGGCGGCGGATCGGCCGCTGGTGGGGACCTGCAACGAGACGGAGAGGTTCCCGGATTTCGCTCCGCTCAATCCGGGCTACGGCACCGCGGATGCAGGACGAGCGCTGTGGCCGGGTCGCGGGTGCGCCCGGGAGCCGGATCTCGCATCAGACCAACGGCAGCACTCTCGGACCGCATCCTAGGTCATGGCCGGGCTCGTTTCGGCCATCCACGCCTTTGTTGCTGCTTGACCTAAAGTCATGGGTGTCCGGCACGAGGCCGAGCATGACGAGTCAACATCGGCGGCCATCATATAAAACCAGCCGCGCCGGGCGGCGCCTTGGTGACGAGCGAGCGGCGCCAGCGAACAGGGTGTGCGTGACGAACGAGCGGCACCGGCAGGCGGCGTCACAGTGGCGAGCAAGCTGCTCCGCCACTCGACAGCAAAAAACGCTCGCTGCAGAGCAGGAGCGTTCACACAAACTCGGTTGAGCACGGCTCGAACTCACATGACATCGTTCACATGAGTGAGACTCTGGCGAGAGTAAGCTCTTGCGAGAGTACTCTGACGAGCCGAGTTCGGCTGATCATGTCGAGGAAGATAGACAAAGGCGGAAGCGGTCGAGGTTGGGCCTTGCCTCACTGATGCGGCCCGATGAGACCGCTTCCGACCTTATCCGTTGTGGGTTCAGCCGCTACGCCAAAGTCCCAACGAAGACCAAGGCGATCGTCGCGGCCTTGCGAGCCCGGTGGCATTTCACCTCCCGCTCTCGACGCCGGATCTGCGTGTTGCCGAAGGTTCGGCGGAAGCGCGTCCGGCCGGAGTGTCTGCTTCGTCGGACCGTCGGATCAGTGGATCAACCAAGCCCGTCTCGAAGTTGACGATGAGATCGTCGCGCCGATGTCGTGTTTTGTCAAGCGGTCGCGGCCGTCGCAGTGAATTTCTTGTTTGCGCCGTCGAATGGATGCACCGCACACGCCATGCGGCGCCGCATTGTGGATCGCATCGCGATGCGGTGCCGTTCAGCCAACGGGAGACGACGACGGTTGTCGAACCGCACAGCGCTGCATCGCCGCGCTCCACAGATCTTTATATGCAAAGATACAAGTGGAGAGCCGGACCAGGTGCGGATGCTCCGGCGCGAGGCCATCAGCATCATCGCCGGATCGGCATTCTCATCCCGTCAGCATCGTCGCGATGGCCGCTGCGATGCGCGTGTCGGTCGGCTCGATCGCGGACGCGAACGCCCCGGCGATGCGGCCGTCACGGTCGATCAGATACTTGTGGAAGTTCCAGCGCGGTGTATCGAGCGGGCGCTCGAGCGCGGCCCAGCGATAGAACGGATGCGCCTGCGGGCCACGCACCACCGACTTCACGCTGACCGGAAAGCTGACGCCGTAGCGATGCGTGGTGTGATCGATGCTCGCCTGGTCGCCCGGCTCCTGGCCGCCGAAGTCGTCGGACGGCACCGCGAGCACGAGCAGCCCGCGCGGCCCATAGGTGCGCCAGAGCTGTTCGAGCCCGGCATACTGGGGTGTGTATCCGCACAGCGACGCGGTGTTGACGATCAGCATCGGCTTGCCGGCGTGGCTCATCAGCCGGATCTCGCCGCCGCCCGCCTGCGCGAACCCGTGGACCCAGGCATTGGCACGGCTGGTTTCCGCGGCATACGACGAGCCGGTCCAGGCGAGCGCCGCGGCGGCACCGGCCAGCACGGCGCGACGATCGAGGCGGGCCGGCGTGATCCAGCCGGGAGCCCTGGTCGACGGGCCGGGGCGAGGAGGGCGGCGATGGTGCGTCATGGCGGCGTCCGGCTGCGTGCGAAACGGCGCGCCGCGATGAAGGCTCCGCGAGCCGCGGAGCGCGCGACGCCGTGCTGTCCGTCGGACCTTACGTCGTCGCCGCCGCGCCGGATCACGTCCGCATCCACGCTGCGTGAATTCACGCTGCGACCGACGCGCCGTCGTCTCGCGGCGTCACCTCGATGCTGCGTCGGGGTCAGTCGGTGGCGCTGAGCTGGCCGATGGCGTCGCGGTGCAGCTCGCCCATCTTGGCCCCGATGTCGGTGCGCGACATCGGCACGCCGGCGCGGTTGAGGTCGTACCAGAGCTTCTGGAGGATGGCCTCGCTGCCGTCGACGGTGCCGGAGGCGTGCACCTCGGCAGCATAGAGCGTGAGCTGGTCGTCCGGAAGCTGCATCAGGCGCCCGGCCCACAGGCCGGCCAGCGCGTTGCGGCGCGCCACGATGCTGTCGCGGGTGTCGGCGTCCGGGCACCAGCGATGCGTGGTGGCGCGGCGGGCGATGGTCTCGGCCTGGGTCGTCATGCGTCTCCTCCGGGTGTGACGAATGGACGTTCGAGCGTCCTTGCGGCTTTTGGGTTCGAGGCTCGGCCACGATCGCGGCTTCGCCCGCGAGCATCAGGGCCGGTCCCGAACCGCCGATCGACGGCGTCGGTACAATTACCTAGCTGGGTCTCCGACTTTTGTCTAGCGGCGCGAGCTGGCGCGGTCTTGCGCGGGACGGGTGTGGAGTGGGCCGGGATCGGCTGGACCGATTCGCTAGGGTCGAACCCGCGTCGCGGCGGCCGACACGAACCGCACGAACGGCATCCGCGGCGGCGTGGAGCGGGGCCGGCACCCGAGGGAGGATGCGGCATGGCGAGCAGCATACACGGTCGCGGTATGGGTCTCGTGCTCGGGCTGGCTCTTGGGCTCTTCGGGGCCGCCGGCGGCGCGGCGGCACAGGGCGAATACCGCGGCACGCCGGCTCAGCAGCGAGCCTGCCGGCCGGACGTGTTCCGCCTGTGCGCCGGCGAGATTCCGAACGTGCGCGCCATCACGGCCTGCCTGGCGGCCCGCATCGGCCGGCTGAGCCCCGAGTGCCGGGCGGTGTTCGAGGCCGCCCGCGGCCAGTGACCGACGAAGAGGCGGCCGGACACGCGCCCGCCGCCCGCTCCAATTACCTCTCCGCCGATCCGGCAACTTGTCCGATCGCCCACTCCCGCGTTATGCGGGGGTGGGGGTGGGCGACGGGATGGATGCGGCGAGGCTGCACGGGATCGACGAGCGGATGATGCGCCGGGCGATCGCGCTCGGGGCGGCGGCGGGCTGGCGCGAGCTGCCCTTCGCCTGCGTGATCGCGCGGGGCGACGAGGTGGTGGCGGAGGCCACCAATGCGGTGCGGCGCGAGCAGGACGTCACCCGCCACGCCGAGATCGTCGCCATGGCGACGGCGCGCCGGGCGCTCGGGCGGCGCAGCCTGGCCGGCTGCACGCTCTACACGACGGTGGAGCCGTGCGCGATGTGCGCCTTCGCGATCCGCGAATCGCGGCTCGGCCGCGTCGTCTATGGCCTGCGCTCCCCCATGATGGGCGGCCACTCGCGCTGGGACATCCTGGCGGACGCGACGCTGTCGCGCTCGATGCCCGAGGTGTTCGGGGCGCCGCCCGAGGTGCGGCCCGACGTGATGGCAGGCGAGACCGAGCGCGGCTGGCTCGCCTGGAATCCGCTGGTGTGGAGCATCATCCGCCTGCGCGGCTGCTTCGTGGCGCATGACGCGCAACCGGGAGACGCGAACCCGTCTCCGCCGCGGCGCGCGCGCCGGCGGACGCTGCGCTCGCTGTTCTCCGGCCTGTGACGGGGAGCCTTCGCCGGCAGCCGCCACCGAAGGACCCTGCTAACCACGACGGCGGAACCGCGGCCCCGGCGCCTCGCATCGGCGCGGGCGGTTCGAACGCGCGTGCCAGCCGCTCCGACCAATCGGCGTCAGGTCGTCCTCGTCCCTCCGCCCAGGCTCGCCATGTCCAGGCTCGAAAGCGCAATCTTCACCGCCGCCGGGATCGCCCTGGTCCTCGGCGGGCTGGCGTGGTCGGGCTGGGTGGCCGGTCACCGTGGCCACACGGATGCGGCGGCCGCGCTTCTCGCCGTCGTCGGAGCCGTGGCCGACCACACCGCGCCGCGCTGCCTGGCGCCGAGCCGGCCGTTCGGCGGATGACGCCCGGCCGCCCGATGGCCACACCGCGGATCGCCTCAGGCGCAGCCGAGCCGGCGCGCCAGGCCGTCGCGGCCCTGCCGCATCGCGGCCGCGTGGTTCCAGGCGAACGCCTTGCGGGCCAGCGGGGCGGCGAGCCGCATTCCGGGTGCCGACACCGTCATGGTCCAGTCGTAGCGCACTCGCGTTCCGCTCCCCGTCGGCCGGATCAGCCAGGCGCCGCGGCCGGTGAGGGCGCCGGACGCCTCGCCGCCGATCAGCGCGAGCGGCTCGACCCGCGTGGTCAGCACCTCGAAGGCGAGGCGGACCGGAAGGGCGGTCCGCCACTCGAAGGCGAGGCGCGCGCCGACGCCGCTCGCATCGCCCGGCGCGAGCACCACCGCGCGGGTGACGGTCGGCCACCACTGCGGCCATTCGGCCGGGCGCATCAGCGCCTCCCACACGCGCTCGGGCGCGGCGGCGAGGTCCCAGTCGGCGAGGAGGCGGATGTCGGCGCTCGACATCGTCGAGCGTTCGCCGACAAATACGGCCCGGCGAGGGCGCCGGCCGATTCGCGGGTCCATCCGAGGAGGGGGCCGAGATGGAGTTCCTGGCGTTTGTGGCCGCGCTCGTGGCCATCGTCATGCTGCGCGGCGAGCGCCGGCAGGTCGCCGTCCTGCGGGACCGGCTGACCGGCATCGAGGCGGAGATCGAACGGCTGCGTGTGCTGCTGGCCAGGGCATCCCGCCCGGGCGGCGAGGCGACACCCGCGACCGAGCCGTCCCCCGATGGCGGCCCGGAGATCGCGGCAACGTCGGTTCCTCCGCAGGCTCCCGCCGACACCGTCGCCACGAGCCCCGCCGCACCGCCGCCGCCCACCGCGGTGCCGCCGATCTCCGCACCGCCGATCTCCGGACCGCCAATGTCCGAGCCGTCGGGCGTCACGGCGGACGCGCCGCCGCCGGTCGCGCCGCGCGGTTTCGAGGAGCGCTTCGGCACCCAGTGGGTGGTCTGGGTCGGCGGCGTGGCGCTGGCGCTCGGTGGCCTCTTCCTGGTGCGTTACTCCATCGAGCAGGGGCTGATCGGGCCGGGCGTGCGGGTCGCCCTCGGGGCGCTGCTCGCCGTCGCCCTGGTGGCGGCCGGCGAGTGGACCCGCCGCAACGAGATCCGGGTCGGCGCCGCGGCGCTGCCGACCGCCCACATCCCGAGCACCCTGACGGCCGCCGGCACCACGGTGGCCTATGCGACCGTGTGGGCCGCTTTCGCGCTGTACGGCTTCCTGCCGCCGCCGCTCGCCTTCGTGCTGCTCGGCGCGGTGGCGCTGGCGACGCTCGCGGCGGCGCTGCTGCACGGGCCGGCGCTCGCCGGGCTCGGCCTCGTCGGCGCCTATGTGACGCCGGTTCTGGTCGCCAGCGACGAGCCGAGCTTCTGGGCGCTGTATCTCTACCTCGTCGTGGTGACGGCCGCCGCCTTCGCGCTGGCGCGGGCGCGGCTGTGGCGCTGGCTGGCGCTCACCGCCATCGCGTTCGCGACGCTGTGGGCGCTGCCTGGCATCGCCGAGGCGGCGGTCGGAACGGCGGTGCCGCACACCGTCTACCTCGTGGCGGTATTCGCGCTCGCCGCGGCCTTCACGGTGTCGGGCCTGCTGCTCGGGCCTGAGGCGACCCCCGACACGCTCGACGAGGTCTCGTCGGTGGCGCTCGCCGCCGTGCTGGTGCCGGCCGGACTTCTCGTGATGGCGAGTGGCCACGATGGCGTGGCGCTCTCCGGCTTCACGCTCCTCGCCGCCCTCACGGTCGGCATCGCCTGGCGGGCGCCGGCGGCGCTCGGCGCCGTGCCGGTCGCGGCCGCGATGGCGGTGCTGGTGATGGCCGAGTGGGCGACCGAGACGCGGCTCGACACGCTGATCGCGCCGGCCGGTCCGGTCGCCGGCGCGGTGCCGGAGCCGGTGCGCACCTCCTTCGCGCTCCACCTCGCCGCCGGGGCGCTGTTCGCCGGCCTGTTCGGCGGCGTCGGCTTCGCGGCGCAGGGGCGGGCGACCCGCGCGGTGGTGCCGCTGGTGTGGGCGTGGTGCGCCATCGCGACGCCGATCGCCATCCTGATCGCGCTGTACTGGCGCATCGCCGGCTTCGACCGCTCGATCCCGTTCGCCGGCCTGGCGCTGCTCATCGCCGCGCTGTTCGCGGTGGCGACCGAGACGCTCGGCCGGCGGCCGCCGCGGCCGGGCCTGCCGGCCGGGCAGGCGGTGTTCGCGGTCGGCGCCGTGGGTGCGCTGGCGCTGGCGCTCACCATGGCGCTGGAGAAGGGTTTTCTCACCGTGGCGCTCGCCCTCGCGGTGCCGGGCGTCGCCTTTGTCGAGCGGTATCGGCCGCTGCCGGCGCTGCGCGGGCTCGCCGCCGGGCTCGCGCTCGTGGTGCTGGCCCGCATCGGATGGGAGCCGCGCATCGTCGGCGACGCGGTCGGCACCACGCCGATCTTCAACTGGCTCCTGTGGGGCTACGGCGTGCCGGCGGCGGCGTTCTGGACGGCCGGGCATCTCTTGCGCAAGCGCGCCGACGACGCCGCGGCCCGCACCGTCGACGTGCTGGCGATCGTGTTCACGGTGCTGCTCGCCGGGCTGGAGATCCGCCATCTCGTCAACGACGGCGATGTCTACCGGCCGGCGGGCCGGCTGGCGGAGATCGGGCTTCAGGTGTCGTCGTGGCTCGCGCTGGCGATCGGCCTCGAACGTCTGCGCCTGAGGACCCGGTCGATCGTGCACGACATCGGCGCTCTGGTGATGGCGGCGCTGGCGCTCGCCGGCATCGTGCTCGGGCTCGCCGGCTTCGCCAATCCGCTGATCACCGGCGATGCCGTCGGCGGGCCGCTCGTCAATCTGGTCCTGCTCGGCTACGGGCTGCCCGCCGTGCTGGCGGCGGTGCTGGCGCTGGTGGCGCGGGCCACGCGGCCGCTGGCCTATCGTGGCGTCGCGGCCGCCGCCGCGGTGGCGCTGTCGCTCGGCTGGCTGACGCTGGAGATCCGCCGGGCCTTCCACGGCACGGTGCTGACGGCCGGACCGACGCTCGATCTGGAGCAGTACACCTATTCGGCGGCCTGGCTCGGCTTCGGCGTGATGCTGCTCGTCGCCGGCATCCTGCTGCGCTCGCAGCCGGCGCGTCTCGCCTCGGCGGCCGTGGTGACGCTGACCATCGCCAAGGTGTTCCTGCTCGACATGGCCGATCTCACCGGCATCTACCGGGCGCTGTCCTTCATCGGCCTCGGCCTCGTGCTGGTCGGCATCGGGCTCCTGTATCAGCGCCTGCTGTTTCCGCGTGCTGCGCCGCCGGCCAGCGCCGCGCCGCCATCGTGAGGCGGCTCGTCCGCCTCACGTCTCGGTCAGCGTGAGGCGACCTGTCCGCCTCACATCTTGGTCAGCACTCCGAAGCGCACATAGGGGCCGCTGCGGTCGTCAGTGTCCATCGTCCAGCCGACGCCGCCCGACCACTGGTACGGGCCGAGCTTCCAGGCGGTGAGGTGCAGCCCGGTGCGAAGCTGGCGATAGGTCTCGTCGCCGTAGATCTGCACCTCCGGGCCGACATAGAAGCCGCCGTACACGGGTTCGAGCACGCGCCAGCCGGCGGCCGCCTGGAGCCCGAAGCCCTGACCGATCGACGACCAGGTGGCGGCCACCGCCACCATGATGTCGGGTGCCGGCTCCCACCACGTCTCCACGCCAAAGCGCAGGCCGATGTGCAGGCCCCTCAGCGGATTGCCCGGATCGAGCGGCCGCGTCGCATGATCCTGGACGCCGAGCCCGCCGTGGACGACCGCCGTGAAGGCGCCGCGCCGGAACACCCAGCCGGATGTCAGGGCGCCGAGAACCTGGCCGGCGACGACGAGCCGCCGCCCGGAGCGGTATTGATAGACGCCCGTGCCGACCAGCAGCCGCAGTAGCGGCCCGTCGCGGTCGAGGCCCTCCGGCGCCCAGGCGAAGCCGCCATGCAGGAAGCCGCCGGCGCGCCACAGATCGGTGCCACCGAACAGGAGCAGGCGCTCGGCTTCGAGACTGGCGAGGATGTCGGGCGGCAGCGGGCCGACGGGCGGCGGCGGCGCCGGAGGTGTCGCAGAGGTGGCCTCGACGCCGAGCGTGAGAACGACAGCGGCCAGCATGGCCCGAAGCCACGCTACGCGGAGCCGCGCGGCGTCGAGCAGTGCAGCGCCGAGCGGCGCAAGGCGGCACAGCGCGGTCGCCGAAGCGACCGCGCCGATTTCCAGTCGGCTCATGGACGAGTCCCTGGAAACCGAAGTGCTCAAGTCTGCCGCATACGGTTGTAATTTTATCGGGCGGCACGCATTCGATCCAAGGGAACAAACACGGAAAGCCTGTCACGGACCGTCGATGGAGACGTCGGCGTGACGGATCGGCGACATCGCCCGAACAGACTAGATCCGGGAGAGGCGCGAGCCTGTCGTTTGGCCCGGTGCCGCGCGTCGCGACACGTCCGGCCGCGGTCTGTCCTGCGCGCCGGCCCTACCGGGCTGCCGGCGGACTTCGCCGAGGCGCGTGCTAGCATGGCGTCGCTCGCCCCCTAGGCCCGGCTTCGCCAGGACAAGCCCCATGCCTCCGAACGACTCGCCGGCCGCCCCCGCGCTGGAACCCGATGCCATCCAGCAGCGTCGCCAGATCGGCTTCCTCAACGTCGCGCACGGCCTCGATCACTTCGTGCTCGGTATCTACCCGACCGTCGTGATCGGGCTCGAAGCCGTCTATCGGCGGCCCTATTCCGAGCTGATCGTGCTGTCGACCGCGATGTTCGTGGCGTTCGGGCTGTTCTCGCTGCCGGCCGGCTGGCTCGCCGACCGCGTCAGCCGCCGCGCCATCATGGCGGCTTTCTTCGTCGGCACCGGCGTCGCGCTCGCCGGCTGCGCGGTGGCGCCGAGCTTGCCGATGCTGGCGACGGCGCTGTTCCTGGTCGGCATGTTCGCGGCGATCTACCACCCGGTCGGCATGGCGATGCTGATCCAGGTGTCGGGGGCGCGCGGGCGCACGCTCGCCTTCAACGGCGTTTGCGGCAATCTCGGCGTCGCGCTCGCCTCCGGCGTCACCGCGGTGCTGGCCTCGTGGCTCGGCTGGCGCGGCGCCTTCCTGGTGCCGGCGCTGATCAGCCTGGCGCTGGGCATCGCCTATCTGGCGCTGGTCGCGGACGACCGCCACGAGACCGGGCGACGCGCCCGGGTCGCCGACATCGTGTTGCCGCGCCGCGCCGCGGTGGTGTTCTTCGCCCTCTATCTGATCATCTCGTTCTGCGGCGGGCTCACCTTCAACACGATCGTGGTGACGCTGCCCAAGATCATCGACGAGCGGCTGGGGGAAGGGGTCGCGCTGGCCGCGGTCGGCGGCCTCGCCACCGCGGTATTCCTGTGCGGTGCGGTGGCCCAGATGGTGGTCGGCCGCATCGCCGAGCGGGTGGCGCCGCATCTCCTGTTCGCCGCCGTGGTGGCGCTGCTGCTCGGCGGCGCCGTATGGGCCGTGCAGGCGAGCGGCATGATCCTGCTGGCCGCCCTGGCGGTGGTGATGGCGGCACTGTACGGGCAGGTGACGGTGGGCGACATGGTGATCGCCCGTTACACGGCCGATGCTTGGCGTGGCCGCGTCTACGCGGTGCGCTACTTCCTGTCGTTCGCATCGGCCGCCGTCGCGGTGCCGGGGATCGCGGTGCTGCACGCGCGCGGCGGCTTCGATCTGGTTCTGGTCGGGCTCGTCGGGGTGACGGCGCTGTTTCTCGCCGCGGTGCTCGGCCTGGTCGCGGTGGTGACGCTGGCGGCGCCGCGGACCGTGGCGCCCGCCGAGCCGGCAGCGGCCGAATAGGGGGCGCCGTGACGGTGACTCGTCTCTTTCTCGGCCGTCGCGAAATTTCTTCGTGGCCTTAACGTCTCGTTAACCGTCGACTCGCATCATGGAGGTGAAAGGGCGCTTCGGCGCCACGGCCACCGGCCACGATGACGCCGGATGAACGCGCATCGGGGCCGGATCGGTCGCTTCTCGAGTTCCCGCACGGGGCGGGTATGGGGGACCGGCGTCTTGCGGCGCCGCAGGGGCAAGGCCCGGGCGAAAGCCCGGGCCTTTTGCTTGGCGGGCTCTGATACGAGATCCGGCCGATCAATTCGATGGTCATTCCGGGGCGGCGTGCAACGCCGCACCCGGAATCCAGCCGAGAGCTCCGAGTTTGCCGCTGGAGTCCGAACTCGCGGCGTCGCGGCGCCCCGGAAAGACAGCGAGCTGATCACCCGGACATCGTATCAGTCCAGCTGGACGCGGGCGTAGATCTCGGCCAGCGGAAGAGCGATCCCGAGCGCCGGCACCTCGACGCTCGCCGCGATGTCGCCGAGGACGACCGGGCCGGACGAGAAGCCGGTCGCGGTGCGGGTCCACACCCACAGCTTGATCTCGTCCGACGCCACCACGACGTAGGTGCCGAGGCTCGGCAGCCGCAGGTACTCGGCCGCCTTGTCGCCGAGATCGATGCGCGCGGAGGAGGGCGACATCACCTCGGCGATCAGCACCGGCGCGGTCGCGGTGCGGTCGGTCACGGCGCCGCCCGCGGGATCGACCACGATGTCGGGAAACCGGATGGTCGCCGGTCCGACCTCCACGCCGAACTCCGGCAGCACGGCCCATGTGTCGAGATCGATCCGTGTATCCAGGGCCGTGGCCAGATTGAAGAGAATATGCGAGTGCCCGCGCGGCCCGCCGGTCATCATCACGACACGCCCCCGCACCAGCTCGTAATTCTCCTCCTGGCGCTCGGCCCAGCCCAGGAAGGTCGCCTTGTCCATCGGCACGGGGGTCTGAACGGTCATCTCGTCCTCGTTCGCAGATCGAAGTCTACTGCGCCCCTCCGAAACGCAAAAGGCCCGGGCTTTCGCCCGGGCCTTCGTCGTCACGACGCGGGAGGCGTCGATCAGAAGTCCATACCGCCGCCCGGCATGCCGCCGCCCGGCATCGCCGGAGCGTTCTTCTTTGGCAGCTCGGCCACCATCGCCTCGGTGGTGATCAGCAGGCCGGCGATCGACGCGGCGTTCTGCAACGCGGCGCGGACCACCTTGGTCGGGTCGATGATGCCCTGCTGAACCATGTTGACGTACTTGCCGGTCTGGGCGTCGAAGCCGGCGGTGTAATCGGTCTTGTCGAGGATCTTGCCGACCACCACGGAGCCGTCCTCGCCCGCATTGAGGGCGATCTGGCGGGCCGGCCACGACAGCGCCTTGCGGACGATCTCGACGCCGTGCTTCTGGTCTTCGTTGGCGCCCTTGACCTGATCGATCGCCTTGGTGGCGCGCAGCAGGGCGACACCGCCGCCCGGCAGGATGCCTTCCTCGACGGCCGCGCGGGTCGCGTGCATGGCGTCGTCGACGCGGTCCTTGCGCTCCTTCACCTCGACCTCGGTGGCGCCGCCGACGCGGATCACCGCGACGCCGCCGGCGAGCTTCGCCAGACGCTCCTGGAGCTTCTCGCGGTCGTAGTCCGAGGTGGTCTCCTCGATCTGCGCCTTGATCTGGGTGACGCGGGCGTCGATGTCGGCCTTGGCGCCGGCGCCGTCGACGATCGTGGTGTTCTCCTTCTCGATCGTCACCTTCTTGGCGCGGCCGAGCATCTGGAGCGTGACGCTGTCGAGCTTGATGCCGAGGTCCTCGGAGATCGCCTGGCCGCCGGTCAGGATGGCGATGTCCTGGAGCATGGCCTTGCGGCGGTCACCGAAGCCGGGCGCCTTGACGGCCGCGACCTTGAGGCCGCCGCGCAGCTTGTTGACCACCAGGGTGGCGAGCGCCTCGCCCTCGACGTCCTCGGCGACGATCAGCAGCGGCTTGCCGGTCTGCACCACGGCCTCGAGCAGCGGCAGCAGCTCTTGCAGGCCCGAGAGCTTCTTCTCGTAGATCAGGATGTAGGGATCTTCGAGCTCGACCCGCATCTTGTCGGCGTTGGTGATGAAGTAGGGCGAGATGTAGCCGCGGTCGAACTGCATGCCCTCGACGACGTCCAGCTCGGTCTCCAGGCTCTTCGCCTCCTCGACCGTGATGACGCCCTCGTTGCCGACCTTCTTCATCGCCTCCGCGAGATAGCGGCCGATCTCCGCGTCGCCGTTGGCCGAGATGGTGCCAACCTGGGCGATCTCGTCGTTCGAGGTGATCTTCTTGGAGTTCTTCTCCAGGTCCTTCACGACCGCCTCGACCGCGAGGTCGATGCCGCGCTTGAGGTCCATGGGGTTCATGCCGGCGGCCACCGCCTTGGCGCCTTCGCGCACGATCGCCTGGGCCAGCACGGTCGCCGTGGTGGTGCCGTCACCGGCGATGTCGGACGACTTCGAGGCCACCTCGCGCACCATCTGGGCGCCCATGTTCTCGAACTTGTCCTCGAGCTCGATCTCCTTGGCGACGGTGACGCCGTCCTTGGTGATGCGCGGCGCGCCGAAGCTCTTCTCTAGCACCACGTTGCGGCCCTTGGGGCCGAGCGTGACCTTCACGGCGTTGGCCAGCACGTCGACGCCGCGCAGCATCTTGTCGCGCGCGTCCGACGAGAATTTCACGTCCTTGGCAGCCATTTGTCGTCAGCTCCTGAATGAAACCGTTGCGCTCTCCCGACCCGGCGAGACCACGGTGCCGATCCTCTCGATCCGGCAGTGGGTCCGTTCAGGCAGGCAGTGTTCCGAACGAGGGGAGGTCAGGCGGCCTTCTTCTTGGCCTCGGTGTCGGTGAGAACGCCCATGATGTCGCTCTCCTTCATGATCAGGTACTCGACGCCGTCGAGCTTCACCTCGGTGCCCGACCACTTTCCGAACAGCACCCGATCGCCGGCCTTGACGTCGAGCGGGACCAGCTTGCCGGCCTCGTCGCGGCCGCCCGGGCCGACGGCGATGATCTCGCCCTGCTGCGGCTTCTCCTTGGCGGTATCCGGGATGATGATCCCGCCGGCGGTCTTCTCCTCCGCCTCGATACGCTTGACGACGACGCGGTCGTGAAGCGGACGGAACTTCATGCTGTCCTCCTAAGTTCTTGTCGCAGAGAGATGAAAGCGGGTTGCGCAGCGGGCCGGACGAGCGGCGCCGGGCAGCCCGGTTGCGACATGGGAAAGATGCCGGAGCCGTTCAAGAGGGGTTTGGAAAAAATTTGGCACTCATGGCTGACGACTGCCAAGGGCGACGATGCGGTGCAGCGGAAGCCCGGAAGCTTAGCGATAGCATTTCGCCACTGCGAAAAGTAGAGCGCTGATAGCACTCCTCGCATTGGGCTGCCATGCCTCGCCCATGAACAGTTTGTTTACCAAATGCGCTTGCAATGAACGCGAGTGCCGGGAAGGATTTCCGTTCCATCACGGATGGGGGACGACATGCCTTCAAAGGATTTCTTGAAGCAGCTCCATGGTTACGGTCTGACGACCGCGCACATCCTGTATCGGCGGCCCGATCATCCCTGGCTGCTTCAGACCTATCTCTGGCAGGAGTACGACCTCCACCCGCATTTCCCGGAGCTGACCCGGTTCCTCGACTTCTGGCAGGAGAAGCTGGAGGGGCCGCTGCACTCGGTCACGGTCGCCCATTCGCGGTTGATCAAGCCGGCCGAAATCCGGGCCGTCGACGGCGTGTTCCGGCTCAACTGAGAGACCGACGTGGTGCGGCCGCGTGTCTCGGCCGTCCTGGTCACTGCGCCGGCGACGGTCGGGTCGTGCCGGCTCGCGGCCAAGCCGCCGCCGTCTCCTCGATGGCCGCCACGGCAGCCGCCACCACCGGGGTCTCGGCGACCGGACTGGTGACCAGCAAGACGCTGCGGATGCCGTCCGGCCCGAGCCGGCGCACCGTCACGTCCCCCCAGCCGTGGGCGACGAGGAGCGGGATGATCGCGACTCCGCCATTGGCCCGAGCGAAGGCGATCAGCGCCGACAGGTTGCTCGACTCGAACGCCGCCCGCACCGCCACGCCCTCGTTCGCCGCCAGATCCTCCACCAGCGCCCGGAGCGCGAATTCGCGTGGCATCAGGGCGAGCGGTCGCCCGGCCAGCGCCGCGAGTCCGACCGGGTCGCCCTCCGGCACCGGGGCGCTGGCCCCGATCACGGCGACGAGATGCTCGTGCGCCAGGACGCGCGTACGCAGGCCGGTGCTGCGCCGGAGCTGGAAGGTCAGCCCCAGATCGGCGTCGCCGTCGCGCACCGCCGACGCGATGGCATCGGCCGCCATCTCGCGCGACACCAGCCGGATGTTGGGATGCCGCCGCGTCAGGAGGGTGGCGGCGCCGACCACCAGGGATTCGTTGTAGGATTGGAGCGTGGCGACCCGCACCACGCCGGCGAGCTCGGCTGCGGCCGTGCGCCGTTGCACGCGGGCCATCATGGCTTCGAGCGCGCCGAGCACCGGCGTGATTTCCGCCAGCAGAGTCTCCCCCTCGGCCGTCAAGGCGATCCGCCGGCCGTCGCGCCGCAGCAGCGGGGCGCCGATCGCGTGCTCGAGCTGACGGATCTGGTGGGTCACGGCCGGCTGCGTGAGGTCGAGCCGCCGGGCGGCCCGGGTGACGTGGCCGGTCTGGGCCACAGCCAGGAAGGTCCGGAACTGGCGCAGGGTGGGAGCCATAATCGATAAATATTCCTCATGATAAAGCCAAACAACATCGAATTTGATCTCATGAATCGCGCGGCCCATTCTCGAAAGGACAAGAAGAGCCGGAGGAACACGCCGTGGCACGGATCATCACGACCGCCAGACAGCCCGCCGCTCGACGCGGCCTCGATCGCCGGACGCTGCTGCGGACACTGCTCGGCGCCGGTGGTGCGACATTCGCCGGCACGCTGATCGGCGACCTCGGTGGGGCGTCGTGGTCGCGCTCGGTGCAGGCCCAGACCGGCTTCCCGGCCAAGCCGATCACCATCGTGTGCCCGTATGCGGCCGGCGCCACCACCGACACCGTCTCGCGGATCGTCGCCCAGGGGCTGGCGGCCGAGCTGGGCGGCGTTGTCGTCGTGGAGAACCGGCCGGGCGCCGGTGGCAATATCGGCACCGCCGCCGCGGCGGGCGCCCCGCCGGACGGCCACACCCTGGTGCTCGGTGCCCTCGGGCCGTTCGCCGTCAACGGCGCGCTCTATGCGAGGCTCGGCTTCGATCCTGTGGCCGATTTCGCGCCGCTCGGGCTCGCCGCCTCGGTGCCGCTCGCCCTGGTGGTCAATCCCGCCCTGGGAACCAAGACGGTCGCGGAACTCGTGGCGATGATCCGCCAGCAGGGCAGCACCACCTTCGCGTCGGCCGGCACCGGCACGCCGATGCATCTGGCGGGCGAGCTGTTCAAGCGCGAAACCGGGCTGCCGCTGGTCCACGCCTCCTACCGGGGCTCGGCGCCGGCCATCAACGACGTCATCGGCGGCCATGTCCCGCTGATGTTCGATGCCCTCGTCAACATCCTCCCGCATGTGCGCGGTGGAACCCTGCGGGCGCTGGCGACCACGGCGGCCGTGCGCCCCTCGCAGCTCGACGACGTGCCGACCCTGAAGGAGGCCGGCTACGACGTGGTGGTCTCCGGCTGGTACGGTTTCCTGGTGCAGGCCAAGACCCCGGAGCCGATCCGCCGACGCCTGGAGGAGGCGCTGGCCCGCGTGGTGACGGGGGAGGAGGTGCGGCAGAAGCTGTACGACCTCGGGTCCGAGCCGGTCGAGACCGGCCCGCAGCCGTTCCGGATGCTCATCCGGTCCGAGAGCGCGCGGTGGCAGCCGCTGGTTCGTGCGCTCGGCCTGACGGCAGGATGAGACGGGACGGTCATGCCGCATATCGTCATCGCCGTGTCGCCCGGACTCTTCCGGCGGATCGCCTGGCCCCGGGTGCTGAGGGCGCTCCATGCCGCGCTGGCGGAGGCCGGCCTTGCCCGGATCGGCGACATCAAGAGCCGCGTGCTGGCCTGCGACTACGATCTGATCGGCGACGATCCCCTGGCCGAGCAGGTGATCGCCACGCTCCTCACCACCAATCCGCGACCGGCCGAGGCCGAGCGCCAGATGGCGACCCGGGTGCTGTCGTGCCTGGAGCGGGCGGTGATCGAGATCGGTGACACCCGGGCGCAGTGCTGCGTCTTCTTCCACCATGTTCCCAAAGACCGCTATCTGCGCGTCGACATCGAGCCCGTGGCGGCGCGGGCAGCGGCCGCGGTCGCTCCAGCCGAGCCGGCCGAGCCGGCGGCCTGATCGGCAGTTCCTCCAGTTTCTGGAAATCCCGTTTTGGGCGAGGACTGTCCTCGCTCCGCGGCTCGGTTGCGTGCGCCGTTGCGACCGCGCACACTCGCGGCGCTGCGGCAAACACCAGGGCGGGGAGAGCGACATGCTGAAGGGTAAGGTGGCGGTGGTGACCGGCTCGACGAGCGGCATCGGGCTCGGGATCGCCCGGGCGCTGGCCGCAGAAGGCGCCGACATCATGCTGAACGGATTCGGCGACCCGGCCGAGATCGAGGCGATCCGGACCGGCATCGCGGCCGAGTTCGGAGTGCGCACCGCCTACAACGGCGCCGACCTGTCGAAGCCGGCGGAGACCACGGGCCTGATCGAGGCGGCGACCGCCGAGCTCGGCCGGGTCGACATCCTGGTCAACAATGCCGGCATCCAGTTCGTGGCGCCGGTCGAGGCGTTCCCGGACGACAAGTGGGAGCTGGTCGTCGCCATCAACCTGTCGGCCTGCTTCTACGCCACCAAGGCGGTGATCCCGCAGATGCGGGCGCGCAACTGGGGCCGCATCGTCAACATCGCGTCGGCCCACGGGCTCACCGCCTCGGTCAACAAGGCGGCCTATGTGGCGGCCAAGCACGGGCTCGTCGGGCTGACCAAGGTGGTGGCGCTGGAGACCGCCGAGACCGGCATCACCTGCAACGCCATCTGCCCGGGCTGGGTGCTGACGCCCCTCGTCCAGAAGCAGATCGACGCGCTGGCCGAACGCAAGGGGATCGACGGCGACCAGGCCCGCCGCGAGCTGCTGTCGGAGCGCCAGCCCTCCAAGCAGTTCGTCACCCCGGCCCAGCTCGGGGCGCTCGCCGTGTTCATGTGCTCGGAGGCCGGCGCGGAGCTGCGCGGCGCCGCCGTCAACATGGACGGCGGCTGGTGCGCCCAGTAGGCGCCGGCGCCGTGCGTCACGCCAGCATGCCGACCACGGCGCCGATCACGCAGGTCGACAGGGTGCCGGACACCACCGACTTCATCCCGAGCGCCACGATCTCGTCGCGGCGCTCGGGCGCCATCGCAGAAAGCCCGCCGATCATGATGCCGAGGCTGCCGAAATTGGCGAAGCCGCAGAGCGCGTAAGTGAGGATCAGGCGGGAGCGCGGAGCGAGCGCGTCGGGCGGCAGGCGGGCGAGCTCCACATAGGCGATCAGCTCGTTGAGCACGGTCTTGACGCCCATCAGGCCGCCGGCCGTCATCGCCTCGGCCCAGGGAATGCCCATCAGCCAGCACACCGGGGCCATCACGAGGCCGAGCCCGCGTTGCAGCGTCACCGGGGCGCCGGCGAGGTCGGGCAGCAGGCCGAGCGCCGCGTTGGCGAGATGCACCAGCGCCACCAGCACGATCAGCATGGCGACGATGTTCAGCAGCAGCTCCAGCCCCACCGTGGTGCCGCGCACGATGGCGTCCATGGTGCCGTCGGCGATCTTGGCCGGCGCGACCACCGGGGCGGCGGTGCCGCGGCCGGCCCGGTCCGGCACCATCAGGTGGCTGACCAGGATGGCGGCCGGGGCGCCCAGGATGGAGGCGACCACCAGGTGGCCGGCGACGTCCGGGATGGCCTCGCGCAGCAGCGTCGCGTAGAGCACGAACACGGTCCCGGCGATGCCCGCCATGCCGCCGGTCATCACCATGAACAGCTCGCCGCGGGTCAGCGCGGCGAGGTAGGGCCGGATGAACAGCGGCGCCTCCACCATGCCGACGAAGATGTTCGCCGCGGTCGACAGCCCGACGGCGCCCCCGATCCCCAGGGTGCGCTCCAGCATCACCGAGAAGGCCCGCACCACCGGCTGGAGCAGGCCCCAGTGGAACAGCAGCGTGGTCAGCGCGCTCACCACCAGCACGATGGGCAGCGCCTGAAAGGCCAGCACGAAGGTGCCGCCGGGCGTCGTCGGGTCGAAGGGCAGGGGGCCGCCGCCCAGATAGCCGAACACGAAACTCGTCCCGGCCCGGGTGGCGGCCGCGATGGCGTCCACCGCCGCCGCGGCGCCCGCGAAGGCGGCGGTGACGCCGGGCACCTCGAGGAGCAGCAGGGCGAGGCCGACCGTCAGGGCGAGCGCCCCCGCCACGGTGCGGGGCCGCACGGCACCGCGGTCCTCGCTCATCGCCAGGGCGAGCCCGAGCAGCACCAGGAGCCCCACGGCCGATTGCAGACGGGACAGGGGATCGGCCATGGGGCGGGTCTCCGGCGACGGTGAACGGGTTCGGACGATCGGGGAAGCGGATCGGCCTGCCGTACCGTGGTGCAGCACGGTACGGCCGAGCATCGTGGTACCGCCTTGTGGGCGGCGCGTCACCGCGTCCGTGCAGGCTACCGCGATGGTCTTCGCAGATGGTGGAGTGGCGTAGAGATAGAGCCGGCACGGAACCCCGGTGCGACGACGCCCAGGCGTGGTATGGTCAGGGCATTGCAGCCAGCGAGAACCGCCATGGCCCGTATCCGCTTCGATTTCGGATTGCTCACCCTCGACGCCACATTGATCGACAGCCCCACCGCCGCGGCGGTGCTGGAGGCGCTGCCCATCATGGCCTCGGTGCTGATCTGGGGCGACGAGGTGTATTTCGAGGTTCCGGTACGGGCTCCGCGGGAGGCCGATGCCCGCGCCATCGTGACGCCCGGCGAGATCGCCTACTGGCCCGAGGGACCCGCCATCGCCATCGGGTTCGGCCGCACCCCGATCAGCCAGGACGGCGAGATCCGCCTGGCGGCGCCCTGCAACCTGTTCGCCCGCGCCGACGGCGACGTTCAGGGGCTCGCCGCCGTCAAGCCCGGCACCCGCGTGCTCGTGAGACGGATCGACTGAGAGACCGCCGCCCCCGGCGCGATCTACGGCTCTCGGCGAGTCCCACCGGCGGGGGGTGTTTCGCGGCCTCTGGGCAACCCGGCGTCAATCTTGAATCGATCGGGGTCGCCCCCGGAGAGAAGCCGTTAACCGATCGGATGCACCGGCCGGGGCATGATGCCGTAGAGCCGCCGGGACTCCTCGGCGTTCCACCATGGTCCGGACGGGGCTGGACGCAAGCCATCATGCTCAGGCTCGGCGAGGACATTCGTATCCGGCTGCCGCAGCTCGCCGCGGCGGCCCGGCGCATGGGCGCGCGGCTGGTAGGGCCGCACGGAATCACCTTGCTGGGCCTCGCCTGCGTGGCGGCCATCTGGGTGGTGGTGGTCTACGACATCGCCGAGGAGCGCCGCGCGGTCGAGCGCCATGCCCAGGAAACAACCCTCAACCTGGCGCGGGTCTTCGAGGAGAATATCGGCCGGCTGATCTCCGGTGTCGATCAGACGCTGCGTTTCGTTCGCGAAGTCTATGTTCGCGATCCTGCCGGCTTCGACGTCCGTCCGTGGGCGCGGGCCGGTGCCACCAACGAAATCGCCTTCCAGATCTCGGTGATCGATCGGACCGGGCGCCTGGTCACCAGCAATCTCGATCCGACCGGCACCTCGCGGGTCGACCTGCGCGATCGCGAGCACGTCCGGGTCCATCTGGAAGGCACCGAGGACATCCTGTTCATCAGCCGCCCGGTGGTCGGCCGGGTGAGCAATCAGTGGAGCATCAACATCTCCCGCCGCATCAGCGGGCCGGATGGCCGCATTCTCGGCGTCGCGGTCGTCTCCATCGATCCGGTCTATCTGACGCGGCTGTTCGACTCGATCGAGGTCGGCCGACGGGGGATGCTGTCGCTGGTCGGCACCGACGGCATCATTCGGATCTGGGTCGGCAGCGGCACCTCGACGCTGGGGCGCGAGATCGGCGAGAGCGCGCTGTTCGGCAAGTTCATGGCCACGCCGACCGGCACCTCGCAGGGTCAAAGCGTCATCGACGGGATCGAGCGGATCTTCAGCCACCGCAAGGTCCGGGACCTGCCGCTGATCGTCGTCGCCGGCCTCGCCACCTCCGAGGTCTACGCCGCGGCCGATCACAGCCGCATGGTCTATCTGGCGGTGGCGGTGGTGCTCACGCTGGGCATGCTGATCGTCATCTCGATGATCTATCGCTACCAACGTGGCCTCGAGGAGGCCACGGTGGCGGCGGAGGCGGCGGTGCGCACCCGCTCGGACTTCATCGCCGTGATGAGCCACGAGATCCGGACGCCGCTCAACGGCGTCATCGGCATGGCCGGGCTGTTGCTCGACAGCGGCCTGTCGGGCGAACGGGCCCGCTACGCCGCGACGCTGCGCGAGTCGGCCGAGCATCTGCTGCACCTCGTCGACGACGTGCTCGACTTCTCCAAGCTCGACGCCGGTCGCCTGGAGCTGGAGGAGATCGTCTTCGATCTTCCGGCCTTGATCGAGGGGACGGCCCGGGCGGTGGCGCCGCGGGCCGCCGCCAAGGGTCTGGTGCTGGCCACCGTGCTGTCGCCCGATCTGCCGAGCCGGGTGCTCGGCGACCCCGGACGGGTCCGCCAGATCCTGCTCAACTTGCTCAACAACGGCATCAAGTTCACCGAGCGCGGCGGCGTCACGGTCGACGTCGGCGTGGTCGCGTCGCGGACCGTGCGGCGGGTCGGCATCGCCATCGACGTGGTCGACTCCGGTATCGGCATCGCGCCCGACGCCATGAGCCGCCTGTTCACCGAATTTCACCAGGCGGATTCGTCGGTGTCGCGCCGCTTCGGGGGCACCGGCCTCGGCCTGGCGATCTGCAAGCGGCTGGTGGACCGCATGAACGGCACCATCACGGTCGACAGCTCGGTCGGCAGCGGCAGCAGCTTCCGGGTGACCATCGATCTGGGGTTGCCCGAGGCCGACACCAGCCTGCTCGGCGGCGCCCTCGGCGGATCGCCGCGCGTCCTGGTGATCGATCGCAACCCGGTGTCCCGCCCGGCGCTGGTGCGGCAGCTCGTCCTGCTCGGCGCCGAGGCGAGCGCCGCCAACACGGCCGAGGTGGGGATCACGATGGCGTGGGACGCTGCCGTGGCGGCCCGTCCCTTCGCCCTGGTGGCCGTCGACGAGACGGCCACGACCGACGAGCTCGTCGCCGCGCTGCGCACGGAGCTGTGCATGACGGCGGCGACCCGCCTGGCGCTGCTGACCTCGACGCCGGGACAGGAACGTGCCGCAGGGGCGCTCGGCACCTTCGACATCGTGCTCGGCAAGCCGCTCACCTACGAGGCGCTGCGGCGGACTCTCGGGGGCGCGCCGGCATCCGAAACCGTGTCGGGAGGTTTCCGCCAGGCCGCCGTTCCGCTCGGCGTCCTTCATCCGCTGCGCATCCTGGTCGCCGAGGACAATCCGACCAACCAGCTCGTCGCCCAGAAGCTGCTCGAAGGGCTGGGCTACGGGGTCGACCTGGTCGCCGACGGCGCCGCCGCGGTGGCGGCGGTGCGCGAGAAGCCGTACGACATCGTCTTCATGGATGTGATGATGCCGGTGATGGACGGCCTCAAGGCGACGCGGGCGATCCGGGCGCTGCCGGCGGCACGCCGCATCCACATCGTCGCGCTGACCGCCAACGCCTTCCGGCACGACGCGGAGATCTGCCGGGCGGCCGGCATGGACGACTTCGTCGGCAAGCCGATCACCCGCGACAGGCTGGAGGCGGCGATCCGCCGTTATCTCGACCACGGCGGCGGCAGCGACGTGGCGGCCGCCGTGCCGGCATCGCCGGCGCTGCCCGTTTTGGCGCCGCCCGTCCTGGCGCCGCCCGAACCGGACGCACCTGCCGCGCCGCCGGATGTCCTCGCGCCGCTGCCGGCGCTCGATCGCGCCGTGTTCGCCGAGATCGCCTCCGAGATCGGCGAGGAGGGGGCCCGCCAGGTGCTGACCACCTTCCTGGCCGACTCGCCCGCTCGCATCGATCGCCTGCGCGAGGGGGTCGCGACCGACCGCACCCTGGTGGTGGAGCACGAGGCCCACACCCTGAAGGGCGCGGCGGGCACGCTTGGCCTGCTGCGTCTCGCCGATCTCGCGCGTCGTCTCGAGGAGGAGGCGCGGGCCGGGCGGACCGGGGATTTCGACGCCCTGGTGACGGCTCTGTCGGCGGCGCTCGACGAGCTGTCCGGCACCTTCGACCAGCGCGACGCCGCGGCGTGATCCGGACTGCGTGGCCGCTCAGCCGCGCCCGACGAACGGCATCTGGTTCGCCATCACGGTCATGAACAGCACATTGGCGTCGAGCGGCAGGCTCGCCATGTAGGCGACGGCGCGGCCCGCATGGGCGACGTCCATCCGGGCCTCGACCATGGTGTCGCCGGACGGCTGGAGCACCCCGTGACCATAGGCCATCCGCTCGGTGAGCGGGGTCGCCGCATTGCCGATGTCGATCTGGCCGCAGCAGATGTCGAACTGCCGGCCGTCCAGGGCGATCTGCTTGGTCAGGCCCGAGATGGCATGCTTGGTGGCCGTGTAGGCGGCCGCCAGCGGCCGCGGCGTATGGGCCGAGATCGAGCCGTTGTTGATGATGCGGCCGCCCCGCGGGGTCTGCGCCTTCATGATGCGGATCGCCTCTTGGGCGCACAGGAACGGCCCGGTGAGGTTGGTGTCGACCACGGCCCGCCAGGTGGCCAGCGGCAGATCCTCCAGCGGCACTGCCGCCGTCCCGATGCCGGCATTGTTGAACAGGAGATCGAGGCGGCCGAAGCGCTCGCGCACCGTCGCGAACAGCGCGGCGATCGCGGCCGGATCGGCCACGTCGGTGGGGACCGGGAGGCTGTTGCCCCCGATGGCGGCGCCGAGCGCGGCGGTCTCGGCCAGCATCTCGGGCCGGCGGCCGGCCAGCACCACGGTGAACCCGGTCTCCATCAGGGCGAGCGCGGCGGCGCGGCCGATGCCGGTGCCGGCCCCGGTCACCACCGCCACCTTGGCGGGCGCGTCCGCTGCGGTGCCCGCCCGGTTCTGGTCGCTGTCGGTGCTCATCGACGTTCTCCGTGTCGCCGTCCGTCCGAGCACGGCACGTCCGGGGCTGCTTCGTGGGCCGCGAACGGCGGCGCCGAGTCTGCCGCGTCAGCCGTCCTGGCGGTAGGGTGGGCGCGGGATGCTGGTGTGAGCGGCGCGCAGCGCCATCGACCAGCGTTGCCGGAGATCCTGGAAATAGGGCTCGTCCGGCTCGATGCGGTGCGACAGCTCGGCGGCGCAGTCGTCGCGTCGCACCACCAGCACGTCGAGCGGCATGCCGACGCTGAGATTCGACCGCATGGTCGAGTCGAAGGAGATCAGTCCCACCTTGAGGGCATCGTACAGATCGGTCTCGTGGCCGATCGCGCGATCGAGCACCGGCTTTCCATACTTGTGCTCGCCGATCTGGAGATAGGGCGTGTCGCGCGTGCACTCGATGAAGTTGCCGGCCGAGTACATCATGAACAGCCGCAGCCGGTCGCCCTTGATCTGGCCACCGAACAGGAACGACAGGTCGAACTTGACGTCGGCGGCCTGCAAGGCGGACCCCTCGGTGCGCGCCAGCAGCCGGATGGCGCGGCCGAGCCGTTGCGCAGCCTGAAACATGGTGGGGGCGTTGATCAGGGTCTCGCGCTCGCCGGTCTCCGGGTTCTCGAGCCCCTCGTTGAGTAGGCTCAGGACCGACTGGGTGAGCGCCAGGTTGCCGGCCGAGGCGACCGCCATGATGCGCTCGCCGGGCTTGGTGAAGACGTGCAGCTTGCGGAACACCGAGATGTTGTCCAGGCCCGCATTGGTGCGGGTATCGGCGATCATCACCAGGCCGTCGCGTACCAGGATTCCACAGCAATAGGTCATCTCGGCATGCCCCCAGCACAAGTCCGCAGTCTCCGGCGCCATCTCGATCTCTCGTTAGCGGGACACCGGCGGTGCGGATTCGCGCGCCGTCATTCGCAGGCTCGGCCTGTTAATCCACCCTGGGAGACGATTCGTTTCAATGGGATGAAGTCGCTGCGGGGAATGCGGCGCCCCGCGCGGCGGCCGTCGCGTGCGGGGCCGTCAGCTCTGCACCTGCTGGGCGGCCTGCTCGACATGGACGGTGACCGCGAGGCTCTCGCCGGCGCCGCCGAAGCGGGTGCCGCGCACCGGCGCGGCGCCGAGATAGTCGAGGCCGGTCGCGACCCGCACATGGGCGTCGGTCGCGCACATGGCGTGGGTCGGATCGAATGCCACCCAGCCGAGATCCGGCACGAAGGACTCGACCCAGGCGTGACCGGCGTCCTGGGCCGTGACGCCGTCGCTGCGCCAGAAGTACCCGCCGATGTAGCGCGATGGGATGCCCAGCGAGCGGGCCGCGGCGATGAAGATGTGCGAGAGATCCTGGCAGACGCCGCGCCGGAGGCTGAACGCCTCGGACGCCGTGGTGGCCGGATGGGTCGGGTCGGTGTCGAACAGCACCTCGGCATGGACCGCCTGGACGAGGGCGTGAAGCAGCGGGAGGGGACCGTCGGCGGCCGTATCGGCGACTGCGCGGGCGAAATCGCGGATCGGCGGGTCGGCGCGGGTGAGGGCGGTCTCGCGCAGGTAGAGGCTCGGCGGAAACCGCTCGATGGTGCCGCGCACCACCCCGCCGGTGTCCTGAGTGTCGACCTCGCCCTCGACCAGCATCTCGAGATGGTCGGTCGGCAGGTCGTCCGAGAACGCATGGGTGATGTTGCCGAACGCATCCTCCTGGGTGGTCAGCCGGCAGTCCGCCGAGACGTCGATGCGCCAGCGCACGATGTGCTGGCCGTCGTGCGGGCGCGGCGTCATCCGCAGAATCTGGATCACCCGGCTGGCGGGTGTGTCGTAGCGGTAGGCGGTCTGGTGCGAGACGCGGATGCGCATGGGCGGGCCGTCCGGACGCGGCAGGGAGGGCTGCTCACATCAGATACTGACGCGAGATGGCGCCGCCAAGCTCGTTGTTGTCGGAAATGAACTCGGTGATGAACTCGTGCAGCCCGTTCTGAAACACCTCGTCGATCTTCAGGTTCGACAGGCGGGTGCGGATGCCGCGCGCCTTGCGCTGGGCCGGCCCTTGGCGGCCGTAGGCTTCGGCGATGTCGTCGC
Organism: Rhodoplanes serenus; assembly: GCA_009720755.1. GTDB lineage: Bacteria > Pseudomonadota > Alphaproteobacteria > Rhizobiales > Xanthobacteraceae > Rhodoplanes > Rhodoplanes serenus. Next base: position 196,096 of record WNKV01000010.1, read on the forward strand.
AGTAGCGCACCAGGTTGTCGTAGCAGCTCGCCAGCGAGCGCGGCATCTTGGGATTGAGCATCAGCAGGTCGGCGATCAGCCAGGGCTTCAGGCTCTCGCGATAGACCCAGTGATACGAGGTGAGCGCGGAGACCGAGCGCAGGATCGCGGCCCACTGGTAGTAGTCGAGCGGCCCGCCCACATGGGTGTGGGCCGGCAGCAGCAGGTGGTACTTGGTGTCGAGGATGCGGGCTGTGTTGTCGGCGCGCTCGATGTTCACGCCGAGCCGGAAGAACCAATAGGCGTCGCTGCGCAGCATGGTGCGATAGGCGGACCCGTCGAAGCGCAGCGACGTCTCCTGCACCCAGCGCAGGAAGCGGACGAACTCCTCGCGCGAGCCCGGCGCGTTGTCGAAGCGCTTCAGCTCGAGCCAGGCGCCGTTGATCACGTCCCACATCTCGCTGGTCAGCGCGGTGCGTACCGCCCGCGCATTGGTGCGGGCGAGCTCGATGCAGTTGCGGATCGACGACGGGTTGGACGGCGCGAAGGCGAGGAACTCCTTGACGCTGTCCTCGCTCGCCTCGCGATAGCGGGCGTGGAACGCCTTGCCGCAGCCAGCGGTCGCCACCGCCGACTCCCATTCGTTGGTCGATCCCACATAGGCGAGCGGCAGCGCGGTGAGGCGCAGCGTCACCTCCAGGATGCGGGCGAGATAGTCGGCGCGCTCGACGTAGCGGGCCACCCAGTAGATGTTGTCGGCGGTACGAGACAGCATGACCACGCCTACGTGTCGAGCACCCAAGTGTCCTTGGTGCCGCCTCCCTGGCTGGAATTGACGACGAGCGAGCCGCGCTGCAACGCCACCCGGGTGAGGCCGCCCGGCACGATGCGCACCGCATCGCGCCCGGTGAGCACGAACGGCCGCAGGTCGATGTGGCGCGGCGCCACGCCGCGCTCGACCCAGGTCGGACAGGTGGAGAGCGCCAGCGTCGGCTGCGCGATGTAGTTCTTCGGGTCGGCCTCGATGCGGGTGCGGAAGGCGGCGATGCGGCCCTTGTCGGCCATCGGCCCGACCAGCATGCCGTAGCCGCCGGAGCCATGCACCTCCTTGACCACCAGCTCGGGCAGATGGTCCAGCACATAAGCGAGGTCGTCGGGGTCGCGGCAGCGCCAGGTCGGCACGTTCTGGAGGATCGGCTCCTCGCCGAGATAGAAGCGCAGGATCTCCGGCATGTAGCTGTAGATCGCCTTGTCGTCGGCGATGCCGGTGCCGACCGCGTTGGCGAGTGTCACCTGGCCGGCCTGGTAGGCCGACATCAGCCCCGGCACCCCGAGGGTCGAGTCGGGCCGGAACGCCAGCGGATCGAGGAAGTCGTCGTCGACGCGGCGATAGATCACGTCGACCCGCTTCGGCCCCTCGGTGGTGCGCATGTAGACGACGCCACCCTTGACCAGGAGATCACGGCCTTCGACCAGCTCGATGCCGAGCTTGTCGGCCAGGAACGAGTGCTCGAAATAGGCCGAGTTGTAGATGCCGGGGGTGAGCAGCACCACGGTCGGGTCGGCCGCCGCGGTGTCGGGCGCCACCGACTTCAGGGTGGCCAGCAGTTCGTCCGGATAGTTCTCAACCGGCGCCACCCGGTAGCGCGAGAACAGGTCCGGGAACAGCCGCATCATGATCTCGCGGTTCTCCAGCATGTAGGAGACCCCGGACGGGGTACGGGCGTTGTCCTCCAGCACATAGAAGGTCTTGGCGTCGACCCGGACGATGTCGATGCCGGCAATGTGGACGTAGACGTCGTGCGGCACCTTCTGGGCGTTCATCTCGGGCCGGAACACCTGGTTCTGGAACACCAGGTCCTCGGGGATCAGGCCGGCCTTGAGGATCTCGCGCCGTCCGTAGATGTCCTTGAGGTAGAGATTGATGGCCTTGACACGCTGCGTCAGGCCGCGCCGCAGCAGGTCCCATTCGGCGGCGCCGAGGATGCGCGGAATGACGTCGAAGGGGATCAGCCGCTCGGTCGAGTCGGCCTCGCCATAGACCGCGAAGGTGATGCCGATGCGGCGGAACAGCAGCTCAGCCTCCTGCCGGCGCTGCTCGAGAATATCGGGCTCGAGGTCCCGCAACCAGGCGTCGAGCCCCGCATAGGCGGGACGGATCTCGCCATTCGCGCCCCGCATCTCGTCGAAACAGTCCGCCATGCCCCACTCGTCCCCGACGGCGTCCCACGCCGGTGCCTGCCCCCGGCGAAGCCTATCCGCCGCTGGGCTGCCCTGTCTGAAAGCGATGCAAGCATCGAGCCACCGTCTCACGGGCCGGCCCGCTCGTCCATGCACGCCCGACCGTCGGGCGCAGGCGTCTCCCGTTCCCGGAATTGCCCAACAATTGGGCGGCGGCTGGCCATATGGACAGCGATCGCCGGTGGATGCGGTCGAGATCCGCGCCCGGCGCGCTTGAGCCGTGGTTTCGGTCGCGATAGAGGACAGCCACGCCGGAGTTGCACAATGAACGAGAACACGAGCGTTTCCGCCACTGCCGCGGCCTCCGCGACCCCCATCGTGACGGCCGGCCTTCTGGTGATCGGCGACGAGATCCTGTCGGGCCGGACCAAGGACAAGAACATCGGCTACCTCGCCGAGTACCTCACGGCGATCGGCATCGACCTGCGCGAGGTCCGGCTGGTGCCGGACATCGAGGACGAGATCGTGGCGGCGCTCGACGCGCTGCGGAGCCGCTTCACCTATGTGTTCACCACCGGCGGCATCGGGCCGACCCACGACGACATCACGGCGGACGCGGTGGCTCGCGCCTTCGGGGTGCCGCTCGATCTCGACCCGCGCGCCGTGGCGCTGCTGCGCGAGCGGGTGGGCGAGGCGGGGCTCAACGAGGCGCGGCTGCGCATGGCGCGCATTCCGCGCGGCGCCGCGCTGGTCGACAACCCGGTGTCGAAGGCGCCGGGCTTCTGGATCGGCAACGTGATCGTCATGGCCGGCGTGCCGACCATCATGCAGGCGATGCTGGACGCGGTCGCCCCGCAGCTGCGCACCGGCGCCAAGGTCGTCTCCGAGAGCGTGCGCGCCGATCTGCGCGAGGGCGACATCGGCACCGAGCTCGGCGGCGTCGCCAAGGCGCATCCCGAGGTGATGATCGGCAGCTACCCGTTCGCCGACGAGCAGGGGCGCCCGAACACCAACCTGGTGATCCGCGGCCGCGATCCCGCCCGGGTGGCGGCCGCCCGCGCCGCCGTCGAGGCCATGCTGAACGAGGTGCGCGCCACTCTGGCGGGCACGTCTGCCTCGTGACCCCCGCGAGTTTCGACGGGCTCGGCGCGCCACCCACCGGCCGAGCCATTTCCTTCGCACGCGCCACCGAGGCCCGTGCTTCGCGATCTGGAGAGACGAGATGGCCGCGGCCGCGACCCCCGACAAGGCGTTCCCCGTATCTTGGGACATGTTCCATCGCGACTGCCGGGCGCTGACCTGGCGGCTGGCCGGGCAGGGGCCGTTCGACGCGCTGGTGACGGTGACGCGCGGCGGCCTGGTGCCGGCCGCCATCGTGGCGCGCGAGCTCGGCATCCGGGTGGTCGAGACCATTTGCGTGGCGAGCTACGGCGGCACCTCGGGTGTTCCGGACACCCAGCAGGGCGAGCTGCGCATTCTCAAGGGTGTGGCCGAGGAGATCGTGCGGCTCGGCCGCGGCGACGGCGCCCGCGTGCTGATCGTCGACGACCTGGTGGATACCGGCAAGACCGCCCGGGTGGTGCGCGACCTGCTGCCCAAGGCGCATTTCGCCACCGTCTACGCCAAGCCGATGGGGCGGCCGCTGGTCGACACCTTCATCACCGAGGTGTCGCAGGACACCTGGATCTTCTTTCCCTGGGATACCGGGCTGGCGTTTCAGCCGCCGATCTCCGGGGGGGCCTGACGTAAGGCAATGAAAGGGACATGCCATGGCCGGCCGTGACGACCTGCCCTTCGAGCCCGATCTCGAGACCGACGACATCGACGACGAGCTCGACGTCCACTACCGGGCGCTGCGCAGCATCGCGCTCGACTATATCGAGGAGCACGCGGTTCCGGAGGATGTCGTCTCGGCCCTCCTGGTCGACGTCGCCATCGAGCTGCGCAAGGTCGGCTACGTGCTCGAGACCGAGAAGCCGTCGGTGACCGGGCTGAAGCTCGAGCTCGACCGCTGGCGCGCCGACTTCGACGGCGTGGTGCGCTCCCACAAGAAGGAGGCGGAGAGCTTCCTGGAGGAGATGCGCGACGCCATGGCGGACGCCGACAGCCTGGAGCGGGCGGCGGCGGAGCGCGACGACGACACCGATGCCGATGACGAGGAGGCCCTGGCGGCCGAGCGGGAAGCCGAGGCGGCCGGACAGGCCGTGTCGCGCGGAGGCAGCGGGACCGACACGGTCGCGGAGCCCGAGCCTGCGGCGCCGCGGAACGGCATCAGGTCGCATCCCGGCTCGAAGACGGAGCACTGAGCCGACCGGGGTGACCGCCGGCGGCGCCCGATCATCCCCTTGCGCGGCCACGGCGCGACGGGAATGCTGCGCGCCGTCGCCCACGACGGCGCCTTGCGGACGTGGCGGAACGGTAGACGCAGCGGACTTAAAATCCGCTGGGGGAGACCTCGTGCGGGTTCGAGTCCCGCCGTCCGCACCAAGTAACCGCTTTGTCCGCCGACCCGAGCCCCGCCGACCCGGCCCACCTCACACCCGGCGCAGCAGGGCCCACATGTTGTCGCTGGTCGGCAGCCGCCAGGTCGGCCCGAAAGAGGTGCGGAAGCCGCAGGTCTCGGCCATCGCCCGCAGGGTTTTCGGGGTGAAGTAGTTCTGGTGGTCGGGGAGGCGGAAGCCGCACCAGCGCCGGCCCATGACGCGGCGGTTGAGGCTGCCGTAGTTCGGCACCTTGACGATGGCCACGCCGTCCGGTGCCAGGGTCCGGTGAATCTCGCGCAGCACCGCGAGCGGGTGGGATTCGTGCTCCAGATAGGACTGGAGCGTCGCCGCCGTGAAAAAGCCGTCCGGGAAGCCGCGCAGCCCGGCGAGGCACGGCGCCGCGACGACATCGCCGCCCCGGCGGGCGAAGCGGGCGCGGGCCTCGGCGGCGGCCGCGGCCGAGACCTCGATGCCATAGGGGACATAGCCCGGCGCCAGTGTCTCGTAGCTGCGCCCATGGCCACAGCCGAGATCCACCACGTTACCGGGTGCCGCATGGGCGGCGATCAGCGCGGCGCTGCTCTTGCGCGGCAGCAGGTGGAGGCGCCAGCGCGTCGCCCGGCTCAGCTTCTGCTGGGTGGTGCGGGTGGCGTCGCGCCATTCGCTTTCGAGCTGCGAGGTCTTCTCCCACGACATCTGCTCCGACAGCGCCTCGTAGACCGGGCCGGAGGTCGTGTAGGTCAGCCCGCAGCCGGCGCAGGTCTTCACGGTCCAGCGGCCGAGCGAGTAGGGGCCGGGCGCCGTCGCGGCGTTGTCGTCGCCGCAGTGGGGGCAGGTGCGCGCCACGACGGCGACCTCGCCGAACACCGAGTCCTGCCAGGAGGAGAAATCCGCTGCGGCGGAGGGCGCGTTCGCGGGCATGGTCGGCCTCCGGGCGTAGAATCCGGTCGATCGGTCCGGCGCATCCGGAACCGGCAGGGGGCGTATCGATGGCCCAGCCTCACATTCGCGTCAACGAGATCCGGCGGCGGTGTACGATGCGCCCCGGCGATTCTACCGTGGTGGGGCTGCGGATGCGGCGTTCGGGGCGTTCCGGGACGGACATTCGGGAGACGAGCAAATGTCGCGTAAGCTCACCCTCGTGCTGGCGGCCGGTGCGTGGCTCGGCCTGGCTCTTTTGACCACCACCCCGGCCTCGGCCGGATACTACGGCTACGGCTATGGCTACGGCACCGCGTGCTGGAGCTGCGGTCCCTGGTACAGCCCGTACTATGCGCGGCCCTATGCGGCACGCCCCTATTACGTGCCGACCTATTATGCGCCGAGCTACTACGCGCCCGCTCCGGTCTATTATCCGGCCCGGGCTTACTATCCGGCCCCGTATTACGGCGGCGTCGCCTATGGCTGGCGGCGGCCCGTCGGCTGGTCCTATGGCTGGCGCGATCCCTACTGGAACTGGCGGCGCTGGTAGCAGGCGCCGTTGACGCCGCGGCAGGGCAGTCGGGGCTGACCGTCCGGCGGTGAGCGCCGGAGAGCGGCATTCGTGGACGACGCGACGGACCAGGGCTCTTTGCGCCGGCTGGAGCAGGCCGAACGGTGTTCCGAATTCCCGACCATCGTCTGGACAGCAAAGACCCGCCTGGACAGCAAAAGGGCCGCCCCGTGACAAGAGCGGCCCTTCGTGCCTCGCAGGCGAAAACGCCCCGGGCGGCATTGCCGACAAGATGCTGGGGGGAAGGGGGGGCAAGGGGACCAGCAACGTTGTCGTGGAGATAATCCGCGAGACGGCGTGCGGTTCCTAGGCACCGCAGAATTTTTTGCGAGCCTCGGCGCGGACGTGCGCCGGCTGGCACGGTCCGCCGGATCGCCGGGCGGCGGCCGGCCAGCCACCACGAGGCGTCTGCGGCCTTCCCCCGAGCGGAGTCCGATCCAAATGGACCGGCCTCCGCTCTGAACTCCTTGCATCAGCGCATTTTCGGCGACGAACCGGGGCCCACGTCGCCGGACGATGCTCAAAAGCTCAGCGGTCAAACACCGTGTTGCGCTGGGCGCCGACGAGCACGAAGGTGGTGCGCTTCGGCACCTCCTTGAGGCGGGTGGCGCCGATATAGGTCATCGACGAGCGCAGGCCGCCCATGATGTGCTGGAGCGTCGCCTTCACGGGGCCGCGATACGGCACCTCGACGGTCTTGCCCTCGGCGGCGCGATAGTCGGCGACGCCGCCGTGATACTTGTTCATCGCGGTGTCGGACGACATGCCGTAGAACTCCAGGCCGACCGGGACGCTCTCGCCGTTGCGGATCTCGTAGCGGACCCGGCCCTCGCACTCGTCGTGGCCGGCCAGCATGCCGCCCAGCATGACGAAGTCGGCGCCGCCGCCGAACGCCTTGGCGACGTCGCCCGGCACCGTGCAGCCGCCATCCGAGCAGACATGGCCGCGCAGCCCGTGCGCCGCATCGGCGCACTCGATCACGGCGGAGAGCTGCGGATAGCCGACGCCGGTGAGATCGCGGGTTGTGCACACCGAGCCCGAGCCGATGCCGACCTTGACGATGTCGGCGCCGGCCAGGATCAGCGCCTCCGCCATCTCGCCGGTCACGATGGCGCCCGCCATGATGACCGAGTCGGGATTCTCGGCGCGCACCCGCTGCACCACCTGGAGGAACTGCTCGCTGTAGCCGTTGGCGACGTCGATGCAGATCTTGCCGACCGGCACCTGGGCCCGCACCAGTGCGAGCTTGTCGAGATCCTCGGTCGTCGTGCCGATGGAGTAGAACACGTTGTCGGCGATCTCGCTGCGCAGGAACTCGATCAGCCGCTCGGCGGGATAGTGCTTGTGCAGCGCCACCATGGCGCCGAACGGCGCGAACGCCCGCGCGACGCTGAAGGTGCCGACCGTATCCATGTTGGAGGCGATCAGCGGAAAGCCGGTCCATTCGCGCCCGGTGTGGACGAAGCGGAACGAGCGGGTGACGTCGACGTCGGCGCGCGAGCTCAGCGTCGATCGCTTCGGACGGATCAGGACGTCTTTGAAGTCGAGCTTCGGGTCGGTTTCGATGTGCATGCCAATGGGTCCGGGCCGGTCGTCGTCCGGCCATCGAGGAATCCGCCGGGAGGGGAGAGGTGAGAGGATCGCGGACCCCGCATGGTAGCAGAGTTCGGGAGCGGGCGCGCCACGTGCGCATGGCGCCCAGCCGCCTCGCGGCCACGGCCCGTCCCAAGCGAGCAGCGCGGCGCGGGCCGGCCATAACGGAATCCGATAGCGTTCCGAATTCTCAGTATTGGACCTCGCCGGAACGAACCCCTTAGCGTGGTGGCCGTGGACGGGACCTCGCCGGAACGGCGCGTCCCGGCGGCCCCGGAGAGCATGCTCCCACCGGCCCGCCGGCGCCTCCGGCGCCCCTCCGACCGGGAGGACGCCCTGTGAGTCGTGACCGATCGCGCGCCGTCCGGCCCGGCTCCCGCTCCGGTGCCTCTCTCCGTCCCGACGCTCCGACAAGGATCGCCCTCATGACGATTGCTCTCCGTGGACTGCGCCTCGCGCTCGTGCTCGCGGCGGCGGTGCTGCTCCTCGCCGCTGCGCCCCGCTCCGGCTCGGCCCAGGATTACCCGAACAGGGTGATCAAGCTCGTGGTGCCGACGCCGCCCGGCGGGATGGCCGATCTGCTCGGGCGCGTCATCGCGACGAAGATCGCCGAGAACACCAAGGCGACCGTCATCGTCGAGAACAAGACCGGCGCCGCCGGCCTCATCGCCGCCGACATGGTGGCCCATTCGCCGCCCGACGGTTACACGGTCTTCCTCACCTATCACGCGACGCAGTCCATCCTGCATCTGATCACCGCCAAGATGACCTACGATCCGGTGAAGGACTTCGTCCCCATCATCTATGTGGCGATCGCTCCCAACGTGCTGATCATCAACCCGGCGCTGCCGGCCAAGTCGGTGCAGGAGCTGGTCGCCTACGCCAAGGCCAATCCCGGCAAGCTCACCTATGCGTCGCAGGGCAAGGGCACCACGGGCCATCTCGGCGGCGAGATGTTCAAGCAGGCCACCGGCATCGAGATCACCCATGTGCCGTATCGCGGCGCCGCGCCAGCGCTCCAGGATCTGATCGGCGGGCAGGTCGGCATGATGTTCGACATCGTGCCGCTCGCCCGCGAGCACATCACGGCCGGCAAGGTGCGGGCGCTCGCCGTCACCTCGGCGCAGCGCTCGCCGGTGCTGCCCGATGTGCCGACTACGACCGAGGTGGGCATGCCGGAGGTGCAGGGTGGCGCCTGGTGGGGCCTGGTCGCCCCCGCCGGCACGCCGAAGCCGATCGTCGACTGGCTGAACACCGAGACCCGCAAGGCGTTCGCCTCGCCGGAGGTGCGCGACCGCCTCACCGAGCAGGGCCTCACCTTCTTCCTCGGCACGCCGGAGCAGCTCGCCGAGCACGCCGCCGCGGAGACGCGGCGCTGGGGGGCCGTGATCGAGAAGGCCGGCATCAAGCCGGAGTGAGGCGGCGTCCGCCGCATCGGCCCGACGATGATCGACGACGCCGGCGGTCTCTCCCGCCGGCGTCACCGTCTGCGGCGCGGTGGAGCCGGCAGGGCGAGGCGCCGCGATTGCGGGTTGTTCACGGGAACGTGATACGATCGACTGATCAACCGACGTCCGCTCGGGCTATCCTGTGCGCGGTCCGGGACCATGCCGCGCGCCCGAGTTCGATTCGCTGCGGCACGTCCCCGTCCTGATCCGTGTCCGCAGGAGCCCGCCATGAGCCAGCCTTCGCTGAGGCCGCGCGTCGCGTTGCGTCCCCGGCTCCAGCGCCCGCCGCTCTACAAGGTCATTCTGCTCAACGACGACTACACGCCACGCGAGTTCGTCGTGGCGGTTCTGAAGGCCGTGTTCCGCATGCGCGAGGACCAAGCCTATGCGGTGATGATGACGGCGCACCGCAAGAGCGCCTGCGTGGTCGGCGTGTTCGCCCGCGACATTGCCGAGACCAAGGCCACCGAGGCCACCGATCTCGGCAAGGCCAAGGGCTATCCGCTGTTCTTCGCCACGGAGCCGGAGGAGTAGGGTGCCCCCGGCTGCCGTCTCCGCCGATGGGGAGCCGGCCCGCACGGCTCCAGCATCATGGTGGGCGCGATCCGTCGGGCGCGATCACGCCACCTTGAGATAGCTGTAGCCGAGGCTCTGAAGCTCGGCCACGGTGGCGACACCCGACGGCACCAGCTTGAGGAACGAGTCGCTGCGCGCCTTGGCGACGTCGATGTTCAAACGCTTGAAGGTGATCTGGCACAGATAGGCCTCGACCCCGTACTTGGAGAGGCCGATCGCGCGCGTGTAGAGGTCGGGATCGATGGTCTCGTCCGCCCATGGCGTGCCGGCGAGATCGGCGAGAAAGAACTTCAGCCCCGGCCCGTGCGCCACCATCACGATCTTCATCCGCATCGGATCGAAGTCGTACACCGACAGGTGGTTGTTGATGTTGCCGAGCATCTGCCCGAAGCGTCCGGCGTCGCCGAAGTCGCAGTGGTAGACGCACGCGAAGTCGGTGTCCTTCTTGAACGCCCCGAAGCCGAGCGTCTGCGGCGCCGCGCCGGCGCGCGTCGTCATGGCGCCCGACAGCGCCGCGCCCGACAGGGCGATGCCTCCGATGATGCTGCGTCGGCTGGTGTCCGTCATGGCGCTCCTCCACCTGGTGTGCGGACTTGGTCTGTTGTGGTCCGCAGGCCAAGTCTACAACGGGAAGAACGCCCGGCAACGCGCCGGACCGCGGCGGTCGGCACGATGGTATCGAAGGGTGCGCTGAAACGCGGCGCGCCGCCCGATGGCGACGCCGAAGGCACATCGGCCGGCGCGGCGGGAGCCTGCGCGCGCACCAGCCGACATGCCGGAGCCTCGACGGCTCACATCTGCGAGCAGGGCACCACCTGGGTGCAGGCACTGGTCTTGTTGAGGCGGACATTGGTGGCGTGCGGTGCCGGAACGGCCGGGCTGGTCGCGACACCATCACCGAGATCACCCGGATACGGCACGGCGGCCAGCACCAGCAGGGTTGCGGCGGTGACCGAGATCGCGAAGGCAATGCGCAGGGACATGGGATGCTCCAGATCGGCGTCCGGGAAATCAGCAGGTGGCACGCGGGCGTCCGGACGGTTCCGCCGCGTCGCGGCTGGACCGACGAGAGCCGGAGATGCGCGTCCGCGGGAGCCCGAGAGGGGCGCCGGTTCGGCCGGCTCGTCTGTCCACGATCGGTATCATGGTCGGGACGGCCTGAATCGAGGGTTACCGCCGACGATCGATCCGGGCTAATGACCGGGATGGTGAGCGAAGCATCAACACGGCGCACCGCATTGCCATCATGCTGCGATGCCGCGAAACAGATTGCGGCTGCGGACGTTCACGTCGCGCCGTCCGCGCATCGCAATTCGCCCGCAGCGCCGTGACGACAAGGTCCAGCCGGGGAGGACCCGTGACGCACGATCATTCGCATGCCCATCTGTCGCCCGCCACGCTGCGCAACGAACGGGCGCTGTGGACGGCGCTTGCTCCCACCACCGCCTTCATGCTGGCCGAGATCATCGGCGGCGTGGTGTTCGGCAGCCTCGCCCTGATCTCCGATGCGGGCCACATGGCCACCGACGTGTTCGGCATCGGGCTTGCGATCGCGGCGATCAGGCTCGGTCGCCGGCCGCCCGATGCGCGGCGCACCTTCGGGTACGAGCGGCTGGAGATCCTGGCGGCGGCCGCCAATGCGCTGCTGCTGATCGGCGTCGCCGTCTACATTCTCTACGAGGCGTGGCGTCGCCTTTCGGAGCCGCCCGAGATCCAGTCCATCGGCATGCTGGTGATCGCGGTGATGGGCCTCGGCGTGAACCTGTTCTCCATGCGGGTGCTGGCCGGCGGCAAGGACGAGAGCCTGAATCTGAAAGGCGCCTATCTGGAGGTGTGGAGCGATCTCCTCGGCTCCATCGGAGTCATCGTGGCGGCAGTGCTGATCCGGCTCACCGGCTGGACCGTGATCGACACCATCGTGGCGGTTCTGATCGGCCTGTGGGTGGTGCCGCGCACCGCGATGCTGCTGCGCGGCGCCGTCAACATCCTGCTCGAAGGCGTGCCGGACGGCATCGACCTCGTCGCGGTGCGCGACGCCATCGCGGCCGAGCCCGGCATCGAGGATGTCCACGATCTGCATGTCTGGGCGCTCACCGGCGGACGCATCTGTCTCACCGCCCATGTGCTGGCGCCGACGCGCCGCGACGACCAGGATGCCTTGATCGCCGCGACGCGCGAGATGCTGCACGAGCGCTTCGGCATCGGCCACGTCACGCTGCAGGTGGAGCGCGAGCCGTGCCCCGACGCCGCCGCGGGCGGCCATCGGTTCCTGTGATGGGGCACGAACCGCGCCCGGCCGCGGTTCTCACCGCTGGCGCCGGGTCGGAAAAATGTCGCGGATCGCGGCGTTGAAGAAGGCGCCCTTGGAGTCGGCGGCCAGCAGCGCCGCATAGGTCTCCTCCGGCACGTCGGCGTAGACGTAGACGCGGCCGGACCGGAACACCAGGGTGAGCTCGCGCCGCTGATTATCGTAGCGGACGCGAGCGATCGCCGAGGACGAGACCTGGGGCATCGGCTCGCCTCCCGGGTCCGGCCGCGGAGCGCCGCGCGATCAGCCCCGCGCCGCGGCCTCGAGCGCCGCGACGTCGAGCTTCACCATGGTCAGCATGGCCTCGGCGACACGCTTGGCCTTGCCTCGGTCCGCGTTGTTGATCAGCTCGCCGAGCCGCCTCGGCGCGATCTGCCAGGCGAGGCCCCAGCGGTCGCGCAGCCAGCCGCAGTGCTCGATGGTGCCGCCCTCGGCGAGCGCAGCCCACAGGCGGTCGATCTCGGCCTGGGTGTCGCATTCCACCATGATGGAGAAGCTGTGATTGAACGGGTCCAGCCGCCCGGCCTCGAACGCCAGGTAGCGCTGGTCGCCGAGCGTGAAGGCGACCAGCTTGACGCTGCCGGCCGGCCCGCTGGGGGAGTCGGCCGGCAGGGTCGAGACCGATTGGATCGACGAACCCGGCACGAGCCCGGTGTAGAAGCGCACGGCGGCCTCGACGTCCTTCTCGAACCAGAGTGTCTGGGTCACCTTCATGGGGCGCGTCTCCTCTGCGGCCTGGCTCCCGAGCGGAACCGTCATCGCCGAGGACGATCGAGGAGCGGGCCGCCCGACAATCCCGAGGAGATGTGTTTGCCGAGCGGGCGGAGCCGGGCGCAGGGGGCGCAGGCCGGCGGGAGCCCGACCGCGCACGCGCCGGAAACGAGAGCGCACGCGCCGGAAACAGGTCAGACGCCGACGCGTACCGATGCGTTGGTGTCGCAGCGAGAAACCGGCAAAATGGCTGCGTCCATCGTCCCTGTTGCGGCCGGTTGTCATCCGGCGCGTGCCTCCGACAACGCGCGGGGCGGGATCGGGTTTCCGGTCGATCGCGGGGCCACCAGCCGCTGGACCTCGGCGGCGGCGTGTGGTCAGTGGGGCGCGGCCGTCGCCGGCCGGGCCTCCGCAGGGGCTCGGCGGGAGGGCCGTCCCGGGTCTGCCGGCGTGCGGCGGACCCGCCCGAGCAGGAGACCGCATGCCGATCGAGACACGCCGACAGGCCCTGTCGATCCTCACCGTCGCCGCCGCCTCGGCCCTTCTGGCCGGCGGCACCCGCCCCGCAACCGCACAGAGCCGCGCCCCCATGACCACCCCGTCGGGCCTCATCATCACGGACATCACGGTCGGCACCGGCGCGACGCCGCGCCAGGGCCAGACCTGCGTGATGCACTACACCGGCTGGCTCTACGAGAACGGCACCAAGGGCAAGAAATTCGACTCCTCGGTCGATCGCGGCCGCCCGTTCGAGTTTCCGCTCGGCATGGGCCGGGTGATCAAGGGCTGGGACGAGGGCGTCGCCACCATGAAGGTCGGCGGCAAGCGCACCCTGGTGATCCCGCCGGAGCTCGGCTATGGGGCGCGCGGCGCCGGCGGCGTCATCCCGCCGAACGCCACCCTGATGTTCGAGGTGGAGCTTCTGGACGTGAAGGGGTAGGGCGCTGCGCCCCTCCGGGCGGGCCGGCGGCGCCGGTCCGCCAGGGGCGCCGGGTGCGGCGTCGGTCGGAGGTCGTCATGGCCCGCACCTGGCGCCTGATGGGCGCCGACCGCCGCCTCTACGAGAGCGCGCTCCCGGGCGCGCTCGGCGGCAACCGGCGCCTGAGGATTTACGGCCGGCTCGACTGCCCGAGCGCGCTGCGCTGGATCGCCAAGGGCCACTATGTGAAGAACCGCGTGTTCTTCGCCGACGCCGCCACCGCGGTGGCGGCCGGCTACCGCCCGTGCGCCATCTGCCTGCGCGCGGAGTGGCTCGCCTACAAGGCGGGTTCATAGCGCGCCTTACGGCGACGGTCCGGTGCGGCCTCGTACCCCGGACGACCGGCCTCGTGCCCCGGACAAGGCGCGGCAGGCCGCCGGCCTGACGCGCCGCAGAGCCGGGGCCCAGGGCGACACGACGGTCCGTACGGCAAATGGGTTTTTCGGCTGCCGCGCCTGATCGCCCCTGGGTCCCGGTTCGCGGCGCCCTGCGCCGCGCCCGGGACACAAGGCCTGCGCCGCGGCAGCGGAGCCTCGTCGCCCCGGGTCGTGCGCAGCGAAACCTGGGTCCGACAGTGGTCGCAGCGAGACAGCCCTGGAGGTCGCGGGCACGCCATCCGGGCGACGAAGAGACCCGCTCGTTCGCCCAGCCTCGTCATGGCCGGGCCGGCCGCAGGCCGTGACCCGGCCATCCATCTCCCGAAGACAATGGACGCGCGGGTCTTCGGCCCCGCAGGATGGGGAGGGGCGGCGCCCGCGGCGGCGCGCCGTCCCCCCGTAGCCCGGGATGAGCGCAGCGAAACCCGGGACGCAGCGGTCGCCAGAACAAGAATGCCCCGGATGTCGCGGGCGCTCCGTCGGGGCGAGCGAAAGGCACGGCCGATGCCGGAGCAAACGCACCCCGGATTTCGCTTCGCTCAATCCAGGCTACGAAGAAGCCGGGCTACGCTTGCTCATTAATTAACTTAGGGCAGCGGCGACCTCGGGATATAGGCGCCAGTACCAAACGCCATTGGATGGCTCCTCCCATCCCTCGGCAATAGCAGTTGTCCAGAGTGGACCCTTAGAATAGGTATCAGGTTGGATCTTCAGAAAATCCGCAATTTTATGAGCAAGGCGTCCATACTGTAGATTTGCAGAACCGTGCCTCGAGTATCCTGCGGCAGCGGCTAGTTCGCTGGCCGAAATAACGCGATCCGCAGCCTTGGCATGTGCTTCAAGCATGCGGATGTGGTTTTTGGGGACGAACGGCTGACCCAAAGCCGCTCGATATGCTTCCGCAGCAGGAACGAGCAATGCTCTGCGAACTTTCATAAAAGGTGCCTTTGAAAGCAAATCAATGTAAGCTAGTTCATCATATGTTCCATGCAAGTCAAGGGCGGCGCAGTGCGCCGCCCACAACCTTTTCCTCAGATCACGAGCACCCCGTGGTGCTCCCACACGTGTCGCACTTCATGCAGGTGCCGTTGCGGACCAGCGTGAAGTTGCCGCACTCGCCGCAGGGGTCGCCCTCGTAGCCCTTGGCCTTGGCCTCGGCGCGCTTCTCCGCCGCGAAGGCCCGGGAGTCGGCCGCGTGGGCCTTAGCGTCGGCGCGCGCCGCGGGGGCGGCCTCCGACCATGCCAAGTCGTCGAGGCGCGAGGCCGGCTCCGCCTTCAGCGCCACCGCGGCGGCGCCGCCGGCGCGGGCGAAGGGCGCCACATTCGAGGGGGCGCCCCCGGCGTGGGCGCCGCCATGAGCGGTCGGCGGCGCCGCGGCGGCGCGGTTGTCGGCGTGGGATCCTCCACCCCGACCATCACCCGTAAGGGGGGAGGGAGCCTGGACGCCGTGCCCTCCCGACGAGGAGTGCCCGCCGCCGGCCGGCGCGTGGCCGCCCGCCATCACCACCAGCTTGTCGGTGCGCGAGCGCGTCAGCCCCTTGGAGACGTAGCGCGAGGCCGGCGAGCCCTCCGGCACCTTGCCCTCGGCGACGCCCTTGCCGAGCGCATCGAAGCCGCCCGCCGCCGACGGGTCGACATGGGCGAGGTCGAAGCGCGACAGGTACGACACCGCGAGCTCGCGGAACACGTAGTCGAGGATCGAGGTGGCGTACTTGATGGTGTCGTTGCCCTGCACCGGGCCGGACGGCTCGAAGCGGGTGAACGTGAAGGCGTCGACATACTCCTCCAGCGGCACGCCGTATTGCAGGCCGAGCGACACCGCGATGGCGAAGTTGTTGAGGAGCGAGCGCAGCGCCGCGCCCTCCTTGTGCATGTCGATGAAGATCTCGCCGAGCCGGCCGTCGTCGTACTCGCCGGTGCGCAGATAGACCTTGTGGCCGCCCACCACCGCCTTCTGGGTGTAGCCCTTGCGGCGGTCCGGCATCTTCTCGCGCTCGCGCATCACCACGATGCGCTCCACCACCTTCTCGACGATCTTCTCCGACAGCGCCGCGGCGCGCGCCGCCATCGGCTTCTCGATGAAGGTGTCGATGTCGTCCTCGTCGTCGTCCTCGTCGGCGACCAGCTGGGCGGACAGCGGCTGCGACAGCTTGGAGCCGTCGCGGTAGAGCGCGTTGGCCTTCAGCCCGAGCTTCCACGACAGCATGTAGGCGGCCTTGCAGTCCTCGACGGTCGCCTCGTTGGGCATGTTGATGGTCTTGGAGATCGCCCCCGAGATGAACGGCTGCGCTGCCGCCATCATGCGGATGTGGCTCTCCACCGAGAGGAAGCGCTTGCCGTTGCGGCCGCACGCATTGGCGCAGTCGAACACCGGGTAGTGCTCGGGCTTGAGATGCGGGGCGCCTTCCACCGTCATGGCGCCGCAGACGAACACGTTGGCGGCCTCGATCTCGCGCTTGGTGAAGCCGAGCGAGCCCAGCATGTCGAACGACGGCCGGGCCAGATCCTCGGCCGCGAGGCCGAGCGTCTCGGTGCAGAACGCCTCGCCGAGCGTCCACTTGTTGAAGGCGAACTTGATGTCGAAGGCGGTCGGCAGCGCCTTCTCGACCTTGGCGATCACCTCCGGCGTGAAGCCCTTGGCCTCGAGCGCCTTGTGATTGATGCCGGGGGCCTCGGCGAGCGTCCCGCGGCCGACCGCGTAAGCCTCGATGTCGGCGATCTGCTGGGCGTTGTAGCCGAGCGCCCGCAGGGCCTCCGGCACGGCGCGGTTGATGATCTTGAAATAGCCGCCGCCGGCCAGCTTCTTGAACTTCACCAGGGCGAAATCCGGCTCGATGCCGGTGGTGTCGCAGTCCATCACCAGGCCGATGGTGCCGGTCGGGGCGATCACGGTGGCCTGGGCGTTGCGATAGCCGTGCTCGGTGCCGAGCGTCAGCGCCTTGTCCCACGCCGCCTGGGCGTGGTCGACGAGGCGCGGGTCCGGGCAGGCGGCGTGGTCGAGCCGCATCGGCAGGGTGGCGAGCTTCTCGTAGCCGCCCTTCTCGCCGTGCGCGGCGCGGCGATGGTTGCGCATCACCCGCAGCATGTGGTCGCGGTTCTTCTTGTAGCCCGGGAAGGTGCCGAGCAGCGCCGCCATCTCGGCCGAGGTGGCGTAGGCGACGCCGGTCATGATGGCCGAGAGGGCGCCGCACAGGGCGCGGCCGGCGTCGGAATCATACGGGATGCCGGACGACATCAGCAGGCCGCCGAGATTGGCGTAGCCGAGCCCCAGGGTGCGGTACTCGTAGGAGAGCTGGGCGATCTCCTTGGACGGGAACTGCGCCATCAGCACCGAGATCTCGAGCACGATGGTCCACAGCCGCACGGTGTGCTCGTAGCCGTCGACGTCGAAGGCGAGGGGGTCGCCGGCCTCGCCCTTCTGGCGGAACGTCAGCAGGTTCAGCGAGGCGAGATTGCACGCCGTGTCGTCGAGGAACATGTACTCCGAGCACGGGTTCGAGGCGCGGATCGGCCCCGAGGCCGGGCAGGTGTGCCAGTCGTTGATGCTGGTGTGGAACTGGAGGCCGGGATCGGCCGACGCCCAGGCGGCGCTGGCGATCTTCTCCCACAGGGCGCCGGCCTTGACGGTCTTGGCCACCTTGCCGGGCTTGGTGCGCCAGGTCAGGTCCCAGTCGCGATCCGCCTCGACGGCCTTCAGGAACTCGTCGGTCACCCGCACGGTGTTGTTGGAGTTCTGGCCCGCGACGGTGAGATAGGCTTCCGAGTCCCAATCGGTGTCGAAGACCGGGAAGTCGATATCCTTGTAGCCCTGGCGCGCGAGCTGGATCACCCGCTTGATCATGTTGTCGGGCACATGGTTCTTGCGCGCCGCCTTGATCTCGCGCTTGAGCACCGGGTTCTTCTCGGGCGTGAAGCAGTCGTCGCCGGAGCCCTGGCAGTTCACGCACGCCTTCATCACGGCGCGCAGATGGCGCTGGGCGATGCGCGAGCCGGTGACGAGGCTCGCCACCTTCTCCTCCTCGACCACCTTCCAGTCGATGTAGGTCTCGATGTCGGGATGGTCGACGTCGACGATCACCATCTTGGCGGCGCGGCGCGTGGTGCCGCCCGACTTGATGGCGCCGGCGGCGCGGTCACCGATCTTGAGGAAGCTCATCAGGCCGGACGACTTGCCGCCGCCCGACAGCCGCTCGCCCTCGCCGCGCAGGCGGGAGAAGTTGGTGCCGGTGCCGGAGCCGTACTTGAACAGCCGCGCCTCGCGCACCCACAGATCCATGATGCCGCCCTCGTTGACGAGGTCGTCCTGGATCGACTGGATGAAGCAGGCGTGCGGCTGCGGATGCTCGTAGGCCGACTTGGAGCGGTGCACCTTGCCGGTCTTGAAGTCGACGTAGTAGTGGCCCTGGCTCGGGCCGTCGATGCCGTAGGCCCAGTGCAGGCCGGTGTTGAACCACTGCGGCGAGTTCGGCGCCACCATCTGCGTGGCCAGCATGTAGCGCAGCTCGTCGAAGAAGGCGTGCGCATCGGCCTCGCCGTCGAAATAGCCACCCTTCCAGCCCCAGTAGGTCCAGGTGCCGGCGAGCCGGTCGAACACCTGGCGGGCCGAGGTCTCGCCGCCGAAGCGCTCCTTCTCGGGCAGGGCGGCGAGCGCCGCCTCGTCGGGCGCCGAGCGCCACAGCCAGGACGGAACCGTCTCCTCCTCGACCTTCTTCAGGTGCGCCGCGATGCCCGCCTTGCGGAAGTACTTCTGGGCGAGCACGTCGGAGGCGACCTGCGACCACGCCGCCGGCACCTCGACCGCGTCGGCACGGAACACCACCGAGCCGTCCGGGTTGCGGATCTCGCTGGTGGTGGTGCGGAACGCGATGTCCGCATAGGGGGACTGGCCGTCTTTGGTGTAGCGCCGCTCGATCCGCATCTTCAGCCTCTCGCCTTGCTCCGGCCGCCGTCCGTGCGGACGTCGTGCCGACATTGCCGCTGCTCGCAGGCACGACGTCGCGCCCGCACCACGCCTCGGCTCCCGTCATTCCGTCTGACGCCGTCACTCGAACAGCCGGTGATCCGCGGCGCGGTCCCGGTCTCGTTGTGCGTCCTTCGTCGCTGACGTTACTCGTTGCTCACGCTTCGGCGGGCACGCCGTCCGGACGGTCCGACGGGGCAGCGCACGCGGGGAAGCGCGCGCACGACAGAGGGCATCCACAAGAGCCATTTGGCCCCGGTGAAGGACTGTCGCAAGCCTCAGGGATCGTCCGGCGAGGACGTGATACCAGCCGCGCCGCAGGGACAGGACGCTAGGCCGACTCCGGCGAGGCAGTCAAGCTGTAGCGCCGAGATCTGAATCATCCCCTAAATGTGGTGGGCAATGGGGAGAATTGTGGGGATTGTCTTCACGCTTCGGCAACCCGCTGGAATCCGGTCTGGATTCTGTAAAGCCCCGGTTCCGGGTCGCGGCCCCGCCCGGGTCGGGGTACCGCAACCGGTGTCGCATGACCGTCACGCGGCCCGAGAATCGGCTGTGAACTCTCGGTGAGGTGAAGGCGGTGAGCGGTATCGGGAGACGGTGCAACTCGCGAGCCGCGGGTGCGGCAGGGCCGAGGGCAGCCGAGACGGGTTTTTCGACTCGCGACTCGCCGCCGGCGCGGCCGCCGAGGAGGCGGGCCGGCCGGCATGGCGGCCGCGCGGCTGGACATCGTGCCGGGCGGGTGGCATGAACGCCCGCAGCCCGGACGCGCAGGTGGACCGATGGATCTCAAGACCTTCCTGACCCGCTTCTTCACGTGGTGGAACGGCCAGACCTTCGGCACCCAGGTGTGGACGGCCCGGCATGGCGAGCTGGTGGGCGAGGACGAGTTCGGCAATCGCTACTATCGGGAGAAGGGCGGCCGCATCAGCCCGGCGCTCGGCTTCAACCGGCGCTGGGTGATCTACAACGGCGAGGCCGAGGCATCGCGCATCCCGCCCGAGTGGCACGCCTGGATTCACCAGATCGTCGACGAGCCGCCGCCTCGCCAGGCGGTGACGCCGCGCGAATGGTGGAAGCCGCATCGGCCGAATCTCACCGGCACGCCGGGCGCCTACCGGCCGCCGGGCTCAACGCTGGCGCAGAATCGCCGCCCCGCCGCCACCGGCGACTACAAGGCGTGGACGCCGGGCCGCTGACGGCCGGGCCACCACTCCTTCGATGAGGCGTGATCGGGCGCGACAGGGCCGTCGTCCCGTGTTTCCCTTTCGGTGCCGCAATCCGCGTGTTAAGTGCGCCGGCGCGGTCGCCACCGTGCGTTCCGCCCACGCTCCTCGTCGAGCCGCCGCCGAGCCGCCCATGTCCCGATCCGCGCCGATGAGCCCCGCGCCGTTCCGATTGGCACGGTCCCGACTCGCGCCGTCGTGCCTCGCGCGGTCGCGCCTCGCGCTGCGCGTGACCGCGGCCGGCCGAGTAGGGGCCGCCGTGGTGCTGCTCGCCGGCGTGCTCACCGCCGCACCGGCGGCCGCCCAGCTCGGCGGCATCTTCGGCGAGCCGCCGCCGCGCCCGCCCGGCGCCGTGCCGCGCGGCCAGCCGCTGCCGCCGCCGGGCTCGCTCCAACCGCTGCCACCGCTCCCCGACGACGATCCGCTGCCGCCCGAGCCGGGTGCCGTCTCGCCGCCGCCCCGCGGCCGGCCCGGAGCGGGGCTCGGCGGCTTCGAATCGCGACCGCTGGCGCCGCCCGGGTCGCCTGCTGGCCCACTGCCGCCACCGCCCGGCACCGCGGCTGTGCCGCCGCCCGGCACCCCGCCGGGGCGTCCGCCGGCCGGTACACCCGCTCCCTCCGGGCCGGCGCCGTCGCTACCCGAGGAGGTCGTCACCGAGGTC
Source organism: Rhodoplanes serenus (assembly GCA_009720755.1). Lineage (GTDB taxonomy): Bacteria > Pseudomonadota > Alphaproteobacteria > Rhizobiales > Xanthobacteraceae > Rhodoplanes > Rhodoplanes serenus. Next base: position 217,070 of record WNKV01000010.1, read on the forward strand.
CCGACCCAGAAGGTCCCCAATCCGACCGCGGTGTTCTCGGGCCTCGACAAGATCACCGGCCGCATCACCAAGTTCGAGGTGGCGATCAACGAGACGGTGCAGTACGGCGCCCTCCAGGTGCGGCCACGCGCCTGCTACACGCGGCCGCCCACCGAGGCGCCCAACACCACGGGCTTCGTCGAGGTCGACGAGGTGACGCTCCAGGGCGAGATGAAGAAGCTGTTCCGCGGCTGGATGTTCGCGGCGAGCCCCGGCCTGCACGGCGTGGAGCACTCGATCTACGACGTGTGGCTGTCCGACTGCAAAGGTGCCGCCACCGTCGCCGAGGTGCCGCCGCCCGCGGCGGCGGCCCAGCAGCCCGCCGCCGCACCCCCTCAGCGCCAGCGCCAGCCCTCGCAGCAGCAGCGGCAACCCCGTCCGCCGCCCGCCCAGGCGGTGCCGGCCCTGCCGCGGCCGCAATAGCGCCACCCGGCCTCACGCGACGTCGATCAGTCGCCGGAGCCGATCGGCGCCGCCGGACAGGCCAGCGCCAGCGCGCGCGCGCCGGGAATCGGCTCGGCCACCGGCAGGGCGTGGAAGTCGGCCTCGCCGATCAGGGCGTTGGCGAGCAGCTTCTGATAGTTGCGGCGAGATACTTCGACGGCGCCGAAGCGGCGCAGATGCTCGGTGACGAACTGGGTGTCGAGCAGCCGGTAGCCGCCCGCCCGCAGCCGGGCCACGAGATGCACCAGCGCCACCTTCGAGGCGTCGCGCTCGCGGTGGAACATGCTCTCGCCGAAGAACGCGCAGCCGAGGCTGACGCCGTAGAGGCCGCCGACCAGCGCGTCGCCGTCGTAGACCTCCACCGTGTGGGCGCGGCCGACCTCGAACAGCCGGCCATAGAGCCGGCGAATGCGGGCGTTGATCCAGGTCCGCATGCGGCCCGGGGCCGGCTCGGCGCAGCCGTCGATCACCGCCTCGAAGTCGCGGTCGGCGACGACGTGGAAGCGGTCCGAGCGCACCGTGCGGGCGAGCCGCGACGAGATCCGCAGGCCGTCGAGCGGGATGACGCCGCGCTGCTCCGGCTCGATCCAGTACAGCGCGGGATCGTCGGCGCTCTCGGCCATCGGGAAGATGCCGCACGCATACGCTTTGAGCAGCACCTCGGGCGTGATCTCGACCGAGGCGGAATCGCGACGAGCCATGGGATGTTCGTTCTGCGCCGTGTCCGTGTGTCGCCGGTGTCAGTGTCGCCGGTATCGATATCGCTGACGTCAGTGTCGCCGATGTCAGCGTCGCCGGTTATGAGATACCCGTTTGTCGTGTCTTCACTGGTTCGTGAAGATCAGCGCGATTGGTCATTAACGTCTCGGTAACCGGCCGATATGTAGCCTTTTCCCACAATTTGAATCAATTCGTCGAGATGTCTCGGCGCCACGCGACAACAGGGGCAGGAGTCCGACCATGAGTACGGGTTGTCACCGAAGTCGTCCGCCCCGCGTGCTTCTCGTCGAGGACGAGATCCTCATCTCGATGATGATCGAGGACGCCATGGTGGAGCACGGATTCGAAGTCTACACCGCCACCAATGCGGGCGACGCCTTGCAGGTCCTGGCGGACGGCACGCCGGTGGACGTGCTGTTCACCGACATCAACATCGAGGGCGAGGTCGACGGCAACGCGCTCGCCCATCGGGCGCGTGAGATGCGGCCCGAGCTCGCCGTGCTGTATGCGTCCGGCACCCTGCGGGGCGTGCCCGATCCGGTTCCCGGCTCCACCTTCGTCCCGAAGCCTTATGCGCCGCGCGACGTCTGCGCCATGGTGGCGTCGCTCGCCCCCGCGTGAGAGCCGGCGGGCGCGGCGCTCGCCCGCCCGGCTCGATCACTCGCCGGTCGCCATCGCGCGGTGACCGCTCATCCCGATCGAAGCCGATCGCAATCCCTCTCGACAACGAGGCGGCGGACCGGAGAGGTGCGCCGCCTCGTTGGTTTCGACGGCGGCGTACTGTCAACGTCCCTGATAAAGCGGCTCCCGGCCGTCGATCCAGGCTGCGAGCCCTTCGGCCAGGTCGGCGGTCGGCACCATGCGGGCGAACTGCTCGCTCTCCACTTGAAGTCCTTCGGCGATCCCCATGTTGAGGCCGCGTGTCACCGCCGTGATGACGGCGGTGACGGCGAGCGGCGCGTGTCGGACGATCCGTCGGGCGAGGTCGCTGGCCGCCGGAATCAGCTCGTCGTGCGGCACCACGGCGTTGACCAGCCCCATCTCCAGCGCCTGCGCCGGCGAGAACCGCTCGCCGGTGAGGAGCAGCGCCAAGGCGCGCTTGCGGCCGGCGAGCCGCGACAGCCGCTGCGTGCCACCGAAGGTCGGCGGCATTCCGAGCCTGATCTCCGGCTTGGCGAACAGCGCCCGCTCGCTGGCGATGGCGAGATGCGCCGCCTCGGTGATCTCGCAGCCGCCCCCGAATGCCAGCCCGTTGACGGCGACGATGATCGGCTTGGGGAACGCCTCGATGCGGGCCGTCATCGCCTGGCCGCGGCGCACGAACTCCTGGGTGGCGGCCGCCACGCCGCGCGCCACGCTTCCGGAGAACTCGCGAATGTCGCCACCGGCCGAGAAGGCGCGGTCGCCCGCCCCGGTGAGCACCACGGCGCGCACCGCCGGATCGGTCTCGATGGCGTCGAGACGCGCCATCAGGGCGTCGATGGTGGCGTAGTTCAGCGCGTTCAGCTTGTCGGGGCGGTTGAGGGTGAGACGCGCGATGCCGTCGTCGAGGCTGACGAGCACCGGGGCGACGGCGGGCGGCTGGCGGGGGGTGTGCATCGGGGATCTCCTCGCGTTCTGCCTGTTGCTCAGGACCGCGAGGGTAGGGTGCCCGGCCCCTTGTTGTATATTCACTGGTGAGTATACTTTCCGGATGCCGCGCGCCGCCGAGCCGACCATCGACCGCATCCTCACCGCCGCTGCCAAGCTGTTCTATGCCGAGGGGATCAGGGCCGTGAACCTCGAGGCCGTGGCGGCCCGGGCCGGGGTCACCAAGCGCACCCTGTACTATCATTTCCGCAGCAAGGACGATCTTGTCGCGGCCTATCTGGCGGAGCGCGACCAGCCGAATCTCGCGCTGTTCCGCCGCTGGTTCGAGGAGACGCCCGGCGACCTGCCCGACAAGGTGCGCGGTCTGTTCGCCAACCTGGCGCGCGCGGCGCGGCATCCGCGATGGCGGGGATGCGGCTTCCTGCGCACCGCGGCCGAGCTGGCCGCGATGCCGGGCCATCCGGCGATCCGGATCGGCAGCGCCCACAAGAAGAAGGTGGAGGCCTGGCTGTGCGACAGCGTCGTGGCGGACGGGATCGCGCCCGAGCCGGCCGCGACGCTCGCCCGCCAGATCGTGCTGCTGATGGACGGCGCGTTCGCGGTCGGCCTGATGCACCGCGATCCGAGCTACACCGAGACGGCCGGGGAGGCCGCCGTCGCTCTGGTGGCCGCTGCCCGCGGCCGTCGGCCGGCGAAGCGCGGCGGCGCGACACGGCGGCCGGCGGCAACCGATTGAGGTCGGTGGCGCGGCGGCGGGCGCGGCCTTCCGCTACGGTCTCTCAGTTCACCTGGGCGCCGCGGCGCAGATCCGCCTCGATCAGCAGCTTGGTGCCGCCGCCGAAACGCACCCGGTAGGCCTGCACGTTCTCCATGATGCGCTGGACGTAGTTGCGCGTCTCCGAGAACGGGATGCGCTCCACCCAGTCGACCGCGTCGACCTGCGGATCGCGCGGATCGCCGAACCGCTCGATCCACTCCTTCACCCGGCCACGCCCCGCATTGTAGGCCGCGAAGGCGAGGATGTAGGAGCCGTTGTACGCCTCGATGTTGCCGCCCAGCTCGGCGGCGCCCATCTGCATGTTGTAGACCTTGTCGTGGAGCAGCCGCTTCTGGTCGAACGTCACGCCGTGCTTCTTGGCGATGTAGCGGCCGGCCGCGGGCGTCACCTGCATCAGGCCGAGCGCATTGGCGGTCGACACGGTCTTCGGATTGAAGGCGCTCTCCTGGCGCGCGATGGCGTAGACCACGGCGGCCTCCACCTCGGGACCGATCGACGAATAGCGCGGCAGCCCGATGGTCGGGAAGGCGGCGTGGTCGAGCGGCAGGCCGTTGCCGAGCGCCGTCTTGCCGATCAGCAGCACGGCGCGCGCATCGTCGTGCTTGGCGCAGAGCTCGGCCAGCACGGTCAGCGCCGCCACGTCGGTGGTGCGGTCGGCGAGGTCGGCCACGAACGGGATCACCAGATCACGCTCGTCGATGGCGTAGAGAATTTCGACGGCGCGCACCACCTCGAGCCGGGCGAGGGCGGCGCGCTTGTCGGCCGAGAGCGCCGGCGGCGACTTGAGCGCGATCTCGCCGAGCCCCAGCCGGCCGCGGGCGAGCTGGCCGTAATAGGCGGTGCTGTAGCGGGCCGCCTGCTCGTAGTGGGCGCGCGCCTCCTGGCGGCGTCCCGCCGCCTCGGCGCTGCGGCCGAGCCAGTAGCCGGCGCGCGACAGCGAGATCGGGTTCTTCACGCCGGTCGCCGCGATGCGGGCGAAGTGGCGGCTGGCGGTCGCCGGATCGTTGAGGAAGCGGAGCGCGATCCAGCCGGCCATGAACTCGTGCTCGACCTGATAGTTCTCCTTCTCGGGCGGCGCGGCGTTGCGCACCACCAGATAGGCCGACTTCGGCTCGTTCAGCTCGATCAGCTTGCGGGCGAGCAGCCGCCGCTCGATCCACCACTCGTCGGTGTCGTGGCCGTCGCCGATGTCGCGCGGCACCGCCAGCATCAGCCGGGCGGCTTCCTCGTATTGGTCGTTGCGGCGCAGCCACTGGATGCGGCTGAAGGCGAGGCCGGCGTCGTTGCGGGCGCCCAGCGCGTCGAGCTGCGCCTTGGCGTTGGCGGCCTTGTCGCTGACCGCCTTGCGGGCCTTGGCGATCGCCGGCTCCGCGCCGCCGAGCCGCTGGGCCGCCCGCATGGCGACTTCGAAGTCGTCCTCCTCGTAGAGCCGCCGGTCCATCCGCGCCTTGTCGTCGGCGCGGGTGATCAGGCCCGGGAAGGTCTCCTGGATCTCGTCCTCGAGATCGCGGCCGAACGAATCCTCCCGCCACACCTCGCGCACCAGCGCCTGGGCGTTGGCGCGGTCGCCGCCCGCCAGCAGGGCGCGCGCATAGGCGAGCTTGCCGCGGGTGCCGAGCGGTCGGTTGCCGTTGAAGAAGGCCCGCACCGTGGCCGGATCGGCCTTCTCGGTCCACAGCATGTTCTCGGCGCGGCGGCGCAGCATGCCGAGGCTCGGCCAAGTCGGGTTGGCGTCCACGAAGGCGGCGTAGCGGGCGAAGCCGACGCCGTTGTCGTTCGACCGCAGCACCGCCCACTCGGTGAGCTTCTTAGCCAGCGGATCGCTCATGCCGGCCTGCAAGGCGGTCGCCTCGGAGGTGCGGCCGCGGCGTGCCGCATTGATGGCCTGCTTGACGGCCGACAGGTCGGCCGCTCCGGTGGCGCGCGAGGGCGTGTAGGCGAGCGGTTCGGTGGTCACCGGCGGGACCGCCGCCAGGCTCGGCACCCCGGCGCCGGTCGAGGCCGTGGCGTCGCCGTCGCGCAGCGCTGCCGGCACGGACGCCACCGCCGAGGCGGAGCGGGCCGCGGTCGGCACGGCCAGCGGCCTCGGCCCGGGGGCCGGGCCGGCCGTGGAGGTCGGGGCGGATTTGGCGGCGGCCGGCTTGGAGGCCGACGGCTTGGACGCGCTCGACTTGGATGCCGCCGCCTTGGCGTCGGCCTTCGCGTCCTTGGCGGCGCCCTTAGCCGTGCTCTTCGCCGTGTCCTTCGCCGTACCCTTGGGATCGGGCTTGGCCGCGGCCTTCGAGGCCGCCGGCTTGCTGGCGCTTGCCTTCGTGTCGGTGGCGCTCGGCTTGGCGCTGTTCGGAGTTTTGGCGCTCGTCGGAGCCTTGGCGCTCGTCGGAGCCTTGGCGCTCTTCGGATCCACCGCCGGTTTGGCGGCGGGCTTCTCGGGCGGGGCGGCGAGGGCAGCCGGAACCGCAGCCCCGAGCGCGCCGGTGCCGAGCAGCGCCACGAGTGCCAGGATCGACACGGTCTGCCGGAATGCCGGCAGGCGGAATCCACGATAGCCAGCGACCACGGCCGTCCCCCCGGTCTGTTCAGACCTGCCCCGACGACCTTCCGGTCGCTCTCGTTAACAAGTCCCTAATCGGGGCTGAACGTGGCCATGTTTCGACGCAATCGCGGCACCGGCGAGGAGGGCGGGGCGCCGCGGCCCGGGGCGGCTGCGTTCGGGCTTTCTTCGCCGGCTGCGACCCGATATCAAGGACACCATATTGGATCTGCGCCGGGTGTTCGCCGGCCGCATCGCGCCGCCGGGCGCCGGGGGAGTTGCAGTCATGGCCGCCAAGAGCACGTTTCGAGGATCGTTCACGGCCCTGGTGACGCCGTTCAAGAACGGCGGCCTCGACGAGGCGGCATTCCGCGGCCTGGTGGACTGGCAGATCGCCGAGGGCACCAACGGCCTCGTCCCGGTCGGCACCACCGGCGAGAGCCCCACCTTGTCGCACGAGGAGCATCACCGAGTGGTGGAGTGGTGCATCGACCAGGCCAAGGGCCGGGTGCCGGTGATCGCCGGGGCGGGCTCCAACTCCACCACCGAGGCGATCGGGCTCGCCCGCCACGCCGAGCAGGCCGGCGCCGCCGGGGTCCTGGTCGTCACGCCCTACTACAACAAGCCGACCCAGGAAGGGCTCTACCAGCACTTCAAGGCGATCAACGACGCCGTCTCGATCCCGATCATCATCTACAACATCCCGGCCCGCTCGGTGATCGACATGTCGGTCGACACCATGGCGCGGCTGTTCGAGCTGCCGAACATCGCCGGCGTCAAGGACGCCACCGCCAACGTGCTGCGGGTCTCCCAGCAGCGCGCCGCCATGGGGCCGGACTTCAACCAGCTCTCCGGCGAGGACGGCACCGCGCTGGGCTTCATGGCGCATGGCGGGCACGGCTGCATCTCGGTGACCTCGAACGTGGCGCCGCGGCTGTGCGCCCAGTTCCAGAGCGCCTGCCTGAAGGGCGACTACGCGGCCGCACTCGCCATCCAAGACAAGCTGCTGCCGCTGCACCAGGCGCTGTTCATCGAGACCAATCCGTCGCCCGCCAAGTACGCGCTGTCGCTGCTCGGCCGCTGCCCCGAGGCGGTGCGGCTGCCGCTCGTGCCGGTCTCGGAGAAGACCAAGGCGACGGTCCGCGACGCCATGGTGCATGCCGGGCTGATCAACTAGCTGCTGCCGCCAAGGCGGGCGAGGTGCGCCGGTCGTCGCCGGCGGGCCGCCGCGCCCGGCATCGACCGCACGGGACCCCCGCCCATGCCCATCGTCGAAGAGTTCAAGAAGTTCGCCGTCCGCGGCAACGTCGTCGATCTGGCGGTCGGCGTCGTCATCGGGGCGGCTTTCGGCAACATCGTGCAGTCTCTGGTCGCCGACGTGTTCATGCCGCTGATTGGTGCCGTGACTGGCGGCCTCGACTTCTCGAACTACTTCCTGCCGCTCTCCTCCAAGGTCACTGCGGACACGCTCGCAGAGGCGAAGAAGCAAGGTGCGGTATTGGCTTGGGGGAATTTCCTGACACTTTGTATCAATTTCACGATCGTCGCCTGGGCGCTGTTCCTGGTGGTCAAGCTGATGAATCGCCTGCGCCACGACGAGTCGCCCAAGCCACCGACGCCGCCGCGCCAGGAGGAGCTGCTGACCGAGATCCGGGACCTCCTCAAGGCGCGCCAGAGCTGACCGCCCATGGCCGAGAAACCCAAAGAGCCCGTCCGCAAGATCGTCGCCGACAATCGCAAGGCGCGCTTCAACTACGAGATCGGCGACACTCTCGAGGCCGGCATATCGCTGCTCGGGTCGGAGGTGAAGTCCTTGCGCCAAGGCCGTGCGACAATTGCGGAATCCTATGCCGACGCCAAGGGCGGGGAGATCTGGCTGGTGAACGCCAACATCCCCGAATACACGCAGGCCGGCCCGTTCAACAATCACGCCCCCAAGCGCCCCCGCAAGCTCCTGCTGCATCGCCGCCAGATCGCCAAGCTGGCTCAGGGGGTGGATCGCGAGGGCATGACCATCGTGCCGCTCAAGCTCTATTTCAACGAGCGCGGCCGCGCCAAGGTCGAGCTGGCGCTGGCCCGCGGCAAGAAGCTGCACGACAAGCGCGAGACCGAGAAGAAGCGCGATTGGAACCGTGAGAAGGGTCGGCTGCTGCGCGCCAGCGTGAAGGGCTGATGCCGCTGGCTGCTGATGTCGACTCGTCGTGCTGGCCTCGTGCCGGTCATGACGGAGGTCGCGTGTCCCGGGCGGAGGCGCGACGCGCCGGAGACCCGGGACCCAGGGGCGGCGATCACGGAGCTTGCGGCTCTGGGCCCCGGCTCGCGGCACTACGTGCCGCGTCCGGGGCACGAGGCGTCGACTCGTCGTGCTGCCTGGCCTTCAGCCGGAGGATGCAGTCCGAGAGTGCTGCCGGTGATATGACTCTCGTTCGTGTCGGGCGACGACGACGCTTCAGACCGGACTCCGATCCAACTGGACCGGCCCCCGCTCTACAAGTTCTCGCGTGATCGCATGTTCGACGGCGAACCGGCGTCCACTTCGCCGGACAATGCTCTAGCGGCCGTCGAGGTGCTGCCGCACCGCCGCGAACACCGACCGGAACATCGCCTCGGTCAGCACCCCGGTGTTCGTGTTGTAGCGCGAACAGTGATAGCTGTCGAAGACGGTCAGCGGCGTGCCGGCGGGTCCGGTGCCGGCATGGACGGCGCCGTGGCCGAACGGGTGGGCGGATTTCTTCCAGCCGAGTGTCGTCATCAGGCTGTCGTGGGCGATCCGCCCCAGCGTGACGACGGCGGCCAGGCGCAACATGGTCGCCATGGTGGCGACCAGGAACGGCCGGCAGGTGCCGATCTCGGCGCCGGTCGGCTTGTTCTCCGGGGGCACGCAACGCACCGCATTGGTGATGCGGGCATCGACCAGCGTCAGCCCGTCGTCCGGCCGTTCCTCGTAGGTGCCGCGGGCGAAGCCGAAATCACGCAGCGTGGCGTAGAGCAGGTGCCCCGCATAGTCGCCGGTGAACGGCCGGCCGGTGCGGTTGGCTCCCTGGAGGCCGGGTGCGAGGCCGACGATCAGCAGCCGGGCGTCTGCCGGCCCGAAGGAGGGGACCGGCGCGTTGCGCCAGTCCGGCCGCTCGGCCCGCCACTTCGTGCGGAACTCGACCAGCCGCGGACAGCGCGGGCAGTCGCGATCGGGCTCCGCCGCGGCCGCGACGGTCGCGTCGGCCTCACGGCTTGTCGGGGCGGGGCTGCCGGCTCTCCCGGCCGCCCGGCCCGGTACCGCTCCGGCCATCAGTCCTCGTCGAACGAGCTGGAGCTGGCCGGAGCAGGCTCGGTGTTGCGCGGGTGGGTGCTGCGTTGAAGAAATTGCGGCGTATGCCGCGACTCGCGCGCCGCCCGCTCGGCCCGCTCGCCGGGATCGCGACCGATCTTCGGTTGCAGCTCGACGATGTCGAGGAACACGTCGGCCTGCCGCCGCAGCTCGTCGGCCACCATCGGGGGCTGGGTCGAGATGGTCGACACCACGGTCACGCGGACGCCGCGGCGCTGCACCGCCTCCACCAGGGACCGGAAGTCGCCGTCGCCGGAGAACAGCACCATGTGGTCGATGTTGCCGGCGATCTCCATGGCATCGACCGCGAGCTCGATGTCCATGTTGCCCTTCACCTTGCGTCGGCCCGTCTGGTCGACGAATTCCTTGGTGGCCTTGGTGACCACCGTGTAGCCGTTGTAGTCGAGCCAGTCGATCAGGGGGCGAATCGACGAGTATTCTTGGTCTTCGACAACCGCTGTGTAGTAGAACGCACGAAGAAGGTAACCCCGGCCCTGGAACTCGCGCAGCAGTCGCTTGTAATCGATGTCGAAGCCGAGCGACTTTGCCGTCGCGTAGAGGTTCGCGCCATCGATGAATAAGGCGATCTTTTCGCTAGGCACTGCCATGATGCTCTCGTTACTTAGTTATGGGGGTCGCGCGTCGAAGAAAGACGCACGTCCAGTCTGATCGCGTCACCACGCCGTATTGGACCGTTCGGATGGTCGCGGCCGAAAATCTGGCCGTTTCGCTTGCGACGCAGAAGCAAGCGCGGCATCCAATTCCGTTACCACAATGACATATCTGGTCCAGGCCCTATCTTCTAGTCAATTCACGGCGGGAATACCGCATAAAAAAACGCAATCCTCCTCGCAAGCCGTTGCACTTCTCGGGCCGGATCATTACGAGAGAGCCAACCCAACAGGCATTCCGTTCAGGAGACCGCCCCCGCATGGCCCGCGTCACCGTCGAAGACTGCATCGACAAGGTCAGTAACCGATTCGAGCTCGTCCTGCTGGCGAGCCATCGCGCCCGCATGATCTCGTCCGGCGCCCAGATCACGGTCGACCGCGACAACGACAAGAATCCGGTCGTCGCGTTGCGCGAGATCGCCGACGAGACCATCTCGCCGGAAGACCTCAAGGAGGAGCTGGTCCATTCGCTCCAGAAGTATGTCGAGGTCGACGAGCCCGAGCCCGAGGCGATCCCGCTCATCGGCGCCGGCAGCGAGGGCGTCGATGCCGACGACACCGAGGTGATGATGGAGCGGATGACCGAGGAGGAGCTGCTCAAGGGGCTCGAGGGTCTCGCCCCGCCCGAGGAGCGGCCGGAGCCGGTCGAGGCCGACGACGAGGAATAGCGGCCGCGCCGCGACGGCGGGCCGCTGCGGATCGCGCGGCCTGGGACGAGTGGCTAGCAGCGAGTTCGGGAGCCGGCGGGCCGCGAGGCGCGCCGGCTCCTGCGTTTCAGCCGGCCTGTTGAGCCGGCCTCTCCGGTACCGGCTTCCGCGTTTGAACGGGGCGAGCGGTTGCGGTTTTTCGTCGTCCGCCGAAGACGTTGGTGTTGCGGCCGAGGGCGTCCCACATGTTATTGTGACGGTCGTGTTCGGCCGCCGGTGGGCCGTTCGGGTGGCGATCGATGCGGCTCCACTCGCGACGGCCTCGACTCGATGCAGTCTCGACTCGGTGCAGTCTCGACTCGATACGCCTCGACGGCCGGCCGGCCGGGCGGGCAGGGAGTGGGGCCAGCGGGAGCAGTCCTGCGGCGACGGCGTTGGTCCGGAGCCGCGTTGGTCCCGAGCCGCGTTGGTCCGGAGCGGCAGCGCTCCAGGAGACTACGATGAACGACGGCGGGGTCGCGTGAGCGCGGCGCCGTTCGACAGACGAGGAGGCGAGGTGGGTCCGCCGGTCACCAATCTGCCGCGGATGCAGGTTCAAGCGCCCAACCAGGCGCCGCGCGACACCGCGCCCGTCGCCCTCGCGGCGCAAGCCGAGCCGCCGCCTCCGCCGCCGGCCAAGCGGATGATGCGTCAGTACGAGCTGGTCGAGCGCGTCCGCAAGTACAATCCGAACACCAACGAGGATCTGCTCAACCGCGCCTATGTGTACGCCATGAAGGCGCATGGCGAGCAGCGCCGCGCCTCGGGCGACCCCTACTTCTCGCACCCGCTCGAAGTGGCCGCGATCCTCACCGACCTCAAGCTCGACGATGCCACCATCGCGGCGGCGCTGCTGCACGACACCATCGAGGACACCGACGCCACCCGCATCGACATCGACGCGCTGTTCGGCCCCGACATCGGCCATCTGGTGGAGGGGCTGACCAAGCTCGCCAAGCTGGAGCTGGTGTCGCGCGAGGCCAAGCAGGCCGAGAACCTGCGCAAGCTGCTGCTGGCGATCGCCGAGGACGTGCGGGTGCTGCTGGTCAAGCTCGCCGACCGCCTGCACAACATGCGGACCCTCGTCTACATGCCGGCCCACAAGCGGCGCCGCGTGGCCGAGGAGACCATCGACATCTACGCTCCGCTCGCCGGCCGCATGGGCATGCACGAGATGCGCAGCGAGCTGGAGGACCTCGCCTTCCGCGAGCTGCAACCCGATGCCTACAAGGTCATCGTGGCGCGGCTGGAGCGGCTGGCCGCCCGTAACAGCGATCTCATCGCCGAGATCGAGCAGCAACTGACCTCCAAGCTCGCGGCCCGCGGCATCAAGGCGACGGTGTCGGGCCGCCGCAAGCATGCCTATTCGGTGTGGCGCAAGATGGAGCGCAAGGCGCTCGGCTTCGAGCAGCTCTCCGACATCTACGGCTTCCGCGCCATCACGGCGACCGTGGAGGACTGCTACCAGGCGCTCGGCATCGTCCACACCACCTGGCCGGTGGTGCCGGGCCGCTTCAAGGACTACATCTCGACCCCCAAGCAGAACGACTACCGCTCGATCCACACCACCGTCATCGGGCCGCGCAACCAGCGCGTGGAGCTGCAAATCCGCACCGAGGAGATGGACGAGATCGCCGAGTACGGCATCGCGGCCCACGCCCTCTACAAGGACGACATCGGCTCGCCCTCCGAGATGCTGACGCGCGAGTCCAGCGCCTATGCATGGCTCAGGCGGACCATCGAGCTCTTGGCGGTCGGCTCCAATCCGGAGGAGTTCCTCGAGCACACCAAGCTCGAGCTGTTCCACGACCAGGTGTTCTGCTTCAGCCCCAAGGGCAAGCTGATCGCCCTGCCGCGCGGCGCCACGCCGATCGATTTCGCCTTCGCGGTGCACACCGACATCGGCAACCGGGCGGTCGGCTGCAAGATCAACGGCAAGATCGCGCCGCTGATCTCCGAGCTGCACAACGGCGACGAGGTGGAGATCCTGACGGCCCGCGGCCCCAACGTGCTGCCGGCCGCGTGGGAGTCGGTGGTGGTCACCGGCAAGGCGCGCGCCGCCATCCGGCGCGCCACGCGGGTCGCGGTGCGGGCCCAGTATGCCGAGCTCGGCCGCCGCATCGTCGAGCGCCTGTGCCAGCGCGCCAAGCGCGAGTACTCGGCCGAGAAGCTCACCGGGGCGCTGCCGCGTCTCGCCCGCGCCAACATCGAGGACGTGTTCGCGGCGGTCGGCCGCAGCGAGATCAAGGCGTCCGACGTCGTCCGCGCCATGTACCCGGACTACAAGGAGGAGCGCGCCACCGCGGTGCCCAAGCCCGACAAGGGCTGGTTCGGGCTCAAGAAGGGCCAATCGGTCAAGTTCCAGGTGCCGGGCTCGTCCGGCCTGGAGGCGATCCCGATCCGCGGCATCAACTCCGACCTGCCGGTGCGCTTCGCGCCGGAGGGCGGCGCCGTGCCGGGCGACCGCATCGTCGGCATCATGACGCCGGGCGAGGGGATCACCATCTACCCGATCCAGTCGCCGGCGCTGACCGCCTTCGAGGAGCAGCCCGAGCGCTGGCTGGACGTGCGGTGGGACATCGACGAGAAGAGCCCGCAGCGCTTCCCGGCCCGCATCGCGGTGCAGTCGGTCAACGAGCCGGGCTCGCTCGCCCAGGTGGCCCAGGTGATCGCCGACCACGACGGCAACATCGACAACCTGCGGATGAGCCGGTCGTCGCCCGACTTCAGCCAGCTCACCATCGATCTCGAGGTCTACGACCTCAAGCACCTCACCGGCATCATCTCGCAGCTTCGTGCGAAGACGGTGGTTGCCAAGGCCGACCGGGTGATGGGGTAGGGAGCTCGCCGCCGCGGCGCTTCAGGACCTCTCCCCACAGGCGGGGAGAGGTCGGATCGTAGGCCGGAGGCATACGATCCGGGTGAGGGGGGCCGCGTCGAGAGCCGGGCGCAGCGGCACTCTTTCGGCTCTCTCCCGCTGGCGGCTCGCCCCTCACCCCGACCCTCTCCCCGAGCGTGGAGATAGGGAGTTCCGGCGCCGTCGGGTAAACCTTGAGTCCGCGAACGATCTGCTGCACACCGGCGGCCTCGCCTCAGTATTCCGGAGCCTGCCTTTGACCGCTCCCCCGATCCGTCTCGGCGTCAACATCGACCACGTCGCCACCGTGCGAAATGCCCGCGGCGGCCGCCATCCGGACCCGCTGCGCGCCGCCGAGATCGCCGTCGCAGCCGGTGCCAACGGCATCACGGCGCATCTGCGCGAGGATCGCCGCCACATCCGCGACGACGACATGGCGCGCCTGAAGAGCCATCTCGCGGTGCCCCTCAACATGGAGATGGCGGCGACGCCCGAGATGGTGGAGATCGCCCTGCGGCTGATGCCGCACGCCGTCTGCCTGGTGCCGGAGCGGCGCGAGGAGCGCACCACCGAAGGCGGGCTCGACGCCGCCGGCCAGCACGAGGCGCTCGCGCCGGCGGTGCGGGCACTGGGGGCGGGGGGCATTCGGGTGTCGCTGTTCATCGCGCCGGAGACCCGGCAGCTCGACGCCGCCGTGGCGGTCGGCGCTCCGGTGGTGGAGCTGCACACCGGCACCTGGTGCGACGCGGTGACGGCCGGCCACAGCGTCGCCGCCAAGGCCGAGTTCGACCGCATCGTCATGGCGGCCCGGGAGGCGCACGCGCGCGGCCTGGAGGTCCATGCCGGCCACGGTCTCGATCCCCTCACCGCGGAGGCCATCGCGGCGCTGCCCGAGGTGGTGGAGCTGAACATCGGCCATTGGCTGGTCGCCGAGGCGGTGTTCATCGGCCTCGGCCCGGCGATCGAGCGCATGCGGGCGGCGATGCGGCGGGGGCGTGCCGCCGCCGGGCCGCGGGCGGTGGCGTCATGATCATCGGCATCGGCACCGACATCTGCGACATCCGCCGCATCGAGAAAACGCTGGAGCGGCACGGCGAGCGATTCGTGGCGCGCTGCTTCACCCCGGTCGAACGGGCGCTCGCCGAGCGCCGCAAGAACCGCGCCGCCACCTACGCCAAGCGGTTCGCCGCCAAGGAGGCGTGCGCCAAGGCGCTCGGCACCGGGTTCCGCCGCGGCGTGTTCTTCCGCGATCTCGGGGTGGTCAACCTGCCGTCCGGCAAGCCGACCCTGCGGCTGACCGGCGGCGCCGCGGCCCACCTCGCGGCCCTCACGCCGGCCGGCCACACGGTGCAGATCGACCTGGCGCTCACCGACGAATATCCGCTCGCACAGGCATTCGTGATCATCTCGGCGGTACCACGGTCGGGCATCGACGCGGGCGGCTGAATTGCGCGGACGGCGGTGAGCCGCTAGAAGTCGAACACCATGGAGCCGGTTTCGTCGTCGCGCGCCTCGGGTCTCTCGGGTCTGCGGACGATCGGTTTCGTCGCCGAGCCTCGCCTTCAGGGCGGGTCGGCGACCATCCGGGGCCGGCCCGTGCCGCCCAGCCGTGATCCACAGACCGACGGTACGGCGGGCACGAGGCGAGCAAAGAGAGGCCAATGAGCGTGTACGACAGCCAGGAGAAGCGGCAGGAGAAGAAGAAGGAGGGCGGTCTTCTCGAAACCGCCCGCGTCGTCTTCCATGCCCTCATCATCGCGCTGGTGATCCGGACGTTCCTGTTCCAGCCGTTCAACATCCCGTCCGGCTCGATGATGGCGACGTTGCTGATCGGCGACTATCTCTTCGTCTCGAAATACAGCTACGGTTACAGCCGCTATTCCTTCCCGCTGTCGCTGCCGCTGTTCTCCGGCCGCATCATGGGGTCGGAGCCCGAGCGCGGCGACGTGGTGGTGTTCCGGCTGCCCAAGGACGACTCGACCGACTACATCAAGCGGGTGATCGGGGTGCCGGGCGACCGCATCCAGGTGCTCGGCGGCATGCTGCACATCAACGGCCAGCCGGTGAAGCGCGAGCGCGTCGGCGACTATGTGGACGAGGAGAGCGGCCGCACCGTGCGGGTGCGCCGCTGGCGCGAGACGCTGCCGAACGGCGTCAGCTACGAGACCCTCGATCTCCAGGACAACGGCTTCCTCGACAACACCCAGGTCTACGAGGTGCCGGCCGGCCATTTCTTCATGATGGGCGACAACCGCGACAACTCGACCGACAGCCGGGTGCTGAGCCAGGTGGGCTATGTGCCGCTCGACAACATCATCGGACGGGCGCAGATCATCTTCTTCTCGGTGGGTGACGGCGTGCCGGCCTGGCATGTCTGGTCGTGGCCGTGGGCGGTGCGATGGGGGCGGTTGCTGACGCTGGTCAGATGAGCCAACGGAACAAGGGCAGGCGCGATCTCGAAGCCCGCATCGGCTACGTCTTCGCCGACAAGTCGCTCCTGGACACCGCGCTGACCCATATCTCGGCGCTGTCCGGCAAGACCCGCGCGGGCAGCTATCAGCGGCTGGAGTTTCTCGGCGACCACGTCCTCGGCCTGGTGATCTCCGACATGCTGTACCGCGCCTTCCCGGACGCCGAGGAGGGCGAGCTGTCGCGCCGCCTCGCCGACCTGGTGCGGCGGGAGAGCTGCGCCGATGTGGCCCGCACGCTGGATCTCGGCGCCGCCATCAAGCTCGGCGTCTCCGAGGCCAATGGCGGCGGCCGCCGCCGCACCGCGATCCTCGCCGACGTCTGCGAAGCGGTGATCGGCGCCGTGTTCGTGGACGGCGGCTACCCGGCCGCCTCTGCGTTCATCGAGCGGTTGTGGACCGAGCGCATGACCAAGCCGAAACGGCCGCTGCGCGACGCCAAGACGGTGCTTCAGGAATGGGCGCAGGGACGCGGCCTGCCGACCCCCTCCTACCGCGAGGTCGCGCGCACCGGGCCGGATCACGATCCCGAGTTCCGGGTCCTCGTCGAGCTGCCCGACCTGCCGCCCGCCGAGGGCAGCGGCCGCTCCAAGCGGGCCGCCGAGCAGGCCGCCGCCACCGCCTTTCTGAACCGTGAGGGCGTCTCGTCCGCACCGCCCGAGACCTGACCGCTTCCTCTTTTTCGATTGCGAGACCGATGACCGACCCGAACGAGACCCCGGCGGCCGCCGCCGGCGAGCCCGCTGTCCCCGAGGCTGCCGCGCCCGAAGCCGCTCCGCCCGCAGCCGCCACGCACTGCGGCTTCGTCGCCGTGATCGGCGCCCCCAATGTCGGCAAGTCGACGCTCGTCAACGCGCTGGTCGGCAGCAAGGTGACCATCGTCAGCCCCAAGGTACAGACCACCCGCACCCTCGTGCGCGGCATCGCCATCGTCGGGGCCGCGCAGCTGATCTTCGTCGACACGCCCGGCATCTTCGCGCCGCGGCGCCGGCTGGAGCGGGCCATGGTGACGACCGCCTGGTCGGGCGCCCACGACGCCGACCTGGCGCTCCTGGTGGTCGATGCCAAGCGTGGGCTCGACGAGGAGACCACGGCGATCCTCGACAAGCTCGCCGAGGTGCGTCAGCCCAAGATCCTGGTGCTCAACAAGGTCGATCTGGTGCAGAAGCCGGCCCTGCTGGCGCTCGCCCGCGCCGCCAACGATCGCGTGCCGTTCGTCGACACCTTCATGATCTCGGCGCAGGCGGGCGACGGCGTCGCCGATCTCGGGGTCCGGCTCGCCGAGCGGATGCCGCCCGGCCCGTGGCTCTATCCGGAGGACCAGATTTCCGACGCGCCGCTGCGCAGCCTCGCGGCCGAGATCACCCGCGAGAAGCTCTTTCTCAAGCTGCACCAGGAGCTGCCCTACCGCTCGACGGTGGAGACCGAGGCGTGGACCGAGCAGCCCGACGGCTCCGCCCGCATCGAGCAGACCATCTATGTGGAGCGCGAGAGCCAGCGGAAGATCGTGCTCGGCAAGGGCGGCCACACCATCAAGGCGATCGGCTCCGAAGCCCGCCTGGAGCTGTCCAAGCTGATCGACCAGAAGGTGCACCTGTTCCTGTTCGTGAAGGTGCGCGAGAACTGGTCCGACGACCCGGAGCGCTACCGCGAGATGGGACTGGAGTTTCCGAAGGGGTAGGGCGCCCGCAACCGGGCAGATCTGGAAATACCCGATCCAGGCGATGGGGCTCCACGCGGCTCGCGCTTCCGCCGCACCGAATCCCGGTTTAATGCTTCCCCATGCAGTGGTCCGAGGAAGGCATCGTGCTCGGTGTGCGCCGGCACGGCGAGACCAGCGCCATCGCCGAGCTGATGACCCGCCAGCGCGGCCGCCATCTCGGCCTCGTGCGAGGCGGCGCCGGACCGCGCCTCCAGGCGGTGCTGCAACCCGGCAACCGCGTCGCCGCCACCTGGCGGGCCCGCCTCGACGAGCATCTCGGCAACTACACGGTGGAGGGGGTGCGGCTGCGCGCCGGCGCGCTGCTGTCGCGGCCGCATGCGCTCTACGGCGTGGTCCATTTGGCGGCGCTTGCCCGCCTGCTGCCGGAGCGCGATCCGCATCCGGCCGTCCACGATTCGCTCGACGCGATTCTCGACCACATCGCCGACCCGCGGCTTGCCGGCGTTCTGGTGGCCCGCTTCGAGGTGCTGATGCTGGCGGAGCTCGGCTTCGGGCTTGATCTCGACACCTGCGCGGTCACCGGCACCGCCGCCGATCTCGTCTATGTGTCGCCGAAGTCCGGGCGGGCGGTGTCGCGCGCCGCCGGGGCGCCGTGGCACGATCGGCTGCTGCCGCTGCCGGCTGTGCTGGCCGGCGAGGCGCCGGTGGGCGCGGTGGCCGCCACCGGAGAGGCGCTGGCGCAGGCGTTCCGCACCACCGGCTATTTCCTCGGCCGCCATGTGTTCGAGCCGCGCGGCCTGCCGCTGCCCGATGCGCGTGCGCATTTTGTCGCGGCCCTGACCCGCACAAGCCCCGCCGCGTGCTGCAATGCCGAGAGCCAAGGCGGCATTTCGGCGGTCCGATGAACGACTCCTGAGGAATCTGTATCGCGCGACTTTCGCGATTGCAGCACAATCGCTGCATTGCACCGTCAAATGACTTTTACATGACGGTGATACCACTGGCGTCGAGGCGGGGTTTGACCGTATCCTTCTGGAAAAGCGGCCCATGGAACGAAAGAGGCCGTTCAGCGTTACCAGTGGGATCGAAACGTCAGAGGGTCATCATGAACGCATTTGTTCGACGTTTTGTCATGCACTACGGCATCTATCGCCGCTATCCGCTGGCTCGTATCGACGCGCTGCGGAACGCATGGCGCATCGCCCGGGCCTAGCGCTCTCTCGCGCGCTTCGCCCCTGCCGAACCGCCGGACGCCGGACATGATTTCGAGGCCGGCGCGGTTCGTGATCGGGAACCTCCCGAGAACCCTCCCAAGACAGGCCCGCGGCGGTCCACCGTCGCGGGCCTTGTCGTTTCAGGCCTCGTCGTTTCAAGCCCTGTCGTTTAATACCGACGGCAACACTCTCGGACTGCATCCTCCGTCATGGCCGGGCTTGTCCCGGCCATTCACGTCTTTGTCGCTGCTCGGCTCGAAGTCGTGGATGCCCGGCACGAGGCCGGGCATGACGAGTCAGCATCAGCGGCTATCGGTATAAGGCCCTGATCGTTAGAAGGCGGCCGAGGGGCTGCGAGGCGCGGCGCGGCCGCCGGTCGCTTACCCCCCGTTCTCGAACCGGCCGCTGCGTGGAAAACCCTTGGGCGGCAGGCGGCCGGCATCGGCACGGTTGCCGCGCCAGTCGGCCAGCTCCTTCAGGCTCAGGGCGAACACGCGCCCGGCCGAGTCGGTCCACGACAGCCCGTCGGCGCCCGTGAAGGTCTTGAGGTCGGCGAGGCCGCCGTCCTTGTAGCGTTGCAGGCGCACGCCGCGCCCGCGGGTCATCTCCGGCACCTGGTCGAGCGGGAACACCAGCATCTTGCGGTTCTCGCCGATCACCGCGACCTGGTCGCCCTCGACCGTCGTCACCACCCGGGCCTCGTCGGGCAGATCGACGTTGAGCACCTGCTTGCCCCGCCGCGTGTTGGCCAGGCAGTCGTCCTCGGGCACCACGAAGCCGTGGCCGCTGCGGCTCGCCACCAGGAAGCGGCGGCCGCCGACGAACGGGAACACGGCGACGAGGTCGGCCTCCTGCTCCATGTCGATGAACAGCCGCACCGGCTCGCCGTGGCCGCGCCCGCCGGGCAGCTTGCCGGCGTCGAGGGTGTAGAAGCGGCCGTTGGTGGCGAGCACCAGAAGCTTCGAGGTGGTCTCGGCCGGGAAGGCGAACTTGAGCTTGTCGTCCGCCTTGAACTGCACGCCGGAGAGATCCGTCACCGTGCCCTTCAGGGCGCGAATCCAACCCTTGTCGGAGACCACCACGGTGATCGGCTCGCGGATCACCATGGCCTCCTCGATCGCCGCCTCGTCGTGGGTCGGCGCCTCGGCGAAGCCGGTGCGGCGCTTGCCGAGCGGCGTCTTGGGGCCGAAGGTGGCGCGCATCGCCTTGATCTCGTCGGCGATCCTGGCCCACTGCTGCGGCTCGGAGGCGATCAGCGCCTTCAGGTCGCGCTGCTCGGCCCGCAATGCCTTGTCCTCGGCGCGGATCTCCATCTCCTCCAGCCGGCGCAGGTTGCGCAGCCGCATGTCCAGGATGGCGGTCGCCTGCACATCGGTGAGATCGAAGGTCTTCATCAGAACGGGCTTGGGCTCGTCCTCCTTGCGGATGATGCGGATCACCTTGTCGAGGTTCAGGTAGGCGACCAGGTAGCCGCCCAAGACCTCGATGCGGTGGCCGATGACGTCGAGCCGGTGGCGGGAGCGCCGCAGCAGCACGACGCGGCGGTGGTCGAGCCATTCGCGCAGCGCCTCGGCGAGGCCGATCACCTTGGGGATGCGGCCCTGCGTCAGCACGTTCATGTTGAGCGGGATGCGCGACTCCAGATCGGTCAGCTTGAACAGCGACTCCATCAGCAGCTCGGCATCGACCGTCTTGGCGCGCGGCTCGATGACGAGGCGCAGATCCTCGGCCGATTCGTCGCGCACGTCGCCGACCAGCGGCAGCTTCTTCTCGTTGAGCAGCTCGGCGATGCGCTCCACCAGCCGCGACTTCTGCACCAGCCACGGAATCTCGGTGATCACCACCACCCAGGTGCCGCGGGCGCCGTCCTCCTTGTGCCAGCGCGCCCGCACCCGGAAGCCGCCGCGCCCGGTCTCGTAAGCGTCGAGCAGCGTCGCCCGCGAGTCGATGATCAGCCCGCCGGTCGGGAAGTCCGGGCCGGGCACGTACTTCATCAGCGCCTTGGTCTTGGCGTCCGGATGAGCGATCAGGTGCAGGGCGGCGTCGCACAGCTCAGCGACGTTGTGGGGCGGGATGGCGGTCGCCATGCCGACCGCGATGCCCTGGGCGCCGTTGGCGAGCAGGTTGGGGAAGGCGCCCGGCAGCACCACCGGCTCCTGCTCGGAGCCGTCGTAGGTCGGCCGAAAGTCGACGGCGTCCTCGTCGAGCCCGTCCAGCATCAGCCGGGCGACCTCGGTCAGCCGCGCCTCGGTGTACCGCATGGCGGCGGCGTTATCGCCGTCGATGTTGCCGAAATTGCCCTGGCCGTCGACCAGCGGATAGCGCACCGCGAAGTCCTGGGCGAGCCGCACCAGGGCATCGTAGACCGACTGGTCGCCGTGCGGATGATACTTGCCGATGACGTCGCCGACCACGCGCGCCGACTTCTTGAAGGCAGCTCCCGGGGCGAGGCGCAGCTCCCGCATCGCGAACAGCAGGCGTCGATGCACCGGCTTCATGCCGTCGCGCGCGTCGGGCAGGGCCCGGTGCATGATGGTCGACAGCGCGTAGGCGAGGTAGCGCTCCTCCAGCGCCTCGCGCAGCGGGACGTCGTGCACGTCGGACGGATCTTCGGGAATCAGGGTTCGGACCATGGCGCAGGGAATACTCCGCGGGGCGGAGCCGAACAACCGCGGCTTCGGCACGGCCGTCCGGCGTTGTCGACCATCCAGGCCGCCCCGGATGAATGCAGGATGAACGATCCTTCCATAATTCCGCTGATATTCGAGTGTGTTGTTGTGATCGTCGGGGTCGCGCCGCGCGCCGCGGGTGCGGCGGCCGAGGCGACGCCACCGAGGTCACACCACCGAGGTCATGCCGAAGCGCGGCGGAACCGGGCGCGCGGCTGCGGCGTCATCATGGTGCCGACCAGAGGCGAGGTCGGTGTGACGCACGGAGCGTCGTGTCGGCATGGCGCACGACCCGTCGGACGGAATGCGCCGGCTATCCCCGCCGGCAATCAGCCCGATCCGGCCTTGTCCGGACGGGCGGTCAAAGAGGAGACCATCATGCGTGGACTGATCCTCGCCGCGGCGGTTGCCGCCGGCATTGGACTCGCCGGCGTGGCGCCGGCCTCGGCCGCCCCTCTCAACGGGACGGGCCTG
This sequence comes from Rhodoplanes serenus, assembly GCA_009720755.1. Classification (GTDB taxonomy): domain Bacteria; phylum Pseudomonadota; class Alphaproteobacteria; order Rhizobiales; family Xanthobacteraceae; genus Rhodoplanes; species Rhodoplanes serenus. Next base: position 239,198 of record WNKV01000010.1, read on the forward strand.
CTGTCGGCGGCCGAGATCCACGACGCCGTCGCGCAGGCGCAGTGGCACGGCGCCCGCCGCAGCCACTGGCGGTGGGGCAGCCGCGGCTACTGGCATGGCCCCAATCGCAGCCACTGGCGCTGGGGCAGCCGTCCGCGCTGCCACTGGCGTGGCCGCAGCGTGTGGGGCCGTTGCTGATCGCAGGCTCGCTCGCGAGCATACGGCTCGCCCGCGAGCCCTGAAACGAAATCCCGGAACCACGAACCGGCCCGCTTGCGGGCCGGTTTCTTGTCAGCGCGCACTCCACGCTCATACGAGATCCGGCTGATCGCTTTGGTGGTCATTCCGGAAGCCGCGAAGCGGCCGTCCGGAATCCAGCCGAGAGCTCCGAGTTTTGCCGCTGGATTCCGGGCTCGCCGCGGAGCCTGCGCCCGGACAGCGCGAAGCGCCGATCCGGGTGCGGCGCCCCGGAACGACGGCGAACTGATCACCCGGAAACAGGATCGATCACCGCTTGCCGCGCGCGGTCTTCCCCCGCAGCTCCTTGATGGCACGCGGCACCGGCGAGAAGCTCTGCTGGCTCTCCTCGTCGATCACGAAGCAGGCCGGGCGGTTCGCCTCCGGCACCCGCTTGTCGGCGACGCAGCGGTCGAAGGCGGCGAGCTCGCCGGTGTGCTGATAGTAATAGTAGGGCGCGATCATGTAGCGCTGGGCGCCGTCGCCCCAGCCGCCGTAACGGTCGATCTTGCCTTTCAGCTCCGGTGCCACCGCCAGGATCATGTCGCGAAAGCTGTCGTCCTCGATGAAATTGTCGGGGAGCTGATCGAACGGGCCGTCGAAATAGTTGTTCACCCGCGAGTTGGCGAAGGCGACGCCGACCAGGATCTTCCGCGCCCGCTGGCCGTCGACATAGAAGCCATAGCCGGTGCGCTTGCCCACCACGATGCGGCCGCTCTTCATCGGCACGAACTGCTCCGGCACCCGTGCGGTCTCGTCGAGCAGATAGTGGAACAGCTTCAGCCGGCTGTTGAACACCAGGAAGAACCGCAGGCCCGACTCGTCGAAGATCGGCCCGACGAACTTTTCGTCCGGCCCCAGAAGGTCGGCCGGCGACTTCACGCCGGACAGGTCGTTCAGCGCGAACAGCACGCTCTTGTCCCCGAAGGTGACGCGATAGAGGAGGCGTTCGACCTTCTCGACAATGACGCCATGGCTCTGGTCGAGCACCGCGTGAGCCACGTCGGTCTCGTCGCGCCAATCGGCCAGGTCTTCCGAATAGGCGAAGTGCAGCTTGCCCCGGTCGCGATCGCTGGCGTCGAGGCGGATGTTGCCGTTCCACGGCGCGCCGTCGTGCAGGAACGTGAAGTAATAGTAGTTCTCGGTCGGATAGACGGTGACGCGGTCGGGGAGCTGGCCGAACACCGCGGCGAAGACGGCGAGCGAATCGTCGACGGGGAGCCGGGTCGGCCGCGACAGCTCCTCGACATAGGACTGGTTGGTGTGGATGCGCGGCGGCGCGGGCGCCGCCATCTCGGCCCGGGCGGCGCCGGCGGGTCCGGCCGCGAGCAGCAGCACGAGAGCGAGGCGGAGCAGGCGCGGTGTCGAGGGCGTCGCGGTCGGTCGGTCGCGCCGGGATGCGGCGAACCGTGGTCGGGCACAGGGCATGCGGGAGCGGTCTCCAGATCGGATGCGCTCTCCTGGGCCACGAAAGTGCGGATTTCTTGACGGCCGTCAAACCGAGGCGTCCAATCGGCGCAACGGTTCGAACCGGGTGGGGCCATCGTCCGACAATTATCCATTGCTGGAGGTTCGGACATGAGGCGACTGCTCACGGCGTTCGCGGTGATTCTCGGGGCATCCGTCGCCCTCGGGTCGGCCGCCGCCGAGCCGCGGATGGCGCTCGTCATCGGCAACTCGGCCTATCAGACAGTGACGGAGCTGCCCAATCCCGCCAACGACGCCAAGGCGGTGGCCGAGCTGCTCGCCGCCGCGGGCTTCGAGGTGACCACGGCGCCCGATCTCGGCCAGGCCGAGATGCGCCGGGCCATCGGCGACTTCTCGGCGCGGGTCGCCGAGAAGGGCGCCGACACGGTGGCGCTGGTGTTCTATGCCGGCCACGGCCTCCAGGTCGACGGCGAGAACTTCCTGGTGCCGGTGGATGCCCGCATCACCCGCGAATCGGACGTGCCGCTCCAGACGGTGCGGCTCGCCGACGTGATGAACGCGCTCGCCGCGGTGCCGAGCCGCACCCGCATCGTCATCCTCGACGCCTGCCGCAACAATCCGTTCTCCGAGATCAACAAGGTGGTGGGCCGCGGCCTCGCCATCGTGGACGCGCCGTCGGGCTCGATCGTCTCCTACTCGACCGCGCCCGGCTCCGAAGCCGAGGACGGCGAGGGGACCAACAGCCCCTACACGCAGGCGCTGCTGGGCGTCGCGCGCGAGCCCGGCATGCCGATCGAGCAGGCGTTCAAGCGGGTGCGCTACGCGGTCCATCAGGCGACGTCGGGTCGTCAGACCCCGTGGGAAAGCTCGTCGCTCACCGCCGACTTCGTGTTCTTCCCCGGTGCCTCCGCCGCCACCACACCGTCGGTGACGGCGACGCCGGCCGCGGCCGCCGGGGCGGCTGGCAAGCCGACGACCGGCCCCAAGGGTGCCGGCACTCAAGTCGCTTTGGCCACCGGGCGGGGCGGCCAGGCCCGCACCATCGAGTCGTGGCGGCGCGAGCTTCAGCCGAAGTCACAGGGCGAGGCGTACGAGATCGTGGTGCGCGAGGATTCGCTCGAAGCCTACCAAGCCTACCTTCAGCTCTTCTCGGCGCCGCCGTTCCAGACCCGGGTGCGCGAGATCGTCGAGCGGCGCAAGCTGATGGTCGCCTGGTACACCGCCGTGACGGTGAACACGCCGGTCTCCTACGAGCTGTTCATGGCGCAGTATCCGGGCTCCGACCTGTTCGTGACGGCGCAGCGGCTGTTCGGCCGCGCCAGCGGCCGGCAGATCGCCATCGCGCCGGCGGTCGCGGCGCCCTGCATCTGCGCGCCGCCGCAGCCGGTCGTGCAGCCGACCAAGCGGCGGGCGGAACGGACCGAGAAGCCGGAGAAGCGGTCGGCCAAGAGCACCCGGTCGGAGCGCCGCACCGTGGTGCGGGACGATGGCCCGCCGCCGCCGCCCCCCGGACCGTCCGGGCCGCCGATCGCCATCGGCGTGATCCCGATCCCGATCGGTCCGGTGATCGGCCCGCGTCCCGTTCGTCCACCTTATGGCTCGTCCGGCCACCCGCATGGCCCTGTCACCGGCCCGGCCGGGGGCGGCATGCGCGGCGGCGGCCCAGTGATCCGCCAGGGACCGATGAGCGCGCCGGGCGGCATCCAACGCGGCCCGATGGGAGGCGGCGGCGGGTTCCGGCTCCGGTAAGCGGCGCAAAGCTCGCGCTCACCCCGCTCGTCCCCGCTGGCGCGGGACCGAGCGGGATGGGCCGTCCCGGGGCCTCGCGCGGCTTGTCTCCGCGCTCACCCCGTTGGTCCCCGCGCACGCGCTAGGGCATGCACACATCTGGGAAAACTGCGGACTTTCGGTGAGGGGCAAAAACGCCGGCCGCCCCCTCCGATGTCATCGCCGGGCTCGACCCGGCGATCCATCTCTTTGCGATCAATGGTTTTTTGGTGAAGGCGATGGATGCCCGGCACAAGTGTTCAGCCCGAGGACATGGTGAACACCTGTTCGGAGACATGGCTGACGGGTTCGGGCGCCGTCAAGTCGATCGCAGCGATCTGGATGGCGCCGAAGAAAATACCGTAGCGGCCGTCGGCCGACAGCGGACGGAC
>WNKV01000011.1 GCA_009720755.1 Rhodoplanes serenus
CGTGCCACGGCATGGACAGGCCTCCTTCGTAGCCTCCCATGCTCCTCCACTACAGTGTCAGCCATGTCCCCGAACACCTGTCAGCTATGTCCCCGGGCCAAACACGAAGACCCGCGCATCCATCACCTTCACCAGAGAGCGTTCTCTCGCAGCGAGATGGGTCGCCGGGTCGAGCCCGGCGACGACGGGTGTGGGGCCGCCAAAAACCGGCTCAGAGCGGAATCCGATCCAACTGGATCGGACACCGCTCTAGAAGTCCTTACGTGATCGCATTTTCGACGGCGAACCGGCGTCCATTTCGCCGGACAATGCTCTAGACGTCGGCGAGGCCGAGGACGTCCATCATCGAGTACAGGCCCGGGGCGCGGCCCCTGGCCCATGTCGCGGCCCGCACGGCGCCGCGCGCGAAGATCATCCGGTCCTCGGCCTTGTGGACCAGCTCGATGCGCTCGGCCGGCCCGGCGAAGATCGCCCAGTGCTCGCCCACCACGGTGCCGCCCCGCAGGGACGCGAAGCCGATGTCGCCGCGCCGGCGGGCGCCGGTGTGGCCGTCGCGGCCGCGCTCCGAGCGGGTGGCGAGGTCGATGCCGCGCCCCGCCGCCGCCGCCTGCCCGAGCAGCAGCGCGGTGCCGGACGGCGCGTCGACCTTCTTGTTGTGATGCATCTCGAGGATCTCGATGTCGAAATCCTCGTCGAGCGTCGCCGCCACCCGCTTGGCGAGGGCCGCCAAGAGGTTGACGCCGAGGCTCATGTTGCCGGACTTGACGATCGGGATGCGCTGCGCCGCCTCGGCGATCACCTGCTCGTCGGCGACCGAGAAGCCGGTGGTGCCGATCACGTGGAACAGGCCCGCCGCCGCGGTCTGGCGGACGAGCGCCACGGAGCCGGCCGGCAGCGTGAAGTCGACGACGCCCTCGGCGCCGTCCGCGAGGGCGGCCAGATCGGCCGTCACCGCGATGCCGTTCGGCCCGAGGCCGGCCAGCTCGCCGGAATCGCGGCCCAGCGCCGCCGAGCCCGGCGCGTCGACGGCGCCCGCCAGGACGACGCCCGGCGCGTCGGCGATCGCCTTCACCAGGGTGCGGCCCATGCGGCCGCCCGCTCCCGCCACGATCAGTCGAACATCGCTCATCGCGCCCTCCTGCCTGTCGGGTCGGTATAGAGGAGGGGCACGGGGGCGGACAACAGGGACGCCAGCTTTCAGCAGGGACAGCCGCTTCCAGCTTCCGAGGCACGGCGGCGGCTCTCCCTCGCCCCGCGCGCGGGGAGAGGGTCGGGGTGAGGGGGTCGTCTGTCCGGCCGCGCCCTCTCACCTGCCGAGCGGCACGGCGGCGGCTTTCCCCCTCCCCGCGCGGGGAGAGGGTCGGGGTGAGGGGGCGTTTCATGGTCCAGCCGCCCCCTCACCCGGCTCGCCGCTGCGCGTCTCGCCGACTTTTCCCCGCCGGCGGGGAGAGGTGAAGAGGCGCCGAGGCTAGAGCGGTATCCGATCCCACTGGATCGGCTCCCGCTCTAGAAGTTCTTATTCGATCGCATTTTCGACGCGAACCGGGTCCCACTTCGCGGGAAAATGCTTTAGGGCTGCGGGCCGTCGTAGCCTTCGACGATGACGAGATCGCACACCGCCTTGCCGAGCCGCAGCGCGCGGGCCTCCTGGTACTCGGGCGCGTCCCAGCAGGCGAGCGCCGTCGCGTAGTCGGGGAACTCGATGACGATGTTGCGCGAGCGGCTGTCGCCCTCCGGCGTCTCGTAGCGGCCGGCGCGCACCAGGAAGCGGGCGCCGTACTTGGCGAACGCCGTGGCGTTGGCCGCGACGTAGAGCCGGTAGGCGTCGGGGTCGGTCACCTCGACCCGGCCGATCCAGTAACCTTTCGGCATGGCGTGTCGCCTCCCCCCGCGGCTCAGGCGGCCTCGTCGGCGGCGGCCGCGATCTCGGCCACGATGCCGTCGGCGGCGGCGCGCGGGTCCTTGGCGGCGACGATCGGCCGGCCGACCACGAGATAATCGGCGCCGGCCCGGATGGCGTCACGCGGCGTCTTCACCCGCTTCTGGTCGCCCACCTCGGCGCCGCTCGGGCGGATGCCGGGCGTCACCAGCACCATGCCGGGGCCGATCTTCGGGCGCAGCATGGCGGCCTCCTCGGCCGAGCAGACGAGGCCGTCGATGCCGATGTCGTGTGCCTGGGCGGCGCGCTCGGCGACCAGCTCCGACACCGTGAAGTCGTAGCCGGCGGCGGCCAGGTCGGCGTCGTCGTAGGAGGTCAGCACCGTGACGGCGAGAATGCGCAGGTTGGAGTCGCCGCGGCCCGCCACCGCCGCCTTCATGGTCTGCGGATAGGCATGCACGGTGAGGAAGGTGGCGCCCATGCGGGCGACGCTCTCGACGCCTTTCTCGACGGTGTTGCCGATGTCGTGCAGCTTGAGGTCGACGAACACCCGGCGCCCCTTGAAGATCAGCTTCTCGGCGAGCGCGAGCCCGCCCGCGAAGGCGAGCTGGTAGCCGATCTTGTAGAAGGTCACGCTGTCGCCGAGCCGGTCGATCACCGCCTCGGCGGCGTCGATGCTCGGCAGGTCGAGGGCGACGATCAGGCGATCGCGCGGTTGTTCCACGGCAGTCCTCTCCGCGAGTGAGTCGTGAGCCAATGTGTCGTGACGCGAGTCGCGTCGAATGGATCGCGGCTATTGTGGCCAACGATCGACCGGACGGAAGCGGGAATTTACGAAGCCGCGAGGACGCGGGGCGAGGCTCGCCGCGACGCCGCGTCAGCCGCGGCGATAGACCCAGACGCGGGCGGGCGGCAGGTTGAGCCAGATGCGTTCCGACGCCTCGACCCGGACGCGGGCGAGCGAGCGCGGGATCGGCGGCACCACCGAGTAGGTGAACTGCACGAAGGGGGCGCCCGGCTCCAGCAGCCCGAACGCCTCGTTGAGCAGGCGGACGCGGGTGCGTAGCGGCTTGGTGACCAGCGGCAGCCCGGAGACGACGGCCGACACCTCGCCGCGCAGGACCTCGCCGAACAGCCGGCGCAGCCGGTAGGCGTCACCCTGGATGACGGTCGCGGCCGGATAGCGGGCGCGCAGCAGGCGGCAGAAGTTGGAGTTGAACTCGACCAGCACCAGGCGGGACTCGTCCACCCCGTGCTCCACCAGCGCCTCGGTGATGGCGCCGGTGCCGGGCCCGAGCTCGACCACCTTGCCGTCGGCCTTGGGGTCGACGAAGCTCGCCATGGCGCGCGCCAGCGGCTTGCTGGACGGCATCACCGCCCCGATCGCGAGCGGCTTCTCGATCCACGACCGGATGAACCTTACATCGTCGTCGATGCGAAGGCCCTTCCTGGCGGTGCCCACAGCAGACTGAAACGGCATGGCGACGACAACTTGGCTGTGACGCGGCAACGGCTGGTCACGGAAACGTCACGGGTAATGCTCTCGGAGCCCCGGGTCAACCCCGATCGGGTGACCTGTCAGGACGAGGCGCGGTTACCGAAGAACTCCTTGACCCGGCCGAAGAACCCGGCGGACTCCGGATGAGTCGCCGTGGATGACAGTTTCTCGAACTCCGTCAACAGCTCGCGCTGCCGCTTGGTGAGGCTCTGCGGGGTCTCGACCACCACCTGGACGTACATGTCGCCCATCTGCTTGGAGCGCAGCACCGGCATCCCCTTGCCGGTCAGCCGGAAGCGGCGGCCCGACTGGGTGCCGTCCGGGACCTTCACGCGGGTCTTGCCGCCGTCGATGGTCGGCACCTCGAAGTCGCCGCCGAGCGCCGCCGTCACCATGGAGATCGGCACCCGGCAATGCAGGTCGGCGCCGTCGCGCTGGAAGAAGGCGTGGGGCGCGATCGACAGGAAGATGTAGAGGTCGCCGGCCGGGCCGCCGCGGATACCGGCTTCGCCCTCGCTGGCGAGGCGGATGCGGGTGCCGTCCTCGACGCCCGGCGGGATGTTGACCGACAGTGTCCGCTCGCGGGTGACGCGCCCGGCGCCGGCGCAGGCCGGGCAGGGGTCGTCGATCACCTGGCCGCGGCCGTGGCACGCCGGGCAGGTCCGCTCCAGCGTGAAGAAGCCCTGGGCATGCCGGATCTTGCCCTGGCCGCCGCAGGTCGCGCACGCCTTCGGCTTGGTGCCGGCCTTGGCGCCGGTGCCCGAGCACACCTCGCAGGTGACCGAGGTGGGGATGCGCACCGGCGCGACCTTGCCGTGATACGCCTCCTCCAGGGTGATCTCCATGTTGTAGCGGAGATCGGCGCCGCGCTCACGGCCGGAGCCGCGGGCGCGCCCGCGCATGCCGAAGAAGTCGTCGAAGATGTCCGCGAAGGTCGAGGCGAAGTCGGCGCCGAAGCCGGGGCCGCCGGCGCCCTGCTCGAACGCCGCGTGGCCGAAGCGGTCGTAGGCGGCGCGCTTGTCGCCGTCCTTCAGCACCTCGTAGGCCTCGTTGACCTCCTTGAAGCGGTGCTCGGCCTCGGCGTCGCCCGGATTGCGGTCCGGGTGGAACTTCATGGCGAGCTTGCGGTAGGCGGTCTTGAGGTCGGACTCGCTGGCGCCGCGCTGGACTCCGAGCACCTCGTAATAATCGCGCTTGGCCATGTCGATCTGTGAGTTCCGAGGTCAACGATCCGGCAGCGACCGGGTGGTTCGTGCGGCGCCGATCGACGGCTCGCAATCTGCGATCATCGGTCGACAGGCCGAGGGGGGATCATCGAGGGATTTCTTATTCGCCTCTGCGGATGGCCGCAACGCCCCGGACGGGCCGCGTGCGGCCCGGAGCGTCGCCCCGGGACCCGCAGCGACGAGAGGGATGCCCGCGCGGCGCGCCGCCGAAGACCACACGCGAATGGCCGGGAATGCCCCGGCCATCACGTCGTGCGGGCCCGTGGCCGAAGCCACGGTCAGGCGCTCTTCTTGTTCTTCTTGTCGTCGTCGACCTCGGTGAACTCCGCGTCGACCACGTCTTCCTTCTTGGCGCCCGCGGCACCCGCCGCGCCGGTGGCGCCAGGGCCGGCGTCGCCGCCGCCGTCCTGCTGCTTGTACATCGCCTCGCCGAGCTTCATCGACGCCTGGGCAAGCGTGTTGGTCTTGGTGCGGATCGCCTCGGCGTCGTCGCCCTTGAGGGCCTCGCGCAGATCGCTCAGGGCGTCCTCGATGGCGCGGCGCTCGTTGTCGCCCACCTTGGAGCCGTGCTCGGCCAGCGCCTTCTCGGTGGAGTGCAGCAGCGCCTCGCCGTGGTTCTTGGCTTCCACCGCGGCCTTGCGCTTCTTGTCGTCCTCCGAGTGCGCCTCGGCGTCCTTCACCATCCGCTCGATGTCGGACTGCGACAGGCCGCCCGATGCCTGGATGCGGATCTGCTGCTCCTTGGCGGTCGCCTTGTCCTTCGCCGACACGTTGACGATGCCGTTGGCGTCGATGTCGAACGACACCTCGATCTGCGGCACGCCGCGCGGCGCCGGCGGGATGCCCATCAGGTCGAACTGGCCGAGCAGCTTGTTGTCGGCCGCCATCTCGCGCTCGCCCTGGAAGACCCGGATGGTGACGGCGTTCTGGTTATCCTCGGCGGTCGAGAACACCTGGCTCTTCTTGGTCGGGATCGTGGTGTTGCGGTCGATGATGCGGGTGAACACGCCGCCCAGCGTCTCGATGCCGAGCGACAGCGGCGTCACGTCGAGCAGCAGCACGTCCTTGACGTCGCCCTGGAGCACGCCCGCCTGGATCGAGGCGCCGATCGCCACCACCTCGTCGGGATTGACGCCCTTGTGGGGCTCCCGGCCGAAGAACTGGCGCACCACCTCCTGCACCTTCGGCATGCGGGTCATGCCGCCGACCAGCACCACCTCGTTGATCTCGCCCGCCGACAGGCCGGCGTCCTTGAGGGCGAGCCGGCACGGCTCGATGGTCCTCTGGACGAGGTCGTCGACCAGCGCCTCGAACTTGGCGCGGGTGAGCTTCATGGTCAGGTGCTTCGGACCGGAGGCGTCGGCCGTGATGTAGGGCAGGTTGATCTCGGTCTGGCTGGTCGAGGACAGCTCGATCTTGGCCGCCTCGGCCGCCTCCTTGAGACGCTGGAGCGCCAGCTTGTCGCGGCGCAGGTCGATGCCCTGCTCCTTCTGGAACTCGTCGGCCAGGTAGTTGACCAGCCGCATGTCGAAGTCTTCGCCGCCGAGGAACGTGTCGCCGTTGGTCGACTTCACCTCGAAGACGCCGTCGCCGATCTCCAGGATCGAGATGTCGAAGGTGCCGCCGCCGAGGTCGTACACCGCGATGGTGCCGGTCTTCTGCTTGTCGAGGCCATAGGCGAGCGCGGCCGCGGTCGGCTCGTTGATGATGCGCAGCACCTCGAGGCCGGCGATGCGGCCGGCGTCCTTGGTGGCCTGGCGCTGGGCGTCGTTGAAGTAGGCCGGGACGGTGATGACCGCCTGGGTCACCTTCTGGCCGAGATAGGACTCGGCGGTCTCCTTCATCTTCTGGAGCGTGAAGGCGGAGATCTGCGAGGGCGAGTAGGTCTTGCCGTCCGCCTCGACCCAGGCGTCGCCGTTGGAGGCGCGCACGATCTTGTAGGGGACGAGCTTCTTGTCCTTCTCCACCATCGGGTCGTCGTAGCGGCGGCCGATGAGGCGCTTGACGGCGAAGAAGGTGCGCTCCGGGTTGGTCACCGCCTGGCGCTTGGCCGGCTGGCCGACCAGCCGTTCGCCGTCGTCCGTGAACGCGACGATCGACGGGGTGGTGTTCTTGCCTTCCGAGTTCTCGATGACCTTCGGGGTCTTGCCTTCCATCACGGCAACGCAAGAGTTGGTCGTGCCGAGGTCGATGCCGATGACCTTGCCCATTGTCCTTGTCCTTTCTTCGCAGCAGGCCGGCCGAGCCTGAACAGCACCCGGAAGCGTCCGCAGGCGTCGCGCCTGCAAGAGATGCCTTGGGTCCGGCCCCTTGGAAATACGGCAGCCGCCCTGAAGGGCGGGTTCGAAAGGTCATATAGGAGGGCCGTCATGGCCCGCAAGGCGGACCTTCCGCAAATCCCGCCCGGTCAGGCATGAGTCGGCCGAGGCGGCAGGGCCGCGCGGCGCGGACCCTGCCGGCAGCGGCCATCGGGAGCCGGGGCGGTTGCGGGTTAACGGCGCCGCAAGGGGAGCCTGCGAGCATGGCGGCCGATCGGCCCGGGGGAGGCCGGCCATCGGGGCGGCGGGCTCGAACGGGGCAGGGCGGGATGGCGGACATGGGAGCCTGCGAGGGCGTTGCGGCGGTGCCGTCGGGAGCATCGCGGCGCACCGTCCATCTGGCCGTGCTGATCGCGCTCTTCGGCCTGGTGCTCGCCGCCACGGCGCTCCGCTTCGCCCTGGAGCCGCCGGGGCCGGCGGCGCGCAGTCCGGTCGACTTCGACGCCTTTCGGCTCGCCGGCGATCTGGTCCGGCAGGGACGGATCGAGCTCGCCTATCGCTTCTCCGAGTTCCAGGGGCTGCTGCAAGCCGAGTTCGGCGGCACGCCGTTCCTGCCCTGGACCTACCCGCCGCCCTTCGACCTCGTGGTGGCTCCCCTGGCGCTGCTGCCGGTCTGGCTCGGCTATGCGGTGTTCATGGGCGGTACCCTCTGGGGCTTCCTGGCCGCGTTGCGCCGGCTGGCGCCCGACGGTGCCGTGCCGGCGCTGATCCTGTTCACGCCGGTCGTGCTGGTGACGCTGCGGTGCGGCCAGAACGGGCTGCTCACCGGGGCGCTGATCGCGTGGGCCTGTTGCGGGCTGCTCGCCGGGCGGACCTGGGCCGGGGTGCCGCTCGGCCTGATGGTGATCAAGCCGCATCTCGCAGTGGCGTTCGCCGCCTATGTGGTGCTGTCCGGCCGCTGGTCCGTCGCCGCCACGGCGGTCGCCACCGCGCTGTCGGTGTCCCTCGCCGCCACCGTGGCGCTGGGGCCGGACGTGTGGATCGCCCTCGCCGGCAGCATCCGCGAGGCCAAGATGTTCCTGGCGGACGGGTACTATCCGTTGTTCCGGATGGTCTCGCCCTATGCGGCGCTTCACACCCTCGGCGCTGGTCCGACCGTCGCCATGGCCGGGCAGGTCGCGGTGGCGCTCCTGGCGCTGGCGGTGGTGGCCTGGGCCAGCCTCCGTCTCCCGTTGCGCCACGCCCTCGGGGTCACCGCGGTGGCCTCGCTGCTGATCAGTCCCTACGCCTACGACTACGATCTGACGATCGTGGCGGTCGGGCTCGCCCTGCTGCTGCCCGACTTGATGCGGTGCGGCCGTCCGGGCGAGCGTGGGGCCGTCTACGCCCTCTGCGTCGTCGCCGGCGGCTTCGGCCTCGCCCAGTCGGCCGTCCTGTCGGCTCGCTTCGGGCCGGTGCCGGAGCTGGTGCCGGGCGACATGCCGTTATCCCTGTCGGGACTCTGCCTGGTGGCGCTGCTGGGGCTTCTCGTCGGCATCCTGGCGCGCGCCCGCCGGGCCGAGCCTGCGTTGACGGTTCGTTAAGGCTGCGGGCGATCCCTGCTGCGTCGCGGTCGCCGCGACTCCGCCCATTAAGGTTCGGCTGCGACAGTCGGCTCCGTGAGCCGGCGTGGCCGACCGTCGGCCGAACGCTGCGGGACGGGGCCTTGCGGGACGTGAGCATGACGGCGGCGGCGAGCCACGAGCACGGCGGGGGCGTGGACCGCGCCCCGCGCAAGGTGTCGGCAGTCGACCGGCCGCCCCCCGGCGCCGCGGCGCGCGACCCGCTGGCGCCGTTGCTGGCCCGCCTGCCGCGGCCGCTGCGCTTCCTCGGCGTCGGCGGCGTCGGGCTCCTCACCGATCTCTCGGTGTTCACCGCCATCCCCCAGCATCTCGATCATCCGCTGACGGTGCGGCTGGTCTCGCTCGCGGTGGCGACGCTGGTCACCTGGCGGCTCAACCGGGCGCTGACCTTCGCGGCCAGCGGCCGCCGGCAGCACGCGGAGGCGATGCGCTACGCCGTCGTCACCGCCGTCGCCCAGGGCACCAGCTACGCGGTGTTCGCCGCCCTCGTTCTCACCGTGCTCGGCGCCATCCCGCAGGCCGCCACCGTGATCGGCGCGGCGATCGCCGCCCTCGTCTCCTACAACGGGCACCGGCTCTACGCCTTCGCGCCGGCCGCCGCCCGCACCGGAGTGTTCGACCGATGAGCATCCACACCGACGTGTTCGTGATCGGCGCCGGCCCGGCCGGGCTCACCGCGGCCTACTGCCTGAGCAAGCACACGCCGTCCGTGATCGTGATCGAGAAGGACCCGGTGCATGTCGGCGGCATCAGCCGCACGGTCCGGCACGGCGATTTCCTGTTCGACATCGGCGGCCACCGCTTCTTCTCGAAGTCGCGCGAGGTGGTCGACCTGTGGAACGAGATCCTGCCCGACGACTTCATCGAGCGGCCGCGGCTGTCGCGCATCTACTACGGCGGCAAGTACTACTCGTATCCGCTCAACGCCATGGAGGCGCTGCGCAACCTGGGCATCGTCGAGAGCACCGCCTGTGTGCTGTCCTACCTCAAGGCGCGCGCCACCCCGATCCGCGAGCCGGCAACCTTCCACGAGTGGGTGCGCAACCAGTTCGGCGAGCGGCTGTTCTCGATCTTCTTCAAGACCTACACCGAGAAGGTGTGGGGCATGTCGTGCGACGACATCTCGGCCGATTGGGCGGCCCAGCGCATCAAGGGGCTCGACCTCAAGGTCGCGGTGATGAATGCGCTCGCCCGCTCGTTCGGGAGCGGTGGGCCGAAGCCGGCGACGCCCGGTGAGCCGGTGGTCAAGACGCTGATCGAGACGTTCCGGTATCCGCGCAAGGGACCCGGCATGATGTGGGAGGCGGCGGCGCGCAAGATCCGCGCGCGCGGCGCCGAGGTGCGGATGGGACGCGAGCTCGTCTCGCTCACCTACGACGCGCGCCGCCAGCTCTGGGACATCGAGGTGGCGACCGCCGACGGGCCGGAGCACTACACGAGCTGGCATGTGATCTCGTCGGCGCCGCTCGCCGAGCTCGTCGACAAAATCCGTCCGCGGCCGATCTCGACCTTCCAGGCGCGGGCGCTGCGCTACCGCGACTTCCTCACCGTCGCCCTGATGGTCGATCAGCCCGACCTGTTTCCCGACAACTGGATCTATGTCCACGATCCCGCCGTGAAGGTTGGGCGCGTGCAGAATTTCCGCTCGTGGTCGCCCGAGATGGTGCCGAGCGGCAAGACCTGCCTCGGGCTCGAATACTTCTGCTTCGAGGGCGACGGCCTGTGGTCGGCGCCGGACGACGAGCTGATCGCGCTCGCCACCCGCGAGATCGCGCAGATCGGCCTCATCACCGCGGCCGAGGTGACGGGCGGCTGCGTGGTGCGCCAGCCGAAGGCGTATCCGGTCTACGACGACGCCTATCGGGATCACGTCGCCACCATCCGGCGCGACATCGCGCTCGGCTATCCGAACCTGCATCTCGTCGGCCGCAACGGCATGCACAAGTACAACAACCAGGACCACGCCATGATGACCGCGATGCTGACCGCGGAGAACATCCTGGCGGGCGAGCGCCGTTACGACGTGTGGGCCGTCAACGAGGACGCCGAGTATCACGAGGCGGGCCGCGAGGGCGTGAGTGACGGCCGCGCCGCCGCGCTGGCGAGCGAGCGGCAGGTGCCCGGCAAGGTGTCCGACGCGGCGTAGCTCCGACGCGGCGTAGGACAGCGCTCCGCCGGCCTTCACCTCTTCCCGCTCGCGGGGAAAGGTCGGATATCACGCGCTCGCGCGAGACATCCGGGTGAGGGGGCGCGGCGGCCCGATCCGAAACGCCCCTCACCCGGCTCGGACCTGCGGTCCTCGCCACCCTCTCCCCGCTGGAGCGGGGCGAGGGACGAGGCGCCCTCATGGCTTGCCGGGCGAGGGAGGAGGCACCGTTCCGAACGGCGGATCAGACGTACTTGCGCAGCTCCGCCGCCTTCACCTCTCCCCGCTGGCGGGGAGAGGTCGGATGTCACGCGCTCGCGCGAGACATCCGGGTGAGGGGGCGCCACGGTTCGATCCGAAACGCCCCTCACCCGGCTCGGACCTGCGGTCCTCGCCACCCTCTCCCCGCTGGAGCGGGGCGAGGGAAGAGGCGCCCTCATGGCTAGCGGGGCGAGGGAAGAGGCGCCGTGCTACAGGCGGATCAGAAGTACTTCCTCAGCTCCGCCGCTGCCTCCTCGGGCGGCCGCTTCATGTTGAACGGCGCGACGAAGCGGCCCTGCTTGTCCATCAGGTACACGATGGCGGTGTGGTCCATCGTGTAGTCGCCGCCCTCCAGCGGGACCTTGCGGTAGTACACCCGGAACGTCTTGGCGACGGCCGCGATCTGCTCGGGCGTGCCGGTGACGCCACGCAGATGCGGATCGAAGCTCGACAGGTAGTCCTTCAGTACGGCCGGGGTGTCGCGCTCGGGATCGACCGAGACGAACAGCATGCCGGTGCGCGACGCATCGGGGCCGAGAGCGCGCAGCACCTCGGAGGCCTCGAACAGCGCGGTCGGGCAGACGTCCGGGCAATGGGTGAAGCCGAAGAACATCAGGAACGGCTTGCCGCGCAGATCCTCGTTCGAGATCGGCTTGCCGTCCTGGTCGGTGAGCCGGAACGGCCCGCCGACCGCGGCCGCCTGCTGGACGGCGCTGCCGGAGCCGAGCCGGCCCGTCGCCAGCAGGACGAGGCCGAAGCACAGCACCAGGCCGAGCCCGAAGACGGCGGCCAGGAGGGCGATGCGCGACGCGCGGGACACCACGATTGTCGTCTCCTCGGGGGTTGGAGGGGCAGGGACGCCGGCTCAGAAGCAGGCCGCGATGCCGGCGAGGATCACCTCGTAGAACACCGCCGGCCCCCACAAGGCCCACAGGCCGAGGGTGCCGGCGATCAGCACGGCGGCGAGCGCCGCCACCACGAGACCGGCGCGGCGGCCGATCCCGCTGCCGCTGCCGCTGCCGCCGCCGGCGGCCGTCGGCTGCGCCGGAGCCGCGGCCTCGGGCCGGTTCGGGGGCGTGGCCATGCGGCCGGACGGGCTGATCGCGGGGCCGGCGGTCTCGGACAGCGGATGGCTCGTCATGGTCGACCTGCGCCTCGTCGGCGGGCGGCCGCCCGCCGCCCGCATCCGTCCCCCGACATAGGCCGAGGCGGAGGTTCCGCCAAGGGCGTGTCCGTCGCGGAGGGTGGTGCGGTGCTTCGCCGTTTGCGCGACCGCAACCGCGGCGCGGCTCAGGGCGCCGGGCGCGGCGTCGAGCGGACCGGCGGCGCCGCCGCGATGGTGGCGGGGCGGGTCGCCGCCTCGCCGATCGCCTCGGCCACCAACCGGCCAAAGCAGGCATAGCTCCAGTCGTTCATGTGCAGCCCGTCGGCGCCGATGAAGGTGTCGACCGGAATGTGCTCGGTCTCGTGCCAGCGCTTCATCACGGCGAAGCGTGGGAACAGGTCGGCATGGCCCTCGCGGGCGAGCGCCGCCAGAAGGTCGATCATCTCGCGGGCCTGCGGCCGCGCCAGCACCGAAGGGGCGTATTGCGGGTCGATCAGCACCACGTCGATGCCGAGCTCGCGCAGGCGTGCCACGCCCTGGGTCACCAGGGCCTTGATGGAATCGAGCGAGTGGCCGCGCAGCAGCGCGTTGGTGCCGATCTGCCAGAGCACTAGGTCGGGCTTCTCGGCCACCACGCTGGCCTCGAAGCGCGCCATCATCTCGTGCGCGTCCTCGCCGTTGACGCCGCGGTTGAGCACGGTGACGGGCTGGTCCGGCAGGATCTCGCGCAGGCGGGCGGCGAGCCGGCTCGGATAGGAGGCGTCGGGCGAGGAGGCGCCGGCGCCGGCCGTCGAGGAGGAGCCGAGCGCCACGATGGTGAGCGACTGATGCTTGGCGATGCGCTCGGCGGTGCGGGCGAGGCGGTCGGCGAAGCGGGTCAGGTCGGCCTGCGACCGGCACGGCGGCGCCGCCGCGTCGGTCGCGCAGGCGGCACCGGCCAGCCCCGCGAACACGAGAGCGACAATTCCGACGAGCCCGGCGGCCCGCGGCCAGGGAAGGAATGAATGCGGCATGGCGTCAATCGTTTGTCTTCTCGCCCTGGGTTGTCAAGGCGGCCCCCTCGGTCACCAGACGGGTGAGCAGGCGCCCGAAGCAGTCGTGGACCCGCTCGGCCATGTCCATCTTCTTGGTGGCGGCGTTCAGATCGAAGACTCCGGTCTCGTTCCAGTGCTTCATCACGGCGAAGCGGTCGAACAGGTTGACCGCGTGCTGGAGGGCCACGAAGCGCATCACGTCGGCATAGGCCGAGACCGCGATCATGGACTCGGTGCGCGGGCTGAACTGCATGTTCATCAACACGATATCGGCGCCGCCGGCGCGCAGCGAGGCGACCCCGTCCTCCAGCGCGACGCGGAAATCCTCGGGGTCGATGCCGCGGATCGCGTCGGCCGTCCCGGTCTGCCAGATCACCAAAGCGGGCTTCTGGGCGGCCAGCACCGGGGCGATCTCGCGCTCCATCTCGGCGGCGCTCTGCCGGGCTTTCGCGTAAGGAGTGACCCGGACCGTGACGCCGGGCAGCTCTGCGGCGAGCGCAGCCTCGAAGCGGGCCGGATAGGACTTGCCGCTGCCGGCCGGACCGCCGAGCGCCGACGAGGCGCTGCCCAGCACGGCGATGTCGAGGCGCTTGGCGGCGATCGCCTCCGCCACCCGGGGCATCGGGAAGTCGGCTTGCACCAGCCCGTCCGGAACCTGGCACAGAGCTGCCTCCGGCTCCGCCCAGGCGCCGCCGACGAGCCACAGGCCGGCCAGGGCCGGCAACAGGCCGGCGAGAACCGGCAGGGCACGGCGGAGAACGGCGCGGGCCACAACGGCACCCGTCATGATAAACCACCGATCATGGTGACCGCGGTCCCTGGCGAGCCACGGGTCATGGCGAGCTCCCGGCCGGATCGGCGCCCGCTCGCGGTCGCCCCCCGGCCTGGCGGCCCTCGATGGTCTTGTACCAGGACATCAGCGCCGCCGCCCCAATCATAAGCATAACGCCGACAGTGCTGACAAACACTTGCATGGCGATGCCGTCCGACACCTCCGCCATGAGGAAGTGCGCCGCGAAGGCCAGGAACACCCCCATGCAGAAGACTTCGAGGGAGTGCTGGCCGCACAGCACCGCCGGCCGCAGCCAGCGCGACCGCAGCACCGGCCAGCCGGCCGGCACGAACCGCACGGTCAGCACCGCGAGGGCGAAGAAGTGGGCCAGCCGGAGCACGTCGAGATTGGTCTTGTCGATCGGATACATCCACTCCGCCAACGCCTTAGGGACCCAGCGGGTCCATGGCGGCACGTACCAGGTCAGCACGATCGCGAAGGACAGCACGAGATAGACGATCGCCAGCCCAACCACCCAGGGGGACCGGATGAAGCCGCCGATCCGCGTCATGCCGCCGAGCGCGCACCACGCCCCGAAGGCGAACAGAAGCTGCCAGGCGAACGGATTGAACACCCAGTGACCGCTCGGATAGGCGGGCAGGTTGACGCCGAACTCCCAGGCCACCGCGTAGATCGCCACGGTCACGAACAGCGCCACGGTGGGGGACCGCAGCAGCAGCCATACATAGGGCGGAAAGGCCGCGAGCAGCGCGATGTAGAGCGGCAGAACGTCCATGTTGGCGGGCTTGAACTTGAGCAGCAGCGCCTGCACCAGCGTCACGTCGGGCTGCCGCAGGAACTCGAAGACGCCCATTTCCTCGGCGTAGAGCGGGTTCTCGAAGCTCGCCGCCACATAGGCGATCTCGGCCATGTAGATGGTGAACAGGAAGATGTGGGCGACGTAGACCTGCCAGGCGCGCCGCAGGATGCGGGCGCTCGCCACCACGAAGCCGCGCTCCCGCATGGTGGCGCCGTACACGAAGGCGGCCGTGTAGCCCGAGATGAAGACGAAGATCTCGGTGGCGTCGCTGAAGCCGTAGTTGCGGATGGTGATCCAGCTCACGACGTTCGACGGGATGTGGTCGAGGAAGATCAGCCACAGGGCGAGGCCGCGGAAGAGATCGAGGCGAAGGTCGCGCTCGGTCGGGGGAGGAGACATGCGGGCCGTCCAGGGTCGATCGTCGCAGGCGGGCGGCGCCCGGCGTCGTGCCGGTCGTCGTCCGTGGCCCGTGCCGCACCGCGATGCACCGCGAGCCGTGGCCTGCTTACCATCCGTCCACCGGGATGGCGACGCACAGGATCGCGACGCACAAGGTCGCGACGCCCAGGATCGCGACAATTGGGGCGATCCGAGGACCTTGGAGGTGCCGTGGCGCCGCGGGCGCACCCGGCCATGGCGAGACGGCTGGCCGCCGCTATACTGGCGCCCAGTCCCGCGGCCGGTCGCCGCGGCCGTCGACCGGCGAGGGCCATGTTCACAGCACGCACCCGCGACATCGAGGTCAAGGTGACGCCGCGCTTCCTGCCGGAGCGGTCCTCGGCCGAGCAGCGCTACTACTTCTGGGCCTACACGATCGAGATCACCAACCACGGCGCCGAGACGGTGCAGCTCGAAAGCCGGCACTGGCGGATCACCGATGCGAACGGGCGGCTTCAGGAGGTGCGTGGGGCCGGCGTGGTCGGCGAGCAGCCGGTGCTGGCCCCGGGGGCATCGTACGAATACACCAGCGGAGTGCCGCTGCCGACCGACTCGGGCTTCATGGTCGGCACCTACGAGATGGTGTCGGAGGCCGGTGAGCGCTTCGAGATCGCCATCCCGGCCTTCTCGCTCGACGCCCCCCGCGGCAAGCCGCGGGTGGTGAACTGAGGCGGAGCCGCCGTCCTCACGCTGTCGGGCCGGTCACTTCGTCGGCCGTGAAGGTGTAGCGGGTGTTGCAGAACTCGCAGGTCACCCCGATGCGCCCGTCCTCCACCATGGCGGCGCGCTCCTCGGCCGAGAAGCTGCCGAGAATGCCGGCCACCCGCTCGCGCGAGCAGGAGCATTTCGCCTCGACGGCGGCGGCGCGGAACACCCGCACCCCGTGCTCGTGGAACAGCCGGTAGAGCAGCCGCTCGGTGGACAGCGCCGGGTCGAGCAGCTCCAGGTCCTCCACCGTGGCGACCAGCGCCTGGCTCTCGACCCACGCCTCGTCTTCCGGCACCTCGTGCGGAACGGTGCCCTCCGGGGCGTCGCCGGGATCGAGATCGGGGCTGCGCATCCGCTCGGTGGACTTGGGCAGGAATTGCAGCATCAGGCCGCCGGCTCGCCAGCGCCGGCGGGCGCCGCCCGCCGCGGCCGCGAACTCTTCGGCGACCGCCAGGCGGACGCGGGTGGGGATCTGCTCGGAGCGCAGAAAGTATTCGTGCGCCGCCTCCTCCAGGGTGCCGCCGCCGAGCGCCACCAGCCCCTGGTAGCGGGTCATGTCGGCGCCCTGGTCGATCGTCATGGCGAGATGGCCGCGGCCGAGCAGGTCGGCGTCCGAGGGGTTGGCCAGCGCCGCGACAGCGTCATGGTCGAACTGGGCATAGGCGCGCACCAGCCCGGGGCTGCGCCAGTCGACCACCAGCATCCGCACCGGCCCGTCGGTCTGGGTTTGCAGGATGAAGCGGCCGTCGAACTTGAGCGAGCTGCCGAGCAGCACGGTGAGCACGATGGCCTCGCCGAGCAGCCGCGATACCACCGTCGGGTAGTCGTGACGGGCGAGGATGTCGTCGACCATCGGGCCGAGCCGGACGGCGCGGCCGCGCACATCGAGCGCCGCCACCTCGAACGGGATCACCAGATCGTCGTGCGGGACGGTATCGGGCTCGCGGGACGGGATGCGGGTCTCGGTCATCGGTCTCCGTCAGCGGTGTCCTGGGCGTCCGGGGGCTCCGGGGTGCGAGGCGCGCCGACGCGACCGGGCGCCGCCGGCACATCCGCCCGCGGCGGCCATGTCGGCCCTAGATAGTCACGATGCGGCGGCTTGGAAGCACCAGGCCAGGATGCCCTTCTGGGCGTGCAGGCGGTTCTCGGCCTCGTCGAACACCACCGACTGGGGGCCGTCCATGACGCCGGCCGTGACCTCCTCGCCGCGATGGGCGGGCAGGCAGTGCATGAACACCGCGCCGGGGGCGGCCTTGGCCATCAGCCGCTCGTTGACCTGGTAGGGCTTGAGCAGGTTGTGGCGGCGGGCGCCGTCGGCGTCGTCGCCCATCGACACCCACATGTCGGTGAGGATGCAGTCGGCGCCGGCGACCGCCGCGTCGGGATCGGTGCCGATGTGGATGGCGGCGCCGGTCTTCTTCACCCACTCGACGAGCGCCGGCCGCGGCGCCAGCTCGGGCGGCGTGGCGACCGCCAGCTCGAAGCCGAACCGCTCAGCCGCGTGCATCCACGAGGTCAGCACGTTGGAGGCATCGCCCGTCCAGGCGACCTTGCGGCCACGGATCGGGCCGCGATGCTCCTCGAAGGTCATCACGTCGGCCATCACCTGGCAGGGATGCGACAGCTTGGTGAGGCCGTTGATCACCGGGATGGTGGCGTGGCGGGCCAGCTCCTCGACGCGGTCGTGATCGAGGGTGCGGATCATGATGGCGTCGACATAGCGCGACAGCACCGCGGCGGTGTCGCCGATGGTCTCGCCGCGGCCGAGCTGGAGCTCGCTGCCATGCAGCACGATGGTGTCGCCGCCGAGCTGCCGCATGGCGACGTCGAACGACACCCGGGTGCGGGTCGACGGGCGGTCGAAGATCATCGCCAGGATCTTGCCGGCGAGGGGCTTCGGCTGGCTGCCGGGCGCCGCCTTGACGGCCTGCTTCATGGCGCGGCTGGCGTCCAGCATGCCGCGCAGCTCCGCCTGCGAGATGTCGATCAGATCGAGAAAGTGTCGAATGCCGTTCACCCCTTGATTCCTTCCAGCTTGGGGGTGCTCTGGGACGATGCCGCGCTCTCCTGCGCGAGGCGGGTGGCGGCGCGGTCGATCCGCTCGATGGCGTCGGCGATCTCCGCCTCGCCGATCACCAGCGGCGGCAGCAGGCGCACGACATTGTCGCCGGCGCCGACCGCCAGCATCTTCTCGTCGCGCAGCGCCGCCACCATCCGGTCGTTGGGCACCACGCAGGCGAGACCGAGCAGCAGCCCCTCGCCGCGCACCTCGCGGATCACCGCCGGGTGCCGGTCCTTGATCTCGGCGAGCCGCTGCTTGAGCAGCAGCGCCTTGCGCTCGACCTCCTCCAGGAAGCCGGGCGCCAGCATCACGTCGAGCACCGCATTGCCGATCGCCATGGCGAGCGGGTTGCCGCCGAAGGTCGAGCCGTGGGTGCCGGCCGTCATGCCCTTGGCGGCCTCGGCGGTCGCCAGGAAGGCGCCGACCGGGAAGCCGCCGCCGAGCGCCTTGGCGATGCCCATCACGTCCGGCGTGACGCCGGCCCGCTGATGGGCGAACAGCGAGCCGGTGCGGCCCAGGCCGGTCTGCACCTCGTCGAAGGCGAGCAGCAGCCCGTGGGTGTCGCACAGCTCACGCAGCGCCCGCAGCGTCGCCGGCGGCATCGACCGGACACCGCCCTCGCCCTGCACCGCCTCGACCAGGATGCCGGCCGTCTGCGGCCCGATCGCCGCCTTGACGGCCTCGAGATCCGCGAACGGCACCTGATCGAAGCCGTCCACCGGCGGGCCGAAGCCGTCGAGATACTTCTTCTGTCCGCCGGCCGCGAGCGTCGCCAGAGTGCGGCCGTGGAAGGCGCCCTCGAAGGTGATGATGCGGTAGCGTTCCGGCTGGCCGTTGGCGGCGTGATACTTGCGCGTCAGCTTGATGGCGCCCTCCAGCGCCTCGGCGCCGGAGTTGCAGAAGAACACCAGGTCCGCGAAGGTCACGTCGCACAGGCGCGCGGCCAGCCGCTCGGCCTCCGGGATGCGGAACAGGTTGGAGACGTGCCACACCTTGTCGGCCTGCTCGCGCAGGGCCGCGACCAACGCCGGATGAGCGTGGCCGAGGGCGTTGACGGCAACGCCGCCGGTGAAGTCGAGATAGCGCGTGCCGTCGGTGGCGACGAGCCAGGCACCTTCGCCCCGCTCGAAAGCGAGATCGACGCGGGCGTAGGTCGGCAGAAGATGCGACATGTCGGAGTGTTCGCAGTCGAAGTGGTCGCGGGCGCCATGTGCTCGCAATCGACGTGGTTCGCGGGCACAGAAACGAGACGTGCCGCCTCACGGGGCGGCACGGTGCGGGCATTCTAGGAGCGTGCGGCGCGGTGTCAACCGGACGGGACGTGACCACGGCGCCACGCGCCGACTCGAAAGCGCCATGAATTGTGGATGCAATACTGGGGACTCTTGCGCGGGACTCGCGCGATATAGTAGCGTTTTTTAGGTAGACATACGACATCTCGTGCGGCGGACTGCTCTCTAGGTTTCACTGCTGTCATGCGTACCCGCCGGTGGAGAGGCACCGCCGCGCGGCGATGGTGGATTCTGCGAGCTCGTCCTGCCGCCGCGGGGCGATGAGGGACACATGTGGACCGACGAGCGCGTGGAACTGCTGAAGAAGCTATGGAACGACGGGCTTTCCGCGAGCCAGATCGCCGCCGAGCTCGGAGGGATCACCCGTAATGCGGTGATCGGCAAGGTTCACCGGCTGGGCCTCTCGGGGCGGGCCAAGAGCCCGGCCGCGGCGGTTCCCCGCCAGCGCAAGCCGCGCGCCGCGCAGCCGATGATGCGGGTGGCACGGCCGGCAATGCGCGGCAACACGGCGCTGGCGCGCGCGCCGATGTACGAGGTCGAGTACGAGCAGGAGGCCGACGCGGTCGCCACCGTGGTGCCGATGGGCCAGCGCTGCACCCTGCTGGAGCTCGGCGAGGGCAAGTGCCGCTGGCCGGTCGGCGATCCGGGCGCCACCGACTTCTTCTTCTGCGGCGGCCGCACCTCCGACGGCCTGCCCTACTGCACCTATCATGCGCGCATCGCCTACCAGCCGGTCGATCGGCGGCGCGACAAGCGTCTGGTGCGGAGCTGATCCGCGCCGCCGCCCCGACGGGACGGTCGTCCTCGTCGGAGCGGCCGGCGACCGGACGGAACGCCGCGGTGGTTCGCTCACCGGGGCGAAGCCTCCGGGGCGGCGTTACTTGGCCTTCTGGATCTTCGTCACGGTCAGGCGGCCGTTGACCCGGTCGGCCTCGAACCGCACCTTGTCGCCCGCCTTCACGGCGTTCAGCATGGCCGGATCGGCGACACCGAACACCATGGTCATGGCTTCCATGTCGAGATTCTTGATCGGCCCGTGCTTGAGGGTGATCTTGCCCTGGGCCTGATCGACTTTCGTCACCTCGCCGGCGGTCGAGGCGCCTTGGGCGGCGGCCGGCGGGGACAGCATGGCGGTCGCCGTCACGGTGCCCATCAGGGCCATCATCGCCATCAGCTTGGTCATTCGTCTGCTCCTGTCGTAGGGGTCGTCATTTCACCGTGATGGTGCCGAACATGCCGGCTTCGCGGTGACCGGGGATCAGGCAGGAGAAATCGAACTCGCCCGCCTTGGTGAAACGCCACGCCAGCTCGTCCCGTCCCTTGGGGGCGAGACGGCGGGCATTGGGGTCGTCGTGCTCCATGTCGGGGTTCTTCCGCATCGACTCGCCATGGGCGAGGTTCTCGGCGAGCGTGCCGACCACCATCTCGTGATCGAGCTCGCCCTCGTTGCGGATGACGAAACGGATCTGCTCGCCCTTGCGGACGGCGACCCGGTTCGGCACGAACTCCATCCGGCCGTCGGCCTCGCGCATGACGATCTCGACGACACGCGAGGATCGTTTCGGGCTGCCGGGTTCGCCATACGCACGCGCCGCGCCGTGGCCCGGATCGGCGAGCGCCGGCACCGGCGGCGTCAGGGTGAGGGCCGCGAGAGCGACCAACAGGCTTCGTGTCAGCATAGCGGTTCTCCTCAGTGGTTGTGGTGGCCGGAGCGGCCGCGCGGCTTCACCACCTTGACGTCGACGGCGGGACCGGCGGCGGGCTTGCCGGCGCTCGCCGGGGCACGGTCGGCGCTGCGCTCCGGGCCCTTCCACTCGAACGCCACGGTGCCCTCGGGGTGCTTGAACCAGCCCGGGTCCTTGTAGTCGCCGCGGGCGAGGCCCTCGCGCACCTTGACGACCGAGAACATGCCGCCCATCTCGACCGCCCCGAACTGGGCGAAGCCGGACATCATGGGCAGCGTGTTCTCGGGCAGCGGCATCTCCATCTCGCCCATGTCGGCCATGCCGGCCGAGCCCATCGGCATGTAGTCGGGCATCAGCCGGCGCACCTTCTTGGCGACCTCCTTCTTGTCGACGCCGATGAAGTTGCGCAGCGAATGCCCCATGGCGTTCATGGTGTGGTGGGCCTTGTGGCAGTGGATCGCCCAGTCGCCCGGCGCGTCGGCGACGAAGTCGAAGGCGCGCATCTGCCCCACCGCGCAGTCGATCGTCGTCTCGGGCCAGGCCGCCTCTTCCGGCACCCAGCCGCCGTCCGTGCACGACACCTTGAAGTCGTAGCCGTGCATGTGGATGGGGTGGTTGGTCATGGTCAGGTTGCCGAAGCGGATGCGCACCCTGTCGCCCTTGCCGACGACCAAGTGGTCGATGCCCGGCCACACCCGGCTGTTCCAGGTCCACAGGTTGAAGTCGGTCATCTCGGCGACGCGCGGCACGTACGAGCCCGGCTCGATGTCGTAGCTCGCCATCAGGAAGACGAAGTCGCGGTCGACGCGGCGGAACGCCGGGTCCTTCGGATGGGCGACCAGGAAGCCCATCATGCCCATCGCCATCTGCACCATCTCGTCGGCGTGGGGGTGATACATGAAGGTGCCGCTCTTGCGGATCTCGTACTCGTACACGAAGGTCTGGCCCGGCTTGATCTGCGGCTGGGTGAGGCCGCCGACGCCGTCCATGCCGTTCGGCAGCAGCATGCCGTGCCAATGGATGGTGGTGTGCTCGGGCAGCTTGTTGGTGACGAAGATGCGCACCTTGTCGCCTTCGACCACCTCGATCGTCGGACCCGGCGACTGGCCGTTGTAGCCCCACAGATGCGCCACCATGCCCGGCGCGAACTCGCGCACCACCGGCTCGGCCACCAGGTGGAACTCCTTCCAGTCGCCGTTCATCCGCCACGGCAGCGTCCAGCCGTTGAGGGTGGCCACCGGCTGGTAGTCGGGGCCGGTGGTGGGCACCAGCGGCGGCTGCATGGCGGGCGACGTCATGGTCGGCGCCTCCGGAATCGACGCCGCCTGGACGCGACCCGACACGGTGCCGGCCCCGATCAGGGCCGCGGCCCCGGACGCGCCGAGAAAATTTCGTCGAGAGAACGTCATGGGTCTGTCCTCCTGATCAGTCGCCGTCGCCGCCGGCGACCGCCTGCGGTCCGGGCACTGCGCCGGCCGTCGCGATCGTGGTGCCGATACCGACGCTTCCGCCGCTCACTCCACCGCCGATGATGGCGCACTGGAAGTCGATGCCGGCGATGAAGAAGTCGCGCTTGGCGGCGATTGCGGCGACGTTGCTCTGGATGCTCTCGCGGGCCGTGGTCAGCAGCTCGAACACGTCGATCAGCATGCCGTTGTATTCGAGCTGCACCTGCTCGTTGATGGTGCGGCGGAGCGGCAGGATGCGGGTCTGATAGAGCGTCGCGATGTCGTGGCTGGCCCGGTAGGTCAGGTAGGCGGCGCGGGCCTCCGAGCGGACGTCGACAGCCTTCTCGATCAGCCGGTTGACGCCGTCGCGGTAGATGTCGGCCGCGGCCCGCACGTTGGACTCGCCGAGATCGAACAGCGGCACCTGGAGCTCGACCTCGAAGCCGCGCGACACCCTGCGCGGCTCCAATGGCGCAGCGCGGTCGCGCGACTCGGAGCGCCGTCCG
The DNA here is from genome assembly GCA_009720755.1 of Rhodoplanes serenus. Taxonomy (GTDB): domain Bacteria; phylum Pseudomonadota; class Alphaproteobacteria; order Rhizobiales; family Xanthobacteraceae; genus Rhodoplanes; species Rhodoplanes serenus. Next base: position 22,761 of record WNKV01000011.1, read on the forward strand.
GACGCACTGAGGATCGAGATGAAGCGGGTCGCGTCGGTGAGTCCGTAGGCGCGGGCGACGGCGTCCAGCTCGAGCCGCGCCGCGATCAGATCGACCCGTTGGCGGACCGCGGCCTCCTCGGCCTGCTGGACAGTCTGGATTCGCGGCATAGCCGGCAGGCGGCCGGGCAGCCGGAAGTTCAGATCGGAGCCCCACAGCCCCATCAGCCGCGTCAGCGCCTCGCGCTCGGTGCCGGCCCGCAGCCGCGCCTGGGCGAGTGCGTTCGACACCTCGGCATAGAAGGCGCCGGCACGGGCCTGATCGAGCTTCTTGGCCTCGCCGGTTCCGCCCAGCTTGCGCATCAGGTCGGCGGCCGCATCGGCGGACAGACGCGCCTGCTCCAGGAACGTCACCGTCTCGCGGGCGGCGACCGCCCGGTAGTAGGCCCGCCGCGTCTCGGCGGCGAGCCGGAAGGTCGCCTCGATGGCGCGCTGGCGATCGGCCTCGAACTGCGAACGGGCGATCTCGGTGCGCAGCGGCAGGGTGATCAGCGCCAGCACGTTGGCGACCACGCGGCGCTCGATCTCCAGCTCGCTGCCGGTGGTGGTGCGGCTGAAGCCGAACGCCGGGTTCGGCGGCAGGCTCGCCTGCACGAACTCGGCCTCGGAGACGCCGAGTGCATTGTAGGCGGTTTGCAGGCCGCGATTGTTGAGCAGCGCGATCTGGACCGCGCGGTCGGCATCCAGCGGCCGGCTCAGCAGGGCGTCCACACGCGAGCGTGCGTAGGCGGCCGCCGCCGGCGAGTCGATCTTGACGGCCTCCATGCCGATCGACTGGCTGACCCGTCCGGCGACCGGCCCCATGGCGCCGTCGGGCGAGAAGTAGACGCAGCCGCCGAGGGTGCTCGATGCGAGCACGAGGGCGACGAGCCGCCGCGGCGGCGTCGGCCGGCGGCCGACCATGCGAGCGGCCGGCGTCATCGGTGGCCTCCCGCTCCGGACTTCGGCTGCGGTGCGACCTGCTGGTTCTGCTCCGCCCAGGGCTTCGGGTCGATCGGACGGTAGTCGACGGTGCCGGCCGTCACCGACCGATAGCGTGTCGGCGCCACCGGCACGTCGGGATCGGCAGGATCGAGCCCCACCGCCATCGGGGGAGGGACCGAGCACGCGGACAGGATGGCCGACAGTGCGGCCAGCACGGCGATCTTCATGGAAAGCAACCTCGATGTCGGTCCCGGTCACCGGACATCCGGGGGCGCGCCGGCAACGATGCGAGCCGCATCGTCGCCGGAGCCGGCGGACAACCCGAGAACGGACAGGGAGAGCGGAGCCGATGGTCGCGTCGCCCCGATGGGGCGGGCGGCGACTAGCAGTCGGTCGGTCTCGGCGGACGATCGAGGCGCACCGCGAACGACTTTTCGAAGCCGAGATCGGGCGGTGACGGATCGGCAGCAGCGGTCAGCAGCATCATGGCCGTGACCGGAACGACGGGCGGGAGCGTCGCATGACAGGTGGCGGCGCCGCAGCAGGGGCCGTTCGGCGTGCTGTGAGGGGCCGCCGGGTCGCAGCCGTCGGCTGCGTCGGCTGCCGCGTGACACGACAACGATGCCGAGGCGGAACGCTGGAGGCCGTCCTCGCTATCGTGCTCCTGCGCATCTCCGGAATGCGTGCCGGACTCGTCACGATCGGACAGCGTCTGCCCGGCATGCGAGTGCCGAGCATGATGCGACGTCGTATTCACATGATGATGGGCGGCGACGCCGATGGTCATGCCGGTCCTGGTGATGCCGGTCGGCAGCTCCTGGGCCGACAATGCCCATCCCAGGCCCGCCGTGACAACGGCGAGCAACGTGACGAGCACGAAGCCGGGATAAGCGCGTCGCATCATGTTAAGTGAATATACGGATTGCGCCCCCGGAGGCAAGACGAACGGCGTCGATTGCTGCGAGGTCCCGGCGTGGTGTCGCGTGGAGACAACACGCACAGGTGCTGGAGCACCGGGTCGGGTGCGATCTTGCCGTTTCTCACGTCGACGCGCCTGTCCGGCGACGGCCCGCTGCATTGCACAGCGTGCCGATCAGGCGTCCGCACCGTAGCGGTCGTTGAGCGCGTAGCCGGCACCGCGCACGGTGCGGATCGGATCGGAGCGCTGGCCCCGGTTGAGCGCCTTGCGCAGGCGGCCGACATGGACGTCGACGGTGCGCTCGTCGATGTAGACGTCGCGGCCCCACACCCGATCGAGAAGCTGCTCGCGCGAGAACACGCGGCCGGGATTCTCCATCAGGAACTCCAGCAGGCGGAACTCGGTCGGTCCGAGCGGCACGTCGCGCCCGCCGCGCGACACCCGCTTCTTCTCGCGGTTCAGCTCGATGTCGCCGGCGACGAGCACCGAGGCGACGCGCTCCGGCTTGGTGCGGCGCAGCAGCGCCCGGATGCGGGCGATCAGCTCGGGCACCGAGAACGGCTTGACGATGTAGTCGTCGGCCCCGGTGGCGAGGCCGCGCACCCGCTCGCCCTCCTCGCCGCGTGCCGTCAGCATGATGACCGGGAGCTGCTGGGTCTCGGTGCGCCCGCGCAGCCGGCGGATCAGCTCGATGCCCGACAGGCCCGGCAGCATCCAGTCGACGATGGCGAGATCGGGCGGGTTCTCCTTGAGGCGGAGATCGGCGTCGTCGCCGCGTCCGGCGGCGTCGACCGCATAGCCTTCGGCCTCGAGGTTGTAACGCAGCAGCAGCGTCAGCGGCTCCTCGTCCTCGACGATCAGGATTCGTGCGGCCATCCGGTGTGGTTCCTCTCGGGGGATCGCCGTCGCGACGAGGCGCGCGACGGTGGCGGGGTCAGGCGTCGAACGGGACCACGGTGCTGGACGTGGTGTCGCCCTTCGGCCGCTCGTCGGCGAGGGCGCGGCCCTCGATCATGTAGTAGACCGTCTCGGCGATGTTGGTGGCGTGGTCGCCCATCCGCTCGATGTTCTTGGCGCAGAACAGGAGGTGGATGCAGATGCCGATGTTGCGCGGGTCCTCCATCATGTAGGTGAGCAGCTCGCGGAACAGCGAGTTGTTGACGGCGTCGACGCCCTCGTCGGCCCGCCACACACCGATCGCCTTGGCGAGGTCGCGGCGCGCATAGGCGTCGAGCACGTCTTTGATCTGCGACAGCACCAGCTCGGTCATGTGCTCGACGCCGCGCATCACCTTCTGGGTGAGGAACTCGCTGTCGAGCGCCACCACCCGCTTGGCGATGTTCTTGGCGAGATCGCCGATCCGCTCGAGGTCGTTGGAGATCCGCAGCGAGCCGACCACCTCGCGCAGGTCGACCGCCATCGGCTGCCGGCGCGCGATGGTGAGGATCGCCCGCGCCTCGACCTCGCGCTGGAGGACGTCGATGCGGGTGTCGCCGGCGATGACACGCTGGGCCACGGTGAGGTCGCGGCGCGACAGCGCGTCGACGGCGTCGACGATCTGCTGCTCGGCGAGCCCGCCCATCTCGGCGACCATGCGGCCGAGCTCTTGCAGGTCGCTGTCGAACGCCTTGTGCGTGTGGTCCATCATGGACGTCACCCTTCCTGATCTTGGCCGGGACGCGGTGTCGGGAACCGGGTCGGGGCGGGGCCGGTGGGAGCGGCGGTCAGCCGAACCGTCCGGTGATGTAGTCCTGGGTCCGCGGGTCGACCGGCGAGGTGAACATCTTGCTGGTGGTGTCGAACTCGACCAGCTCGCCGAGATACATGAATGCCGTGTAGTCGGAGACGCGGGCCGCCTGCTGCATGTTGTGGGTCACGATGGCGATCGTGTACTCGGTCTTCAGCTCGTCGATCAGCTCCTCGATCTTGGCGGTCGAGATCGGGTCGAGAGCCGAGCAGGGCTCGTCGAGCAGGATCACCTCCGGCTGCACCGCGACCGTGCGGGCGATGCACAGGCGCTGCTGCTGGCCGCCCGAGAGGCTGAGCCCGTTGGCCGAGAGCTTGTCCTTCACCTCGTTCCACAGCGCGGCGCGCTTGAGCGCCTGCTCGACGCGGCCGTCCATCTCGGACTTCGGCAGCGGCTCGTAGAGCCGGATGCCGAAGGCGATGTTCTCGTAGATCGACATCGGGAACGGCGTCGGCTTCTGGAACACCATCCCGACGCGCGCTCGCAGCAGGTTGAGGTCCTGCTTGGCGTCCAGGATGTTGTTGCCGTCGAGCAGCACCTCCCCCTCGGCCCGCTGGTTCGGATAGAGGTCGTAGATGCGGTTGAGGATGCGCAGCAGGGTCGACTTGCCGCAGCCGGACGGGCCGATGAAGGCGGTGACGCGCCGGGCGTAGAGCGAGACCGAGATGCTCTTCAGGGCGCGGTTGTCGCCGTAGTAGAAATCGACGTTCCGGATGGCGACCTTCTCGTCGGCGTCCGCCAGGGCGGCGCGCGCCGCGACGACCGGAGCCGGAACCGTGTTCGATCCGTGGGACAGGCCGGTGGAGCTCATGAATTGGTCCTCGTGGCCGAGAGGGCGCGCGCCGAGATCGACAGCGCGAGCACCGCGAAGGTGATGATCAGGGCGCCGGCCCAGGCGAGCTTCTGCCAGTCCGGATAGGGGCTCATGGCGAACTGGAAGATCACCACCGGCAGGCTCGCCAGCGGCTGCGTCATGTCGGCCGAGAAGAACTGATTGTTCAGAGCCGTGAACAGCAGCGGCGCGGTCTCGCCGCTGATCCGCGCGACCGCCAGCAGGATGCCGGTGACGATGCCTGCACGGGCCGCCCGGTAGGACACGTTGGCGATGACATGCGAGCGCGGCAGGCCGAGCGCGGTGGCCGCCTCGCGCAGCTCCTTCGGCACCGTCAGCAGCATGTCCTCGGTGGTGCGGACCACCACCGGCACCACCAGCACGGCGAGCGCCAGCGAGCCGGCGATGCCGGAGAAGTGGCCGAGCGGCCGCACCACCACCTCGTAGATGAACAGGCCGACCACGATCGAGGGAGCGCTGAGCAGGATGTCGTTGATGAAGCGCACCACGCTGGTCAGCATCGAGTAGCGGCCATACTCGGCCATGTAGGTGCCGGCCAGGATGCCGATCGGCGTGCCGATGGCGACCGCCACGCCCGACATCATCAGGCTGCCGACGATCGGGTTGAGCAGGCCGCCGGCGCTGCCGGGCGGCGGCGTCATCTCGGTGAACACCGCGACCGACAGGCTGCCGAAGCCGTTCCACAGCAGGGCGCCGAGCACCAGCACCAGCCAGCCGAGACCGATCACGGTGGCGACGACCGACAGGGTCATCACCACGCTGTTGGCGAAGCGGCGACGTCGATAGAGCATCATGGCGTCACCCGATCTTCCGTTCGATGCGCATCAGCATGTAGCGCGCGATGGCCAGCACCACGAAGGTGATGACGAAGAGAATGAGGCCGAGCGCGACCAGCGACGAGGTGTAGAGGTCGCCGAGCGCCTCGGTGAACTCGTTGGCGATGGTGGCCGAGATGGTAGTGCCGGGGGCCAGCAGCGAGCCCGAGATGCGGTGCGCGTTGCCGATCACGAAGGTCACCGCCATGGTCTCGCCGAGGGCGCGGCCGAGGCCCAGCATGACGCCGCCGGTGACGCCGACCCGGGCGAACGGAATGACCACGTGGCGGAACACCTCCCAGGTGGTGCAGCCGAGGCCGTAGGCCGCCTCCTTGAGCACCGGCGGCACCGCCTCGAACACGTCGCGCGAGATCGAGGTGACGAAGGGCAGCACCATGATGGCGAGGATGAGCCCGGCGGTCAGCACGCCGATGCCGTAGGGCGGCCCGGCGAACAGGGTCGAGAGGATCGGCACCGGGCCGAACAGGTCGATCAGCGCCGGCTGCAACGTGTGCTGCAAGAAGGGCGCGAACACGAACAGGCCCCAGATGCCGTAGATGATGCTGGGGATGCCGGCGAGCAGCTCGATGGCGATGCCGATCGGCCGGCGCAGCCACATCGGGCACAGCTCGGTCAGGAACATCGCGATGAGGATGCCGAACGGCACCGCGATCGTCATGGCGATCAGCGAGGTGACGAGCGTGCCGTAGATCGGCGCCAGCGCGCCGAACTTCTCGGTCACCGGGTTCCAGCGCGAGGTGGTGAGGAAATCGAGGCCGAACGCCTGCAAGGCCGGCAGCGCGCCTTCGATCAGCGCCACGATGACGCCGCCGAGGATCACCAGCACCGAGACGGCGGCCGCGAATGTGATGGTGCGGAACGAGCCGTCGATCAGCCGCAGACGGCCCAGCAGCCGAAGACGATCCGGCGGGGACGACACGGCGGCGGGAGCGTCACGCAGAGCAAGGTCGACCACGGGCTGTCTCCGCCGAAGCATGACTGAGTTCTCTCCAGACGACGGCCGCCAGAGTTGCAGCGGGGCGGGTGCGGTGCGGCCCGCCGGACGATACGCCGGCCCGTCGTCGGACGCGAGAGGAGGGGGCCGTCGAGCCCCCTCCCGAGGGGCGTGCGGTGGAAAACCCGGAGCTACATTCCGAACAGCGGCTTGCCGCTCGCGTCCTTGATCTCGGCCGCCCAGGTCTTCTTGACGCTGGCGACGACGTTCTCGGGCATCGGGATGTAGTCGAGCTCCTCGGCCATCTTGTCGCCCTTCTCGTAGGCCCAGGCGAAGAACTTGAGGGCGTCGGCGGCGACCGCCGGATCCGTCGGCTGCTTGTGCATCAGAATCCAGGTCGCGGTGGTGATCGGCCAGGTGTCGGCGCCGGGCTGGTCGGTGATGATCACGCCGTAGCCGGGAACCGAGGTCCAGTCGGCGCTGGCGGCCGCGGCCTGGAACGACTTCATCTCGGGCGCGACGGCCTTGCCGTCCTTGTTGGTGAGCCGGGTGTGGGTCAGCTTGTTCTGCTTGGCATAGGCGTACTCGACGTAGCCGATCGAGCCCTTGGTCTGCGCGACGTTGTTGGCGACGCCTTCGTTGCCCTTGGCGCCGATGCCGGTCGGCCACTGCACCGAGGTGGCGGAGCCCACCCGGTCCTTCCACTCGGGGCTGACCTTCACCAGATAGTCGGTGAAGTTGAAGGTGGTGCCGGAGCCGTCCGAGCGATGCACGACGGCGATCGCCTGCTTGGGCAGCTTGACCGACGGGTTGAGCTTGGCGATCGCCGGGTCGTCCCAGCTCTTGATGTCGCCGAGGAACATCTTGGCGAGCGTCGGACCGTCGAGCACCAGATCGCCCGGCTTGATGCCGTCGACATTGATGACCGGCACGATGCCGCCCATCACCATCGGGAACTGGACGAGGCCGTCCTTCTCGAGCTGCGGGCCCTTGAGCGGCGCGTCGGTGGCGCCGAACGTCACGGTCTTGGCCTGGATCTGCTTGATGCCGCCGCCGGAGCCGATCGACTGATAGTTGAGGCCGATCCCGGTCTCCTTCTTGTAGGTGTCGGCCCACTTCGCGTAGATCGGGTACGGGAAGGTGGCGCCGGCACCCGAGATGTCGGCGGCCACCGCGGGCGCGAGCGACGCCGCCAGGACCGACGAGGCCACAATGGCGCCGGCCGCGATGAGGGTTCGGTGAAGCTTCACGGGGAGGTCTCCTGTGGTGGATGCACCGCACGAGGCGGACGCAATCGCACCGCCGCTCCGGCTCAATGCTGGATGGTCGATGCGGGTCTGTCGCTGTCCCTATCGGTGTCGGGCCGGCCGTCCGTTCGTCGGGGACCGCAGCGGGCCGGCGGCACGGCCTAGACCGTGCCGGAGCTGTTCTAGGGCCTGATCATGACAGTTGGATGAATGCCTAAGCGGCGGAAGCCGCGTCACTTTCTCGTGTAGGCGGAGTTTCTGTCACAATCGGCAGGCGGACCGTGAAGAGGGCGCCGGCGCCGGGCGCGCTGTCGATCGCCAGGCGGCCGCGGTGTCGTTGCAGTATGTGCTTGACCAGGGCGAGGCCGAGTCCGGTGCCGCCCTGGGCGCGGCTTTCCGCCACGTCGGCACGATAGAACCGCTCGGTCAGTCGCGGCAGATGCTCGGGCGCGATGCCGGGTCCGTAGTCGCGGATCGAGACCACCGCCTCGCGCCCCTGCGGCCCGGTCTCGCAGGCGATGGCGAGCTCGACGCGGCCGCCGCTGGCGCCGTATTTCAGGCCGTTCTCCACCAGGTTCTCGAAGGCGCGCACCAGCTCGTCGCGGTCGCCCGCGACGGTGACGGAGCCGTCCGGCGGCTCGAACGCGATCACCACGCCGCGCTCGCCGGCGATCGGCTGCAAGCCGTCGGTGACCTGGCGCAGCAGCAGCACCAGCTCGACCGGGCTCTCCGGGCGGATATGCACCTTCAGCTCGATGCGCGACAGCGACAGCAGGTCGTCGATCAGCCGTGCCATGCGGCCGGCCTGCGCCTTCATGATACCGAGGAAGCGTTCGCGCGCGGCGGCGTCCGCGCGGGCCGGCCCCTGCAAGGTGTCGATGAAGCCGGACAGCGAGGCGAGCGGGGTGCGCAGCTCGTGGCTGGCATTGGCGATGAAGTCGACGCGCATCTGCTCGGAGCGGCGCAGCGGCGTCAGGTCGTGGAAGGTGACGACCAGCAGCCGGTCGCGCCGGGCGATACCGACGCGCGCGGCACCGCCGGCCGGCCGCGGCCGCTGCACCGGGGCGACCACCGCCTCCCACCAGCGTTCCGCCGGGACTCTCTGGAACATTTCGACGCGCTCCGGCGCGGTTCCCTCGGCGGCCTTGCGGACGGCGTCGAGAACCCCCGGATGGCGCAGCGCGAAGGAGAGCGGGCGGGCGGTCGCCAGCGCCGGCGCCAGCTCGGCGGCGCGGCGGTTGAAGGCGCGCACCAGGCCGCTCGGCTCCAGCACGATCACCGGATCGGCGAGGCCCGACACCACCACGTCGACGAGCGGATCGTCGGTCTCGGGTTGACCGTCGACGTCGCTCACCGCCGCCGCCTTGCCGCCACCGCTGCGGCGCATGTCGGCCACCGCGGCGGCCGCGATGGCGGCGACGATCAGGGCGGCCGGCACGCCGCGCAGCTCGCCGGCCGCGACCGCCACGCCGACCGCCAGCACGGCGACCGGGAGCACCAGGCGCAGGCGCGACCAGCCATCCGCCACGGCGGCGATCCGCCGGCGCAGGGGCTCGCGGCCCGACGGCCGCTCCTCGGTCGAAGGCATGGCGACTCCGCAGTCATCGTGGCGGCCGTCAGCCCGGCGGCCATCCGCCGGTTCGGCACACGACAGTCCGGCGCCGCACCGGCTCGCCGGATTGGGAGCGCCGCCGCTCAGCCGGGCCGGTGATCGGCACTTTCGGGGCCGGGCTGCGCCGGGGCGCCGCCGCGGGCGCGCCGCATCCCGAGCCACAGCTCCCGGCCGCCGAGAATCGCCAATGCCAGCGCGAACGGCACGAGATAGTACAGCAGGCGGAACAGCAGCAAGCCGGCGAGCAGCTGCTCCTTGTCGTACTGCATCAGCGCGACCAGCATGGCCGCGTCGAACACCCCGAGCCCGCCCGGCGAATGGCTGGCGAAGCCCAGCAGGGTGGCGGCCACGAAGATGACGGCCACCGTGACGAAGCCGATATAGGGTTCGTGCGGCACCAGCATGTACATGGCGGCGGCGCAGCAGCCGAGATCGACGATGCCGATGCCGATCTGCAACAGCGTCAGCGGCCCGCCCGGCAGCGTCACCTCCCAGTTGCTGCGGCCGATCACCCGCGGGGTTCGCCACACCCAGCCCACATAGGTGGCGAGCACGATCAGGGTGATGATCGCCAGCGTCCGGTTGATCCAGGCCGGCACCTGGTTGATGGACGAGGCCGCCTCCGGCGCCCAGGTGATGCCGAGCCCCAGCACGGTGGCGTTGCCGAGCCAGAAGGTGAAGCCGGCGATGAAGCAGACCTTGGCCACCTCGATGGCCGACAGGCCGTGCATCGAGTAGACGCGGTAGCGCACCGCACCGCCCGTAAAGGCGCTGGCCCCGACATTGTGGCCGACCGCGTAGCTGGTGAAGCCGGCGAGCGCCGCCACCCGGTAGGGCACCTCGCTCCGGCCGATCGTGTGCAGCGCGAACTCGTCATAAAAGGTCAGGGTGAAGTAGCCGGCCGCCACGAAGCCGGCCGCCAGCCCGATGTCACGCCAGGAGAAGCCGCGGAGGGCATGGATCACCTCGTCGGTGTCGATGCCCTGGAGCGTGTGCCACAGCACCACGGCGGCCGCCGCGATGACCGCGAGGCTCGCCAGGAAACCCACGCGGTGCCAGCCGATCGTCCGATCGAAGGCATCCGCCGCCACCCGCAGCCGGTCGTACATGCGCGATCTGGATCTCCCGAGCAGGCGAGGCGTGGGACGGCGTCTCCCCGGCGACGGCCGCCCGTTCGCGTCTAACAGAACGCTGTGCCGAAGGCGAGCGCCGGGACCGCGACCCGGAACCGCGCCCGGCGCGGCCCAGGAGCGGCGTGGTGCTCGCAGTGAGGTGGACAAGAACCGTCGCATCGGGGAAGGTCGGCGCCGCGACGGGTCGGACGGGCGCAACCGGCATTGCAAGAGGCGATCCGCGAGCCAGGATTTGAAGACGACCGAAGGACTTGCGGCGTTTCGCCGCCGCGCCGCGCAGGCCGATGGGGTGGCCGAGAGCGTCCACCCGACGTCACGGCCCGGCGCGCCATCTCACGAACACGCGAGACCGGCGGGAGGCCGGGAGGGAGCCGCCATGACAGAGACCGACAAGATGCTGGCCCACACCGAGGACGGGGTCGGCATCCTGACCTTCAACAATCCCGAGCGGCACAACGCCGTCTCGCTCGACATGTGGGAGGCGGCCGGCACGCTGCTCGAAGGCTTCGCGGCCGATCCGGCCGTGCGGGTGGTGGTGCTCACCGGCGCCGGCGGCAAGGCCTTCGTGTCGGGTGCCGACATCTCGCGCTTCGAGGACGAGCGCGCCGACGTGGCGGCCTACGAGCGCTACAATGCCGCGGTCGAGCGCACCACCGCGCTGCTCGCCGCCTTTCCCAAGCCGACGGTCGCGATGATCCGCGGCTACTGCCTCGGCGGCGGCGTCGCGATCGCGGTGTGCTGCGATCTCCGCATCTGCTCCGACAACTCGCGCTTCGCGGTGCCGGCCGCCCGGCTCGGCATCGGCTACGCCTATGGCGGGCTGACGCGGATCGTCGACCTCGTCGGCCCCGCCTTCGCCAAGGAGATCCTGTTCACGGCGCGGCAGTTCACCGCGGCCGAGGCGCACCAGATGGGCCTCGTCAACCGGGTCGTCGCCCAGGACGAGCTCGACGCCTATGTGCGCGACTATGCGGGACAGATCGCCGAGAACGCGCCGCTCACCGTGGCGGCCGCCAAGGTGGCGGTCGGCGAGGCCCTGAAGGACCCGGGCGAGCGCGATCTCGCCCGCTGCGACGCCATGGTGCGCGCCTGCTTCGACAGCCGCGACTATGTCGAGGGCCGTCGCGCCTTCATGGAGAAGCGCAAGCCGGAGTTCGAGGGGCGGTAGCTCGGGACGCGATCGACCGGACGGCGTTGTGGCACCCGCGGTGTCTCTGATGCGTCAGATTGATTTACTGATGCATCAGTGGCATGGTCGGCGTCATGGCCACCGATCCTGCTGCCGCCGGCCCCCAGGCCGGGCCGGCGGCCCTGACCCCGATCTCTGCCGATGCCACGCCGGCGAACCTGCCGCCCGGCGATGGCGGCGATCCGGCGCGGCTCACCGGCGAGGCCGTCTACGAGCGGCTGCGGCAGATGATCGTCAGGCTCGATCTCGTGCCCGGGGCTGTCATCGACCGGGCCGACCTCCAGGCGCGCTTCGGGGTCAGCTCGACGCCGCTGCGCGACGCGCTGCTGCGGCTCGCCCGCGAGGGTCTGGTCGACATCGTGCCGCAGAGCGCCACCCGGGTCAGCCTCATCGACCTCGCCGCGGTCCGCCAGGCACAGGTGCTGCGCCGCGGTGTCGAGCAGGAGGCGGTGCGCCTCCTGGCCGGCGCCGCCGAGCGCGACTTCGTGCCGGAGCTCCAGTTGGCGCTGGCCGCCCAGCTCGACCGTGCCGAGGCCGGTGACGTCGCCGGCTTCGCGGCGCTCGACGACGCCTTCCACCGGCGCCTCCTGGTGCTCGCCGGCGCTCCCGATCTGTTCGACCTGGTGCGCCGGCACAGCGGCCAGCTCGACCGCATCCGCCAGCTCCAGCGGCCCGTCGCCGGCCGGATGCGCGAGGTGGTCCGCGAGCACGGCCGCATCCTCAAGTCGATCGCGGCCGGCAATCCCGACAAGGCCCAGGCGCGGATGCGCGACCACCTGGCCGGCGCCCTCGCCCCTGTCCACACCCTCCAGGCCGAGCACCCGCAGTATTTTCGTGGCTGACCGCGGCGACGTAGTGGGGCCGGGGACGTGGCTTCCCGTCAAGGAGACCGAGGTGTCGGCCGCACGACGCCCAGGCCCCGGCCGGATCGGCCTGCGGCGCGTAGACCGGGTCAGTCGAACCCGTTCGCCGCGATCCACTCGTCGTTGTAGATCTTGCTCATGTACTTGGCCCCGCTGTCCGGCAGGACGGTGACGAGGGTGGCGGGCGGTTCGAGACGTCGGGCAACCTGTAGGCAGCCCCAGACATTGGCGCCGGAGCTGCCTCCGCACAGCAGCCCTTCCTTTCGGGCGAGATCCCGACAGGTGGCAAACGCCGCACGGTCGTCGACCTGGATGACGTCGGTGAGGACGGAAAAGTCCATGCAGGCGGCGAGATGGTCCTCGCCGATTCCTTCGACATGGTAGGTGCCGATCGCCGTCTCGTCGACCACGCCGCGGTGGAAGTAGCTATGGTAGATCGAACCGATCGGATCGACCAGCACGACCTCGATGGCAGGATTTTGAGAACGCAAGTAGCGCCCGGTCCCGGAGACGGTTCCACCAGTGCTGCCGGCGGCCACGAACGCCGTGATCGCGTTGCGCAGCACCGCCCAGATTTCCGGACCGGTGCTGCGGAAGTGGGCCTCCGCGTTCAGCGGATTGTCATACTGGTTCAGCATGAACGAGCCCGGATGTTCGGCGTGCAGGCGGCGGGCCGTGGCGACGTAATGGTCCGACGAGTTGGGCGCCGCGGCCGTCGGGCAGACGACGATCTCGGCCCCCAGCGCCCGCAGTCCCTCCTGCTTCTCCCTGCTCACCTTGTCGGGCATGGTCAGGATGGCCCGGTAGCCGCGGGTTGCGGCCAGCATGGCCACCGCGGTCCCGGTGTTGCCGGAGGTGTTCTCGATGATGGTCGAGCCGGGCCGCAACGCGCCCCGGCGTTCGGCATCGTCGATAATGTACCGAACGATGCGGTCCTTGATGCTGCCGCCGGGGTTCAGGTACTCCAGCTTGGCGAATATGCGAACGCCGTCCGGGATGTCGAGTTTGGTCAGCTCGATGATCGGCGTCCCGCCGATCACGTCGTTGATGCGCATGATCGCTCTCCCTCTCGGTCCGCCGCGAGAGTCAATCCTTGCGGGACTCGAGGACCGCGACGGTGTGCCCGATCGACATGCCGCGCCGCAAGGCGTCGAGCGCCGCGACGGCATCGAGGCGGTGCGGCACCAGTGCGCGCTCGATCTCGCGGGCCTGGGCTCCTGCGGTCACCGGGGACAGCGTCCCGAACGTCTCCTCCAGCACGGCCGCCGGATAGAAATGGAACGGCCCGGCGCCACGGTTCTGCCAGGTCGCATAGCCGCCGATGACCTCCTCGGGCTCCGACTGGGTCTTCCAGGTGTAGATGAGGATCTCGCCCGCATAGCCCGCCTCCTCGGCCAGCCGCAGCATGGTCGCAATCGGGATCCGGCCGCCGATCGACGACAGCACCCGTCCGCCGGGTCTCAGCATCGGGACCGCCTGGCGCAGTGCGAGCCAGTGCAGCGCGACGAGCGCGCCCGAGACGAAGTGCGGGATCGGCTCGCGTCGTTTGGCGACGAAGGTGGCGCTGGTTTGGCCGACGGCGAGATCGTCGCCGTCGCCGAGCGGGATGTTGGGCAGGTTCTCGTAGATCAGGTCGAGGCGCAGCTGCTCATCGGCGACCGGCGCCAGCAGGTCGCCGGCGGCCGAGAACAGCGTCACCTGCGACTTGAAGATGACGTTGTCGAGAATGTTGCGACGGGCTTGCCGGACCACGTCTTCATGCAGGTCGAGAACGACGATGTTCTGGGCGCCGAGAATCTCGATGGCTGCGAGCGCGTCGAGGCCGGCGCCTGTTCCGATCGTGCAGAAGTCGCGGACCTCGACCCCGGTCTCGGCGAGCATCCGGAAGGCGGGAGCCGCCACCATGGCGACCCAGTCGCTCCGTGGATCGAGGGCCTTCGGCAAATAGGACCGCTCGGTCAGGCCGATCCATGCGTTCCGCCGGATGCGGGAGACGGCCTCCAGCCCAAAGAAGGTCGCCGTGTCGACGGCGAGCATGTCGGGCGCGACGTTGCGCAGGCTGGCATGCGGGGTCATGGCTGTCTCCTCAGCTTCTGGAACGTACGGTGAGACCCAGTCCGAGAGCGATGATGGCGGCGCCCAGGACGTCCGCCGGCTGAAAGGCCGTGCCCAGCAGCGCGCACGACAGCAGGACACCGAAGAACGGATTGAGCAGGTGGTAAGACGAGGCCGTGGCGGCCCCGCTGGTGCGGATCAGCACGAGCCACAGCGCCATGCCGCCGATGGTCACCACTACGGCCAGATAGACGATCGCAAGGGTGGCCGGGACCGACGGCGGCTCCCACGGGCCGCCCACCATCAGGGCCACCGGCAGCAGCGCCAGCCCGCCGACCGCCGATTGCCAGAAGTTGAGCGGCAGCACCGGCAGCGCCGCCGCCTTGCCGCGGAACAGCACGGTGCCGGTCGCGAAGGCGGCGGTGCCGGCCACCGCCAGGGCCACGCCGAGCGGATCGGGCGCGCCGGTGGTCGCCACCCCGGAGATCACCACCACGCCGAAGAAGCCGATGGTGATGCCGGCGAGCTTGCGGCCGGACAGGCGCTCCATTCCGAGCGCGGCCACCAGCATCGTCGTCATGAACGGGGCGCAGCTCACCACCACAACCACCAGCTCGGGCCGGATCGTCGTGAGCGCCGTGAAGGTGAGGCCGAGATAGACGGCGTTGTTGAGCAGCCCCAGCGCGGTGCCGAGCACGATGGTGCGCTGATCGAACGCGGTCGTCGGCCGCATCAGGACGAAGGGCAGGAGCAGCAGGCAGCTCAGCACGAAACGCAGCGACAGCATCGTGAACGGGTCGAGATCGGCGAGCGCGATCTTTCCGACCACGAAGGCCGAACTCCACAAGGCGCTGAACAGCGCCACCACGACGTAGAACCACAAGGTGTGCGCACTCCCGTCCCTCGTCCATGGCAGGTATCATCTCGGTGGCGACTGACCTGGTAAAATTAATTCTTGAGACCTGAATATCAGTCAGATTAATATCCGAGTCGGTCAGGAGATCGAGCCCATGAGCCCTCGCCCGTCGGTACAGGCGGACACCCGGCGGGTGACGCTCGAGCATTTGCGCGCCTTCGTTTGCGTCGCCGAGGACGGCGGCTTCCAGCGCGCCAGCCGCGAGCTGCACCGCAGCCAGTCGGCCATCACCCAGAGCCTCCAGAAGCTGGAGGAGATTCTCGGCAGCCGGCTGATCGAGCGGCGGCAGGGTCACGTCGTCGGCCTCACGCCGGCCGGCGAGCGGCTCCTGCCGTCGGCGCGCGACATCCTCGCCCGCCTCGGAGACGCGGTCGGCACGTTGCAGCGACCGGAGCTGAGCGGCCGCATCGCCCTCGGGGTGCCGGACGATGTCCGGGTCGGCGACCTGCACGGCGCGATCTCCCGCTGTCTCGGGCTCAACCGCGGCCTGCGCGTGGAGGTGACGTCGACGCTGTCGTCGCACGTCGCCAGCCTGCTCGAGGAGGGACGACTCGACATCGGAATCCTGAAGACGACGGCTGCCCCCGGGGAGGCCGGCCCGGCTGGCCGCGGGCTGGCTTCGAACGGACCAGTTCCAAACGGGCCGGCCGGCGGCGAGCGCACCCTGCGGGTCGAGCCGCTCCATTTCGTCGCCGCCCGCCGCCGGATCGCCGCCGGCGATCTCGACGAGCTGCCGCTCGTTGCCTTTCCGGAGGGCTGTGCCTATCGGGCGGCGGCGCTCCGCGCACTGGCGCGGGCCGGGACGGCCGTCTATCTGGCCTATGTCAGCGCCTCCTACGAGAACATTCGCAACGCCGTCTCCGCCGGCCTCGGGGTCGCCGCCCTGCCGGTCGGGGCGATCGCGCCGGACCATGTGGTCCTGTCGGCGGCGGACGGCTTCCCGGCCCTGCCGCCGGTCCGTCTGGTGCTGATCGTCCGGTCGCGCGGGGCGCTGTTCGACCGTTTCGCCGATGTTCTGGAAGGCGCGGTTCTCCAGGGCGGGCGGAGCATCGCGGTCCCGCCGGCCGGACGCGAGACCGCCTGATGTCGCGGTCGCATGCTGGTGCCTGCGCCACCTGCAACTCCGGCGGCCCCGAAACGGCCGGCACGGCCCTTTCCCGCGGCGGCGCGTCCCGGTAAAAGGCGCCCGAACCGGCTCGTCGCCGTATCGCGCCCGTCGCCCGAGGACTCCCCATGACCGTATCGCCGCACGAGATCGCCCGCGTGCTCATCGAGGCGCTGCCGCACATGCAGCGCTACGACGAGGAGATCGTGGTGGTGAAGTATGGCGGCCACGCCATGGGCCAGGAGGCCGCGGCCCGGAGCTTCGCGCGCGACATCGTGCTGTTGGAGCAGACCGCCATCAACCCGGTGGTGGTGCATGGGGGCGGCCCGCAGATCGGCGGCATGCTCCAGCGGCTCGGCATCAAGTCGGAGTTCGCGGCCGGCTTGCGCATCACCGACGCCGCCACCATCGAGATTGTCGAGATGGTGCTGGCCGGCTCGATCAACAAGCAGATCGTCGGCTTCATCAACGAGGCCGGCGGCCGTGCGGTCGGCCTGTGCGGCAAGGACGGCAACATGGTGACGGCCCGCAAGGTCGGCCGCACCGTGGTGGACCCCGGCTCGCATATCGAGCAGATCGTCGATCTCGGCTTCGTCGGCGAGCCCGAGACGGTCGACACCGCGGTGCTCGACCAGATTCTCGGCCGCGACCTCATCCCGGTGCTGGCACCGATCGCCACCTCGGTCGAGGGCGGCACCTACAATGTCAATGCCGACACCTTTGCGGGTGCCGTCGCCGGTGCCCTGAAGGCCAAGCGCCTGCTGCTGCTCACCGACGTGCCCGGCGTGCTCGACAAGTCGAAGCAGCTCATCAAGGAGCTGTCCATCGACGACGCCCGCCGGCTGATCGCCGACGGCACCATCACGGGCGGCATGATCCCCAAGGTCGAGACCTGCATCTATGCCCTGGAGGCGGGCGTGCAGGGCGTGGTGATTCTCGACGGCAAGGTCGAGCATGCGGTGCTGCTCGAGCTCTTGACCGATCTCGGCGCCGGCACCCTGATCCACCCCTGATCGACTCCCGAGCGCACGGCGGGGCCGAGTCCCGCATTGCCGTCACGGTGCCGACACGAAACCGCCGCCTTGGCGCCGCCGCGCCCGGGTGGCGGGGCGTCGGCCCCGCGTGAGTGCTTGAGTGCGCCGGGTGATCCGTGCAAGGTGGCCGTGTCCGATCCGACCGGCCAGCCGTGGAGCCCCCCGACGTGACTGCCCGTCCCCCTCGCGTGCTGATGATCTATCCCGAGTTCATCAAGGACTCGTTCTGGCACTACAAGGCCGCCTGCGAGCTGGTCGGCGCCAAGTATCCGGCGGCGCCGCTCGGCCTGATCACGGTGGCCGCCATGCTGCCGGCGGGCTGGGACATCCGTCTCGTCAACCGCAACACCGAGACGCTGACCGACGACGATCTCGCCTGGGCCGACCTGGTGATGATCGGCGGCATGCTGAACCAGCAACCCGACTTCCTGCATCTGATCGATCTCGTCCACCGGCACGGCAAGCCGGTCTGCGTCGGCGGGCCGGACGTGTCGTCGAGCCCGCATCTCTACGCGGCTGCGGATTTCCAGGTGATCGGCGAGGCCGAGCTGGTGATCGACGATTTCATCACGGCGTTCGAGCGCGGCGACCGCAGTGGCGTGTTCACCGCCGAGAAGTACCAGGCCGACATCACCAAGACGCCGCTGCCGCGCTGGGACCTGCTGAAGCTCGACCAGTATCTCTATATCGGAGTGCAATACGCCCGCGGCTGCCCGTTCACCTGCGAGTTCTGCGACATCATCGAGCTGTATGGCCGGGTGCCGCGCACCAAGACGAACGATCAGATTCTTGCCGAGCTCCAGGCGCTCTACGACCGCGGCTATCGCGGTCATGTCGACTTCGTCGACGACAACTTCATCGGCAACAAGAAGAACATCCGCACCCTGATGCCGCGCCTGAAGGCGTGGCTCGTCGAGCGCGACTACCCGTTCGAGTTCTCGACCGAGGCGTCGATCAATCTCGCCGACGACGACGAGATGCTCCAGGCCATGAAGGACGCCAACTTCTTCGCGGTCTTCGTCGGCATCGAGAGCCCCGATCCCGAGACGCTGGTGCAGATGCGCAAGAAGCAAAACACCAAGCGCAACATCGCCGAGTGCATTCACAAGATCTACAGCTACGGCATGTTCGTGACGGCCGGCTTCATCGTCGGCTTCGACAGCGAGAAGGTGTCGATCGCCCAGTCGATGACCGATTTCATCGAGGAGTGCGCGATCCCGGTCTGCATGGTCGGCCTGCTCTATGCGTTGCCGAACACCCAGCTCACCCGGCGGCTGGAGCGCGAGGGCCGGCTGCATCCCGGCCACGACCGGATGCACGTCGATACGGGCGGCGACCAGTGCACGCTCGGCTGCAACTTCGACACCAAGCGGCCGCTGCGTGACATCCTGGTCGACTACCGCACGGTGCTCGCCAACGTGTTCGAGCCGTCCGCCTATGCGGGGCGGCTGGCGCGGCTCGCCGCCATGATGGACCGCTCCGACCGACGCCGCGAGCTGCCGGAGGGCGACGTCCGCCGGCGGGTCGGCGGTATCGAGGCGGTCCACAAGATCATGTCGGCGCTGCCGGAGGCGCGCGAGCCGTTCTGGAAGGTGTTCGTCGAGGTGGCCAAGTCGAACCCCGGTGCGCTGCGCTACATCGTGCTGCTGATGGCGTTCTATCTTCATCTCGGCCCGTTCTCGCGGCACGCCATCGCGGTGATCGATCGCCGCATCGCCGAGCTGGACGCCGCCGCGGCGGTGCCTCCGATGGCCGTCACGGTCGAGCGGCAGGCCGCCCTGCACTGAGGTCCGCCCGCCGCCGCCCCTTGCGGCCGCCGCGGTGGCGCTTCATGCCTGTCCGCGAGGGCGATTCGGCTCGCGGAGGGAGTCATGCGGAGAACGGCCGTGCGGTCCGTCATCGGCGCCGCGGTGCTCGCCGCCACGTTGCTCGGCAGCGGGCCGGCCCGCGCCGATCTCGATCTCTGCAACCGGCTGAGCTTCGTGGTCGAGGCGGCGATCGGCATCGAGGAGAAGGGTGCCACCGCGACCCGCGGCTGGTTCCGCCTCGATCCCGGCCAGTGCCGCACCGTGCTCGCCGGCGAGGTGACGGCCGAGCAGGTGTTCCTGCATGCGAAGGCGCTGCCGCTCTACGGGCCGTCGCCGGAGCCGATGAGCGGCCACGCCGATCTGTGCGTCGGCACCGGCGACTTCGTCATTGCGGCGGCGCGTGCCTGCCGGCCGCCGCAGCGCTTCGCCCGCTTTGCCGCCGTGAAGCCGTCCGAGGCGGCGGGGCGGCTGGTGGCGGCGCTGGCCGAGGAGGCCGAGTATTCCGACGAGCAGGCGCGCCGCGCCGGCATTCAGCGCCTGCTGGTGCTGGCCGGCTACGACGCCCATCCGATCGACGGCGTGAGCGGCCCCAAGACCGACGCCGCCATCGCCCAGTTCCTCAAAGACCGCGGCCTGCCGGCCGATGCGGCCGCAGGGGCGGGCGTGTTCGATGCCCTGATGGAGGCGGCCCAGCAGCCCGCCGCCTCGGGTTTCTCCTGGTGCAACGACACCCGCTTCGCCGTGATGGCGGCGATCGCCGTGGAGGAGAAGGGCGCCCTGGTGGCGCGCGGCTGGTACCGGGTCGAGCCGGGCAAATGCGTCCGCCCGGATGTCGTCGGCAAGCCGCGCCGGGTGTTCAGCTACGGCGAAGCTGTGGACGGCGACGGCCAGCCGGTGCGGCGCAGCGACCGGCGGCTCGCCTGGGGCGGCGGCACCACGCTGTGCACCCGCGAGGCGCGCTTCGAGCTCGGCGACCACAAGGATTGCGGCGCCGCCGGCCTCGACGCCACCGGCTTCGCGGCCGTGGACCTCGCCGGCAAGCCGAGCGCCACGGTGCGTTTCCAGGAGTGATCCGAAATCCGGCCGATCAACTGGGCGGTCGCGCCACGGCGCGCCTGCCTCGACATGCCTGCCGGAGAACCGGGTCCCACTTCGCCGGAAAATGCTCTAAGACGTCCGCATGTCCAGCATCGCCCCCGCACCGTCCGACGCCACCCGCCGGTTCGACCATGTCGAGACCTGGGTGTTCGATCTCGACAATACCCTCTATCCGCACCATCTCAACCTGTGGCAGCAGGTCGACGGCCGCATCCGCGACTACATCGCGGAGTTCCTCGCCGTCACCCACGACGAGGCGTTCCGCGTCCAGAAGGACTACTACAAGCGGTTCGGCACCAGCATGCGCGGCCTGATGATCGAGCACGGGCTCGATCCGGACCACTTCCTCGACTACGTGCATCGCATCGATCATTCGCCGCTGACGCCGAATCCCGCCCTCGGCGACGCCCTGGAGCGGCTGCCCGGCCGCAAGCTGATCCTCACCAACGGCACCCGGGCGCACGCCGAGGCGGTGCTGGCCCGGCTCGAGATCGACCACTGCTTCGAGGACGTCTTCGACATCGTCGCCGGCGCACTGGAGCCCAAGCCGTTTCCCGAGGTGTACGACAAGTTCCTGGCTCGCCACGGCGTCGATCCGGCCCGGGCGGCGCTGTTCGAGGACCTCGCCCGCAACCTGGCGGTTCCGCACGCCCTCGGCATGGTGACGGTGCTGGTGGTGCCGGAGAAGACCCGCGAGGTGTTCCGCGAGCACTGGGAGCTGGAGGGCCACGACGCCCCCCATGTGGACCACGTGACCGACGATCTCACCGGCTTCCTGGAAGAGGTCCTGCGCGCCCGCGGCATCCCTGCGACCGCTTGACCGGCCACCCTTGACATCGCTCCCGGCTGCCCCGACAACGCGGCGCCTTCGCGTTTCCGAGGATCGCTCCATGTCGCACGCCGAGCTTGCCCGCACCATCGACGAGGCATTCGAACGCCGCAGCGAGATCGGCCCGGATACCGCGGGTCCGCTGCGCGGCGCGGTCGACCGGGCGCTGCGCCTGCTCGACGCCGGCGAGGAGCGGGTCGCCGAGCCACAGCCCGATGGCTCCTGGCGGGTCAACCAGTGGCTCAAGAAGGCGGTGCTGCTGTCGTTCCGCCTCAACGACATGAGCGTCATTCCGGGCGGTCCCGGCCGGGCCGGCTGGTGGGACAAGGTGCCGTCCAAGTTCGACGGCTGGGGCGAGGCGCAGTTCCGCGAGGCCGGCTTTCGTGCCGTGCCCGGCGCCATCGTGCGGCGCTCCGCCTATGTGGCGCCCGGCGTGGTGCTGATGCCGTCCTTCGTCAATCTCGGCGCCTATGTCGACACCGGCACCATGATCGACACCTGGGCGACGGTCGGGTCCTGCGCCCAGATCGGCAAAAACTGTCACATCTCGGGTGGCGCCGGCATCGGCGGCGTGCTGGAGCCGTTGCAGGCCGGCCCGGTGATCATCGAGGACGACTGCTTCGTCGGCGCCCGCGCCGAGGTCGCCGAGGGCGTCGTCGTGCGCCGCGGCGCGGTGCTCTCCATGGGGGTCTATCTCGGCGCCTCGACCAAGATCGTCGACCGCGAGACCGGCGCCGTCGTCACCGGCGAGGTGCCGGCCTATTCGGTGGTGGTGCCGGGCACGTTGCCCGGCAAGCCGCTGAAGGACGGCTCGCCGGGGCCGGGCCTCTACTGCGCCGTCATCGTCAAGCGGGTCGACGAGAAGACCCGTGCCAAGACCAGCATCAACGAGCTGCTGCGCGACTGACCGGGGCGGAGGTTCGACGGCCGCCCGTGGCGCCGGCCGGGCCGAGCGGGCCCCGCGTCGAGGCGGCGGCTCGCGCGGCGGGTCGAGACGCTCCATTCCACGGCGCGCCGGTGCGAGCGTCTCGGTCGCGCCGGAGCCCGATCGGAGGACGGACATGACCTGGCGTGACGTCCTGTTCGAGTTCGACGGCCGGATCGACCGGCGGACCTTCTGGACCGCCTTCCTGGCGGTGGCCGTCGCCGAGCTGTTCTGCCACGCCGTGGTGGGGCTGGTCGCTGACGATCGCGCCACCTCGATCGTCAGTCTCGCCTTCAGCTATCCGGAGTTCGCCATCATGGCCAAGCGCGGCCATGATCGCGGCATGCCCACCGCGGTGCCGGGCGTGTTCTTCGGCCTCAGCGTCCTCGTCGACTTCGTCTTCGTCATCGATGCCGCCGGCACGCCCGAGCAGCCGAGCCCCCTCCTGATGATGCTGACGGTGCCGTGGCTGGTGTTCGCCGTGGCGCTGCTGGTCGATCTCGGCTTCCGCCGCGGCACCCGCGGCCCCAACCGCTACGGCCCCGACCCGCAGGGGCCGACCATCTACCGCATCGACCGCCAGGACTGAGCGGCCGCCGTTCCAGGACCTGACCGTTATGCCGGCCGATCCCGCTGCCCTCGCCCGCGATCTCCTGCGCTGCCCGTCGGTGACGCCGGCCGAGGGCGGTGCGCTCGACCTGGTGGCTCGGGTGCTGGGCGCCGCCGGCTTCACGGTCGAGCGGGTGACCTTCTCGGAGCCGGGCTTCGCCGACGTCGAGAATCTGTTCGCCCGGATCGGCGAGGGCGGGCCGCATCTCGTCTTCGCCGGCCACACCGACGTGGTGCCGGCCGGCGACGCGGCGCGGTGGACGCACCCGCCCTTCGCGGGCGAGATCGCTGACGGCGTGCTCTACGGCCGCGGTGCCGTCGACATGAAGGGGGCGGTCGCCTGCGCCATGGCGGCGGCGCTCGACCATCTCGCCGCCAGCGGCGGGCGGCCCAAGGGCACGCTGTCGTTCCTGCTCACCGGCGACGAGGAGGGGGTGGCGGTCAACGGCACCGTCAAGCTGCTGCGCTGGGCGGCGGCGCGCGGCGAACGGTTCGACCACTGCCTTCTCGGCGAGCCGACCAATCCGGACGCGCTCGGCGACATGATCAAGATCGGTCGCCGCGGCTCGCTCAACGGCACCCTGGTGGTGAGCGGAACGGCCGGTCACGTCGCCTATCCGCAGCGCGCCGACAATCCGGTCCGCCACATCGTGCGGCTCGCGGCGGCGCTCATGGGCGAGCCGCTCGATCACGGCACCGCGCATTTCGATCCGTCGAACCTGGAGATCACGTCGATCGACGTCGGCAATCCCACCGTCAACGTCATCCCGGCCGAGGCGCGGGCGCGCTTCAACATCCGCTTCAACGATCGGCACACCTTCGCGTCGCTGAAGACACTGGTGGAGGCACGCGCCGCCGCGGCCGCCCAGGGCGCCCGCTGGCGCATCGACTGGGAGCCGTCCAACGCCGATGCGTTCGTCACCGCGCCGGGGGCTTTCGTCGATACGGTGCGCGATGCCATCGTGATGGTCACCGGCCGCACGCCGGTCTTGTCCACCTCGGGCGGCACCTCGGACGCGCGGTTCATCAAGGATTATTGCCCGGTGGTCGAGTTCGGGCTGGTGCAGGCCAGCATGCACGGCGTCGACGAGCGGGTGCCGGTCGCCGACCTCGCGGCGCTGACCGCCGTCTATCGCGAGATCTTCGCGCGGTATTTCGGCTGACGCGGCGGCTCCGGCCGGGGCGCTCGCCTTAGTACTCCACCGCGACCAGATAGAGCCCGTCGGGCGGCGCCACCGGGCCGCAGGCCGAGCGATCGCGCGCCGCCAGCGCCGCCGCGAGGTCGTCGGCGGTCCACCGGCCGTCGCCGACCAGCACCAGCGAGCCGACCATCGAGCGCACCTGATGGTGCAGGAACGAGCGCGCCACCGCGGTGACCATCACGTCGTCGCCGGAGCGGTCGACGTCGAGCACGTCGAGCGTCTTCTCGGGCGAGGCGGCTTGGCACTCGGCGGCCCGGAAGGTGGTGAAGTCGTGCTTGCCGACGAGGCGCTGGGCGGCGGCGTGCATGGCCGGCACGTCGAGCGGGCGGGCGACCCGGAAGGCGCGGCCTTCGTCGAGCGCCAGCGGGGCACGGCGGTTGACGATCCGGTACATGTAGTGCCGGCGCTTGGCCGAGAAGCGGGCGTCGAAGTCGTCGGCGACCGGCTCGGCGGCGAGCACCGCCACCCGGTGCGGGCGCAGATGCGCATTGGCGGCGTCGCGGATGGTGTCGGTGTCGATCTCGCGCGACAGATCCACATGGGCGACCTGGCCGACGGCGTGGACGCCGGCGTCGGTGCGGCCGGCCCCCTTGACCGTGACGGCCTCGCCCGCGAAGGCGGCGATCGCCGTCTCCAGCACGCCCTGCACCGACACGCCGTTCTGCTGCACCTGCCAGCCGCAGAACGCGGCACCGTCGTACTCGATGGAGAGCTTGTAACGCGGCATGAGGATCTCTCAGGGCAGGACGGTGCCGGGCTCGACCGGGGTGCCGCGCAGGAACTCGTCGGCCGTCATCGGCTGGCGGCCGGCGCGCTGGAGCTGGAGGATACGCAACGCCCCGTCGCCGCACGCCACGGTGAGGCGATGGTCCAGCACGGTGCCGGGCGGGCCGAAGCCCTCGCCCCGGGTGGTGCGCAGGACCTTAATGCGCGCCGGACCCTTGGCCTCCGGCAGCTCGAACCAGGCGCCCGGGAACGGCGACAGGCCGCGAGCGTGGTCGTGGACCGCCTTGCACGGCCGCGTCCAGTCGATCCGGGTCTCGGCCTTGTCGATCTTGGCCGCGTAGGTGACACCCTCGTCGGCCTGCGGGGTGAGCACCAGGGCGTCGCGCTCCAGCGCCGCCAGCGCCCGTGCCATCAGGTCGGCGCCGAGCCGGGCGAGGGCGTCGTGAAGGTCGCCGGCCGTCATGTCGGGGCCGATGGCGAGCCGCTCCGCCATGGCGACCGGGCCGGTGTCGAGCCCTTCCTCCATGCGCATCACCATCACGGCGGTGTCGGCATCGCCCGCCATCACGGCCCGGTTGATCGGCGCGGCGCCGCGCCAGCGCGGCAGCGCCGAGGCGTGCAGGTTGAAGCAGCCGAGCCGCGGCGCGTCGAGCACCGGCTTGGGCAGGATCAGCCCGTAGGCCACCACCACGGCGGCGTCCGCCCCATGGGCCCGGAAGGCCGCCTGGGCCTCCTCGCTGCGCAACGTCTTCGGGGTGAGCACCGGCAGCCCGAACCGGCGCGCCTCGCGCTCGATCGGGCTCTCCTGGAGCGCCATGCCGCGCCCGGCCGGCTTCGGCGCACGCGTGTAGACGGCCACGACCTCGTGGCCGCGTCCGACGATTTCGAGGAAGGTCGGCACGGCGAAGTCCGGCGTGCCCATGAAGACGAGACGAAGCGGCATGACGGTGACCGAATCGCCAACACGGCGACGGCGGACCGTAGAGCATTTTCGGGCGGCCGGGTAACGGGCTGTTCGGTGCGTCCCGAGAGTTCGACGAATCCGCGTCGACCCGGGACGGCCCGGAGTTGTCGCCGCTTCGGCGATCCGGCTAAGGTCCGGCGAGAGGATCGAACCCGACAGGTGCGGGCGCGGTCCGGCGGGCGCCGGTGGCCTCCCGGGGCTGCAAGTCCGCCCGGGCGCCGTCCCGGCCAGGACCAGGACGACCGCGCCATGCCCGCCGAAACCCTGACCTTCCGGACCCTCAGCGGCAGCGCCATCGAGAGCCGGCCGATCGTCCTCAAGGCCGTCGCGGTGGCCCTGTGGACCAGCCGGGACATGAGCGGGCGCGACCGCCGCGTCGCCGAGATGGAGGCGCTCGGCATCAAGCGGCCGCGCACGACGCCGCAGTTCTACCGCGTGTCGGCGCACCGCCTCACCACCTCCGACTGCATCGAGGTGGTCGGCCCCGAATCGAGCGGCGAGGTCGAGATCGTGCTGGTGCGCGACGGCCGTGGCCTGTGGGTCGGGGTCGGCTCCGACCACACCGACCGCCGGGTCGAGCGCTGCGACGTCCACGTCTCCAAGCAGATGTGCGACAAGCCGCTGGCGCCGGACCTGTGGGCCTTCGACGACGTCGCCGACCACTGGGACCAGCTCGTGCTGCGCTCGTGGATCGCCGAGAATGGCGAGACGCGCCTCTACCAGGAGGGCACCGCGGCCGCCATCCTGCCGGCCGTCACCCTGATAGCGGGCTATGCCGGACGCGACGACCTGCCGGAGGGGACGGCGCTGTTCTGCGGCACCTTCGCGGCGATCGGCGGCATCCGGTCGTCGGGGCGGTTCGCATTCGAGCTGTACGACCCGCAGCGCGAGCGGCGGATCGCCCATGCCTACGACGTCGTCGCCCTGCCGGTGGCCCCGTGAGCCGTCGTCGGGTCACGTTCCGCGGTGTCGCGCGGGCTCTCGCCGCGGCGGTCCTGACGATGGCGCTGCTGGCGATGGCGGTCCTGCCGATGGCGGTCCCGGCCGGCCCCGCCGCCGCCCAGCCGTCGGCCCTGCCGGACGGCTTCGTGCGCCTGCGCGAGCGCGATCCGTCGATCCGCCAGGACATCCGCTATGCCGGCCCGTTCAACTTCACCGGCCGCCCGGTGCCGGGCTATCTGGCGGCGGAGTGCATCCTGCTGCGCCCGGTCGCCGATGCGTTGGCGCGCGCCCAGGCCCGCCTCGCCGCCGAGGGCTTCCACCTCAAGGTCTACGACTGCTACCGGCCGGTGCGCGCCGTGCAGTCCTTCATCGTCTGGGCGCAGAGCCCGGAGCCCGACCGCATGGCCCGCATCTTCTCGCCGGCCATTCCCAAGCAGCAGCAGTTCGCGCTCGGCTACATCGCCAAGCGGTCGCGCCACTCGGTCGGCACCGCGGTCGATGTCGGGCTGGTGCGAGCGGCCGATCCCGACCTGCCGACCCCCACCGACGCCGGCCCATGCGACGGCCCCGTCGCCACCCGGGCGCGGGAGTCGAGCCTCGATCTCGGCACCGCCTACGACTGCGCCGCCCCGCTCGCCGCCACCGCGGCACGGGTGTCGCCGGAGGCGCGACGGAACCGCGACCGCCTGGTGCGCGCCCTCGCGGCCGAGGGATTCCGCAACTATTCCCTCGAATGGTGGCACTTCGACTACACCGGGCCGACCCCGCCCCAGAAGGCGTGGGATTTTCCGGTGAGGTGACGGATCGATCAGGGCGAGTCTGGAGGCCCGCGCCCGCGGCGGCGGAGATTAACGGCCGAGTAACAGCAGGCCGAAAAAAACCTGGAGTTGAATCGATTCATCCACCCACCGTCGGCACAATGGCCGGAGCGGTGGAGTGGGACCCGTGATGACAGATCGGCGGCTGGTCCAGCCGTTCCATGCCTTGATCGCTGTCGCGGCCGTGCTGGTCGGCCTCGGCATCGTGGCGATCGGCCTGACGGTATGGAATTTGCGGTCGGACGCGATCCGGATCGCGGTCCGCGATTCCGAGAACATCGCGGTCCTGGTCGGCGACCAGGTCGCTCGCTCCCTGGAGCCGCTGGTCGACGTGCTCGACGAGATCCGCGAGCGGGCCGCCGCGCTGCCGATGGAGCGCCCCGAGGAATTCCGTGAGCGATTCGGCAGCGAGGCGATGTTCCGCCTCCTCAGCGACCGCATCGCCTGGATTCCACCGGGCGTCGCGCTCACCATCACCGACAGTCGCGGCGATCTCGTCAACACCAGCCGCGCCTGGCCGCCCTTCGCGCTCAACCTGGCCGATCGCGACTACTTCCGGCATCTCGTATCGAACGCCACGACGGCTCTCTATGTGAGCGCTCCGGTGGAGAGCCGGCTCACCGGCGAGACGACGCTGATCTTCGCCAAGCGGATCGTTGACCGCCGGGGCGAGTTCCTCGGCGTCGCCGTCGCGGCGCTCGACATTCCGCATATCGAGCGGGTGTGGCGGCCGATCGCCGAGCTCGACGGCCGCACCTTCGTGATGCTGCGGCAGGACGGCACCGTGCTGGTGCGCTACCCGGACCCGAAGCGGCGCGCCGGCGACCGGCTGCCGTCGACGTCGCCCTGGTATCGCGTGGTGGCACAGGGCGGCGGCGCCTTTCGCGGCTCCGGCATCTTCGACCCGAACCGGCGCTGGATCGCCGTTCGCGCGGTGCCGAACCTGCCGCTGGTGGTGAATATCGGGATGGACGAAGACGTCATCCTGGGGCCATGGGAGCGCCGTGCCGCGCTGATCGCCTTCGCCACCCTGCTGGCCGTGCTGGCGGCCGTGCTGCTGCTGCGCGCCCTGATCCTCCAGTTCCGTCGACTGTCACGCTCGGAAGCCTCGCTGGCGGCCACCTCGCACGAGCTGAAGCACGCCAACGTCCGGCTCGACGCGGCCTTGAACAACATGTCCCAGGGCCTGTGCATGTTCGATCGTGACGAACGGCTGGTCCTGTGCAACGAGCGCTATCTGAAGATGTATGGCCTGGCGGGCGCCGACGTGCGTCACGGCATGTCGCTGAGCGACCTGCTGCAACGACGCACCGCGACCGGGACCTTCATGGGCGATCCGGACGACTATCGGGGCAGGCTGCGCGACCAGCTCCTGCACGGCAACCGGCTCTACGTGCAGACCGAGCTGCCCGACGGCCGCATCGTCGCCGTGCTCAACCAGCCGATGCCCGACGGCGGCTGGGTGGCGACCCACGAGGACGTCACCGAGCGCCAACGTGCGGTCTGGCGCATCGCCCACATGGCGCGCCACGACGCGCTCACCGATCTCGCCAACCGCCTCCTGTTCAGCGAGCGGCTGGACGAGGCGTTCGCCCGCATGGACGTCGCGGGCGGCGGCTTCGCGCTGTTCGTGTTCGATCTCGACCTGTTCAAGGCGGTCAACGATTCCCTCGGGCATCCGGTCGGCGACGCGCTGCTGCGCGCGGTGGCCGACCGGCTGCGCCGCTGCGTGCCGGCATCGTGCACCATCGGCCGTCTGGGTGGCGACGAGTTCGCGGTGCTGATGCCGGGTAGCGGCGATCTGCGCGCCGCCGCGTCGGCGCTCGCCGATATGGCGTTGCGCGAGATCGGCGCTCCCTACGACGTCGAAGGCAGCCATGTCGGCATCGGCATCAGCATCGGCGTGGCGATTGCGCCCGACGACGGCGGCAACAGCTCGGCGCTGCTCAAGAATGCCGATCTGGCGCTGTACCGGGCGAAGGCGTCGGGTCGGCACTGCTGGCGATTCTTCGAGATCGAGATGGATGCCGAGGCGCGCATGCAGCACGTCCTCGAAATCGATCTGCGCAGCGCGCTCGCATCCGACGAGCTCGACGTCCACTATCAGGTGATCGTCGACGTCGCCACGCGCCTGCCCTGCGGTGTCGAGGCGCTGGTGCGCTGGCGTCACCCGGTGTTCGGCGACCTGTCTCCCGATCGCTTCGTGCCGATCGCCGAGAACACCGGCCTCATCGTCCCGATCGGCGAGTGGATTCTGCGCCGGGCCTGCGCCGAGGCGACGGGCTGGCCGGCGCACGTCAAGATCGCCGTGAACATGTCGCCGGTGCAGTTCCGCAGTCCCGGGCTGGTGGCGATGGTCCGCGGCACGCTCGCGGCGGTCGGGCTGCCGCCCGAGCGGCTGGAGCTGGAGATCACCGAGTCCGTGCTGCTCCAGAAGCACAGCGAGATCATCGACCGGCTGCACGAGCTGAGTGCGCTCGGCATCAACATCGTGCTCGACGATTTCGGCGTCGGCTACTCGTCGCTGAACTATCTGCGCCTGTTCCCATTCTCCAAGATCAAGATCGACCGCGGCTTCGTCGGCGAGATGGCGCGTCGCACCGACTGCGCCACCATCGTCAGCGCGGTCACCGGGCTCGCCCACGCGCTCGACATGGCGACCACCGCCGAGGGCGTCGAGACCTGGGAGCAGTTCCGCCTCGTCCAGGCGGCGGGATGCAGCCAGGCGCAGGGTTATCTGTTCAGCCGGCCGGAGCCGGCCGGGCGGCTCGACTTCTCCCGCCGCGAGATCGGCGAGCGCAACCGGAGCTGATCTCGTTTTCGGACTGCGAAGCCGGCGCCCGGCGTCCAGTCGATCGGCGCCACCGGGTGCGCGACGTGACATTTCCACTCGGCCGAAAATGCTCTAAGCCGGAACGGCGCGGCGCCGCCGGCGGCGCCCTCGCGCTCTGCCCGCCCGCGCCGGCATTTCGCCGAGGAACTCCGCCATGCAGGACATGCCTTCGCGGGTCGGCCTGATCGGCCTCGGCCTGATCGGGACGGCGCTCGCCCGCCGCCTGATCGCGGCCGGCTTCGCGGTCAGCGGCACCGATATCGCGGCCGAGGCGCGAGCACGTCTCGCCGGACTCGGCGGCACGCCGGCCGACGACATCGCGACGATCGCCCGCACCTGCCCGCGGGTGCTGATCGCAGTGTTCGACAGCGCCCAGGTGGAGGACGTGATCGAGGGACCGGCCGGTCTCCTCGCGGTCGGCGACGGGGCACGGGCGACACGGCTCGTTCTCAACTTCGCGACCTGCGATCCCGACCGCATGGTGGCGCTGGCGGCGCGGGTCGCGGCGCGCGGCCTCGACTTCCTCGAAACGCCGCTGTCGGGGGCGAGCGATCAGGTGGCGCGCGGCGAGGCGGTGTGCCTGGTCGGCGGCGACCGTGCCGTGATGGAGCGGGCCGACGATCTGCTGCGGACGGTGAGCGACAAGGCATTCTTTCTCGGTCCGGTCGGCAACGGCGCCAAGGCCAAGCTCGCCACCAACCTGATCCTCGGGCTCAACCGCGCGGCGCTCGCCGAGGGGCTGGTCTATGCGGAGCGGCTCGGCCTGCCGGCCGACGCCTTCTTCGAGGCGGCGCGTCACTCGGCGGCCTATTCGGCCGCCATGGACGTCAAGGGCCGCAAGATGATCACGCGCGATTACGCCACCGCCGGCAAGGTGTCGCAGTCGGCCAAGGACTTCGCCCTCATTCTCGTGACCGCCCGGGCGCACGGCCAGGCGCTGCCCTTCGCGGCCGCCTATGCGGAGGCGATGGCCGGCTGCATCGCGGCCGGCGAGGGCGACTGGGACAACAGCGCCATCGTCGAGCAGATCCGCCGCCTGCACCGGCCGCCCGGCGGCGGCTGAGCGGGCGGTGACGCTCATTCTTTTCGGGTGATCAGTTCGCCGTCGTTCCGGGGCGCGGGCGGTCAGCCCGCGAACCCGGAACCCAGCGACACACGTCATCCCGCGGCAGCTTCGCGGCTTCCGGAATGACCGCCAAATGGATCAGCCGGATCTCGTATCACTTCGGCGCGGCGTTCTCCTGGCGGAAATAGACGTCGACCTGCATGCCGACCTTGAGCGGTCCCGGATCGGCGAGGTCGACCACCACCTCCAGCACGTCGATGTCGGCTTGCCGCCGCGGGCCGCGCGCCGCCATGCCGCCGGGGCCGACCGTCTGGGCGATGGACGCCACCGTGCCGGCGAAGTCGCGCCCCTGGAAGGCGTTCGCCCGCACCACCACGGCCTGGCCGACACGGACCTGCGCGATGTCGCGCTCGTCCAGCTCGGCTCGCACCCGCAGGCCGGAGAGATCACCGAGGACCACCAGCGGCGCCTCGGCCGACGGCGACCCCAGCTCGCCGCGCCGGGCCGCGACCTGCAAGACGGTGCCGTCGATGGGGGCGCGCAGCCGGGTCTTCTCCAGTCCCGCTTCGGCGAGCGCCAGCTCGGCGCGGGCGGCGATCCACTCGGCCTCGGTGCGATTGGGCAGCGGCGTGTCGCCGGTGGCGCGCAGCCGCGCCAGCTCGGCCTCCGCCCGGCGCAGCCGCTCGCTCGCCTGGACCAGCGCCTGGCGGGCGCGCGCGATCGCGGCCTCGTCGCCGTCGCCGCCACGCCGCCGCTCGATGGTCGCGGCGTCGAACGCATCGCGCGCGGCCAGCGCCGCCTGCTCGGCTTCGACCAGCGCGTCCTCGGCGCGGCGCCGCTCGCCGGAGCCGCGCGGCGCCGACTGGTCGTCACGGGCCCGCTCGCGGGCCCCGGCCTGGGCCTCGGCCATCGTCACCCGGGCGCGGGCCTCGGTGTCCTCGATCCGCACCAGGATCTCGCCCGCCGTCACGGTGTCGTTCGGCCGCACCAGCACCTCGACGATGCGGCCGGCCGTGGCGGCGCCGAGCCGCAGCTCGCGCGAGCGCGGCTCGACGCGGCCGAGAGCGACGGCGGCCCAGGACTTGCGGCCGTTGCGGTCGGCGCTCTCGTCGGCGCGCTGGGCCGTGGCCGGCAGCGGCGCGGCGAAAACGAGGAGCATGGCGACCGCCGGCAGCAGGGCAGCCGGACGGGGGAGCGGATCACGACGCATGCGGACGGACCTCGGAATCGATCGGGGCGGTAGGGGGACCGGACGCCGCGCGGCGTGGGCCGGGCTCCTCGGCGACGATGCGGCCGTCCTCGATGCGCACCACCCGGTCGGCGAACGGCAGGGTGCGCGGATCGTGGGTGACCACCAGGACGGCGCGCTCGGGGTCGCGGGCGATCTCGGCCAGCACCGTCATGATGGCCTGGCCGTTGTCGCCGTCGAGCGACGCGGTCGGCTCGTCGGCGAGGATCACGGCGGGACGGCCGACCACGGCCCGTGCGATGGCGACGCGCTGCTGCTCGCCACCCGACAGCTCGCGCGGGAACGACGCCAGCTTGTGGGTGAGCCCGACGGTCGCCAGCGCCGCAGCGGCCCGCTCACGGGCTTCGGGAGTGCGCTCGCCGCGCACGTCGAGCACGAGCTGCACGTTCTCCAGCGCCGTCAGGGTCGGGAACAGGTGGTAGGACTGGAACACGAAGCCGACGTGCCGACGGCGCAGGGCCGCGAGCGCCTCGGGGCCGGCGCCCGTGGTGGTCTCGCCGCGCAGCCGCACGGTGCCGCGAGTCGGCGTCAGCATGCCGCCGAGGATCGACAGGAGGGTCGTCTTGCCGCTGCCGGACGGCCCCATCAGCAGCGTCAGCGCGCCGCCCGTCAGCGTCAACGAGACGCCGCGCAGCGCCGCGACGCGGCCGGCGCCCTCGCCCAGCGTCTTCTCGATCGCCAGGCCCTCTACCACCGGCGCCGTCATCGGGCCAGCACCGTGGCGGGATCGATGCGCACCACCTCGCGGATCGCCGCGACGGCCGAGACCGCGCACATCGCGATGGTCAGCACCAGCAGGCCGAGCACCAGTGTCGGCGTCATCACCACCGGCAGGGCCGAGTCGGTGGTCGCCGCCACCACGGCGAGGCCGGCCGCCGTCGCCAGCGCGAAGCCGACGAGCGCGCTGAGCAGCGCCTGCCACAGGATCACCTCGACGATGTAGCGGGTCGACGAGCCGATGGCGCGCAGCGTCGCGAACTCGGCGATGTGGTCCTTGGTGCTGGAGTAGAGCGTCTGCGCGACGATCACGGTGCCGACCACGATGCCGAGCAGGGCACCGCCGAACAGCGCCGCGCCGGCGCCGGTGCCGAACAGCCAGAACGAGCGGCTGCGCTCGCGGAACGCCGCTCCGGTCAGCACCTCGGCGTCGGCGAGGTTCTCGGCGATCTGCGCGCGGACGCGGTCGATATCGGCGCCGGGCGCCAGGCGGACCAGGAAGTAGGTGGCGCGATCGGTCGGTGTGCCCAGATAGGCGCGGGCGCGGTCGAAGCCGGCGAACACGTAGGGCGTCGTGGTGAACGAGCGGATGCCCGCCGTCACCGCGACGATGCGGGCCTTCTGGTCGCGGATCTCGCCGGCGTCCCCGACGCCGCGCACGCCCAGCCGGTCCGCATAGGAGCGGTCGACCGCCACCGCGAAGGGGGCGGCGAGATCGTCGGCGCGTCCGGCGACGACGTTCCACGGCGCGAGCCCGCCGCCGCGCGGATCGGAGCCGACCACGAACACCGGGGTCGAGCCGCCGTCCGGCCGCCGCCACTCGGCGAAGCCGAGCACCAGCGGCGCCACCGCGGCGACGCCGCCGACCGACAGCGCGCGGAAGCGCTGGCGCTCGTCGAGCAGCGACGGGTCCTCGAAGTTGCGGGTGCCGCGCGGCACGATCCACAGGTCGGCCTCGGCATGGTCGACCATCGTCGTCACCATCCGCTCGAAGCCGAGGAACAGGCCGATCTGCACGGTCACCAGAATGACCGAGAAGACGATGCCGATGACGGTGGTGACGAGGCGCACGCGGTCGTGGAACAGGTTGCGGGAGGCGAGCACGAGGACGAGCGGCGGCCCCGCCTTGCGGGCGCTGCTCAGGCGCTCCGCGGCTGCACGGCTCGCCGCCGCGATGGCTTCTCCGGCGCTGCGGGCGCCGTGCCATCCGGTGCGGGCGGCCGCGCTGGCGACCGGCGCGAAGGCGTCCCACGCACGGCCGGTCGCGGCCGCCGTCGCGGCGACCGCGCGTCGCACCGACGCGACGAGGCGCCGTGTCCGGTCGTCGCCGTGCCGGCCGTCGCTGCGCTGATCGGTTCCGAGCCGGTGCTGGTGCATTCCGGGTTCCTGGGATCGGCGCCCGATGATCGGCCCGGAGAGGCCGCGGCGGAAGCCCCACCTCTCCGGCCGCCATCGGGGCGGGCCGCATGTCCCTGGACAATGCAGCAGGCGACGTTCGGTGCCATCCCCCTACCGCTCCTGGATGCCGCACCGTCAGGCGGCGAATTTGGCCTTCAGCGCCTCGAAGCGTGCGACCTGAGCGGGATCGAGGCTGCGATCGGGCAGCCGGCGCACGAACACCTTGAACATCGCCTCGCCGTCGTGATCGAAGAATTGCACCGAGCAGCTCTCGCGCCCCATGAAGGGCCGCCGCACGAAGGCGATCGCCACGCAGCGGTCGACCCGGATGTGGCCGCCGATCGGGCTGTCGCCGTGCAGGTTGAAGAAGCCGCGCCCGAAGCTGCCGGGCGGCACCGGCCCCTCGCATTCGAGCACGATGCTCGGCGTGTGGACGACGACCAGCACCGGACCCCAGCCCGTCAGGTCGGCCATCACGTCGGCGAAGGCGTCGGCCGGCGCGAACGCGGCGGTGTCCGGCGGCAGCAGGCGGGTGGCGTCGAGCGTGGTGACGCCATGCTGGCGGGCGAGCGCCTCGATGACACCGTCCGGATTCTCGGCCAGGCGCGCCGCGAGCCTGGCGCGGGCATCGGCGGTATCGCGTGCGGTGGCATTGATAGTGAGGTCGGTCATGCGGGGGACTCCTGCGTGGGGGCGGTGCGGTCGAGCGCCGCATAGAGGCCGCCGGTGAGATTGGTGATCCAGAAGGCGCCGGCCGGGGTGGTGGCGAGGCGGCTGCCCGCCACGGTGACGAGACCGGCGTCGTGCCAGTTCTCGGTCAGCGGCGCGGCGGCAGCGCAGAAGCCGGGGGCGAGCGACTCGACGGCGGCGAGATCGAGCACGCCGGCTTCGAGGCCCGCCGTCACGGCCGCCTGGGCGGCGAAGCGCGGCGGCGTGCGCGACACGCCTTCGATCGCGGCGCGGCCCTCCGCCTGCATGGCGCGGCGGCGCGCGATCTCGATGACGTTGCGCCAGCGCAGGCCGTGCGCCTGGCCGCCGGCGCCGGGACCGAACGGCAGGCAGGGCAGGCCGCGCTTGACGCCGCTGTTGTAGACGTTGCGCTCGCGCCCCGAGCGGACGAGATGTGACTGGGCGACCTGCCGCCAGCCGTGGCGGGTCAGCCGCGCGACGCCGTCCGCATAGGCGCGCGCCTGCGCGGCGAGCGAGCCGGCGGGCGGCAGCTTGCCGGTGTCGATCGCCTGCGCCATCGGGCCGCCGCGCCAGATGTTGAGCGCGTAGAGGGTGACCCCGTCGATGCCGGTCGCCGCCACGGTCTCCACGTCGCGTGCCCAGATCTCGGCCGTCTGGCCGGGCAGGCCGTAGATGAGATCGCAGGCGACCCGCACGCCGCCGAGGCCGGTGAGCGCGGCGAGAAACGCCGAGACCTCCTCGCCCGCGCACTTGCGGCCGAGGCGGCGGCGAAGCGCGGTGTCGAAGCTCTGCACGCCGAGCGAGATGCGGTTGGCGCCGGCCGCGATCGCCGCCTCGGCCTTGTCGAGACCGAAGTCGTAGGTGCGGCCCTCCAACGTGATCTCGCAATCGGGAGTGAGCGGCAGATGTCGGCGCAGCGCATCGATGAGCCGGGCGAGCGCGTCCGCCGGCAGCGCCGTCGGGGTGCCGCCGCCGATATACACGGCGGCGATCGGGGCCGAGGCGACGAGCGGCGTCGCGGCGCGTGCCGCGATCTCGGCGACGACGTCGTCCACGAAGGCGTCGGCCACCTGCGGGCGCCAGACGTTCTGGAAGAAGCCGCAGAACAGGCAATGGTTCTGGCAGTAGGGCACATGGATGTAGACGACCGCCGGCGTGTCGCGCGGTGTCGCGAAGGCGGTCTCGATCAGCGCCTCGGCCTCGTCCGGGTCGACCGCGGTGCTGCCGCGCCAGGGCGGCGCGAAGCTGCGGCCCGAGAACGCCGCGGTCAGCGGGTCGCGCCCCGCCGGCACCAGGAACGCCTCGATCGGCTTTGCCGGGGCGACCGGATGATCGCGCTGTGTGGCGCCGTGCGGATGCCCCGTTGCGGCCATGGCCTCTCGGCTTGTCGTTCCGTGCATGACGTCATCCCGTGCCCTTCAGCGCCGCTCGTCTGACTCCGCCACGGGCGGGGCGCTGCGCCCCCGCGGCGTGATCATGTGGGGCAGCACGCAGGGCACCCCGGCCGGCAGTCCGCAGCTCCGCAGATCGACGCCGAACACGCGGGCCAGCAGATCGGGCGTGATCACCGTGCGCGGCGCACCATCGGCGGCGATGCGGCCGCGGTGGAGCGCGACGACGCGGTCGGCGACCGCGGCCGCGAGATTGAGATCGTGCAGCACCGCCACGACGGCGGTGCCGGCCGCGGCGCGGGCGCGCACGGCGGCGACCACGTCGATCTGATGGCGGAGATCGAGGGCGGCGGTCGGCTCGTCGAGCAGCAGCACGCCGGGGCCGGCCGCCGCCTCGCCGCGGGCGAGCTGCACCAGCACGCGGGCGAGATGCGCCCGGTGCTGCTCGCCGCCCGACAGCGTCGTGATGGTGCGGTGGCGCAGCATCGCGAGATCGACCTCGGCCAGCATGGCGTCGACCAGGGTATCGATGGCGGCGCCGCGGCTGCCGCCGGCGCCCATGCGGACGATCTCCTCGACCGTGAACGGGAAGGCGACCGCGACGCTCTGCGACAGCACCGCCCGCAGCGTGGCGAGCCGCGAGGGCGAGCACGCGGCGATGTCCTCGCCCTTGAGGAGCACGCGGCCGCGGCCGCGGGAAAGCTCGCCCGACAGCACCCGCATCAGGGTCGACTTGCCGGCTCCGTTGGGGCCGACCACGGCGATGATCTCGCCGGGCGCGACCGTGAGGTCGACGGCGTCGAGCAGGGTGGTGCGTCCCGCCCGCACGGTGACGTCGCGGAGCACGATCGCCGTCATAGGCCGACCACGGCGCGCTGGCGCAGCAGCAGC
The DNA here is from genome assembly GCA_009720755.1 of Rhodoplanes serenus. Lineage (GTDB taxonomy): Bacteria > Pseudomonadota > Alphaproteobacteria > Rhizobiales > Xanthobacteraceae > Rhodoplanes > Rhodoplanes serenus. The sequence continues at coordinate 60,322 of WNKV01000011.1, forward strand.
ACGAGGAAGAACGGCGCCCCGAGGATCGCCGTGACGATGCCGACCGGCAGCTCGGCCGGCGCCGCCAGCGTGCGGGCGAGGGTATCGGCGGCGAGCAGCACCAGGCCGCCGAGCAGCACCGCGGCCGGCAGCAGCGCGCGGTGGCCGGGGCCGATCACCAGCCGCAGCAGGTGCGGCACCACGATGCCGACGAAGCCGATCACGCCCGCGGCCGCCACCGCGGCGCCGGCGGCGGCCGCCACCAGCACGATGGCGAAGCGCTTCAGCCGCTCGACCGGCACGCCCATGTGGAACGCCTCCGCCTCGCCGAGCACCAGGAGATCGAGGCCGCGGGCGATCACCGGCAGCGCCACCAGGGTGGCGACGAGGAACGGCGCGATGGCGGCGACCTTCGGCCAGGTCGCGCCGGCGAGCGAGCCGAGCGTCCAGAAGGTGATGTCGCGGAGCTGGCGGTCGTCGGCGAGGAAGACCAGGAGCCCGGTGCCGGCGCCGGCGAGCGCGCCGAGCGCCAGGCCGGCGAGGAGGAGCGTGGCGATCGAGGTGCGGCCCTCGCGGGTGGCGATGCGATAGAGCAGGGCGGTGACCGCGAGAGCACCGAGAAAGGCCGCCAGCGGCAGCAGCTCGGGGCCGATGGCGCCGCCCAGCCGGGTGCCGGCCAGCAGCGTGTCGCCGAGCACGATGGTGGCGGCTGCCGCGAGCCCGGCGCCGGCCGAGACGCCGACGAGGCCGGGATCGGCGAGCGGATTGCGGAACAGGCCCTGCATGATGGTGCCTGCGGTGGCGAGCAGCGCACCGACCGCGACCGCGAGCACGATCCGCGGCAGGCGGATCGAGAACAGCACGAGCTGGTCGCGGGCGATCTCGGCGGCGGGGCCGCCGACGAGCCCGAGGGCGGCGGCGAGACGGCCGGGCGGGATGCCGGCGGCGCCGGTCGCCGCCGCGGCGATCGCCGCCGCGATCAGCAGCACCGCGAGACCCGACAGCACCAGCCCGCGCCGCAGGGCCCGCAGGCCGGGCGGTGGCGCCGCGGGAGGCACCATCGCGGCCGGGATGGCGTCGTCGCTCATCGTCGGCAATCCGCCACGGTGGCGTCGTGGCTGACGGCGCGCGTGCCGGCGCCCGTCGTGGCCGCCGCGGCCGGCGTGTCGCCGGCGAGGGCAGCGAGCCGCGCCGCCAAGTCGCGGGCAGCGCGCGCCGTGCGCGGCCCGAAGCCGAGCAGGTACTGGCCGTCCATCACGACCAGCGCCCGGGCGCGGCCGGCCGGCGTGCCGACGAAGGCCGGGCGATCGAGCACCGCGGCGGTGGCGGTCTCTCCGGGCCGGTTCATCATCAGCACCACGTCGGGCTGCGCCGCGATGATCGCCTCGTCGCCGACCGGCTTGTAGCCGACGAGGTCCGGCATCGCGTTCTCGGCGCCGGCCAGGCGGACGATGCCGTCGGCGGCGGTGTCGCGGCCCGCCACCATGGCGCGCCCGCCCACGAAGGACAGCACGAAGAGGACGCGCAGCGGCTGCGCGAGCCGCACCCGCTCGCGCTCCAGCGTCGCGACGTCGGCCCGTAGCGCATCGATCAGGCAGGCCCCGCGGGTGGGCTCGCCGATGGTGTCGGCGACGAGCCGCACCTTCTCGATCACGCCCGCGATGGTGTAGCGGTCGGCCACCTGCACGAAGGGCACCTGCGCGGCCTTGAGCACGGCGACCGCCGCGGGCGGGCCGGCGCCCTCCGAGGCCAGCACCAGCGACGGCGCCATCGCCAGGATGCCCTCCGGCGAGAGCTGGCGCATGTAGCCGACGCTCGGCTTGTCGGCGAGCGCCTGCGGCGGATGCACGCTGGTGCTGTCGACCGCGACGATGCGGTGCTCGGCGCCGAGCGCGTAGAGGATCTCGGTGATGGCGCCGCCGATCGCGACGATGCGGCGCGTGTCCGTGATGGTGACGCGGCGTCCGCCGGCGTCGGTGACCGTGGCGGGCTCGGCCCGCCCGGGGTCGGGCTCGGCCCGCAGTGGCGTCGCGGCCGCCAGCGACGTGATCACGAGGGCGCCGGCGAGGAGCGCGGCAGGAAGCTGCGCGGTGCCGCCGCGGTGTCGTGTTGCGCGTCTCATGCGGACCTCCGAATCCGTGCGGGTCACTTGGTCAGGATCAGCTTGTTCTGCGCGGTCAGCCGCAGCCGGTAGGCGTCGGCGCCGTGCTGGATGACGATCTCGCGGGTGGCGACGAACAGGTCGCGGCTCGCGATGCGATTGCCCGTCACGGCGACGTGGCGGGCCGGGGCGGGGTCGCCGTCGGCGGGCGGGACGGCGGGACGGGCGGGCTCGGGCGGGGGCAGGGGCATCGGCGGTCTCTCGGCGGCGCGGCCGTTGTTCTTTGAGATGTTCGAAGTTTGGGATGATTCTAGACTTGAGTATTCTATGATTTGAGGTGTTCTAAACTCCGTTTATCTATGTTGACGTCCCGTAATACAGTCGAGTAGCAAAGGCAAGCGCACGACGCCCGGCTTCGACCGCGGCGTCGCGCCACCGCCAGCCAGCCGCCGCGTGCCGACGCGGCGCGCCCGCCAGCCCGCGACATCACCCAGCGACGACGACGGGGGCCGACATGGCGGGACGGGAACGAGGGCGGAGCGCCGACGCGCTCCTCATGGGAATTTCGGTGATCGCCGTCACGGCGGTGGCGACGGCGGTCGCGCGGGCGCAGGCGGTCGACACGCTCGATCCGATCACCGTGGTGGCGACCAAGCAGGAGGAGAAGGCGATCGACGCGCTGGCGCCGGTGTCGACGGTGCGCCGCGAGCAGATCGACCAGATCCTGCCGAAGCGGCTGTCGGATCTGCTGATCGCGGTGCCGGGCGTCACCGTGCAGGAGCGCGGCGACGAGCCGTCGACCTCGATCAACATCCGCGGGCTCCAGGACTTCGGCCGCGTCGCCGTGGTGGTGGACGGCGCTCGCCAGAACTATCAGCGCAGTGGCCACGGCGCGGACGGCGCCTTCTTTCTCGATCCCGAGCTGATCGGCGGCATCGACGTGGTGCGCGGGCCGACCGCCAACATCTACGGCTCCGGCGCGATCGGCGGTGTCGTCGCGATCCGCACCAAGGATTTCCAGGATGTGGTGCGGCCGGGCGAGCGGTGGGGCGCCGAGGCCCACACCCAGGCCGCCCACAACGGGCCGAGCGGACTCGCCTCGTTCTTCGGCGGTTACCGAGCCTCGCCCGATGTCGACGTGTTCGCCGGCGGCAGCTTCAAGAGCCAGGGCGACTACCAGGACGGCAACGGTGCCGAGGTGGTCAACTCGGGGAGCCGGGCCGGCAGCGCGATCGCCAAGGTCACGGCCCGACCGGCCGATGGGCACGAGGTGAAGCTCTCGGGCCTGTTCCAGAACTTCGACTACGCCATCGGTCAGCCGAGCCGCTCCGGCGTCACCGGAACCTCCACCTATGCGACCGACCTGACCAACATCACGACCGCGGCGCGCTGGCGCTACAGCCGGCCCGACAACCAGCTCGTCGACTGGGATGCGAACGTCTATTGGAACCGGACCGACTCGCAGCAGGTGAAGACGGTCCATACGTCGGCGGCACCGAGCGCATTCTGCGGAGGCCGTCCGGGGAACGCGATCAGCGGCTGTGTGGGCGGCGAGCGAAACTACGTGCTCGACACGATCGGGTTCGACGCCAACAACACGAGCCGCTTCGGTGCGCTCGGCTTCGCCCATGCGCTCACGGTCGGCGGCGACTCCTTCACCGACAAGGTGGAGACCTACGACGCCACGGGCAACTCGAACATCACCACGCCGGGCGGTGAGCGCTCCGTGAGCGGCGCCTTCGCGCAGCTCAAGAGCAACTACGGCACCTGGCTCGAGGTGATCGCCGCGGCCCGCTACGACGCCTACGCGCTCGACGGCGGAGGGACGACGGCATCCGGCGACCGGCTGTCACCGAAGGTCACGGTCGGGATCACGCCGATCGCGGGGCTCACACCCTATGTCACTTATGCGGAAGGCTATCGGGCGCCGGCCCTCACCGAGACGGTGGTCGCCGGGCCGCACGTCGCCGTCGGTCCTCCGTTCTTCACCTGCTCGGACGGCAGCCCGGCGCTGTTCTGCTTCCTCCCCAATCCCGGACTGCGACCGGAGACCGGCAAGACCAAGGAGGCCGGCATCAATCTGAAATACGACAACGTGCTCATGCCGGGCGCGATCTTCCGCGGCAAGGTCAACGTCTTCCGCAACGATGTCGAGGACTACATCGACCAGGCCCTGTTCGGGCCGACCGTGACGTTCCGGGGAGTCACGTACTACAAGTTCACCCAATACCAGAACATCGCGCAGGCGCGCATCGAGGGGGCCGAGCTCGAGGCCATGTACGACGCCGGCGCCTGGTTCGTCGGTCTCGCCGGGCAGATCCAGCGCGGCCGGAATGTCGAAACCGGCGTCGGCCTGGTTCGTGTCCAGCCGAACCGGATCGTCACCACCGTCGGTGCGCGCTTTCTCGACCGAAAGATCACCGCGATGGTGCGGTGGGCCGCGGTGGCTTCGAACGACGATCTTCCCGCCGCCTACACGCCGGCCGACTCCTACAATCTCGTCAATGTCTATGTCGGCTACCAGCCGACCCCAGACGTGCTGATGGGGCTCGGGATCGACAATCTGTTGAACCAGTTCTACCGCCCTTATCCGACCGCCGGACAGCCCGACACCGTGTGGTCTTCGCCGGCGCCCGGCATCACGTTCAAGGGCTCGGTCAAGATCCGCTTCGGGGCCTGAGGGCGCGATGTCGGGCCAGCATCACCGCCGGGTCGATCGCGCCACGCTGACGGTGGTGCCACGCCGGGCCGTCGACGCCGCCGCCGAGGGGCGCGCTCCGGCGGTGGTGCTGCGGCCGTTCGTCGAGGAGGCGCGTCACCGCGGCAATGTGGTGTCGCTCGCCCCTGTCCGGGCGGGGCGGAACCATGCGGTGGGTGCCTCCGCGGCGCCGCCGCTCGCGGCGTTGTGCGTCGATGACCGTGTGACCCCGCTCCGCCACCCCGGAGCGGGGCGCCGGTCGGCCGCCGTGGCTGTGGCGTCGGTGCTGCTGCACGCGGCGGCGCTCGCCGCTTTCGCCCGGGTGCCGCCGCCCGCCGCCAGCATCGGGGTCGAGGTGGTGTCGGTCGAGCTGGTGCTCGGCGCCGACACGGCGGCCGGCCTCGCGCCGGTGCCGGGCATGTCCGAGACGGTGAGCGCCGCCGCGAGCGGCGAGCCGGCGCCGGAGACGACGGAGCGGGAGACCGCCAAGCCCGAGACGCCCGCGCCGCCGCCCCCCGACGAGACGGTCTCCGCGCCGGCGGCCGCGGTCGCCGAGCCGCCCGTTCCCGAGCCGGCCCCGGCGCCTGCCGAGACCACCGCGTCCGCTCCGCCGATCGAGCCCGAGGCGCCCGAGCGCGTGGCGCGGCCGGAGCCGATCCCGCCGAAGGCCGAGACACGCACGGTGGAGCCGCCGAAGGCCGCGCCGCGCAAGCCCGCGGCGGCGTCGCGCAAGCCGGTGTCCGCGCCGCGGACCGGCGACACCGCCCGCGACGCACGGCCCTCCGGCCGCACCGCCAGCGTGGCGTCGAGTGCCGCCAGTGGCGTCGGCATCGGTCGCTCCGATCGGCATACCAACTATCGCGGCCTCGTCGCGGCGCATCTCGCCCGTCACAAGCAGTTCCCGTCCGATGCCCGGGCGGCCGGCCTTCAGGGCAGCACCACCGTCACCTTCACGATCGACGGCGGCGGTCGGGTCACCGCGGTGCGGCTCGGCCGCGCGTCCGGTATCGCCAGTCTCGACCAGGAGAGCGTCGCCATGGTGCGCCGCGCCTCGCCGTTCCCCGCCCCACCCGACGGCCGCGCCATGAGCTTCACGGTGCCGGTCGGCTTCCATCTGCGTTAGAGCATTTTCCGGCGAAGTGGACGCCGGTTCGCCGTCGAAAATGCGATCATGAAAGGACTTTTGGAGCGGAACACGATCCAGGTGGATCGGCTTCCGCTCCAGCATTTCCCGGACTGTCGAACCCGGTCCGACCCCACGAGCAGACAGGAGAGACCCCCGATGTACATCGCCATGAACCGCTTCCGCGTGAAGACGGGCAGCGAGGCGGCGTTCGAGCAGGTATGGACGTCCCGCGAGACCTATCTGGACCGCATGCCCGGCTTCGTCGAATTCCATCTGCTGAAGGGGCCGGAGGCCGAGGACCACACGCTCTATGCGTCGCACACCGTGTGGGAGAGCAAGGCCGCGTTCGAGGCGTGGACGAGGTCGGACGAGTTCCGCAAGGCGCATGCGCGCGCCGACAACGCCAACACGGGTCCGCTGTACCTGGAGCACCCGAAGTTCGAGGGCTTCGAGGTGAAGCAGACGGTGCGGCCGCGCGAAGCCGACGCGGCGTAGCCTTCACGTGCCATATGGCGCAGCGTTGCGTCTCTCTCCCCGCCAGCGGGGAGAGGGTCGCGAGCGGCGCAAAGCGCCAAGCGAGCCGGGTGAGGGGGCGTTTCGGATCGCGCTGTGACACCCCCTCACCCGGACTTCGCGCCTTCGGCGCGAACCCCGTGCTCTCCCCGCCAGCGGGGAGAGGTGAAGAGCGCGCCTATTCCCGCGCGGCCTACTCCCGCGCCTTCTGCTTGAGCGCGTAGAGCGCCTCCAGCGCCTCGCGCGGCGACAGCGCGTCGGGATCGAGACCGGCGAGCGCCTGCATCACCGCCTCGGCGTGCGGATCGGCGGGCGGTGGCGGGGGGGCCGGGCGCGCCGCGAACAGCGGCAGGTCGTCGACGAGCTTCCGGGCCGGCGAGGTGCGGTCCTCGGCCTCCAGCACGCCGAGCACATGCTTGGCGCGTTCGATCACGGCCGGCGGCAGGCCGGCGAGCTTCGCCACCTGGATGCCATAGGAGCGGTCGGCGGCACCCGCCACCACCTCGTGCAGGAACACCACCTCACCGTGCCACTCCTTCACCCGCACGGTGATGTTGAACAGCCGGGCGAGCTTCTTGGCGAGCGCGGTCAGCTCGTGAAAGTGCGTCGCGAACAGGGCGCGGCAGCGGTTGCGGTCGTGAAGGTGCTCGATGGCCGCCCAGGCGATGGAGAGGCCGTCGAAAGTCGCGGTGCCGCGGCCGATCTCGTCCAGGATGACCAGCGACCGCTCGCCCGCCTGGTTCAGGATGGCGGCCGTCTCTACCATCTCGACCATGAAGGTGGAGCGCCCACGAGCGAGGTCGTCGGCGGCGCCGACGCGCGAGAACAGCCGGTCGACCACCCCGACATGGGCGCGCGCCGCCGGCACGAAGCTGCCGGCCTGAGCGAGCACCACGATCAGCGCGTTCTGGCGCAGATAGGTCGACTTGCCCGCCATGTTGGGGCCGGTGACCACGGCGATGCGGCCGGGGCCGGTCGTCCCGGCACCGCCCTCGGCCCCCTGGCGCCCGGCCGGCGACAGGTCGCAGTCGTTGGCGACGAACGGCGAGCCGTCGGCGACCAGCGCCTGCTCGACCACCGGGTGGCGGCCGCCCTCGATGCGGAACGCGAGGCTCGCGTCGACCTCCGGCCGCACGAACCGGCAGGCGACCGCGACCTCGGCCAGCGCCGCCGCGACATCGATCACGGCGAGCGCCTGGGCGGCCGCCTTGACGGCGTCGGCGGCGTCGACCACGGCGGCCGACAGCCGCTCGAACGTGTCCAGCTCCAGGCCGAGGGCACGATCGGCCGCACTGGCGATCTTGGCTTCGAGCGCCCCCAGCTCCACCGAGGTGAAGCGCACCTGGCCGGCCAGCGTCTGCCGGTGCACGAAGGTCTCGTTGAACGGCGGCGCCATCAGCTTGTCGCCGTGCTGCGCCGTCACCTCGACGAAATAGCCGAGCACGTTGTTGTGCCGGATCTTGAGGGTGCGGATGCCGGTGTCGTCGGCATAGCGGGCCTGGAGGGCGGCGATCACCCGCCGCGACTCGTCGCGCAGCGCGCGCGTCTCGTCGAGGGTCGCATCGTAGCCGTCGCGCACGAAGCCGCCGTCGCGCTTGAGCAGCGGCAGCTCGTCGGCGAGCGCCGCCGCGAGCTCACGGCCGAGCGCCGGATCGGGCGCGCGCAGATCGGCGATGGCGGCGGCGATCTCGTCCGGCATCGCCGCGACGTCGAGCCGGGCCGCGAGGTCGACGGCGGCCGCGAGGCCGTCGCGGATCGCCGCGAGATCACGCGGTCCGCCGCGCCCGAGCACCAGCCGCGCCAGCGCGCGGGCGAGATCGGGGGCCGCCGCGAGCTCGTCTCGGACCAGGCTGCGGAGCACGCCGTCCGCCACGAAGGCATCGACGGCGTCGAGGCGCCGGGCGATCGCGGCCGGATCGGTGAGCGGCGCCGCGATGCGCTGGGCGAGCAGCCGCGAGCCGGCCGCCGTGACGGTGCGGTCGATGGCGGCGAGCAGCGAGCCGCGGCGCTCGCCGCCGAGCGTCTTCATCAGCTCCAGGTTGGCGCGCGTCGCCGCGTCGATCAGCAGGGTGGCGCCGCTCGCCTCGCGGGTCGGCGGCGACAGCGGCGGCCGGCGGCCGAGCTGGGTGCGCTCCACATAGGTGACGCAGGCGGCCGCGGCGGTCAGCTCCAGCCGCGAGAAGCTGCCGAACGCATCGGCGGTCGCCACCGCGAAGTATCCGGCGACCCGCCGCTCGGCGGTGGCGCCGTCGAAGACGTCGCGGCCGAGCGGCGTCACCGCCGGCAGCGTGCGCAGGAACGGCGCGACGTCGGGGTCCTCGTAGAGCGCGTCGGCGACGATCACCTCGCCGGGCTCGACGCGGGCGATCTCGGCCGCCAGCCGCACGCGGTCGCATTCGGTCAGGCGGAACTCGCCGGTCGAGATGTCCAGGCAGGCGAGGGCGAAGCGGCCGTCGTCGTGCTCGCTCGATGGCTTCGCCTTCACGATCGCGGCCAGGAAGTTGTTGCGGCGGGAATCGAGCAGCGTCTCCTCGGTCAGCGTGCCGGGGGTGACGAGGCGCACCACGTCGCGCCGCACCACCGACTTGCCGCCGCGCTTCTTGGCCTCCGCCGGGTCCTCGAGCTGCTCGCAGACCGCGACCCGGTGGCCGAGCGCGATCAGGCGGTGGAGGTATTCGTCGGCGCGATCGATCGGCACGCCGCACATCGGGATGTCTGCGCCCTGGTGCTTGCCGCGCTTGGTCAGCACGATGCCGAGCGCCCGGCTCGCCGTCTCGGCGTCGGCGAAAAACATCTCGTAGAAGTCGCCCATCCGGTAGAACAGCAGGCAGTCCGGATTGGCGGCCTTGATCTCGATGTACTGCTCCATCATCGGGGTGACGCGCGTCTCCGTCCGCGGCGCGTCGGGACGTGGCGTCTCGGCCCGCGGCGCGGGCGTGTCGGGGGACTCGTCGGGAGCGGGGTTCTGCACGGCATCCATGGCGGCGGACGCTACCAGAAGCGGCCGCGGGTTTCTAACCGCTGGTGCGCCGGACTTGTGGAGAGCCGGCCCGGTCCCTGAGCCCCCGCCCTCACCTCACGAATGTCTTCCCGGTGATGCGCTCCAGGTTGCCGCGATAGATCAGGTCCAGCGTCTCGCGCGGCAGGTCGAGGGAATCGAGGATCGCCTGAGTGTCGCGGATGAATCCGGGCCCCTTCTCGGGGTCGAACGGGCAATCGCTGGCGAACAGGATGTTCTCGGGCGGGTAGAAGGCGAGGCCCGCCTGGGTGCCGATCCGCGATCCGAAGGTCGCGGTATCGGCATAGAAGCTCTCGCGGAAGTAGTCGAGCGGCCGCTTCGCCAAGCTGTTCTTGAGGGCTTGCAGGTCCTCGCCGGAGGTGCGGCTGCCGATCTGGTCCCAGCCCGGGCCGATGCGGCCCTCCAGCATCGGCACGATGCCGCCGAAATGGTGGACGATGGGCTTGAGCCGCGGGTGGCGGTCGAGAGTCTTGGAGAACACCAGCCGGGCCATGGCGGCGGCGGTCTCGTAGGACCAGCCGAAGGTCCACCAGATCTCGTAGAGCGACCTCTGCTCGGTCCGGTAGTCGGCGAAATCGGCGCGCCGCGCCGGGTGAATCCACACCGGCTTGTCGAGCTGCTCCATGGCGGACCAGAACGGCTCGAACTGCGGCTGATCGATCGGCGCGCCGGCCACGTTGGTGTAGATCTGCACCCCGCAGGCGCCGAGCTGGCTGATGGCCCGCTCGGCCTCGCGCACCGCTCCCTCGACATTCGCCAGCGACACCTGGCCGACGAAGCCGGGGAAGCGGTCGCGGTGGCGCTCCACCAGCGCGGCGAGGCCGTCGTTGATGATGCGGGTGAACGCCTCGACCTGGTCCGGCCCGACCACGTCCTCCACCGGCGGGCTCGGATAGGCGATGATCTGGGCATAGTCCGGGAAGGCATCGAGCATCCGCAGCCGGGCGTCGAGATCGTACAGGCAGGGCACGCCGCGCATCCGCTTCCCGATGTCCCGCTGGCCGCCGCCGACCCGGTCCATGGCGGCGATGATGCCGACCGGGATGAAATGCGTGTAGGCGTCGATGCGCATGGGCGGTCTCCGGAAGCGCGGGGGCGGCAGGCGGGACGCCGACCATCGCCGGAATCCATCCCCGACGCCAGTCCGGGAGGTGTGCGCCGAAAGCCGGGAGGAGGCGCGTCCACCGCAAGACGCCGCCGCGGCGGCGCGACGGCGCGGGTGGTTTCCCGCCGGGCGCGAATGCTCTTAGATGGAGCCGTCACAGTGTTCGGATCGGATTGTTCATGGCGCAATTCATGTCTCTCGGCGATGCCGTCGCGGCGCTGGTGCGCGACGGCGACACCGTCGCGGTCGAAGGTTTCACCCATCTCATTCCCCATGCCGCCGCCCACGAGGTGATCCGCCAGGGCCGCCGCGACCTGACGCTGGTGCGGATGACGCCCGACATCGTCTACGACCAGATGATCGGCATGGGCTGTGCGGCCAAGCTCGTCTTCTCCTGGGGCGGCAATCCCGGGGTCGGCTCGCTGCACCGCTTCCGCGACGCCGTGCAGAACGGCTGGCCGCGGCCGCTGGCCATCGAGGAGCACGCCCACGCCGCCATGGCCAATGCCTATGCGGCCGGCGCCGCCGGGCTGCCCTTCGCGATGTTCCGCGGCTATCTCGGGGTCGACCTGCCTGCCGTGAATCCCAACATCCGCCGGGTCACCTGCCCGTTCACCGGCGAGGCGCTCGCCGCCGTGCCGGCGCTGCGGCCGGACGTCGCCATCGTCCATGCGCTGAAGGCGGACCGCGCCGGCAACGTGCTGATCGAGGGCATTCTCGGTGTCCAGAAGGAGGTGGTGCTGGCGGCGTCGCGGGCGCTGGTGACGGTCGAGGAGATCGTCGACGATCTCGGCCCCCGCAGCCCCAATGCGGTGGTCCTGCCGGGCTGGACCATCGCGGCGATCGCGCTGGTGCCGGGCGGCGCCCATCCGTCCTACGCGCACGGCTACTACCGGCGCGACAACGCCTTCTATCTCGGCTGGGACGACATCGCGCGCGATCGCGCGTCGTTCACCGCCTGGATGAAGACCAACGTGCTGGAGGCCGGTCCGGACGCCTTCGCGGCGCACCGCCGCCGCCTCGCCGTCGCGGCCTGAGAGGAGCGCCCCATGACCTCCGCCGACACGACCCTCGCCTATACGGCCACCGAGATGATGACCGTGGTGTCGGCGCGCGCGCTGACCTCGGCCGACGTCTGCTTCGTCGGCATCGGCCTGCCCTCGGCGGCCTGCAACCTCGCCCGCCTCACCCATGCGCCGGACATCACGCTGATCTACGAGTCCGGCACCATCGCGACGCGGCCGAGCGTGCTGCCGCTGTCGATCGGTGACGGGGAGCTGTGCGACACCGCACTGACCACGGTGTCGGTGCCGGAGATGTTCCGCTACTGGCTGCAAGGCGGCCGCATCACGGTCGGCTTCCTGCCCGGCGCCCAGATCGACCGCTTCGCCAATCTCAACACCACGGTGATCGGTCCTTACGATCGCCCCATTACGCGGCTGCCGGGCAGCGGCGGCGCCCCCGAGATCATGACGCATTGCGGCGAGATCTTCGTCACCATGCCGCAGAGCCGGCGCAGCTTCGTCGACAAGCTCGACTTCGTCACCACATTCGGCCACGGCCAGGGGGGCGACCATCGGGCGCGGCTCGGCATCCGCACCAAGGGGCCGACCCGGCTGATCACCGATCTGTGCGTCTTCGAGCCCGACCCGGAGACGAAGGAGATGACGGTGACGTCGATCCACCCCGGCATCGATCGTGATCAGATCCGCGACGCCACCGGCTGGCCGGTGCGCTTCGCCGAGCGGGTCGCCGAAACGGCGCCGCCGACCGACGTCGAGCTCGAGACCCTGCGCGACCTGCACGCCCGCACGCGGCGCGCCCACGCGGCAGACACCTGAAAGATCGCCGCTCGAGGTTGCCCGGCGCGCTTCGCCGGGCACCTCGTATCAGGGGCACCTCGTATCAAAAGCGCGACCTCATGCCTGCCCAGCCTTGGGCGATAATCGCGCGTCCATCCAAAAATACGAACACGCGACGCTTGCATTCGAATTACCCGTAGCTTCAAATAGAGGACAATCGAGACCAACGACAAAACGGAAACGCCAAGGATCTCCATGACCTTCTTCTATCCGACCGCGAGTCTCGACGCCTTCCCGCCGCGCCTCTCGCCGGGCTACCGCAGCACCCCCAAGCGCTCCCCCACCAAGCCGCTGATCCTGATGCGGCACACCCTGACCGAGCTGACCGGCCCGGTCTACGGCCAGGAGGCCGTGCAGCCCGGCGACGAGGACCTCACCCGCCAGCATGTCGGCGAGCCGCTCGGCGAGCGCATCATCGTGCATGGCCGCGTGCTCGACGAGGACGGCCGGCCGGTGCCCGACGCGCTGGTCGAGATCTGGCAGGCCAATGCCTGCGGACGCTACATCCATGTGGTCGACCGGCATCCGGCGCCGCTCGACCCGAACTTCACCGGCGCGGGGCGCGCCAAGACCGACGCCGAGGGCCACTATCGCTTCGTCACCATCCGGCCCGGCGCCTATCCGTGGGGCAATCATCCGAACGCCTGGCGCCCGGCCCACATTCATTTCTCGCTGTTCGGCCACTCCTTCGTGTCGCGTCTCGTCACCCAGATGTACTTCCCGGGGGACCCGCTGTTCCCGTTTGATCCGATCTTCAACTCGGTCACCGACGAGGCGGCACGCAACCGCATGATCGCGGCGTTCGATCTCGACCACACGGTGCCCGAATGGGCGCTCGCCTATCGCTTCGACATCGTGCTGCGCGGCCGCCGCCAGACCCCGATGGAGAGCTGAGATGACGAGCGCCGAGACGACGCTTGGCATCACCCCATCTCAGACGGTCGGTCCGTTCTTCGCCTACGGGCTGACGCCGAACGGCCAGTATCCGTGGAAGGACACCTTCGGGAACGACCTCACCGGCCCGGACATCGCGGGCGAGCGCATTCGCATCGAGGGGCGGGTGTTCGACGGCGACGGCGTCCCGATGACCGACGCCATGCTGGAAATCTGGCAGGCCGACGCGCAGGGACGCTACGCCGGCGCTGCAGGCGAGCCGCGGCGGCACACCAATGCGCAGTTCCAGGGATTTGGCCGCGCCGGCACCGACGCCGAGGGCCGCTTCGTGTTCGAGACCATCAAGCCGGGCCCGGTGCCCGGACCCGACGGCCGGCCGCAGGCCCCGCACATCCTGGTCGCGCTGTTCGCTCGCGGCATGCTGCGGCAGAGCTACACGCGCCTCTACTTCGCCGACGAGCCCGCCAATGCCGACGACCCGGTGCTCGCCCTGGTGCCGGAGGAGCGGCGCGCCACCCTGATCGCCTCGCGCACCGAGCGCGACGGCCGCGCCCTCTACACCTTCGACATCCGCATGCAGGGCGAGGCCGAGACGGTGTTCTTCGAGATCTGACGCGGCCCCTCCGCGCAGATTCTCCGCGCAGCGCAGGTCGCCCGCGGCCGGATCGGCCGCGGCCCGAGAACGCCGATCGAACGACGCCGCCGAGGAGAAGCCGACCGCAAGCAACGATGACAAGACGTCGGCGCAAGACGTCGAAGCAGGTGAAGCGCAATCATGCGAACCGGAGAGGAACCATGCTCGAGCGCGTGCTGACACCCCTGGCGATCCTGCTCGGCCTTCTGGCCGGCGTGCCCGCGTCGGCGCAGGGAACCGTGAAGATCGGCGTCATCGAGGCGATGACCGGACAGCAGCAATCGACCGGCGTGCAGACGGTCGCGGCCATGCGGCTCTACATGGCCAAGCACGGCGACACCGTCGCCGGCAAGAAGATCGAGCTGGTCGTCAAGGACGACGGTGCCGTCGCCGACAACTCCAAGCGGCTCGCGCAGGAGCTGATCGTGCGCGACAAGGCGGCAGTGCTGATCGGCTTCGCGGTGACGCCGACCGCGCTCGCGGTGGCGCCGCTCTCGACCGAAGCCAAGATCCCGACCATCGTGGCCAACGCCGGCACCTCGATCATCACCGAGCGATCGCCCTACATTCTGCGCACCAGCTTCACGCTGGCGCAGTCGAGCGTGATCATCGGCGAATGGGCCGCCCAGAACGGCATCAAGAAGGTGGTCACCCTGGTGTCGGACTACGCGCCCGGGCTCGACAGCGAGAAGACCTTCACGGAGGCGTTCACCAAGGGCGGCGGCCAAGTGGTCGAGGCGCTGCGGGTGCCGCTGATGGCGCCCGACTTCGCGCCCTTCCTCCAGCGGGCCCGCGATGCGGCGCCGGACGCCGTGTTCGTGTTCGTGCCGGCCGGCCAGGGCGGCACCTTCACCAAGCAGTTCGTCGAGCGCGGGCTCGACAAGGCCGGCATCAGGATCATCGGCCCCGGCGACGTCACCGACGACGATCTCCTCAACGCCATGGGCGATGCGGTGCTCGGCAGCGTGACGGCCCACATGTACTCGGCCGATCATCCGTCCGCGATGAACAAGGAGTATGTCGAGGCGTTCAAGAAGGCCAACAACGGCATGCGTCCGAACTTCATGTCGGTGGGCGGCTGGGATGCCATGCACCTCGTCTACGAGGCGCTGAAGAAGACCGGCGGCGACACCAACGGCGACAAGCTCGTCGCCGCCATGAAGGGAATGGCCTGGGAGAGCCCGCGCGGCCCGATCTCCATCGACCCGGAGACCCGCGACATCGTCCAGAACATCTACATCCGCAAGGTGGAGCGCAAGAACGGCGAGCTCTACAATGTCGAGTTCGCCACCTTCGAGGCCGTCAAGGACCCGGTGAAGGCGAAGCGGTGAGCGGCGGCGGCGTGACCGAGACGCCGGTTCTCCCTCTCCCCGCGTGCGGGGAGAGGTGAAACGCGCGATCGCGAACGCTCATCGGGACGACGGCGCCGGCCATCCACGCTCCACCTCGTCACCTGCACCTCGTCACCTGCACCTCGTCACCCGCGGCGGCCCGCATGCTGACCATCCTGTTCGACGGCATCGCCTACGGCATGCTCCTGTTCGTGCTCGCCGCCGGCCTCGCCGTGACGCTCGGGCTGATGAACTTCGTCAACCTCGCCCACGGCGCCTTCGCGATGGCGGGGGGCTATGCGGCGCTGGTGCTGGTCAACCGGCTCGGACTGCCGTTCGTGGTCGGGCTCGTCGGCGCTTTCGTGTTCGCGGCGGCGCTCGGCGCGCTGCTGGAGCGCACCCTCTACGTCCACGTCTACGCCAAGAGCCATCTCGACCAGGTGCTGTTCACCATCGGGCTCGTCTTCATGGCGGTCGCCACCGTCGACTACACCATGGGCTCGTCGCAGCAGTTCATTGCCATCCCACCGGCGCTGCAAGGCCAGGTCACCGTGCTGGGCGTCGGCATGAGCAAGTACCGGCTGATGATCATCGCGGTCTGCGGGCTGATCACACTGCTGCTCCAGCTCGGGCTCACCCGCACCCGCTTCGGCAGTCGGCTGCGGGCCGCCGTCGACGACCAGCGGGTGGCGCGCGGCCTCGGCATCAATGTGGGCGCGGTGTTCGGCTTCACCTTCGCGTTCGGCTCCGGGCTCGCCGGCCTCGGCGGGGCGCTCGGCGCCGAGATCCTCGGGCTCGATCCGATCTTCCCGCTCAAGTACATGATCTATGTTCTGATCGTCGTGACGGTGGGCGGCACCTCGTCGATCACCGGGCCGTTCCTCGCGGCGCTGCTGCTCGGCATCGCCGACGTCGCCGGCAAGTACTACGTGCCGCAGCTCGGCGCCTTCGTGATCTACACCATCATGATCGTGGTGCTGATCCTGCGGCCGCACGGCCTGTTCGCCCGCGGCGGTGCGCGATGAAGACCGACGCGACGCCTCCGGCAGCGATGTCAGAGTCCGCACCGATCCTGCCCGCTCCGCTCGACACCGCCATCGCCGCGCAGCTCGCCGCCCGCGGGCGTTGGTCGCCGTTCGAGATCCTGTTCTGGCTCGGCGCCGTCTCGACCATCTGGCTGCTGCCGGACCATCACCTGATCCTCACCGAGATTGTGATCTGGGGCCTGTTCGCGCTCTCCCTCGACCTGATCCTCGGCTATGCCGGCATCGTCTCGCTCGGCCACGCCGCCTTCTTCGGTGTCGGTGCCTACACGGCCGGCCTGCTGGCGCGGCACGCGCTGATCGGCGAGCCGGTGGTGGCACTGCTGGTGGCCGGCCTCGCGGGCGGCGCCTTCGGGTTCCTGACCAGCTTCCTGGTGCTGCGTGGCACCGATCTGACCCGCCTGATGGTGACGCTCGGGGTGGCGCTGCTGCTGCGCGAGGTGGCCAACCGCATGGCCTGGCTCACCGGCGGCGCCGACGGGCTCCAGGGCATCACCATGCAGCCGGTGCTCGGCCTGTTCCGCTTCGACCTCTACGGCCACACCGCCTATGTCTACAGCCTCGTGGTGCTGTTCGTGCTGTTCCTTCTCGCGCGGCGGATCGTCGGTTCGCCGTTCGGCCTGTCGCTCTTGGCCATCAAGGGCAACCCGCTGCGCGCCGGCGCGATCGGCATCGGAGCGGGGCCGCGGATCGTCGCCGTCTACACGCTGGCGGCCGTCTATGCGGCGATCGCCGGCGCGCTCCTGACCCAGACGACCGCCTTCACGTCGCTCGAATCGCTCTCCTTCGACCGCTCCGCCGACGTGCTGCTGGTGCTGATCATCGGCGGCACCGGCCATCTCTATGGCGGGCTGATCGGCGCCGTGGTGTTCCGTTTCGCCCAGGACTGGCTCTCGGCGGCGACCCCGCAGTACTGGCAGTTCTGGATCGGCCTGATCCTGGTGGTCATCGTGCTGGTCGGGCGCGACCGCATCGGCGGCTGGCTGGCGCCGCTGCGCCGTGCCGGCGACCGGCTGGTCCCATGGCGCGGCGGCCGCGACGGAGGCCGGCCGTGATCCCGGTTCTGGAGACACGCAATCTCGAAAAGCACTTCGGCGGCATCGTCGCGTCCTCGCAGGTGTCGCTGTCGGTGGCCCGCGGTGCACGCCATGCCCTGATCGGACCGAACGGCGCCGGCAAGACGACGCTCGTCAACATGCTCACCGGGGTGCTGGCGCCGTCGTCCGGCGAGATCCGGCTGGACGGCGAGGACATCACGCGGCTGCCGCCGCACCGGCGGGTGCGGCGCGGCATCGCCCGCACCTTCCAGATCAACCAGCTGTTCGCCGACCTCAATCCGGTCGAGGCACTCGGCCTCGCCATCTCGGAGCGGCTCGGCACCGGCACCCACTGGTGGCGGCGGCCGGGCAGCCGGCCCGAGGTGGTGGCCGAGATCGCGGCGCTGCTCGACCGCTTCGGCCTCGCGGATGTCCGCGGCGTGCGCACCGCGGCGCTGCCCTACGGCAAGCAGCGGCTTCTGGAGATCGCGCTCGCCTTCGCGTGCCGGCCGCGGGTGCTGCTGCTCGACGAGCCGGCCGCCGGCGTGCCGGAGGCGGAGCGGCACGAGATCCTCGCGGCCGTCGCCGGGCTGCCGGCCGATGTCGCGGTGCTGTTAATCGAGCACGACATGGACATCGTGTTCACCTTCGCGGATCGCATCACCGTGCTGGTCAATGGCCAGATCTTCGTCGACGGGCCACCCGACGCGGTGGCGCGCGACCCCCGGGTGAAGGCCGTCTATCTCGGAGAATCGCGCGATGGCCGAGCTCCTTGAGATCGAACGGCTGAGTGCCGGCTACGGCGAGGCGGTGGTGCTGGCCGATGTCTCGCTCACGCTCGCCGAGGGGCGCTCGCTGGCGCTGCTCGGCCGCAATGGCATGGGCAAGACCACCCTGGTCGATGCCATCGTCGGCGTCGTCCGCCGGTTTGGTGGGACGATTCGGCTCGCCGGCCGCGACATCGGCGGCCTGCGGCCCGACCAGCGGGCGCGCGCCGGCATCGGCTGGGTGCCGCAGGAGCGCAACATCTTCCGGTCGCTCACCGTGCATGAGAATCTCACCGCGGTGGCGCGACCGGGGGCGTGGACGCCGGCGGCGGTCTATGATCTGTTTCCGCGGCTGGCCGAGCGTCGCGGCAATCTCGGCCACCAGCTGTCCGGCGGCGAGCAGCAGATGCTGGCGATCGGTCGTGCCCTGGTGCTGAACCCACGGCTCGTCCTGCTCGACGAGCCGCTGGAGGGGCTTGCGCCGATCATCGTCGAGGAGCTGATCGCGGCGCTCGGACGGATCACCCGCCGGGAGGGGTTGTCCGCCATCCTGGTCGAGCAGAACGCCGACAAGGTGCTGGGCGTCACCGACCAGGCGGTGGTGCTGGAGCGTGGCGCCGTCGTGTGGGCCGGCGACAGTGCGGTGCTGCGCGCCGACCGTGCCGTGCTGGAGCGGCACCTGGGCGTCGCCGACGGCAGGCCACGGCGCGCCGGTGTCGCGTCCCACCCAGACGTCGCGTCCCACCCAGACGTCGCGTCCCACCCGGACGTCGCGTCCGGCACGGACGTCGCGTCCCGCACGGACGCAGCCGCGATCCGGCCGTCGGGTGCCGCCGCCGCGGAGCCGAGATCCGACTGCGGCGAAGTGCCGCCCGATACCGGGACCCCGTTTCCGAGGAGAGGCCGATGACCCGCCCGCGACCGCCGTTCCGCGCCGACCAGGTCGGCAGCCTGCTGCGTCCCGCCGCCCTCAAGGAGATGCGCGCCCGTGTCCAGGCCGGCACGGCCTCTCCCGAGGATCTGCATCACGTCGAGGACGACGAGATTCGCCGCATCATCCGGCGGCAGGAGGAGATCGGCCTCCAGGCGGTCACCGACGGCGAGTTCCGCCGCTCCTGGTGGCACTTCGATTTCCTCAAGAAGCTCGACGGAGTCGAAGGCTTCGAGACGGCGTCGGGCATCCAGTTCCAGGGCGTGCAGACGCGCGCCGAGGGTGTGCGGGTGACCGGGCGGATCGGCTTCTCGGGCCACCCGATGATCGAGCATTTCAGGTTTCTCCGGGCCAACACCAAGGTCACCCCGAAGATGACGATTCCGTCACCGTCGGTGCTGCACTTCCGTGGCGGCCGCAAGGAAATCAGCACCGCGGTGTATCCGCATCTCGACGCCTTCTTCGACGATCTCGCCCGCGCCTACCGCAAGGTCGTCAAGGCGTTCTACGAGGCCGGCTGCCGCTATCTCCAGTTCGACGACACCGTGTGGGCCTATCTGTGCTCCAAGGAGCAGCTTCATCTTGCCCGCCAGCGTGGCGAGGAGGTGGAGAAGCTGCCACGCATCTATGCCGACGTGATCAACCACGCCATCGCCGACCGACCGCACGACATGGTGATCACCACCCATGTGTGCCGCGGCAACTTCCGCTCCACCTGGGTCAGCGAGGGCGGCTACGAGCCGATCGCCGAGCGGCTTCTCGCCGGCATCGATTACGACGGCTACTTCCTCGAATACGACACCGAGCGGGCCGGCGGCTTCGAGCCGCTGCGCTTCCTGCCCAAGGGCCGCAAGATGGTGGTGCTCGGGCTGGTCACCACCAAGTCGGGGACGCTGGAGAACACCGACGCCATCGAGCGCCGGATCGAGGAGGCGTCCAAGTATGTCGCGCTCGATCAGCTCGCGCTCAGCCCGCAATGCGGCTTCGCCTCTACCGAAGAGGGAAATCTGCTCTCCGAGGAGGAGCAGTGGGCGAAGCTCGCCATGATCGTCGAGCTCGCCGCCGACGTGTGGGGGTGAGCGGGGCGCCGGAACGCCGCGCCGGAACGCCGCGCCGGAATGCCGTCGGTGGCGTCGCGGGTCGGGCGTTGCGTCCTGTAGAACCCGCCCGGGGCCGAACAGCGCTTGCGATTCCCCCGGAAGGCGATATCTGACGGCGACGTGCCGACGCGGGCGCCCGGAACGGCGCATCGGTGCGGTGGGGGCTCGGCCTCGCTCGAACGGATCACCCATGACCACCACGCTCGTCGCCGACATCGGTGGCACCAATACCCGGCTGGCGGTGTCCGGCCCGGACGGTCGGCCGCATCGCATGGAGCTGTTCGCCAACCGCACCGTCGCGGGCCTCGACGACGCCATCGGGCGCTATCTCGCGACGATTCCGGAGCGGCCGGAGGCGGCCGTGCTGGCGATGGCGGCGCCGGTGCGCGGCCGCAAGATCGCGCTCACCAATCGCAGCCAATGGGTGATCGATCTCGATCGCCTGGAGGCGCGGTTCGGCTTCCGCTGGGCGTGTGCCGTCAACGATTTCGAAGCGCTGGCCTGGGCGCTGCCGGAGTTCGGGCCGGGCGATCTGCGGCCGCTCGGCGATCGCCTGCCGAGCCGCGACGGCCCGGTGGCGGTGCTCGGTCCCGGCACCGGGCTCGGCGTCGCCGCCCTGGTGCCCGAGGAGGACGGCGGCTGGACCGCGGTCGCCAGCGAGGCCGGTCACATCGCGTTCGGCCCCGCCGAGCCCGACGAATGGCCGGTGTTCGAGCGCCTCGCCGCGCAGCTCGGGCGGGTTTCGGCCGAGCGGGTGATCTCCGGCATCGGTCTGGCGCGCCTGCACGCCGCCCTGCATCTCGACGCGCCGGCGCTCGATGCGCCCGCCGTCGACGCCGCCGCCGCGGCGGGCGATCCGGCGGCGCGCGCCACCGTCGCACTGTTCGTGCGGCTGCTCGGCCGCTTCGCCGGCGATGTCGCGCTCGCCTTCCGGTCCACCGGCGGCGTGTTCGTCGGCGGCGGCGTCGCCCAGAAGCTCGGCGAGCTGATCGATGCGGCGGCGTTCCGGACGGCGTTCGAGGCGCATCCGCCGATGGAGCGGATGCTGGCTGCGATCCCGACCGCGCTGGTCACCTATCCGGAGCCGGGGCTGCTCGGCTGCGCCGCCTATGCGGCCCATCTGGCGCGGCGCCGTCCTGCCTGACGAAACGGCAGCGTAGAAGGCCGTTCAGGCGAGACCGCGGGCGCGCAGCGCGTCGACGTGACAAGCCGCCGATGTCTCGCCGAAGCAGCAGAAGATCACCCGATCGATCGGGCGCGCCGCCATGGTCGCATCATTGCCGTCGCGCGTGAACGACGCCAGCGTCGCCGTCACCGTGTCGACCGCGATGCCGGCGGCGCGATCGGGCGGAAAGCCGTAGATGCCGGTGGAGATCGCCGAGAAGGCGAGCGAGGTGAGGTCATGCCGGCGCGCCAGCGCGAGCGCCGTGCGGTAGCAGCCGGCGAGCAGCGCGTCCTCGTCGTGATCGCCGCCCGCCCACACCGGGCCGACCGCATGGATGACGTGACGAGCCGGCAGGCGGAAGCCGGGCGTGATCTTGGCCGAGCCGGTCTCGCAGCCGCCGAGCGGGCGGCACGCCTCCAGCAGCTCCGGTCCGGCGGCGCGATGGATGGCGCCGTCGACGCCGCCGCCGCCGCCGAGGCTGCGGTTGGCGGCGTTGACGATGGCGTCCACCGCGAGCGTCGTGATGTCGGCGACGATCACCTCGATCCGCGTGGAGCCGAGCCGGGTCGCGGCATGGGGGGCAGGTTGCATCGTCGTCACCTCCTCGCTCCACTGGCCGGCGCACGCGTTGGCGGCGTCATGCGACTGCGTCGGTCGACAGCCTCGTGCCGATGTCTCGCCATCGCCAGTCGTGCCGGTTCCGCGGCTGCGGGTTCATCGTCGACGCGAAACTCCCGCCACAGACTGCCGTTGCAGACTCCCGCCCGGAGCAGTCCGCGGCGCCGGCTGCGAGGCGATCGCGGCGCGCCGTGTTTCCTGGCGCGGAACGCGGGTCGCGAGGCCCTGATCGTCGGGCGCGACGCATCGCGGCGGCCATATCGGCCGGATCACACCTCGGTAGCCCGAATGTGTCCATGGCGCAACAGATGGGAGAGTGCTGCGCGATACGTAGCCGCGCCCACTTGATGCGATTTCGCGGCTTCGGTCTAATTGATGCATGAGCACCGTCCTGATCGAGATTCGTCGTGCCAAGACCTCCGATGCGGCCTCCGTCGCGGCGGCGCACGACGAGGCTTGGCGGAGCGCCTATCGCGGTGTGATCCCGGGTCCCGAGCTGGAGAAGCTGGTGAACCGGCGGGGACCCGCGTGGTGGGACGGCGCCATCCGCAAGGGCAGCCGTGTGTCGCTGTTCGTGTTCGGCGACACCGTGGCGGGCTATTCCAATTATGGCCGCAACCGTGCTCGCAGCCTGCCCTACGAGGGCGAGGTGTACGAGCTGTATCTGCGGCCGGAGTTCCAGGGCCTCGGCTTCGGTCGCCGGCTGTTCACGGCGGCGCGGCGCGATCTCGCCCAGAACGGCATGAAGAGCGTGGTGGTGTGGGCGCTGTCCGACAACGAGCCGGCGCTGGAGTTCTACCGCGCCCTCGGCGGCCGTCCGGTGGCGCGCTCGTCCGAGACCTTCGGCACCCGCACGCTCGACAAGGTCGCCTTCGCCTGGCCGGCGTGAGATTGGCCGGCGTGAGATTGGCGGGCATGACCCGCACCCCGGCGTGACCCGGGCATCGACTCGATGAAGTCCTTCAGGCCGCGTGCCCCGGACGAGGGGTGTCGCGAGGTCGCAGCAACCGCGTCGTCCCGGGTCACGGCGCGGTGCGCCACGCCCGAGACACCGAGCTCACGAGACCGGGGCCTCCCGTCTTTTGTCCCATTGCCAGCCTGTGTGCAGCGCGGTACGGTTCCGCCGCATCATTCCGCGGCGCCGGCGTGCCGGTGTCCGGCTGGCGGCACCACCGCCACACCGTTTTTGCCGACCACTGAACCAGACCGCTGAACACGACCTCGCGTGATCGTCCGCCGGCGTTCCATCAGGCCGGGTGGGCGCACTCCTGACCTCAGCCACCGACCCCCATGTTTCGTCCGTGACGATGGCCAAGACCAGTTCGGGGCGCTACTTCGAAGACTTCCGCATCGGTGACGTGATCCGGCACGCGGTGCCGCGGACCGTCACGGACGGCGACGTCGCCCTCTACACGGCGCTGTACGGGCCGCGCTTCGCGGTGCAGAGCTCCGACGCCTTCGCCCGGGCGATCGGCTATCCGCGCGCCCCGATCGACGATCTGTTGCTGTTCCACATCGTGTTCGGCAAGACCGTGCCGGACATCTCGCTCAATGCCGTGGCCAATCTCGGCTATGCCGAGGCGCGCTTCCTCGCCGCGGTCTATCCGGGCGACACCCTGACGGCGACCTCCGAGGTCATCGGCCTCAAGGAGAACTCCAGCCGCCGCACCGGCGTCGTCTATGTCCGCTCGGCCGGCTGGCGCCAGGACGGCACCAAGGTCCTCGAATACGTCCGCTGGGTGATGGTCAACAAGCGCGACGAGGCGGCGCGGCCGACCGGCGAGCTGGTTCCCGAGCTGGCGCCCTCGCTCGATCCGGCGCTGCTCGGCGACGGCTGCCCGCGGATCGACGTCGCGGCGTGGGACTTCGGCCTGTCGGGCGCGCCGTACCGATTCGACGATTTCGAGATCGGCGAGAAGATCGACCATGTCGACGGCATGACGGTGCAGGAGGCGGAGCACCAGCTCGCCACCCGCCTGTATCAGAATACGGCCAAGGTCCACTTCAACCAGTTCATGCAGGTGCGCACCCGGGTCGGTCGACGGCTGATCTATGGCGGCCACGTCATCTCGCTCGCCCGGGCGCTCTCCTACAACGGCCTCGCCAACGTGTTCCACGTTGCCGGGATCAACAGCGGCACCCACGTCTCGCCGCTGTTCGCCGGCGACACCGTGTTCGCCTGGTCGGAGGTGCTGGACCGGGCGGCGCTGCCGGGCCGCTCCGACGTCGGCGCGCTGCGATTGCGGCTGGTCGCCACCAAGGATCGCGTCTGCGACGACCATCCCTATCGGATCGGTCACGACTACGAGCCGGGCGTGATTCTCGATCTCGACTACTGGGCGCTGATTCCGCGCTGACCGCCCGGCGGCCGCCGACATTTCTGTTTCGCTGCGCCGCACGCCTTTGCGGGGCTCCCGCGCGACCCCCCCCCGGGTGGTCCGCGCGACGCGGTGCCGCGCGGCGGCGGGCCGTCTCGCCCGATGCCGCCGATCGCATCGCGCGAGGCCGTCCCGGCATGCAAACATGTGACCCCGGGCATCCCCCGCAAGCCCAGATTGGGCATTGCACAACAGACGCGCATCTGCTTCAAGGAACTGGCCCAATCTGGAGTAATTCCATGGCTGAACGCCCGGCGCGGGTCGAGCGGCCGCTATCGCCGCACCTCCAAATCTATCGCCTGACCTTCACGTTCCTGATGTCCGGGTTCCACCGGGTCACCGGGATCGTTCTCTATCTCGGCTTCCTGCTGGTGGCCTGGTGGCTGCTCGCCGCCGCCTCCGGCCCCAACGCCTATACCTGGGTCCAGTGGTTCATGAGCACCTGGATCGGCCGGCTGGTGCTGCTCGGCTTCTCGTGGGGGCTGATCCACCACTCGCTCGGCGGCGTCCGCCACCTGATCTGGGACACCGGCCGCGGCTTCGCCCCGCACGAGCGCGAGTGGCTGGCGCGGGCGACCCTGATCGGCTCGATCTCGCTGACGCTGCTGGTGTGGATGATCGGCGGCTTCGTCATGGGAGGTCTGCGATGAAGTCGACCAGCATCCGCACGCCGCTTGGCAAGGTGCGCGGGCTCGGTAGCGCCAAGTCCGGCACCGAGCACTGGTGGGAGATGCGTCTCACCTCGATCGCGCTGCTGCCGCTGACGCTGGCCGCGATCGTCATCGTCATCTCGCTGATCGGCCGCAACCACGCCGCCGTCGTGCAGATCCTGGGCTCGCCCCTGGTGGCGATCACCATGCTGCTGTTCGTCTGGACGGTGACGCTGCACATGCGGCTCGGCCTCCAGTCGGTGATCGAGGACTATGTGCACGGCAAGGCGATGAAGACCGCCCTGCTGATCGCCAACACGTTCCTCACGATCGTGCTCTGGCTGGCCTGCACCTACGCGATTCTCAAGCTCTCGTTCGGAGTCTGACCGATGGCCGTCAACGGTTCCGGAAACGGCGGGGCGCCGGCGGTGAACGGCCGTGCCTATCCGCTCGAAGACCACACCTACGACGTCATCGTGGTGGGCGCCGGCGGCGCCGGCCTGCGCGCCGTCGTGGGGTGCAGCGAGGCCGGCCTGCGCACCGCCTGCCTGACCAAGGTGTTCCCCACGCGCTCCCACACGGTGGCGGCGCAGGGCGGCATCTCGGCGGCGCTCGGCAACATGGGGCCGGACGATTGGCGCTGGCACATGTACGACACCGTCAAGGGGTCGGACTGGCTCGGCGACCAGGATGCCATCGAGTATCTGTGCCGTAACGCCGCGGCCGCCGTCTACGAGCTGGAGCACTGGGGCGTGCCGTTCTCGCGCACCGAGGAAGGCAAGATCTACCAGCGCCCGTTCGGCGGCATGACCACCAACTACGGCCAGGGCATCGCCCAGCGCACCTGCGCGGCCGCCGACCGCACCGGCCACGCCATGCTGCACACACTGTATGGCGCCGCCCTCAAGCACTCGGCCGAGTTTTTGGTCGAGTACTTCGTGCTCGACCTGATCATGGACGACGAGGGCCGCTGCCGCGGTATCGTGGCCCTCAACATGGACGACGGCACGCTGCACCGCTTCCGCGCCCAGATGACCATCCTGGCGACCGGCGGCTACGGGCGCGCCTACCTGTCCTGCACCGGCGCCCACACCCAGACCGGCGACGGCAACGCCATGGTGCTGCGCGCCGGCCTGCCGCTCCAGGACATGGAGTTCGTCCAGTTCCACCCGACCGGCATCTACGGCTCGGGCTGCCTGATCACCGAGGGCTCGCGCGGCGAGGGCGGCTATCTCGTCAACTCCGAGGGCGAGCGCTTCATGGAGCGCTACGCGCCGTCCGCCAAGGACCTCGCCTCGCGCGACGTCGTCTCGCGCGCCATGACCATCGAGATCCGCGAGGGCCGCGGCGTCGGCAAGAGCAAGGACCACATCTTCCTGCACCTCGACCATCTCGATCCGAAGATCCTGGCCGAGCGTCTGCCGGGCATCTCGGAGAGCGCCAAGATCTTCGCCGGCGTCGACGTCACCAAGGAGCCGATCCCGGTGCTGCCGACCGTCCACTACAACATGGGCGGCATCGCCACGAACTATCACGGCGAGGCGTTGACCAAGCAGGGCGGCAATCCGGACCACATCGTGCCCGGCCTGATGGCGCTCGGCGAGGCCGCCTGCGTGTCGGTGCACGGGGCCAACCGGCTCGGCTCCAACTCGCTGATCGACCTCGTGGTGTTCGGCCGCGCCGCGGCGCTGCGCTGTGCGGAGCTGCTCGAGCCCGGCGCCACCCAGGCCAACCTGCCGAAGGACGCCGGCGATGCCGCGCTGGCGCGCCTCGACCGCTTCCGCAACGCCTCGGGCTCGACCCCCACGGCCGAGCTGCGCTCGCGCATGCAGCGGGTGATGCAGAACAACTGTGCGGTGTTCCGCACCGGCGAGGTGCTCAACGAGGGCGTCAAGCTCATCGACGAGGTGCTGGCCGGCGCCGCCGACGTGAAGGTCTCCGACCGCTCGCTGATCTGGAACACCGACCTGATCGAGACGCTGGAGTTCGACAATCTCATCGCCCAGGCGGTGGTGACGATGAACTCGGCCGCCAACCGCCAGGAGAGCCGCGGGGCGCACGCGCGCGAGGACTTCCCCGAGCGCGACGACAAGCAGTGGATGAAGCACACGCTGGCGTGGCTCGATCCGCAGACCCGCAAGGTCTCGATCGACTACCGGCCGGTGCACACCTACACGATGACGAACGACGTGTCGTACATCGAGCCCAAGGCGAGGGTCTACTGAACATGGTCGAATTCACCCTGCCCAAGAACTCTCGGGTCACCGACGGCAAGGTGTGGCCGAAGCCGGAGGGCGCGACCAACACCCGCGAGTTCCGCGTCTATCGCTGGAATCCCGACGACGGCAAGAACCCGCAGGTCGACACCTTCACGGTCGATCTCGACGACTGCGGGCCGATGGTTCTCGACGCGCTGATCTGGATCAAGAACAAGATCGACCCGACGCTGACGTTCCGGCGCTCGTGCCGCGAGGGCATCTGCGGCTCCTGCGCCATGAACATCGACGGCGTCAACACGCTCGCCTGCACCAAGGACATGGGCGAGGTGAAGGGGGCCGTGAAAGTCAATCCGCTGCCGCACCAGCCGGTCGCGAAGGATCTGGTGCCCGACCTCACCAACTTCTTCGCCCAGCACGCGCTGGTGCAGCCCTGGCTCCAGACCGAGACGGTGGCGCCCGAGAAGGAGTGGCCGCAGAGCCGCGAGGACCGCGAGAAGCTCGACGGTCTGTACGAGTGCATCCTGTGCGCCTGCTGCTCGACCTCGTGCCCCGAATACTGGTGGAACCCGGACCGCTATCTCGGCCCGGCCGCGCTGCTGCATGCCTATCGCTGGGTCATCGATTCGCGCGACGAGGCCACCGGCGAGCGGCTCGACCAGCTCGAGGACCCGTTCCGCCTGTTCCGCTGCGTCACCATCCTGAACTGCTCCAAGGCGTGCCCGAAGGGCCTCAACCCCGCCAAGGCGATCGCCGAGCTGAAGAAGCTGATGGTCGAGCGGCAGAAGACCTGAACGGGGTCGCCGGACCGACGTTGAGATGGGGCGGCGCCAAGCGCCGTCCCATCGTGTTCCTCCGGGACGGCCTGCGGGCCGTCCCGGACTCACATGGGGAACAAATCATGATCGATCACGTCGGCTTTCCGGTTTCTGACTACACCCGGTCGAAGACGTTCTATGCCGCCGCGCTGGCGCCGCTCGGCTACGTGCTGATGATGGAGATCGGCGGCGATGCGCTGGAGAGCGGCCATGCGGCCGCCGGCTTCGGCCGCGACGGCAAGCCGGATTTCTGGATCGGCGGCGAGGGTGGCCTGGCCGGCGTCCTGCACGTCGCCATCGCGGCCGCGGACCGGGCGACGGTGGATGCCTTCCATGCCGCGGCGCTCGCTGCCGGCGGCCGCGACAACGGCGGCCCCGGCCTGCGGCCGCAATACCACCCCGACTACTACGCCGCCTTCGTGCTCGATCCCGACGGCCACAACATCGAGGCGGTGTGCCACCGCCCGGCCTGATGGCCGTGGGGCGCCCGAAGCGGGAACCGCGCGGACGTGGCCCGGGTTGACCCGCGAGCCCCGACGCGAGGTTTCCCGATGATGCATGCCGCCCCGGTCGCCACCGACCGGCCGTTCCGAACCGCCGCCGATCTTCCGACCGGGCCGCGCATCCCGCCGGCGCCCCAACTGCCGGTCCCGCCGGTGGCGCCGCCCGATCCCGATGCCCCGGTGCTGCCCGACCCCGACGACCCGCCGGTGCCGGGTCCGGGCGGGCCGCGCACGCCCTATCCGGTCAACGACCCCGGCATCGCCGACCCGACCAAGCCGGGCTCCGATCCGGACTACGTGCCGCCGCTGCCGCCCGGCGGTCCCGGGCAGATGTGAGGCGTCGCCGGCCTATCCCCTCAGCCGGCGCCGTAGTCGATCACCGGGCACAGCCCGGCCGCGTCCGGCGCCAGGATGGCGTCGATCCGCGCCGGTAGATCCGCGAAGGGAACCGCCGGTGCCAGCAGCGCGTCGAGGCGGGCGTCGGCCAGCAGCGTCAGCGCCGCTTCGAGCCGCCGCCGGTGCGTCCAGCGCGGCCGGCGCGAGGGCGCGACCTGCCCGACCTGGCTCGACCGTAGCGTCAGCCGCCGGCTGTGGAAGGCGCCACCGAGCGGCACCGCCGGTGCCGTCTCGCCATACCAGCTCAGCTCCAGCACGGTCGCCTCGTCGCCGGCGAGCGACAGTGCCGTGGCGAGCCCGGCCGCGGTGGCGCTCGCATGCACCACAAGGTCGCAGTCGCCGGCCGCCACCGCGGGCGCCGCGAAGGCGAGCCCGAGAGCGGCCGCGGTCGCGGCGCGCTCCGGTGCGACGTCCACCACGGTGACGTCGGTGCCCGGAATCCCGGCGCACAGATGCGCCACCAGAAGCCCGACCACGCCGGCCCCCACCACCGCGATGCGATCGGCCGGGCCGGGTGCGGCGTCCCACACGGCGTTCAGCGCGGTCTCCATGTTGGCGGCGAGCACGGCCCGGCGCGCCGGCACGCTCTCGGGGATCGGCACCACCATCTCGGCCGGCAGCACGAAGCGGCTCTGATGCGGATGCAGCGCGAACACCGGGCGGCCGATCAGCGCCGCCGCGCCGGCCTCGACCACGCCGACGGTGGCGTAGCCGTACTTCACCGGGAACGGGAACGTGCCGCCCATGTGGGGCCCGCCCATCCGCGCATGCTCGCTCGCCGGCACCCGGCCGGCCAGCACCAGCCGCTCGGTGCCGCGGCTGATCGCCCCGTGGGTCGCTCGCACCAGCACGTCGCCGGGACCGGGAATCGGCAGCGGCTCGCGCCGGATCTCGGCGCGCCCCGGCGCCACGTACCACAGGGCTGCGCCAGCCCTCGTATCGCCGTCCTGTCCCACTCGCGATTCCTTTATTGGACGGGTTGATGCGTCCCGCTATACCCGCGGACGTGGTGGAATGGCAGGGGGCATCCCGGATGTCGGCAGAGGCGACCGCGGCACCAGCCGCGGAGGTGGACCGCGGCCTGCCCGTCGCGGCGCGGCGGGCGCTGTTCGCGACGCTCGTCGCCGTCACCCTCGCGGCCCTCGTCGCCCTGATGGTCCGGGTGCTGGCGCCCGGCGGCTTCGGGGCTTTCGATCTCGCCGTCACGGTGCTGTTCGCCGTCACCCTGCCGTGGACCGTGATCGGCTTCTGGAACGCGGTGATCGGGTTCCTGATCCTGCGCTTCGCCGACGACCCGGTCGCCGCCGTGCTGCCAGGGGTGGCTCGCGTGGCGCCCGACGCGGCGATCGCCGGGTCGACCGCGATCCTGCTGTGCGTGCGCAACGAGCCGCCGGAGCGCGTGGTGCGCAACCTGCGCCCGCTGGTCGCCGGGCTCGCCGGTTCTCCTTATGCCGATCGGTTCCACGTCTATGTGCTGAGCGACACCAGCGACCCGGCGATCGCGGTCGCCGAGGAAGCGGCCTTCGCGGGCCTCGCCGCCGAGCATGACGGTCGTCTGGCGCTGACCTATCGGCGGCGTCGCGACAATGCCGGCTTCAAGGCCGGCAACATCGCCGACTTCTGCAACCACTACGGCGACCGCCACGACTACGCCGTGACGCTCGACGCCGACAGCGTGATGCCGGCCGAGGCGGTGCTGCGGCTCGTCCGCATCATGGAGGCCGATCCGCGCCTCGGCATCCTCCAGGGCTTGGTGATTGGCATGCCGGCGACCAGTGCGTTCGCCCGCCTGTTCCAGTTCTCGATGCGGCTCGGCATGCGCTCCTACACGGTGGGCAGCGCCTGGTGGCAGGCCGACTGCGGCCCCTACTGGGGCCACAACGCGGTGCTGCGGCTCAAGCCCTTCATGGCCCATTGCGAGCTGTCGGCGCTGCCCGGCACCGGGCCGCTCGGCGGGCACGTGCTCAGCCATGACCAGATCGAGGCGGTGCTGATGCGCCGCGCCGGCTATGCGGTGCGGGTGCTGCCGGAGGAGACCCTCGGCTTCGAGGAGAATCCGCCAACCCTGATCGAGTTCGTGCGCCGCGATCTGCGCTGGTGCCAGGGCAACATGCAGTACTGGCGCTTTCTCGGCCTGCCCGGCCTGCGCCCGGTGAGCCGGTATCAGCTCCTCTTCGCCATCCTGATGTTCCTCGGCTCGCCGGCCTGGATCGGCCTCGCGGTGATGGGCGCCGCCGCGGCGTGGCTCGCCGGCGGCGACACGCTGGTCGATCCCGGCGCTGGCGGCCTGCTGGTGGGGCTGCTGGTGCCGATGTGGTTCGCCCCGCAGCTCGCGACCCTCGCCGACATGCTGACGCGGCGCGACGGCGCCGCCGCCTTCGGCGGGCGTCCGGCGCTGGTCGCCAACGCGGCCGTCGCGATGGCCTTCATGCAGCTCCTGGTGCCGATCATGTGGCTCGCCCACACGGTGTTCCTGGCCGGGCTGCCGTTCGGCCGCGCCATCGGCTGGCAGACCCAGACCCGTGTCGACCATGCGGTGTCGATCGCCACCGCGCTGCGCCTCATGTGGCCCCAGACCCTGCTCGGCCTTGGCGTGCTCGGTCTCGTCGCTGCGGCGGCGCCGGCGGCGCTGCCGGTGGCGCTGCTGATCGCCGCCGGTCCGGCGCTGGCGGTGCCGCTCGCCGTCGTCACCGCGTCGCCGGTGGTCGGTCGCCTCGCCCGCCGCCTCGGCCTCGCCGCCCTGCCGGAGGAGCGGGCGCCGCCGGCCATTCTCCGCGCCATCGCGGTCGCGACACACGATCTTCGCCCCGGACCGCCCGTCGCGGCCGCCCCGTCGCCCGCCGCCGCCGAGCTGCCGACATGCTCCAGAGCGTCCGCACCCTGACCGGGGTCGTCGCCTCGCTGCGCACCTATTACGGTCGCCGCGGCCACCGCGACGGCCTCGATCGGCTCTACGCCCGTTTCGTGCGGCCCGGCGATCTGGTCTTCGACGTCGGCGCCCATGTGGGTGACCGCGTCGCCGCCTTCCGCCGCCTCGGCGCCCGTGTGGTCGCGGTCGAGCCGCAGCCGGTGCTCGCCCGGGTGCTGCGGCTGCTCTACGGCCGCGACCGCGCCGTGGTGGTCGAGCCGATGCTGCTCGGCGCCCACGCGGGCACGGCCGAGCTCTTGATCAACACCGCCAACCCGACCGTGTCGACCGCCTCGGCGGCGTTCGTGGCCGCCGCCGCCGGGGCGCCGGGCTGGGAGGCCGAGCGCTGGACGGCGCGCCGTGCCGTGCCGATGACGACGCTCGATGCGCTAATCGCGCGCCACGGCGTGCCGGCCTTCGTCAAGATCGACGTCGAGGGCTTCGAGGCCGAGGTGCTGGCCGGACTGTCGGCGCCGGTGGCGGCGCTGTCGTTCGAGTTCACCACCATTCAGCGCGACGTGGCGCGCGCCGCGCTCGCCCGCTGCGCGGCGCTCGGCTACGCCAAGTTCGACGCCTCGCTCGGCGAGTCGCATCGGCTGATGCATGGCGGCTGGCAGACCGCCGCCCGCATGGCGGAATGGATCGACGGCTTGCCGCACGCCGCCAACTCCGGCGACGTCTATGCGATCCGGTGACGCGCCTCTCGCGGTGCCCCGCCAGGCGCTCGCCGAGGCCACCGCCCCGGCAGGCCGCGGGGCGGCGCCGCTCGTGATCACGATCGTCGCGGCATCGGGCTTCGCGCTCACCCTCGTGGTGTTCTGGCCCGGCGTGATGACCTTCGACGCGCGCTTCGTACTGGAGGCGGCGCGTGCCGGCACCTACGGCGACTGGCAGTCGCCGGTGCTGGCGGCGCTGTGGCGCGTCATCGACCAGTGGTGGCCGGGACCCGCTGGCCTGTTGATCCTCACGGCCGCCCTGTACTGGACCGGCTTCGCGCTCGTCGGCGCCGCGCTCACCCGGCGCTCGCGCGTGCTCGGCTTCGTCGCGGTGCTGCTCGGCTTCACGCCGCCCGCCTTCATGTTTCTCGGCATCCTGTGGCGCGATGTGCTGTTCGGCTGCGTCTGGCTGCTCGCCGCGGCGCTGGCCTTCGTCTCGACCGCTCCATTGCGGAACATTCTAGAACCATACGCGCCGTCGCGTGCGGCCGTTCTCCGAGCAGCGGAGATCGGGCGGCTCGCGCTCCGCCTCGCCGCCGTCGTTCTCGTGATCCTCGGCGTGCTGCTGCGCCCCAACGCGCTGCTGGCGGCGCCCCTGCTGATCGCCTACGCGGTCTGGCCGTCGCGGCTGTTGCTGCGGCGGATGGCGCTGCTCTATGTCCCGGCCGGCCTCGCCCTGTTCGGTCTTCTCCAGCTCGTCTACTACGGCGCGCTCGGCGCCACGCGCGAGCACCCGCTGCACTCGCTGGCGGTGTTCGACCTCGGCGGCATCACTCACTTCTCCGGCGACGTCCGTCTGCCGGGCGCGTGGACCGCCGACGAGCGGCGCCGCCTTCTCACCGACTGCTACGATCCGTATCTGTGGGATGCCTACTGGTACGGCCGCCCCTGCGCCTTCGTGATGGAGCGCCTGGAGCGGCGCGAGCGCGTGTTCGGAACGCCGGTGATTACCACCGCCTGGCGTGACGCGGTGCTGACGCATCCGCTGGCGTGGCTCTCCCACCGCGCCGCCTTCTCGCGCACCTTCCTGGTCGGGCCGACCTTCACGCTGTGGGTCGCGGATCTCGACGACAAGAGCCGGCTGGCGTTGCCGGACAACCGCGCCTTCGCGGCCATGGTGGCGGTCCACGACGTGCTGAAGCCGACTCTCTTGTTCCGCGCCGGCGTCTGGCTCGTCGTCTGCGTGCTGCTCGCCGCCGCGACGCTGCGCCGGCGCGACAACCCGGCCGGCGCCTTCGTGGTGGCGGTGGCGGGCTCGGCGGCCGTCTACGTGGCGAGCTTCACGCTTCTCGGCGTCGCCGCCGATCTTCGCTATGCGTGGTGGAGCATCGTCGCGGTGCTCGCATGCCTTCCGGTGTGGGCGGCGACCGCACGGCGGTGATCTTCTCGCGCGCGAGTTGCTGGCGCCTCGCGCTGCGACGGGGCGGCGGTTTGCAAAGCTGCGCGTCGCGGTCGAGAATGCGACCCACCCCCGCGCCCTACGGCGCCGCCAACCAAGGCCCCCGATCGATGAGCATCCCGTCCTCTCCGCGGGCCGTTCCGGCCGCGCCCGCCGTCGAGCCGGAGCCCGCGCCGGCGCGTCTCGATCTCGTTGCTCTGCCCGGCCTGCCGCTGATCCGCCCCGGTGACGATCTCGCCGGCCTGCTCGCGTCGGCCGTGATCGCGGTGGGCGGTGCCGCGCCCGGCGACGTGCTGGTGCTCGCTCAGAAGATCGTCTCCAAGGCCGAAGGCCGCTATGTGGACCTCGCCGCCGTCGCGCCCTCGGCGGCCGCCGAGGCGCTCGCCGCCGAGACCGACAAGGACCCGCGTCTCGTCGAGGTGATCCTGCGCGAGTCGCGCCGGGTCGTGCGCCACTCCCGCCACGTCCTGATCGTCGAGCATCGCTGCGGCTTCGTGATGGCCAATGCCGGGATCGACCGCTCCAACGTCGACCCGATCGAAGGCAGCGATCCGGTGCTGTTGCTGCCCGAGGATGCCGATGCGTCGGCGGCGCGGCTGCACCATGCGCTCTCGGCCCGGCTCGGCGTACCGATCGCCGTCATCGTCAGCGACAGTTTCGGCCGGCCGTGGCGGAACGGCACCGTCGGGGTCGCGCTCGGCGCCGCTGGCCTGCCGGCGGTGCGCGACCTGCGGGGCGAGCCCGATCTCTACGGCCGGCCGTTGCGCGTCACCGAGACCGGCTTCGCCGACGAGATCGCCGCCGCCGCCTCGCTGCTGATGGGGCAGGGGGCCGAGGGCCGCCCCGCCGTGCTGGTGCGGGGGCTCTCGCCCGCCGGGCCGCCGCGCCCCGCGACGGATCTGATCCGCGGCTCGACCGAGGATCTGTTCCGCTGATGGGGCGGCACGGCACCGTGATCGCCCTGTCGGGCGGCATCGGCGGCGCCAAGCTCGCGCTCGGCTTGGCGCGCCGGCTGCCGCCCGGCGATCTCGCCGTGGTCGCCAATGTGGGGGACGACTTCGAGCATCTCGGCCTCGCCGTCTCGCCCGACATCGACACGCTCGTCTACACGCTCGCCGGCCTCGCCGATCCGCAGCAGGGCTGGGGCCGCGCCGGCGAGACCTGGACCTTCATGGCGGCGCTGGAGGCGCTCGGCGGCGAGACTTGGTTCCGGCTCGGCGACGGCGATCTCGCCATGCATGTGATGCGCACGCACCGGCTCGCCGCCGGCACGCCGCTGTCGGAGATCACCGCGGCGGCCTGCACGGCGCTCGGGATCGCCACCCGGGTGTGGCCGGCGACCGACGACCGCCTGCGCACCCGGGTGCGAACCGACGACGGGTGGCTCGACTTCCAGGACTGGTTCGTCGGCCGCCGCGCTCAGCCTGCGGTGCGCGAGATCGCCTTCGAGGGTGCCGCGACGGCGCGCCCGCTGCCGGCGGTGCTGGCCGCGCTCGCGGCGCCCGATCTGCGCGCCGTGGTGATCTGCCCATCCAACCCGCTGATCAGCATCGGGCCGATTCTCGCGGTGCCGGGCCTGCGCGACGCCCTCGCGTCGTGCGCGGCGCCGGTGGTCGCGGTGTCGCCGCTGATCGGCGGCCGTGCCGTCAAGGGACCGACCGCCGCCATGCTGGCCGATCTCGGCATCGGCGCGACGGCGGCCGCGGTGGCCTCGCACTACGGCGATCTCCTCGACGGCTTCGTGCTCGACGAGGCCGACGCCGCGGCGGCCGTCGATGTCGGCGTGCCGACGCTCGTCACCCGTACCATGATGCTCAGTCTGGCCGATCGCGAGCGATTGGCGGATGATGTGCTCGCCTTCGTCGACCGGATCGGAGCCACCCCCGCATGATCCCCGACCCGAAGCTCTGCGCCGTCGTGCCCATCAAGGGCATGGTCGGCGCCAAGCAGCGCCTCGCCGCGGTGCTGCCGCCGGACGCCCGTGCGGATCTCGCCATGGCGATGGCCGAGGACGTGCTGGAGCAGCTCGCCGCGGTGCCGGAGCTCGCCCGCATCCTGGTGGTCACCGCCGACGCGACCGCGGCGGCGCTGGCGCGGCGCTGGGGTGCCGAGGTGTCCGACGCTCATGCGAGCGAGGGCCACACCGGCGCCGTGACGGGCGCGGCGCGGCGGCTGGTGCGCGAGGGCTTCGGGCTGATCACGGTGCCGGGCGACCTGCCGCTGGTCGCCGCCGCCGATGTCTCGCGGGTGATCGCCGCGCATGGCGCGGCGCCCGCCTTCACGATCGCGCCGGCGCGCGACTTCCAGGGCTCAAACGCCATCGTCTGCTCGCCCGCCGACGCGGTGCCGCTGCGCTTCGGGCCGGACAGCTTCTATCCGCATCTCGCGGCGGCGCGTGCGCACGGCATCGCGCCGACCGTGGTCGAGGTGGCGGGGCTCGGCTTCGACGTCGACGAGCCGCACGATCTCGCCGACTTCGTAGCGCGCCGGGTCGACACCCGCGCCGGCCGGCTGGTCGCAAGCTTCGGCCCAGCATTGGTCGACCGCCTCGCCGCTGTCCTCTCGTCCGATGAGGCCGCGCCGGCGTTCGCTGCGGAGGCGAAGCGATGAGCCGGGTCGCTGACGATGCGCTGCCCGATCTCGCCGCGCTTGCCCGCACGCCGCGGCCGCTCGCCGACGCGGAGGCGCTGGCGCTCGCCGACGTCGCGGCCGGGCCGGCGCTCCTGCGCGCCGCCGCGGCGGTGCGCGACGCCGCCTTCGGCGACCGCGTCACCTATTCGCGCAAGGTGTTCGTGCCGCTGACCCAGCTCTGCCGCGACTCGTGCCACTACTGCACCTTCGCGCACCCGCCGCGGCGCGGCGAGGCGGCCTATCTGTCACCCGACGAAGTGCTGGCGATCGCCCGTGCGGGCTCGGCCGCCGGCTGCCACGAGGTGCTGTTCACGCTCGGCGACAAGCCGGAGCTGCGCTACCGCGCCGCCCGCCAGGCGCTCGACCGGCTCGGCCATGCGACGACGCTCGACTATCTCGCCGCCATGGCGGATCGGGTGCGGCGCGAGACCGGCCTCCTGCCGCATCTCAATGCCGGCGTGATGACCGCCGACGACATCGCCCGGCTGCGCACCGTCTCGGTGTCGCAGGGGCTGATGCTGGAGACCGTCTCGGACCGCCTCTCCCAACGTGGCGGCCCGCACTTCGGCTCGCCCGACAAGCACCCGGCGGTGCGGCTCGCCACCATCGCGGCGGCCGGTGCCGCCAGGGTGCCGTTCACCTCCGGCATTCTGATCGGCATCGGAGAGACGCGGCGCGAGCGCGTCGCGGCGCTGCTGGCGCTGCGCGCCCTGCATGCGCAGCACGGCCATCTGCAAGAGATCATCGTCCAGAACTTCCGTGCCAAGCCGGGCACCCGGATGGCGAGCCATCCGGAGCCGGACGCGGCCGAGCATCTGTGGACCGTCGCGGTGGCGCGGCTCGTGATGCCGCCCGACGTGACCGTGCAGGCGCCGCCCAATCTCGGCACCGGCTATCTCGCCGACCTGATCGCCGCCGGCGTGGACGACTGGGGCGGCGTGTCGCCGGTGACGCCCGACCACGTCAATCCCGAGAAGCCGTGGCCGCATCTCGATGCGCTGGCGCGTGAGACCGCGGCGGCCGGCAAGGTGCTGGTGCCGCGCCTCGCCGTGCACCGCCGCTTCCTCGCCGAGCGTGATCGCTGGATCGACCGCGGCCTGCACACCGCGGTGCTGCGGGCGAGCGATTCGGACGGCTTCGCCCGCACCGAGACTTGGACGCCGGGCGCCTGCCTGGCGTTGCCGCCGATGCCGGCAGTCGGGCCGAGATCCGGCACGCTGGCGCCCATCCTGGCGCGCGCCCAACGTGGAACGGAGCTGTCGGAAGCCGAGATCGTCGCGCTGTTCGAGGCGCGCGGCACCGCCTTCGCCGAGGTGTGCGCCACCGCCGACGCGCTGCGCCGTGCGACCGTCGGCGACACCGTCAGCTATGTCGTCACCCGCAACATCAACTACACCAACATCTGCACCTATCGGTGCAGCTTCTGCGCGTTCTCCAAGGGCAAGACGGCGGAGCATCTGCGGGGACGGCCCTACGACCTCGCCGTCGACGAGGTGGTGATGCGCTGTCGCGAGGCGTGGGATCGCGGCGCCGTCGAGGTCTGCCTCCAGGGCGGCATCCATCCCGACTACACGGGCGAGACCTATCTGGCGCTCTGCCGTGCCATCAGGGCGGCTCTGCCGGCTTTGCATATCCACGCCTTCTCGCCGCTCGAGATTCACCAGGGCGCCCGCACCCTGGACCTGACGCCGGCCGAGCTGCTCGCGATGCTGCGTGACGCCGGCCTCGGCACCCTGCCGGGCACCGCCGCCGAGGTGCTCGATCCGGCGGTGCGGGCCATCATCTGTCCCGACAAGGTGACGACGGAGCAGTGGCTCGGCGTGGTCGAGGCGGCGCATCGCGCCGGGCTGCGCACCACGGCCACCATCATGTTCGGCCATGTCGACCAGCCGGTGCACTGGGCGCGTCATCTGCTCCACCTGCGCCGCCTGCAACAGCGCACCGGAGGCTTCACCGAGCTGGTGCCGCTGCCTTTCGTGCCGATGGAATCGCCCATCAATCTGCGCGGCCAGTGCCGGCTGGGGCCGACATTTCGCGAATCCGTGCTGATGCATGCGGTGGCCCGGCTGGTGCTGCACGGGCTCGTGCCCAACATTCAGACCTCGTGGGTGAAGCTCGGGGCCGCCGGCGCGCAGGCGTGCTTGGCGGCCGGCGCCAACGATGTCGGCGGTACGCTGATGAACGAGAGCATTACCCGAGCGGCCGGCGCCGCGCACGGCCAGGAGATGACGCCCGCGGCCCTCGAGGCGCTGATCCGGGGGATCGGCCGCACGCCCCGGCAGCGCACGACGCTCTACGGCGATGCGCCGGCCGAGCGGGTGGCGGCGTCGTTCGCGGCGGCGCCGGCGCTGACCGAGCGGGCCACAGCGGCGGAGTGACAAGCGCCTTCGTTCCGCCGGTCGACCTCGGTTGGCTGCGACCTTCGCATGACAACTGATACCGATGCGGTCGGAACCGGCGTATAGCCGATCTCGATCCGACCAAATCGTCTCATCTGAGGTCGGAGGGGGATTCTCATCATGGTATCGGGATCGGTATCGATCCTCTTGCTCGCGATCGCGGTCGTCCTGATCGTCGTCGCCACCGGCAAGTGGAAGGTGAATGCATTCGTCGTCCTGGTCGTGATCGCCT
This sequence comes from Rhodoplanes serenus, assembly GCA_009720755.1. Classification (GTDB taxonomy): domain Bacteria; phylum Pseudomonadota; class Alphaproteobacteria; order Rhizobiales; family Xanthobacteraceae; genus Rhodoplanes; species Rhodoplanes serenus. The sequence continues at coordinate 99,491 of WNKV01000011.1, forward strand.
TCGCCTATGGGCTGGCGATCGGCATGCCGGCGCTGGACGTCGTCAAGGCGGTCCGCGAAGGCTTCGGCGGGACGCTGACCTATATCGGCATCGTGATCGTGGCCGGCACGATCATGGGCTACATCCTGGAGAAGACGGGTGCCGCCCTGGTGATGACCCAGGCTATCCTGAGCTTGGTCGGGCGATCGCGGGCACCGCTCGCCATGAACATCGCCGGTTATGTCGTCTCCATCCCGGTGTTCTGCGACTCCGGCTACGTGATTCTCACGCCGCTCAACAAGGCGTTGTCGGCGGAGACCAAGACCTCCATGGGAGTGATGGCGGTGGCGCTCGCCACCGGCCTCTATGCGACGCATACGATGGTGCCGCCGACACCCGGCCCACTCGCCGCCGCCGCCACCCTGAACGCCGATCTCGGCCTCGTCATCCTCTACGGCATGATCGTGGCGGTGCCGTCGGCGCTGTCCGGCCTCGCCTGGGCGCTGGTCTTCGGCCGCAAGTACGACATCTCTCCCGGCGTCGAGGAGAGCTACAGCGATCTCGTCGCCAAGTACGGCAAGCTGCCCAGCGTGTTCATGAGCTTCCTGCCGCTGGTGCTGCCGATCGTGCTGATCCTGCTGAAGTCGGTCGCCGATTTCCCGACCCGTCCGTTCGGGAACGGGAGCGTGCGGGTGTTCTTCAACTTCATCGGCGATCCGGTCACCGCCCTGATGCTCGGCGTGGTGTGCAGCCTGTTCCTGGTGCCGCGCAAGGAGCTGTCCGTCGCGGTCGACTCGTGGATGGGCCAGGGCATCAAGGATGCCGCGATCATCCTGGCGATCACCGGGGCCGGCGGCTCGTTCGGCAAGGTGCTGGCCGCGTCGCCGATGAAGGACTTCATCGGCACCAACATGGCGCATCTGCCGCTCGGGCTGTTCCTGCCGTTCGCCATCTCGGCGGCGCTGAAGACCGCGCAGGGCTCCTCGACGGTCGCCATCATCACCACGGCGGCCATCGTGGCGCCATTGCAGCCGACGCTCGGCTTCGACCCGGCGATCGCCGCGGTGGTCATCGGCGCCGGCTCCATGGTGGTGTCGCACGCCAACGACTCCTACTTCTGGGTGGTGTCGCAGTTCTCCAACATGCCGGTCAACGTCGCCTACAAGCTCTACACCTCGGCGACCTTCGTGGTCGGCGTGGTGGCGTTCCTGTTCGCCTATCTCTTGTCGCTGGTCGTCTGATCGCGATATCGACGGTTGCGACGGGCGGCGTGTCGCGCCGCCCGTTCGCATGTCTGGCCCGTTCCGCTCCGGAGAGCCGCCGATGCTCCGCTCGCTGCTGTTGCGCGCCTACGAGCGCCTCACCCTCAACGCCCTCGCATCCGGCGACTATCCGCGCGCCGAGCGGATGCTGCGGCGGATGGAGCGGCAGGAGGGCGAGACCCGGCGGGTGCTGCACAATCTGGCGCTCGCCCGGCTCGGCCAGGGCGACGCCGGCGGCGCCGTGCGGCTGCTCGACCGGCTGGTCGACCTCTATGGCGAGGCGCCCGCGGTGCTGCGGGCGCTGGCCGACGCGGCCTATCTGTCGGGCGACCGCGACGACGCCCGGTGCCGCATCGCCGCCGCGCTGGCCGAGCCCGACTGCCCGGACCGCACGTTGCTGACCCGCCGCGCCGCGCTGTGCGAGGACGCCGCCGCCCATGCCCGCGCCATGGCGGGCAAGCGCGACTTCGCCGACGGCAATGCCAGGCTCGCGGCCGGCGACAAGGACGCGGCGCTGGCCGCCTTCCGGCGCGCCGCCGAGGCGGACCCGACCGACTTCGTCGCCCTCAACAATCTCGGCACGCTGCTGATGAACCACGCCGGCGACCGCAAGGGCGCCGAGAAGGTCTTCGCCCGCGCGGCAGCGCTCGCCGATCAGCCGGTCGTCCGCCGCAACCTCGCGGCGGCGCGCGAGAGGTCCTGATCCCGTCTCGTCCTCCGCCGGACGAAGAAATCACTCCGGCACGTTTCGCGGCCCCGGCCCGGTGTAGGTCCAGATCTGATCGCGCGGGATCGGCCCCTTGTTGCGGTAGTCGGACTGGCTCTCCTCCCACGCATGGGCCAGGCAGCCGACCGAGCGCGACAGCACGAATAGGCCGCGGCACAGGGGCGGCGGAAAGCCCAGCTCGGCGAAGATGACGCCGGTGGCGCCGTCGATGTTCATCGGCACTCGCTTGCCACCGCGGCGCGCCGCGACGACGTCCTCGATGGTGCGGCCGATGGCGGCGTAGAGGCCGCTCACGGCGCCCGCGGCGGCTGCCTCGTCGACCAGGGCCAGCAGGCGCGGCGCCCGCGGGTCGAGCGGGTGGAAGCGGTGGCCGTAGCCAGGGACGTGGCGGATGCCGCGCGCCTTGAGGGCGTCGATCTCGGCCGTCACCGCCGTGGTGATCGCAGCGGCGTCGCGCACGCCTTCGGGCAGTCGCGCCGCGATCGCCCCGAACAGCGCCACGCATTGCTCGCCGGCGCCGCCATGCACGTCGCCGAGCGTGTTGATGGCCGACGCCATGGCGTTGTTGATGCCGATCCCGCAGGTCATCGCCATGCGGGCGACCGCGATCGAGGGGGCCTGCGGCCCGTGGTCGACGGCGGCGACCAGCGCGGCCTCCAGCAGCCGCGCCGCCGGCTTCGGCGGCAGCTCGCCGCGGGTGAGGAGATACACCATCTCGGCGAAGCCGACGCGGCCGATCAGGTCCTCGATGGCATAGCCGCGATAGCGGATCATGCCCGGCTTCATCTCGATGATCGACGTCGCCCACCAGTCCGGCGGCGACAGCTTGGCGCGTTCGCTCATGGGGTCCTCGTCGTGGCCGCGGGCCTGTGTTCAGATGGCGCCGCTGTCGCGCAGCCGGGCGATCTCCTCGGCCGCATAGCCGAGCTCGGCGAGCAGCGCGTCGGTGTCGGCGCCGAGCGCCGGCGGTGGCGAGCGCGGCTCCGGATCGCCGCTCGCCAGCTTGAAGCCGGAGCGCACCACCGGCACCTCGCGGTCGACGCCCGGCGCGCTCGGAAAGCGGGTGACCAGGCCGCGCGCCTGGATGTGCGGATGCGACAGCACCTCGGGAATCGACAGCACCTCGCCGGACGGGATGCCGGCGGCGTTCATCAGCGCGGCCCACTCCTTGGCGGTGCGGCGGACGAGCGCCTTCTCGATCTCGGCCTTCAGCTCGAAGCGGCGCTTCTTGCGATCCTCGCGGTCGACGAAGCGCGGATCGGTGGCGAGCTCCGGCCGGCCGATCACCCCGCACAGCGCGACGAACTGCTCCTGCTTGTTGGCCGCGATGTTGAGCGGGCCGGAGCCGGTCGCGAAGGTGCCGGATGGGCTCGCCGTCATGTTCTCGTTGCCGATCGGCCGCGGCTGGATGTGGGCGACCAGATAGTTGGAGACCTGCCAGCCCATGGTGACGAGGGTCGATTCGAGCATCGAGACGTCGATGAACTCGCCCTCGCCGGTGCGCCCGCGCCGCACCAGCGCGGCCGCGATGGCGAACGCCGCCGTGATGCCGCCGATGGTGTCGGCGACCGGGTAGCCGACCCGCAGCGGTGCCGTCGTCTCGTCGCCGGTCACGCTCATCACCCCGGCGAGGCCCTGGACGATCTGGTCGTAGGCCGGGTTGGCATGCAGCGGGCCGGTCTGGCCGAAGCCCGAGATGGCGCAGTAGACGAGGCTCGGCCGGATGGTCTTGAGCTGGTTCCAGCCGAGGCCGAGACGGTCCATCACGCCGGGGCGGAAGTTCTCCACCAGCACGTCGGCGCTTTCGACCAGCCGGCGGAACACCGCCTTGCCGGCCGGGTCCTTGAGATTGACGGTGAGCGACCGCTTGCCGGCGTTCTGGGCCAGGAAGGAGGCCCCCATCAGCGCCTTGTTGAGATCGCGGTCGGCGCCGAGCTGGCGGGCGAGATCACCGCTGCCGGGGACCTCCACCTTGATCACGTCGGCGCCGAGCAGCGCCATCTGATAGCAGCAGAACGGGCCGGCCAGCACGTTGGTGAGGTCGAGGACGCGGATCTGGTCGAGCAGCGGGCTCATGGTGCCCCGTGTCATGGTGCCCCGTGTCATGGTGCCCCGTGGGTGGCGCCGCCGGCAGGCTCGGTCGGATGGCCAGGGCGCCGGAGCGGGGGAAGGTCGGCGGCGGCCGCCGCCGTCGCGGATCACCTCCCTTTACACGATCGCGGCGGGCCCGACGAGCGGAGCGTCGGCGGCCGCGCATCCGCATTGCTGCGGAGGCAGGGCACGTTCTCCAGTTGACGGCGGCGCGCCGCTCCAGCGGGGCGGGCGCCGTCGGCTCGTATGCTGGGCATGCCACGTCGCCCATCCCGTGCGGGGACGTCGCACCCACACTCACTTCGTTGACTCGGATTGGGCGCCCGTCTACCCAAACGCGAGGACCCTCACGGGAGAACCGACATGCGTCGAACTCTGCAACGCCTCGCGCTCGCGGCGCTCTGGCTGACGCCCTCCGCAGCCTTAGCTCAAGACGTCGTCAAGATCGGGTTTCACGCGCCGCTGACCGGCTTTGCGGCCGCCGACGGCAAGTCGGCGCGGCAGGGCGCGGAGCTGGCCGTGCAGCAGGCGAACGCGGCCGGCGGCATCAACGGCAAGAAGATCGAGCTGGTCGTCTACGACGACGAGGGCAAGCCGGAGAACACCATTCCGCTCGCCAACAAGCTCACCGGCCAGGACAAGGTCGCCGTCGTCGTTTCGGGCGGCTATTCGGGGCCGACGCGCGCCGCCGCCCCGGTGATGCAACGGGCCGGCGTGCCCTATCTCTCGGCCTATGCGATCCACCCGGACATCACCCGGGCCGGCGATTTCATCTTCCGCACCGGCATGATGGGCGAGGTGCAGGGGCGGGCCGGCGCCAAGCTGGTCGGCGAGCTGCTGAAGAAGAAGAAGGTCGTCATCGTCGCCGTGAACAATGATTTCGGCCAGGCGCTCACCGCCGGCTTCAAGGAGGTGGCGCCGAAGTTCGGCATCGAGGTGCTGAAGGAGCACACCTTCGCGATGCCGGACCGGCAGTTCGGCCCGCTGGTGGCGCAGGTGAAGGCGTCCGCCCCCGAGGTGATCTATGCGCCGGGCTACTTCTTTAACGCCGGCCCGCTGGTGGCTCAGCTCCGCGCCGCCGGCGTCGACGCCACCATCATCGGCCAGGAGGGTTACGACAGCCAGCGCTTCATCGAGATCGCCGGCAAGGCGTCCGAGGGCGTCATCGTCACCACCTCGCTCGATCGCGACTCGAGCGCGCCGGCCACCCGCTCGTTCATCGAGAACTACGAGAAGACCTTCAAGGACCGCGTCGACATGGTGGCGGCCTCCGGCAATGCCGCCGCCACGGTGGCCATCGAGGCGCTGCGCAAGGCCGGCAGCACCGATCCCAAGGCGATCCGCGACACCATCCGGGCCGGCACCTTCGAGACCGCCATCGGCACGCTGTCGTTCAACAGCCTCGGCGAGGTCAAGAAGGCCGTGCAGGTGCAGGTGGTGAAGGACGGCAACTTCCACCGCTATGCCGTGATCGACGACCTCGGCTTCCTGGCGCCTCCAGAAAAGTGAGCCGGCGGCGCGACCGCGCCTGATCGCCCTCGGCCTGCGGCTCCCGCCGCGCCGGGCCGGGGGCAGGCCGATCGGCAACCGAGCAGAATCGTCGGCAACGTCCGCCCGTGTGGGGCGCCTTCGAAAGAAACCCCATGCTCCACGTCGAGCTCGTGCTGCAAGGTCTGGTCAACGGCAGCATGTATGCCGTGATCGCCGTCGGCCTCACCCTGGTTTACGGCCTCCTGCGCATTCTCCATGTCGCCCATGCCGGGCTGTTCACCCTCGGCGCCTACATCACGGTGCTGATCACCAACGCGACCGGCAGCCTGCCGTTGGCGGTCGCGGTGTCAGCCGTCACGGTCGGGGTCGCCGGCATGCTGGTGTACCGGCTGCTCTACGAGCCGCTGCTCGACCGGCCGCCCTATGTGGCGCTGATCGCGTCCATCGGCCTGTTCATCTGCATGGAGGAGGGCTACCGCATCGTCTTCGGGCCGTATGGCAACTCGTTCGACACCATGCAGCTCACCGAGCGGATCAATATCGGGCCGATCGGGATGGCGGCGGCCGACGCCGCCATGCTGGTCGGCGCCGTCGTGCTGCTCACCGGGCTCGGCCTGTTGATGAAGCGCACTCGGTTCGGCGTCGCCTGGCGGGCCACCGTAACGGACCCGGCGATGGCGCGCGCCTTCGGCATCGACACCGTCAAGGTGCGCTATGTGAACTTCTTCATCGCCTCGGCGCTGGCGGCCGCGGCGGGTGCCCTCGTCGCCGTTCTCAACAATCTGGTCGAGCCCACCATGGGCAGCGTGCCGAGCTACAAGTCGCTCGCCATCATCGTGCTGGGCGGGCTCGGCAATGTCGGCGGCACGCTGGCGGCGGCGCTGCTGCTCGGTGTCATCGAGGCGTACGGCACCATCTATGCCGGGTCGTTCCTGGACCGCGACGCCATCGCGTTCGTGTTCCTGATCGCGGTGCTAATGGTGCGGCCCCAGGGCCTGTTCGCGACGGGGCGGCCATGATCGGAGCCTACGAGATCACCCTGGTGGCGGTGGTCAGCATCAACCTGATGCTGGCGCTCGGCCTCAATCTCATCACCGGCTTCTGCGGCCAAGTCAGCCTCGGCCATGCCGCCTTCTTCGGCACCGGCGCCTATGCGGCGGCGCTGGCGGCCGGCGGCCTGTCGCTGCCGGTGGTGCTCGTCCTCGCCGGCCTCGTCGCCTGCGCGCTCGGCCTCCTGGTCGGCGTCGCCTCCCTGCGGGTGCGCGAGGATTTCCTCGCCATCACCACCATGGGGGTGGGCTTCGTGTTCCTCGGCTTCGTGCGCAAGCAGGGCTGGCTCGGCGCCGAGATGGGGCTGACCGACATTCCCGACCACGGCCTCGGCGACATCGGCTTCGTCGGCCTGTGCCTGGCGCTGGTCGCCGCCATGGCGGCTCTGTCCTGGCACATCAAGCGGAGCTGGATGGGCTTCGGCTTCGCGGCGGTCGCCGACGACGAGCGCACCGCCCGCACGCTCGGCATCAACGCCGCCGCCTACAAGCTCGCCGCCTTCGTGATCGGCACCTTCCTGGCCGGCGTGGCGGGCGCCGTGTATGCCTACTTCACCCGCTTCATCATCCCGAGCGCCTTCGGCTTCACGGTGTCGATCAGCATCCTCACGATGGTGATCGTCGGCGGCGTCGGCTCGATCTGGGGTGTCGTCGCGGCCTGCGTGGTGCTGACCCTGCTGCCGGAGTTCAGCCGGGTCATCAACGACTACAAGCTGCTGCTGTACGGCGCCCTGATCGTGCTCACCATGCGATTCGCGCCGGGCGGGCTCGCCGGTCTCGTGCGCAGCCTCGTGGCGCGGCGCTCCACCGGAGGCGCGCCATGACGACGCTGCTCGCGGTCGAGGACGTGCTGGTCCGCTTCGGCGGCATCGTGGCGCTCGGTGGGGTCAGCTTCTCGCTCGCCAAGGGCGAGCTGCTCGGCTTGATCGGGCCGAACGGCGCCGGCAAGACCACCATGCTGCACACGGTGATCGGCGTGGTGAAGCCGACCGAGGGGCGCATCCTGGTGGCGGACCGCGACGTCACCCGCCTCGCCCCCGACGCGCGCGCCCGCCTCGGCGTCGCGCTCACGCACCAGATCGTGCGGCCGTTCCGCGGCCTCAGCGTGCTCGACAACGTCACGCTGGCGGCCGGCTTCGCCAAGACCACGCATCTCGCCCGCGCCATCGTGTCGGTGTCGCGCACCGCCGAGCGGGCGCGCGCCCGCGAGCTTCTGGCGCTGGTCGGCATCGCCGACTACGCCGACGCGGCACCGGGCGTGCTGCCGCTCGGCGCGCTCAAGCGGCTGGAGGTGGCCCGTGCGCTCGCCATCTCGCCCGCGGTGCTGCTGCTCGACGAGCCGCTGGCGGGGCTCAACTCGGTCGAGGCGGCGCGGCTCGCCGCGACGCTCGCGGACCTCAACGCCTCCGGCATCACCATGATCCTGATCGAGCACAACCTCGCCAAGGTGGCCGAGATCTGCCCGCGCCTCGTGGTGCTCGACAACGGCCGCAAGATCGCCGACGGGCCGACCGCCGCGGTGCTGGCCGACCCGCAGGTGATCGCCGCCTATATGGGGCAGGACACGAGCGGCCGCGAGCCGGGCCGGGAGGCCGCGCATGCTGGCGGTTGACGGACTCACCTGCGGCTATGGCCGCGTGCTGGCGGTGCGCGACCTGTCGTTCGAGGCGCGGCCCGGCGAGGCGCTGGCGATCCTCGGTCCGAACGGGGCCGGCAAGTCGTCGACCCTGATGGCGGTGGCCGGGCAGGTCGCGGTCTCGGCCGGCACTATCCGGTTCGACGGCGAGGACGTCACCACGCTGTCGCCGATGGCGCGCTGCGCCCGCGGCATCGCGCTCGCCCCCGAGGGACGGCGGCTGTTCCGCGACCTCACGGTGCGCGAGAACCTGATCGTCGGCGGCTATGTGCGCCCGGCCCGCGACACCCACGCCGCCATGGAGCGGGTGCTCGACCTGTTCCCGCGCCTGAAGGAGCGGCTCGACAACCTGGCCGGCTCGCTCTCCGGTGGCGAGCAGCAGATGACGGCGATCGGCCGCGCCATGATGGCGGCGCCGCGGCTGCTGCTGATCGACGAGGTGTCGCTCGGGCTGATGCCGAAGAACGTCGACATCTGCTACGAGGCGCTCGACGCGCTGCGCCGTGCCGGCCTCACCATCGTGCTGGTGGAGCAGAGCCTGGAGCGCGTGCTGGCGATGGCCGACCGGGTGATCGTGCTCGAATCCGGCCGCCTCGCCTGGGCCGGCACCGCCGCCGAGGCGCGCGGCAACCCGGAGGTCGTGCGCGCCTACATGGGCGGTGCCGCGGTGTGAGGGGCCGCCGTCACGCCGCGAGGATGCGCCGCAGCGTCGCGAGATAGCGCGCCGTGATCGCCTGGCGGGCGCGGTGGTGCCCGTCGCGCACGACGATCTCGCCGCTCGCCATCACGGTCGTTACCGCCTCGCGGCCGGCGACGAACAGCCAGAGATCGATCAGCCGGTCGATCGATCGGCCGCCGGTCGCGTCGCCCGCGACGGCGGCGAGATCGGGATGCGTGGTGTCGAGCACCACGAGATCGGCCCGCCGGCCGACCGCGATCGCTCCGATCGGCTGACCGAGCGCCTGGGCGCCGCCGGCGAGTGCCTCGCCGAGGAGCCGCCGGCCGGTCGATTCGCCTTCGGCGGTCGCCATCACGTTGCGGGCGCGGTGTGCGAGGCGCTGCGAGTATTCGAGCTGACGCAGCTCGCCGGCCGGATCGATGTCGATGTTGGAGTCGGTGCCGATCCCGAACCGGCCGCCTGTTTCCAGATAGCGCGCGCCGTCGAAGATGCCGTCACCGAGCGACGCCTCGGTGAGCGGGCACAGGCCCGCCACCGCGCCCGCACGGGCGAGCCGCACGGTCTCGTCCGGGGTCGTGTGGGTCGTGTGGATCAGGCACCAGCGGGCATCGACCGGCATCTCGTCGAGCAGCCAGGCGACCGGCCGGCGGCCCGACCAGGCGACGCAGTCCTCGACCTCCTTGACCTGCTCGGCGGCGTGGATGTGGATCGGCCCGCCGGGCGCGAGCGCAACGGCGGCCCGCAGTGTCTCCGGCGTGACGGCGCGGAGCGAGTGCGGCGCCACGCCCACCGTTCCGCTCGGCACCGCGGCGACGATCTCGCGGCTGCGCGCGACCAGCCGCGCGAAGCGGTCCGGATCGTTGAGGAACCGCCGCTGGCCCTCGACCGGCGGGGCGCCGCCGAAACCGCCGTGGCCATACAGCGACGGCAGGAGCGTGAGGCCGATGCCGGTCGCGTGCGCGGCCGCCGCCATGCGGCCGGCCATCTCGCCGAGATCGGCATAGGGGCGGCCGTCGATGTCGTGATGGAGGTAGTGGAACTCGGCGACGGCGGTGAAGCCGCGCTCCAGCATCTGCATGTAGGCGAAGGCGGCGATCGCCTCGGCATCGTCCGGCGTCAGCCGGGCGAGAAAGCGGTACATCACCTCGCGCCAGGTCCAGAAGCTGTCGGAGGCGGGGCCGCGCCGCTCGGCGAGACCCGCCATGCCGCGCTGGAAGGCGTGGCAGTGCAGGTTTGGCACGCCCGGCAGCGCGAGGCCGGCGATGCGCTCGGTGCCCGGCGCGACGGCGGCGCCCGGCTCCACCGCGATGAAGCGTCCGTCCGCGATCTCGACCCGCACGTTCTGCGCGAAGCCGTGTGGCAGCAGCGCCTGCGCGAGCAGGAATGCTCCGGTCATCGATCCAGTCCTCCTTCACGTCTCCCCACCTGCGGCGACAGGGAGCGGCGATGCTGTGCGACACCGCGCGCCGGACCATAGCGAAGCGTGTGGCGATTTTGTATGGAAACAACTCGGACATCGGCGCGACGGAGCGGCTCATGCGGTTCGACAGGATCTGGCGCGACGCACGCCTTGTGACTCTGGCGTCCAACCGGCCGGGGCTCGGGCTGATCGAGCGCGGCGCCATCGCGACGACCGAAGGCCGCATCGCCTTCGTGGGTCCCGAGGCCGACTTGCCGGCGAATGCCGACGCGGCCGAGACGATCCGGCTCGACGGCCGCCTGGTGCTGCCTGGCCTGATCGACTGCCACACCCATCTGGTCTATGGCGGCAGCCGCGCGAAAGAGTTCGAGATGCGGCTGGCCGGCGCGAGTTACGAGGAGATCGCGCGCTCGGGCGGCGGCATCGTCTCGACCGTGCGGGCGACGCGCGCCGCGAGCGAGGACGAGCTGGTGGCGAGCGCGCGGGCGCGGCTCGACCGGCTGATCGCCGAGGGCGTCACCACGGTGGAGATCAAGTCCGGCTATGGGCTCGATGCCGAGACCGAGCGGCGCATGCTGCGGGCCGCGCGCCGGCTCGGCCGCGAGGCGCCGGTGCGGGTCCTCACCACCTATCTGGGCGCCCACGCGATGCCGCCGGGCGAGACCGATCAGGACGCCTATGTGGCGGCGGTCTGCGATCTCGTTCCGGCGCTGGCGCGCGACAAGCTCGCCGATGCGGTCGATGCCTTCTGTGAAGGCATCGCCTTCTCGCCGGAGCAGACGGGGCGCGTGTTCGCGGCCGCCGAGGCGGCGGGCCTGCCGGTGAAGCTGCACGCCGATCAGCTCTCAAATCTGCACGGTGCGCGGCTCGCCGCCTCACATGGCGCGCTGTCGGCCGATCACCTCGAATACACCGACGAGGAGGGCGCCGCCGCGATGGCGCGGGCCGGCACCGTCGCGGTGCTGCTGCCCGGCGCCTTCTACGTGCTGCGCGAAACCCGGAAGCCGCCGATCGAGGCGTTCCGCCGGCACGGCACCCGCATGGCGCTCGCCACCGACTGCAATCCCGGCACCTCGCCGGTCACCTCGCTGTTGCTGATCATGAACATGGGCGCGACGCTGTTCCGCCTCACCGTCGACGAGGCGATCGCCGGGGTGACGCGCGAGGCCGCCCATGCGCTCGGGCTCGCCGCCGAGATCGGCACGCTGGAGACCGGCAAGCGCTGCGACCTCGCCATCTTCGACGTCGATGCGCCGGCCGAGCTGGTCTATCGCATCGGTTTCAATCCGCTGTTCTCGCGTGTCTACGGAGGCACGTGATGTCGTGTGGCCGGAGCGCCGCGTCGACGCGAGAGGAGCGGCAATCTCTTCCCCCGTCATGGCCGGGCTCGTCCCGCCCATCTACGTCTCGGCGGCTGAACGACGTGGATGCCCGCGACGAGCGCGGGCACGACGACCGAGAGTGTGGCCGGCGTCCCGGCTCCTCTCGCCAACCCGCGTAAGGACATCGCCATGACTCGCATCGACTCCGCCCGCATCGACAACGCCCGCACCATCCGCGCTCCGCACGGCAACACGCTCTCGGCCAAGAGCTGGCTGACCGAGGCGCCGCTGCGCATGCTGATGAACAATCTCGATCCCGACGTCGCCGAGAAGCCGGGCGAGCTGGTCGTCTATGGCGGCATCGGCCGGGCGGCGCGCAATTGGGAGAGCTTCGACCGCATCGTCGCGGCGCTGCGTGCGCTCGACGCCGACGAGACCCTGCTGGTGCAGTCGGGCAAGCCAGTGGCGGTGCTGCGCACCCACGCGGATGCGCCGCGCGTGCTGATCGCCAACTCCAACCTGGTGCCGCACTGGGCCACCTGGGACCACTTCAACGCGCTCGATCGTCAGGGCCTGATGATGTACGGCCAGATGACGGCGGGCTCGTGGATCTATATCGGCTCGCAGGGCATCGTGCAGGGCACCTACGAAACCTTCGCGGAGCTGGGGCGGCGCCACTACGGCGGCGATCTTTCGGGCCGATGGATTCTCACCGCCGGCCTCGGCGGCATGGGCGGCGCGCAGCCGCTCGCCGCCGTGATGGCGGGGGCCTCGTGCCTGGTCGTCGAGTGTCAGCCGAGCCGCATCGAGATGCGGTTGCGCACCGGCTATCTCGACGTCGCGGCGCAATCGCTCGACGAGGCGCTGGAGATCATCCGGCGGTCGTGCGCCGAGAAGAAGCCGACCTCGGTCGGCGTGCTCGGCAACGCCGCCGAGATTTTTCCTGAGCTGTTCCGCCGCGGCATCCGTCCGGATGCGGTCACCGATCAGACCTCGGCGCACGATCCGGTCAACGGCTATCTGCCCAAGGGCTGGACGCTGGCGGACTGGGCGACCAAGCGCGAGAGCGACCCGAAGGCGGTCGAGCAGGCGGCCAAGCGCTCGATGGTCGATCACGTCAAGGCGATGCTCGACTTTCATCGCGCCGGCGTGCCGACCGTCGACTACGGCAACAACATCCGTCAGATGGCGCGCGACGAAGGGCTCGCCGATGCGTTCGCGTTCCCGGGCTTCGTGCCGGCCTATATCCGCCCGCTGTTCTGCCGCGGCATCGGCCCGTTCCGCTGGGCGGCGCTGTCGGGCGATCCCGCCGACATTCTGCGCGCGGACGAGGCGGTCAAGGAGCTTCTGCCGGACGACAAGCATCTGCACACCTGGATCGACATGGCGCAGAAGCGCATCAAGTTCCAGGGGCTGCCGGCGCGCATCTGCTGGCTGGGGCTGGGCGATCGCCACCGCGTCGGCCTCGCTCTGAACGAGCTGGTGGCGAAGGGCGAGATCAGCGCCCCGATCGTGATCGGACGTGATCATCTCGACTCGGGCAGCGTGGCGAGCCCCAACCGCGAGACCGAGGCGATGCTGGACGGCTCCGACGCGGTGTCGGACTGGCCGCTGCTCAATGCCCTCGTGAACTGCGCGAGCGGCGCCACCTGGGTCTCGCTGCATCACGGCGGCGGCGTCGGCATGGGCTACTCGCAGCATGCCGGCATGGTGATCGTGGCGGACGGCACGCCGGAGGCGGCGCGCCGGCTCGCGCGGGTGCTGTGGAACGATCCGGCCACCGGGGTGATCCGCCACGCCGATGCCGGCTACGACATCGCCAGGGACTGCGCCCGCGAGAAGGGGCTGACGATGCCGAGCCTCGTTTGACGGCGGCCATCAATCCGCCCAGGCCGGATCGGCCGTGAACACGATGGTGAGCCAGCGGTCGGGGCCGTCGCCGCCGATCGCGGCGGCGACCTCGTCGCGGATGCGGTCGTGCTCGCGGATCGGCGTCACCGTCCAGTCGGGCGGCGTGATGAAATGCAGCTCGATCTGGCGCGAGCGGCCGACCTTGGCCACATAGGCACGGAACGACAGCATGCCGTAGCGCCGCACGGCGTCCCGGGCGATTGTCTCGACGTGCTCACGCAGCTCGTTCGGCGCCATCAGCATGATGTCGAACAGCGCCTGCTTAGCGGTGCCGAACGGCAGCGGGATGATGACCAGGCAGATCAGCGTCAGCACCAGCGGGTCGATATACGGCGTATAGGCGCCGAGCCCGGCGCGCGTCATCAGCCAGCCGATGCCGAAGGCGAGCACCAGCGCCGCCGTGATGCCGCCCGACATCATCCACGCCTTGGCGTCGAGGGCGACGAAGTCGGACTTCAGGCGCCGATTGATCCGCGTCTCCCACCATGCCATGCCGGCGCACACCAGGAACGTCACCACGGCGTAGACGACGGCGATCCCGAAGGCGAGGTCGTGGCCGCCCGCCAGCAGGCTGGTGACCGCATTGATCAGCGCATAGACCGATACGCCCATCAGCATCGTCGCATTGAGCCCGAGCACGAGCGGCTCGAGATGCCAGAAGCCGAGCTGGAAGCGACGATGCAGCGGGCTCTCGGGCGAGGTCTCGGCCGCATAGGCGGCGATCGCGCGGGCGACCGCGAGGGCGAGGCCGCTCATCGCGGCGTCGACCAGCGAATAGGTGCCGTCGAACGCGATGGCGAACGAGCCCGACAGAATACCGAACAGGATGCCGATGGCGGCTATGCCGACGGTGGCGATGATGGAGGTGCGAAGGACGGTTTGCTCATTGCACATGATGACACGACGCGGCATCGCGTCGGATCGTCGATCCGACGGGCGCTCGCCCCGGATTTGGAGTTCGCTCGCGTGCCGTGGCGGCGCGCGCGTGTGCGCGCGAGCCGTGACGGCACGCCGGATGAGGACGACAGGACGAAAACAGTTCGCGCGATGACGAACCCGGCCATGCGCCGGGATGTGCGCGACGTCGCAGCGGCGCCGACGGGCGCGGCTGCGACGGTCAGACCCGTCGTGCGATGGTTCGCAACGACCCGCTCGGCCGGGTCGACCAGCCGAGCACGATCGATGTGTTACGTGGTCCCATGATGGGGCTCGCCTCTCACGATCGATATAGGAAGAGTATAGGGAGCCGACGGAGAGGCGGCAAGCCAGGCTGCCATGCGGATCGTTCGGCGCATCATGTCGGGCGATCTGATCACGACATGACGGTTGATCGCGGAAGGCTTGCGGTTTGTTGCGCCGAGGCCGGCGGCACGATGCTTTCTAGCCTGTCGCCAGGCTCACGATCTCCGATCGACCATGGCGGCGCACCGGCTGCGCGGCCCTTGGCCGCACGTCTCGGTCTCATACGAGATCCGGCTGATCAATTCGGTGGTCATTCCGGAAGCCGCGAAGCGGCTATCCGGAGTCCAGCCGAGAACTCCGAGGTTGCCGCTGGATTCCGGGCTCGCCGCTGCGCGGCCCCCCGGAATGACGGCGCACTGATCACCCGAAAATAGTATCAGTCGTCCAGCACCTCGAAGCTCAGCTCGAGCAGCGGAGCGTGCTGCTGGGCACCGTAGACGTCGGCATCACCGACGGCGCCGGAGGCGAGCGGTCGCTTCAGCGTGATCTTGATGGCGGACGCGGGATCGAAGGCCACAATCGACAGGACGTCGCTCTCGGCGATGCCGTACAGCGCCGCGATGCGCGCCGGCGACAGCACCTCGCTTTGGCGCAGGCGTTGGTACCAGACCGGATCGCCCACCATGATGTCGAGCGTCAGCTCGAACGGTCCGGCGTTCTTGGAGCGAATCACGCCGGCGATGTCGACGAGGCGAATCGTGGTCATGACTGCTCTCCCGGAGCGAGCGCGACGGCGCGCGCACCGACCTCCTCCAGCTTGATCGGGAACAGGGCGCACGGATCGTCGATGCCGGTCAGCAGATGATAGACGCTGAAGCGATACACCGCACCGGCGTGGAAGTCCGACGGCGAGTATGGGAAGGCGAGGTTGCCGGCGGTGGCGATGCGGCCCGGATAGCCGAGATGCAGCAGCGTGGCGCGGGCGAAGCTCACGATGGTGTCGGCGATCGCCTGGGTGTCGGCCACCGCCTCGATGATCAGGCCGAGCTCGTGCGGCGTCGCGATGGTCCGCAGCGGCTCGCTCGTTCCCATCACGCCGTCGCGGCCGTACAACCGGAACAACAGGCGCCAGCTCTCGGGTGCCAGCGTGCCGGCGAAGTTGGCGGCCACCCGGGCGCGGGCCGCGTCCAGGATGGTGTCGACCTGGGCGATGAAGGACGGATCGCGCACGCCGGCGATCGACACGGTGCGGAAGCCGACCGACGCGGCGCCCTCGATCTTGAGCGTGTAGGGGCGCGTCAGCATGCGGCTGCCCGCCACCCGCACGGTGCGGTCGTCCTCCTGCGCGAAGGTGGTCGCGGTGAGATCGAGCACACCGCCGGGGCCGGGCAAGCGATACGGATCGCTCTTCTCGTAGAGCGTGTGCGCGGCGACCGAGACGACGGTGCAGCGGCGCTCCGGCGCCAGCGGCTCGACCAGGAAGTGGTCGCGCCGCAGCGTGCCCAGCATGCAGTCGCCGCCCGAGCCCGGCACCGCCGCGATGGCGGCGCATTCGAGAATCTTGCCGAGATGCACCGCCAGACCTGCGTCGAAGCCATGCAGCAGCGGCAGCGCCGCGAACACGGCGGGATCGTAGGCGCGGCCCGCCACGATCACGTCAGCGCCCGCCGCCAGCGCCGCGACCAGCGGCTCGGCGCCCATCTGGGCGACCAGATGGGTCGAGGCACGCACGTCGTCGGCGGTCGCCTCCGGACCCGGCGGCAGCGGCACCAGGGCGCCGCGCGCCTGCGCCGCGAGGAGGGCGTCGCGGTCGATGTCGGCCGGGATCACGGCGAGCCGAAACGACAGGCCCTCCTCGGCGGCGATCTCGCGCACGATCGCCACCGTGAGATCGAGATGTGGGCGCGCCCCGCAGCCGCCGGCCGAGCCGACGATCACCGGGATGTTTCGCGCGCGGCCGGCGCGCAGCATCAGGCGCAGGTCGCGCTTCACCGCGGCGCGGTCGGTGAACGGCTCCCCTGCACCGAGATAATAGGGGCCCGGATCGGACGAGCCGGCGTCGACCGCGATGACGTGCGGGTCGCGCGCGAGCCCGGCCGCGAACGACGCCTCCGGGAAGCCGTAGCCGAGGATCGCGGTCGGCGACAGGATTCTGAGCTCGTCGAGCGGTGCGGCGCGGGTCATCGACGTGCAGCCCTTCTGTGGTGCCGGCAGTGCGTGAGGGGCAGGGCGTGCCTCATTCGATGCGGGCGCCGGCCGCCTTCACCACCTCGGCCCAGCTCGTGATGTCGGCGTCGAGCCGCCGGGCCAGCTCGTCCGGCGTCGAGGTCACGATGGTGGCGCCCTGCGCCTTCAGCTTCTCCTGCACGCCCGGGTCCGCCATCGCCTTCAGGGTGGCGGCGTGCAGCCGGTCGCGGATCGCCTGCGGGGTGCCCTTGGGGGCGAACAGCGCGACCCAGAGATCCGCCGCGAAGCCCGGCAGCGTCTCGGCGATGGCCGGAATGTCGGGCGCCGCCGGGCTGCGGGTGGCCGAGCTCATCGCCAGCGGCTTCAGCACCTTGCCCTGGAGATGCGACATCACCGACGGCATGCTGGCGAAGCCGAGCTTCACATGGCCCGCCACCATGTCGTTGATGGCCGGGCCGACGCCGCGATACGGCACATGGGTGAGCGGAATGCCGGCGCGGCTCTTCAGCATCTCGCCGAGCAGGTGGTTGAGCGTGCCGTTGCCGGCGGAGGCGTACTGGATCGGATCGGCCGCCTGCGCCTTGGCGAGTGCGATCAGCTCCGGCAGCGTGTCGGCCGGCAGCGAGGGGTGCGCCACCAGCACGTTCGGCACGGTGGCGAGCAGCGAGATCGGCTCGAAGTCCTTCACCGGATCGAAGCCGAGCTTGGCGTAGAGGGCCGGGTTGATGGCCTGGGTCGACGAGATGGTGACCAGCAGCGTGTAGCCGTCGGGCGTCGCGCGCGCCGCCGAGGCGGTGCCGATATTGCCGCCGGCGCCGGGCCGGTTCTCCACCACGAAGCGCGCCTGGCCGAGCACGTCGCCGAGCTTGTCGGCGAGCACGCGGGCGATGATGTCGTTGGTGCCGGCCGGCGCCTGCGGCACCACCACGGTGACCGGGCGGCTCGGATAGGCGTCCTGGGCGGCGGCCGGCAGCGCCGCCGCCGCCGCGAGCAGTGCGGTGCTCGTCAGCGCGGCGGCCAGCATGAGGCCCCGGCGGCGCGTGATGCGGCTGATCTCGTCGGTCATGCGGCTCTCCTTGCGTTCCTCGCCGCCGAAGATCTGCGCCTTCGGACGGATCGGGACAGACTAGGCGGGCCGCGCGGGAGCCGGGAAATACCAGTTCGCTCTGCGGGGCATAAGACAGGCTTATGGCCCGCCGCCGCGGGTCCGGGTCCGAGGTGGCGGAGCGGGCGCCGGCGTTCCGGTCGGGCGGACGCCGCGCCAGGTGCCGTCGGCGAGGCCGTCGCGCGTCAGCGCCAGCAGAATGTCGCGCACCGCCTCGGCGGCCGCCGTACGGGGCGCGGTGGCGAGGCGGCACAGGCTCACCGGCCGGTCGAGATCGGGCTCGGTCAGCCGCCGATGCGCCAGCGTCACCCCGGGCGGCAGCGCCGCCAGCGCCGACCACGGCAGGATCGTGCAGGCGAGCCCGTCGAGCGCCGCGGCGAGCAGCAGCGGCAGCGAGTCGAGGTCGGCCACCACGGTCGGCGGCTCGGCGCCGGCGCGGGCGAAGGCGCGATCGACGAGGCGGCGCAGGCCCTGGGCGCCGCTCGGCAGCACCAGCGGCACGCCGGCGAGAGCCCGCACCGGGCAGGTCGCGCGACCGTCGGCCCGAGCCCGGCGCCCGGCTCGTGCGTCGCCCGGCAGCGTCCCCATCACGAACAGCTCCTCGCGCAGCAGCGGCTCGACCGCGACGCTCGGGGTCTCCAGGTCGCGGTACAGCACCGCGAGATCGAGGCGGCCGTTGGCCAGCAGCTCCTCCAGGTACCCGCTCATCGATTCGAACACCTGGAGCCGGATGCCGGGATGCTCGGCCCGCACCCGGCGCAGCAACGGCGCCGCCAGCATGGCGGCGACGGTGGTGGGCAGGCCCACCGCCACCGTGCCGGTGGCGCCATGGGCGGCGCCGCGGCGCACCTCCTGGCGCGCCTCCTCGATCTGGCGCAGCACCGTTCGGGCGTGGCGATAGAGCGCCTTGCCGGCCTCGGTCGGCTGCACCCCCTGCGGGCTGCGCAACAGCAGGGCGGTGTCGAGCTCGGCTTCGAGCCGGGTCATGCGCTGGCTCAGCGCCGGCTGGGCGACGTGGAGCTGCGCGGCCGCCCGGGTCAGGCTGCCGAGGTCCACGATGGTGACGAAGGCACGAAGCTGGCGGATGTCCATGGGGCGTTCGGCGGCGGGCGCCTCGGCATCCTAGAGCGGCACATCGCCGAACGGCAACGCGGCGCCGGCGGTGGACCGCCGGGTCAACGTCGCGCCGGGGCGGTCGGCCGGCGGCGCAGCAGCAGCACCACGAGATTGAAGGCGACCGACACGGCCAGTGCGGCGGCGAGGCCGGGCCACACGCCGAGCGGCGGCACCGCGAGATGCACGGTGAGGCAGGAGGCCGCGAAGCCGATCAGGCCGACCAGCGCATGGGCCATCAGCGCAGCGGTCGCCGGGCCGCCGAGCCGCGGCTGAAGGATCATCGCCATGCTGGACAGCACCACCGGGAACACCGACAGGAGCCCGGTGAGGCCGGCGCCGAGCCGGCTGCTGCCGGTCACCACCAGGCCGACCAGCGTCGCCACCAGCATGGCCCGGACCGGCACGTCCCACCAGCGCCGCCGCGCCAGCGGGATCGGCGCCCGGCCATAGGGCGCCGCCAGGATGGCGCAGCCGATCATCACGGCGAACACCACCGCGCTGGTGGTGCCGACGCCCCATGGCGCCGCCTGGATGGCGACCGTGGCGGCCGCCCAGACCAGGAAGGCGGTGCCGACGCTGACGACGACGCCCCGGCTCTGCGCCAGATAGACGAACACGAGGCCGAACAGCCCGCTCGGCGCATTGGCCTTGAGGCTGGACAGCCCGCTCGCGGCGATGAAGGCGGCGTCGTGATCGAGCGCCAGGAACACGTAGGCGGGACCGGCCGAGACCGGCAGCGTCGCGATCATGGCGCCGAGCAGAGGGCCGGCCCGCTCCGCCGTCGCGGTGGCGGTGACCACGAACGCGGCGGTCACCGCCATCTTGGTGAGAAGCGGCAACAGGACCGGGATATCGAAGGGCATCGGACAGGAACCACGGGCGGGCGGCGCCGCCGCCCGCCGCACGAAATGGGGCAGGAGCCCTGGAGAAAGAGGACGAAGGTGGCGAGACTCAGGCGCGGTCGAGATGGATGGTGACCGGCACGCCGCCTCGCAGCGTCTGGTAGACGACGCAGTAGCGCTCGGTGAGCTTGAAGAGCTGCGCGAGCTGCTCCTCGGACGCATCGGTGTCGATCCGGAAGGTCAGCCGGATCTCGGCGAAGCCGACCGGCGCCTCCTTGTCGACCCCGAGCGTGCCGCGGAAGTCGAGGTCGCCCTCCGCCATCACGGCGCCCGAGCGCAGCGGGATGGCGAGCGCGGTCGCCACCGCCTTGAGGGTGACGCCGGCGCAGGCGACGAGCGCCTCCAGCAGCATGTCGCCGGAGCACAGCTCGACGCCGCTGCCGCCGGTCGCCGGATGCAGGCCGGCGACGACCGAGAGCGCCTTGCCGGTCTCCACCTTGCAGGCGATCGTCGTGTCGTCGAGCGTGCCCTTGGCCCGCAGCGTCACCAGGGCGGCGGCCGGGTCGGACCGATAGTGCTCCTTGAGCGGCGCCTGGAGGGAGCGCAGCGCGTTCTGATCCATCGTGCGATTCTCGCGTCCGGGGTGAAGTCGAAACCCTACAGGCCACGGCGGCAACCGCAAGGGGGGTGCGGCGGGCGCCAAGACATTGTGATCATGCCAGGTTTGACTGAGCCCGCACATTCCGTCAGGGTATCGCAACCGCCGGTTCGCCGGATCTGGTCCGCGCCGCGACGTAGCCCGTTCGACGCCGCCCGTTATCGACGCCGTCCGTCAGGCCGTTCCGCGCCGATGATCTTGCGTGAGTGTCTCAGACCAGTGGTCTTGCGCCCGTCGTCTTGCACCAGAGATCGTCGATCAGTCATCCTATGCCAGTGCATCCTATGCCAGTGATCGTGCGCCAGTGATCCGACACGAGTGTCCGTCAGCCGAGTTTCGATGCCGAGTTCAGGGTCGCACGGGATGACAGGCCACCGCGCGGACGCCGACCCTTCCGAGACCCAATCCCTCCGCGCCGAATCCGTCGCGACCAGCGTTCCGTTCCTCGCCGGCGGCGGCGAGATGGGCGCGCTCATGCGCGCGCACGACTGGAGCCGGTCGCCGCTTGGGCCGCCCGAGCAGTGGCCCGATGCGCTGCGGATGGCGGTGAGCATCTGCCTGAACTCCCGCTTCCCCATGCTGATCTGGTGGGGGCCGGACTTCGTCATGCTCTACAACGACGCCTATCGGCCGATTCTGGGCATGACCAAGCATCCGGCCAGCCTCGGCCGGCCCGGTCGCGCCATCTGGCCGGAGACCTGGAGCATCATCGGGCCCCAGCTCGAGAGCATCTGGCAGGGCGAAGCGACCTGGTCGACCGACCTGCTGCTGCCGCTCGACCGCAACAACTACCTGGAAGAAGCGTACTTCACCTACTCGTATAGCCCGATCAAGCATGCCGACGGCCGCATCGGCGGGGTTTTCACGGCGGTCACCGAGACGACCGAGCGCATTCTCGACGAGCGTCGCCTGCGCACCCTCCGGGAGCTCGCCATCCGCACCGCCGGCGCCCCCACCATCGAGCAGGCGTGCGCGCGCGTGCTCGATGTGCTGGCGGCCGGCAATCCCGACCTGCCGATCGCGCTGCTCTATCGGCTCGACGAGGATCGCGGGGTGCTGCGCGCCGCCGGCAGCCACCGGGTGCCGGCCGACCGCTTTCCGGCCGAGATCCCGCTCGATGCCGACGATCCGTGGTCCGTCGCCCGCGCGGTGCGTGCCGGCGAGGCGGTGCAGCTCGATCATCTCCCGTTCCGCTTCGGCTCGCTCACCGGCACCGTGTGGCCGGAGCCGGTGCGCCGCGCCCTCGTGGTGCCGGTGCCGCGGCTCGGCGCCGTCGGTGTCGCCGGGGCTCTGGTCGTGGGCGTCAATCCACGCCGCGCCCTCGACCACGACTACCGCCTGTTCGTCGACCTTCTCGCCGACCATGTCGCCACCGCGATCTCCAATGCCCGCGCGGCCGAGGAGGAGCGGCGCCGCGCCGACGAGCTGGCGCGTCTCGAGGCGCGCTTCCGCGACCTCGCCGATTCGGCGCCGGTGATGATCTGGGTGTGCGATCCGGCCGGCCTGTGCACCTGGGTGAACCGGCCATGGCTCGCCTTTCGGGGGCGGTCGCTCGATGCCGAGCTGGGCGCCGGCTGGCTCGATGCCGTGCATCCGGACGACCGGCCGCGCTATCTCGCCGTCTACCAGGCCGCACTCGACCGGCGCGAGGCGTTCCGCATCGAGTTCCGCCTCCGCCGGCACGACGGCGTGTGGTGCCAGGTCGACGACACTGGCGTGCCGCATTATGCGGCCGACGGCAGCTTCCTCGGTTTCGTCGGCTCCTGCGTCGACGTCAGCGACGCGCGGCGCTTCGAGGCGGCGCTGCGCAAGAGCCGCGAGGAGCTGCTGCGGCTCAACGAGACGCTGGAGACGCGGGTCGCCGAGCGCACCGAGGACCTCGCCGCCGCCAACCGCCAGCTCCTCGCCGAGATCGCCGAGCGCGAGCAGGTGGAGGCGACGCTGCGCCAGATGCAGCGGCTCGACGCCATCGGTCAGCTCACCTCCGGGGTCGCCCACGACTTCAACAACCTGCTCACCGTGGTGCTCGGCAACGCCAGCCATCTCGAACGGCTGTGGGCGGACAGCGACGATCCCAAGCTGATGCGGCGGATCACCCATATCCGCATCGCGGCCGAGCGCGGCGCCAAGCTGATCGCCCAGCTTCTCGCCTTCTCGCGCCGCCAGCGCCTGGAGCCGCGCGTTCTCGATCTCAACGAGACGGTGACGCGCATGCGCGAGCTGCTGGCCACCACCATGGGCGGTGGCATCGAGATCGAGACCGTGCTGGAGCCGTCGCCCTGGCCGGCGCTGGTCGACCCCACCCAGCTCGAGCTCGTGGTGCTCAATCTCGCCATCAATGCCCGCGACGCCATGCAGATCGGCGGCCGCCTGACGGTGTCGACCGGCAATGCGGAGCGTGGCGATCCGGCGCGGCCGGAGCAGCCGCCGCCCGGCCACTATGTCGAGCTGGCGGTCAGCGACACCGGCACTGGCATGTCGGACGAGGTGCAGGCCAAGGCGTTCGAGCCGTTCTTCACCACCAAGACGGTCGGCAAGGGGTCCGGCCTCGGGCTCAGCCAGGTGCTGGGCTTCGCCAAGCAGTCGGGCGGTGGCGTCGAGATCGAGACGGCGCCGGGGGCGGGCACCACCGTGCGGGTGTTCTTTCCGCGGGCGCCGGTCGTCCACGACGACGTGGCGGCGACCGGCGCCGAGGCGGCGGCGCGGGCCGCGGCCTCGGCCTGCGTGCTGGTGGTCGACGACGACGACGATGTCCGCCACGTCACGGCCACCATGCTGGAGAGTCTCGGCCACCGGGTGGTGGAGGCGGGCAGCGGCGGCGCCGCGCTGGAGCGGCTCGCGGCCCACGACGACATCGACATCGCGCTGATCGACTTCGCCATGCCGGGCATGAGCGGCCTCGATCTCGCCCGCGAGGCGCGGGCGCGGCGGCCGGCGCTGCCGATCCTGTTCATCACCGGCTATGCGGATTCGACCGTGCTGGCCGGCGTGCGGCACGAGCACATCCTGCGCAAGCCGTTCCTCGATGCCGAGCTGGACCGCCGCATCCGCGCCGTGCTGGCCAACAGCCGCGCCGGCACCCTCGATGCGCTGATGGCGCCGGTGCGTTGAACGCCCGGTGGGCGCCTCGCCGCCGCAGCGGTGCCGGTCCCTGATCTCGCACAGAGGATGATCGCCAGGGTTGCGCCACGGTGTGGCGTCATCGTGACGATCGACACGCCGTGGTCGAATGCCGGCCCCGATCCTGGCGCGACGGTGCCGGCGACGGAATGGCCTATGTATGATGGCACCGGGCTTCGTCGTCCGGCGTGTCGCCGTCCGGGCGTCGCTGCGTCCGCCGCGGCACGCCGCCCGGCGCGCTGCTCGGTCCGCAGGAGGTGGTCGCCATGGGTTCGCGTCTCGTCGCCGTCGTCGCTCTCGCGCTCGCGGGCGTGCTCGTGATCGGCGCTCCGGCGCCGGCGCTCGCTGCGCCCGAGGGGCCGGCCGCGCGGGCCGGGGCGGCGGTGCGGTCGCTCATCGCTCGCCTGCGCGGCAACGCCATGCCGGCCGGCATCGTCAAGTCGAACGGCCGCATCGAGGCCACCCAGGTCGACGTCATCGCCAAGTATGGCGGCCGGCTCGCCACCCTCACGGTGAAGGAGGGCGACGAGGTGACGGCCGGGCAGGTGGTCGCCACCATCGCGTCGCCGGAGACCGAGGCGCAGCTCAAGGGCGCCCAGGCCCAGGTGCTGCGCGCCAAGCAGGCGCTCGCCGAGGCGATCGCGCTGATCGCCCAGCGCAGCAGCGACGTCGCCTTCACCCGCACCGACCTCGAGCGCGGCCGCAGCCTCCTGGACAGGGGCAACATCTCCCAGCAGGTCGTCGACCAGCGGCAGAACCGCTACGACGCGGCCAGCGCCGGCCTGCGCGCCGCCATGGCGCAGCGCGAGCAGGCCGAGTACGCCATCCAGGTGGCGGAAGCCGACGTGGCGCGCTTCCAGGCCGTTCTGGTCGACATGGTGCTGGTGTCGCCGCGCAGCGGCCGTGTGCAGTATCGCCTCGCCCGCGCCGGCGAGGTGGTGGCGGCCGGCCAGCGGGTGCTGACCATCCTGGATCTCGCCGACGTCTATCTCACGCTCTATCTGCCGGCCGACGACGCCGGCAAGCTGGCGCTGGGTGACGAGGCTCGCATCGTCGCCGATCCGATCCCCGAATACGTGATCCCGGCCACGATCAGCTTCGTCGCCACCGAGGCGCAGTTCACGCCGAAGAGCGTCGAGACCGCCGAGGAGCGCGAGAAGCTGATGTTCCGCGTCAAGCTCCAGATCGATCCCGAGGTGCTGAGCCGCTGGCACCGCTACGTGAAGACCGGCGTGCGCGGCATCGGCTTCGTCCGCACCAGCCCGGCGGCGGCCTGGCCGAAGGATCTCGAGGTCAAGCTGCCGAAATGAGCGAGACCGTCGTCGCCCGTCTCACCGGCATGTCGCACCGTTACGGCGCGACCGTCGCGCTCGACGCCGTCGATCTCGCGGTGCCGGCCGGCCGCATGGTCGGCGTGATCGGCCCCGATGGCGTCGGCAAGTCGACGCTGCTCGGGCTGGTCGCCGGCGTGCGCCGTCTCCAGCAGGGCGAGGTGCAGGTGCTCGGCGGCGACATGGCGGATGCCGAGCAGCGGCGCACGCGCTGCGCCCGCATCGCCTACATGCCGCAGGGGCTCGGCCGCAATCTCTACCCGACGCTGAGCGTGTTCGAGAACATCGACTTCTTCGGCCGCCTGTTCGGCCAGGGCGCGGCCGAGCGCCGCGCCCGCATCGACGTGCTCGCTCGCGCCACCGGGCTCGACCCGTTCCTGGCGCGGCCGGCCGGCAAGCTCTCCGGCGGCATGAAGCAGAAGCTCGGCCTGTGCTGCGCCCTGATGCACGACCCCGATCTCCTGGTGCTCGACGAGCCGACCACCGGGGTCGATCCGCTGTCGCGCCGCCAGTTCTGGGATCTGATCGGCTCGATCCGGGCCGGCCGGCCGCAGATGAGCGTGATCGTCGCCACCGCCTACATGGAGGAGGCCGAACGCTTCGACTGGCTCGCCGCCATGGACGACGGCCGGGTGATCGCCCGCGGCACCCCGGCCGAGGTGCTGGCGCAGGCCGGCCGAGCCTCGCTCGAAGCTGCCTTCATCGCGCTCTTGCCGGAGGCGAAGCGCGCCCGCCACCAGCCCGTCACGGTGCGGCCGCGGCCCGACACCGACGACGCGACGCCCGCCATCGTGGCCGAGGGCCTGACCCGGCGGTTCGGCAGCTTCGTCGCCGTCGACCATGTCAGCTTCCGGATCGGTCGCGGCGAGATCTTCGGCTTCCTCGGCTCCAACGGCTGCGGCAAGACCACTACGATGAAGATGCTGACCGGCCTGCTTCCGGCGAGCGACGGCCGGGCCGCGCTGTTCGGCATGCCGGTCGAGGGCGGCGGCATCGAGCTGCGTCGCAATGTCGGCTACATGTCGCAGGCGTTCTCGCTCTACGGCGAGCTGACGGTGCGCCAGAACCTCGACCTGCACGCCCGGCTCTACCATCTGCCGGCCGACGAGATCGGCAGCCGCATCGCCGAGCTTCTGGCGCGCTACGATCTCGCCGACGTCGCCGACGCCCACCCCGATTCGCTGCCGCTCGGCATCAAGCAGCGGCTCCAGCTCGCCGTCGCGGTGCTGCACCGGCCGGCGATCCTGATTCTCGACGAGCCGACCTCGGGGGTCGACCCGATCGCCCGCGATGCCTTCTGGCGCACGCTGATCGATCTCTCCCGGGACGAGGGCGTCACCATCTTTCTGTCCACCCACTTCATGAACGAGGCGGAGCGCTGCGACCGCGTCTCGCTGATGCATGCGGGCAAAGTGCTGGCGGTCGGCGCGCCGGCGGCCCTCGCCCGCGAGCGCGGCACCGCCTCGCTGGAGGACGCCTTCGTGTCGTGGCTCGCCGAAGCGGGCGGAGAGCCGGCGCCGAAGGCCGCGCCCGTGGCGAGCGAGGCGGAGACGGCGGCACCGGCTCCGTCGTCCGCTCCCGCGCCGGCGGCGCCGCGGCGGTTCGATCCGGGGCGGCTGTGGGCTTATGCGCGGCGCGAGGCGATGGAGCTGCTGCGCGATCCGATCCGGCTGGTGTTCGCCTTCCTCGGCCCGCTGGTGCTGCTGCTCGCCTTCGGTTACGGCATCTCGTTCGACGTCGAGAACCTGAGATTCGCCGCCTTCGACCAGGACCGCACGCCGGAGAGCCGCGCCCTGCTGGAGAGCTTCTCGGGCTCGCGCTACTTCTCGGAGGCGCCGCCGGTCACGACGGCGACCGAGATGGAGGACCGCTTCCGCCGCGGCGACGTCACCCTCGTGGTGGAGATCCCCCCGGGGTTCGGCCGAGCGCTCCAGGAAAGCCGGCGGCCCGAGATCGCCGTGTGGATCGACGGCGCCATGCCGTTCCGCGGCGAGACCACGCGCAGCTACGTGGCGGGCCTCGCCCAGAGCTACATCCGCGACCGCACCCTCGAACGCCTCGGCCCCAACGCGGCCGCCGCGACGGTCGAGATCGAGACGCGCTTCCGCTACAATCAGGCGTTCAAGAGCGTCGTCGCCATGGTGCCGAGCATCATCGTGCTGATGCTGATCCTCATCCCCGCCATCATGTCGGCGGTCGCTGTGGTGCGCGAGAAGGAGACCGGGTCGATCGCCAACTTCCAGGCGACCCCGACCAGCGCGGTCGAGTTCCTGGTCGGCAAGCAGCTCCCCTATGTGGCCGTCGCCATGGCGAGCTTCGCGGCGCTGGCGCTGGTCTCGGCCCTCGTGTTCGGTGTCACCGTGCACGGCTCGGCCGCGACGCTCACACTCGGCACGCTGCTCTATGTGTTCGCCACCACCGGCTTCGGTCAGCTCGTGTCGAGCTTCACCCGCACCCAGGTGGCGGCGGTGTTCGCCACCGCCATCATCGCCGTGGTGCCGGCCGTCAACTTCTCCGGCCTCCTGGTGCCGGTGGCCTCGCTGTCGGGCGGCGCCCGGGTGCTGGGGCTCGGCTTTCCGGCGGCGTGGTATCAGCCGGTCAGCGTCGGCACCTTCGCCAAGGGGCTCGGACTCGCCGACCTGTGGCCGAACCTGATGGTGCTCGCCGCCTTCGCGCTGCTCTATCTGGCGGCGGCCCGGCTGGTGCTGCGCAAGCAGGAGAGCTGAGATGGCCGATCCTGCCCCGGCGGACGATCCACCGCTGCGCGGCTCGACGTCGCTGCGCGGCCTGCGGGTGCGGCTCGCCAATCTGGCGCGCCTCACCATCAAGGAGCTGCGCAGCATCCGGGCCGATCCGGTGATGCTGCTGCTCGTCGTCTATGCCTTCACCATCAACATCTACACGGTGGCGACCGGCGCCTCGATCGAGGCCACCAATCTCGCCGTCGCCATCGTCGACGAGGATCGCTCGCCGCTGTCGCGCCGCATCGCCGATGGGCTGACGCCGCCGCTGTTCCGGCCGGCCACGGTCATCGGCGCGGCCGAGATCGATCCGGCCATGGATGCCGGGCGCTTCGTCTTCGTCATCGAGATCCCGCCGCGCTTCGAGGCCGACGTGCGGGCCGGCCGGCGCACCGCCGTGCAGATCGATGTCGACGCCACCGCCATCACCCAGGCCGGCAACGGCACCGCCTATATCCGCACCATCGTGGCCGACCAGATCGCCGAGACCAAGGCGGGCCGGGAGGATGGTGCCGCCGCGCCGATCGACGTGGTGGTGCGGGCACGCTCCAACCCGAACCTCAAGTCGAGCTGGTTCACCTCGGTGATGCAGGTGATCAACAGCATCACCATGCTGACCGTCATTCTCACCGGCGCGGCGCTGATCCGCGAGCGCGAGCAGGGCACCGTCGAGCACCTTCTGGTGATGCCGGTGGTGCCGTCCGAGATCATGCTGTCGAAGATCCTGGCGAACGGCTTCGTCACTTTGGCGGCCGCCGGCCTGTCGCTCGTCGTCGTGGTCGGCTGGTGGCTCGGCGTGCCGCTCGGCGGCTCGCTCGCGCTGTTCCTGGCCGGTGCCGCCGTCTATGTGTTCACCAGCGGGGCGCTCGGCATCCTGCTCGGCACCGTCGCCAACACCATGGGGCAGTACGGGCTGCTCGCCATCCCGGTGCTGCTGGTGACGCAGCTTCTGTCGGGCAGCGCGACGCCGCTGGAGAGCATGCCGGCGTGGCTCCGCATCGTGATGATGACGGTGAGCCCGACGCCGCATTTCGTGCTGTTCGCGCAAGGGGTGCTGTATCGCGGCGCCGGCCTCGGCGTGGTGTGGCCGTCGCTCCTCGCCATGGCGGCGATCGGCGCCGTCTATCTCGGTGTCGCGCTGCGCCGCTTCCGCCGCGTCGTGTTCGGCGGCTGAGCCGCGCCGCCGGCGTCGCCGCTCACCACCACAGGGCCGCACCGGCCTCGGCCGGGCGGGCGCCGCCGCGGCCCTCGCGGGCATCGTCGAGCGCGGCGAGCACGCGGCGCTTGGCGGCGTCCCAGGCGGCCGAGTCGCGGTCGCGCGGGCGCGGCAGCTCCACCGCGATCTCGGCGGCGACACGCCCGGGCCGCGGCCGCATCACCACGATGCGGTCGGCCAGCGCGATCGCCTCGTCGACGTCGTGGGTGACCACCACGAGCGTCGGCTCGGCGTCGTGCCAGAGATCGAGCAGATGGTCCTGGAGGTCGGCGCGCGTGAAGGCGTCCAGCGCCGAGAACGGCTCGTCGAGCAGCAGCACCTCGGGCCGGCCGACGAGCGCGCGGGCGAGCGCCACCCGCTGGGCCTGGCCGCCGGACAATTCGCGCGGCCACACGCCGGCCTTGTCGGCGAGGCCGACGCGGGCGAGCTGGGCGGCGACGCGGTCGCGCCGCTCGCCGGAGGGCAGGGCCGCAAGCCCGAAGCCGACATTGTCGGCGACGGTGAGCCACGGCAGCAGCCGCGGCTCCTGGAACACCATGCCGATCTTCTCGTGCGGCGCCGCGATCGCCTCGCCGTCGAGCCGCACCGTCCCGTCGGTCGGCCGGTCGAGCCCGGAGACCAGTCGCAGCAGGGTCGACTTGCCGCAGCCGGAGCCGCCGACCACCGCGACGATCTCGCCGAGCGGCAGGGCGAGCGACACCGCGTCGAGCGCCCGCACGCCGTTGGCGTAGGTCTTGCCGAGCTGGTCGAGCACCAGCATCACGTCGCCTCCTGATGCGCCACCACGTCCTGCCAGCGCAGGAACGGCGCCGTCGCGGCGACCAGAAGCCAGTCGGTGGTCTTGCCGAGGATCGCGAAGGCCACGATGGCGGCGACGATCTGGGCCGGCTTGCCGAGCTGCTGGCCGTCAACCAGCAGATAGCCGAGCCCTTCGCCCGCCCCCATGAACTCGGCCGCCACCACGAACATCCAGCCGAGGCCGAGCCCGGCGCGCAGCGCCACCACATAGGACGGCAGCACCGCGGGGAGCAGGATGCGGCGGACCATGGCGGGTCCGGACAGGCGGAAGATGCGGCCGACCTCGACGATCTTGCGGTCGACCGCGGCGATCGCCCCGAGCACGCCGAGATAGACCGGGAAGAACACCCCGACCGCGATGAGCGCCACCTTGGACGCCTCGAAGATGCCGAGCCACAGGATGAACAGCGGCACCCAGGCGATGGAGGGGATGGCACGCAGCGCCTGGAGGGTGGGGTCCACCAGCGTCCGCGCCAGGGTCGAGTAGCCGGCGACGGCGCCGAACAGCGTGCCGGCGAGCGCCCCGATCCCGAAGCCGGCGGCGACCCGCAGGCTGGTGGCGGCGGTGTGGCGGGCGAGCTCGCCGGTGGCGGCCAGCTCCGTGAAGGTTTCGGCGATGCGCGAGGGCGGCGGCACCAGGCGGCCGTCCGACAGGCCGGCCACGACCGCCAGCTCCCAGCCGACGGCGGCGACGACCGGGACCACGAGGCCGAGCGCGGCGGCCCGCCAACGGCGGGCGGCACCGCCCGCGCGGGCGCGCGGGCGACCGGACGCGGTGGTCTCGGTGACCGGGATGGCGGCGTCGCTGCCCATGCGGGCGATGGTCGCTGCCGTGATCGGCGGCGTCAATTGCCGGCCGGCGCCAGCCGGTCCTCGATCAGGGCGTCGACGGTCGCCTTGATGTCGATGGTGGTCGGCACGACGCCGGCCTGCTGGAGCGCGAGCCCGGCTGCCAGGATGGAGTCGCGCTGCGGCGCGCCGATGCGGTTGTGGGTCAGCTCGGTGCGCTCGCCGAGCTGCTTCTCCACCACCGCGTCGGGCAGCTTGGTGACCGCCACGAAGGTCCGCTTCAGCGCCGCCGGATCGGCGAGCGCCTGCCGGCGCGCCTCCTCGTAGACGGCGAGCACCCGCCGCACCAGCTCGGGATGATCCTTCAGGAACGCCTCGCGGACATTGAGGATGCCCCAGGTGTTGGCCTCCGGCTTGCGGTAGAACAGCTTGGCGCCGTCCTCCACCTCGGCCTGCGCCATCATCGGATCGAGCCCGGCCCAGGCATCGACGTCGCCGCGGATCAGCGCCGTCTTGCCGTCCGGATGCTGGAGCAGCACCGGGCGGATGTCGCGCTCCGAGAGGCCGGCGTCGAGCAGGGCGCGGACCAGGAAGATGTGCGGGTCGGTGCCGCGGGTCACCGCGACGCGCTTGCCCTTCAGGTCGGCCACCGTGGCGACCGGGCTGTCCTTGCGGGTGACGAGGGCGGTCCATTCGGGCCGTGAGTAAACGTAGATCGACTTGATCGGGTTGCCGTTGATCCGCGCCACGAGAGCGGCCGAGCCCGCCGTGGAGCCGAAGTCGATCGAGCCGGCATTGAGAAACTCCAGCGCCTTGTTGGAGCCGAGCGACTGCACCCAGCGGATCGTGATGCCGTCCTTGGCGAACTCCTTCTCCAGCAGGCCCTGGTCCTTCAGCACCAGCGAGACCGGATTGTAGGTCGCCCAGTCGAGCCGGATCTCCTTGGGCGGCTCGGCCGCCACGGCGACGCTGGGTCCGGCGACGACAGCACCGGCGGCGAGCAGGAGACCCGCGAGGGCGGCGACCACGGTACGGCGCGACGACAGCATGCGACTCTCCGCTGATCGGGATCGGTCGGCCGGGAAGCCGGGTCGACCAAAGGACGGTGTATCGGTCAGCCGTCCGTCGCCGCCTGCGATGAAGCAACGGACCCCGCGGGGGCGCCGGGACGGTGGCGCCATGCGGGGCCGCGGGCGCCCCGCAACCGTCGCCCAGACCGAAGCGTCGGTCAATATGACAGGAGTTACTTGTATTTAGGCATCGAGAGCAGGATTTTCTCCGGTCCCGACGGAGCACAGCAGGGCGTTCTTCGATGGCGGCGCCGATCGGCCGCGCCGGCCCGCGTCACGCCGATCGTGACAGGGTCGGCGGCGTCCGCTATCCAACCGGGATGAGCGCTCTCATCGACCGGCCGTCCCGTCCCGCCTCCGAGCTGTTCGACGTCGCCGCGGTGGCGGCCGATCTCGATCGGCTCGCCCACGAGCATACCGGCCACGAGCGCGAGCTGCGCACCGCGGTGGCGCAGCGTCTCAAGCAGGTGGTGACGGAGGGCCGTGCCCGCGCCGAGCAATTGCTGCTCACCGACCGACATGGCCGCCGCTGCGCCGAGCGCCTGTGCGACATGCAGGACGCCGTCATCGCGCTGCTCTACGAGTTCGCCGCAACGCATCTCTATCCAACGCGCAATCCGTCGGAAGCGGAGCACATGGCGATCGTCGCCACCGGCGGCTACGGCCGCGGCCTGATGGCACCGGGCTCCGACATCGATCTCCTGTTCCTGCTGCCCTACAAGCAGACCGCCTGGGGCGAGTCGATCGCCGAGGCGATCCTCTACGGCCTGTGGGACATGGGCCTGAAGGTCGGCCATGCGACGCGCTCCATCGACGAGTGCATCCGCCAGGCCAAGGCGGACATGACGATCCGCACCGCCATCCTGGAGGCGCGCTTCCTGTTCGGCGAGCAGAGCCTGTTCGACGAGATGACCGAGCGCTTCGATCGTCAGGTGGTGCAGAACACCGGACCGGAGTTCGTCGCCGCCAAGCTGGCGGAGCGCGAGGAGCGGCTGAAGCGAGTCGGCCAGTCGCGCTATTTGGTCGAGCCCAACGTCAAGGACGGCAAGGGCGGCCTGCGCGATCTGCACACGCTGTTCTGGATCGCCAAGTATGTCTACCGGGTCCGCCGGCCCGAGGAGCTGCTGGAGCGCGGCGTCTTCGACCGCCAGGAGTACCGCCTGTTCCAGCGCTGCGAAGACTTCCTGTGGTCGGTGCGCTGCCACATGCATTTCGTCACCGGCCGCTCCGAGGAGCGGCTGTCGTTCGACATCCAGCGCGATCTCGCGGTGCGGCTCGGCTACACCGAGCATCCCGGCATGCAGGATGTCGAGCGCTTCATGAAGCACTACTTCCTGATCGCCAAGGATGTCGGTGATCTCACCGCCATCCTGTGCGCGGGGCTGGAGAGCCGGCACCAGAAGGACGTGCCGATGCTCAACCGCTTCGTCGCCCGGCTGCGGCCGCGGCCGCAGCGGACGCTGCGCGAGAGCGACGACTTCATCTCCGACAACAACCGCATCAACATCGCCGATCCCGACGTCTTCCAGCGCGACCCGAAGAACCTGATCCGCATCTTCCATCTCGCCCAGAAGCACGGCCTCGCCTTCCATCCCGACGCCATGCGGGCGGTCACCCGCTCGCTGCGGCTGATCGACAAGCATCTGCGCGCCGACCCCGAGGCGAACCGGCTGTTCCTGGAGATCCTGAGCGGGCGCAACGATACCGAGATCGTGCTGCGGCGGATGAACGAAGTCGGCGTGCTCGGCCGCTTCGTGCCGGATTTCGGCCGGGTTGTCTCGATGATGCAGTTCAACATGTACCACCACTTCACGGTGGACGAGCATCTGCTGCGCTGCATCGGCGTCCTCGCCGAGATCGAGTCGGGCCACAACGAGGAATACGGGCTCGCCACCGAGCTGATGCGCACCATCCAGCCGGAGCACCGCGCCGTTCTCTACGTCGCGCTGTTCCTGCACGACATCGCCAAGGGGCGGCCCGAGGACCACTCGCAGGCCGGTGCCAAGATCGCCCGCAATCTCGGACCGCGCTTCGGCCTGTCGGCGGCCGACACCGACACCCTCGCCTGGCTGGTCGAATATCACCTCGTGATGTCGACCATCGCCCAGTCGCGCGATCTCTCGGACCGCCGCACCATCGAGAACTTCGTGCAGATCGTGCAGTCGCTCGAACGCATGAAGCTGCTGACCATCTTGACCACGGCCGACATCAAGGCGGTGGGACCCGGCGTGTGGAACTCGTGGAAGGCGCAGCTCCTGCGCGCCCTCTACTACGAGGCCGAGCCGGCCCTGACCGGCGGCTTCTCGGAGGTCAACCGCGCCCAGCGGGTCGCCGCCGCGCAGGCGCAGTTCCGCGCCGAGCTGACCGAATGGCCAGCCGAGGAGGTCGACAGGTATATCGGCCGCCACTATCCGGCCTACTGGCTCAAGGTCGATCTCGCGGCGCAGCTCGGCCACGCCCGTTTCGTCCACGACACCGAGGCGGCCGGCCTGCCGCTCGCCACCCGCTGGGGCTTCGACGAGAGCCGCGGCGTCACCGTGCTGACCGTGCTGGCGCCCGATCATCCGTGGCTCCTGTCGGTGATCGCCGGCGCCTGCGCGGCGGCCGGCGCCAACATCGTCGATGCGCAGATCTACACGACGACCGACGGGCTCGCGCTCGACACCATCTCGATCTCGCGCGAGTTCGAGCGCGACGAGGACGAGACGCGGCGCGCCGCGCGGGTCACCGACACCATCGAGAAGGGCCTGCGCAACGAGCTGAAGCTGCCCGACATGGTGGCCAAGCGCGGCGCCGGCAAGGGCCGCATCCGCGCCTTCCGGATCGAGCCGGAGGTGTCGGTCAACAACCAGTGGTCCCACCGCTACACGGTGGTCGAGGTGTCGGGGCTCGATCGCCCCGGGCTGCTCTACGAGCTGACCACGACACTCTCCAAGCTCAATCTCAACATCACCTCGGCGCACGTCGCCACCTTCGGCGAGCGCGCCGTGGACGTGTTCTACGTCACCGATCTGATGGGTGCGCGCATCACCTCGCCGACCCGCATCGCCGCCATCAAGCGGGCGCTGCTCCAGCCGTTCGCGCCGCGGCCGGAGCGTGCCGCCGGGGCGGGGTCGCGCGACGACGCGACCGGCGACGCCGCCGTGGTCGGATAGCGGTCGCCGCTTCGTTTCCTCCCGGAACCGGCTGCTGCCGAGAGCGTGCCTGCGGCTGGCACCTGCGCGTCGCTGATAGAGGCCGGTCAGCCAGCCGACGAGATAACGCCGGCGATGCCGTCGCCGGCCGGCAGCGGCAGCCACTTGGCATACAAAATTCGACGTGTTGCGCAGTCCGTAACAGCCATGTGGTCCGGGTACGGAACCGTCTGGCGTGCCGCCGCCGCTGTGCTAGGCTCGCGTCTCTCGCCTGTCGTTTCCCCCGATCTTCCGTTCGTTTCGCGTTTCGTTTCCGGTCCCCGGTCGACACGGAGCATGCGATATGAAGGCAGTGCTGGTTCTCGCCGCGGCTGCGGCGGGGCTTCTGGTTCACGGCGACGTCCGTGCCCAGCCCTATCCGTCACGACCCGTCATGGTGGTGGTGGCCGCCAGCGCCGGCGGGCCGACCGACACCATCGCCCGCATCGTCAGCGAGCGCATCGGCGCCTCGCTCGGCACCACCATCGTGGTGGAGAATGTCGGCGGCGCCTCCGGCACCATCGGCACCGGGCGGGTCGCCCGCTCGGCGCCGGACGGCTACACGCTCGGCATCGGCGGCTGGAACCACTACGTGGTCAATGCCGGCCTGTATCCGACGCTCGGCTACGACCTGTTCGCCGATTTCGAGCCGGTGGCCCAGCTCGCCAGCGGGCCGCAGATCATCCTGTCCAAGAAGGCGGTGCCGGCCACGACCTTGCAGGAGCTGATCGCCTGGCTGAAGGCGCAGCCCAACGTCATCATGGCGACCGGCGGCGTCGGCGCGCCCGGCCATGTCAGCGGCCTGACCTTCCAGGGGCGCATCGGCGTCAAGTTCCAGTTCGTGCCGTATCGCGGCTCGGCCCCGGCGCTCCAGGACGTCGTCGCCGGCCATCTCGACGTGATCTTCGAGCAGACCTCGGCGGCGTTGCCGCAGATCCGCAGCGGCACGGTGCGGCCCTATGCGGTGACGGCGAGTGCGCGGCTCGGCGTGCTGCCCGACGTGCCCACCGTCGACGAGGCCGGCCTGCCCGGCTTCCACGTCTCGGTGTGGCAGGGGATGTGGGCCCCGAAGGGCACGCCGAAGGAGATCGTCCAGAAGCTCGCCGCCGCGGTGCGCGAGGCGCTGGCCGACCCCAAGGTCAAGGCGCGCTACGCCGAGATCGCCCAGGAGATCCCGCCCGCCGCCCATCAGACGCCAGAGGGTTTCTCGGCGTATCACAAGGCCGAGATGGAGAAGTGGGTGCCGATCATCAAGGCGGCCGGCATCACGCCGAACTGACCGGCCGCGCCGGTCCCGCATCTCCGCGTTGCCGGGGGACGACGGCCCAGCGATGGCGGCCGCACGGGACGCGCCCGCATCCCTCCGGCGCGCGGGCCGCGGTACGGGCCGGTTAGGCCGTTCATGCAAGAAGCTGCTCAATCGCGGCAAACGAACCATTTGTGTCATGGCGGCTTCGGCGCCAGCCTTCTCGGTCCGTGCCGGACCCGGTCCGTGCCGCACGCGGTCCGCCCGGAGCCTCGGCTCGCCGAACGGTGCCGCGACGTGATCGTGGGCGGGGCGGCCGCCGCCTTCGCTGGAGCGGGCCTCCAAGGAGATCGCCATGACGTCCTCCCAGCCGACGACCTCTTCGACACAACGCCTGTCGCGCCGCCTGTCGCTCGCCACGTTGGCGCTGCCGCTCTTGCTCGCAGTGCCGCCGCCGGCGGCTGCTCAGGCGCCACCTCAGGTCCCGACACAGTCGTGGCCGAGCAAGCCGGTGCGTGTGCTGGTGCCCTACGCGGCCGGCGGTGCCGTCGATGTGCTCGCCCGCACCCTCGGCCAGGCGCTGGCGAAGCCGTGGGGCCAGCAGCTCGTCGTCGACAACCGGCCGGGGGCCGGCGGCATCATCGCGTCACAGGCGCTGATCCAGTCGGCCCCGGACGGCACGACGCTGCTGCTCGTCGCCAGCGGCCATCCGCTCAACCAGTTCTTCTATCCAAAGCTGCCTTACGACACCTTCGCGGACTTCACGCCGATCACCGAGATCGCCTATTCGCCGCTCACCATCAACGTGGCCGGCAACAGCCTGCACAAGAGCCTGACGGCGCTGCTCGACGAGGCGCGGGCCAAGCCCGGTGCGCTGTCCTACGGCATGTCCGGCATCGGCACCTCGGCGCATCTCGCCGGCGAGCTGCTCAACCACACCGCCAAGGTGAAGATCGTGCCGATTCCCTACAAAGGCGGGGCGCCCGCCCTGATGGCGGTGATCGCCGGCGAGATCCCGCTGAGCGTCAATCCGATGGCCGAGGTGGTGGGGCAGCTCCAGGGCGGCACCGTGCGGGCGCTCGCGGTGACGACGAAGGAGCGCTCGCCGGCGCTGCCCGATGTGCCGACCGTCGCCGAGCAGGGCGTGCCGGGCTTCGACAGCGTCGTGTGGTGGGGCCTGCTCGGCCCGAAGGGGATGGACCCCGCCCTGGCCGCCAAGATCCAGGCGGACGTCGCGACGGCCCTGAAGGACCCGGCCGTCGTCGAGTACCTGAAGAAGACCGGCTCGTTCGCGGTCGGCAGCACGCCGCAGGCGTTCGACGCCTACATGCGGGCCGAGGCCGAGAAATGGGGGCCGGTCGTCAAGGCCGCCAACATCAAGCTCGACTGAGCCGGCGCGGGGCCGCCGTCGCGGAGGATCGGGTCCGGCACGGCCGTGCCGGACCCGCTTCGTGAGACGCAGCGTAACGGCTCAGCGGCTGAACGCCGCCTGCACCGCCTTGCCCTCGCTGACGCCGTTCTGAAGCAGCAGCATCAGCAGGATGCGGGCCTTCTGGGGCGACAGGTCGTCGGCCATGATGGCGCCCGCATCCGCCAGCGTCTTGCCGCCGCCCTCGAAGCCGTAGACCGGCATCACCCGGCCGGTCGGCACGCGGGTGGAGATCACCACCGGCACGCCCTTGCCGATCGCCTCCTTGATGGCCGCGAACATCGGCGGGTTGACGTTGCCCCAGCCGAGCGCCTCGATCACGATGCCCTTGGCGCCCTGGTCGACCGCCGCCTTGACCAGCCGCCCGTCGGCGCCGCCATACATCGAGACGATCTCGACCGGCGGCATGGTGTCGGCCTTCAGCGGCACGTGCTGGCGGCGTGCCGGTGAGCGCGCGAAGATCACGCGGTCGGGATCGACGACGCCGAGGAAGCCGAAGTCACCGGAGCGGAACGTCTCCACCGCCGAGGTGTGAACCTTGGTGACGTCGCGCGCCGCATTGATCTGGTCGTTGAGGGCGATCATGGCGCCCTTGCCCTTGGCCTGCGCGTCGACGCAGATGCGCACCGCATTGGTGAGATTGCGCGGCCCGTCGAAGTCCTTCTCGGAGGCGTTGCGCTGCGCCCCGATGAGGATGATCGGCTTGTCGGACTGGACCGTGAGGTCGAGCCACCAGGCCGTCTCCTCCAGCGTGTCGGTGCCGTGCGAGACGATGACGCCCGACACCTCCGGCCGCTCCAGCGCCGCCGTCACCTCCTTGGTGAGCGCCACCCAGCGCGGCGGGTCCATATAGCCGGACGGAACGTTGGAGATGTTCTTCACCTCCATGCGGGCGTACTTGCCGACCTCCGGCACGGTGGCGAGGAGATCGTCGCCGGAGATCGCCGGCACCGGCGCCTGCTTCACCGGATCGATCTTCATGGCGATGGTGCCGCCGGTGGCGACCAGGGTGCAGACCGGCTGGTTGCTGCCCGGCGCACTTGCTGGCGCGCTCTGCGCGCCGGCGCGATCGACCGGCAGCGCGGTCATGAGCGCCGCGGCCGCGAGCGCGGCGCCGAGCGGCAGGGTGCCGAGGCGCGGGGTGGGACGTTGGGCGGGGCGCGGCGGGAGCGATCTGATCGCTGTCATGGGCATGCGTCTCTCCGAGGGTTGAGTCGTCCGGTGGGTCGTGCCGGGCGCGGCGCTGGATCGCAGGCAGAAGGCCGTAGAGTGCGGATCTCTGGGGTGCGTGCGTCGACGACGCCGGGGGCACGTCCCTGACGGGGTTGGACGAGGAGCCGCGATTGTGCGGTGGTCGCGGCGTCACCGCAAGAGTACGCGGCACGGTGCCGCGGCACCGTCGGATGCGGCCGAGCTCGATGAGCGCCGTCGTCGTGAGCATTCGTCTTCCTGCTGCCGAATTCAGGCGCCACGCCGGGACCATGCGTGATGACGACGATGCTCGCTTCGAGCCTTGGCTCGGCCGCTGGTCGCTGGTGCCCGAGGGTGCCGCGATCATCACCCCGACGAGCCGGCTGTTGCCGGTGCGGTGGAGCGGTGCCCCCGCCATGCTGAAGGTGACGCACGATCCGGAGGAGCGCATCGGCGCCGCCGTGATGGCGTGGTGGGACGGCGACGGCGCCGCCCGCGTGCTCGCCCGCGACGAGGAGGCGGTGCTGATGGAGCGGGCGGCCGATCCGGACGCCCTCGTCACCCTGTCGCGATCCGGTGACGACGATGCGGCCTGCCGCATTCTCTGCGATGTCGCGGCTCGCCTGCATGTCCCGCGGCCGCATCCGCCGAGCGGCCTGACGCCGCTGTCGCGCCTGTTCGTTGATCTGGAGCAAGCGGTGGCGCCCGGCGGCCTCGCCGACAGCCTGCCGGATGCCGATTGCCGCGATCTTCTGAGACATGGCGCCGCCACGGCGCGCCGGCTCCTCGCGGCGCCGCGCGACATCGTGGTGCTGCACGGCGACCTGCACCACGGCAACGTGCTCGATTTCGGGCCGCGCGGCATCCTCGCCATCGACCCAAAGAGCCGGATCGGCGAGCGCGGCTTCGACTACGCCAACATCTTCACCAACCCGGATCTCGATTATCCGGAGCCGCCAGTGGCGGTGGTGCCGGAGCGGTTCCGCCGACGCCTGACGATCGTCACGGCGGCGGCCAGCCTCGATCGCGTGCGATTGCTGGAATGGATTCTGGCCTGGACCGGGCTTTCGGCGGTTTGGTATCTCGCCGACGGCGATCCTGCCCGGGTCGATCTCACGGTTGCGGCCCTGGCCGCCGCCGAGCTGGAGAGCTGACCCCTGCGAAAGAACCTGCGGCGAGACTAGAGCATTGTCCGGCGAAGTGGACTCCGGTTCGCCGTCGAAAATGCGATCATGCAAGGACTTCTGGAGCGGAATACGATCCAGTTGGATCGGATTCCGCTCCAGAGCAGAGGCCGCTCCAGTCGGATCGGACTGCGCTCTAGGTCACCCCGCCGCCGTCGCCGGCGGCCAGCGCGGCTTTCACGATTCCCACCAGCGTCGCCGGCGTGAACGGCTTGGTGACCCAGCCGAGCGGCTGCGCCGGGTCGGCCCGGGCGCGTGTGCCCGCGTCCGCATGGGCGGTGACGAAGACGCAGCGCAGCCCGTAGCGTCGCCGCAGCTCGATCGCCGTCTCGACGCCGTCGCTGCCGCGGGCGAGCCGGATGTCCATCAGCACCAGATCCGGGCTCGCGCGACCGGCGAGCGCGATCGCCTCGCGGCGGTCCGGCGCGATGCCGACGATCTCGTAACCGGCCGCCGCGAGGGCGTCCTCGATCTGCATGCCGATGAAGTAGTCGTCCTCGACGATCTGGATGCGATGCGGCCGGCCGGTGCCCATGGCGCCGCCGCCGCGGTCGGGAGCGAGCAGGCGCGCACTCGCCCGAGCCGGATACGCGAGGCGGTCAGGCGCGAGACGGATCATCCTGGGCGTCCTCGTCCGGGTGGGTTCTCAGATGGATCGTGCAGGTGGCGCCGTCACGGTTCGCCACCTCGATCCGTCCGCCGATCTGTCGCAACAGCCCGCGTACCAGTCCGAGGCCGGAGGCGCGCTTGCGCGTGTGGGTGAGGTCGAAGCCCGGCCCGTCGTCGGCGATGGACAGGATCGTCTCGCCGTCGGTCTTCGCCAAGCCGATATGGATCGCGACCGGCGCGCCGTCGCGGCGGCCGTGCTTGGCGGCGTTGGTGACGAGCTCGTTGAGGATGAGGGCGAGCGGCGCCGCCGCCTCGATGGGCAGCGCCACCTCGGCGAGCGACAGCGTCGGCCGGCACCCCTCCAGGGTGCCGCCGGCGCGCAACGACTCGATCAGTCGCTCGACGATCTTGTCGGCCCGCACCGTGTCGGCTTGCTCGTGGGCATAGAGCACATGCTGAACGGTGGCGATCGCACCGACCCGGGCGGCGGCGTCGCGCAGCGCCACGCGCGCATCCTCGGAGCCGGTCTCGGCGCAGGCCGCCGACAGCAGGCCGGAGACGACCTGGAGGTTGTTCTTCACCCGGTGATGCAGCTCGCGCATCAGAAGGTCGCGCTCGCGCAGCGACTCTTCCAGCACCGCCTGAATGTGCCGCCGTCGGCGCACCTCGGCATTGAGCTCGCGGACGCGGTCGGCGAGCGCCGTGAAACGTTCCTCGATGGCGACGCACTGGATCAGGACGTTGCGCGCGTCGTCCGTCGCGGCCGATGCGAGACGCTGGCCGTGGCAGCGCAGCACCCGCACGGGCCCGTCCGGCACCTTCGGCCGCAGTCGCCCCAGGGTGGGCTGCGTGGAGCCCGAGGCGCGCCACACGAAGGTGCGCACCCCGGCGGGATCGTCGGGATCGAGCACCGCCACCTCGTCGCCGGCCGGGTCGCGGCCGAGCAGCGCCACGGCGGCGCGATTGGCGGCCGCGATGCGGCCTCGCGCGGAGACCAGGAAGGCCGGACCCGAGATCGCGTCGAACAGCGATCGGACGTCAGCCGAGCATGTCATCGCGTTGGAAGTATTCGCGCAGGGCGGGGGAGGGATGAGCGGCCGGCTTGAGCGATACCACCACCCGGCAGGTCGGATGCCCGGCCGCGATGGTCTGCTGCAAGTCGACCGCCGCATAGCCGAGATTCTGGGCCGCGATGAAGCCGAACACGTTCGAGGTCATCATGCAGAGGGACGGACGATCGCGCACCGCGTCGCCGAACGGGCAACGGCGGTTGCCGAGCACGATGCGGTCCTCGCTCTCCTCGATGACGAAGAAGTCGCCGTCGATGCGGCGCTTGAGATCGACGAGAACCGTGGTGACCTGCTCGCGGTTGAGCCGATCGACCGCGAGCGCCAGCCGGTATTGCTGGTCGATGTGCTCGCCCATCACGGCGCCGACTGTGCTGATGTAGCCGGACGCCTCCTCG
This sequence comes from Rhodoplanes serenus, assembly GCA_009720755.1. Lineage (GTDB taxonomy): Bacteria > Pseudomonadota > Alphaproteobacteria > Rhizobiales > Xanthobacteraceae > Rhodoplanes > Rhodoplanes serenus. The sequence goes on from WNKV01000011.1 coordinate 141,510, forward strand.
AGACCAACGACATCCTGCAACGTCCCGGTCAGCTCCCGGATCAGCCGTCTCAGGAAGGCGTCGTGGGTCAGAGGCTCGTGCGGAGCGACGGCGGGCGTGGACATCGCAGTCTCGGGATAAGGACAAGCCCCGAACTTAAGCGGCGGCCGATCGGCCGGCAACTCCCGCCGCGCGAACGTCCGCGGCGCGATTGTCGCATGCGGAGCCCCGCCGCGCGCGATCGCGCCGGGAGTCCGCCTGTGTTCGACAGCGAGGCGTGAGGCTACCTCCGTCGCCTGCGCGGTCGATCGGTCACCGCGCCGCGGAGCCTTCGCCGATCACGGCGCGTGATCACGGCGCGTGCGTGCGCGCCATCGTCAGGATGTCCTCCGCGGTCGGTGGGTTCGCCGGGTGATGGCTGAGGCAGAGCGGCGTGCGGATCTTCACGGGCCGCCGCAGCCCCTCGGTCGAGAACCAGAACTCGCCGCGCCCGAGCCGCCCGATGTCGTCGGCGGCGCCGCCCTTGGCGGCCATCAGCTCGCGCGTCGCCTCGATGGTCGCGGGCGACGCCATGCGGCCGTAGAAATGCGTCGTGCAGTTCGACACGATGCGGTTGTCGATGCCCTTCGGGGTCTGGGTCGCCAGCACCATGCCGAGGCCGTACTTGCGGGCCTGGGCGACGAGCGACAGGGCGCTCGCCTTGCAGGCGGTGCCGGCCTGCGAGGGCACGAAGTTCTGCGCCTCGTCGAGCACGTAGAGGCGGCCGCTCGCGCTCGGGCGGCGCTTGATCCAGGTGAACAGCGTCATCTGGAGCTGGTTGACGAAGGCGTCGCGGGCGGCGTCGCTCGCCAGGCCCGCCAGGTTGACGACCGAGATGCGGGTGTGGCCGCGCGGGCTCTCGAACAGCACCGCCGGATCGAGGCTGGTGGCGCCGGCACGCAGCAGCGGATTACTCTCGGTCGCGGCATGGAGCTGGTCGGCCATGTCGGCGGCGAGCTTGCCGGCCTTGCTGACCTGGCTGATGCCCTCGGGCAGATCCTCGAGCAGCCGCACCAGATCCGCGAGCGGGCCGCCGCCCCGCTCGGCGAAGCGGCGCAGCGCGGCGCTGAGCACGCCCGTCTTGAGGCGGGCGCTCGTGCCGGTCGCGGCAACGAACGGCTCCAGCGTCGCCCGCGCCATCTCGACCGCCTGGTCGATCTCGTCGCGGTCGTCGCCGATGGCGGCGAAGTCGGGCAGCAGGGCGAGCGAGACCGGATTGCCGGCGCTGCGCCCCGGCGTCCAGATCACCACCTCGGTGGTCCCGATGTAGCGCGCCGCCTTCGCCTCGTCGTCGACCGTGAAGCCGTCGGGCGTCACTGGCCACGGCTCGCCGAGACGCGACAGGTCGTTGTTGGGATCGAGCACGATCGCCGGAATGCCGAGGAGCGCCGCCTCCTCCACCAGCCGGCGCAGCAGCACCGTCTTGCCGGAGCCGGAGCCGGCCAGGATGGCGACGTGGCGTGGCAAGAGATCGGCGGCGAGCGACACGGCCTCGCCGTCGACGCCGCGCTCGTGGCGCCGGCCGATCGGAATCGATCGGGCCTCGGCCGGCGCGGCCGGCGGGGTCGCGGCCGGCGCGTCCGCCGCAGCGGTCTGCGGCGTCGGCTTCGGCGCGACTGCGGCGCCCGTATCCTCGGGTGGGGCTGCGGCAGGCGCCGGTGCCGCTGGTCGGTCCGGTTGCGCCGGTTGCGTCGGTTGCGCTGGTTGCGCTGGTTGCGGTCGGTCCAGGAACGGCGGCGGGCACAGGCCGGCCACCTTGAAGAACGTGGTGTCGAACAGCGGTCGGCGCTGGCGCAGCCACGTCTCGAAGCCGGGCGGCATGCGCTGTGCCATGTCGCGCAGCGCCAGGAAGGGTGTTGAGCGCGCCGCCGGCGAGGTCGAGGCAGGCGGCCCGGATTCGGGCGCGCGATGCCTGATCGGCGGGACGTGCGGATGGCGGCGGCGCGGATGGCGTCTCGGCGGGCGTCTCGTCGTCGCTGCGACGGGGCCGCTGCGGCCCGAGAATGTCGGCGAGCGCCACGTTCTGGGCCCGCATATAGGCGTCGAGCCTGGTGAGCCATCCCTGGAGAATCGCGGTGCCGGCGTTGGTGTTGATCGTCAGCGCCGTGCCGAGGTTGTCGGCGGCCCAGCTCCAGGCATGATCGGTCAGCGCGATCGGGATTCCCTGCCGGGTCCGCTTGCCGACCGTGATCAGGCGGGCGGCCTCCAGCGCCCTGCGGTCGGCCGGTGACGGCTCGGGGCGGATGTCCTTCTGGAACTGCACGCCACCGTCACGGACCAGGAGGCCCCACACGATCAGCGTCTGTCTCGGGCTGAGCGTCGTCTTCGTCACGTCGTCCCCTCCGTTCCCCGGCGCGACCGGCACAAGCCCACCAGATCGCGGATCTTCTCGATGGCGCGGCCGAAATCCTGCTCGATCTCGGCATTGGCGAGCCGCAGCACCGTGAAGCCGCTGAGCGTCAGCTCGTAGTCGCGGTGGCGGTCGTCGATGAACTTGCGCCGCAGCGCGTGCTCGTCGCCGTCCAGCTCGACGGCGAGCCGGCCGTCGAGCCAGACGAGATCGACCCGGTAGGTCGAGCCCCGCACCGTGCGGACCGGGTGGTTGAAGCGGAACAGCGTCGACAGCTCGCGGTCGGCGGCCAGCAGCGCGGCGATGCGCTGCTCGATCTCGCTCAGCGGGTGCGGCATGCCGCAGACCGGCGCCAGCCAGGATGCTGGGGCGTCCCGGGCGGGCTCGCGGGTGGGCAGCGCGGTGTCGGCGCCGCCGGCTCCCGCAGCGGTCCCGGGGGCCAGCATCCGGGCGTCGTGCAGCAGGCGGTCGAGCGGCGGGCGGCTGGCGGGAAGCTCCGGGAACAGGGTCAGCACGGCCAGGTCGGCCGTCTCGGCGATCCATTCGAGCGCCCGCACCAGGCGGTCATCGGCCAGCCCGGGGGACGCCGCATCCACCACCAGCACCAGCCCGTCGGGGCCACTCACGCGGGCGAGCTGCGCGATCTCGGTCGCTTTCGGGGTGCCGTCGACCCGGGGAGGATGGCCGCCGAGGGCGAGCCGCACCGCCCGCTCGGCCCACGGCAGCAGCAGTCCCGGCGTCCGGCCGGCGGCGGCGCCGATGCGGGCGGCTGCCGCCGCCCGACCAAGCCCGTCCCGGCCGCAATCGGTGAAGTCGACGGTGCCGAACCAGACGGGCCACAGGCGCTGCGCCATCGCGGCGAGATGATCGGCGATCTGCTCGACCAGGGCGGTGGCGGGACCAGGCCGCATCAGCGGCACGAACAGGGCCCGGCGGCCGGTCGGCGGCGCGGTGTCGTCGAGCAGAACCCGCAGGGAGCCCGGATCGAGCCCGCCCAGCGCACGAACCGAGCCGGCCGGAATCCCATGGACGAAGGCGGCGACGTCGGCCGCCCGCAGGGCGGGTGGCGGCAGCGATGCGGTCGTGCCCCGAGCCTCCGAATCCATGGCGGGCTAACCATCGCGACTCGCGCGATGATGTTCAAGCCCCGACATTAATCATCCTCGGGTTGTGGCCGACTTAACCCCGGCTTAAACGCCGCGCCGCTACGCTCGCGCCGGGACAGGCCGGCGCCGCGGGGGCGACGCCGGCGACACGGGATCGCGCCTGCGGTCCGGCCGGGGAGGGACATGGCGCCGCCCAAACGATCGCGCGATTCCGGCCCGGCCGCCCAGAAGGGCGGCGACAGCCGTGGCGGCGATGGCCGCGCCGGCGAGCGCCGCGCCCCCGAGGTGCGGCCGCCGGAGCGTGGCGAGCCGCGCCGCGGCAAGCCCCCCGTCATCATCGTCGACGAGGACGCCCAGGTCGGGATTCCGCGGCCGGCGAAGCGACGGCGCGACGACGACATCGACGGGGGCACGCCGATGCCGCAGGCATCCGAGACCAAGCGGGGCGGCGGCGGTGGGGGCCGGAGCACGGCCGCCCGCAAGGGCGGTGCGGCGCGCCCGCGCAAGGGCGGCAAGGCCAAGGCCCGCAAGGGCTCGCTCCTCGGCCGCGGCGTCTACTGGATGGCGGTCGCCGGCCTGTGGGCCGTGGTGGCGGCCGGCGGCCTGTTCGCCTGGGTGGCGCTGCATCTGCCGCCGGTCCACACCCTGGAGGTGCCGAAGCGGCCGCCGACCGTCCAGATCGTCGGCATGGACGGCACCCTCATGGCCAGCCGCGGCGACATGGGCGGCTCCGCCATCGCCCTCAAGGAGATGCCGGCGCATCTGCCGAACGCCTTCATCGCCATCGAGGACCGACGCTTCTACACGCATTTCGGGCTCGACGTGATCGGCCTCGCCCGCGCCGCCTGGGCCAACGTCACCCGCCGCGGCATCGCCCAGGGCGGCTCGTCGATCACCCAGCAACTCGCCAAGAACCTGTTCCTGCGCCCCGAGCGCACGCTGATGCGCAAGCTCGAGGAGGCGATGCTGGCGGTGTGGCTGGAGCAGAAGTTCTCCAAGCGTGAGATCCTCGAGCTCTACCTGAACCGCGTCTATTTCGGCTCGGGGGCCTACGGGGTCGAGGCGGCGGCGCAGCGCTACTTCGGCAAGTCGGCCCGCGAGGTCTCGGTCGGCGAGGCGGCGCTGCTCGCCGGTCTGGTCAAGTCGCCGTCGCGGCTCGCGCCCACCCGCAACTACGGCGGTGCCGAGCGCCGCGCCCAGCTCGTGCTCGCCGCCATGGCCGAGGAGGGCATGGTGCCGGATGCGACCATCAAGGCCGCGCTGGCGGACCCGCCGCGGGTGGTGAAGCCGGGCGGCGGCTCGGCCGGCTACGTCGCCGACTGGGTGATGGACGTGGTCAACGACATCGTCGGCCAGGTCGAGGACGACCTGGTGGTGGAGACCACCGTCGACCCGGCGCTCCAGATTCTCGCCGAGCGCGCCCTGATCGACACCCTGGCGCAGCGCGGCGAGCGGTTCGGCGTCCAGCAGGGGGCGCTCGTCGCCATGACGCCGGAGGGCGCCGTGCGGGCGCTGGTCGGCGGCCGGAACTATCAGGAGAGCCAGTTCAACCGCGCGGTGGCGGCCAAGCGGCAGCCCGGCTCGGCGTTCAAGCCGTTCATCTATCTCACCGCCATCGAGCGCGGCCTGCGGCCCGACACGCTGCGCGACGACAAGCCGATCGCCGTCAAGGGCTGGAAGCCGGAGAACTACACGCGCGAGTACCACGGCCCGGTGACGCTGACCCAGGCGCTCGCCCATTCGCTCAACACGGTCTCGGTGCGGCTGACCCTCGAGTTCGGGCCGACCGCGGTGATGAAGACCGCCTATCGGCTCGGCATCGCCTCCAAGCTGGAGCCCAATGCGTCGCTGGCGCTCGGCACCTCGGAGACCTCGCTCCTGGAGCTGGTCGACGCCTACACGCCGTTCGCCAATGGCGGCCTCGCCACGGTGCCGCACGTCGTCGAGCGGGTGCGCAGCCCCAAGGGCAAGGTGATCTATGCGCGGCCGTCGTCGACGCTCGGCCGGGTGATCGAGCCGGCCTCTGTGGCGATGATGAACCAGATGATGCGCGAGACCATCCGGGTCGGCACGGCCCGCAACGCTGCCCTGCCGGGCTGGCCGGTGGCGGGCAAGACCGGCACCAGCCAGGATTTCCGCGACGGCTGGTTCGTCGGCTACACCGGCTATCTCGTCACCGGCGTGTGGCTCGGCAACGACGACTCCTCCCCCACCCGCAAGATGACCGGCGGCGGCCCGCCCGTGGAGGCATGGAGCCGGTTCATGCGCAGCGCCCATTCGGGCGTCCCGGTGGTGGACCTGCCCGGCCTGTCCGGGCCGATCCCGAGTCCGCCGGTGCTGTCCGGTGCGCCGGTCGCCGGTGCGCCCGGCGGCGCCACGATGCCGGCGTCGAGCGCCGGCCCGCCGCCCGCGCTGGCGCCGCCGCCGAGCGGCCCGGTCGGTTCGATCGGCGGCGCGCCGGTGCGCCCGGCCGCGGCGGCCGGGCTCGACGGCTGGTTCCTCGATCGGCTGGGCGGGCGCTGATGCGCCTGCGTCTCGGCGGCGCGCTGCTGGTTCAGCGTCGCGCCGCGCCGGCGCGGACGCGCCGGGTGGTCGCCCAGATCACGAAGCTCGCCACGCCGGTCGCCGCGATGGCGATGACCATCGGCCAGGCGGTCCGGCCGATCGCCAGGCCGACCACGGCGCCCACCGCGGCGCCGCCGGACTGCTGCACGGCGCCGACCAGCGAGGAGGCGGCGCCGGCGCGCTCCGGAAAGGGCTGGAGGGTGCCGGCGAGCGCCTGCGGCATCGCGGCCCCGAACCCGGCCAGGAACACCGTGAGGGCCACCGCGAGCGCGAGCAGCGACGTCGGCGCGACCGCCACCGCCACGATCGTGCCGAGGCCGCCGGCCAAAAGCCCGACGGCCCCGAGCGCGACGACGCGCTCCTGGCCGATCCGCATGACGAGATGGGCCGCCATCAGGGTGCCGCCGATGAAGCCGAGGCTGGTGACGCCGTAGAACACGCCGAAGCCGGTCGGTGTCAGCCCATAGACGTCCTGCATCACGAAGGGCGAGCCGGAGATGTAGGCGAACAGGCCCGCGAAGCTCGCGGTCGCGATGCCGAGATTGGCCAGGAACGCCCGGTTGCGGCCGATCACCGCGAAGGAGGCGAGCGACTCGCGCAGCAGGTTCCGGCCGGGGGCCGAGGGGCGCACCGTCTCCGGCAGCAGCCGGCGCACCACCCCCATGGCGGCGACCCCGGCCGCGAGGATCAGCACGAAGCCGGCGCGCCAGCCGAGCCACTCCTCCAGCACGCCGCCGACCAGCGGCGCCAGGATCGGCACGATGCCCATGATGGCCGCCATCAGCGACATCTCGCGGGCGGCGCGCGTCCCGTCGTAGAGATCGCGCACCACGGCGCGGGCCAGCACGATGACGCCGGACGCGCCGGCCCCTTGCAGGGTGCGGGCCGCGATCAGCGTGCCGATCGACGGGGCGACCGCGCAGGCGAGGGTGCCGAGGCAGAACACCACGAGCGCGAATGAGAGCACCGGCTTGCGGCCGTGGCGATCCGACACCGGGCCGAAGAACAGCTGCCCGACCGCGAAGCCGATCATGTAGCAGGAGATGGTGAGCTGCACCTGCGACGGCGTCGTCCCGAAGGTCGCGGCGATCGCCGGGAAGGACGGCAGGTAGAGATCCATGGCGAGCGGGCCGAGCGCAGTCAGCACGGCCAGCAGGGTGGTGAGGGCGAACGTGTAGGGGCGAAGCATAGGTATAGCCGTTCGTCTTTTCGGGACGACGGGCGCGCGAGCCCGACCGGAGCGGCGGCGGCGTGCGATGCGCTTTGCGGGGCGCGCAGCGAAGGTCGTCCGGCGCCGTGGGCGCGAACGACGCGACGGGCGACCCCGACGCGCGTTGGCGGGGCCGCAGACCGGGCGGGTCGCCGGTGGCGCCGGCTTCACCCGCAGCATCGTGCCGAGCGGGGATGTAGCCTGCGTGACGCGGCCTGTCGAGGCCGCGGCGGAGCCGAGACGGCGTCCGGCGTCGTCACGCTTCGGGAGCGGACCGTGACGCTTCTGGCGGGGGTGTCACGCCTCCGGCGGACGGCGGCGCGTGGCGGGCTCGTCCTTGCGGGCGCCGTAGCGGTGCAGGTCGGCGCCATGGACGTCGAGCCACACCTTGGCACGCCGCATGTCGGGGCACAGCCTGAGCAGCAGCCGCCAGAACCGCGACGAGTGGTTCATCTCGACCAGATGCGCCACCTCGTGGGCGGCCAGATAGTCGAGCACGTAGCGCGGCGCCAGCACCAGCCGCCACGAGAACGACAGCGCTCCGGTGGTCGAGCACGAGCCCCAGCGGCTGGTCTGGTCGCGGATGGCGATGCGCTTGATCTTGACGCCGATCTGCTCGGCGTAGTGGCGGGCCGCCACCTCGACGTCGCGCTTGGCCTCGCGGCGCAGGAAGTCGGTGACGCGGCGCTCCAGATGCTCCGGCTCGCCGGCGACGCAGAGAAGCTTGTCGCCATGGCCGTCGGTCTCGGTCCAGACGGTGCCGCGGACGCCGCGGCGATGGACGATTCTGTGCGGCGTGCCGCGCAGCGGCAGCACGGTGCCGGGCGCGAACGGGGCCGGCTTCGGCAGCCGCCCCATGCGGGCGGCGATCCAGCCGCTGTGCCGCTCGGCGAAGTCGCGCGCCTCCTTGACGGTGCCGCGCGGCGGCATCGTCAGCACCACGTCCCGGGTGGCGGCCTGGACCCGCAGGGTGTAGCGGCGCGCCTGCCGATGCCGCCGCAGGCGGATCAGGTAGATCGAGCGATCCACCACCACCTCGATGGCGTGGGGCTCGCTGGGGCGACGATAGAGCATGGCGCGCAGGGTCATCGTGGTCCGTTCCGCCCCCCTCTCTGGAGGCGAAGTGTGCCATATTCGTGGTCCCGTGAAGCCCCTCCGGAATGGCGCCGGCGGAGGGGCCAGATGTTGTGATCCCCGAAATCGAAGCACCGAAATCCGGGGTGCGAAAGAATGAATTTGAATTCGGATATTGGCCGGCTGCCACGACTCGAACGCATGGCCAAAGGGCGAGGATGATCAACGGTTTGCCGGAGCGGTCCGTGACCACCCCAAAATCGTTGCAAAAGCCGAAGCGTCGTGTCTAGGCGGTGCTGCCACCGGGCCTTTCCGGCGCCCTGAGAGGCGCCCCGCGGAAGACGTTATGATATTGAATCGATGAGGCATTCAGCGGCACCCCCGCGGACCTGCGAGGCGGGGGTGATCTGCGGGGCCGCTTCGGCGGTGACGGACCCGGCCGTCCGGACCGGAACTCCGGGCCTCAACCCGGGACCTTCGTCGTGGCCGGTGGCCGCAGGCCCCGACCCGCCCCTGCCATCCCAGGAACAAGATGGACGCGCGGCCCTGCGCGGCATTAACCATTCAATTACCATGGACTTGCAACCACGCCGTGCGGGTCTAGGTTCGTCCGGTATTAGAGTCGAGATCTGGGGGGATCACGATGGAGCGTCGGAGAGAGCCGCGATGGCCCTCGTATTACAGGGGCCGCATCAGCTTCGCGAACCGCTTCGCGACGGTCGACTGCATCGTCCGCAATGCCTCGGCCGGCGGTTTCCGGCTCGCCGTCCATAACGGCGCCTTCCTGCCCGACGAGTTCGATCTCGCGATCCCGCGAAAGTCGATCGAGATGCGGGTGCGGTCGCGCTGGCGCAGCCCCGAGGCCATGGGGGTCGAGGTGGTGCGGGCGGCCGCGGTTCCCGAGCCGCCGATCTCGCTCGCCATGGCGCGTCGCGTCCGTGAGCTGGAGCAGGCCAACGCCTCGCTGCGCCGCCGCCTGGACGAGCGCGACTGAGTTCGTCCCGGCCGCGCCAGCGGCATTAAGGTTCATGACAAGCTTCGATTGCGGGCGGTCCGGCGCTCGCCCACACTGGCGGCTCCTCGGGAGGTGCGCCATGACGGAGCAGGATGCGGGTCAGCGACCGGAGCAAGCACCGGAGCAGGGGGCCGACCGCCGGAAGACGACCCGGGAGCCCTCCTATCTGGGCGGCCGGCTCACCTTCTCGCAACAGCGGCTCAGCGCCGACTGCATCGTGCGCGACCGCTCCGACACCGGCGCGCTGCTGTTCGTCGATGGCGCCGCGCGCGTCCCGGACAGCTTCGATCTCGCCATCGCCAAGACCGGCGAAACCTGCCGGGTGCGCACCCGCTGGCGCCGCGACACCGCGCTCGGGGTCGAGATCGTCACGCGCCACGCGCCGCCGCCGGCTCGCTCGGAGTTTCCGGAGGAGCGCCTGCGCCGCCTGAAGGCCGAGAACGAGCGCCTGAAGCGCCGCCTCCAAGATCTTGAAGGCTGACGCCCGCGAGGGCTGACCGCCCGCGACGGCCGACGGCGCAACGAGCGCGGTCGCCTCAGCGGCGCGGCCCGAACGCCGCGAGCGCGGCGGCCAGCTCGGCATGGTGCGTCGCGTGCTCCGCCACCGGGATGCCACCGGCGATCGCCTCCCACGCCTGGCGCAGGCTCGTCGCTCCGGCAGCCGGGCCGCCCGGATGTCCGAACACGCCGCGGCCAGGCACGAAGCCGAAATCGGTGCTACCGATCTTGCGATGCACGGTCTCCAGCGTGGCGGCCGAGTCGCTGCCGCCCGGCACCGGCAGGCACGGCTTGATCGGGCCCATCGGCTCCAGGCAGGCGCGCACGCAGTCCAGCACCTCGGCTTCCGGCGTCATCATCCGCGGCCCGAAGCCCGGCATGATGACGACGTCGTAGCCGGCGAGGCGTTGCAGGCGGGTGATCACCCGCGAGTGGACACCATAAGCCGCCAGGCGGCCGAACGCCGCGATGAACGGGAAATGCGCCACCAGCGGGACGCGGACGTGCCGGCGCAGCATCCGCACGGCGCTCAGCCCGGTCGGCATGGTGTTGACCATCACGGCGCCGGCGCCCGCCGCCACCGCGGTGTCGTGCAGCGCCACCAGGCGGTCGACCTCGTCGGTGATGTTGGCGAGATAGATCTTCGGCTCGCCGGTCTCCTCGGCGGCGCGCCGGCAGGCGGCGCCGAGCAGCGCGGCGCGCTCGGCGAGCGGGCACCACGGCGCGTCCGCCAGCATCTCGTCGTCCTTGGCGATGTCGAGCCCGCCGCGCCAGCCCTGATAGCCGAGCTCCGCGAAGGGCTCCGCCGGCAGCCCGATATTGGGCTTGATGACGCCGAAGAAGATCGGCCGGTCGTAGGCCCGCAGCCGCTCGCGCAGGCCGGCGACGCCGAAGCGCGGCCCCTCGAAGGCGGCCAGGAACGAGGCGGGAAAGCGGATGTCCTGGAGCCGGATGAGCGGGATGCCGGGAGCGAAGAACACGCCCTCGCCGCACACCGCCGACAGGAGGTTCGGGATGCGCGGGCCGAAATTGCCGTGCGGATGTGCGATCACGGCGCGGCAGGCATGGACGTTCGTCTCCGGCACGCCGTCGACCGGGATGCTGAAGCGCGGCCGCGGCGTCGCGTCCAGCTCCAGCACCTTGGCGGCGAAGCGCGGCCGGAAGTCCTCGTCGATGCCGACGCGGGACCACTGGGCGGTCGACTGCTCGCTGCACAGATGCGCGGCGGCGGCGCGCGGATCGCCGCTGCATTCGAAGTCGAAGACGAGCTCGAGATAGGCTTCGGGATCGAGGTCCCGGCGCGTGGCGAAGAAGCCCGCGATGTCGTCCGGCGTCACGGTGTCAGTCGCTTCCGATGAGCTGGAGCTCGAGAGCGCGCTTGTCGCGCGGGCCGTCGAGCTCGACGAAGAAGATGGATTGCCACTCGCCCATCACCAGGGCGCCGTCGGCGACCGGGATGGTCTCGGCGGCGTTGACGAACAGGCCGAGCAGGTGGGAATGGGCGTTGTCGCGCCCGTCGACGGTCGAGAGATTGTGCAGCCAGTCGCCGTCGCGCGGCACGAAGCGCTTCAGGAACGTCACCATGTCGCGCTGGAGCTGCGGCTCCCGCTCGTTGACGTTGACGCGCGCCGTGGTGTGCAGCGACGTCACCGTCAGGAGGCCGTCGCGGACGCCGCTCGCCGTCACGAAGGCGCGCACCGGCTCGGTCACGTCGACGATCTCGATGGGGGCCGTGGTCGCGAGCACGATCCGGTGGCGAAGGACTCTCATGCGGCACCTGCGGGCCGGGCGCGACGCCCGGCGAACGGCAGGACGTTACCGTGCACCTCGGTGGCGTGCAAATCGGGACGCGGCCGACGCGCCGTTCGTCCACGGCTGGCGATCAGCGGCGGCCGGGCAAGGCGCTCGCGGCTGCCCGCGCCTCGGCGACGAGCCAGATGCGGAAGCTGCGCGCCGCGGGCCGCTCGGCGGCGGCGCCGCCGTCCACCAGCCAGTAGGCGGTGGGAGCCGGCACGCGCGGAGCCGGTAGCGCCACCAGGCGACCTTCCGCCAGATGATGATCGACCAGCGGATGACGGCCGAGCGCGATGCCGAGACCGCGCGCCGCGGCCTCGAACGCCATCTGGATCGAATCGACCCGCAGGCCGGCCCCGAGCCGCCCGCGCGGTGTTCCGGTCGCCGCCAGGTAGGCGTCCCAATCGGCCGAGGTGGTGGTGACGTGCAGCAGCGGTGCCCGCCGCAGCAGGTCGGGCCACCCGGTCTCGCCGAGCGACGTCGCGAGCGCCGGCGCGCAGACCGGCACCAGCGTCTCGCCCATCAGCCGGGTCCAGCGTCCCCGCGTCGTCCGCGCCTCGCTCAGCCGGATGGCGAGATCGATGCCTTCACGCGCCAGGTCGACCACCTGCCGCGAGGTGTCGAGCGCGATCGCGATGTCGGGGCGGCGCGCCGCGAAGCGGGCGAGCCGCGGCACCAGCCAGTGCGACGCGAAGGTCGGCGCGATGGTGATCGACACCGCGCCGCCGGGCCGGCGGCCGGTCGCCTGGTCGGTGGCCTGCGCGAGCGCCGCCAGCGCCGCGCTGACCTGCGGCAGGTAGGCGCCACCGGCTGCCGACAGCCGCAGGCCGTGCTGGTCGCGGTGGAACAGCCGCAGACCGAGCCGGACCTCCAGGCCCTGCACCGCATGACTGACGGCGCTCGGCGTCACGCCGAGATCCTCGGCGGCGCGCTTGAAGCTCAGCCGCCGCGCGGCGGCCTCGAACACCTCCAGCGCGCTGAGTGGCGGCAGGTTGCGAACCATGGACCCGAGTCGCCGCGGCGGAGGCCGAGGCCGTCGCGCCCGACCGGACTCGCCGAGGGCGCGCGGCCCCGACTCTGCCGTCGGGGCCGAACCGCGTCCATTCACTGATCAGTATACCAAGGCGTCCGCCTCGTCCCCGCTTCGGCCGCAGTGGACGGCGGGCGGTCATCACGGCGGCGGCCCGTGCCAGCATCGTGGAGCTGTGGCCAGCACGTCGCGCTCGATCTCGCGCTCGAAAGCGTCGTCGAAGCGGAAGCCGCGCCGCTCCAGCAGGACGCCGATGCGTCGATCGACGGCCTCGCTGCTCGGGCGGGCCAGCCAGGCCAGGAGAAGGCGACTCAATCGACGGAGCATCTCGCATCCCTCGCGGCCGGCGCAGGCCGACGGGGGTGCATCCGACACCGCCCGAAGCCCGCCGGCAAACGCGGGACATTCGTCTCCGGATGAGCGGCGCTCATCGGGAAACAGACGCGCCATCAACCCGATACGAGGCGGTTGACAGCGTTCCGCCCGGGCCGCTGGCCTGGCGCTCCAACCGGCCGGAGAGCTGCACCCCGGGCTTGCGCGCCCGGCCTGCTCGCCATACAAAGAACATAACAAGAACACACGGTGCCGGTGATGCCGCGGACACTCCTGCAAAAGCTCGAAATCCTGGCCGATGCGGCCAAGTACGATGCCTCCTGCGCCTCCTCGGGCGGGACGCGGCGGACGTCGCGGAGCGGCGGGCTGGGCTCCACCGACGGAATGGGCCTCTGCCACGCCTACACGCCGGACGGCCGCTGCGTGTCGCTGCTGAAGATCCTGCTCACCAATTTCTGCCGCTACGATTGCGCCTATTGCGTCAGCCGCCGCTCCAGCACGGTCGAGCGCGCCCGCTTCTCGGTCGACGAGGTGGTGCGGCTCACCCTCGATCTCTACCGCCGCAACTGCATCGAGGGGCTGTTCCTGTCGTCCGGCATCGCCCGCAGCGAGGACGACACCATGGCGGACCTGGTGCGGGTGGCGAAGACGCTGCGCACCGCGCACGGCTTTCGCGGCTACATCCATCTCAAGACCATCCCGGGGGCGAGCGCGGCGCTGCTGACCGAGGCCGGCCGCTGGGCCGACCGGCTGTCGCTCAATGTCGAGCTGCCGAGCGATGCGTCGCTCGCCGCCTATGCGCCCGAGAAGAGCGCCGGCCGCATCAAGGCGGGACTCGCCACCACTCGCACGCTGATCGAGGACGCAGCGACGGCGCGCCGCCGCGGGCCGGGCGTGATCGGTAAGGCGCCGCCGCCGCGCTTCGCGCCGGCCGGCCAGTCGACCCAGATCATCGTCGGGGCCGACCGCGCCGACGATCTCACGATCCTCGGCACCGCCACGTCGCTCTACGCCTCCTATGCGCTCAAGCGCGTGTACTACGCGGCGTTCAGCCCCACCGGCCATCCCTCGGCCGGGCTGCCGCAGGCGGCGACGCCGCTCGTGCGCGAGCACCGGCTGTATCAGGCCGACTGGCTGCTGCGCTTCTACGGCTTCGCGCTGCCGGAGCTGGCCGCCGCGGCGCCCGCCGGCATGCTGGACAGCGCCATCGACCCGAAGCTCGCCTGGGCGCTGGCGGAGCGCGGCCGCTTCCCGGTCGACGTCAACCGGGCGCCGCGCGAGCTGCTGCTGCGGGTGCCGGGGCTCGGCGTTCGCGCGGTCGAGCGCATCCTGGTGGCGCGGCGCAGCGGTGGGCTGCGGCTCGCCGACGTGGCGCGGCTGTCGGGCGGCGGCGTGACGCGGGCGCGGCCCTTCATCGTCACCGCCGACTGGCGGCCGACCGCGCTGCTCGACGAGGCGCATCTGCGTCGCCGTCTCGCCCCGGCGCCGCGGCCGGTGCAGCTCGACCTGTTCGGCTGACCATGTACGCGGTCCGGCTTCCCCCCGACGCCGACGAGGCGGCCTTTCGTGAGGCGGCCCGTGGCTGCCTCGCCGCGGTGCTGGCGCCGCGCGACGTCGCCTTCGTGCCGCCCGACGCACCCTCGCTGTTCCCGCCGCCGCCCGCCGTGGAAGCGCTCCCCGAGATCGCGGTGCCGCGCGCCTATGCGGAGCTTCTGCACGACGCGATCTGCCACCGCGCCGCCGATCGCTTCGCGCTGCTCTACGACGTGCTGTGGCGGATCGTGCAGGGCGCCCGCGGCCTCGCCGCCAATCCGGCCGACCCGGCGGTGGCGCGCCTCGCCGGCTATGCCCACGCGGTCCGCCGCGACATCCACAAGATGCATGCCTTCCTGCGCTTCCGGCCCTGCGAGAGGGACGGGCGCAGCGTCTCGGTCGCCTGGTTCGAGCCGCAGCATTACGTTCTGCGGCGCGCGGCGCCGTTCTTCGTCGATCGCTTCGCCGGCATGGACTGGCTGATCGCGACGCCGACCGGCACCGCCGCTTGGCACGACTGCGTGTTGCGCTTCGGTCCGCCGGTCGAGAAGCCGCCGCAGGCCGCCGACGCGGTGCTCGACGAGCTGTGGCTCGCTTATTACCGCGCGACCTTCAACCCGGCCCGCCTCCGCCTCGCCGCCATGCGGAGCGAGATGCCGCGGCACTTCTGGGCCACCATGCCGGAGACGACGCAGATCCCCGCCATGGTGGCGGAAGCCGGCCGGCGCGTCGCCGCCATGCGGGCCGCGGCGCCCGATCCGCCGCCGCGCTTCGCGCAGGCCGTGGCGGCGCAGGGGGCGGCGGTCGGGATGCAGAGGCCGGACGTGCCGCCGGCCACCGCGGTGCCGCCCGGCCCATCGCTCGACGCCCTGCGGGCCGAGATCGCGGCCTGCCGGCGCTGCCCGCTGCACGGGCCGGCCACGCAGGCGGTGTGCGGGACGGGGCCGAAGCATGCGGCGGTGGTGCTGGTCGGCGAGCAGCCGGGCGACCAGGAGGATCTCGCGGGGGCGCCCTTCGTCGGCCCGGCCGGCCAGCTTCTCGATCGCGCGCTCGCGGAAGCGGGGCTCGATCGGGGGGCTCTCTATCTCACCAACGCGGTGAAGCACTTCAAGTACGAGCCGCGGGGCAAACGGCGCCTCCACAAGACGCCGAACGCGGCGGAGGTGACGGCGTGCCGCTGGTGGCTCGATCGCGAGCTTGCGGCGCTGACGCCGCGTCTCGTGGTGGCGCTCGGGGCGACGGCCGCGACGGCGCTCGCCGGCCGGCCGGTGTCGGTGCTGCGCGAGCGCGGTCCGGTGCGGTTCGGCACCCGGCCCGGCTACGTCACGGTGCATCCGTCCTATCTGCTGCGTCTGCCGGAGGCGGCGCGCCAGGCCGAGGCTTATGCGGCCTTCGTCGCCGATCTGCGCCGCATCCGTGATCTCGCCGCCGCGTGACCGCGCGAGGCGGTGACGCGGCGGCCGCGCCGTGATCGGGCGAGATCAGCCCGCCGCCACCGTGAAGGGGGCACGGACCGGCAGCTTGCCGAGATAGTCCGCCACCTCGGCGCTCGGGATCACGTCGGCGTACTTGCAGTTCAGGTCGAACAGATTGACGGCGTGGCTCGCCTCGAAGCGATCGAACGCGCACTCCTCCGGGATGACGACCTTGAAGTTGTACGAGTAGGCGTCGACCGCGGTGGCGCGCAGGCAGCCCGACGTCGTGCAGCCCGTCAGGATGAGCGTGTCGATGTCGAGGAAGTTGAGGTGGCTCATGAAGATCGTGCCGAAGAAGCTGGACGGCTTGCGCTTGCCGATCAGGATGTCCTGCGGCTGCGGCGCGATCGGCTCGACCGTGCGGGTCGCGTGGGTGCCCTCGATCGAGGTCTTCTCGGTGCCGCGGTGGCTCTTGCCGACCTGCACGCCGGAATCGAGCATGTCCTTGCGGCGGGCGCTCTCGGTGTAGAACACCGGCAGGTTCTTCTCGCGGGCGAGATGCAGCAGCGGCTCGATATGGGCGACGGCGTCCCACGCTTCGCGGCCGCAATGGGTACGGTACTGCTTGAGGCCGTCGAGAATGTCCTCGGGCTTGTCGCCGCAGAAATTGTACTGCACGTCGATGATGAACAGCGCCGGCCGGGTGCCGAAGCCGCCGCGCTTGCCGTAGCCGGCCGCCGCCAGCACCTTCTTGTCACGCTCGGTGAGGAACTTGTCCCAAATCCGGGTCTGGCTCATGTCGGACCTTTCGTGTCGCCTCGTGTCGCGGGGGGTGTCGTCGAAGCGTCAGCCGCGCCGCAGGTAGCGGCCGGCGGGCGCGGTCAGGGCCGCCTCGGTGAGGCGGCCGTCGGCCAGCAGGCGCCGGCCACGCGAGAGCGTGTGGACCGGCCAGCCACGCAGCATGCGCCCCTGCACGGGCGTGTAGTCCGAATGCGAGGCCAGCTCGGCGTGGTCGACCATGCGGATGGTGTGCGGGTCGACGACGACCAGATCGGCGTCGTTGCCGACCGCGATCGCACCCTTGCCGCGCAGCCCGTAGAGCTTCGCCACGTTGAGGCTGGTCACCGCCGCGATGCGCTCGAGCGGAATGCCGCGGCCGTAATGGCCGTCCTCGATCAAGAGCGGCAGCAGGGTGGCGAGACCGGGGAAGCCGGCGCTGGCGCCCCACAGGTCGGGACCCTTGGTGGCGCGCTTGCGTGGCACATGGTCGGAGCCGACCGTGAAGACCGCGCCGTCGCGCACACCCTCCCACAGCGCATCGCAATCGGCCTTGCGGCGCAGCGGCGGGTTGACCTTGGCGACGATGCCGGCAGGATCGTCGCGGGTCATGCAGAGATAGTGCGCGCAGGTCTCGATGGTGACCGGGTTGCGGTGGAACAGCCGGTGGCGGCGGACGATCTCCAGCCCCTCGGCGCTCGACAGATGCACGATGTTGACCGGGCACTCCGCCTTGGCGCCGAAATAGATCACCCGGCTGACGTTCTCGGCCTCCAGGAAGTCGGGGCTCTGCTCGTCCCACGCCGCGAGGTCGTCGCGGCCGGCCTCCTTCAGCGGGCCGCGGAAGACCGGAATCACCTCGACGTTCTCGCAATGGACGCCGACCACGCCGCCGCGCACCTGGCGGGCTTGCAGCAGCGTGCGATAGAGCAGGCCGTCGTCGATCTCGGTGAAGCCCTTGGCGGCGCCGGCGGCGCCCTTGTACATCAGGTAGACCTTGAACGAGGTGACGCCGAAGCGCTGCGCCGTCTCGACGAGGGTGTCGATGTGCAGCTTGCTGGTGAGGCCGAAATGCAGGCCGAAATCGATGCAGCTCCGCGTCTCGCCCTCGGCGATCCACTCGGGCGTCGATTGGCGCAGGTCGGGCGAGCGGTGGAAGGTGAGCAGCGACGTGACGCCGCCGATCGCCGCCGATCGCGCCTCGGTCTCGAAGTCGAGCTCCTTGGCGCCGAAGCCGATATGGGTGTGCGGGTCGATCAAGCCCGGCATCACCCACTTGTCGCGGCAGTCGATGGTCTCGGCCGCGGTCAGCGTCTCGCCGGCCTCGGCGATAGCGGCGATGCGGCCGTCCTTGATGCCGACGGAGCCGCGCACCACCCCGGTATCGGGCAGAACCAGCTCGCCGCCGGCGAGCACCAGATCGAGCATGGCGGTCACTCCTGAGGCTGGGACGCCGGGGCGTCGTGCGGCGCTGCGGCGTCGCCCGTCGCGCGGGTCGAGAAGTCGCGAACCATCTGGGCGAGCAGGCCACCGGCTTCGAGCTGGCGGCGCTCACTCTCGGTGGAGACCTGCGCCGTCACCGTGAAGACGATCCGGCAGCCGTCGGCGGCCTCGGCCGTCACCCGGATCGGCGCGCCGCTGCGCACGCCATCGCGCAGGTTCTCGATGGTGTAGGTCTCGCGGCCGTCGAGGCCGAGGCTCGCCCACCCCTCGCCGGGCGCGAAGGCGAGCGGCACCACGCCCATGCCGACTAGGTTGGCGCGATGGATGCGCTCGTAGGATTCGGCGATGACGGCGCGCAGGCCGAGCAGCGCCGAGCCCTTGGCGGCCCAGTCGCGGCTCGATCCGGTGCCGTACTCGCGGCCGGCCAGCACGATCACCGGGGTGCCCGCCGCCGCGTAGCAGGCCGCCGCCTCGTGGAAGCTCGTCTGCTCGCCACTGTCGTGGTGGATGGTGTGCCAGCCCTCGCGGTCGGGCAGCAGCAGGTTCTTGATGCGCAGATTGGCGAAGGTCGCCCGCACCATGACGTGGTGGTTGCAGCGGCGCGCCACATAGGTGTTGAAGTCGCGCGGCGCGATGCCCTTGGCCTGGAGGTACTGGCCGGCCGGGCTGTCGGGCGGGATCTCGCCGCCGGGCGAGATGTGGTCGGTGGTGAGGCTGTCGCCGAACAGGCCGAGCACGCGGGCGCCGCTGATGCGGTCGGCGAGCGGCTTCGGCGGCGCGTCGAAGAACGGCGGCTTCACCAGGTAGGTCGAGGCCGGGTCCCAGGCGTAGCGCTCGCCTGTCGGCACGGCGAGCTCGTCCCATAGGACGCCGGCGGATTCGCTGCCGCCATAGACCTCGGCGAACAGCGCCGGGTCGAGGGCGCGCGGCATCACGGCGTCGATCTCCTCGGCACTCGGCCACAGGTCGGCGAGCATCACCGGAGTGCCGTCGGGGCGCCGCGTCAGCGGCTCGCGGGTGGGGTCGATGTCGATCCGCCCGGCGAGCGCATAGGCGACCACCAGCGGCGGCGACATGATGTAGTTGGCGCGCACCTGGCGGTGGATGCGGCCCTCGAAGTTGCGATTGCCGGACAGCACCGCGGCCGCCACCACGCCGTCGCGCTCGATCGCGGCGGCGACCGGCGCCGGCAGCGGCCCGGACTTGCCGCCGCAGGTGGTGCAGCCGTAGCCGACCAGGCCGAAGCCGAGCGCGTCGAGCTCGGCCAGCAGGCCGGCCCGTTCAAGGTACTTGGTGACGACGCGCGAGCCGGGGGCGAGCGATGTCTTGACGTGGCCCGGCACCGCGAGCCCGAGAGCGCGCGCCTTGCGCGCGACGAGACCGGCCGCGATCATCACGGCGGGGTTCGAGGTGTTGGTGCAGGACGTGATGGCGGCGATGACGACCGCGCCATGGTCGAGACGAAGCTCCGCTGTCGCCTCACTTGCGGACGGTGCCTCCGGCACCAGCTGCGCCGCGAAGCCGCCGTCCTTGAGCGGCCGGGCGAGTCGATCGCGGAAGTCCGCGGCGACGGCGTCGATCTCCAGCCGGTCCTGCGGGCGGCGCGGTCCGGCGACCGAAACGCCGACGGCGCCGAGGTCGATCTCGACCGTGCGGGCGTAGCGCGGCTCCGGTGCGCCGGGCTCGCGATAGAGGCCGGTTCGGCGGGCGTAGTCCTCGACCAGCGCGGCGTGCTGCGGGTCGGCGCGGGTGAGGCGCAGATACTCGATGGTGCGCGCGTCGATCGGGAAGAAGCCCGCCGTGGCGCCGTATTCGGGCGCCATGTTGGCGATGGTGGCGCGCTCCGGAATGGTCATCGCGGCGACCGCTTCGCCGCCGTACTCGACCACGCAGTTCACCACACCCTCGCGACGTAGCCGCTGCGTCACCGCGAGCGCGATGTCGGTGGTGGTGACGCCCGGGCGCCGCTGCCCGGTGAGACGGACGTTCACGACCTCGGGGCAGGGGAACACGTAGGTGGCGCCGAGCATCGCGGATTCCGCATCGATGCCGCCGACGCCCCAGCCCAGCACACCGATGCCGTTGACCATCGGGGTGTGCGAGTCGCCGCCGATGACGAAGTCCGGCACCGCGAACCAGCGGTCGCCATGCCGCCGGCGGCGCACCACCGTGGCGATGAACTCCAGGTTCACCTGGTGGATGATGCCGGTGCCAGGCGGGAACACCCGCAGCGACTCGAAGGCGCCGGCCGCCCATTTGAGGAAGCGGTAGCGCTCGCCGTTGCGCTCGTACTCGCGGCGCATGTTGGCGATCATCGCGTCGGGCGTGCCGAAGCGATCGACCTGGAGCGAATGGTCGACGATCAGGTCGACCGGCACCACCGGCTCGACCGCATGCGGATCGCCGCCGCGCGCCGCGACCGCGTCGCGCAGCGCCGCGAGATCGACCAGCACCGGCAGGCCGCTCGAATCCGGCAGGATGACGCGCTCGACATGCAGGGGTAGGCCGGTGCCGCGATGGCGTTCCGACTGCACGGCGGCCGCCACGTCGTCGTTCCCGACGAGTCCGGGCGGGCCGACCAGGCGGTGGCGTTCGAGGTTCTCGACGAGCACGCGGATCGCGAAGGGCAGCTCGGCGAGCGCCCGGCCATGGCGCGCGGCCGCCGCGGCGATGTCGACGACGGCGAGGGGCTCGGCCCCGCTCGCCAGGCTGCCGATCCCGTCTGCGGACGCGCGGCGTCGCTCGTCAGGGGCCATGAGGGTCGCTCCGGTCGCTCGCGGTGGTGCCTGCCAGGAAAAGCCATCGGGCTATAATTGTCAACACTTCAGCCTCCTGCGGCGGAGAATCGGCGGGTCAGAGCGCGGGCCTCCAGTCCGCTGTCCTCGCGCCACTACGCTGATTTATCGGAAAAATAGGGTCGCGACGTGGGGGCGGCCAGCCGATCGGCGAAGTCCGAGGCTTGACACCGGGGCAAACGTCGGCAAAAGTGTCGACACTATCAGCCGTCCCGGAGCGCGCCCGATGCACAAGGCCACCCTTGGCGACGACGTCTTCGGGCGCCTGCTCGATCTCATCTACAGCGGCGAGCTGCCGCCCGGCGCCGAGCTGAACGAGGTGGCGCTGGCCGAGCGCTTCGCGGTCAGCCGTGGCCCGGTCCGCGAGGCGGTCCGTCGTCTCCAGGGCGTCCAGCTCGTGTCGCGAGCGCCATTCCTGCGGGCGCGCGTCATCACCCTCGAGCCCACCGCGGTGCGCGAGCTGTTCGAGGTGCGCGAGGCGCTGGAGGGCTATGCCTGCCGGCTCGCCGCCGAGCTGATGACCGACGACGAGATCGCCGCCCTAATGGAGGGCCTGGAGGCGAACAACGTCGCGGCCGGCTCGCAGGCTCGCATCTCGGTCGCCGCCGCCTTCGACTTCCACGAGCGGGTCGTCCGGGCCAGCCGCAACCGCCGCATCATCGATGCGCTGTGCGGCGATCTCTATCACCTGCTCCGCCTCTATCGCCGCTGGTCGGGCGCCGCCGGCGAGCGCAAGGCGATCGCCTACACGGAGCATCGGCAGATCCTGCTGGCGATCCGTGCCCGCGACGCCGATCTCGCCGAATCGCTGATGCGCTCGCATATCAGCCGCGCCGCCGAGAACCTCGTCGATCATCTTCCGCCCCCCGCGGCCCCGGCCGCGGACGACCGTTCGGCCGCGAGTGGGCGCCGAAGGCGTGCCGCCCGCCCCGATCTCCACGAGTGCCACTGACCCCATGCCAGCAGGACCCATGACCAAAGCCGAGCAATACCGCGCCTATCTCGCGTCGGACGAGCTCATCGTCGCGCCCGGCGTCTACGACGGCTACAGCGCGCGCCTGGTCGAGAAGGCGGGCTTCAAGTCGGCCGCCACCAGCGGTGCCGCGATCTCCAACGCGATCCTCGGCATCGACGACATCGGCGTCATGGGGCTGCGCGAGAACGTCGAGCACTGCCGCCACATCGCTCGCTCGGTGTCGATCCCGATCACCGCCGATGCCGATACCGGCTACGGCAATCCGATGAACGTGCACTACACGGTGCAGATGTTCGAGGAGGCGGGCGTCGCCGGCGTCAACATCGAGGACCAGGTGGCGCCCAAGCGCTGCGGCCACATGCCCGGCAAGGAGGTGGTGCCGCTCGCCGAGATGGTGAAGAAGATCGAGGCCGCCTGCCTGGCGCGCCGCAACGACGCCTTCGTCATCGTGGCCCGCACCGATGCAATCGCGCGCGAAGGCATCGAGGGCGCGGCCCGCCGCGCCCGCGCCTATGCGGAGGCCGGCGCCGACATGATCTTCCCCGACGCCGTGAAGGGTGAGGACGACATCGCCCGCATCGTCGAGGCGGCGCGTGTGCCGGTGAGCATCAACATGGGCTTCGGCATCCGCCAGCGGCCGACCACGCCGATCGTGCCGCTGCCGCGTCTCAAGCAGCTCGGTGTCCGCCGCGTCAGCCTGCCGCGCATGCTGGCCGGTGCCGCCATCCGCGGCATGAGCAACGCGCTCGCGGTGATGAAGGAGGTGATGGAGACCGGCGTGCCGGTCGACCGTCCCGATTTAGTCGCCGGCATCGACGAGATCATGGCCCTGATGGACTACGACGCCATGCGGGCGCTGGAAGCCAAGCTCCTCGTCACCGAGGTGCTGGAAAGCAAGTACGGCGCCGGCAAGCCGGCCGCCGAGTGATCGGGAGCGAACCGTCGTCATGGTGACCACCCCCGCCCGCGACGACTTCGATATCACGGTCGACGTGCTGGTGATCGGCGCGGGCGCCTGCGGCTTCACGGCCGCGCTGGCCGCCAAGGCCGCGGGTGCCGACGTCGCCGTGGTCGAGAAGCTCGACCGGCTCGCCGGCAACACCATGCTGTCGTCGGGCTCGATCCCGGCGGCTGGCACGCGGCTTCAGGCGGCGGCCGGAATCGCCGACGATCCGGCCCGCTTCGCGGCGGATCTGCGGCGGGTGGCCGGCCCCCACGACGCCGACCATCTGGTCGACCGCCTCGCCGCGGTGTCGGCCGAGATGGTGCACTTCCTGATCGACGAGGCGGCGGTCGATCTCACCCTCGTGACCGCCTATCGCCATGTCGGCCACACCGTTCATCGTCTGCATGCGCCGCCCTCCCGCAAGGGCGCCGACCTGATGCGCGATCTCGAGCGGGCCGTGGCGGCGCGCGACATTCCGGTCGCCTTCGGCAATCCCGCCACCGCGCTGATCGTCGTCGACGGCGTCGTGGTCGGTGCCGAGACACGGGCCGCGACGGGCGAGACGGCGCGCATCGGCGCCGCTGCGACGGTGCTGGCCTGCAACGGCTTCGGGCACAGCCCGGCGCTGCGGGCGCGCTTCTGCCCGGAGCTCGCGACGCTGTCGCATTTCGGCGCGGTCGGCAGCGAGGGTGAGGCGGTGATCTGGGGCGAGGCGCTCGGCGCCCGCCTCGGCAACATGGGGTCGTTCCAGGCGCATGCCGCCATCGCCCAGCCGCACGGCGCGCTCGTCACCTGGACGGTGATCGAGAAGGGCGGCGTGATCGTCGACGACGGCGGCCGTCGCTTCGCCGACGAGACCCTCGGCTACTCGGCGTTCGCCGAGCGGGTGGCGGCCCATGGTCGCCCGACGGTTGCGATCTACGACAAGCAGGTTCGCGACGTCACCGCGGCCGGCCAGCCGGAATTCGGCGAGCTGGTCGAGCATGGTGGTGCGCGCGAGTTCCACGACGTCGACGCGCTCGCGGCGTTCGTCGGCTGCGGGCCGGCGGTTCTCGCCGAGACGCTCGCGGCGGTTACCGCCGCGGCCGCCGGCGCGGCGACCGACCCGCTCGGCCGCACCGCCTGGGGTCTCGGTCCGCTGACGCCGCCCTATGTGGCGACCCGGATCGCGCCGGCGCTGTTCCACACCCAGGGTGGCCCGGTGGTCGATGCCGACGCCCGCGTGCTGCGGGCCGACGGCACGCCCATTCCGGGCCTCTATGCCGGTGGCGGCGCCGCCTGCGGGGTCAGCGGCCGGCGCGGCAGCACCGGCTATGTCTCCGGCAATGGCCTCCTCGCCGCGGTCGGCCTCGGCTATGTGGCCGGCCGCGCCGCGGCAGCCCATGCGGCAGCCCATGCGGCGGCACATCCCGCCGCACATCCCGATGATTCCTTCCACTCCGACCTTCAACCCGAAAGACTTCGATCATGAGTGAGATCGTGACGACAGGTGGGATGACGAGACGCAAGCTGCTCGGCGTGGCGGCCGGTGCCGCCGCGGCGAGCGTGCTCGCTCCGCACGTCGCGCGCGCGGCGTTCCCGAGCGAGCCGATCACGGTGATCGTGCCCTACGCGCCCGGCACCACCGACCAGCTGGTCCGCATCCTCGGCCAGCAGATGGAGAAGATCCTTGGCAAGCCGGTGGTGGTGGAGACCAAGCCGGGCGCCGGCGGCACCGTCGGTGCCACGTTGGTCGCCAAGAACGCCAAGCCGGACGGCCATACGCTGCTGTTCGCCGTCACCTCGGTGCTCTCCGTGGCGCCGCACGAGAACAAGCTGCCCTACGGCTTCGCCGATCTGCGCGGCGTGGCGCAGATCACCTCCGGCCCCAACATGGTGGGGGCCAACCCGAACGCGCCGTTCAAGGACCTCCGCAGCCTCGTCGCCTACGCCAAGGCCAATCCCGAGAAGGTGGTCTATGGCAGCGCCGGCACTGGCAGCTCGACGCATCTGGCCGGAGAGGCGTTCGCCCGCGCAGCCGGCATCAAGATGACCCACATCCCGTTCCAGGGCGTCACCCCGTCGGTGACGGCGGCGGTCGGTGGCACCGTGCAACTGGTCTTCGGATTCGCCCAGGCGATCTGGCCGCAGGTGGAGGGCAAGCGCCTGCTCGCCATCGCCCAGTTCGGCGAGAAGCGCGCCAAGGTGATCCCCGACGTGCCGACCTTCCGGGAGGGTGGCGTCAACTTCGCGATGCCGCCGCGCGTCGGCTTCCTGGCGCCGGCCAAGACCCCGGACGACGTGGTCGAGAAGATCGCGGCTGCCGCCAAGGAGGCGATCGGCGCTCCGGACTTCGTCGCCTTCGCCGAGCGCGCCCTGGCCGAGGTCGACTATGTCGGTCCGGCCGAGTTCCAGCGCGGCCTCGCCGAGGAAGACAGGACCTTCTCGACGCTTCTGCGCGAGATCGGGCTGGCGAAATGAGCGCGCGCCCGGTCCTCTCTCGCGCGCTCGTCGGCGGCGTCCTGTTCCTCGCCGTCGGCGTGCTCGCCCTGGTGCTGTCCTCGGATCTGAGCCCGGGCACGCTGCGCGTGGTCGGGCCGGGCGCGCTCCCCATCGCGGTCGGGCTCGGTCTCGTTCTGCTCTCGGTCGTGCTGATCGTGAAGGCGATCCGCGAGCCGGATGCGTGGGTGACGAGCGAGGACGACGCGCCCGAGCCTTGGGGCCGGCTGCGCGTCGCCGCCGTCGTCGCCCTCATCATCGCCTATATCGCGGCCCTGCCGCATGCGGGCTTTCTGCTGGCGAGCTTCGTGCTGATGTCGGCGCTGTTCGCCATCGGGGCCAGGAAGCCGCTCAGCCCGATGCCGCTCGTCGCCGGCGCGCTGGCGTCCGGCACCGCCTGGGCGCTCTTCGTGCTCATCCTCGACGTTCGCCTCCCGAAGGGACTGCTGGGATAACGCTCATGGACGGTCTCATCGGTGGTTTCATCACGGTCTTGCAGCCGTACAACGTGCTGTTCTGCTTCGTCGGCGTGCTGATCGGCACGCTGATTGGCGTGCTGCCGGGCCTCGGCCCGAGCGCCTCGATCGCGATGCTGCTGCCGTTGACGATCGGCCTCGATCCGGTCACCGCGATCATCATGATCGCCGGCATCTATTACGGCGCGAGCTACGGCGGCTCGACGACGGCGATCCTGGTCAACATACCAGGCGAGGCGCAGAGCGTCGTCTCATGCTTCGATGGTTACCGGATGGCGCAGCAGGGCCGCGCCGGGCCGGCGATCGGCATCGCAGCGATCGGCTCGTTCATCGCCGGTACGCTCGGTGCGCTCGCCATCGCACTGATCTCGATGCCGCTGGTCGAGTTCGCCATCCGGTTCGGGCCGCCCGAGTACTTCGCCCTCATGCTGCTCGGCTTCGTGGTGCTGCTGGTGCTCGCCAAGGGCTCGGTGGTGAAGTCGACCATTATGATCCTGGCCGGGCTTCTGCTCAGCATGATCGGCCAGGACGTCGTCACCGGCGAGCCGCGCTTCACCTTCGGGATACCGGAGCTGAACGACGGCATCGGCGTCGTCGTCATCGCCATGGGCATCTATGGTCTCGGCGAGATTCTGGTGAACCTCGAGCGGTTGTCCCAGCGCAGCGTCACCACGGTGCCGATCAAGCACCTGATGCCGTCGCGCGACGACTGGAAGCGCAGTGCCGGCCCGATCGCCCGCGGCTCGGTGCTCGGCTTCCTCATCGGCCTTCTGCCGGGCGGCGGTGCGACGCTCGCCTCCTTCGTCTCCTACTCGCTGGAGAAGCGCATCTCGTCGACCCCCGAGCGGTTCGGCAAGGGCGCCATCGAGGGCGTGGCCGGCCCCGAATCGGCCAACAATGCGGGCGCCGCGGGCTCGTTCATCCCGCTCCTCACGCTCGGCCTGCCCGGCAATCCGGTGACCGCGATCCTGCTCGGCGCGTTCGTCATGTACGGGGTGGCGCCGGGGCCGCTGATGATCCAGAGCAAGCCCGAGGTGTTCTGGGGCGTGGTGGCGTCGATGTATGTCGGCAACGTCATGCTGCTGCTGCTCAACCTGCCGCTGATCGGCCTCTGGGTCCAGCTCCTGCGGGTGCCGTATCGCATCCTCTATGCGCCGCTCATCCTGTTCATCCTGGTCGGGGCCTACTCGCTCAACAACAGCGTGTTCGACCTCGGGCTGCTGCTCGCCTTCGGGCTGCTCGGCTACGTGCTGCGCAAGCTCGACTTCGACACCGCGCCGCTGATCCTCGCCTTCGTGCTGGGTGGCGCCATCGAGCTGAACCTGCGGCAGTCGCTGATGCTCGGGCGCGGCTCGTGGGAGATCCTGATCGAGCGGCCGATCGCCCTCACCATTCTCGTGGTCACGCTTCTGGTCGCGGTCGCTCCGATGCTGTCGGTGGTGCGCCGCGTCCTCGGCCAGGCCCGCGCCGTCAACGAGCTCTGAGATGATCATTCGCGACGCCACCAACCCGGGAACCGCCACCCTGTCCATCGACACCGCCGAGGATGCGTTGCGGCTGGCCCGGATCTATCTCGCCGCCATCGAGCGCCGCGACGTCGAGGCGGCGACGCGCTGCTTGGCGCCCGACGCGGTGCTGACCTTCCCGGGCGGCATCCGCCGCAAGGGCGCGGCCGGGATCGCCTCGGGCTCGGCCTCGCGCTACCGGCGCATCGGCAAGGTGGTGGAGGCCTGGGAGGTGTACGGCGAGCCGGGCGCGTTCGTGGTCTACTGCCGCGGCACGCTGCACGGCGAGTGGCTGGACGGTGCGCCGTTCACCGGCATCCGGTTCGTCGATCGCTTCGAGATCGATGCGCGGGCGATCCGCCGGCAGGACGTGTGGAACGATGCCGGCGAGCACCGTCTGGCGCGCCGCGCCGTGCAGGACGCCATGTCCGAGGTCGTGAGCGAGGTCGGCCATCACGTCGGCGCCGGCGCTCCGCGGTCGCTCGACTGAGCCGCTGGAGAAGGGGGAGCGCGCCGTGCCCGGGAGGGGACGCGACGCGCTCCGGTGTTCGGCCGTCCATGTGAAGGAACGGCCGTCGTGTGCCGCCGATCCGGGCCGGGGGGCTCGGGGGGCCCGGACGCGGCGGCACCCGCGGTCACCACACGTTACGTTCGGACCGCAGCTTCGCCCGGATGCGCGGGTCTGGATCGGTGCTGTACTCGGCCGTCACGCCGGTCCGATAGGTCGGGCCCGCCGACAGGGAGCGGGGCGTCGCCGCGGCGCGCGCCGAATAGGCCTCGACGGCATCGCTGTGCGACAGCGCGCGATGCTCCTGGTCGAGCCGGTTGTAGACGAACGGGTCCGGATCGGTGGCGTAGCGCGGCGATCCGATCACACGCGGACCCGCCTGGTGGACCCTCACGACGTTGCGGTTCACATTGCTGCGTGCCGTGACGGCATCGCTGTGCGACAGCGCGCGATGCTCCTGGTCGAGCCGGTTGTAGACGAACGGGTCCGGATCGGTGGCATAGCGCTGCGATCCGATCACTCCCTGCGCGAAGACGGATGTCGTACCGACGAGGGCGAGGGCGACGCCGAGGGCGAGGCCGGTGGTGAAACGAGGCATGACGTTCTCCTATTCGTCTCGTGCAATCTGTAGAAAGCACTTCGTCTCTTGCTTTCGAAGGAGATTACGAACCTCCGCCGCGGTCGGTTACAGGGCGGCGCATATGTTTCCGGTGCGGCGAGGTGCCGCGAACGCGATCATGGCGGCAATCGGGCGCCGAGCCCGCAAAAGCGGGCTTTTTCACGCGACGGTCGTCGCGCGCGTCGGAACGGTTACAGGCGGACCAAAGAAATTTTCGCGGAAGACGACGCGACCCAAAGCGATATCGCGCTGCGCCTGCAGGTTCAGAGATTGGGCAGGAAGGTAGCCAGCTGGGGAACCACCGCGACCGCCACCACCACCGCCAGCAGCACGATCCAGTACGGAATCGCACCGCGAAAGATTTCCGCAAGCTCGACGGAACGATCCGGCACCGCCGCCTTCACGGTGAACACCAGGATGCCGAACGGCGGGGTGAGCAGGCCGGTCTCGATAGCCAGGATGCCGATGATCGCGAAGGCGAGCGGATCGAAGCCGAGATGCGCCGCGATCGGCGCGAAGATCGGCACGGTGAGCAGGATGATCGAGATCGAGTCGATCAGGCAGCCGAGCACGAACCAGATCGCCACCATAACGATCAGGATGCCCCAGGCGTCGAGCCCGGTGGCGAGCAGGAACGACTTCGCCACCTCGGTGAACCCGGTCATCGACAGGACGCGCGAGTAGAGCTGCGCACAGAACAGCAGCAGCAGGAGCGGCCCGGAGGTGCGGCCGACATCGAGCACCACCTCGCGGATCTCGCGCGGCCGGATGCCCTTGATCAACGCCAGCACCAGGGCGCCGACGGCGCCGACCCCGGCGCCCTCGGTCGGCGTGCACAGGCCGAGCCAGATGGCGGCGAGCACGCCCATGACGAGGAGCACGACCAGCCCGGTGCTGCGCAGCAGCGGCCCGATCGGTGCGTCGCTCGGGAGGCCGGTGGGCGGATCGGCGATCGTCACGGCGGCCGAGGTCGCGGCCGGCCGCGCGACGCCGCCCGCGAGGGCCGGGTTCAGCGTGGCGGCGACGACGACGTAGACGATCATGCCGCCGGCCGCCAGGAAGCCGGGGATCACGCCAGCGAGGAACAGCTTGCCGATCGACACCTCGGTGAGCACCGCCCACACGATCATCAGCACCGAGGGCGGGATCAGCATGCCCAGGCAGGCGCTGCCGGCGACGCAGCCGAGCGCGAACGGGCGGCGGTAGCCGTACCGCATCATCTCCGGATAGGCGATGCGCGAGAACGCCGCCGCGGCCGCGATGCTGACCCCGGTGACGAAGCCGAACAGCGCGTTGCTGACGATGGTGGCGACGGCGAGCTGGGCGGGCAGCCATTTGCTGAAGCGGTGGCCGAGCGCGTACAGATCGCGCGCCGCGCCGCACTTGGCGAGCAGGTCGCCCATCAGCATGAACAGCGGGATCACCGCGAACACGTAGTCGCGCAGGGCCTCGTAGGCCGTGTTGGCTACGAAGGTGCGGACCACGTCGAGGTCGCCGACCATCAGCCAGATGCCGAACGCCGCGGTGATGCCGAGCGCCACCGCGATGTGGACGCCGGCGAACACCAGCGCCAGCACCACGCCGATGACGATGATCATGTCGCTGTGGCCGAACACGGACGGACCTCTCGGGAAACGAGCCGGCCGGCGCGGCGGCCGTGGGCGGCGGGAACGATGAGGGACGGGCGGCTCAGACGCCGGTGCGGCCGAGCAGGGTGCGGGCGGCACGGATCGCACGGCCGAGATAGATGACGACCACGAGGGCGGCGCCGAACACCACGACGGCGCGGGCTGGCCACGCCGGCACCCGCAAGGCGCCCTCGCCCTCGAACTCGCCCGTGGTCCAGGCGGTCAGGGCCGGCATCGCGCCGCCCCATACGATCAGGCCGAAGAACAGCACGCCGAGCAGGCCGGAGACGAGTTCCGAGAACGCCTGTCCACGCGCCCCGAAGGCGCCGACCAGCACGTCCGCCTTCAGCATGCCGCCGCTCTGCACCGCATGCCCGGCGAGCAGGAAGCAGATCACCACGATCGACATCGAGACCAGCTCGGGCGTGCCCTTGACCGGGCTGTTGAAGAGCGCGCGGCCGAGCACGTCGGCGACCACCAGGAAGCCGAGCAGGAAGATCAGCAGCGCCGCGAGCGCGAGCAGCAGATGAACCACGGGGGTGATCAGGCGGTCGGGCACGGCGACGTCTCCGGGCAGCACGCGACGGGTGGCGACGGACGAGCGGCGGCCCGTCCGTCGCGCGGCGGCGTTACTTCACCACGTAGCGGACCGGCCACTTGTGGCCGTGCTTCTCGGCGGCCGCGAGCGTCAGCTCCAGCACCTGGGTGGCGGGCAGCCCCTGGGCATCGAGCTCCTTGGCCTTCTGGCGCGGCCAGTCGGCGAGCGACTTCGCCCACTCCTCGCGCACCTGCTCCGGCACCTTGCGGACATCGACACCGAGCCGGCGCAGCTCGTCGAGCTGCTTCGGATAGTTCTCCTCGTTGACGGTGCCGGTCTTCGCCTCGTACTCGCGGCCGACCTCGACCAGGATGTCCTGGACCTCCTTGGGCAGCTTGGCGAAGGTCGCGGTGTTGATGGTGAGGCCGTGCCAGGTGATGGCGCCGAATCCGGTCTCGGCGTAGTGCTTGCCGATCTCGTAGAGCTTGAACTGAATCCAGCCCGACGCGAACATGATCCAGCCATTGTAGACGCCGGTCTGCATCGCCGTGTAGGCCTCCGGCAGCGACGACTGAACCGGCGTGGCGCCTGCATATTCGAGCCACTTCAGGTTCAGGCCGGCACCGGCGATCTTCTGGCCCTTGAGATCCGCGACCGTGCTCCACGGGAAGGTGGTGCCGAGATTGTAGCCGTTGTCGGCGATCAGCCCGAGCAGCTTCTGCTTGTACTTGTCCTCCAGCACCTTGGAGAGATACGGCACCTGATCGTAGACCTCGCGGGCGAGCTTGACGCTGGCGACCGGGCTCATGGTGCCGAACGGCAGCATCACCTGGAAGGCATGCAGCGGCAGGTTGGAGGGCTCGAAGCAGAAGCAATAGCCGCCGATGTCGATGATGCCCGACTGCACGCCCTCCAGCGTATCGGCGACCTTCACCATCGAGCCGCCATAGCCTTCGACGAACTGCACCTTGTGCTTGGTGCGCTCGGCCACCCGCTTGGTCACCTCGGGCACGAAGAAGGTGGTGATCAGGTTGACATAGGTCTGTACCGGCGGATGCCCGGAGGCGATCCGCAGCCGGAACGTCTCCTGCGCCGCCGCAGATGTCACGGCACAGCCGAGCAGGCCGGCCGCGAGGGCGGCCGTCATCACACGTCGCATGGCGATGTCCTCCCGGTGCCCGCGGGGGATGCGGGCGTTCTTGTCGTTGCTTTGTATAGAGAGCTTGAAATTATACCGCCGCGGCTGTCAACACCCGCGCAGGGTGACGTCGCCGCAGGGTGGCGTCGGCACAGGAGGCGGAGCCCCGACGGAGAGGGGCGCGGCTGCGAGTACCAGCGACACGGCATCAAATTACCGCGAGGTTGCGCAGGGTCCACGACAGCATCGGCGGGCTGTGGTCGGGTTCCGGCATAGCCCCAGGGCGCACTGCCGCCGCGCATTGCCGCCCGCCTCGTCACGTTCGAACCGCAGAATCCGTTGTCCCCGTCCCGCCGCAGCGTGGCCGCGCCGGCCCGCCGTGCGGGGCTTGCAGGAGCCGCCGCCATGAAGACCCCGTTCGCCACCCTTCTGGCCGTCACCCTCGTCGGTCTGGCGGCCGCCGAAGCCGCCCCGCTGCGGAGTGGGGCCGAGGCCCTCGGGGCGCTTGCGGATGGTGTCGAGGCGAGCGTGCTGGTCCGGCGCGGCGGCGGCGCGGTCGTGGTCCGCGGCGGTGCCGTGGGCCCCCGGGGCGGGGTCGCGGTGCGGCGCACCACGGTGGTGCGGCCGGTCGGGCCGGTCGTCCGTCCCGGCCCGGTGGTTCGCCCCGGCGCCGTGGTGGTGCGGCCGGTGCGGCCCTGGGTGGCGCGTCCCTACTATGGGCGGATCATCGGCGGGGTGGCGCTTGGCGCCGTCGTCACGGCCGCCGCCATCGGGGTGGCGCCCGCCGCGCCGGCGCCCGGCCTGTGCTGGTACTGGAGCGATCCCGACCAGACGCGCGGCTATTGGGATTATTGCCGCTGAGGGTTCTCACAGCCAGTCGCGATCCACCCCGGCCTCCCGCAGCAGCGTGGCGAGCTTCTTGCGGGCGTAGAACAGCCGCGTCTTGACGGTGTTCTCCGGGATGCCGAACACCACCGCGACCTCGGCCACCGACTTCTCGTGGTAATAGACGAGGTCGACGATCTCGCGATGGGTCGACGGCAGCGCGGCCAGGCAGCGCCGGACGATCTGGGCGCGGTCGGTCCGCTCCAGGCTGGCGTCGGGGCGCTCGGCCGTGTCCTCGATGCGGCCCGCATGGTCGTCGTCGATCGGCTCGGTCGGCCGGCGGCGCAGCACCGCATACGCCTTGTGGCGCGCGATGGCGAGCAGCCAGGTCGACACCGCGGAGCGGCCCTCGAACTGGGCGGCCTGCCGCCAGGCGTCGATGAATACCTCGCTGATCACGTCCTCGGCCTGGGTGCGGTCGCCCAGGATGCGCAGCACGAAGCGGAACACCCGGACGTGATGGCGCGTGTAGAACGCCTGGAGAGCGGCGCGGTCGCCCTCGGCCATGCGGGCCAGGAGGCCGGCGTCGGTGGGGGCCTTGGCGCTCGTCGTGGCCGGCCGGCGATCGGTCCCGCTCACCCGCGGCAGTGCTAGAACGGTGGTGGACATCGGCACCTCCACGAACTGTGTGCCGAATCCATAGGCCCGCCCGACGGGCTTTCATGTGAGGCGGATCACACAAGCCCCGGGGAGCTGCCGCGGCCCTCACACCAGGCGGGGCGGATCGTCCGGCGGCGTCTCGGCCGGGCGGGCCGCCGCGGCGGCCGGCAGCCGCAGCGTCAGGCCCTCGGCGGCCACCAGGGTGCCGGGCCGCATCGCCTCGGCGTCGCGGGCAATGCGATCGAGCATGGGATCGTCGTGCGAGGGATCGTGGTGGAAGATCGCCAGCCGTTTCGCCCCGGCCGCCTCGGCCAGCCGGACGCCGTGCTGCCAGGTCGAGTGGCCGCGGCCCGCATGGGCCGGATACTCGGCGTCCGTGTAGGTGCAATCGTAGATCAGGAGATCGGCGCCGGCCGCGAGGTCGAGCACCACGGGATCGAAGCCGCCCGGCCGGTGCTCGGTGTCGGTCACATAGGCGAGGGCGACACCGCCATGCTCGAGTCGATATCCGGTGCCGCCGCCCGGATGCTGGAGCGGGCCGGTGCGCAGCGTCATCCCGGCATGGGGGGTGAGCGTGTCGCCGCAGCGGAAATCCCGGAACGCGATGTCGGCGCGAAAGAAGTCGCCACCGCCGGGGAACAGCGGATGGCCGATCAGGCGGGCGATCGCCTCGGCCAGCGTGTGGTCGGGCATGAGGTGGCCGGCCCACAGCCGCAGCCGCGTTCCGGGCGCATAGGCGGGCTGGAAGAACGGCAGCCCCCACACGTGATCGAGATGGCAGTGGCTCAGGAAGATGTCGGCGTCCACCGGCGCCGCCCGCGGCGGCGTGCCGTCGGCCTTCGACGCAGGGGCCGCGAGGGCGAGACCGAGCGGCCGCAGGCCGGACCCGGCGTCGAAGATCAGCAGGCGGTCGCCGCATCGCACCTCGACGCAGGCGGTGTTACCGCCGTAGCGGACGGTCGCCGGCCCCGGGGTGGTGACGCTGCCCCGGACGCCCCAGAAACGCACCAGCATGTCGGCCATCGCGGTCGTCCGATTGTGTCGACGGCGTTCCGCGTCCGCGGCGCTCGCGCCGGGTGTCCGCCGCTTGCGCCGGGCGGCCGCCGCTCGCGTGGCGCGTAGAAGCAACGCGATACGCCTGCCGCCAGTAAGCCACGGCCGGCGGCGGTCGCCAAGTCGCACCGCGGTGCGGGGGCGATCGCCGTTCGATCTATGGACCTTTGTGCCGGCGCGCGTTATTCGCGACCGGGAGCCCGACCGGGCTTTCGGCACGCGCCGCCACGGATGGCCGCGCGGTCGGTGTCGATTCGGGTGCGGGAGGGCGGGACGTCGTGGAAGAGGCCGCAGCCAACGGGCCGGCGCCGCCCTGCGCCGTGCATCTCGCCGACCTCGACATCGCCTTCCGGCTCGCCGACCGCTCGGTCTTCACCGCCGTGCGGGGCGCGACGCTGCGGGTGGCGGATGGCGAGTTCGTCGCCATCGTGGGTCCCACCGGCTGCGGCAAGTCGACCCTGCTCAACGCCGCCGCCGGCCTGCTGACCCCGAGCCGCGGCACCGTCGAGATCTTCGGCACGCCGCTCGCCGGCCTCAACCGCATGGCCGGCTACCTGTTCCAGGCCGATGCCCTGTTCCCGTGGAAGACCGCCATCGAGAACGTCGCCATCGGGCTGGAGATCGCCGGCACGCCGCGGGGGGAGGCGCGCGACGAGGCGGCGCAGTGGCTCGCCCGCGTCGGCCTCGGCAGTTTCGGCGATCGCTACCCGCACATGCTGTCCGGCGGCCAGCGCAAGCGCGTCGGCCTCGCCCAGGTGCTGATCCGCCACCCCAAGATCCTGCTGATGGACGAGCCGTTCGGGCCGCTCGACGCGCAGACCCGGCAGATCATGGGCAATCTGCTGCTGGAGTTGTGGAGCGCCGACCGCAAGGGCGTGATGTTCGTCACCCACGATCTGGAGGAGGCGATCGCGCTCGCCGATCGCGTCGTCATCATGTCGGCGGGACCGGCGGCCCGCATCATCGGCGACTTCACCATCCCGCTCGCTCGTCCGCGCGACATCGCCGAGATCAAGCTCGACAAGGCGTTCCACGATGTCCACCGCGAGATCTGGTCGATGCTGCGCGACGAGGTGATGAAGGGCTACGTCCAGGCGGAGGCGGTGGGATGACCATGCGGCCCATACACTCGGAGTTGCCGCGCGTACTGTGCCCTCTTCAGAGGGGAGAGGTGAAACACAGCAGCGGAGGCGTGGGGGGCCGGGCCGCGCCCGGCCATGACGACGTCGTGCCGTCGCACGGAGCTTGAGAATGTCCCGCCTGACCCTGCTGGCCCTCCAGATCCTCGTCGCCGTCGCGGTGATCGGCCTGTGGCATGGGCTCACCACCGTGCCGGTGTTCGGCACCGTGCTGCTGCCGCCGTTCTTCTTCTCGCGGCCGGCCGATGTCGGCGCCCGCATCGTCCAGTGGTTCGCCGACGGCTCGATCTGGATGCATCTCGGCATCACGCTGACCGAGTCGGTGCTGGCCTTCGTGATCGGCTCGCTCGGCGGCGCGCTGGTCGGCTTCTGGTTCGCCAGGAAGCCGGTGGTCGCCGCCGTGTTCGACCCCTATGTCAAGATGGCGAACGCGCTGCCGCGCGTGGTGCTGGCGCCGATCTTCGCGCTGTGGCTGGGGCTCGGCATCTGGTCCAAGGTGGCGCTCGGCATCACGCTGGTCTTCTTCGTGGTGTTCTTCAACGTCTATCAGGGCGTCAAGGAGGTGAGCCCGACGGTGCTCGCCAACGCCCGCATGCTGGGCATGAGCGAGCGCCAGCTCATGCGGCACGTCTACTGGCCCTCCGCCCTGTCCTGGATGTTCTCGTCGCTGCACACCTCGGTCGGCTTCGCGGTGGTGGGCGCCGTCGTCGGCGAGTATCTCGGCTCGGCGGCCGGGCTCGGCTATCTGATCCAGCAGGCCGAGGGGGTGTTCGACGTCGCCGGCGTGTTCGCCGGCATGACGGTGCTGGCCGCCTTCGTGATCCTGATCGACATGCTGGTCAGCGTGGTCGAGCGCCGCCTGCTGGTGTGGCGCCCGGTCTCTCACGACACCCGCGGGTGAGACGGCTCGCGCGCCGCCCGCCGATGCTCGCACCACGAGGCCGAGACCTGATGGAATCGTGGGTCGCGCCGCCGCTGCTGCTGATCGCCGCGCTCGCCTGGCTGGGGCCGGCACCCGCCAGCGCGCGTGAGGCGACGCCGGGAGCGGCGCGCGCCGCCCGCATCGAGCCGGTGCCGCTGCCGCGACCACGACCCGCCTCGGCGCCGGTGCCGGCGCGGTCGCTTGGGCCGGGCATCGCCGCCGAGCCGCCGGTGCTCGCCGACGTGCCGCTGCCGCGCCCACGGCCGGGCACCGAGCCGGCGGCGCCCGATCCCGCCGTGATGGAACGATACGCCGCCTGCCTCGATCGTCTCGCCGCCGTCGCCGAGTTGACCCCGGAGGCTCCGGCGGTCGGCAATCCGGCCTGCGAGGCGCACGATCTCGTGCGCTTCACGGCGCTGCGCCTCGCCGGCGGCGAGCGGGTGGCGCTTCAGCCCGCCGCCACCATCCGCTGCGCGCTCGCCGAGGCGATCGTCGGCTGGGTGCGGGAGGACGTGGCGGCCGCCGCCCGGGTGCGGGGCACGCGCCCGGCCAGCCTCACCGTCGACACCTCCTACGAGTGCCGCCCGCGCAACCGGATCGCCGGCGCCAAGATGAGCGAGCATGGCCGCGGCAATGCCGTCGACCTGCGTGCCGTCACGCTCGCCGACGGTCGCGTCGTCGGCCTCACCGATCCGGCCGCCGACAAGGCGTTCCGCACCGCGGTGGCGCAGGCCTCCTGCGCCCGCTTCACCACGGTGCTCGGCCCCGGCTCGGACGGCTATCACGAGAGCCACATTCATCTCGACATCGCCGAGCGGCGTGGCGGCTATCGGCTGTGCCAGTGGGAGGTGCGCGAGCCCGCCAAGCCGCCGCCGGCAAGGCCCGATGCGAAGCCACCCGATGCCAAGCCGCCCGACGCCAAGCCGCCCGGCGAGACCCGCGATCCGCCCGACGCGGAGACGCCGGAGGGCACGGCCGTGCCACCGGATGCCGCGACACCGGACGCTGCGGCGGAGCCCGAGGCGGCGCCGCCGCCCGCCAAAGCCACCCCGAAGCGGCCCACCGACAAGACGTCCAAGGATAGAAAGTCCGCCGACAAGACGTCCGACGGGAAGAAGTCCGACGGCAAAGCCGCAGCCGGCAAGGCGGCGCGGGGCAAGCCGGCCGCGGCGCCCCCGCCACCGGCCCCGGAGCCGGACGGGGCCGAGGAGCCGGCGCCGGCGCCGGTGGCGCCGTCCGCGGATCAGCCCTGAGCCCGACGATCACGCGGGCGCCGTCTCGTCGCGGTCGGATCGTCGGCGAGGCACCGATGCGGTGCCTCGCCTGCACGGCGCCGCGCGTCTGCCCTCACGCGGCGAGGTCGAGCACCACGCGGCCGTTGATCTCGCCGCGACGCATGCGGTCGAACACGCCGTTGATGTTCTCCAGCCGGTCGGTGGTGACGGTGGCCTTGACCTTGCCGGCATGGGCGAAGTCCAGTGCCTCCTGGAGATCGATGCGGGTGCCGACGATCGAGCCACGGACCGTGATGCCGTTGAGCACCATGTCGAACACCGGCAGCGGGAAGCTGCCGGGCGGCAGGCCGTTGAGCACCACCGTGCCGCCGCGCCGCACCATGCCGAGCGCCTGCTCGAACGGCTTCAGCGCCACCGCGGTGACCAGCACGCCGCGGGCGCCGCCGATCTCCTTGCGGATCACCGCGGCCGGATCGCTGGTCGCCGCGTTGATGGTCAGCTCGGCGCCGAGCCGGCGGGCAAGGTCGAGCTTGTCGTCGGCGACGTCGACGGCGGCGACGTTGAGGCCCATGGCGACGGCGTACTGCACCGCCATGTGGCCGAGCCCGCCGACCCCCGAGATCACCACCCAGTCGCCCGGCCGCGTGTCGGTCACCTTCAGGCCCTTGTAGACGGTGACGCCGGCGCACAGCACCGGGGCGATCTCGACGAAGTCGACCTGCGCGGGCAGCCGGCCGACGAAATCGGGATCGGCCACCACATACTCGGCGAAGCCGCCGTTGACGCCATAGCCGGTGTTGACCTGCTGCTCGCACAGCGTCTCCCAGCTCGACAGGCAGTGCAGGCAATGGCCGCAGGCGGAATGCAGCCACGGCACCCCGACGCGGTCGCCTTCCTTCACGGTCTTGACGCCGGCGCCGACCCCCGACACGTAGCCGACCCCCTCGTGGCCGGGGACGAAGGGCGGGTTCGGCTTGATCGGCCAGTCGCCTTCGGC
Organism: Rhodoplanes serenus; assembly: GCA_009720755.1. Classification (GTDB taxonomy): domain Bacteria; phylum Pseudomonadota; class Alphaproteobacteria; order Rhizobiales; family Xanthobacteraceae; genus Rhodoplanes; species Rhodoplanes serenus. The sequence goes on from WNKV01000011.1 coordinate 180,109, forward strand.
GGCGTGCAGATCGGTGTGGCAGACCCCGGAGGCGGCGATCTTCACCTGGATTTGGCCGGGACCCGGCTCCGGCACCGGGATCTCCTCGCAGACGAGCGGCTGGCCGAGGGTGCGGACGACGGCGGCGCGCATGGTCTTGGGCATGGACGAGCTCCGATCGAGGCGCCGGTCGCGGCGATGGCGAGCACGGCGCGGCAAATGACACGGGTTTCGACACGGCGCCGAAGAGGGCGCCGCGATTCTCTGGGCCGGGACGCGCCGGTCGCCGCCGCGCGCGGCGGCCGCGCCGGCGTCATCGATGGTCAGAAGAAGCCGACTGCATCGGGGCTGTAGCTCACCAGCATGTTCTTGGTCTGCTGATAGTGGTCGAGCATCATCTTGTGGGTCTCGCGCCCGATGCCGGACTGCTTGTAGCCGCCGAACGCCGCGTGCGCCGGATAGGCGTGATAGCAGTTGACCCACACGCGCCCGGCCGCGATGCCGCGACCGAAGCGGTAGGCGCGGGTGCCGTCGCGGGTCCACACGCCGGCGCCGAGCCCGTAACGGGTGTCGTTGGCGATGGCGAGGGCATCGGCCTCGTCCTCGAAGGTGGTCACCGACACCACCGGGCCGAAGATCTCCTCCTGGAACACCCGCATGGAATTGTGCCCGCGGAACACCGTGGGGGTGACGTAGTAGCCGCCGGCGAGCGGCCCCGGCAGCGCGGCGCGGGTGCCGCCGGCCAGCACCTCGGCGCCCTCCTGGCGACCGATCTCGATGTAGGAGAGAATCTTGTCGAGCTGCTCCTGGGACGACTGGGCGCCGATCATGGTGGAGGGATCGAGCGGATGGCCCTGGCGGATGGCGGCGACGCGGGCGAGCGCCCGCTCCATGAAGCGGTCGTAGATCGACGCCTGCACCAGCGCCCGGCTCGGGCAGGTGCACACCTCGCCCTGGTTGAGCGCGAACATCACGAAGCCTTCGACCGCCTTGTCGAAGAAGGCGTCGTCCGCCGCCGCCACGTCGGCGAAGAAGATGTTGGGCGACTTGCCGCCGAGCTCCAGCGTCACCGGGACGAGGTTGCGGCTCGCATACTCCATCACCAGCCGTCCGGTGCTGGTCTCGCCCGTGAAGGCGATCTTGGCGATGCGCGGGCTCGACGCCAGCGGCTTGCCGGCCTCGAGGCCGAACCCGTTGACGATGTTGAGAACGCCGGGCGGCAGCAGATCCGCCACCAGCTCGGCCCAGACCAGGATCGAGGCGGGCGTCTGCTCGGCCGGTTTGAGCACCACGCAGTTGCCGGCGGCGAGCGCCGGCGCCAGCTTCCAGGTCGCCATCAGCAGCGGGAAGTTCCACGGGATGATCTGCCCGACCACGCCGAGCGGCTCGTGAAAATGGAACGCCACCGTGTCGCGGTCGATTTCGGAGATCGAGCCCTCCTGGGCGCGCAGCGCCCCGGCGAAGTAGCGGAAGTGATCGATGGCGAGCGGCAGATCGGCGAGCCGCGTCTCGCGGATCGGCTTGCCGTTGTCCCATGTCTCGGCGGTGGCGAGGCGGTCGAGATTCTCCTCCATCCGGTCGGCGATCCGGTTCAGCAGCAGCGCGCGTTCGGTGGCGCTCGTGTGGCCCCACGCCTCGCGCGCCGCATGGGCGGCATCGAGGGCGAGCTCGACGTCCTCCGCCTGCGAGCGCGCCACCTCGGTGAGCTTGGCGCCGGTGATCGGCGTGATGACATCGAAGTATCGCCCGGCCATCGGATCGACCCAGCGGCCGCCGATGAAGTTGCCGTAGCGTGGCTTGAAGATCGTTGCGGTCTCGAACTCCCGCATGACCATTCTGTTCATCGTTTCCTCCCTTTGACGGAAATCAGCTCCGTCGACGTCCACGCGCCGATGCGAGACCCGCATCGACGGCGCCGCCACCATCAGCAGAGGACGTGCCAAGTGCCCCGATGGTGGTCCGCATGTCGCATGTCGAATCGGTCGCAGGGCCGCAGAGGTCTGAAAGTCGGAGCAAATTACGTCGGGTCGCAGGGCCGGACCGGGCGCTCTATGGACAGTGCTCGCGCCTGCATGCGATACTCGTGAAAGTTGGACGCAACAGGTGTCGGCGCGACAGTGTTGCAGAATCCAACACCTCCGGGAGACGCCTATGTCGGACGCATCGGTGCCACATGCATCGGTGTCAGATGCATCGGTGCCGAGCGCATCGACGCAAGATGCCGTGGACGTGGCGCGCCGCCGCTTCTTGAACGAAGGGCGAGTGCCGCACGGCGTGCTGGCCGCCTCGATCGTGCGGTCGTGGCAGCGCTGCGTTCGGCACGGCCTCGACGCCTGCCGCCGCCCGGTGGTCGATCCGCCCGGCGCCGCCGAGCTTCGCCATCTGCACGGGCAGCACGAGCGGCTCCGTCGCCTGTCGCGGCCCGAGCTCGAGGCGCTGCACGGCGACGCGCGCCGTTGCGGCAGTGTCGTCATCCTCACCGGGCCGGACGGCACGGTGCTGGATCTGGTGGGAGACCCCAGCTTCGCCGGTCGTGCGGCGCGCGTCGATCTTCGCCCCGGGGTGTCGTGGAGCGAGACCGCGACCGGCACCAACGCGATCGGCACCGCCCTGGTGGAGCGTCGGCCGGTGGCGGTGCACGGCCGCGAGCACTGGTTCGATCATCACCGCATCCTGGCTTGTGCGGCGGCGCCGCTCGTCGATCCGCGCGGCCGGCTTGCCGGCGTGCTCGATCTCTCCGGCCCGGCGACGGATCGCCATCGCCATGCGCTCGCCCTGGTGCGGCTGGCGGCTCGCCAGATCGAGCACCGCTTCTTCGCCGACGGTTTCGCGCATTGCACCGTGCTGCGCCTGCATCGCGATGCCGCGCTCATCGGCACCGTGCACGAAGGCATCCTGGTGTTCGACGACGGCCGCCTGGTGGCGGCCGATCGCACCGGCCTCGCGCTGGTCGGGCATGATTGGGCGGCGCTCGACCGGCTCTGCCTCGACGATCTGACAGGAGGGACACCGGACCCTGCGGCATCGCCCGACGATGGCCCGCGGCGGTTGCGGGGCATCGACGGCTCGGTGCTGTTCGGACGGGTATCGCCGCCGCACCGACGTCCCGTCGGCCGCGCCGCCCGACGGGACACGGTGGCGAACAGGGAAACGCCGCAGGAGGCGGACGCGGCGTGCGCCGGGCGTCACGATCGCGCCGACGACGCGGTGACGATGGCGACCACGATGGCGTCGGCGGCGGCGGCGGTGCCGCACCGTCGCCCCGTCGATCCCACGGCGGGGCGGGTGGTCGAGCCGGTTCTGGGGGACGAGATGCGGGGCGCGCTCGCCCGCACGGTGCGGCTGGTCGATGCCGGCATTCCGGTTCTGCTGCTCGGCGAGACCGGCTCGGGCAAGGAGGTGTTCGCGCGCCGCGTCCACGCCGAGAGCGGGCGCAGCGGCAAGCCGTTCGTCGCCGTCAACTGCGCGGCGCTGCCGGAGGGGCTGATCGAATCCGAGCTGTTCGGCTACGAGGCGGGGGCGTTCACGGGGGCGCGTCGCGACGGCGCCAAGGGGCTGCTGCGGCGGGCCGACGGCGGCATTCTCTTCCTCGACGAGATCGGCGACATGCCGCTCGTCATGCAGAGCCGCTTGCTGCGGGTGCTCCAGGACAAGGAGGTGTCGCCGCTCGGCGGTGGCCGGCCAGTGCCGGTCGACTTCGCGCTGATCTGTGCGACGCACCAGCCACTCGGGGCGCTGCTGGCTGCCGGCGAGTTTCGCCAGGATCTCTACTTCCGGATCGCGCAATACGTCGTGGAGCAGCCGCCGGTGCGCCGCCACCCCGATCGGCGCAGCTTGGTGCGCACGCTGTGGCGGCGGCTCGGCGGTGACGATGCCGGTCTCGTTCTCGCGCCGGAGACCGAGCGGCTTCTCGCCGCCTACGAGTGGCCGGGCAACTTCCGCCAGCTCGTCGGCGTGCTGCGCACCCTGATGGTGCTGAGCGACGCCGACGGTGTGGTGACGCCGGACCTGCTGCCGGCCGATCTGCGGACGACGGCGGCCGGAGGGGCTGCGCAGCCCACCCTCGCCGCGGCGCGTCCGGAGGGCGAGGGCGACGGCGAGGCCGGTCCACCGGGCGGCGGGCTCGCCGAGCAGATGCGCCGGGCGATGCACCGGGCGCTGGAGGAGAGCGGTGGCAATGTCTCGCGCGCCGCCCGCCGGCTCGGCATCGATCGCAGCACCTATTATCGGCGGCTGCGGCGCGACGGGCGGAGCCGACCGGGCAGTGCCTGACGGGCGGGCCGAAACGTCCCGGCGATCGGCGGCAAAGCGCCGTCACTCCTCCTTGTAGCCGTAGGCCGGGGTGTTGCCGGTGGCGCCGTAATACTTGAACGGCAGGAACTTGCCCGACATGGTGATCTTCACCCGGTCGCCGCGCGGATCGGGCAGGCGCTCCATCTGCATGTCGAAATCGATCGCCGACATGATGCCGTCGCCGAACTCCTCCTCGATCAGCGCCTTCCAGGCCGGGCCGTTGATCATCACCAGCTCGTAGAAGCGGTAGATCAGCGGATCGGTCGGCGGCATCACGGCATCGGCGCCGCGCATCGGCACCTCGTTGAGCATGGCGGTCTCGGCCGCCGACAGGCCGAACAGCGCGCCGGCCTTCTCGGCCTGCGGCTTGGTCAGCTTCATCTGGCCGAGCAGCGCGCCGACGATCAGAACCGGCGAGAAGCCGCCGATCGCGTCGCAGATGTGCTTCCAGGTCCAGCCCTTCTCGCGCTTGATGTCGAGAATCTTCTCGGTGAGGTCGGCGCGGATCATGAGGATCTCCTTCGATACGATGGTTCGAAACGATGGTCGCGGTGCGACGCCGGGAGGCGGAGCGTGACACCGTCAGCCGGCTTGCGAGACGGGTGGCCGGGCGATGTCCGACCGTGGCGGAACGAGGTGCGCGTCGCCGAGCATCACCGGCTCCGGCGCACCGGGCCGCACCACCGGCGGCCGGCGGCGGTCGAGCGCCGCCTTGTCGGCGTCGCCGAAGCTCCTGCTGCGCGACACCAGGAAGTCGACGACGTGATTGCGCACCGCGTAGTAGAGCGGATGCTTGTGGACGTCGTGGCGCTTGCGGTGGGCCGGCAGCGGGTTCTCGACGATCTCGGCCAGCACCGCCTGCGGGCCGTTGGTCATCAGCACGATGCGATCGGCCAGGTAGATCGCCTCGTCGACGTCGTGGGTGATCATGACCACGGTCTGGCCGGTCTCGCGGCAGATGCGCCGCACCTCGTCCTGGAGGGTGCCGCGGGTGAGCGCATCGAGGGCCGAGAACGGCTCGTCCATCAGCAGGATCTTCGGCTCGATCGACAGCGCCCGGGCGATGCCGACCCGCTGCTTCATGCCGCCCGACAGCTCGGCCGGCCGCTTGTGCTCGGCGCCCGCGAGCCCGACCAGCGCGATGAAGCGGCGCGCGTGCTCCTCCACCTCGAGGCGCGACCAGCGACGCCATTTCGACGACACCGCGAAGGCGACGTTGCCGAGCACGGTGCGCCAGGGCAGCAGCGCATGGCTCTGGAAGATCACCGCACGATCGAGGCTCGGGCCTTCGATCGCCTGGTTGTCGACGATCACGGTGCCGTCGCTCGGGGTGTCGAGGCCGGCCAGCACGTTGAGCACCGTGGTCTTGCCGCAGCCGGAGTGGCCGATCACGCAGGTGAAGGTGCCGCGCTCCATGGCGAGCCACAGATCCTCGAACACCGTGGTGGTGCCGCCGCCCGCCGCCGGGAACCGCTTGGCGATGCCTTCGATGGAGATGAATTTCTGGGTCATGAGCTGGCCGAATTCTCTGCCGTCATGCCCGCGCTCGTCGCGAGCATCCACGTCTTGCCGCGGGTGCCGAAAGGAAGGCGTGGATGGTCGGGACGAGCCCGGCCATGACGTGCAAAGGCAGGATTGCTGAGCCTCATTCCACTCACTCCGGGAAGGTGACGGCGCGGGTGAGCCGCGCGAGAAGCTGATCGAGGACCATGCCGACGACGCCGATCACCAGGATGGCGGTGATCACGTTGGTGATCGACAGGTTGTTCCACTCGTTCCAGACGAAGTAGCCGATGCCGGTGCCGCCGACGAGCATCTCGGCTGCCACGATGACGAGCCAGGCGATGCCGATCGAGATGCGCATGCCGGTCAGGATGGTCGGTGCCGCCGCCGGCAGCAGCACCGTGAAGATCCGCCGCAGCGTGCCAACCTCCAAGGTGCGGGCGACGTTGATCCATTCGCGCCGCACCGACGCGATGCCGAACGCGGTGTTCGCGAGCATCGGCCACAGCGAGCAGATGAAGATGACGAACACGGCGGAAAGGCCGGAGTCCTTGATGGTGTAGAGCGCGAGCGGCATCCAGGCGAGCGGCGAGATCGGCTTGAGCACCTGGACGAACGGATCGAGCGCGCGGCTCATCAGTGGCGACATGCCGATCAGCACGCCGATCGGGATCGCCACCAGGACGGCGAGCAGATAGCCGGCGGCGACGCGGGCGATCGACCAGCCGAGCTGGATGCCGAGGCCCTTGTCGTTGGTGCCGCGGTCGTAGAACGGGTCCTTGAGGTGGCCCCAGACGGTCGCGGCGACGTCGAGCGGCCCCGGCATCGCCGATTTCCCCTGGGTGGCGGTGGCGCCCATCAGCTTGGCGTATTCGGGGTCCATGGCGGCGGTCGGCCCCCCGCCGCGGGTGGCGAGATGCCAGGCGAGCAGGAAGGCCGCCAGCAGGGCGAGCGACACCACGGCGGCACGGAACGGGAGGGAGCGGGTCATCGTGGCTCCGGAGTGATCAGGATCGAGGAGGGTTCGAGTCGTCATCTCGCCCCGCATGAGGGGAAAGGTCGGGCGATGCGCCGGCACCGCGAGAGCGGACAAGCCGGCGCGGTGCCGTGCGGCACGCGACAGGAGCGGGGTGCGGGGCGGCCGCTGCCGCTCAGCTCCGCTTGATCGCGAAGCTGGCGACATACTCGTCGGGCTTCTGCGGATCGAAGGTCTTGCCCATCACCACGAGGCTCTTGGTGCTCGCCTCGGGCGGCGTCAGGCCGACCTCCTTCATCAGCCGTGCCGTGTCGGTGGCGAGGAACACCTGGCGGGCGACGCCGGCATAATCGACGTCGCCCTTGATCTGCCCCCAGCGCTTCATCTGGGTGAGAATCCACACGCCGAACGATTCCCACGGGAACGGATCGAAGGCGATGCGGTCCGGGTCCTTCTTCACGCTGCCGAGGCCGTCCGCATAGGTGCCGGTCAGCACCTGCTCGACCACCGTGACAGGCTGGTTGAGATAGTTGGCGGGCGCGATGGCGGCGGCGATCTCCTTGCGGTTCGCCGCCTTGGTGGCATAGGCGGTGGCGTCGATGATCGCCTTGAGCAGCGCCGCATAGGTGTTGGGAGCGGAGGTGACGAACTCCTTCGAAGCCGCGAAGGCGCAGCACGGATGGCCGTCCCACAGCTCCTTGGAGAGCAGGTGGATGAAGCCGACGCCGTCGTAGACGGCGCGCTGGTTGACCGGATCGGGAGCGAGGAAGCCGTCGATGTTGTCGGCGCGCAGATTGGCCACCATCTCGGGCGGCGGCACGGCGCGGATCTGAATGTCGGTGTCGGGATCGAGGCCGTGCTCCGCCACGTAGTAGCGCAGCAGGTAGTTGTGCATCGAGTAGTCGAACGGCACCGCGAACTTGAAGCCCTTCCACGACTTCGGGTCGCGCCGGTCCTTGTGCTTCATGGCCAGCGTGATCGCCTGGCCGTTGATGTTCTCGATCGCCGGCGCCGTGTAGGGGAGCGGGCTCGCGCCGGCCCCCACCGTGATGGCGAGCGGCATCGGCGACAGCATGTGGGCGGCGTCGTACTCCTTGTTCAGCGTCTTGTCGCGGATCACCGCCCAGCCGGCGGTCTTCACCACCTCCACGTCGAGCCCGTGCTTGGCATAGAAGCCCATCGGGTGCGCCATGATGATCGGCGTCGCGCAGGTGATCGGGATGAAGCCGACCTTGAGGCTCTTCTTCTCGATGGCGCCGGCGCCTTGGGCGAACAGCTCGGTCGCGGTGCCGAGCGGGAACACCTGGGCGAGCGCCGCGAGTGCCGTCGAGGCGCCGACGGATTTCAGGAAGGCGCGACGCGCCGCATCCTGCGGGAACATCGCCCGCATCACCGCCGAGGCGACGACGCCGGTGTAGCGGTCCTCCTCACTGGCCGGCAGGGCCGCGTGGGGCGCCACGCCTACCACCTCGGCCCGCATGATCCGACCGTGCTCGTGTGCGGCTCTCTCGTGCTCGGCTTGGCTCGCATGCCGGCCGCAGGGGCAGCCTGCGGATAAGCGGCGGTCGCTGCGGAGGGGATCGTCGAACAGGGACATGGCGGGCTCCGTCTCGTCACCCCGGGTCGGTGGGTCGGAGCAGAAATTTGCAATCCATGTGCCAGGGCCGCGGTGCCGGAATTCGGTGGCCCTGCGGCGGTCGGCCTGTATGCAATGCATAGAATACGGGCAGGCGTGCTGCCTGCCTCGGCATTAAGCAGAGTTGGCGCATAGGTCTGCTGCTTCCGCGTGCAGGCACGAGCGCCGTCTTGCTCGTCATGGAGTGCGCCGCGCCGAGCCTGCAACTTTCGGCCGCGACGGCCGCATTGCCGTGGTGGCGGTATGCGGAGCGCGACGGCACGCCGGGATGCAACGAAGCGCGAACGAAGTTCCCTGAGCGATTTCCGTGCTTTGTTCCCTTCGTAGTGTCCCGGAGGCGAGGCCGGGCCGCAGCGGCTCGACAGCCCAGCAGCGGCAGAACGCCGCGGCTCGCGACTGAATGCCGTGCTGCAAAAAATCGGATGACGGCCGTGGCACGCGGCGATTCCGCCTTATGGTGGGTCGACGCGCGGGCGTGGCGGCCGGGGCGGGCACTCGGGCCGCCCGGCGCGGCGCGAGGACCGTCCGGTCGATGTCGCGACGGTGCGTCGGGATGGCCGCGAGAGGCGCCGATCGGCGCAGCAGGAGGCGTATGGACGCGCAAGGCTTAGGACTGCTGCCGACCCTCGTGGTCAGCCTCACCATCGCGTTCGCGGGCGGCGTGCTGGCCCGCGCCGTGCGGCTGCCGCCGATCCTCGGCTATCTCGGCGCCGGGATCGTGGTCGGCCCGTTCACGCCCGGCTTCATCGCCGACCAGACGATCGCCAACGAGCTCGCCGAGATCGGCGTCGCGCTGCTCCTGTTCGGCGTCGGCCTTCACTTCTCGTTCACCGATCTCCTGGCGGTACGGAGGGTCGCGGTGCCGGGCGCGCTCCTCCAGATCGCCGTCACCACCGCGATCGGCCTCACGGTCGGCCAGGTGGTGCTGGGGCTCGATCCGGTCGCCGCCACCATCGTGGGCCTGTCGCTCGCCATCGCGTCGACCGCGGTGGCGACCCGGGCGCTCGAGGAGCGCGGCCAGCTCACCGCGCCGGCCGGCCGCATCGCGCTCGGCTGGCTGGTGGTGCAGGACTTGGTGGTGATCCTGGCGCTGGTGCTGATCCCGGCGCTCGGCACCGGCGCCGCGTCGGCGGCCGATTTCGCCACCCAGCTCGGCCGCGCCGTGCTCCAGCTCGTCGGCTTCGTCGCCATCATCCTGCTGGTCGGCCGGCGTGCCATTCCGTCGCTGCTCGGTTATGTGGCGCGGCTCGGCTCGCGCGAGCTGTTCACGCTGGCGGTCGCCGTGGTGGCGCTCGGGGTCGCCTACGGGTCGTCGCTGCTGTTCGGCATCTCGCTGGCGCTCGCCGCCTTCTTCGCCGGCGTCGTGCTCGGCGAGAGCGATCTCAACCATCACGCCGCCGCCGAGGCGATGCCGATGCAGCACGTCTTCGCGGTGCTGTTCTTCGTCTCCGCCGGGATGCTGTTCGATCCCACGACGCTCGTCCGCATGCCGCTGGAGATCGCCGCCGTGGTGGTCGCCATCGTGGTCGGCACCGGGCTGGCGACGCTCTTGATCCTGCTCGGCCTGCGCGCCTCGCCCGAGACCGCCGGCGTGGTCGGGGCGACCTTCGCGCAGATCGGCGAGTTCTCCTTCATCCTCACCGATCTCGCGGTGCGGCGCGGGATGCTGCCGACCTCCGGCCGCGACCTGGTGCTGGCCGCCGCGCTGATCGCCATCATCGTCAACCCGCTGGTGTTCCCGCTGCTCGCGCGTCTGGCAGTCTGGCTCGGCCATCTACCGATGGTCGAGCGCTGGCGCGGCCGCGGCGGGCCGCCGCTGCCCCACCGGGCGCCGCGGGTGAGCAACCACGCCATCCTGATCGGCCACGGCCGCGTCGGCGCCACGGTGGCGACCGCGCTCGCCCGCCATGGCCTGCCCTATGTGGTGGTGGAGGCCGACCGCCGCCTCGCCGAGCGGCTGCGCGAGCGCGGCGGCCATGTGATCTACGGCGATGCCACCCGCGAGGAGGTGCTCGCCGCGGCCCTGCCGCAGGCGGCCCGCCTGATCGTGGTGGCGCTGCCGGACGCCTTCCAGGCGCGCCGGGTCATCTCGCTCGCCCGCACCCTCAACCCCAAGATCGAGACCGCGGTGCGCACCCATTCGGATGCCGAAGCCCACTATCTCGCCGATCTCGGGGTCGGCCTCGCCGTGATGGGCGAGCGCGAGATCGCCTTCGGCATGTCGGACTTCGCCCTCCAGCGGCTCGGTGTGTCGGCCGAGGACGCTCAGGAGACGGTCAACCGGCTGCGGGCCCGCAAGCGCCCCGTCGCCAGCGCCGCCTGACCTCCATACCTCCGGGATTCTGCGTACGACAAACGACGAAGTCTTCGTCGGTTACTCTGTAAATTTTCTAAGTTGCTGACTTGACGATCATTTTGACTTGACTCCCGAGGCTCCGTCCCGGACAAGCAAGGGCACGATCTGACAGTCGTTCGCATTTGCGCAGGACCCTTCGAGGCGTCGCCATGGCCCGTATGCTCTCCGAGTTCGCAATCGACGAGCTGTGCGGGGCGCCGTCCTCGGTGCGGCTGGGGCAGGCGCGGCGCGGCTTCCGAGGCCAGATCGCGGCGATCGCGCCGCACGGCCATGCGACCAGCCTGTCGCCGGCCGAGCTGGAGAGCCGGCTGGTCGAGCTCGGCTTCGTCGAGGGCGCCCGGGTCGAGATCCTGCACGAAGGCGCCTTCGGTCACGATCCCATCGCGGTGCGGGTCGACGGCGCCACCATCGCGCTGCGCCGGCGCGAGGCGATGGCCATCCTGGTGAGCTGACCGGGTCGTGTCATGAGTGCCGTCGAACCGGCCGGCGGCTTTCGTCTCGCCCTGGTCGGCAATCCCAACTGCGGCAAGACGGCGCTGTTCAACGCCCTCACCGGCAGCCGCCAGAAGGTGGCGAACTATCCGGGCGTCACCGTCGAGCGCAAGACCGGCACCTTCCACACACCCGCCGGCCGCGCCGTCCGCCTGATCGATCTCCCCGGCACCTATTCGCTGCGCGCCCGCAGCCCCGACGAGGTGGTGACCCGCGACGCGGTGCTGGGCCGCATCGCCGGCGAGCCGCCGCCGGACCTGCTGCTGTGCGTCGCCGACGCCACCAATCTGCGCATTGCGCTGCGCCTGGTGCTGGAGCTCAAGCGGGTCGGCCGGCCCCTGATGCTCGCCCTCAACATGATCGACATCGCCCGCCGGCGCGGCTTCGCGTTCGATCTCGACCGCCTGTCGGCCGAGCTCGGCATCCCGGTGGTCACCTCCACGGCGGTGCGCCGCGGCGGCGTCGAGGCGCTGCTCGCCCGCGTCGATGGGGTGCTGGCCGCGTCACCTGCCGAGGCCGGCGGGCTGGTGTCGACCAACACCTGGGCGCCGCCCTCGTCGGCCGAGCTGCGCGCCACCCAGCGCGAGGCCGATCGCATCCTGGCCGCCGCCGTCGAGGCGCCAGGGCGGCCCGACACCCTGACCGGGCGGCTCGACGCCGTGCTGCTGCATCCCGTCGCCGGCCTGGTGATCCTGCTCGCCGTGCTGTTCGTGATGTTCCAGGCGGTGTTCTCGGGCGCCCGTCCGGTGATGGACCTGATCACCGCCGGCTTCGAGGCGCTCGGCGCGCTTGCCCAGGCCCACATCCCCGACGGCCTGTTGCAGAGCTTCGTCAAGGACGGCGTCATCGCCGGCATCGGCAGCGTCGTCGCCTTCCTGCCGCAGATCCTCATCCTGTTCTTCTTCATCCTGGTGCTGGAGGATCTCGGCTACCTGGCGCGCGCCGCCTTCCTGATGGACCGCATCATGGGCAGCGCCGGCCTGCACGGCCGTGCCTTCATCCCGCTCTTGTCGAGCTTCGCCTGTGCGATCCCGGGCATCATGGCGGCGCGGGTGATCGACAGCCGGCGCGACCGGCTGACCACCATCCTGGTGGCGCCGCTGATGACCTGCTCGGCCCGCATTCCGGTCTATGTGCTGATCGTCTCGGCCTTCGTGCCCGACCGGCCGGTGCTCGGCCTGCTGTCGCTCCAGGGGCTGGTGATGTTCGGCCTCTATGCGGCCGGCATCGCCAGCGCGCTGACGGTGTCGTTCGTGGCCAAGCGGGTGTTCTGGCGCGACCATCCGGCCGAGCCGTTCATGCTGGAGCTGCCCGACTACAAGCTGCCGCGGCCGCAGAACGTGCTGCTCGGCCTCGTCACCCGCGCCCGGATGTTCCTGGAGCGGGCCGGCACCACCATCTTCGCCATGATGGTGCTGATCTGGTTTCTCGCCTCGTTCCCGCGGCCGCCCGAAGGCGCCACCGAGCCCGACATCAACTACAGCCTCGCGGCCATCATCGGCCGTGCCCTGGAGCCGATCACGGCGCCGATCGGCTTCGACTGGCACATCAACATCGCGCTGGTGCCAGGCCTCGCGGCCCGCGAGGTGGCGGTGGCGGCACTCGCCACCGTCTACGCCATCGAGGGTGGCAAGGAGGCGACCGAGCAGATCGGCCAGGCGCTGGCCCAGAGCTGGAGCCTCGCCACCGCGCTGGCGCTGCTCGCCTGGTACGTGTTCGCGCCGCAATGCGCCTCGACGCTGGCGGTGATCCGCCGCGAGACCGGCGGCTGGCGCTGGATGGCGGTGTCGTTCGCCTACATGATGGCGCTCGCCTATGCGGCCGCGTTCGTCACCTACAACGTGGCCCGGATGCTGGGAGCGGGCTCTTAGCCCTTTCGCGGGAACGCCATCGACCCGCCCCGGCTCCCGATTTGCTATAACGGCGCGTCGCTCCCGATTCCGGCAGGCCGCGATGACCATGATCCGTCTCTATCTGCGTGCGCTGGCGCTGCTCGCGCCGGTCAAGCGCCTCGCCTGGACCCTGGCGCTCGCCAACTTGGCGCTCGCCGCCGCCCAGTTCGCCGAGCCGGTGCTGTTCGGCCGCGTCATCGACACCCTGTCCGGCGCACCGGCTGCGCCCGACGCCTTCCCGTGGTCGACGCTGATCGGCCTACTCGCGCTGTGGGCGGTGTTCGGCCTGTTCACCATCGGCTGCGGCACCCTGGTGGCGCTCTATGCCGACCGGCTCGCCCATCAGCAGCGCCAGGCGGTGCTACAGGACTATTTCGAGCACGTTCTCGGCCTGCCGCTCTCCTATCACGGCGCCACCCATTCGGGCCGGCTGATGAAGGTGATGCTGCAAGGCACCGATGCGCTGTTCGGCCTGTGGCTCGCCTTCTTCCGCGACAATCTCGCGGCCTTCGTGTCGTTCTTCGTGCTGCTGCCGCTGGCGCTGGTGCTCAACTGGCGGCTCGGCCTGCTGCTGCTCGCGCTGTGCGCCGTGTTCGCGGTGCTGACCGCCTTCGTGATGCGGCGGACCGAGGAGCTCCAGCGTCTCGTCGAGAGCAACTATTCGGAATTGGCCGAGCGCGCCTCCGACACCCTCGGCAACGTCGCCCTGGTCCACAGCTTCGCCCGCGTCGACGCCGAGGTGACCGGCCTCAAGACCGTCATCGACCGGCTGCTCGCGGCGCAGATCCCGGTGCTGTCGTGGTGGGCCATGGTGGCGGTGCTGACCCGCGCCTCGACCACCCTGACCCTGCTGGCGATCGTCGTTCTCGGCACCGTCCTGCATGTGCGCGGTCTCACCTCGGTGGGCGAGATCGTCACCTTCATGGGCTTCGCCACCATGCTGATCGCGCGGCTCCAGGACGCCGTGTGGTTCGTCAACCGGGTGTTCGCCGAGGCGCCGCGGCTGGCCGAGTTCTTCGAGGTGGCCGGCACCGTGCCGGCGATCCGCGACCGCTCCGACGCGGTCGATCCCGGCCGGCTGACCGGCCTCGTCGAGTTCGACGACGTCTCGTTCTCCTACGACGGCAAGCGCCCGGCGGTGGCCGGCCTCACCGTGACGGCGCGGCCGGGCGAGACCATCGCGTTCGTCGGCTCGACTGGCGCCGGCAAGACCACGGCGCTGGCGCTTCTCCACCGCGCCTTCGATCCGCAGTCCGGATCGATCCGCATCGACGGCATCGACATCCGCACCATGAAGCTCGCGGCGCTGCGCCGGAACATCGGGGTCGTGTTCCAGGAGGGGCTGCTGTTCAACCGCTCGATCGCCGAGAACCTGCGCATCGGCAAGCCGGACGCGACCGAGGCCGAGCTGCGCGAGGCGGCGGCGCGCGCCCAGGCGCTCGACTTTATCGCCCGGACGCCGGGCTGCTTCGATGCCCGCGTCGGCGAGCGCGGCCGCAGCCTGTCGGGCGGCGAGCGTCAGCGTCTGTCGATCGCCCGGGCGCTGCTCAAGGAGCCGCCGATCCTGATCCTCGACGAGCCGACCTCGGCGCTCGACGCCCGGACCGAGACCAAGCTGATGGCGGCGCTCGACGAGGTGATGGCGGGCCGCACCACCTTCGTGATCGCCCACCGGCTCGCCACGGTGCGGCGGGCCGACCGCATCCTGCTGTTCGAGCAGGGGCGCGTGGTCGAGCAGGGCAGCTTCGACGAGCTGATGGCCAAGGGCGGCCGCTTCGCCGAGCTGGCGCGCGACCAGTTCATCGCCGGTGCCACCGGATCGGCCGCCGAGACGGACGCCACCGCGGCGGCGGCCGGCCATCCGGGCTGAGACGGCAGCGCGCCAGGCACGTCGCGGCCGACGGGCCGGTGTGCGTCGGCCCGCCGGCGCCGTGGGGTGCTACACCAGCTTGCCCACATGGGCCTCCAGCAGCGCCCACGCCTTGGCGCCATAGATGCCCTTCCACTTGGTGTAGAAGGCGCCCAGCGGCTTCTTGAAGCCGCTGACGTCGCACTGGTTGACGACCATGCCCTTGCTCTCGAGGATGCCGATCGCCGCGGCGGTCGCCCGCGCCACATCTTCCCGCTGCGCCAGCGCGCTGATCCGCACGTTGCGCTCGACCACGGTCTTGAGATCGTCCGGCAGGCTCTTCCAGGCCGCCGCATTGGCCGTGAAGGTGAAGCCCGACCACCAATGATTGGTCAGGCTGAGATAGGTCTGCACCTCGTAGAGCTTCATCAGCACGATCAGGAACAGCGGATCGGTCTGGGCGTCGCAGATCTTGTCCTTGAGCACCTGGTAGAGCTGGCTGAGCGGGAACTTCTTCGGCACGGCGCCGAGCGCCGCGAAGAAGTCCACCGTCATCTCCTGCACCGGCGTCCGCATGGTCATGCCGGCCAGATCCTCGACGGTGCGGATCGGCTTGGTGCTGGTGGTGAGATGATGGAAGCCGTTGTCGCCGCCCCAGCGGAATGCGTAGATGCCCTTGGCCAGAAGCTCGGCCCGGATATAGTCGCCGAGATCGCCGTCGAGCGCCTTGAACACCTCGGCCGGGCTCTTGAAGGTGAACGGCAGGCCCGGCATCTCGGTGACCGGCACGATGGGGCCGAGCACGTTGCCGGCGTTGTACATCTCGATCTCGCCGCTTTGCAGCATGCCGAGCATCTTGGTGTCGGAGCCGAGCACCCCGCCGCCATGCATCGAGATGTCCAGGCGACCGTTGGTCTCGGCCCGGACGCGGTCGGTCATCTCCTTGAGGCGGATGAAGTTTGGACTGTCGACCGGCTGGCTGAGGCCGAGCCGCCAACGGATATCGGCGGCGCGGGCGCGGGTGCCGATGAACACGGTCGCGGCGGTGCCGGCCAGAACGGCGCGGCGGGACGGGCGGGTGGACGTGACGAGGTCGGTCATGGCATTCCCCGGTGGCTGGTGGTGGCGCGAGATCAGGGATGCGTCGGCGGGGGCGTCGGCGAGGTTTAGGACGGTGCGACGCGCCCGAAACGGTATCATGCGCTGCGACCGCCGAGCGATCCGGCGAAAACGCGGGTCTGGCCGGCGACCCTGGTATGAAGAGTGGTCCGATCGCGCGGGAGGGAGCCAGGATGCCGAGAGCCATCGCGGTGCTGCCGGCCGGTGACGTCGCCGACGGCATGGTCGTCGACCGTGTCGTGCTGGATGCCGACGACCGCCATCGCCGGCGCGTGGCGATGACGGGCGAGGGCGGCACCGCCTTCCTGCTCGATCTGCCGCGCGCCGTGGCGCTGCGCGACGGCGACGGCCTGCGGCTCGACGACGGTCGCATCGTGCGGGTGGTGGCGCGGCCGGAGCCGCTGGTCGAGATCACGGTGGAGAGTCCCGATGGGCTCGCCCGCCTCGCCTGGCACATCGGCAACCGCCATACCGCCATGCAGGTCGCGGGCGGGCGGCTGCGCATCCGCCGCGACCACGTGCTGGAGGCGATGCTGCGCGGCCTCGGCGCTACCCTCGCGGCCATCGAGGCGCCGTTCGATCCCGAGGCGGGCGCCTACGACCACGCAGCGCCCGCGCACTCGCACGCGCATGCAGTGCATGGCGACCACCACGCCGATCATCACCACGCCGATGATGATCACCCGCATGGCCACCATCGGCATGGCCATCCGCATGACTGAGCCGCCCGCCGCAGACCCCGCCGCCGCGACCGGCGCGGCCCTGTCCTCGGTCGGGCTGGTGCGGCTGCTCGCCTGGCTGTCGCCGTCGTTCCCGGTCGGATCGTTCGCTTACTCGGGCGGTCTCGAATGGGCCGTCGAGGCCGGTGACATCCGCGATGCCGAGACGCTGCGGCGCTGGCTCGCCGCGCTCCTCGCCGATGGCGGCGTGTTTTGCGATGCGGCGCTATTCGCCCATGCGCATGCGGCGGAGTGCCGCGGCGATGCGGCGGCGCTCCATGCGGTCGCCGAGCTGGCGGCCGCGCTGGCGCCGTCACGCGAGCGCTTCCTGGAGACGGTGACGCAGGGGCGCGCCTTCGTCACCGCGGTGCGGGCCGCCTGGCCGTGCGCGGCGCTCGATCGCCTCGCCGACTGGCCCGATGCGGCGATCGCCTATCCGGTCGCGGTCGCCGTGGCGGCGGCCGGGCACGGTGTCGCGGTCGCGCCGGCGCTGCACGGCGTCCTGCACGCCCTCGTCGCCAACCTGGTCTCGGCCGCCGTGCGGCTGGTGCCGCTCGGCCAGACCGACGGCCTGCGGGTGCTGGCGGCGCTGGAGCCCGAGATCGCCGCGACGGCGGCGCGGGCGCTGACGACACCGCTCGACGCCATCGGCAGCGCCACGGTGCGGGCCGATATCGCCGGAATGCGGCACGAGACCCAGTACACGCGGCTGTTCCGGTCGTGATCGGCCCGACAGAGGAAAGGACCGACATGCGCAGTCCCAACGGACCCTTGCGGGTCGGCGTCGGCGGCCCGGTGGGCTCGGGCAAGACCGCGCTGATGGACACCCTGTGCAAGCGGCTGCGGGACAAGTTCGACATCGCCGCCATCACCAACGACATCTACACCAAGTGGGATGCCGAGTATCTGGTGCGGTCGGGGGCGCTGGCGTCGGAGCGCATCGCCGGGGTCGAGACCGGCGGCTGCCCGCACACGGCGATCCGCGAGGATGCCTCGATGAACCTCGCCGCCATCGCCGAGATGCGGGCGAAGTTTCCGGACCTCGATCTGGTGCTGGTCGAATCGGGCGGCGACAATCTCGCCGCCACCTTCTCGCCGGAGCTGGCCGACCTGACGATCTACGTGATCGATGTCGCAGCGGGCGAGAAGATTCCGTCCAAGGGCGGGCCGGGCATCACCCGCTCGGACCTGCTGGTGATCAACAAGATCGACCTCGCGCCCCATGTCGGCGCCTCGCTCGCCAACATGGAGCGGGATGCGCGGCGGATGCGCGGGGCGCGCCCCTTCGTGTTCACCAATTTGAAGACCGGCGAGGGCGTCGACACCGTCGAGCGGTTCGTGATCGAGACCGGCGGGCTGGCCTGATTCCGACGGCAGCACTCTCGGACTGCATCCTCCGTCATGGCCGGGCTTGTCCCGGCCATCCACGTCTTTGTCGCGGCTCGGCTTGAAGTCGTGGATGCCCGGCACGAAGGCCGGGCATGACGAGTCGGAATCTGTGGCTATCTGTATGATTCCGATCCAATCGCAACGAGCGCCGCTCACCGCGACGACGCGCGCTCCGCTCGTGCCCGCGTCGACGGGCATCCAGTCCTCGCGAGCCGAGGCCGTGCGCCTCGGCTCCTGGGTCCCCGCTGTCGCGGGAACGCGCGGAGGAGAGGGTGCCTCCGGGCCCGAACGGCCGCATCACTTCGCGGCGTAAATCACTTCGCGGCGTAGGGCGAGATGCCGCGCTTGAGGAAGCCGCCGTCGCCCGGCTCGCCGAGGATCTTGCCCTCCTCGCACACCGGCTTGCCGCGCAGGATGGTCATCACCGGCCAGCCCGTCACCGCCAGGCCCTCGTAGGGCGTGTAGTCGCAGGCGCCGTGCATCAGCTCCTGCCGGATGGTCTCCTTGCGGTTGGGGTCCCACAGCACGATGTCGGCGTCGAAGCCGGGGGCGATCGAGCCCTTCTGCGGATAGAGGCCGTACATCTTGGCGTGGTTGGTCGAGGTCAGCGCCACGAACTCGTTCATGCCGATGCGGCCCTTGTCGACCCCGAGGCCCCACAGGATCGCCATCCGGGTCTCGACCCCGGGAATGCCGTTCGGCACCCACTTGAACGAGGTCCTCGCCTTCGGGCTGCGCTTGCCGTCGACGCCGTCCATGAACGGGCAGTGGTCGGACGAGAAGGTCTGGAACACGCCCTGCTGAAGGCCCTGCCAGATCGCCTCCTGGCTGGCATGGTCGCGCGGCGGCGGCGAGCAGACATACTTGCCGCCGCTCTCGTCCATGTTCAGGCCCTTCATGTCGTCGGCCGTGAGGGCGATGTATTGCGGACAGGTCTCGCCGTAGATCTTGAGGCCGCGGTTCTGCGCCCAGCGGATCTGCTCCATCGCCTCGCGGCCGGAGACGTGGACGATCATGATCGGCACGTCGGTCAGCTCGGCGTGGCTGATCGCCCGGTGGGCCGCCTCGCGCTCGACGATCTCGGGGCGCGACACGCCATGGTAGTAGGGGGCGGTCTTGCCGGCGCGCTCCAGCCGCTCGGTCATGAACTGGATGGCGTCGTAGCCTTCGGCGTGGACCATCACCAGGGCGCGGCAGCCGCGGGCGCAGTCGAACACCTCGAGCAGCTCGCGGTCGTTCAGCACCATGTCGGCATAGGTCATGAAGACCTTGAAGGAGGTGTAGCCGTCGCCCACCAGCGCCGGCAGCTCCTGGCCCAGCACCGACGGCGACGGATCGGTGATGATCAGATGGAAGCCGTAGTCGGCGAAGCACTTGCCGTCGGCCTCCTTGTGGTAATCGGAGACGACAGCGCGCAGGCTGGCGCCGCGCGGCTGGGTGGCGAAGGGGATCACCGTGGTGGTGCCGCCGGCGATCGCCGAGCGGGTGCCGGTGAGGAAGTCGTCTGACATCTTGGGACCGCCGAAGGTCGGCTGCGCCAGATGGACGTGACTGTCGATGCCGCCCGGCATCACCAGGAGGCCCGAGGCGTCGATGCTGCGGGCGGCGCCCTCGATGCGGTCGGCGACCGCGGCGATGCGGCCGTTCCGGATGCCGACATCGGCCCGCACCGTGTCGCTCGCCGTCACCACGGTGCCGCCGCGGATGGAAAGGTCGAAGTCGGGCATGGGAATCTCCGGATGCGGGACGAGAGCCGCGGCCGGCGTGCTGGAGGCGGCCGCGTGGACCGGCCGCGAGGCTTACTCCGATCCCCCTTCGGGTGCAACGAAGGGTGGCTCTGCGCCGGGAGCGGACCTTGCCGTCGCCCCCGCCGCCGCCGTCGCCTCCCGTCCCCCCGCCGTGGCCGCCCGATGCCTACCGCCGGTCCCACTCGGCGATGCGGGCGAGCGCCTCGTTGTTGAGCGGCATGTCGACGGGCTCGTTGCGCTCCGCCGAGAGATCCGCCGCCGTGTAGGTCTCCATCACCAGCCGGGCATGCACCGGCTCCACCATCACGGGCCGATCGAGCAGGCAGCATTCCAGGAAATGGATGGTCTCCGGCCCGAGCTGGCCCGCATACATGTGGTCGACCTGCTCGCCCGGCATGGTCGACATCGGATAGCGGGTGCCGCCCTCGACCGTGTTGAGCCAGTTGTCTCGATAGGTGCTGTCGAGGATCAGGGCGCCCTCGGTGCCGGTGATCTCGATCCAGGTCGACGAGTAGTTCGGATAGCCGGGCGGCAGGTTCCAGCCGCCGCCCACCACCACCACGGCGCCGGTGTCCATGGTGATGGTGTTCCACATGCAGTCGTAGGAGCCGTTGAGCGGCTTCATCACCCCGTAGGCGCCCTGCGAGTAGACCCGCACGGGCTTGGCCGGCTCCAGCATCCAGAACACGAAGTCGAGGTCGTGGGTCGATTCCATCGCGGCCGGCGACAGCTTGGTGCGGCCGGCGATCTTCTTGCCCAGGCTGCGGGTCAGATGCCGGCTCACCATCACGGACACGATGGTGCCCAGCCTGCCTTCGGCGATCTGCTTGCGCGCATAGGCGATCTTGGGATTGAACCGCTGCGAGTAGCCGATCGTGAACTTGACGCCGTTGCGCTTGGCCAGCGTGATCAGCTCGTCGGCTTCCCAGAACTCCAGCGAGATCGGCTTCTCCAGGAGCACATGCTTGCCGGCCTTGAGACAGTCGCGGGCGATCGGGAAGTGGGTCGGCTCCGGCGCCGTGCAGACATAGACGATGCGGATGTCGGGATTGCGGACGATGTCCTGATAGTCGAGGGTGGCGGTCGCCGGGCGGGTGAGCTGCCTCATCTCGGCGAGCCGGTCGGGCCGGATCTCGCAAATGTGCAGCCGGTCCACCAGGGCGGAGCGCGACAGCGTCTCGGCGCGCATGCCGCCGATCCAGCCGGTGCCGATGACGGCGACGTCGACCTGCTTCATGACGCATTTCCCCCGATTGTTTGTTCCGGCGGCGGGCAGGCCGAGAATGCTCGGAGCCAGACCGTCGGCGTGATTGGGCCGAGGCGCGCGGCCGAGCGCCGTCGCGGTCGGACGGCGGGCCAAGCGTGGCGTCCCGGATCATCCACGAAGGCCGGAGGCTTGGGAAGGCGCGGGCAGGCCGTCGACGCCTGCCGCAAACGCCTAGGTGTCCTGCACGGAACGCTTGGCCGCGGCGCTCGCGGCGAGCGCCCGGAAATGACCCGTGCGCTGGAGCCAGGCGAGCAGCACCAGGCTCGGGATGGCGGCGACCGCGCTGAGCAGGAAGAACGTCACCCAGCCGGATGCCTCCGCCACGTAGCCGGCCCCGGCCGACAGATAGGTGCGGCCGATGGCGGCGAGCGCGGTGAGCAGGGCGTATTGTGTCGCGGTGTGCAACGGGCTGTGGCACAGCGCCGACAGATAGGCGACGAACACCACGGTGCCGATGGCGGCGGTGAAGTTCTCGACGATGATCGACACCGTGAGCGCCCACAGCTTGACGCCCACCACCGCCTGCCAGGCGAACACCAGGTTGGAACCGCTCTGGAGCAGCGCCCCGATCCACATGGCGGTGACCAGCGGATAGGCGCGCGCCAGCGTGCCGCCGACGAAGCCGCCGACCAGCGTGGCGGCCAGCCCGACGCCTTTGACGATGGCGGCATAGTCGTTGCGCGAGAAGCCGAGGTCGATCACGAAGGGCGCCGTCATGGCGCCCGCGAAGGCGTCGCAGAACTTGAAGAAGACCACGAAGGCGAGGATCAGCGCGGCGTTCTCGCGGGTCAGGAACTCCGAGAAGGCGCCGACCGCGGCGACCGTCACGCGCCGCAGCGGGCTGCCGGCCGCATGCGCCGCCGGATCATGCATGGCCCGTGCCGAGGCGGCGGGCTCCGTGGCGACGAGCGTCGTCACGATGCCGATGGCGACGAGGCCCGCCATGGTGACATAGCCCCAGGTCCAGGCGGCGGCCTTGCCCAGCCCGGCAGCCTCGAAGCCCGAGACCAGGAACAGCGCGCCGGCCGTCGAGGCCAGCATGCCGATCCGGTAGGCTGCCACATAGGAGGCCATGCCGGCCGCCTGCTCGTTCTCGGGCAGGCTCTCGACCCGGAAGGCGTCGATGACGATGTCCTGGGTGGCCGAGGCGGCGGCGACCAGCAGCGCCCCGAGGGCGACCAGCCCGGGCGCCTTGGCCGGATCGCACAGCGCCAGCCCCACGATGGCGGCGATCAGCAGAAGCTGGGTGAGCACCAGCCAGCCGCGGCGGCGGCCGAGCAGGCGCGACAGCACCGGCACGTCGAGGGCATCGACCACCGGCGCCCAGGCGAATTTCAGCGTGTAGGGGGTGCCGACCAGGGCGAACAGCCCGATGGTGCCGAGATCGACGCCGGTCTCCCGCATCCACACCAAGAGGGTCGAGCCCGACAGGGCGAGCGGCAGTCCGGCCGAGAAGCCGAGGAACATGACGATCAGCACCCGCGGCCGCAGATAAACCGTGATGGTCTCGACGAAGGACGGGCGGGACGGCGCCGCGCCGGCGGGGCCGGCGAGGGGGGCTGGCCCGGCGGGTTCGGCGGGGGTGGCGGACGTGGCGGGGGTGGGTGGCGTCATGGTCCCCGTATGGGTGATCGGCGGATTCGGCACAAGCGCGGGGGCGAGACTGGTGGTCGATCGGGTCATTTTCGGGCCGGCGGACCCTGGCGTCGCCGAGAGAATCCCGAAAATCCTCACAATGCCCGACAGGCCCGGTTGATCCTTCGGGAAAAACCGGCCGCTCGGCCGACGCGCGTTAGCGGAGCGGTCACCCCGGTGTGCTGCACTGCCCGGCAATCTCGATCGGGGCGACCGTCATGCGCAGCATCCTGGTCTTCGCGGCCCTGGCCCTCGGCCTCGCCGCCCTCGTGCCGCGGCTTTATCTCGACACGGCGCCGCGCCCGCAGCCGGCCGCCGCGGCGGTCCCGGCCGCCGCCCCCGTCGCGGCGCCGGCCGCCTCGGCCTATCGCACCCTGGTGCTCAAGCGCGACGAGCGCGGCCATTTCCAGGTCGACGGCCGGCTCGACGGCCGCCGCATGTCGTTCCTGGTCGACACCGGCGCCTCGGTGATCGCGCTGCGCGCCAGCGACGCCGCCCGCCTCGGCATCCGGCCGGCGAGCCGCGACTTCACCGCGAAGGTGTCGACCGCCAACGGCAGCGTGATGGCGGCCCCGGCCGAGATCGGCCGGGTCGAGCTCGGCGACATCGTGGTCAGCCGGGTCGCCGCCCTGGTGCTGCCCGACGAGGCGCTGGGCCAGAACCTGCTCGGCATGTCGTTCCTGTCGCGCATCCGCTTCGAGCACCGCAACGGCCGGCTGATCCTGGAGCAATAGGCGGACCCGCCCGGCCGGCGCAGGAAAAATCCCCCGCGTGCCAAACCGGAACGGGGGCGGTAGATTGGCCGCCATTTCCGCCGGACCCGCGTCCGCCCCGATCCAGGAACCGCCGCATGACGACGTCTCCCCTCGCCGGCAAGCCCGCTCCCGCGGAGCTGCTGGTCGACCTCGCCCGTCTCGAACGCGCCTATTATGAGACGCGGCCCGATCTCGACGACCCGAGCCAGCGGGTCGCCTTCGGCACCTCGGGCCACCGCGGCTCCTCGCTCGCCGGCTCCTTCAACGAGGCCCACATCGTGGCGGTGACGCAGGCGATCTGCGAGTACCGTGCCGCCCAGGGGACCGACGGCCCGCTCTATCTCGGCAAGGACACCCACGCGCTGTCCGGCCCGGCCGAGCGCAGCGCCCTCGAGGTGCTGGCCGCCAACGGCGTCACCGCGGTGATCCAGGAGCGCGACGGCTACACCCCGACCCCGGTGATCTCGCGCGCCATCCTGGTCCACAACCGCGGCCGGCGCGAGCACCTCGCCGACGGCATCGTGGTGACGCCCTCGCACAATCCGCCCGAGGACGGCGGCTTCAAGTACAACCCGCCGCATGGCGGCCCGGCCGACACCGACGCCACCAAATGGATCGAGGCGCGCGCCAACGCGCTCTTGCGCGACGGCAACCGCGACGTGAAGCGCATGCCGCTCGACCGCGCCATGAAGGCCGAGACCACCCGGCCGCAGGACTTCGTGAAGCCCTATGTGGACGACCTCGACAGTGTCGTCGACATGGCGGCCATCAAGGCGGCGGGGCTGAAGCTCGCGGTCGATCCGCTCGGTGGCGCCGGCCTGCCCTACTGGGAGCCGATCAACGCCCGCTGGGGCGTCGGCATCGACATCGTCAACAAGGCGGTCGATTTCCAGTTCGCCTTCATGACGGTCGACCACGACGGCAAGATCCGGATGGATTGCTCCAGCCCGCACGCCATGGCGAGCCTGGTCGGCCTGAAGGACAAGTATCAGGTGGCGTTCGCCAACGACACCGACGCCGACCGCCACGGCATCGTGGTGCCTTCGGTCGGGCTGATGAACCCGAACCACTATCTGGCTGTGGCGATCCGCTATCTCCTCACTCACCGGCCCGGCTGGCCGGCCGGTGCGGCGGTGGGCAAGACGCTGGTGTCGTCCAGCATGATCGACCGCGTGGTCGGCAAGCTCGGCCGCCGGCTGGCCGAGGTGCCGGTCGGCTTCAAGTGGTTCGTCGCCGGGCTCGTCGACGGCTCGTACTGCTTCGGCGGCGAGGAGAGCGCCGGGGCGAGCTTCCTGCGCCGCGACGGCACCACCTGGACCACCGACAAGGACGGGCTGATCATGGATCTGCTCGCCGCCGAGATCACCGCCGTCACCGGCCGGGACCCGGGCGAGCACTACAAGGCACTGACCGAGGAGTTCGGCGCGCCGCTCTACACCCGTATCGATGCCGCCGCGACGCCCGACGAGAAGGCGCGGCTCGGCAAGTTGTCGCCCGCCGCCGTGACGGCCAGCACGCTCGCCGGCGACGCCATCACGGCCAAGCTCACCAACGCGCCCGGCAACGGCGCCGCCATCGGCGGCCTCAAGGTCGAGACGGCGAGCGGCTGGTTCGCGGCGCGTCCCTCCGGCACCGAGAACATCTACAAGATCTACGCCGAGAGTTTTCGCGATCAGGCGCATCTCGCCGCCATCGTCGGCGAGGCGAAGGCGATCGTCGGCGCCGCGCTGGCGGGCGGAAGCACGGCCTCTGTCGGCTGATACGGCGCCGGTGTCCCGGGCGCGACGCAGCACGGCGCTGAGCGTCGCGCTGCGCCTGCGTCCGCGACGCGATTCTCGTTCATGAGGTGATCATGTTTCCCACGCCCGTCGCGGCCCTGTCGCCGAACACCTACGCCTACGAGTCGCAGCCGCTGGTGAAGCCGACCGGCTTTCGCGAGTACGATGCGCGCTGGCTGTTCGAGCGCGAGATCAACCTGATGGGCGTGCAGGCCCTCGGCATGGGCCTCGGCACGCTGATCCGCCGGGCGGGTGTTCCCCCCGCCATCGTCACCGGGCACGACTTCCGCAGCTACTCGGCGTCGATCAAGATGGCGCTCGTCTCCGGCCTGATGGCGGCCGGCTGCACCGTCCACGACATCGGCCTCGCCATCACGCCGATGGCTTATTTCGCCCAGTTCGATCTCGACGTGCCGTGCGTCGCCATGGTCACCGCCTCGCACAACGACAACGGCTGGACCGGCGTCAAGATGGGCATGGCGCGGCCGCTCACCTTCGGCCCCGACGAGATGGCGCGGCTGAAGGAGATCGTGCTGGCCGCCGACTTCGATCTCGCCGGCGGCGGCAGCTATCGCTTCGTCGAGAATTTTCCGGCGCGCTACATCGCGGATCTCACGACTCGCGCGCCGCTGACGCGCAAGCTCAAGGTGGTGTGCGCCTGCGGCAACGGCACGGCGGGCGCCTTCGCGCCGGCGATCCTGACGAAGATCGGCTGCGAGGTGGTGCCGCTCGACACCGACCTCGACTTCACCTTCCCGCGCTACAATCCGAACCCCGAAGATTTGGAGATGCTGCACGCCATCCGCGACGCCGTGCTGGCGAGCGGCGCCGATCTCGGCTTCGGCTTCGACGGCGACGGCGACCGCTGCGGCGTGATCGACGACACTGGAAAAGAGATCTTTGCCGACAAGGTCGGCGTGATGCTGGCGCGCGACATCTCGGCCCGCCACGCGAACGCGCGCTTCGTGGTCGACGTCAAGTCCACCGGCCTGTTCGCCACCGACCCGGTGCTGATCGAGAATGGCGCCGTGACGGAATATTGGAAGACCGGCCACTCCTACATGAAGCGGCGCACCCACGAGCTCGGCGCGCTGGTCGGCTTCGAGAAGTCGGGTCACTTCTTCTTCAACACGCCGTTCGGCCGCGGCTACGACGACGGCCTGGTGTCGGCGATCGCCATCTGCGACATGCTCGACCGCAATCCCGACAAGCGCATGTCGGAGCTGAAGGCGGCGCTGCCGAAGACGTGGTCGTCGCCGACCATGTCGCCGCATTGCGCCGACGAGACCAAGTACGGCGTCGTCGACGCGGTGGTGAAGCACTTCACCGAGGCGCAGGCGACGGGAGCGCCGGTGGCGGGCCAGACGATCCGCGACCTCGTCACCGTCAACGGCATCCGTGTCACCGTCGCGGACGGCACCTGGGGGCTGGTGCGCGCCTCCTCCAACAAGCCCGAGCTGGTGGTGGTGGTGGAGAGCCCGGTGTCGGAGACCCGCATGCGCGAGATGTTCGCGGCGGTCGACGCGGTGCTGCGCACCCACCCGGAGGTCGGCGCCTACAATCAGACGATCTGAGCCGCGCGCCGGCGACGTTTGTCTCTGAAGGAAACGCCCCTCACCCGGATCGCTTCGCGCTCCGACCTCTCCCCGCTGGCGGGGAGAGGTGACAGGCACAACGTCCTCACGCCCAGATCGCCATCGGCAGGCCGTGGCGGTCGCGCGGCGGCGGGTCGGGGAGCGGGCGGGCGAGGCCGGCGCGGATGCGCCGCGCCGTGACGGCGCAGGCGAGCGCATCGAGAAGATCGTCCGCTCCGGCACCGCGTGGCGCCGCCGCCTCGACCACCGCGACCGGCAGCCCGGCGGCGACCAGCAGGCGGCGGCGCAGATCGAGACCCGGGCCATACGGCCGGCCCTTCACCTTCTTGGGCTCGGCGAGCGGCGCCTCCCCGTTCATCTGCCAGAACGCCAGCTCCGGATGGCTTTCGAAAACGCGCGCGGCGAGCGCCGGATCGCCGACGAGCGCGGCATCGACCTCGCGGATCTTCGGCACGAGATTGAACAATTGCCGCGACACCTTCCTGGGCGGCTCGGAGGAGGCGAGCGCCGCCGCGCACGCCGCGCCATAGTCGGCCGCGTAGACGGCGGCGCGCGACGGCACCGAGAACACCGACGATTGCCGCGCCCCGAGCCGCGGCCGCACCAGGGTCTCGGCCACGCGGCCGCCGGGGCCGACCCGGTCCGGCAGGCCGATCGGCATGTCGACGGCGATCACGGCGGGTGCCTCGGGCGCCGCCACGATGTCGGCGAAGGTCCGCACCACCCGCAGCCGCACCGCCTCGCCGGCCCCGGGCGGCGCCACGAAGGCCACCGCCCAGCCGCCCGGACAGCCGTCGACGCCGGCCAGCCATTCATGGCTCATAACCATCTCCCATGGCCCAGGGCGGTCCGCGACGCCCCGCCGGTGTTCTACGACGGGATGGTTCCCTCGGCGCCGGAAAATGCTCTAGAGCGGTATCCGATCCAACTGGATCGGACCCCGCTCCAATCGTCCTTGTTTGATCGCATTTTCGACGGCGAACCGGGTCCCACTTCGCCGGAAAATGCTCTAGGGTCGCGCCGTCGCTCGGCGCCGCGACGGCCGCGCGAGCCCACGCCATTCCGGAGACAGGACATGACGATTCGCCCGCGCCGCAGCGTGCTCTACATGCCGGGATCGAACACCCGCGCGATGGAGAAGGCCAAGACCCTGCCGATCGACGCCGTCATCCTCGACCTCGAGGACTCGGTTGCGCCCGACGCCAAGGCCGAGGCACGCAGGCTGGTCGCCGAGACCGTCAAGGCCGGCGGCTTCGGCCGCCGCGAGGTGTTCGTGCGCGTCAACGGCCTCGACACGCCGTGGTTCGCCGACGATCTCGCGGCCGCCGCGGCGGCGCGCCCCGACGTGATCCTGGTGCCCAAGGTGTCGACCGCCCAGATGCTGGAGACCATCGGCCAGCGGCTCCTCGACAGGCATGCCGACGCGCGTGTCCGCGTGTGGATCATGATCGAGACGCCGCATGCCATCTTCAACATCCGCGAGCTGGCGGCGGCCGCCGCCGACACCGAGACCCGGCTCGGCGGCTTCGTGATGGGCACCAACGATCTCGCCAAGGAGAGCCGGGTCCGCATCGTGCCGGGCCGCGCCCCGATGACCGGCTGGCTCGCCGACTGCGTGCTGGCCGCCCACGCCTACGGGCTCGACATCGTCGACGGCGTCTACAACAACCTCTCGGATCTCGACGGCTTCCAGCGCGAATGCCTGGAGGGCCGCGATCTCGGCTTCGACGGCAAGACGCTGATTCACCCCAACCAGGTCGAGACCTGCAACACGGTGTTCTCGCCCTCCGCCAACGAGGTCGCGATGGCGCGCAAGATGATCGCGGCGTTCGATCAGCCGGAGAACCGTGACAAGGGCGTGGTGCAGATCGACGGCCGCATGGTCGAGCGGCTGCATGCCGAGATGGCGCGCCGCACCGTCGCCATCGCCGAGGCGATCGGCATGGCGTGACGGCCGGCGGGCCGCGGCGTCGCGCGCCGCGTCGCCGGCGCGCCGCTCAGGCGTCGGCGACCCGCAGGATCACCTTGCCGGTGGTGGCGCGGTCGCGCAGCGCCACCAGCGCGTCGGGCAGCGCCTCGAAGGCGTGCGTCGCCCCCACATGGGGCGACACGGCACCCGCCGCGGCGAGCCGCGACAGCCGGTCGCCGACGCGCGCCAGCATGGCGCCGTCGTGGTCCGGGTGGAAGTACACGCCGATCGCCGACAGGCGCCGCAGCAGCAGCCGGTTCGCCGGAATCTGCGGGATGGCGCCGCCGGCGAAGCCGGTGATCAGCCAGCGGCCACCCCAGGCGAGCAGGCGCAGCAGATCCTTTGCTTCGCCACCGACCGCGTCGACGATCACGTCGACGCCGCGGCCTTCGGTCAGACGCGCCACCGCCTCGCCGAGATTGTCGCTGCGATAGTCGATCGCGGCATCGGCACCGTGGCTGCGGGCGAGCGCGCATTTGTCGGCGCCGCCGGCCGCCGCGATCACGAAGGCGCCGAGATGGTGGGCGATCTCCACCGCCGCGAGGCCGACGCCGCCGGCCGCCGCCGTCACCAGCACGCGCTCGCCGGGGGTCACCACGGTGCTCTCGGTCAGCGCCACCAGCGCGGTGGTGTAGACGATCGGCAGCGCCGCCGCGGTCGCGGCCGAAAGCCCGTCCGGCACCGCCATGGCGAGGTCCTGGCGCAGCACCGCATAGTCCGCGAAGGCGCCGGTCTCGACCTTGCCGGCGACCCGCAGGCCGGGCGCGAAGGTGGCGCCCGAGCCGGCCGCCACCACGGTGCCGGCCAGCTCCTGCCCCATGGTGAAGGGACGCTGCGGCCGCACCTGATAGCGGTCGTCGGCCATCAGCAGATCGGCGAAGTTCAGCGCCGCCGCCTCGACGCGGACCAGCAGCTCGTGCGGTCCCGGCTCCGGCGGCGCGATGGTGTCGAGCGCGAGGCCGTCGAGGCCCGGCGCCAGCGAGCGCCAGGCTCGCATGGTCGTGGTCATGTCGTCGTTCCTGCTCGGCACCGTTCCTGATCGGCACCGTTCCTGATCGGCACCGTTCCTGCTCGGGATCGTCGCGCGCGATGTGTCTGGCCCGTCTCGCGCCGCGACCGGAATGCCGGCGGTGCGAGGCGCGCGACTGTGGCGCAGGACGACGGACGCGGCAAGCGGTGGCGGCGCGACACGGCGGCGCGCCGCCGTGGACCTCGGCGAGGACATCTGCGACGCCTCAGGCGCGCCGTCCCTGCGGCCGCGGGTCGGCTCCCGAGAGGGCGGCCAGCACGGCGACGACGCCGTCGACGACGCTGTCGCCGGCCAGCGGCTGCTCGATCACCGTGACGCCGGCGGCGTCCGCCTCGCGGCGCAGGCGCCGGGTCGGATTGCTGCTGATCAGGATCGCCGGCAGCCGGTCGCCGCGGCGGCGCAGCCGCGCCACCAGATCGAGCCCGCTCATGTCGGGCAGCCGCGCATCGGTGACCAGGCAGGCGAGCGCCGGCGGCTCGCTGAGGTCGAGCAGATCATGTCCGGTCGCGAAGGTGCGCACCGCGAAGCCCTCGACCCCGAGCGCGAACCCGAGCGCGTGCCGCAGGCCGGAGTCGTCGTTGACGACGCCGATCAGTGGCCGCACAGGATCGTCGAGACCGTCGCGCGCCATGGTCGTGTGCGTTCTGGGCTAGGCCGTGGCGGCCTTCGTCGCCGTGCCGCGACCGGAGCCGGGCGGACGTCGTCGGCGACGTCCGCCGGCGAGGAGACCCCAAACGGGAGGCGCCGCCTTGACGCCGCTCAAAAAAGCGGCGGGCGTGCGGCCCGCGCCCGGCAGCGCCTCATTCGGCGCCGGGCGGCAGCTCGTCGGCGAGATCGGCCGTGAGGGTCATCCGCACCAGCTCCGACAGGCTGACGGCCCGCATCTTGGTCATCACATTGGCGCGGTAGATCTCGACGGTGCGTGGGCTGATGCCCAGCTCCCACGCGATGGTCTTGTTGGCCTTGCCGGCGACCAGCCCGTCGAGCACCTCGCGCTCGCGCCGCGACAGGACCGCGATGCGCTGGCGCAGCTCGCGCCGGGCCGCCTCGCGCTCGGCGGCGTCCTCGGCGGCGGCGAGCGCGGTGCGCACCGAGGTCAGCAGCGCCTCGTCGTCGAACGGCTTCTCCAGAAAATCGACGGCGCCGCTCTTCATCGCCTCCACCGCCATCGGCACGTCGGCATGCCCGGTGATGACCACCACCGGCAGGCGCACATCCATGGCGCGGAGCTTCTTCAGGAGATCGACGCCGTCGAGCTCGGGCATCTTCACGTCGGTGACGATGCAGCCGGGCGCGACGTCGGGCAGCGCCTGCATGAAGGCGACACCGCTGTCGTAGGTGCGGGTGCGATGGCCGGCGGCGCGCAGCAGGAAGTCGAGCGACCGGCGCACCGATTCGTCGTCGTCGATGACATGCACGACCGGATCAGCCGACATCGCCGAGGTCCTCGCTCACGACGGCCGGGAGTGTAAACCGGAACGACGCGCCGCCGCCAGGGGCGGGCTCCGCCCAGATGCGGCCGTCGTGCCCTTCGACGATGGTGCGCGAGATGGCGAGCCCGATGCCCATGCCGTAGGTCTTGGTGGTGGCGAAGGGCTGGAAGAGCTGGCCGGCCATCTCGGGCGCGATGCCGGAGCCGGTGTCGGCGACCTCGACCATGACGGAGCGGTCGGGCCGGCGCGACGTCGCCACCGTCAGCACCCGCTCGGGCGAGCCCTCCATCGCCTCGATGGCGTTGCGCATCAGGTTGAGCAGCACCTGCTGGATCTGCACCTTGTCGACGAACACGTGGTCGGCCTGCGGATCGAGCTTCAACCGCACCCGCACGCCGATCTCGCGGGTGCCGACCAGCGCCAGCGCGCTGGTCTCCTCGATCAGCGTGTCGATGCTCTCGATCCGCTTCTCGGGCTCGCGGTTGGCGACGAAGTCGCGCAGCCGCCGGATGATCTCGCCGGCGCGCAGCGACTGGGCGACCGCCTCGTCGATCGCCTCGCGCACCATCGACAGCCGCTCCGCATCGGGGCCGCCGTCCTGGGCCAGCAGGCGCCGCGAGCCGGAGAGATAATTGGCGATCGCCGACAGCGGCTGGTTCAGCTCGTGGGCGAGCGCCGAGGCCATCTCGCCCATGGCGGTGAGGCGAGAGACGTGCACCAGCTCGGATTGCAGGCGCTGCAATCGCGCCTCGGTCTCCTGCCGCTCGGTGAGGTCGCGCACGAAGCCGGTGAAGAAGCGCCGCCCGTCGGAGCGCATCTCGCCGACCGTCAGGGCGATCGGGAAGGTCGAGCCGTCCTTGCGCTCGCCGACCGCCACCCGTCCGGTACCGATGATGTGGCGCTCGCCGGTCGCGAGATAGCGGGCGATATGGCCGCGATGCGCCTCGGCATAGGGCGGCGGCATCAGCACGGCGATGTCGCGGCCGACCACCTCGGCGGCCGTGTAGCCGAACAACCGCTCGGCGGCGGCGCTGAACAGCTCGACGGTGCCGTTCTCGTCGGCGATCACCACGGCGTCCGGAACGTTGGCGAGGATCGACTGGAGATGGGCTTCGCGCGCCGCCAGCCGGCGGGTGCGGGCGGCCGTCTCGGCCCGCACACGACGCATCCGCTCACCGAGCAGTGCGGCGCCGGTTCCCACTAGCGCCAGCACGATGCCGGTGACGATGATGCCGGTCGATGACCCGCCGGGCTCGCCGAACAGTGGGAGATGCAGGACGAGCGACAGCGCGGTGGCGACGAGCCCGGGCCCGAGGCCCCCGAAGGCGCCGACCACCAGCACCGGCGGAACCAGCACGAGATCGGCCCCCGCGGCGGACAAGTCGACCACCGCCCGGTGCAGCAAGGCGGCGATCGCCGGCAGGCCGATGGCCGCCCAGTACCACGACGCCCGGTCGGACACGGCCCGGTCCGGCGACGCCCGGTCGGACGACGAGGCCGTCGCCGACGCGACCGTCGCCGGCGCGGCTGCCGCCGACGGTGGATCGCTCGCCGGTGAGACGCTCGATGCCTCTGCGGCGGCCGCGTGGGGTCCGGGCGCACGGCCGGCGTGATCCGCTCGCGGCTCGATCGCGACGGGGCGCGCCCCGCCCGGACGACCGCCGATCTGCGCCATGGCCCGCTCCGCGCCCGGCCGCCCCGCCTCCGGGACGGCCCTTAGGGACACTACCCGAATTTCGGCGCGGCGTCCGCTTGCCTACCGTGCGAGGGCCGCAGTCCGTTCTTATCGAAGCTCGCGCCATGCTGATGCAGAACGCCCAGACCCTCAGCGCCACGCATCCGGCCAAGCCGCTGGACCGCTGGGCCGCGGCGCCCCTCGGCGACGCTGCTGGCGTCCTCGACACGCTGGGCGTCCGCATGAGCTATGGCCGCAACGCCGAGATCTTCGGCGAGGGCGAGCCCACCGCCTACGTCTATCGGGTGGTGTCGGGTGCGGCCCGCACCTACAAGGTCCTCGACGACGGCCGCCGCCAGATCAGCGCCTTCTATCTCCCCGGCGAGGTGTTCGGGCTCGACGCCGCCGAGACGCATCACTGCTCGGCCGAGACGGTGGCCCGCTCGGTGCTGCTGGTGGTCAAGCGCAGCGCCATCCTGTCGCTCGCCGAGACCGAGCACCGCACCGCGCATCTCCTGTGGGCGCTCACGGCGCGCGAGCTGCAACGGGTGCAGACCCATATGCTGGTGCTGATCCGCAGCGCCCAGGAGCGCGTCGCCTGCTTCCTCTTGGAGATGGCGGAGCGCATGGGGGTGGTGGACCAGGTGGAGCTGCCGATGTCCCGCCAGGACATCGCGGATTATCTCGGGCTCACCATCGAGACGATCTCGCGCACGCTCACCCAGCTCGAGAGCACGGGGGCCATCCTGGTGCCGACCTGCCGGCGGATCGTCCTGCGCGACCGCCGCGCGCTGAAGCGGCTCCACGCCTGATCCGGCCTTCGGCGACGGCCGAGGGCGCTGGTCCCGAGGAGGTTGCCATGTCGACGGATTGCCCGGAACTCCCACCTCTCGATCTGGAACTGCCTGCGCGTCCGCTGCTCGATCTGCCGGCCGACGTCCGCACCGTCGCGGTCGACGGGCTGGAGCAGATGAAGGACGGCTGCGAGAGCCTCGCCCACACGGCCGAGGAGGCCGGCGAGGTGATCGAGCGCAGCTGTGCGGGCGCCGTCCACGGCGGCGCCGCCCTCGGCCTCGAGATGATCGCGGTCATGCAGGCCAACATGAATGCCGGCTTCGCCTTCGCGGCCGAGCTCGCCGAGGCGCGGACGCTGCCCGACATGATCGAGCTGTCGAGCACCTTCGCGGCCCGCCGGCTGGAGGCCGCGGTGGCGCAGGGCAAGGCCCTGTGGGCGTCCGGCCAGCGCCTGATGAGCGACGCGGCGCGGCCGTTCGCCGACAGCCTGTCGGCCCATCTCGACCGGCCGGCCTCGAGCTGACGGCGGCGCGCCCGGCGCGGGGAGAGGGGACGCGGCAGACCTGGAACGCACCCAGCGAAGGAGCGTGTCATGTCCTATGCCACCATCATGGTCCATGTCGGGATCGACGACGGCTGCGACGCCCGGATTCGCGTGGCGAGCGGTCTCGGCGAGCGCTTCCACGCCACCCTGATCGGGATCGCCGCCTGGGGTCCGCGGCCACCCTTCGCGGCGGAGGGCATGGTGGTCGATTTCGGCCCGTCCGAGAGCGAGACGGCGGCCATGCAGGCGGAGCTCGGTCGGCTCGGCGCCCGCTTCCGGGCCACCCTGGGCGCCACCAACCGGCCGGTCGAATGGCGGGCCGCGCTCGACTTTCCGGTCGAGGTGGTGGCCCGCGCCGCCCGGGCGGCCGACCTCGTCGTGGTCGGCGCGGGGCCGCAGCCCGACGACTCGTTCCGGGCGCTCGATCCGGGCAGCGTGGTGCTGCGCGCCGGCCGTCCGGTGCTGACCGTTCCGGCCGGGGTCGACGCCCTGGTGCCGAGCCGCGTCATGATCGCCTGGAAGGACACCCGCGAGGCGCGGCGGGCACTCGCCGACGCCCTGCCGTTCCTGCACGAGGCCGACCGGGTGATCGCCGTCGAGGTCTGCCCGGACGGCGGCGAGGACGCCGCCCAGGATAACCTGGACGATCTGGCACGGCATCTCGCCCGCCACCGGATCGCGCTCGCGGCCGGCATCACCATGCATGCCGACGGCGCCGCCGGGGAGGCGCTGATCCGCGTCGCCGGCGAGGAGCGCATCGATCTCGTGGTCGCCGGCGGCTACGGCCACAGCCGGCTCGGCGAATGGATTTTCGGCGGCGCCACGCGCGACCTGCTGGCTCGCGCCCCGGTCTGTTGCCTGCTCTCGCATTGAGCCATAATCCGGGGGCGGCGGCGCCGCCGAGGCGCCGCCATCCCGGAGGAACGGATGGGCGCAGGCCCGACCATCGACGATCGCGACGTCCTCCTGGTGGTGGACGTGCAGACCGACTTCTGCCCGGGCGGCGCCCTGCCGGTCGCCGAGGGCGACGCGGTGGTGCCGGTCGTGACGCGGCTGGCCGAGCGCTTCCGCCACGTCGTGCTGACCCAGGACTGGCACCCGCCGGATCATCGCTCGTTCGCCTCG
Source organism: Rhodoplanes serenus (assembly GCA_009720755.1). Taxonomy (GTDB): domain Bacteria; phylum Pseudomonadota; class Alphaproteobacteria; order Rhizobiales; family Xanthobacteraceae; genus Rhodoplanes; species Rhodoplanes serenus. The sequence continues at coordinate 215,661 of WNKV01000011.1, forward strand.
GTGCATGCCGGGCGAGCGCCGTTCGAGGCGGTGACGTTCGACTACGGCCCGCAGGTCCTGTGGCCGGACCATTGCGTGCAGGACACGCCGGGCGCCGCCTTCCATCCGGGCCTCGTCATCCCGCATGCGGCGCTGGTGCTGCGCAAGGGCTTCCGGCGCGACATCGACTCCTACTCGGCGTTCTTCGAGAACGATCGCCGCACCCCGACCGGGCTCGGCGGCTATCTGCGCGAGCGCGGCTTCGACCGCGTGGTCGTGGTCGGGCTCGCGTTCGATTTCTGCGTCCGCTGGTCGGCCGAGGACGGCCGTGCCGCGGGCTTTGACGTGGTCGTCGTCGAGGAAGGCTGCCGCGGCATCGACCTCGACGGCTCGGTGGCGGCCACCCGCGATGCCCTGGTGGGCCAGGGCGTGCGGCTGATCGACACCTGGTGAAGCAGGTCGGCGGTGCGAGGGCGTGCCGCGCGCACCATCGACGGGGAAGGCTGCCTCCGTGTTCATCGATCGCGCCGACGCCGGGCGGCGTCTCGCCTCGGCGCTCCAAGGCTACCGCGGGACACGGCCGATCGTGCTGGCACTGCCGCGCGGCGGCGTGCCGGTGGCGGCCGAGATCGCCGCCGCGCTCGATGCGCCCCTTCACTTGGTGATCGCCCGCAAGATCGGCACTCCCGGCGAGCCGGAGCTGGCGATGGGGGCGGTGGTCGACGACGATCCGCCGGTGGTGCTGCGCAACGAGGCGGTGATCGCCGCCTATGGGGTGACCGAGGCCGCCTTCGCGGCGGCCTGCACGGCCGCCTGCGCCGAGATTGCCCGGCGCCGCGCCCGCTATGTCGGCGACCGCCCCTATCCGGATCTCCTCGGCCGCACCGTGATCGTGGTCGACGACGGCCTCGCCACCGGGGCGACCGCCCGGGCGGCGCTCGCGGCGGTCCGGCGGCAGCGGCCGGCCCGGCTGGTGCTCGCGGTGCCGGTCGGCGCGCCCGACACCCTCGACGCCATGGCGGCGGAGGCCGACGAGATCGTCTGCCTGGAGCGGCCCGTGCATCTCACGGCGATCGGCGCCTGCTACCGTGATTTCCACCAGCTCGACGACGAGGCCGTCACCGACATTCTCGGCCTGTTCCCAGCCGCCTGATCGCGCCGCGGCGCCTCAGTGCATACGGGGCGTGTGCAGGAAGCGCATGCGGTCGCCGGAGGTGATGCGCAGCGCCAGCATGCGGCCGTCGCGCATCACCGTCAGCGGCACCTCGACGCCGGCCGGCCCGAGCGCCCAGACGTGGCGGAACAGCTCGGCCAGGCTGGCGACCGGAGTGTCGGCGACATTGAGCAGCACGTCGCCGGGGCGCAGGTCGGCGCGCTGCGCCGGGCTGCCGCGGGCGACGCCCACCACCATCAGCCGGTCCTCCAGCTCGGTGGCGTAGAGGCCGAGCCACGGCCGCGGCGGCCGGGTCGGGCGGCCATGCGTCAGCAGATCGTCGAGCACCGGCGGCAGCAGGTCGATCGGTACGACCAGGTTGACGTGAAACACCGTCTCCGGATCGCGGCGCTGCTCCAGATGCAGCGAGCCGATGCCGACCAGCTCGCCGGCCGCGTTGATCAGGGCCGTGCCGCCCCAGTTGGGATGCGCCGGCGCCGTGAACAGGGCGTCCTCCAGCAGGTACTCCCAGTAGCCGGCGAACTCCTGGCGGGCGACGATGCGGGCCGCCACGGCCCGCTGGCGGCCGCCGGCGGCGGCCAGCACGACGTGCTCGCCGACCAAGAGGTCGGCCGAGCGGCCGAGCGGCACGGCCGGCAGATCGAGGCGGGCGAGCGCCTGCACCAGGCCGAAGCCGGTCTCGTGGTCGTAGGCGAGCGCATGACCGGGCACGACGCGGCCATCGGCCGGCCGCAGCCACACCGTCTCGGCCTCGGTGATGAGATATCCGATGGTGAGCACCAGCCCGCTGTCGCGGATGACGACGCCATGGCCGGCCCGCTCGGTGCCCAGCGTCTCGGCCGTGGTGGCGTGCGCCGGCACCTCGGCCCGCAGCGCCACCACCGAGCCGAGCGTGCGATCGAGATCGAACTTGTAGCCTTCCGCCTTCGGCTGGGCGGCCGGCGGTATCTTCCAGTCCCCGGAGGACGGCATCGGCATCTTCCCTGCGCGATCCGCACGCGATGCCCTCGCGGCAGCGGCGGGACGCGCCGAGCTCTGATGTAGAGGCGAACGGCGGAGAGGACAACAAGGCGGCCGCAGGGGCGCTGCTCCCGCGGCATCACGTCCGCGGCGGCCCTCCCGTCCGGCGGCCTGCCGGTCGCCGACGATCAGGGACGTTCAGCGGGCGCCGAGAATGCCGGCGATCGCCTCGATCTGGCTGCGGGCGTAGCGCGGCAGGCCGGCGCTGATCGAGGTGCCGGTGTTGAACGAGGAGTTGCCGGCGAGCACCTGGGCCGGCACCATGTTGCGCAGCACCGGCACGCCCTCCAGCTCCTTGCGCTTCTCGAACAGGTCGCTCTCCACCGCGAGCGCCACGAAGGCGCTGGCGATGGTGCGGTTGGGATCGGCCGGGCTCGGTTGCAGCACCGCCAGCACCTTGCCGAACTGCATCACCTGGTTGACGTGGACGATGGACTGCTCGAGCGCCGCCGCCACCGGCGTCTCGATCCCGGTCAGCCCGGCGATGGCGGCCTGGTCGATCTCGGCGGCCGGCACCAGGCGCAGCTCGCTCTGGAACTCGATGTGGTCGGCGATCTGCTTGCCGCTCTCGCGCAGCTTGTTGACCAGCATGATGGCGGCCGGAAGCTTGCCCTCGAACTGATAGCGCGATTGCAGGCAGAGCACCGGGCCGGCGTTCTCGCACCAGCGCCGCGCCGGATTGTGGGCGGAGAGCCGCGGGTCCTTGTTGGGGGCGACGTCCGCCGCCGTGATGGTGCGGTGCTTGATGGCCGGGTCCATCTTCTCGACGGTGGCGAGCGACAGGAAGCGGGCGAGGTCGACCTGGGCGGGCGGCTTGGCGATCTCGAAGCGCGCCTCGGCGACATAGAGATGCAGCTTGCGCTTCACCGACTTGGCGACGCCGTTGGTGGTCACCGTGACGCTCGGCTCGTCATAGCCGGGGTGGAGCGCCAGGAGCTGCTTCTGGAGCGGCCGCGCCCGCGCCCAGTCGGAGAAGCGGATCAGCCCGGTCTTGGGATCGACCAGCTCGCCATTGCGGTGGTCCGTGAAGGCGACCACCCCGGGGGCGAGCGAGCCGGGCGCCACCTTGGTGATGTCGGTGACCTCCTGGATGCGGATCTCGGCGGCGGTCGGGGAAGCGGCCGTCGACAGGAGGGCCAGGACCGCCAGGGCGGCCACGGCATGGCGTTTCGCAGTCATCGGGTTCACCAGTAGCGATCGCGGTCGGCGTAAGGATATTGCGGGTCGACCCGCTGCGGATAGCTTTCGCTGCGGTACTCGCGATAGCGCGGATCGGCGGGCTGGCCGCGGCCGAGCTGGCCGAACAGCCCGCCCTGGCCCTGGCTCGGCGGCGTCTGCCAGGAGCGCCCGTAGGGCGAGGGCGGCGGGTACTGGCCTTGGTTCGGGTAGCCCTGACTCGGGTAGCCCTGGTTCGGATACACCTGCCGGGCCTGGAACGGATTCTGGAAGCCGAACGGGAACCCGCCGCCCTGGAACGGCCAGCCGCCCGATCCGCCATAGCCGGAGGTGCCGCCGCCGTAGCCATTGCCGTATCCGTAGCCGTACAGCTCGCCATCGGCCGGGTCGCGGTAGCCGTGGCTCGCCACCTCGACGGCGGAGACGAGATCGTGCTGGGTGTCGGCGAGCTGGCCCGAGCGGTCGAGGCGGAAATACTCGGTGAAGGCCCCGGGCGTCCGTTCCGGCACCCGGCTGCCGGAGCGCAGATCGATCGGCATGGCGACGAGGAGACGTTGGGCCTGCGGCGACGGCGGCGCCAGCGGCGCCTTCTTGGACACCGTGCTCCACGCCGCATCCATGATCGAGGCGAAGATCGGCAGCGCCACGTTGCCGCCGGTGCGGCCGCTGCCCAGCGTGCGGCGCTTGCCGTCGGCATTGTCGTAGCCGACCCACACCGCGATGGTGACGTCGTTGGAGAAGCCGACGAACCAGGCGTCGTTCTCGTCGTCGGAGGTGCCGGTCTTGCCGGCCACGTAGGGCGACAGGCTGGCATAGGCGCGCGCGGTGCCGCGCGACAGCACGCCCTGCATCATGCTGCGAAGCTGCACGAAGGCGACGCGGTCGCCGCCGGCCAGCGCCCGCGTCTCGGGCGTGCGGCGGAACACCGGCTGGCCCTGCTCCTCGACCGCCTCGACCGCGTAGGGCTCCGGCCGGTTCCCCTCGTTGGCGACGGCGGCGTAGAAGGCGGCGAGATCGATCATCCGCACCGGCTGGGCGCCGAGCACGAACGGATAGTAGCCGACGCAGTCGCGATAGACCTGCGCCTCCAGGGCCAGCTCGCACACCTTGCCGAGGCTCTGCACCGGATCGCTGGTGATGCCGCCGTCGAGGAGCTGCGCCGTCACCATGTTCTTCGAGTATTCGAGCCCGAGCCGCAGGGTGACGATGCCGGAGGACCCGCCCGAGTAGTTCTTCGGCGTCCAGTAGTCGCGGTCGCGCGCCGCGGCGCCGCTGCCGCCGACCGGCGGCAGAGTGATCGGCTCGTCGCGCACCAGCGTGTTGGGCTGGAGCCCCTTGTGCAGCGCCGCCAGGTAGGTGAACGGCTTGAACGCCGAGCCGGGCTGTCGCTGCGTCTGGGTCACCCGGTTGATCTGGCTCAGCGGGTAGGAGAAGCCGCCGGCCATCGCGAGAATCCGGCCGGTCTTGTTCTCCAGCACCACGGTGGCGCCCTGCACGGTGGGGCGCACCCGCAGGTCGGCGCGGGCGCCCTTCTTGCCCTCGCTCGCCTTGACGTAGACGACATCGTAGAGGGCGAGCGCCCGGCGGATCGCCGGCGTCGTGCCGGCGAGCGGCAGCACCCGGCCGTCGGTGAGCCCGACCTTCATGCCGTCGCCCTTGTCGGCCTTCTGGACCACCACGGCGGGCGTCCACTGGACGTCGTAGAGCGGCAGGCGGGCGGCCTTGAGGGCCTCCTGCCAGGGGGCCGTCGTCGCCGCCCTGATCGCCTTGGCGGCGGGGCTACCCGTCCCCGCGCCGCCGGCCGGTCCGGTCGTCCCGGTGGTGGCGGGGCTGCCGCCCGCCTCGGCCTGGAGCTTCTGCACGGCGGCCGCGAGGCTGAGCTCGGGGCCGGAGAACTGCACCCGGCCGGTCGACGCCTCGTAGCGGGCGAGCCCCTCCTGGAGCGCCGCCTCGGCGGCCTTCTGCAAGTCGGGATGGATGGTCGAGCGCACCGTCGAGGATGCCGCCGTCAGCGGCGACACGCCGGGCAGCGAGCGGGCCTCGCGCGAGATGTGGTCGAGCACGTAGAAGCCGGTGGTGCGGGCGAGCCGTTCCCAAGGCACGTAGCGCACGCCGGCGGCGCGCGCCGCCGCCACCTGCTCGGCCGAGACGGCGCCGTCCTCCTGGAGCCGGGTGAGCACGTAGCCGAAGCGCTCCTGGGCGCGCTCGGGGTGGCGGTCGGGATTGTAGAAGCTCGGCCCCTTGGTGAGCCCGGCGAGGGCGGCGCCCTCGGCCAGCGTCAGCGCCGAGGCGGGCTTGCCGAAATAGGCACGGGCGGCCAGCTCGATGCCCCACGAGCCACGGCCCAGATAGATCGAGTTGAGATACAGCTCCAGGATCTCCGCCTTGGTGAGCGTCTGCTCCACCCGCGCCGCGACGATCATTTCGCGGATCTTGCGCTCGTAGGTGAGATCGTCGCCGACCAAGAGGTTCTTCACCACCTGCTGGGTGATGGTGGAGCCGCCCTGCGGCCGGCCGGGCCGCGCCAGGTTGCCCACCATGGCGCGGATCAGGCCGCGCTCATCGATGCCCTTGTGCTGGAAGAAGCGCTTGTCCTCGGCCGCCACGAACGCCTTCTGGACCGCGTCCGGGATCTCGGCGAGCGGCACGAAGACGCGGCGGTTGTCGGGCTCGTAGACCTCGGCGAAGCGGTTGCCCTTGGCGTCCAGCACCGTCGAGGTGCCGGCGAGCTTCAGCCCCTTCAGGCGGCGATGATCGGGCAGATCGGCGACCGCCTTGTTGTACCAGGTGATCACGGCCGCGATGTCGGCCGGCGAATCGGCGACGTCCTCGTTCTTGCAGAACTGGCGATAGAGCGGCGGCAGTGCCTTGAAGTCGAGCCCCTTGAAGGCCTTGATCTCGCCCGTGAACGCCTGTGGGTCGTCGAGCGCGGTGGTGATCAGGCCGTCGAGATCGATGGACTCGATGTCGAACGCCTTGCGCATGTGGGCGCAGCCGTCGCGCAGGATCTGCACGACCGCCGCCTGGTCGCGGCCCGGATCGAACTCCGTTCTGATCGCCTCGGGCCGGATCGCGACCTGGCCGAGGGCCAGGAACGCCGCGAGCAGCTTCACCAGGATCACGTCCATGCCACCGGCCACAGTTCGAAGATGAGAGCGCCGACTATAGGCGACCTACAACGGCGATTTTGCGATGCCGTTCCATCCGGCCGCGCACTTTTGTGGCATCGGCGCGGCGCCGCGCCGCCGGCGGCGCGGCGCGCCCGTCCGGGGTACCGCTGCGGGCCGCAGCCCGGACAGGGTGACCAACCCGGACAGGGTGACGAAGGGTGGTTAAGAGAGGCTTGCGGTCCGGATCGTCGAAGCCGGTGCGAGCGCCGAGAGGACGTCGGCGGCCTCACCCGTGGGTCGCGATGCGGCGGTCGACCTCGGCGGTGAGCGCGCGCAGCGCCGGCGCGATCGTCACCGGATAGGCGCCCGCCACCGTGACGTCGCGCAGGGCCGGCGGCAGTGCCGCCAGCTCGGCGGCGGCGCGCGCGCGGATCTCGGCGAGGCTCGGGGCGGGCTGCACTCGCTGTCCCGCCCGCATGACCGGCGCGAGCAGCAGCGTGCCGTCCTGCCGGTCGCCGTCGAGCGACACGACATCGCCCGCCAGCGTGCCGTCGGCCGCGTGGCGGCGCCACACCTGCTTGCGGCCCGGCCAGGTCTGCTTGTCGGCGGAGCGCTTGCGCCGGGCGACGCCGTCGTACTCCTGGAGCTTGTAGACGATGTCGAGCACCGGCTGGTCCTGCGAGGTGGTGAGCGCGGTGCCGACCCCGAAGCCGGCGATCGGCGCGCCCGCCTTGACGATGGCGTCGATCGAGACCTCGTCGAGCCCGCCGCTGACGAAGATGCGCACGTCGCGGCAGCCGCCGTCATCGAGCACCTGCCGGACCTGGCGCGACAGCGCCACGAGGTCGCCCGAGTCGATGCGCACCGCCTGCACCGTGATGCCGTCACGCGCGAGTTTCGGCGCCAGTGCCACAACCTTGCGGGCCGCGGCGACCGGATCGTAGGTGTCGATCAGCAGCGTGAGATTGTCGGGCCGGGCGCGCGCGAAGCTCTCGAAGGCGACGATCTCGTCCTCGTGGGCCTGCACGTAGGAATGCGCCATGGTGCCGTAGCACGGGATGCTCCACAGCATCTCGGCCAGCACCGTGGCGGTGCCGGCGAAGCCGGCGATGTAGCTCGCCCGCGCCGCCATCAGCCCCGCCTCGGCGCCGTGGGCGCGGCGGAAGCCGAAGTCGACCAGCGCCTTGCCGGGCGCCGCCAGCATCACCCGCGCCGCCTTGGTGGCGATCAGGCTCTGGAACTGGATCAGGTTGATCAGCCGCGATTCGAGCAACTGGGCGAGCGGCAGCGGCGCCGTGATGCGCAGGAGCGGCTCGTCGGGGAAGAACACCGTGCCCTCCGGCATGGCGTCGACGTCGCCGGTGAAGCGCAGGCCGGCGAGGTGATCGAGCATCGCCCGGTCGAAGCGGCCGCTCCTCTCCAGATAGGCGAGCTCGGCGGGCGAGAAGCGCAGGCCCTCCAGCCAGGCGACCGCCTGCTCCAGCCCGGCCGCCATCATGAACGAGCGTCCCGGCGGCAGCCGCCGCACGAACATCTCGAACGAGGCGGTCGCGGTCAGGCCTGTCCGCAGATAGGCCTGCATCATGTTGAGCTGGTAGAGGTCCGTCAGCAGCGGGCTGTCGCCGATGTCCCTGTCGCCGATATCCATCGTGGCTTCCGTCTGGAGGTGCGGCGGGCGCGGCCGGCCGGGCGGCGCCACGGCCGGCGGTGTAGCACGGGGCGCCGGAACGGGGGAGACGGCCCGCGGCCGCTCAGCGCGGTGCCTCGGCGGGAGGCGGCGCGGGCTCGGACGGCGGTTCGGTGCTCGGCGGTGCGGCCTGCTCGGACGGCGCCGCCGCGGCGGGCGGC
>WNKV01000012.1 GCA_009720755.1 Rhodoplanes serenus
GTCCGTCCGCTGTCGGCCGACGGCCGCTACGGTATTTTCTTCGGCGCCATCCAGATCGCTGCGATCGACTTGACGGCGCCCGAACCCGTCAGCCATGTCTCCGAACAGGTGTTCACCATGTCCTCGGGCTGAACACTCGACCCGCGCATCCATCGCCTTCACCAAGAAACCATTGGTCGCAGAGAGATGGATCGCCGGGTCGAGCCCGGCGATGACATCGGAGGGGGCGGCCGGCGTGTTTGCCCCTCACCGAAAGTCCGCAGCTTTCCGAGGTGTGTGCATGCCCTAGCGCTTGCGGGGAGAAAGCCTGCCCTCGGGCTTCGACCCGAGGGTCGACGCGCGGCGCGTCAGCGCCAAGAGCGCGGCGGGTGAGGGGTTGAACATCATCCTTCGATGCTGACGCCCCTCACCATGGCTTGCATTGCTCGCCGACCCTCTCCGACCACCGAAAACAAGATCAGCCCGTCGTCTTCTGGCCCATGGCGATGGCGTTGACGGTGAGCAGCAGCGCATCGAGCACCGCCTCCTCACCGGAGGCCCGGTAGGCGCGCAGCAGCTCCACCTGGCGGGCGTGCAGCCATCCGAGGCCGCGGGCCCGCAACGCCAGTGTGCGCAGGAAGCGCGGCCGCCGCTCGGCGATCGGGGTCGGGAACAGCGCCGCGAGGGCGTCGCGGGTGCGGGCGTGCTCGGCGAGGATCAGCCCCAGCATGCGCTCGCGCAGCGCCTCGTCTTCCACCAGCGAGCCGTACAGCCGCATGGTCTCCGGGCTCGCCATGGTCAGGCTCGCCTCGACGTTGAGCAGCACATAGGCGAGGAAGCGCCACTCCGGCAGCGCCGTGCGCAGCGCCGCGAAGCCATCCGGCTTCTCGTCGCGCAGCCAGGCCAGCGCGCTGCCCACCCCGTACCAGCCGGGCAGGTGGAAGCGGGCCTGGCTCCACGAGAACACCCACGGGATGGCGCGCAGGTCGGCGAGCGTGGCGCGGCCGCTGCGCCGCGGCGGGCGCGAGCCGATGCGGCTCTGCTCGATCGCGTCGATCGGGGTGGCGGCGCGGAAGAAGTCGACGAAGCCGTCGGCCTCCACCAGCGCCCGATAGGCCGCGAAGCTCCGCGTCACCACGTCGCCCCACAGGCCGCGCAGCGGATGTGGCTCGGCCGCTTCGGTGGCGTGCAGCAGCGAGGTGCGGGTGACGCCGGACAACAGGCGTTCGAGGTGGAAGGTCGCGGTGACGCGGTTGGCGTATTGCTGGGCGATCACCTCCCCCTGCTCGGTCACCCGCAGATGCCCCGTCAGGGTGCCGGCCGGCAGGGCATCGAGGAACGCATGGGTCGGTCCGGCGCCGCGCCCGATGGTGCCGCCGCGGCCGTGAAAGAAGGTGATGCGCACGCCGCGCGCGCGCCCCACCCGGGCGAGGCGCTCCTGGGCGAGATGCAGGCCCCAGTGGCTGGCCAGGATGCCGCCGTCCTTGTTGCTGTCGCTGTAGCCGATCATCACCAGGCATTCGGGCTCGGCGGCGCCGTCGCGGCGGCGGACATGCTCCAGCGTGCGGCGGGTGATCGGGTGCGCCAGGAAGGCATCGAGGATGCGGTCGCAGGCGTCCAGATCTGCGATGGTCTCGAACAGCGGCACCACCGGCAGGGCGCAGGCCGGCCCCTCCGGGGTGTCGATCAGCAGGCCGGCCTCGCGGGCCAGCAGATAGACGCCGAGCAGATCGGCGACGCCGCGCGTCATGCTGACGATCAGCGGACCGAGCCCGGCGGGGCCGTGGCTGGCCAGATGCGACCGCAGGACGCGAAAGACCTCGACCACCGCGGCGGCCTCGCCGTCGAGCGGCGTATGCCGCCCGGTGAACGGCCGCGGGCCGGCCAGCTCGGCGGCCAGGAAGGCGAGCTTCTCGGCCTCGCTCCACTCCGGATAGTCGGTGCGCGGGCAGCCGGCGGCGGTGAGCAGGCCGGCGATGGCGCGGTCGTGGAAGGCGCTGTTCTGGCGAATGTCCAGCCGCGCCAGATGGAAGCCGAACGCGCGGACGAGAGCCATCAGCGGCCGCACGTCGGCGCTCGCCACATGGGGAGCGCCGGCCTCGATCAGCGCGGCCTGGATGACGGCGAGATCGTCGAGCAGCGCGGCGGCGGCCGGATAGGCGGCGGAGCCGCCGTCACGGGTGTCGGCGAGCCGCAGCAGCATCAGGTTGATCAACTGGCGCCACGCCTCGCCGCGATTGCGGTCGAGCGCCGCGGCGGCGCGCGTGCCGACGAGGGCCACGGTCGCCTCCAGGCGCTCGCGGAGCGCCGGCGGCACGGTCGCGGCGTCGGCGGCGAGGCTGATGCGGGCCGCGAGCCCGGCGAGGCGGCCGTGCAGCATGCGCAGCGCGCCCGTCCGCAGGCTCTCCAGCATGCCGCGGGTGACCGCGGCGGTGACGAACGGGTGGCCGTCGCGGTCGCCGCCCACCCAGGTGGCGAAGCCGAGGCGCGGCAGCGGCGGCGCCGCGGAGCCGAAGACGGAGCGCCACGCTTCCTGGAAGCGCAGGTCGAGCAGCTCGACGACGTCCGGGAACACCGTGTCCATGTAGTGCAGCACGGTGCGGATCTCGCTCGCGACGTCGGGCCGCTCCAGCATGATCTCGCCGGTGCGCCACAGCCGCTCCAGCGCGGCGGCGAGGCGGCGATCGTGGATGGCGTGCTCGATGTCGGTGAACGAGCGCGTCTCGTGCTCCAGCATGAGCAGATAGAGGGCGCGGTGATGCTCCAGCACGGTGGCGCGCTTGGCCTCGGTCGGGTGCGCGGTGAGCACCGGCTCGAAGGCCGCGGTCGCGAGGGTGCGGCGGACCGCCTGTTCGTCGTGGCCGCGGCCGATCAGGTCGTCGAGATCGTGGCGCCACAGGCCGGGCTCGTGCTCGTGGCGGCGGCCCTCGGCGCGGCGGCGCATCTGGTTGGTGGTGTTCTCCTCGACGATGTTGAGAAGCTGGAACGCGATGGACAGCGCCTGGCCGCGCGCCAGCGCGTCGGCGGTCGAGACCGTCGCGGCGGGCTCGGTGTCCGTCCTCGCGCCGGCAATGCCCGGCCCCTCGCCGGCAAAGCAGTCGCGCACGAAGTCGGCGACCTCCGGCCCCTCGCGGCTGCCGTCCACCACCCGGCAGAAGACGTCGAGCAGCCGGGTGAAGTCGGCCGACCACTTGGTGAAGGCGTCGTGCAGGTGAGCGGGTGCGGTCATGGCGTTACGGTCATCTCGGGCAGTCATGGCACTGTGGTCGGATCGGTGCGGCGCGTGCGGCGAGCCGGCATCGGCGGCAAAGCGAGCCACGCCGTGCGGCTCACAAGACGCGAGCGGACGCGATCGCGACAGGCGCTCTATCGCCGCTGCGACGCGACGCAGCAGGATCGACCGCGGCGCCGTTGGGCGCCGCTCGCGGACAAGAAGGACGAACCGAATTGGTTTCGTCCGAAACGAAAAGCGCCCCGGCGACGGGAGTCGCCGGAGCGCAGGATGACGGGCGTCGCTCGCGATGAAGGCGCGCGGGGCTGCTCAGCCGCCGACCGCCTCCAGCACGTCTTCGAAGGTCTTGAGCCCGCGCTGCGGGGCGTTGACCATCACGGCCATGTTGCCCGGCTTGTGCTGGTTCTGCCACATCATGTGATGGGCGAGGGGGATGTCGGCCCAGGAAAACACCTCGCTCATGCACGGATCGATGCGGTGATCCAGCACGAACTGGTTCGCCTGCGAGGCCTGCTTGAGATGGGCGAAGTGCGAGCCCTGGACGCGCTTCTGCCGCATCCACACATAGCGGGCGTCGAAGGTGATGTTGAAGCCCGTGGTGCCGGCGCAGAACACCACCATGCCGCCGCGCTTCACCACCAGGCAGGACACCGGGAAGGTCGACTCGCCCGGATGCTCGAAGACGATGTCGACGTCCTTCTTGCCGGTGATCTCCCAGATCGCCTTGCCGAACTTGCGGGCCTCCTTGACCCACGCCGTGTATTCCGGCGTGTTGACCTGCGGCATCTGGCCCCAGCACTTGAAGTCCTTGCGGTTGATCACGCCCTTGGCACCGAGGTCGAGCACGTATTGGCGCTTCGACTCGTCCGAGATGATGCCGATGGCGTTGGCGCCGGCCGCCGCGCAGATCTGCACGCCGAACACGCCGAGGCCGCCGGAGGCGCCCCACACCAGCACGTTGTCGCCCGGCTTCAGGGTGTGCGGCGGATGGCCGAACAGCATGCGATAGGCGGTGGCGAGCGTCAGCGTGTAGCAGGCCGCCTCCTCCCAGGTGAGATGGTCGGGCTTCTTGAGGAGCTGGCGCGACTGGACGCGGCAGAACTGCGCGAACGAGCCGTCCGGCGTCTCGTAGCCCCAGATGCGCTGCGACGGCGAGAACATCGGGTCGCCACCGTTGCACTCCTCGTCGTCGCCGTCGTCCTGGTTACAGTGGACGATCACCTCGTCGCCGACCTTCCAGCGGTGCACCTTGCTGCCCACCGCCCAGACGATGCCGGAGGCATCCGAGCCGGCGACATGGAAGGACGAGTCGTGGCCGTCGAACGGCGAGATCGGCTGGCCGAGCGCCGCCCAGATGCCGTTGTAGTTGACGCCACCCGCCATGACGTGGACCAGCACGTCCTCGTCGCCGAGCTCCCAGGTGGGCACCACCTCGATCTGCATGGCGCTCTGCGGCGGGCCGTGACGCTCGCGCCGGATCGCCCACGCATACATCTTGGCCGGCACATGGCCGAGCGGCGGAATCTCTCCGATTTCATAAAGGTCTTTGGGCTCGGTCGATGATCTGAGCTGGGTCACGGCCGACATGGGATTCCTCCGCCGGTCAAAAAAGAGCTGCTTGTTGTCCGCGTGAGCCACGAGTGTGCATCAGGCGATTTCGCGCCGCAACAAGTACCACGGTCGCAGGGGTGGAGGAGCCCTTAAGGCTTCGTCAATTCGGAGGGGGGATTGATCGGCGCGGCGCGTCGCGCGCGCTGCCGACGAGGGGAGCCGACCGAGTGGGGTCGTCAGAGCCCGTTTGGAAACTCGGACGGAGGTTGCGTCGCAATGCGAACAGCCGGAGGCCAGGAGAGAAGCGACGCCGATATCGGGGATATCGGCGAGATTCTCGACGCCGCGGCCGGCGTTCGCATCGCGACCCGGAGGGCCGGGCCGCTTTCGGCCGCCCGGTGCGTCGCCGATCTCGACCGTACTCCCTGGTACGCCCTTCGATCGGCTCCTGCCGGATCGGCCGGAATCGGCTCCGGCGCAGCCCCGTCGGAGTTTCCAAACGGGCTCTCAGATGGGAGCCACGGGTGACCGCGCCGGCCTCGATCGTCCAGAGCCTCCGTGACGGCACGCCCCGCTCCCACGTCGCCGGTGGGCCGCAGGGCGGCGAGGCGCTGCGGCTCGTCTGCTTCGCTCTCGTGGTGGCGCATGTCACCTATCTGGCCGTCGTCGGGCTCTCCGGCGACTGGATCGTCGACGCCACCGGACATCCCGTTCACACCGATTTCGTGATGGTCTACGCGGCCGGCAAGCTGGCGCTCGCGGGCGATCCGGCCGCCGCCTGGGACTGGACCGCCCACCGCACCGCCGAGGACCTGGTGCTCGGCCGCGCCGTGCCGGCCTATTACGGCTGGCACTATCCGCCGCCGTTCCTGATGGTCGCCGCCGTCCTGGCGACGCTGCCCTACGGGGCCGCCTTCGTGAGCTGGATGGCGGTGACGCTGCCGCTTTATGTCGCGGCCTTGCGGGCGATCGTCGGCGATCGGATCGGCTGGCTCGCGGCCGGCGCCGTCCCGGTGCTGCTCCCCAACCTGATCCCGGGCCAGAACGGGTTTCTCACTGCGGCGCTGGTCGGCGGCACGTTGCTGTGGCTCGGGCGACATCCGGTCGCGGCCGGCGTCTGCCTCGGGCTCCTCACCTACAAGCCGCAATACGGCGTGCTGTTTCCGCTGATCCTGCTGGTCGATCGGCGGTGGACCGTGATCGCGGCCGCGACCGTGACGGCGCTGGCGCTCGGCGTCGCCACGCTGATGGTGTTCGGCGTCGGGGCCTGGGCGGCCTTCCTGCACTGGCTGCCACTGACGGCGCACGCGCTGCTGTCAAGCTCCGACGCTGCGTTCGAGAAATTCCAGAGCGTGTTCGCCCTGGTGCGGCTCCTCGGCGGCGGCGCGCAAGTCGCCTGGGCGGTCCAGTTGGTCGTGGCGGGGACGACGGCCGTCCTGCTTTGCCTAGTTTGGCGAAATGAGAAAATTTCGCACGACATGAAGGCGGCTGCGACCGCGGCCGGCGTGCTGCTCGCCACGCCCTATGTGTATCTGTACGACCTCACCGTGCTCGCCGTGGCGCTGGCCTTCCTGCTGCGCCGGGCGCTGGCCGGCGGATTCCTCCCCGGGGAGCGGCCGGCGCTGGCGCTGCTCGTCGCCCTGTTCGTCGTGGTGCCGGTGCTCGGCCTGCCGGTGGGCCTGCCCGGCATCGTGATCACGCTGGCCCTCGTCGGCCGCCGCATGCGGGTCGAGTGCCGCGCCGAGCGCCCCGCATGAGCGGCGTGGCCATCCCGGGTGGCGTCCCCGCGCCGCCGTTGTCGCCCGCCGCGGCGCGGCTCGAAGCCATCGGACTGATGCTGTCGCTCGCCGGGCTCGTGTTCCTGGCCGCCGCCGCGGTGCAGGGGGCGTGGCTGATCGGCAGCGACGGCCGCCCCTATGCCATCGATTTCGTCAATCTCTACGCGGCCGGCCGGCTGGTGCTGGAGGGGCGGGCCGCCGACGCCTATGATTGGGCGGCGCACGGGCAGGCCGAGGCGGCGGCGGTCGGCTACGACTTCGGCGGTTATTATAACTGGCCGTATCCGCCGACTTTCCTGTTCGCGGTGGCGCCGTTCGCGCTTCTGCCCTTCGTGCCGGCGCTGTTCGCCTGGATCGCCGTCACCCTGCCGCTGTACGTCGTCGCCATCGCGTCGATCCTCGGCCGCCGGCCCGGCCTGGCGCTCGCCTGCGCGTTCCCGGCGGTGCCGTGGACCATCTCGGTCGGCCAGAACGGCTTCCTCACCGCGGCGCTGGTGGGCGGCACGCTGGCGGCATGGCGGCGCTACCCGGTGCTGGCCGGGGTGCTGCTCGGCGGGCTGACCTACAAGCCGCATTTCGGCATCCTGTTTCCGGTGGCGCTGATCGCCGCCGGCCGCTGGCGCACCATCGCGGCGGCGGCCGTCACGGCGCTGCTGCTGGCAGTGGCCGCGGGCGCCGCCTTCGGGCTGGAGAGCTGGGCCGCCTTCGTCCGCTCGGTCGCCACCACGGGCGACCTCGTCTTCGCCGAGGGGCGCGCCGGAATCGCCAAGCAGCACAGCCTGCTCGGTCTGGTGCGCTGGCTCGGCGGCCCGCTGGCGCTGGGCTGGACCCTGCAAGGGCTGCTGATCGCCGCCGCTGCCGTCTGGATCGCCAGGCTGTGGCGGGGGCCGGCGTGCTTCGAGGTGAAAGCCGCCGGGCTCGGCGCCGCCGTGCTGCTCGCCACGCCCTATCTCTACATCTACGATTTCCCGGTGCTGGCGGTGCCGATGGCGTTCCTGATCCGGCTCGGCCTCGCCGACGGGTTCCGGCGCGGCGAGGCGGCGGCGCTGACGCTGGCCGCCGTGCTGGTGTTCCTGTTCCCCTTCGTGGCGGTGCCGACCGGGCTGTTCGCGACCCTGATCGTGGCGCTCGTGGCGGCGCGTCGTGCCGCTACGCCGGAATCGGCCGACCAGCCGGCCGGCGGCCATTAGCCGAATTGCCGCGGAAATTCCCCGAAGGACCGGGCTGACAAGCCCGCCGCGCTCGCGTTATGCTGCATCCCGCAGTGCGAAAGGCGCGTTTCGCGAAGGCTGGTTTGCGGCCGTCGCGATGGTGGGAGCTTCCATCGGCGTGCCGTCGCAATCCCGTTCGGTCATCCGGACGCTGCGAACGGGCTGCTGCCACCGGGATGGAGCATGGTCGTGTCCTTGCTGATCTGGCTGATCGTCGGAGCCTTGGCGGGCTGGCTCGCCGGCAAGCTGGTGCACGGGGCCGGCTTCGGCCTGATCGGCAATATCGGGGTCGGCATCGTCGGTGCCGCCATCGCGGGCTTCCTGCTGCCGCGGCTCGGCGTCGTGCCGGGCGGCGGCTTCGTCTGGGCGGTGGTCCACGCGGCCATCGGCGCCGTCATTCTGCTGGTCGTGGTCGGGCTCGTCCGTCGCTAGCGCGTTGTCCGGCGAAGCGGGACCCCCTGGTCCTCCGTCGGAAATGCGGTCGTGCGAGGACGTCCGGAGCGGCGTTCGATCCACCCGGACCGGACTGCGCTCCCGGACGCCGCCCGAACAAGAAGGCGTGAGGCCGGTGCGCCGCGGGCGCGGCACGGTCGGCCGACCCGCCCTGGTGATTGCGAGACCGGAGGTCGACCGGGCCGGCAGGCCCGGCGGCGCTCGGGTCTCCGATCCGGACCCGTGCGGTCCGGAATTTTTTGACAGTACTTCTCAGTTTGGGGAAACGCCCGCGATGCGCGACAAGCCGTGGATCATCCGGACCTATGCGGGGCACTCGTCCGCCCGCGAGTCCAACGCCCTCTATCGCAAGAACCTCGCCAAGGGGCAGACCGGCCTGTCGGTGGCCTTCGACCTGCCGACCCAGACCGGCTACGACTCCGACCACGCGCTGGCGCGCGGCGAGGTCGGCAAGGTGGGCGTGGCGATCTCCCACATCGGCGACATGCGCGCGCTGTTCGACGGCATCCCGCTCGGCGAGATGAACACGTCGATGACCATCAACGCGACGGCGGCCTGGCTGCTGGCGCTCTACGTGGCGGTCGCCGACGAGCAGGGCGTGCCACGCGCCAAGCTGACCGGCACCACCCAGAACGACATCATCAAGGAGTATCTGTCGCGCGGCACCTACGTGTTCCCGCCGGCGCCCTCGATGCGGCTGATCAAGGACGTGATCCTGTTCACGACCCGCGAGATGCCGAAGTGGAACCCGATGAACGTCTGCTCCTACCATCTCCAGGAGGCCGGCGCGACGCCGGTGCAGGAGCTGGCCTTCGCGCTCGCCACCGGGGTCGCGGTGCTCGACGCCGTCAAGGAGACCGGCGAGATGCAGGGCGCCGCCTTCGGCGAGGTGGTCGGGCGCATCTCGTTCTTCGTCAATGCCGGCATGCGGTTCATCACCGAGATCTGCAAGATGCGGGCGTTCGGCGAGCTGTGGGACGAGATCACGGCGGAGCGCTACGGCGTCGCCGACCCCAAGCAGCGGCTGTTCCGCTACGGCGTGCAGGTCAACTCGCTCGGCCTCACCGAGCAGCAGCCCGAGAACAACGTCTACCGCATCTTCCTCCAGATGCTCGCGGTGACGCTCTCCAAGAAGGCCCGCGCCCGCGCCGTGCAGTTGCCGGCCTGGAACGAGGCGCTCGGCTTGCCGACCCCGTGGGATCAGCAGTGGTCGCTGCGCGCCCAGCAGATCCTCGCCTACGAAAGCGACCTGCTCGACTACGCCGACATCTTCGAGGGCTCGACCGTGATCGCCGAGAAGGTGGCGGCCCTGAAGGCCGAGGCCAAGGACGAGCTGCGCCGCATCTTGGAGATGGGCGGCGCCGTCGCCGCCGTCGACACGGGCTACCTCAAGGCCCAGCTCGTGGAGAGCAACTCGCGCCGCGTCGAGCAGATCGAGGCGGGCGAGCAGGTGGTGGTCGGCGTCAACAAGTTCATCGAGACCGAGCCGTCGCCGCTGCCGACCGGCGAGGGCGCCATCATCACCATCCCGCCGGAGGTCGAGGCCGAGCAGGTCGAGCGGCTGCGGGCGTGGCGCGAGGCGCGCGACAATGCGGCCGTGCAGGCGTCGCTGGCGGCGCTGCGCCAGGCGGCCCGCAGTGGGCAGAACATCATGCCGGCCTCGATCGCCTGCGCCAAGGCGGGTGTCACCACCGGCGAGTGGGCGTTCGTGCTGCGCGAGGGTTTCGGCGAGTACCGGGCGCCGACCGGCATCTCGCATGCGGCCCGCAATGACGCCCGCAATCTCGACGACGTCCGCGCCGAGGTGGACCGGGTGTCGCGCAAGCTCGGGCGGCGGCTGAAGTTCCTGGTCGGCAAGCCGGGCCTCGATGGCCATTCCAACGGCGCCGAGCAGATCGCCGTGCGGGCGCGCGACGCCGGCATGGACGTGGTCTACGAGGGCATCCGCTTCACGCCGGCCGACATCGCCCAGGCGGCGCGCGACAAGAACGTCCATGTGGTCGGCCTGTCGATCCTGTCGGGCTCGCACATGGAGCTGGTCGCCGACACGCTGGCCAAGCTGAAGGAGGCCGGGGTGTCGCATGTCCCGGTGGTGGTCGGCGGCATCATTCCGCCCGAGGATGCCGAGGCGCTGGTCGCCGCCGGAGTGGCCGCCGTCTACACGCCGAAGGACTTCGATCTCAACCGGATCATGACCGAGCTGGTCGGCATCGTCGACGCGCGCAGCTCCGACAGGGCCGCCTGACGGCGGGCGCGCTGCGCCCGCGCGCAACGCCGGCGCGGGGCTCGAGACCTGTGGGCGGCGGCGGTGCCGCCGCTTAACCCGGGTGCAGCTCACGCCGCCCGGGACTTTCTCGTGGCGGCCTGCCGTCTCGCCCGGCAGGGCTCCGCCACGCCCGGACGCTCGCCACAGTCGCCGCTGCCGTCGCTCGGGTGGCGTCACCAGACGGCGTGGACCGATGGCTTTGCGACGCCCGGACTATCCTACCGACCATCGACAGGATCGCGCATGGGAGCGCACGCATCATCGGATGCGGGCGCAGGCCCCTGCGCGAAACGCGCGAGTGCTTTCGGGCGAATTCGCATATGTTGCGAGTGTGCAACGGGGTGCGCAATTTCAGCGAAGCTTAACCCCGAGTTCAGGTAATTTGATTTCCATTGCATGACCAGTTCATGTCATATTGTGCTCGTTCCGTGCGGATGAACGACACGGACGGGAGTGTCGGTCCCGCAGCGGCCGGCGCCCGAGGGAGTGGGGAAGGAGGGGAACCATGCGAACGGACGACTCTCGCCAGCGCAGCAGCGACGCCACCTGCCGGACCTGCGGCAGCGCCGTGGAGGTCCCGCGCTTTTTCGACACCCGGGGCCACCACTATTGTGCCCCCGAGTGCTGGGAGAGCGTCGGCGTCGCGCCGGCCCATGCCCACAGCCACGCCCACGCTCACAGCCGGGCCCCGGCGGAGCTGCGCTGAGCGGCTCCGATCGCGGCGTCGCCACGCTGCGACGACGCTGTGGCCGTCACGGTCGCGGCGCGACGACATCGGGCCTTACGCGGCCGCGAGCCCCGGGCCGCCACGAACGCCGGCCGGTCACGCGGCCGGCGCCCCGGTCGCTTCGCGCAGCCGGTGGAGATCGCCGTCGCGCTCCAGCACCACATGGCGGTCGTGCAGCGGCATCAGCGTCGAGCGGTGGCCGATTGAGATCAGCGCCGTCTCCGGCAGCCTTCGGCGCAGCAGCCCGTAGAGCGCCGTCTCGGACGGCTCGTCGAGCGAGGCGGTCGCCTCGTCCAGAAGCAGGTAGTCGGGCGCGTGCAGGATGGCGCGGGAGATCGCCAGGCGCTGCTGCTCGCCGAGCGACAGCATGCGGCCCCAATGGGCCTCCTCGTCGAGCCGGCCGGCGAGCCCCCCGAGCCCGACCGTGCCGAGCACCTCGGTGACGCGGTCGCGTGGGAAGGCGTCGGGCAGCGCCGGGTAGGCGATCGCCGCCGCCAGGGTGCCGACCGGCAGATAGGGCCGCTGCGGCAGCACCATCACGGAGCGGCCGGCCGGCACGCTCACGCGGCCGCGCCCGAACGGCCAGACCCCGGCGAGCGCCCGGAACAGGGTCGACTTGCCGGAGCCCGACGGGCCGCCGACCAGCACCCGCGCCCCGGCCGGCAGCGCCAGCGCGTCGGCGGCGACCAGCGGCGTCCCGGCTGGAAGCCGCACCTCCAGCGCCTCGGCCGCGACGGCCTCCGCGTTCGGCTCGGTCGACACCACGATCCGCTCCGGCACCGTCGCGAGGGCGCGGCCGGCCGTGAGCGCCGCGTCGAAGCCGGCGAGACGATCGATCACGGCCTGCCATTCGGCGAGCTGTCGATAGGATGTGACGAAGAACGACAGGGCGCGCTGCACGCTGCCGAACGCCTCGGAGGTCTGCATCAGGCCGCCGAGGCTGAAGCCGCCGGCGAAGTAGGCGGGGCTGACCACGACGAACGGAAACACGGTCGACACCTGGTTGAAGCCGGCAGTGAAGAAGGTGAGCTTCTTCTGTCGCGTCATGATGGCGTACCAGTTGGCCATCACGGCGCCGAAACGGTCGAGCAGGCGGGCGCGTTCGGCGGTCTCGCCGCCGAGCAGCGCGATCTGCTCACCGTTCTCGCGCACCCGCACCAGATGGAAGCGGAAGTCGGCCTCGTAGCGCTGCTGCTGGAAGTTCAGCCCGATCAGCGGCCGGCCGATCAGATGCGTGAACACGGTGCCGACCACCGCATAGATCAGCGCCGCCCACACGAGATAGCCGGGAAAAGACCAGGTGGTGCCGCCGATCACCAGCGGCGCCTGGGCCGACAGGCCCCATAGGATCGTCACGAAGGACGCCAGCGTGACCACCGAGCTGAGCAGCCCGAGCCCGATCGCCAGGCCGCGGTCGATGAACAGGTTGATGTCGTCGGCGATGCGCTGGTCGGGGTTGTCGGCGGCGTCGCCGAGAAGCTGCATCCGGTAGTGATTGCCGTCGTCGAGCCAGTGGCCGAGATACTGCGCCGTCATCCAGCGCCGCCAGCGGATCTGGAGCCACTGGTTCAGATAGAGCTGATAGACGGCCAGCACGATGAAGGCGGCGGCCAGGACGCAGAAGTACAGGAGCTCGGACACGAAGGTGTCCCAGGCCCGCTCTTGCAGGGCGTTGTAGAAGCGGGCGTTCCACTGGTTGACCAGCACCGTGATGCCGACGATGGCGAGCTCGATGGCGATCACGGCGGCGAGCAGCAGGCGGCCGGCCTGGCGATCCTCGGCGGAGCGGAAATACGGTGCGGCGAGGCGCCACATCACGGCGACGGCGGCGATCAGGCGTGTCACGCGGGGCTCCAGGGGGCTGGCGCCGGACGGAGCGGCCGGCGGAACAGGCTGCGGTGGGCGCCTGCTTCCGGCGGAATCCAGGCGTTTTGACGTCGGTCTGGCCGCCGCCGCACGGCCCCTGCGAGGCGTCGCCTCCCTCTCGGCGCGGCCGCCGGCTGCGGCCCCGGGTCGCCGAAAGTACAATGGCGGCAGGCTTGTGGTCGGATCGTGAAACCGTCACACTTCGGCGCCCGATGCCGCCCGACCGAGGACGGGGACCCGGCGACCAAACTCCCGAGCCCTCTGCTCGACCGAGCCATCCGCCTTCCAACGCCCGACGTGCCGCGCATCGGCATCATGTGATGAACGAGCGACCATCGCTCCAAGACGGCCCGTAGAGGCCGTCGGTCATACTCAGGAGGAAACGATTCATGTCCCGCCCGGATTCCGTCCCGTCCGCCGCCGGTCCGACCAGTGTGTCCGGTCCGTCCGCTCCGCGCACCAGCCGCCGCAAGTTCATGCTCACCGCGGGTGCGGCCGCGGCGGGCGCCGCCGTCGCGGCCCCCGCCGTCGCGCAGTCGACCGGCCCGGTCGCCATGCGCTGGCAGAGCACCTGGCCCTCGAAGGACATATTCCACGAATACGCCCTCGACTTCGCCAAGAAGGTCAACGACATGACCGGCGGCGACCTGAAGATCGAGGTGCTCCCGGCCGGCGCCGTGGTGCCCGCCTTCGGGCTGCTGGAGGCGGTCTCCAAGGGCACCCTCGACGGCGGCCACGGCGTCATGGTCTATCACTACGGCAAGCAGACCGCGCTCGCCCTGTGGGGCTCCGGCCCGGGCTACGGCATGGACGCCAACATGCTGCTCGCCTGGCACAAGTACGGCGGCGGCAAGGAGCTGCTGGCCAAGCTCTACGACTCGATCGGCGCCAACGTGGTGTCGATGCCCTACGGCCCGATGCCGACCCAGCCGCTCGGCTGGTTCAAGAAGCCGATCGCCAAGGTCGACGACATGAAGGGGCTGAAGTTCCGCACCGTCGGCATCTCGATCGACGTGTTCACCGGGCTCGGCGCCGCCGTCAATGCATTGCCGGGCGGCGAGATCGTATCGGCCATGGACCGCGGCCTGCTGGATGCGGCCGAGTTCAACAACGCCTCCTCGGACCGCGTGCTCGGCTTCACGGACGTCTCCAAGATCTGCATGCTCCAGAGCTACCACCAGAACGCCGAGCAGTTCGAGATCCTGTTCAACAAGGCCAAGTACGACGCGCTGCCCGAGAAGATGCGCGCCATCATCGCCAACGCCGTCGAGGCGGCCTCGGCCGACATGTCCTGGAAGGCGATCGATCGCTACTCCAAGGACTATGTGGAGATGCAGACCAAGGACAAGGTCCGCTTCTACAAGACGCCCGACCCGGTGCTGAAGAAGCAGCTCGAGGTCTATGACGAGGTGGTGAAGAAGAAGGCGGCCGAGAATCCGATGTTCAAGGAGATTCTCGAGTCGCAGCGCCAGTTTGCGCAGCGCGCCACCCAGTGGGAGAACGACACGGTGGTGAGCCGCAAGATGGCGTTCGACCACTATTTCGGCCAGGCCGGCGTGGCCAAGCAGCCGACCTGACGATGCGGTGGCGCCGTGGCGGGCCTCCGGAGAGGGCCGCCCGGCGCACCCGTGCCGATCGCCGGCGGTGCCTCCCCGGTCCGCCCGCGAATCCGCTCGCGAACGGTCGCCGCTCGCAGCCGAGCCGCCGAGGCGCGTCTCCTCGCCTCCCTCGCGCCGAAACTCCAGCGCCGAGATCCCGCCCATGACGATGCTCCAGTCCACCAGGGCCATCCGGCGCGCCAAGCCCGTGCAGCGCGTCCTCTACATCGCCGATCTGATCAGTACGGTGGTCGGCAAGACCGCGGCGTGGCTGATCATCGCCCTGATGACCGTGGTGGTCGTCGAGGTGGCCAAACGCTACCTTCTGAATGCTCCGACCGCCTGGATCTTCGATCTCAACAACATGCTGTACGGCACCGTGTTTATGCTGTGCGGCGCCTACACGCTCGCCCAGAACTCGCATGTGCGCGGCGACTTCATCTATGGCTCGCTGAAACCCCGCACCCAGGCGACGCTCGACCTGATCCTCTACGTGCTGTTCTTCCTGCCCGGAATTGCTGCACTGATCTATGCCGGCTGGCACTATGCGCAGGACTCCTGGCGCATCCTCGAGCACTCCAACGTCACCGCCGACGGCCCGCCGGTCTACCCGTTCAAGACCGTCATTCCGATTGCCGGCACCCTGGTGATGATGCAGGGGCTCGCCGAGATGCTCCGTTGCGTCGTCTGCCTGAAGAGCGGTGCCTGGCCGCCGCGACTCAAGGACGTCAGCGAGCTCGACGTCGTCGAAGAGCAACTCGCCCGCAGCGAGTATGTGGACGACGAGGATCGGCGCGCCGCCATCGCTGGCGCTCACAAGATCGACGAGACCGCGCGCCAGCGCGGCATGGGGGGAGACCTGAACACATGAGCGATCCTGCGCTCGGATTGCTGATGCTGGGGCTCATCGTGATCGCCATCATGATGGGCTTCCCCACCGCCTTCACCCTGATGGGGCTCGGCATCTTCTTCGGCTTTTACGCCTTCTACGACCCGTCGCAGTTCTGGTGGGACAATCGCGTCTTCGACCTGATGGTCCAGCGCACCTACGGGGCGATGACCAACGACGTTCTGATCTCCATCCCGCTCTTCGTGCTGATGGGCTACGTGATGGAGCGCGGTGCGCTGGTCGACAAGATGTTCTACAGCGTCCAGCTCTCGTTCAGCCGGCTGCCGGCATCACTGGCGGTGGCGACCCTGATCGTCTGCGCCTTCTGGGGCCTCGCCTCCGGCCTGGTCGGCGCCGTCGTGGTGCTGATGGGGGTGATCGCCTTCAATCCGATGCTGCGGGCCGGCTACGACGTCAAGCTCGCCGCCGGCGTGATCACGGCGGGCGGCACCCTCGGCATCCTGATCCCGCCATCGGTGATGATCATCGTCTATGCCGCGGTGGCCGGCCAGTCGGTGGTCAAGCTCTACGCGGCCGCGATGTTTCCCGGCTTCTTCCTGGCCACCCTCTATATCGCCTATATCATCGGCCGGGCGCTGATCCAGCCGTCGCTGGCGCCGCCGCTGCCGCCCGAGCAGACCCGGGTGCCGGTGCCGGACTGGCTCGATCGGCTGCGTGCGGCCTATTCGTCCAACATGATGAGGACTTTCCTGTCGGCGCTCGCCTCGCCGGCGCGGGCCCGGGCCGTCAAGAGCGAGGACGGGACCCCGCTCAGCTACGGTGCGTTGGCCGGGAACTTCCTGATCGCGCTGGTGCCGCTCGCTCTCGTCGTGGCCGTGCTGGGGCTGGTCTGGTGGTATGTCGTCATCCATCGGGCGCCGACCGAGGAGATCGAGGCGCTCGGTCTTCAGCCGCTGGGCGGCGCTGCCCCGGTGGAGGCCGAGGCGGCGTCGGGTCCCGGTACCGGCTTCTACGTGACCTTTGCGACGGTGGCGGTGCTGCTGGCGCTGATGCTCGCGCGCTACTACTGGCGCATGGGCGCGGAGCGGTTCGCGCTCCTCAAGCTGCTCGCCGTCTCGGTGCTGCCGATCGCGGTGCTCAGCATCTCGGTGCTGCTGGTCATCCTCCTCGGCATCACCACCGCCACCGAGTCGGCGGCGGTCGGCTCGGCCGGTGCCTTCCTGCTGGCGCTGTTCGCCCGCACGCTCGACTGGAAGCGGACCAAGGAGGCGGTGTTCCTCACCGCCAAGACCACCGCCATGGTGTGCTGGCTGTTCGTCGGCTCGGCGCTGTTCTCGGCGGTGTTCGCGGTGCTCGGCGGTCAGGCGCTGCTGGAGAAGTGGGTGCTGTCGCTCGACCTCACCCCGACCCAGTTCATGATCCT
Organism: Rhodoplanes serenus; assembly: GCA_009720755.1. Classification (GTDB taxonomy): domain Bacteria; phylum Pseudomonadota; class Alphaproteobacteria; order Rhizobiales; family Xanthobacteraceae; genus Rhodoplanes; species Rhodoplanes serenus. The sequence continues at coordinate 16,935 of WNKV01000012.1, forward strand.
GTCCCAGGCCATCATCTTCATTCTCGGCTGGCCGCTGGAATGGACCGAGATCATCATCATCTTCGTGCCGATCTTCCTGCCGCTGCTCAAGCACTTCGGCATCGATCCGATCCTCTGGGGCGTGCTGGTCTTCGTCAATCTCCAGGCCGCGTTCCTGTCGCCGCCGGTCGCCATGTCGGCCTTCTATCTGAAGGGCGTGGCACCACCGCACGTCACCATCAACCAGATCTTCGCCGGCATGATGCCCTACATGCTGGTGGTGATCCTGTGCATGGTGATCATGTATCTGTGGCCGGGCATCGTGCTGTGGCTGCCGACCTGGCTGTACGGCGGGTGAGGTGAGGAGGCGAGCGCGCCGTTACTTCCAGCGCGCGTTCTCGGAATCCCACACCTGGCCATCGAGATCGCGGGCGAGCGCCGCGATCAGCGCCTCGAACTCGATGGCGGCGCTCTCCTCGTCGCCGCCCTGGTAGCCGCTGGTGAAGGCGAGCCGCGAGTCCGCCGCCCGGTCGGCCGGCTCGACGCTCGATTCGCCGATCCAGATCACCAGGCCGTCGCCACCGGCCGGCGTCTCCGGGCCGACCAGCAGGGTCAGCTCGATCACCTCGGTGAGATCGAGGCCGCGCGCCGCCTGGTCGGGACGCTCCAGCTTGAGGGTCAGCTCGCGGGTGACGTCGTCCCACTGGCTCGACACCGGCTTGGCGCCGAGCGCCGTGCCGACCGCGGCGCCGATCCGCTCGGCCAGCGCGTCGGCCTTGAGGCTGCCGCTGTCGGTCCATGCCGCGGCTTTCACCCGCACCGAGCGCTCGATGCCGTAGGAGCCGCTGGTCCAGCCGGCTGCGACGACGCCCGGCATCGCCTGGAGCTTGGCGACCAGCGCGGCCGCCCGCTCCGGCGCCGTCTCGATCCGCACCGTCTGCCGGCCGCCGCGCAGGTCGGCGCAGCTCTGCACCAGGCTCGCATAGTCGACGCGCGCGCCCTGGCCGCGCAGGCTCTTCACCACGTCGAGGAAGCCGTCGCGCGACACCCGCACCGCGACGGCGATCGGCGACACCTCGGCGAAGTTCGCCGGTGCCGTCACGATCTCGTCCTCGGTCGACTGCTGGTCGCGGAACTCCGCCTCGCTCATGTCGCCGAGATCGCTCGCCGCGACCGTGAGGGTGGTGTCGCCGCGCGTGATGGTGCCTTCGAGCGCGAAGGTGTCGCCGGTCGCCCGGCGCGTCAGGCTCACCTTGACGGGGACCTGGTCGGGCTCGCTGTGGCCGCTGCCGACCAGCTTGCCGCCCTGCGGCTCCAGGGTGACGACGAAGCGATCCTTGCGGGCCGAGGTGGCGGAGACCGAATGGCAGACGTCGAGCACCGCCGACGTCACCCGGCCGCCCTGGCGGGTCTCGCGCCAGATGGCGTCGCTCTGCAACGAGCCCATCAGCTCGCCGAAGATCGTGGTGTAGCGGACCGTGGCACCGGCCGGCGGGGCAGGGGGCTTGGCGCCGCCCTTGGCCTGCGACCAGGCCGGAACCGGCAGGGCGAGCATCAGGGACGCGGCGACGACGACGAGCGCACGCATGGAATCCTCCGGAGGGACGACGGCGACCGACCGCGCGGCCGCGCGGCGCCGTCGAGCAGCCGGGACGGCCGGCGCGCCGGCGGCGCTTGACCACAAGCACGGGCTGCCGGCAAGAACAAGGCGCCTGTCGCTCTCCGTCCTCGTGCGGAGCGGCCGGGTGGCGATTGCCGGCGCGAGGCCGGGCCGCCGGTTCCCTCTCCGAACGGAGCATCCCATGATCCGGCGTCGCGTGTCGTCGCTCCTGCGGTCCGCCGCGTCGTCCGCCCGGAGCGGGGGTGCCGCGGCCGTGCTCGCCGGGGTTGCGTTGGCCGGGGCTGCACTTCTGGCGCCGGCGATCGATCCGGCCCGGGCGCAGGCCGCCTTCCCGTACGGTCAGGAGCTGCGGATGGACACCGACCCGATGAAAGGGTCGAAGAAGATCCCGGTGATCGACATCGCCGACAACGGGCTCGCCGAGATCGAGCTGTGGTGCAATGCCGTCAAGGCGCGCCTGATCGTGGTCGGCGACACCGTCACGGTGCTGACCGGGCCGCGCACCGAGCGGCAATGCCCGCCCGAGCGGGCCCGCGGCGACGACGAGATGCTGGCCGCGCTCGGCCAGACCACCCACTGGCGCGTCGCCGACGATCTCCTGGTGCTCTCGGGCGGCCCGCGGGAGCTGCGCTTCCGCATGCAGCGCAACTGAGCGCTACTCGACTGGCGCTCGTATCCCGGGCGCGATGCGACGCGACGCGCAGCGTCGTGGTGCGTCGCAGACCCGGGACCCAGGAGCGCCCGAGGATGCGCGCTACAGCCCGAGCTTCGGCCACAGGGCGTCGACGCGGGCGATCAGCTCCGGCGTCGCCTTGAGAACCTTGCCCCATTCGCGGTGGGTCTCGCTGCCGATCTTGTTGGTGGCGTCGATGCCGAGCTTGCCGCCGAGGCCGGACTCCGGTGAGGCGAAGTCGAGATAGTCGATCGGCGTGCGGCCGATCACCGTGAGGTCGCGCGACGGGTCGGCGCGCGTGGCGATCGCCCAGGCGACATCGTCCCAGCTCTTCGGATCGACGTCGTCGTCCACCACCACGATCAGCTTGGTGTAGGAGAACTGCGGCAGCATCCCCCACAGGCCCATCATGATGCGCTGGGCGTGGCCGGGATAGCGCTTGCGGATCGAGATGATCGCCATCCGGTACGAGCAGGCGTGCGGCGGCAGCCAGACGTCGACGATCTCCGGGAAGGCGCGCCGCACGATCGGCAGGAACAATTCGTTGAAGGTGGCGCCGAGCACCGCCGGCTCGTCCGGCGCTCGCCCCGTGAAGGTGGAGAGATACAGCGGGTCGCGCCGCGTGGTGATCGCGGTGACACGCATCACCGGGAAGGGCTCGACCGAATTGTAGTAGCCGGTGTGGTCGCCGAACGGGCCTTCCGGCGCCGTCTCGGTGGCGGACACGAAGCCCTCCAGCACGATCTCGGCATCGGCCGGCACCATCAGGGGCACCGTGCGGGCCGGCGCGAGGCGCGGCCGGGCGCCGCGCAGCAGGCCGGAGAAGCGCACCTCCGACAGCGTCTCCGGCAGCGGCAGCACGGCGGCCAGCATGGTGGCCGGATCGGTGCCGATCGCCACCGCGACCGGCGTGTCCTGGCCGCGCGCCGCCCACTGGGCGTGGTGCTTGGCGCCGCCGCGATGGTGCAGCCAGCGCATGATGGCGCGGTCGCGGCCGAGCACCTGCATGCGGTAGATGCCGAGATTGTAGCCGGCGACCGCCTCGCTGTCGGGCGGCCGCGTCACCACCACGGGCCAGGTGATCAGCGGGCCGGCCTCGCCGGGCCAGCAGGTCTGCACCGGCAGGGCGCCGAGATCGACGTCGGTGCCGGTCCGCACCTCGGCCTGGCAGGGCGGGCGATCGACGGTCTCCGAGCGGGTGTTGAGGGCGGCCTTGAGGATCGGCCAGCGCGAGAGGGCGTCGCGCAAGCCCTCGACCGGCTGCGGCTCGCGCAGCGAGGCCAGCACCTCGCCGAGCTCCGCGAGGCGCTCGGGCCGGATGCCGAGCCCGGCGGCGACGCGGGTGCGGGTGCCGAACAGGTTGATCACCGCCGGCACCGGCAGCAGCCGGCCGTCGGCGGCGCGCGGCCGCTCGAAGACGAGCGCCGGACCGTCGCGGCCGATCACCCGGCGGTGGATCTCCGCCATGTCGTGGACGATGTCGACCGGCTCGGCGACGCGGGCGAGATCGCCGGCCGCGTCGAGATGGCGCAGGAAGTCGCGCAGGTCGCGGAAGGGCGGAAAATCGCGGATCGGCACGGCAACTCCTGACGCCGCTCGGGGGCTGCGGCCGGGGTCCCGGCCGCCCGGCGGGGGATCAAGGGCGTCGAGGTGTCAAGCGTCCTTGATATAGGACAAAGTCGCAGCCGGTCCGAACCGATAACCAAGGTGCTCCATGTCGACCAACTCAGCCACAGTTCCGGAGCTTCCGGCCGCCCTGTCGTTCGGCCTGCGGCCCCTGCCGCTCGCGCCGCTCGCCGCGGCGCTGGATCTCGTCGTCAAGTCGGCGGCCCGCCGGCATCCCGCCATGTTCGCCCGCCTTGGCGACCAGGCCGGCAAGCGGTTCCTCATCGAGCCGACCGACCTGCCCTTCGTCGTGGTGATGACGCCGCGCCCGGACGATCCCGAGGTGCAGGTGGTGCGTCCCGGCGAGGAGCCGGCGACCGACGCTCGCATCGCCGGGCCGCTCGCCGCGCTCGTCGGCCTCGTCCACGGCGCCTATGACGGCGACGCGCTGTTCTTCTCGCGCGACCTGACCGTCGAGGGCGACATGTCGGCCGTGGTGGCGCTGCGCAACGCGCTCGACGACGCCGAGATCGACCTCGTGGCGGAGGCCGCCGCTGTGCTCGGGCCGCTGGCCCAGCCGGCCGAGACGGTCGGCCGCATCGCCGCCTCGCTCGCCGAGCGCATCACCGGCATCGCCTTCGCCCGCCCACGGAGCGGTTCATGACGACGACATACACGGCGCCGGCCCCCAGCGCCGCCTGGAAGCCGAAGGGCCGGCTCGAGCTGGTCTGCCCGGCCGGCACCCCGGCCGCCATGCGGGCCGCCATCGAGGCGGGCGCCGACTCGGTCTATTGCGGCTTCGCCGACGAGACCAACGCGCGCAACTTCCCCGGTCTCAACTTCAGCCCGGCCGAGATGGCGGAAGGCGTCGCCCACGCCCACAAGCGCGGCGTCAAGGTGCTGGTCGCGGTGAACACCTTCCCGCGCGCCGGCGAGCCGGCCGCCTGGCATCGTGCCATCGACACCATCGCGGAGTGCGGCGGTGATGCGGCGATCGTCGCCGACATCGGGCTGCTCGACTACGCGGCCGAGAAGCATCCGCGGCTGCGGCTGCACCTCTCGGTGCAGGCGGCCGCCGCCAACCCGGAGGCGATCGGCTTCTATGTCGAGCGCTTCGGCGTCAAGCGGGTGGTGCTGCCGCGCGTCCTCACCGTCGCCGAGATCGCCGCGCTCAACCGCGAGATCGCCTGCGAGACCGAGGTGTTCGTGTTCGGCGGGCTGTGCGTGATGGCGGAGGGGCGCTGCTCGCTGTCGTCCTACGCCACCGGCTGCTCGCCCAACATGAACGGGGTGTGCTCGCCGCCGAGCCACATCACCTACGCGCAGGAGCGCGGCGAGTTCGTGTCGCGGCTCGGCGAGTTCCTGATCAACAAGGTGCCGGGCGGCCAGCCGATGCCCTATCCGACCCTGTGCAAAGGCCGGTTCAGCGCCAACGGCGAGACCGCCCACATCTTCGAGGACCCGGCGAGCCTGGACGCCAGCCTGCTGATCCCGCCGCTCGCCGATGCCGGCGTGACGGCGCTCAAGATCGAGGGCCGGCAGCGCAGCCGCAGCTACACCGACGCCGTGGTGCGGGCGCTGCGCGGGGCGCTCGATGCGCATGCCCGCGGCCTGCCGATCGACAGCCGCCCGTTGATGGCGCTCTCCGAGGGCGCCTCGACGACCCGCGGCGCCTACCAGAAGACGTGGCGGTGAAGGTTCCGGCGGTGATGGTTTCGGTGGTGAACGAGATGGCGACCAACGGCGCCGACGACGCGCGGAACACCCTGACGCTCGGGCCGCTCCTGTTCAACTGGTCGCCCGAGCAGTGGCGCGACTACCATCACCGCATCGCCGACGAGGCGCCGGTCGAGCGCGTCTGCGTCGGCGAGGTGGTGTGCTCCAAGCGGCTGCCGTTCTACGAGGACGACATTCCGGGCGTGATCGAGCGGTTGCAACGCGGCGGCAAGACCGTCGTGCTCTCGTCGCTGGCGCTGCCGACCACGGCGCGCGAGCGCGGCATGATCCGCGACCTCGTCGCCATGCCGGGCGTGGTGGTGGAGGCCAACGACGTCTCCGCCTGCGGGCCGCTCGCCGGCCGGCCGCATGCCATCGGGCCGCTCATCAACGTCTACAACGAGGGCACGCTCGCCTTCATGGAGAAGCAGGGGGCCGTGCTGGTCTGCCTGCCGCCTGAGCTGCCGCTCGCCGCCATCGGGGCGCTCGCCGGTGCGGCACGCACCGCCGTCGTCGAGACCTGGGCGTTCGGCCGGGCGCCGCTCGCCATCTCGGCGCGCTGCTATCACGCGCGCGTCCACGGGCTCGCCAAGGACTCCTGCCAGTTCATCTGCAACCAGGACCCCGACGGCCTGGCGGTCGACACCCTGGAGGGCAAGGAGTTCCTGTCGGTCAACGGCGTGCAGACCCTGAGCCGGACCGTGGTCAATCACGTCGCCGATCTCGGCACGCTGACGGCGCGCGGCGTGCGTGCCTTCCGGCTGTCGCCGCATACCTGCGACATGGTGGCGGTGGCGCAGGTGTTCCGCGACGTGCTCGACGGCGCCATCACCGGCGCCGAGGGCGAGGCCCGCATCGCCGCCCTGATGCCGGGCGCCATCTTCGCCAACGGCTTCCTGCACGGCCGGCCCGGCCACCAGCGCGTCGCCGCCGCGGCCGGGTAGGGCGCCGTTCGACCTCGGTGAATTTTGGTTGGCGAGGCGCTCCTGCGGAGTGTTCTCCCATGGGGAGAAGCGGGCCGCCGCCGCGCGATCTACCCCTTCTTCGGCAGCGCCACGATCATGTCGAGCTCGACCCGGGCGCCGGGCGACGAGAGCTGATTGATGCACACCATGGTGCTGGCCGGCCGCCAGTCGCCGAAATAGCTCCGCATGGTCTTGTGCATGCCGTCGCCGTCGCGGATGTCGGTCAGGTACTTGGTGACCTTGACGACGTCCGTCCAGCTCGCGCCGACATGATCGAGGATCGACTTGATCGCCTCCATGGCGTTCCGCGTCTGCTCCTCGATGGAGTGCGGGTGGACGTGCTCCTCGTCGCGGTGCGGATGGTCGTGATAGAGCGGCGACGCCGTGGCGCCCGAGATGAACATCAGGTCGCAGGCGCCGACGATGTGGACGGCCGGCGCATAGGGCATCTTGTGGGCCTGTGACGGGTCCGGATGGATCGACTTCAGCTCGAACGTCATGGGCGGCTCCGCTGCTTCTTCCGATCGTGAGAGTGTGGGTCAGTTGACGCGCCAGTGGCCGAGACGGACGTCGATCATGTCCTGGGCCTTGGTGACCATGATGCCGAGCGTGGCGAGCACGATCAGCACCGCGAACACCTGCTCGGTCTCCAGCACCTGGCCGGCGAGATAGAGCCGTGCGCCGAGCCCGACCTTGCCGACCACCATCTCGGCCGCCACCACCAGGATGATGGAGACGCCGAGGCCGAGCCGGATGCCGGCGAAGATCGACGGGATGGCGCTCGGCAGCAGCACCATGCGGATGATCTGGCGACGCGAGGCGCCGAGGTCGCGGGCCGCCAGGACGAGCCCCTGATCACACTGGCCGATGCCCAGCACCGTGTTGATGACGATCGGGAAGAAGGCGCCCAGCATGCTGATGGTGAGCATGAACGGGCCGCCGGTGCCGAGCCAGATGATCAGCAACGGAATCAGCGTCACCTTGGGCAGCGGATAGAGCGCCGCGATGAACGTGTCGGCGACGGCGCGCACCCGCTCCGAGGTGGCCATCCAGACGCCGAGCGCGACGCCGAGGCCGAGCGCGAGGAAGAAGCCGCCGAAGATCCGGGACAGCGTCGCGATCAGATCCGACGTCAGGCCGCCGGTGCGGAACATCTCGAACAGCGCGACGACGATGCGGCTCGGCCGCGGCAGGTAGATCGGGTTGAGCGCGAGCGCGATCACCGCGAGCTCCCAGCCGGCCAGCACGATCACCACCGAGAGCCAGCTCAGCACGCGCGGCTCGCCGAGCCGCGCCAGAAGGCTCCGCGCCGGCGTGCTCTGCACAGACGGGCCGGTGACGGCGGGCGGCGCGGACGGCTGGTGGGTCACGCGCCGCCTCCCTCGGTGGCCATGGCGCGGATCACCTCCTGGCGCAGCAGCCCGTAGATGTGATCGAACAGCGCCGCGAAGCGGGGATCGCGCGTCGTCGCCATGCTGCGGGGGCGCGGCAGATCGACCGCGATCTCGGCGGCGATGCGGCCGGGCCGCGCCGTCATCACCAGGATGGTGTCGGCGAGCAGCACCGCTTCCTCGATCGAGTGGGTGACGAGAATCGCGGTGGTGCCGCTGGTCTCCACCAGCGCGGCGAGCTGCTCCTGGAGCACCAGGCGGGTCTGCGCATCGAGAGCGCCGAATGGCTCGTCGAGCAGCAGCAGCTCGGGCTCCATCACCAGCGCGCGGGCGAGGCCGACCCGCTGACGCATGCCGCCGGAGAGCTGGCGCGGGTACTTCCGCTCGAAGCCGGCGAGGTCGACCTTGGCGAGGGCAGCGCGGGCGCGCGCCTCGCGCTCGGCCCGTCCCACGCCGGCGACTTCGAGCCCGAAGGCGACATTGTCCAGGATGGTGCGCCACGGAAACAGATTGAAGGCCTGCCACACGGTGGTCATGTGGGGTGTGGAGTGGGGCGCCTTGTGCGGTGCATCACCTGGGCCGGCGACGAAGCGCAGCCGTCCGTGCGTCGGCGCCAGAAAGCCGCGGATGATCTGAAGAAGCGTGCTCTTGCCGCAGCCGCTCGGCCCGATGATGGCGGTGACCGCGCCGGGGGCGAAGTGGCAGCTCACGTCGGCGAGCGCCACCGTGGGCTCGCCCGACCGCGACGGGAAGACGAGGCCGACCTGCTCGACCGCGACGGTGGTGGCGACCGCGCCGGTGCTGGCGGCCGGGACGGCGGCGGCTGTACCGACAGGAGGCATCGTCGCGGCGGTCTCCGGTGGCGGTCGCGGGGATGGCGCGTGGTCTTTCGACCGACGCCTCGGTCGTCAACGGAACGGTTCGGCAGATCGTGTCGTCGAGGTGAATTCTCTGCGTAAGTTCTCTGCGTGCTTGCGCCGAGGACTTTCAGGACGGCCCTTGTCAGGAAAGGGTGCGGCCGTGTTATCTTGATGTCAAGATAAATGCGGATCGCTGCCGTGCCCTCATCCGATCTCCGAGCCGCCCCCCTCGATCGCAGGTCGACCGGCGTCGCCCGGGGCGATGTCGATGCCATGGACCGCTTCATCGCCGAATGGGGTGCGGCACGGCCCGATCTTGATGTTCGTTATCTGGCGACGCTCGGCCGCATCCTGCGGCTGTCGGCGCATCTGCGCGACGCGGTGGACGGCTGGTTGCGGCCGTTCGGTCTCACCTGGGACGTGTTCGACCTGATCGTGACGCTGCAACGCTCCGGCCGGCCCGAGGGGCTGCGCCCGACCGCGCTCACCGATGCGTGCTTGCTGTCGTCCGGCGCGATGACCAGCCGCATCGATCGGGTCGAGAAACTCGGACTTGCCGAGCGCCGTCCCGATCCGGACGACCGGCGCGCCACGCGCGTGGCGCTGACCCGCCGCGGCGCCAGGCTCGCGGCGCGCGCCATGGCGGAGCACGCCGCCCGCTCGCGCCACATCGCCGATCAGCTCACCCCGGCCGAGCAGGACGAGCTCGCGCAGTTGCTGCGCAAGCTTCTGAGATCATTCGAGAGTGAGGTTCCGCCCGCCGATGGGCACGACAGCGGTTCGGCATGACCGGCGCGCGTCGCCGTCGCGCCTGCCGCACCGGGGTCCCGCCGGGCGAAACGCCGCAGCGGGGCCGCCGCCGGCGCCCTTGCGGGTGCGACGATGCGTGGTGCACAGTGCATATAAAGTCGTGATCCGCCCGGCATCGATCTCGTGTTTGGGCTCGGTGCCTCGCCGATGTCGTCGTTCCACCCCCGGAGGCGCCCATGACCAGCTCCCTCGATCGCCGACGTTTCGTGTCCACCACCGCCGCGGCCGCGGCGACACTCGCGATGCCCCGCGTCGCACGGAGCCAGGAGCGGGCCAAGATCCGCATCGGCGTCGTGCCGCTGATCTCCTCGGGTCCGATCTTCCTGGCGCAAGCGAAGGGCTTCTTCGACAAGGTCGGGCTCGACGTCGAGATCCGCTACTTCGCCGACGGCGTGCTGGCGATGCCGGCGCTGATCGCCGGCGAGCTCGACGCCACGGTGGCGACGCTCAATGCCGGCCTGTTCAACACGGTGGCGAAGGGCGCGCCGTTCAAGCTGGTTCTCGATCGCGGCTCGGAGAAGCCGGGCTCCGGCTCGATGACCATCGCGGCGTCGAACGAGCTGGTGAAGGCCGGCATGACGGCACCGGACAAGATGGCCCTGCTGAAGGGCAAGAAGGTCGCCATCCAGGCGCCCGGCGGGATCGATCAGTATCTGCTCGGGCTCGGCGTCCGGCGCGCCGGTCTCGATCCGCGCACCGACGTGGAGTGGTCGAGCGGGCTCGCCTATCCGGACATCGTCAAGGCCATGGGGGCCGGCCAGGCCGATGCCGCCAATGTGCCGGTGCCGCTCGGCTTCCTGGTCGAGAAGAACAATTTCGGCAAGCTCGTCTTCTCCGGCTGGGACATCGAGCCGAACACCCAGCTCGCCTGCTGGGCGATGTCGCAGAAGTATCTCCAGAGCAACAAGTCGGCGGCGGTGCGCTTCGCCATGGTGCACACCCATGCGGGGCGGCTCTACAACAAGGCGGCCGCCGCCAAGGACCCCGACGTGATCAGGATCATCTCGGAGGCCACCAAGGTGCCGCCGCCGCTGATCGAGGCCGCGGCGCCGCGCTGGACCTGGTTCAACGAGAACGGACAGCCCAACATCGAGTCCTGCATGGCGCAGGGGACGTTCTGGACCGAGCAGATGAAGCTGGTGTCGGGGAGTGTCACCAAGGAGCAGCTGTTCGACCTGTCGCCGGCCATCGAGGCGGAGGCGCAGCTCGCGAGCAAGAACCCGTTCGGGTGAGGACGGGCGCCCTCATGTCTGCGTGCCCGTCGCAGATATGCTCCGGGCTCCGCGTGCCCCCGCCGAGCTGCGACTGGGAGCGAATGACAAAAGGGCCGCCTCGCGGCGGCCCTTCGTCGTGTCGTCGTCAGAGGCTCGGGGGCCGGATCAGAAGTCCATGCCGCCCATGCCGCCGCCGTGCGGCATCGCCGGGGCCGGCTTGTCCTTCGGCAGCTCGGCCACCATGGCCTCGGTGGTCACCAGCAGGCCGGCGATCGAGGCGGCGTCCTGAAGGGCGGCGCGCACGACCTTGGCCGGGTCGATGATGCCCTTCTCGACCATGTCGACATACTCTTCGTTCTGCGCGTCGAAGCCGAAGGTCTGCGACTTGTTCTCGAGGATCTTGCCGACCACGATCGAGCCCTCGACGCCGGCATTGTCGGCGATCTGGCGGATCGGGGCTTCGAGCGCCTTCAGAACGATATTGATGCCGGCCTGGACGTCGGCATTGTCGTTCTTCAGCTTGCCGACCGACGCCTTGGCGAGCAGCAGGGCGACGCCGCCGCCCGGGACGATGCCCTCCTCGACGGCCGCGCGGGTCGCGTTGAGGGCGTCCTCGACGCGGTCCTTCTTCTCCTTCACCTCGATCTCGGTGGCGCCACCGACGCGGATCACCGCGACGCCGCCGGCGAGCTTCGCCAGGCGCTCCTGGAGCTTCTCGCGGTCGTAGTCCGAGGTGGTCTCCTCGATCTGCGCCTTGATCTGCCCGACGCGGCCCTCGATGTCGGCCTTGTTGCCGGCACCGTCCACGATGGTGGTCTTCTCCTTCTCGATGATCACCTTCTTGGCGCGGCCGAGCATCTGGATGGTGACGTTCTCGAGCTTGATGCCGAGGTCTTCGGAGATCACCTGGCCGCCGGTGAGGATCGCGATGTCCTCCAGCATGGCCTTGCGACGGTCACCGAAGCCGGGCGCCTTCACGGCCGCGACCTTGAGGCCGCCGCGCAGCTTGTTGACCACCAGGGTGGCCAGCGCCTCGCCCTCGACGTCCTCGGCGATGATGACGAGCGGCTTGCCCGACTGCACCACCGCCTCGAGCACCGGCAGCATCGCCTGGAGGCCCGACAGCTTCTTCTCGTGCAGGAGGACGAAGGCGTCCTCCAGCTCGGCCGTCATCTTCTCGGCGTTGGTGATGAAGTACGGCGACAGGTAGCCGCGGTCGAACTGCATGCCCTCGACCACCTCGAGCTCGGTGTCGAGCGACTTGGCCTCTTCGACCGTGATGACGCCCTCGTTGCCGACCTTCTGCATGGCGCCGGCGATCATCTCGCCCACGCCCTTGTCGCCGTTGGCCGAGATGGTGCCGACCTGGGCGACCTCGGCGGACGAGCCGACCTTCTTGGCGCGGCCTTCGATGTCCTTCACCACGGCGGTGACCGCGAGGTCGATGCCGCGCTTGAGATCCATCGGGTTCATGCCGGCGGCCACCGACTTCACGCCCTCACGGACGATCGCCTGGGCCAGCACGGTCGCCGTGGTGGTGCCGTCGCCCGCGATGTCGTTGGTCTTGGACGCGACCTCGCGCACCATCTGGGCGCCCATGTTCTCGAACTTGTCCTCGAGCTCGATCTCCTTGGCGACGGTGACGCCGTCCTTGGTGATGCGAGGCGCGCCGAAGCTCTTCTCGATGACGACGTTGCGGCCCTTCGGGCCGAGCGTCACCTTCACGGCGTTGGCGAGGAGATCGACGCCGCGCAGCATCTTGTCGCGCGCGTCGGTGGAAAAGCGGACGTCCTTGGCAGCCATTTGCTTGCTCCGAATTCGAATGGTCGGGGGAGCGTCGTCCGGGGCGGCACCGATGGCGCCCGCGCCTCACGGACGACGTCGCGGGGCGTCGGTCAGCCGACGATCCCCATGATGTCGCTCTCCTTCATGATCAGGAGATCGACGCCGTCGAGCTTCACCTCGGTGCCCGACCACTTGCCGAACAGCACGCGGTCGCCGACCTTGACGTCGAGGGGGGTCAGCTTGCCGGCCTCGTCGCGCCCGCCCGGGCCGACCGCGATCACCTCGCCCTGGCTCGGCTTCTCCTTGGCGGTGTCCGGGATGATGATGCCGCCGGCGGTCTTCTCTTCGGCCTCGATGCGCTTCACGACGACGCGGTCGTGCAGCGGGCGGAACGTGGTCTTCGCCATGGATCAGGTATCCTCGTCGCCACCGGAGGTGGCTGGGTTTCGTTGGAAACTCGTGATGGGAGGCTAGCACTCGGACATCGAGAGTGCCAGCGCCGCGCCGGACATAGGGAGTAGGTCCGGGGCTGTCAAGGCGCGTGGCCGGCCGGAGCCATGCGGCGCGGAGGGGCGCTGCGGCTGCGGTTAATGCCGGTGGCGATCATCGCCGAGCCGTGGCCGTTCCGCCCGAGCGGGGGCGAAGCCGCGCGGTCTCGCCGGCCGGAGGCGGTCGTACAGCCGGCTGCGCCCCCGTGGTCCTAACGCCAACGGCGAGCCCCGGCAAGCCGCGCCGCCTGCGGGGCGCTGGGATGGCTGGCGCTGGGGTGTCCGGCGGCCGGCTGTTCCCGGCGGGTGACACCTGCGGCGAAACCGTGCCGGGCGCGGCGGCTCGCGACAATGCCGCGACCGTGCCGCGACGATGTCCCACCCGTCATCGAAACGCCCACCTGATGGGTCAAAGCCACGGCTCGACCCTGTCTCGCGAGCCGCGCGGTGGCGGCGCGCTGCCGCCCGAGGCGGGTTATGTCCCGCTTGCACCGAAGCCTTTCGCCCATCAGAGTGGGCCGTCATTGTCGGAGATCGTCATGTTCGGTTCGTTCCGGGGCGTCGCGCGCGCGCTGATGGCCGTCGCGCTGCTGTCGCTCACTGGCTGCGCCAGCACTCTTCCGTCGTTCTCGGGCGGTGGCTCGGCGCCCGAGCCGCAGCCGAGCGCGCCGCCGCCGCCCTCCAACATCCGCCCCGAGGACCTGGTCGGCCGCTGGGGGCTCGCCGCCTATCACCGTCCGGAGGACCGCGCCCGCACCGAGGCGGCGGCCCGGCGCGGCTGCACCCAGCCCTTCGTCATCAACCGCAGCTCGGTGGGCGTGGCGATGCTGGGCCACGACAATCCGCAGGTGCAGGACATGCTGGTGAAGGGCAGCTACGAGGGCAAGACCTTCATCGGGCCGAACCCGCAGTCCGGCGATGCCGACGACCGCGAGGTGGTGTCGTTCGACGGCCGCGTGCTGGTGATGAGGTGGGTCGACCAGGAGGTGGCTGGCCGCTACGGCACCATGGTGCTGGTGCGCTGTGGCGCCGAGGGCACTGCCTCGCGCGGCGCTCCGCGCCCGGCGCCCGCCCCGGCGCGCTGACCGGAGCGAGGGGGGCGAGATGACGGCGCGCCATCCGCGCCTGCTGTGGCTGCCGCTGGCGCCGTTCGAGCGCGACGGCGCCCGCGCGGCGCTGAAGCGGGCCGGACTTCCCCACGACGACGTCGACGCACCCGGCCGCTGGTACTGGCGGTTCGAGGAGGATGACGTGCCGGTCGGCTTCGGCGGCGTCGAGGTGCATGGCGATGCCGGCCTTCTGCGCATCGTCACCCTGCCGGTGCTGCGCCATCGCGGCTTGGGCGCCGCCATCGCGACGGCCCTGGAGGGCGAGACCGCGGCGCTCGGCTGCCGCATCCTCTATGTGGCGCCGGGGGGCGAGGTCGCCTTCTTCACCGAGCAGGGCTACGCGCCCTGTCCGGCCGGCACGGTTCCGGAGGCCATCGCGGCGCGGCTGCCGGACCCCGATGGCGTGATGCACAAGCGGGTCGGGTAGCGGCGGCGCGCTCCGGTGCCTGTCCGCAGGAGCGGCGCGATGGCGCGGCGTCGGGACGTGAATGGCGAAGCGGCGCAAGCTCCTCTCTCGTAAGCTCCTCTCCGGCAAGCTGCTGTTGGACGGCCCGTGGCGGGCGCTGCCCGTTCTCGGGGTCACCCAGGTGCTCGCCTGGGGCAGCCTGATCTATCCGGCCGTGCTGATCGTGCCGCGGATCGCCGCCGAACGTGGCTGGTCGCTGTCCTTCGCCATGGCGGGGTACTCGGCGGCGCTGCTCGCCGGCGGCCTGGTGGCGCCGCTGGTCGGCCGCACCATCGACCGCCGTGGCGGCCATGAGGTGATGACGGCCGGAGCGCTGATCGGGGCGGCCGGGCTGGTGGGCCTCACCCTGGCCGTGCATCCCGTCGCCTATGTGGCGGCGTGGGCGGTGGTCGGCGTCGCCATGGCGGCGTCACTCTACGAGTCGGCCTTCGCGACGCTGGGGCGGCTGTTCGGGGCGGCGGCGCGGCGGCCGATCACGCTGCTGACCTTCGTGGGTGGCCTCGCCTCCACGGTGAGCTGGCCGGCCACCGCGGCGCTCGACGCGGCGCTGGGCTGGCGCGGCTGCCTCCTGGTCTATGCGGCGCTCCTCGCCGGCGTCGCGGCGCCGCTGCTCGCCTTGGCGTTGCCGCGCCGGCCCGCCGATCCGGTCCCGGCGGCGGACTCCGGGCTGGGATCGGCGCCGGGGTCTCCCGCTCCGGCCCCGGTGCTGCCGCCGCGCGGGCGGCCGTTCCTCCTGGTGATGGCCGGCTTCGCCGCCTATGCGTTCGTGCCCTCGGCCTTGGCGGCGCATTTCCTCGCCATCCTGCAACGCGGCGGCCTCGACCCGTCGACCGCTGTGCTCGTCGGCATGCTGTTCGGGCCGTGCCAGGTGCTGGCGCGGGTCGCCGAGTTCGCCTTTGCAGGACGCACTCATCCGCTGCTGCTGGCCCGCTTCGCCTTCGGGCTGATCCTGGCGGCGTTCGGGCTGTTGGCCGGCGCCGGTCTGTCGGTGCCGGCGGCCGCGCTCTTCTATGTGATGTTCGGGGCGAGCAACGGTCTCGTCACCATCGCGCGCGGCACCGTGCCGCTGGTGCTGTTCGGGCCGTCGGGCTTCGGCGTGCTGGTCGGGCGGCTGGCGGCGCCGTGGCTGGTGATGCAGGCGGTGGCGCCGCTGGCGATGGCGCTGGTGGCGGAACGGACGTCGGATGCGGTCGCGCTCGCCGTGGCGGCGGGCTGCGCCGGCGTGGCGCTCGCCTGCTTCTCGGTGATCCGCCGGCCCGGCTGACCCGGGCGGGCGGCGCGTCGCGCCGCGCCCGCGGCTCAGCCGAACAGGGCGTCGATGTCGTCCTGGGAGGCGTGGCCGATGTCGCCGTCGAGCTTCGGCCCGTTGAGGAGCTTGTCCTCCTCGGTCTGCTCGGGGACCTGGACCACCGGCGCCACGGTGCCGAAGGCTTCGATGCCGCCCCAGATCTCTTCCATCCGCCGGATATGATCCTCGATGAACTTCAAGGCCGCCACCACCTTGCTGATGCGCTGGCCGGTCAGGTCCTGGAAGTTGCACGCTTCGAAGATGCGGATGACGCAGTCCTGGATCTCGCGCGCCGTTGCCCGGTGGGCCTCGTCGGTCAGCCCGGAGGCGAGGGCGTCGGCCCGGGCGTCGATGTCCTCCACGGCGCCGAGGATCGCCTGGGTGGCCTGCTCGGTATCGTCGACCACCGCGTCCAGCTCGTTCGCCACCCGCGACATGTCCTGGCCGTTGAAGCCGGTGACATGGATGGTGGCGAGCTCGCGCTTGGTCTCGGTGATGGCGCTCTCGATGACGTCGAGCTCCACCTTGAGCTTGTGCAGCTCCTTGAACTGAGCCTGCACCTTGTCGAGCGCCTCCTGGGCCTCGCGGGCGCGGCCCTCGATCAGGGCGCGCACGCCGCGAATCTCGGTGATCACTTCGAGGTGGCGCAGGGCGGCATCCGCGTCGTTGGCGGAGGCGGGCGGCACACCGTCGGAGGCCGCGACGGCTGCACCCGCCACGCCGGCGGTGACCTCGTCGACCGGACGATACTGCTCGATGCGGAAGAGCTTTCGCGGCTGCATGGCGACATCGCAATTCGAGGTGTTCTTTACGCTTCTACCGGATCAACCTTTAACGCGGGGTTCACACCTCCCGGCCCGGACGAAGCCCACAGGTTGCAGGCAGGCGTCGACGCCTCCCTTCCATCCACAGGTGCCGACGAATTGTTTACCATGTCGGCTCCGTTGACTCGTCGTTAACTATAATCGTCCCGTGTTTACGTTTCGATCACCATGGTTCTCTGAAATTCGCGGCTGCTCGCTTTACAGTAAATCCCCGGGCTCTCGTTTTTACGACTTGGTGTCCACTTCTGGTTTTTACTGGAAATGCACCAAGGCTTGGTGTCCGAACCGTTCATGCAGTAGCGAGTGCAGAGCCCCGTCATGTATCGCGTACTCCTTTGCACCCTGGCCGCGACCGCCCTGTCGGGATCGCTGGCGACCGCCCAGCCCTACGTGCCGGGTCCTTATGCGTCCGGCGCGTATGCGTCCGGCGCCTCCGCGCCGAGCTACGGGTCCGGCCCGTATGCCTCCGGGACGTATGCCTCCGGGACGTATGCCGCCGGCGCGTATGCGTCCTCCCCGTCTGCGCCACGCGGCTATGCGGCACCGCCGGCGGCGCGCCCGGCGCGCGCCAATATGGGCGGCGGCTTCATCGAGGCGATCTTCGGGGGCGGTGATGCCCCGCCGCGCGCCGCCCGCGAGCCGCAGACCTATGCGGTCGACCAGTACGGCAACCCGGTGGCGGCCTACGGGGGCCGCTATGCGGCGCATGATCCGGCCGAGTACAGCCGCACCGCCGTGGATCCGCGCTTTCGCCCGCAGCGGGTGGCGTATTCGGGCAGCGAGCCGCCCGGCACCGTGATCGTCGACACCCGGCAGTTCTATCTGTTCCTCGTGGAAGGGAACGGCACCGCCATGCGCTACGGCGTCGGCGTCGGTCGCCCCGGCTTCACCTGGTCGGGCGTCCACACCGTCAGCGCCAAGAAGGAATGGCCGGACTGGCGGCCGCCCGACGAGATGCTGCGCCGGCAGCCGCATCTGCCGAGCTACATGGCGGGCGGGCCGCAGAACCCGCTCGGGGCGCGCGCCCTCTATCTCGGCTCCACGCTCTACCGCATCCACGGCTCCAACGAGCCGTGGACCATCGGCACCCAGGTCTCCTCGGGCTGCATCCGCATGCGCAACGAGGACGTCATGGACCTGTACGAGCGCGTCAAGGTCGGCACCAAGGTGGTGGTGATCTGACGCGGGCCGGCGGCTCCGCCGCCCGAGGAGATTTCCGTCGCGCCGCCGAGGGTGGCGCCGGCATCGACGTCCGATGTGGCATCGGACGACTGGCGCGGGGCGCGCTCGGTCCTTCCCGGACCGGGCGCGTTCCTGCATGGGCGCCCGTGAAGGCCGGCTGCGGCGAAACCGCGGCCGTGCTTCGACACGCGAGGGTCAAAATCTTGGCCATACGGTCCTGCTCGGTGCCATAAGAGCCCGTTTGGAAACTCGGACGGAGGTTGCGTCGCAATGCGAACAGCCGGAGGCCAGGAGAGAAGCGACGCCGATATCGGGGATATCGGCGAGATTCTCGACGCCGCGGCCGGCGTTCGCATCGCGACCCGGAGGGCCGGGCCGCTTTCGGCCGCCCGGTGCGTCGCCGATCTCGACCGTACTCCCTGGTACGCCCTTCGATCGGCTCGTGCCGGATCGGCCGAAATCGGCTCCGGCGCAGCCCCGTCGGAGTTTCCAAACGGGCTCTAAGGCCGCGGGGGCGGCCCGGGAGGGTGTCGTGGGACAGGTGGTGCGGCCGACATATCGAGCCTTCATCGTGCACGCCAAGGCCGACGACGCCCTGGCGCGGGCGCTCCAGCGCGGCCTCGAAGACGTCCTCGTGCCGTGGGCGCTGATCGGGCGCGACACCCCGCAAGGGCCGGTGCCGAAGACGTTGCGGCCCTTGTTCCGGCTGCTGGCGCCCGCCCCCGCGGTGATGCCGGAGCGCACCGTGCCGGAGCGGACCGCACCGGCGGCCGACGCGTCGGCCGTCGCGGGCGAGCCGCCCGCCGCCCCGATCCCGGCCGCGGGCGAATCACCCGCGGCCGCCGAAACGCCGGCACCGGCCGCGTCGCCCACGGAGTCGTCCACCGTTTCGCCCGCCCCCGAGACGGTGGCCGCGACGCCGCCCGACACGCCGATCCTGCTCGCACCGGCTGCGCCGGTCCTGTCCGACGAGGCCGTGGCGGCGCTGGTCGAGGCCCGCCACCTGATCGTGCTGTGCTCGCCCGACGCGGCGACGAGCGAGGTCGTCGACGAGGCGGTGCGCCGCTTCAAGTCGCTCGGCCGCGGTGACCGGGTGGTCGCCGTGCTGGCCGGCGGCGATCCGGAGGCGTCCGAGCGGACCCTGTGCCCGCCGGCGCTGGCCCGGCGGCTGCGGCCCGACGGCAGCGTCGGCGACGAGCCCGAGGAGCCGGTCGCCCCAGTGGTGATCGACGCCCGGTCGGGACGGACGCCCCCATCCGAGGTGGTGATGCGGATCGCCGCCACCCTGCTCGGGCTCGGCGTCGACGAGTTCCGTGGCCCGGCCGAGCGCGCGGTCCGCAATCGCCGCCGCCTGCGCGGCTGGCTCGGCGCCGCGGCCGCCATCCTGCTGGTGGTCGGCGGCGGCGTGGCGGTCGTGCGGTTCGCGTTGCCGGCCCATCCGCCGCTGTTCGATGCGGTGCTGGGTGGCGCCACCGAGGCGACGCTCGGCACCCTGGCGGCGGCCGAGCGCCTCGGCCTGCCGCCCGCCGCGGCGATCGCCATCGCGGAGCCCGCCGGGGCGATGCTGCATGACCTCGCGACCATCGGCGGCGACGACCCGCGCCTCCGGCTGCGCCGCGCCGCCATCCTGCTCGCTTTCGCGCAGCACCGCGAGACCCTGGGGCTCGCCGATGGCGGGCGCGCTCGGGTCGCGGCGGTGGAGACCCTGCTCGACCCGCTGTCGGGCGAGCGGCTGGACGACCTGGAGCTGGTGCGCGAACTCGTCGGCCTCCGGCTCGCCGTGGCGACGACGCGGCTCGCCCATGGGGAGACCGACCGGGCGCTCGCCAGCGCCCGTGCGGCGCTCGCCGGGGCCGAGCGCTTGGCCGCCCTCGATCCGTCGAGCCCCGACCGCCAGCGCGACCTGTCGCGGGCCGCGACCGCCATGGGCGATGTGCTGGTCGCCCGCGCGGCCCTCGACGACGCATTGCGGCACTACCGGGCGGCGCTGGCTGTCCGCGACAAGCTCGCCGCGCTCGATCCGGCGAGCGCGCCGGCCCGGCGCGATCTGTCGGTCGCTCACGAGCGCATCGGCGATGTCGCAGCGGCGCGCGGTGCCCTCGACGACGCGCTGAAGAGCTACCGGGCCGGCCTGTCGCTGCGGCTCGCCGCCGTCGATCCGGCCGCCGGCGCCGGCTGGCAGCGCAGCCTGTCGATTCTCTACAACAAGATCGGCGACGCCCAGATGGCCCAAGGGGCCGTCGAGGACGCACTCGGCAGCTACCGCGCCGGGCTCGCCCTCCAGCTCGCGGTGGTCGATCGCGCCGACGCCCAGGCGCGCCGCGATCTGTCGGTGTCCTACGAGCGTATCGGCGACGTCCTCAAGGCGCAGCGCGCCCACGACGACGCGCTCGCCGCCTATCGGGCGAGCCTGGCGATCCGCGAGCGGCTCGCCGCCGGCGATCCGCCGCTCCGCCGCTGGCCGCGCGACCTGCCGGTCTCGCAGGAGCGCATCGGCGACGTCCTGATGGCGAAGGGAGCGGCCGAGGAGGCGCTGGCCGCCTACCGCACCAGCCTGGCGGCGCGCGTGCGCATCGCCACCGAGGCGCCGTCGCCGGCCGCCCAGCGCGACGTCGCGGTGGCGCAGAGCAAGATCGGCGACGCGCTCGCCGCCAAGGGACAGGGCGCCGAGGCGCTGGCGAGCTACCGGGCGGCGCTGGCGGTCAGCCAGCAGCTCGCGCTGCTCGATCCGGCCAATGTGCAGTGGCAGTGGGAGCTGGCGGTGCTGCACTGGCGGCTGGCGAGCGCCGGCGACGAGCCGGCGGAGCGGTACCGCGCCGTGGTGGTGACGCTGCGCGACCTCGCGGCTCGGCGCAAGCTGAGCCCCGAGCAATCCCGCTGGCTGCCGCTCGCCGAGCGCGAGCTGGCGAAAGCGCGCGGCCGCTGACGACGAGGCGCCGCCCATGGTAGCGGCCATGGCGCCGGCGCCTCTGATCCGTGGCGGAACGCCTCGTCAGGCGTAGTCGGAATCGCCGAAGTCGCCGCCGAAATCGTCGCCGCCGTCGTCCGCGCCGGGGTCCTCGTAGGCGGCGGTGCGGCGTCCGCCGATGTCGTCCACCCCGGCCTCACGCGACAGGTCACCGCCACCGGCGCCGCCGCCGAACGGCGAGCCGCCACCGGCGCCCGGATCGAGCGCGCCTTGTCCGGCCGCTCCGCCGGCCGCCGCGTGGGCGCCGCCCGTCATGCCGCGCATGGCGTCGAGCAGCAGCGAGCCGCCGATCACGCCGGCCGCCGCGGCCGCCGCCGTGCCGAGGAACGAGCCGCGGCCCCCGAAGGCACCGCCCGGCGCCGCGCCGGCGCCGCCATAACCGGGACCGCCATATCCCGCACCACCGGGGCCACCATAGCCGGGTCCGCCGCCCCACGGGGCGCCGGGCTGCGGGCCGCCCTGCGGTCCCTGGCCGTAGCCGGCGGGAGCGCCCATCGGGCCGCCCATCGCGCTGCCGGCACCGAAGCCGGTGCCGCCGGTGTTCCACCGCGAGTCGCCGCCCTCGCCGGGCCGCACGGAGGGAACCGAGCCGCGGCCCTGGCCGGGCTGCGGCCCGTCACCGCCGAACATGCCGCGCAGGCTGCCGAGGAAGCCGCCCTGCTGCTGCTGCGGCGGCGCCAGCGCCGCCTCCAGCTCGGCGATGCGCTCGTGCGCCTGGCGCAGCGCCTCGTCCTGCAACAGCGTGGTCTGCACCAGCGCATAGACGGCGTTGGGGGCGCGCGACAGCCCCTCTCGGATGGCGCGCTCCGCCTCCGGGTCGCGGGGCTCGCGTTCGAGGGTGGCGAGGCGCTGGAACAGGTCGTCGACGAGCTGGCGCTCCTGCGGGGTCATCTCGGGTCTCCTGTGGCCCTAATCCATGTGGGCCACGTCCGTGTGGCCCAAGTCCGGCACGAGGGGGCCGGCGAAGAGGGCCGGCACAAAGGGTGAGCGGCGGCGGTCGCGCGGACATCCCGCCGCCGCGCCGTCTCGCGCCCCTCCAATATGGGGGGCATGGCGGCGAGCGGAATGGCGGCCGGCCCCCGTGGCAGCCTGCCGCACCTCGAAAAGCCGCCGCTCAGCCCAGCACCATCCCGGCCCGCGCCAGGGCGGCCGGAAAGGCGTCGCCGGCCAGATAGGCGTACTCGGCCTCGCGCAGGCCGGTCAGCGGGTCGAGGCGGACGAGCTCGGCGTCGACCCGGCCCGGATGGCACATCACCACGGCGCCGTCCGGCAGGCCGGCGAGGAAGCCCGGGAACAGCGCCGCATAGTCGGTGCCGGGCCGGAACGTGTAGGTGCCCGCGAAGGCCGGATTGGTGGGCACCCCGAGGGCGCTGGCGCGCCGCCGCAGGGCGCCGCTGAGTGCATCGAGCACCAGGCTCTTGGGATCGCCGAGCCGGGCGAGGGGGCTCGTCATCTGGCCGCATTGGCGCACCCACACGGCGGGGCCGGCCCGGCGGGCGGCGGCGAGCACCGCGTCGCGCACCCCCGGCAGCAGGTGGACGTGCTGGTGGCCGTCGACGAAGTCCGGTGGCCGGCCGAAGGCCGCCACGAAGGCCGCCACCTGGGCGTCGACCTCGCGGGCCACGGCGGCGCGATCGACCGGCCTCAGATGGGCGGCGACCAGCATGCGGCCGATCGGCAGGAAGGTGCCGTCGGGCGCCAGCGGCGAGAAGCCCGCCGTCAGCGGCCGGAACGGGGCCGTGAGGGTGACATGCAGCCCGATGGCGGCGCGTCCGCTCTCCCGGAACACGGCGTCGAGCCGGGCCGCCTCGGCGGCCGAGAAGGTCGGCGGCAGCACCATCACGCTGGTCGCGGTCAGGCGACCGCGCGCGATCAGGTCGAGGATGGCGTCGTCGACGCCGGGCGCGAGGCCGTAGTCGTCGGCGCACAGGATCAGCCGGCGCGCCGCCCCATGGCCGTCTGCCGCCGTCACGCGCGGTGCTCCGGCACGCTCGCGCCACCCTCGGCGGCGGCCGCGATGGGTGGCGCGGTCTCGGCCGGGGCAGGGGTCGTGTCGGCGCGCTTCACCTGGTGCTCGGCCACGAAGTAGACGGGCCGGCCCTTGGTCTCCGACAGGATCTTGGCGATGTACTCGCCCATCACGCCGATCATCAGGAGCTGGACGCCGCCGATCACCATCAGGCCGACGACCAGCGACGGGTAGCCGGGCACGTCGGTGCCGAACACCAGCGCCTCGACGAGGATCTTGAGGCCGAACAGCAGGGCGGTGGCGGCGAGCGCCAGGCCGAGCAGGCTGGCGATGCGCAGCGGCGCCACCGAGAACGCGGTCAGGCCCTCGATCGACAGACCGATCAGGGCGCCGATGTTCCAGCTCGACGCGCCGTGCTCGCGAGCCGCCGGCTCGTAGTCGATGCGCATCTGGCGGAAGCCGATCCAGCTCGCCAGCCCCTTGAAGAAGCGGTTGCGCTCCGGCAGCCGGCGCAGCGCCGCCGCGGCCCGCGGCGAGAGCAGCCGGAAGTCGCCGGCGTCCTCCGGGATCTTGTGGCGCGAGCCCCAGTTGATGAGCGAATAGAAGGCGTGGCCGCTGAGCCGGCGCGGCAGCGACTCCGTCTTGCGGTGCGCCTTGGCGGTGAAGACGACGTCGTAGCCGTCCTCGATCCAGTGGCCGGCGAGCCGCTCCACCATGGCGGGCGGGTGCTGGCCGTCGGAATCCATGAACAGGACGGCGCCGAGCCGGGCGTGCTCCAGGCCGGCGAGCAGCGCCGCCTCCTTGCCGAAGTTGCGCGACAGCGCCACCACCTGGACGTCGATGCCGTCGGCCGGCAGCGCCGCGGCGACCGCGAGCGAGGCGTCGCGGCTGCCGTCGTCGACATAGACGACCTCGCAGGCGAGGCCCCAGCGCCGCCGCAGCCCGGCGGCGACCGCCACCAGGCGCTGGTGCAGGGCGGCGAGCCCCTCCGCCTCGTTGTAGACCGGCATGACGATCGACAGGCCGGCGGCCGCACGGGTCGTCGCCGCGGTGCCGGACGGGTCCGTGCCCGCGTCCGGCCGCAATGCTGGTTCACCCGACGTCATGCGCTGGAAGGGTCCGTGCTGGTTGGCGATCGGGCGCCTTATAGCGCAGGCGGCCGTGCCTGTCGCGGCGGCCGGTTTCCCGGCCGGCATCCCGGCATGCTATGCGGAGCCCCATGAGCGATCCCACACCATGAGCGAGCCGGCCCCGACCGACGCCGCACCGCCGCGGATGCCGCCCGCCGAGACGTCTCCGTCCCCCGCGACGGCGCGCCTCGTCTTCTTGCGCAAGGCGATCAGCTTCGCGCTGATCGGCTTGGTCAACACCGCGGTCGACGCCGCCGTGTTCTTCGCCGCCTATGCGGGGCTGACGACACTGCCGGCAAGCGTGCGCGCCTTCGGGGCCGCGGCCGGCCTGTGCGGCTGCGGCGATCCCGAGGATCTGATGCTGATCGTCGCCAACGTGCTCGGCTGGATGGTCGGCGTCAGCGGCTCGTATGTGATGAACTCGACCGTCACCTTCGCGGCGGAATCGGGCCGCCGGCTGCGGCTGCGCGACTACGGCACCTTCGTGGCGTCGGGCGTGCTCGGCGCAGTCGCCAACACCGCGACGCTGGTGCTGGTGGCCCAGACCATGCCGGTGTGGTTCGCCAAGGGCTGCGCCATCCTGGTCAGCTTCGTGGTGAACTTCACCATGTCGCACTTCGTCGTGTTCCGGCCGCGGCGCCCCGCCGCGGCCGCGGCCGATCCGTCGCGGCCGACGTGACCCGCTCTCAGAGCGCCGATTCGAGCCGGTCGAACAGGGGGTTCTCGCAGGCGAACACGTAGTCCAGCGGCCCCACCACCACGCTGGCGGCGCCATGGCCGCGCAGGAAGGTGGCGAGCGCGTGCACCTGGTCGGGCGGGCAGTGCAGGGTCAGCATGCCGGACGAGGTCGGGCCGCCGAACGGCGTCTCCACGCCGAACCTCTCGCGCGCCTCGGTGATCAGCGCGTCGTCGCACGCCTTGAAGCGGGTGCGCATCTCGCGGAACGAGGCGGCGCGGTCGTAGGCGGCGATGCGGTCGAGCACCAGCCGCGCCGTCTCGCGCGCCGCGTCGTCCCAGCGGGCGCCGCGCGCCGCCACGAGGTTCGCCTGCGAGCGCAGGATGACGCCGTCGTCGACGATCTTCAGCGCATTGGCGGTGAGCGTGGTGCCGGTCGAGGTGATGTCGACGATCAGCTCGGCGGTGCCGGCCGCCGGGGCGCCCTCGGTGGCGCCGGCGCTCTCGACGATGCGGTAGTCGACGATGCCGTGGCGGGCGAAGAAGGCGCGCGTGAGGTTGACATACTTGGTGGCGACCCGCATCCGCGCGTCGTTGTCGAGCCGGAACGCGGTGGCGACGTCGTCCAGATCCGCCATGGTGCGCACGTCGATCCACGCCTGCGGCACCGCCACCACCACGGTGGCGTGGCCGAAGCCGAGCGGGTGCAGCAGCACGACATGCGCATCGGCGCGCGGGATGCTCTCGCGGATCAGATCCTCGCCGGTGATGCCGAAATGCACGGTGCCGGCGGCGAGCTGCTGGGCGATCTCCGAGGCCGACAGGAACGCCACCTCGATCTCCGGCACCCCCACCACGGTGCCGCGATACTCGCGGGCGCCGCGCGGCTTGGCGAGCTTCAGCCCGGCGCGGGCGAAATAGGTCTCGGCGTTCTCCTGGAGTCGGCCCTTGGCCGGCACCGCGATGACGAAGGCGCTCATCGTGCCGCTCCCGCGCCCTCGCCGAGCGCCACCAGACGATCGATCCACACCGCGAAGCCGACCGCCGGGATCGGCGTGTCGTGGCCGAGCCGGGCGAACAGCCCGTCGTAGCGGCCACCGGCGACGAGCTGGCCGTCCACCCGACCCTGCGGATCGTGCAGCTCGAACACCACGCCGGTGTAATAGTCGAGACCGCGCCCGAACGCGGTGGCAAAGCGGATCGCGGCGACGTCCACCCCGGCGCGCGCCAGGAGCGCGGCGCGCTGCTCCAGGGTGTCGAGGGCGGCGGCGAGATCGAGCCGGGCGTCGGTGGCGAGCCGGCGCAGCGCCGCCGCCGCCGCGGACGGATCGCCCGCGATGGCGAAGAAGCGGCCGATGAGGTCGCGCGTCTCGGCCGGCAGGGTGGCGCTGGCGCCGAGCTCGGCCTGCTCCAGGAATCGCGCCGCGATGGCGCCGACCGAGCGGCCGCCCACCGTGGTGATGCCGGCGATCGACAGAAGGTCGGTGACCAGGGCGCGGGCCGCCTTGGGGTCCGAGTTGGCGAGCGCCGCCAGCACGCCCTGATACTCCGGCGGCCCGTTGGCGGGCGGCGCGGTGAGACGGCTCAGGTCGTCGGCCAGCACGCTCTGGCGGGTGAAGTCCTTGGCGAGGCGGCGGCGCCACACCGGCGGCAGGTCGAGCGCCTCGATCAGCGCCGCGAACAGGCCGACGTCGCCCATGCGCAGCGCCGGCCCGGTGAGCCCGTAACGCGCCGTCGCCTCCAGCGCGAGAGCGACCGCCTCGGCATCGGCCGCGGCCTTGTCGAGGCGGCCGAACGACTCGATGCCGGCCTGGAGGAACTCGCCGGAAGCGCCCGGCCGCTGCCGGAACACCGGGCCGAGATAGCTGAATCGGGCCGGCCGCCCGGCTGCCGGGGAGGCGAGGTAGTCGAGCGCCACCGGGATGGTCAGGTCGGGCCGCAGGCAGAGATCGTCGCCGCCGGAGTCGGGGATCAGATACATGCGGCGGCGGATGTCCTCGCCCGACAGGGCCAGGAACGGCTCCGCCGGCTGGAGGATCGCGGGCTCGACGCGGTCGTAGCCGGCGCGCGCATAGGTGGCGGCGAGCGCCTCCGCACGCGCGTCCTTGGCGGTGGTGGATACGGACATGTCTTCCCCGGGCACCATTGGTCGGCGCCGCCTTAGCACGTCTCCGCCGGGGTTTCGATCGCGATGCGCGCCCGGACGTGCGTGCGCGGTCGGCACCGGCCGGAAGGCCGGGCGCGGTCCGGCGCGATCGTCCATCAGTATTCGTCGGGACCCTGGATCTCACGGCGAGACGTCGCCGTCCTCTCTGCATTGCAACATCTTGTCGTTGTGCTCTGCGATCGGCGCGGAACTCCCATGATCACTCCGTTTTAAGCGAATCGTGATTGCTTGGAACAGCCGGGTGCGTTACGGCTTTTGCAATGCAGCACGTTCGGAGCCCCCGCCGCTCCGCCATTGCGGTTGCAGAACCCCCCGCGACGCGCTTCGACAGGCGCCCGAGCCGCCCGGCTCGGTTCAGCAAGGACTGGTCTCATGACCTACGAAACCCTCATCGTCGAAACGGTCGGACGAGTCGGCCTGATCCGGCTGAACCGGCCCAAGGCGTTGAATGCTCTGAATTCGAGGCTCGCCGAAGAGCTGCGGCAGGCGTTCGCGCAGTTCGATCAGGACGACGACATCGGCTGCGTGGTCATCACCGGGACCGAGCGCGCCTTCGCGGCTGGCGCCGACATCAAGGAGATGGCGCCGAAGTCGTTCATCGACACCTTCAAGGCCAACTACATGGCCAACTGGGACAGCCCGGCGCGCTCGCGCAAGCCCAGCATCGCGGCGGTGGCGGGCTTCGCGCTCGGCGGCGGTTGCGAGCTGGCCATGCAGTGCGACCTGATCATCGCGGCCGACAACGCCAAGTTCGGCCAGCCCGAGAT
The DNA here is from genome assembly GCA_009720755.1 of Rhodoplanes serenus. Classification (GTDB taxonomy): domain Bacteria; phylum Pseudomonadota; class Alphaproteobacteria; order Rhizobiales; family Xanthobacteraceae; genus Rhodoplanes; species Rhodoplanes serenus. The sequence continues at coordinate 44,587 of WNKV01000012.1, forward strand.
CACCCTCGGCATCGTGCCGGGGCTCGGCGGCACCCAGCGCCTCACTCGTGCGCTCGGCAAGGCCAAGGCGATGGATCTGGTGCTGACCGGCCGCATGATGGACGCCGTCGAGGCGGAGCGCTGCGGGCTGGTCTCCCGCGTCGTGCCGCTCGACAAGCTGATGGACGAGGCCATGAAGGCGGCCGAGACCATCGCGTCGATGTGGCTGCCGGCCGTGATGACCGCCAAGGAGCTGGTGCAGCGCGCCCATGAGCTGCCGCTGGCCGAGGGCCTGCGCTTCGAGCGCCGCGCCTTCCACGCGATGTTCGGCACCGAGGGCCAGCGCGAGGGCATGGCGGCGTTCCTGGAGAAGCGGCCGCCGCGCTTCGACGAGCTGCACCACAAGACCCCGCCGGATCTCACCGAGGCGGCCGAGTAGCCACGCGGCGCAGCCGGCGCCCGGGCGCACGACGCCGAGCGGCCAACATGTCGCCCGCCACCGTGGTGCCGGGCGCTGGCCGTCGATGGACGATGGGGGCGAGCGGCCGGCATCGAGCGAATCCTGCCACGATCGGCTACAAAGCTTGGGTCGGACAAAATTTGTCCGGGAACGGCACCGAAACGACCGGGCCGGATCGTCCTTGTGACGACGATCGTCGTCACGAGGACCGGCGTCGCGAGACCCGGCGTCACGAGAACCGGCGAGGCCTCCGCCGGTCCGGGTCCCGGCCGCCGCCTGCCAGAAAGGCCCCGTCATGCTGCAATCCGACGAGCTCGAACGCTACGCCCGGCACATCGTGCTGCACGAGATCGGCGGTCCCGGCCAGAACGCTCTCAAGCAGGCGCGGGTGCTGGTGGTCGGCGCCGGCGGGCTCGGGGCGCCGCTGCTGCTCTATCTGGCGGCCGCCGGGGTCGGCACCCTGGGCATCGTCGACGACGACACCGTGTCGCTCTCCAACCTGCAACGCCAGGTGATCCACGGGACGCCGGACGTCGGGCGTGCCAAGGTCGAGAGTGCCGCCGCCGCGATCGCCGCCCTCAACCCGCATGTGGCGGTCGAACGCCATCCGGTGCGGCTCGGCCCCGACAATGCGCTCGACCTGATCGGCCGCTACGATCTCGTCACCGACGGCTCCGACAACTTCGCCACCCGCTATCTCGTCTCCGACGCCTGCTGCCTCGCCGGCAAGCCGCTGGTGACGGCGGCCCTCGGGGTGTTCGACGGGACTTTGACCACGTTGCGGCCGTTCGAGCGCGGACCGGACGGCACCTTGAACCCGACCTATCGCTGCCTGTTTCCCGAGCCGCCGCCGCCCGGCACCGTGCCGACCTGCGCGGAAGCCGGCATTCTCGGCGCCTTCGCCGGTGTCCTCGGCACCCTGATGGCGGTCGAGGTGGTGCGCGAGATCGTCGGCTTCGGCGAGGGACTGGTCGGCCGGCTGCTGATGGTGGATGGCCGCGGTCCGCGTTTCGAGACGCTGCGCTACGCCTGGGACCCCGCCAATCCGCTCACCGGCGAGCATCCGACCATCACGGACCTGTCGGGGCATCGGCGGGCGGCATGAGAGGCGACCCCCTCCGCTCCGCCGTGTCGGGTATGGCGCCTGCCGCGGCGCGAGGCGGGGTCGGCGGTCTCATACGAGATCCGGCTGATCCATTTTGTGGTCATTCCGGAAGCCGCGAAGCGGCTGTCCGGAATCCAGCCGAGAGTCCAAAGTTTGCCGTGTCATGACGTGTTTCGCTGGGTTCCGGGCTCGCGGCGCCCGGACGGCGCGACGCGCCGATCCGGGTGCCACACCCCGGAACGACGACGAACTGATCACCCGAGCACAGTATCACTTGCTCCAGGTCGCCTTCAGGGTCGGTCCCTTCATCACCGCCCAGGCGTTGGGGCCGGCGGGCAGCACCTTGAAGCAGCTCGTCTTGTGGCCCTTCCAGGTGGTGCAGAAGCCGTCGGCGTCGAGCGTCCAGGTGCCTTCGCCCTTGGAGCCGTCCTTGGTGACCGGCTTGCGCCGCATGGTGCCGTCGGCATCGAACACCATCTCGAAGCTCACCCCGGAGGGGGTCGTCGCCGTGAAGCTGCGGCCGTCGAAGAAGGTCGCCTGGATGTCCTTGGGCAGCAGGGCTTCCGCTGTCGCCGCCGCCGGGGCGGCGAGCATCGCGGCCAGCCCCAGACCCCCGACGGCCGCGTCCCGCCACGGCATCACTCGCTCACGCATCATGGTCCTCCGCCTCGCAGGCGATGGTCACACGATGGTCTCGCGCCGCAATGGCGCTGACAAGATGCGGCGGCTACGGATACGGGCCGGTCGACCGCGTGTCGTGTGACACGCGATCCGGCGGCGCCGGTTCGGCGCCTCACAGCATCGAGGGCAGCACCCGGTCGGGCGGGCGGTGCCCGTCCATGAAGGTCTGGATGTTGATGATGACCTTGGTGCCCATGTCGACGCGCCCCTCGATGGTGGCGGAGCCGAGATGCGGCAGCAGCACCACCCGGCCGGCGCGGGCGAGGCGCACCAGCTTGGGGTTGACGGCGGGCTCGTGCTCGAACACGTCGAGGCCGGCCCCGGCGACGTCGCCGGACTCGATCATGCGGGCCAGCGCGTTCTCGTCGATGATCTCGCCGCGCGCCGTGTTGACGATGTAGGCGCCCGGCTGGAGCAGCTTGAGGCGCCGCGCCGACAGCAGGTGATAGGTCGCCGGCGTGTGCGGGCAGTTGACCGAGATGATGTCCATGCGGGCCAGCATCTGGTCGAGGCTCTCCCACCAGGTCGCCTCCAGCGACTCCTCGATCTTCAGCGGCACCCGGCGGCGGTTGTGATAGTGGATCTGGAGCCCGAAGGCGCGGGCGCGCCGCGCCACCGCCTGGCCGATGCGGCCCATGCCGATGATGCCGAGCCGCTTGCCGGAGATGCGGTGACCCAGCATCCAGGTCGGCGTCCAGCCGGTCCACGGCTTGTCGCCGGTCATCAGCGTGGCGCCCTCGATGAGCCGGCGCGGCACCGTGAGGATCAGCGCCATCGTCATGTCGGCGGTGTCCTCGGTGAGGACACCCGGCGTGTTGGTCACGGTGATGCCGCGCTGGAGTGCCGCCGTCACGTCGATGTTGTCGACGCCGTTGCCGAAGTTGGCGATCAGCTTGAGCCGGTCGCCGGCATGGCCGAGCGCATGTGCATCGATACGGTCGGTGACCGTCGGCACCAGCACGTCGGCATCCGCCATCGCCTCGGCGATCGCCGCCGGAGTCATCGGCGTGTCGTCGAGATTGAGGCGCGTATCGAACAATTCGCGCATGCGGGTCTCGACGCTGTCGGGCAGCTTTCGAGTCACCACCACGAGCGGCTTCTTCCTTGTCGGCATATCGTTCTGCCCCACCGCGTCCCGGGCGCTCGCAACGAGCGGATCCCCGCGGCGCTTCAGTCCTCGTTAACCGTCGTCGCGGACATTGAAGTCCCGCACGCGGAGGCTCTTCGAGAAGCGCCGCAATGGCTCTTCTGTACCAGATGGCCGGGATAACACAATGCGCCAAGGCCGGCTGCGACCATCTCCCCTAGGGGCTGCCGACGGCTTGCGCCGCGGCGGTCCGACGCGCGCTCGCGCGCCCGTGCCCACACCCCTTCGCGACCCGGTCGGCGGGCCTTTCCGGGCCGCTGTACGGGGGGCGGCGTGGCCGTTGTTGAAAGGTGCGGTCGCGGTTCTGTCGACGGTCGTGGCGCTCAGTGTCGCAGCGACGATCCGGCCGGCCGTGGCGGGTGGCACCGCGGTGGCCGCGGAGCTGCCGACCGGCTCGGTCAGCGGGCTGCCGGTGCCCCGCTTCGTCAGCCTCAAGCCGGACCGCGTCAATGTGCGCGGCGGGCCGACCAAGGATCACGAGGTGACCTGGGTCTACACCCGGGCGGGCCTGCCGGTGGAGATCACCGCCGAGTTCGAGAACTGGCGCCGCATCCGCGACTGGGAGGGAGCCGAGGGCTGGGTGTACCACTCGCTCCTGTCCGGCAAGCGGACCGCTTTCGTGGCGCGGGCCAAGGGCAGCGACGACCTCGTTCCGGTGCGGGCCGATGCCGATCCGGCGAGCCCGGTGAAGGCGCAGCTCGAGCCGGGCGTGGTCGGCACCGTGAAGCGCTGCGACGGCACTTGGTGCCGCTTCATCGGCGACAAGTTCGACGGCTGGATCGCCCAGGAACGCCTGTGGGGGGTCTATCCCAACGAGAAGATCGACTGAGGGCGCCCGATGCGACCGGCCGCCGCGAGGACGGTCGTGCCGCCGGCCGAGACGGCGCAGATGGCGGCGGACTCAGGGTGGCGACTTCGGCGGCAAGTACTGATCGATGCAAGCCTGGATCGTCTCGGGGCGAACGTCGAGCTCGGTGCAGCTGATCACCAGCACCCCGGTGAAGGCGCCGAGATTGGCGAGCATCCGCTTGGAGCCGCCGGTGGTGTAGTCGCTCACCGGAGCCGCCAGCTTCAACCAGATCGACGATTGTGTGCCGATCCGCGACACGGCGCTCCAGGTGATCTTGTCCCACGGGATGGGGCGGTCGAGCCATCGGCGATCGAAGACGCCCGCCTCGTCGATGGACAGCACCGGGCCGTCGTCGAAGATGCGGCGGGCATATCGGACGACGACCGGGGTCAGCAACAGCATGAGAGGAACGATGAGGAAAAGCTCGTAGTCGATAGGGCCCGTTTCTCGACCAGTCATTCGGAAGTATAATTCCGCCGCCGCGACCGTAAAGCCAATGACCGGAAAGAGACCGAACACGGCGGCCATGGCGGCGAGCTTTAGCTTGCTGTAGCGAGCTTTGATCGGCATCGACGCGTTCCTGCGAATTCGCCTCCGCATTGCGGGCGGCGTCACGAACAAGACTGCATCGCGCGAGGGCGCATTTGCCAGATCTCTCGGGGCCGAGGCTTTCGGCCCTCGTCGCTTCGGCAATATTGTACCGATCGGCCGGAATTGTCAGCAGGTGATCTCAGTGAGGGGGCGGGCGCCACCTGTCAGGGCGAGGACCTCCGCCGCAATGCGGGCCGGGCCACGGTTCATGGCACCGGGTGCAATCGGCTCCGGCAGGGATCCGCGGCAGGGGGGCTGGCGCGGCAGGGGGCAGGACACGACAACGGCCGGGGTTGGCCCGGCCGTTGGAATGGCTCGAATGGGGATGATCTCGTGCGACATGCGCGCCCGACGCCCCGCGCCGGCTCGGCCTACTTACCCTTCGTCTTGAGGCGCACCACGACATCGACCCGCTCGACCTCGTAGCCGTCCGGCAGCGCCGGCAGCGCGCCGATCGCGGTCTCGACCGGGGGGATGTCGACGAGCGCGTTCTTGTCCTCGAGGAAGAAGTGGTGGTGCTCCGACACGTTGGTGTCGAAATAGGTCTTCGAGCCGTCGACCGCGACCTGGCGCAGCAGCCCGACCTCGGTGAACTGGTGGAGGGTGTTGTAGACGGTGGCGAGCGACACCGGCACGCGGGCTCGCGACGCCTCCTCGTAGAGCATCTCGGCGGTCAGGTGGCGGTGCCCCTTGCCGAACAGAATCCAGCCGAGCGCCAGGCGCTGGAGGGTCGGCCGCAGGCCGACGCCACGCAGCATGCTCTTCACGTCGTGCCAGGGGCACCCGTTGAGCTCCGGCCGCTGGGCGAAGAAAGCCCCGGAATCCCCGGCCTTCGATCCCGAACCGGCATTGATCGGCGGAGAATTTCTCTGCATCGTAAGGGAACTCGCGTGCCGCTCGCGCGGCATGATCCATTATTCCGAACGATCATATCGGGGCATGATTCTTCTTGCAACTGCGTCGCAATTTTGACCGTCCCACCATCCTGCCGGAGACCCGGCCGGGTCTCCGGGCGGGCCGCGGGGCAAGGCCGGATTGACCGCTCGCCATCGTGTGTTAGGGAAGGGCCGGCCCGGCCTGCGGACCGGCATTATTTCGGGGATCTCACGGAATGCACAATCGTCGGTCGAGCTTCGAGTACGAAGACCTCCTGGCTTGTGGCCGAGGCGAGCTTTTCGCGGAAGGTCCGCAGCTTCCGCTGCCTCCCATGCTGATGTTCGACCGCATCGCCGAGATCGGCGACAAGGGCGGCGAGCACGGCAAGGGCCTGGCTCGGGCCGAGCTCGAGGTGAAGCCGGACCTGTGGTTCTTTCCCTGCCACTTCAAGGGCGATCCGGTGATGCCCGGCTGCCTCGGCCTCGACGCCCTGTGGCAGCTTCTCGGGTTTTTCCTCGGCTGGCTGGGGGCGGAAGGCAAGGGCCGGGCGCTCGGTCTCGGCGAGCTGAAGTTCTCGGGCCAGGTGCTCCCCTCCGTCCGCAAGGTCGTCTACGGCATCGACATCAAGCGCGTGGTGCGCTCGAGGCTGGTGCTGGGTGTCGCCGACGGCTGGTTGTCGGCCGACGGCTCGATCATTTATCGCGCATTGGATCTCAAGGTCGGCCTGTTCCGGGATCAGGCGCCGCAGCCCGATCCCGCCTAGGCCGGCTGCGGGCGTGTCGCCCGCCGGCAATCAGGAATCGCAGTCATGAGACGGGTCGTCGTCACCGGGATGGGCATCGTTTCGTCCATCGGAAACAACACCCAGGAGGTGTTGGCCAGCCTGCGCGAGGCCAAGTCCGGCATTTCGCGCGCCGACAAGTATGCCGAGCTCGGCTTCCGCTGCCAGGTGCACGGGGCGCCGACACTGGTGCCCGAAGAGGCGGTGGACCGCCGGGCCATGCGCTTCCTCGGCGCCGGCGCGGCGTGGAACCACGTCGCCATGGAGCAGGCGATCCGTGACGCCGGGCTGGAGGAGACCGAGGTCTCCAACGAGCGCACCGGCATCATCATGGGCTCGGGCGGCCCGTCGACCCGCACGGTGGTCGAGTCGGCCGACATCACCCGCAGCAAGGGCCCGAAGCGGGTGGGGCCGTTCGCGGTGCCCAAGGCGATGTCGTCCACCGCCTCGGCGACGCTCGCCACCTGGTTCAAGATCAAGGGCGTCAACTACTCGATCGCCTCGGCCTGCGCGACCTCCAGCCATTGCATCGGCAACGCCGCCGAGATCATCCAGCTCGGCAAGCAGGACGTGATCTTCGCGGGCGGCTGCGAGGAACTGGACTGGACCCTGTCGGTGTTGTTCGACGCCATGGGGGCGATGTCGTCGAAGTACAACGACACGCCGACCAAGGCGTCGCGCGCCTACGATGTCGATCGCGACGGCTTCGTCATCGCGGGCGGCGCCGGCGTGCTGGTGCTGGAGGAGCTCGCCCACGCCAAGGCGCGCGGCGCGAAGATCTATGCCGAGCTCGCCGGCTACGGCGCCACCTCGGACGGCCACGACATGGTGGCGCCCTCCGGCGAGGGCGCGGCGCGCTGCATGCGCATGGCGCTCTCCACCGTCGGGCCGAAGGTCGACTACATCAACCCGCACGCCACCTCGACGCCGATCGGCGACATCAAGGAGATCGAGGCGATCCGCGAGGTGTTCGGCGATGCGGTGCCGGCGATCTCCGCGACCAAGTCGCTCAGCGGCCATTCGCTCGGTGCGGCCGGCGTCCAGGAGGCGATCTACTCGCTCCTGATGATGCAGAACGGCTTCGTTTGCGAGAGCGCCAACATCGAGACGCTCGATCCGGCGTTCGCCGACATGCCGATCGTCCGCACCCGCAAGGACGACGTGACGCTCGGCTGCGTGCTGTCCAACTCGTTCGGGTTCGGCGGCACCAATGCCTCGCTGGTCTTCAAGCACGTTGACGCCTGAGCGGGGCTGACGCCCGCGCTTCGTTCGAGAGGTGACGTCGTGGCGACACGGATCGATCCACAGGGGGGCCTGCCGGCCCCGACGGCGTCACGCCGCTGTTGCATCGCCGACATAATGATCGACGCGGGACGACGACATGGTCCGCGGCGCCGCCCGATCGCCGTCGGTGCGCCGCAGCGGACCCCACCGGAACGGGCGAAGCCAGCAGGGAGGCGGAGCAGACATGTCGGGCGACGGCAAGACGGCGGAGCACGCCGTGGTTCGTTTTCCGCCGCGCAGGCCGTTCGTCATGACGGCTGAGCAGGGCGCCTCCAAGAACGGCCTGATGCTCGGCCGCCGCGGCCTGGTCATGGGCGTCGCGAACAACCATTCGATCGCCTGGGGCATCGCCAAGGTGCTGGCGGCGCACGGTGCGTCGCTCGCCTTCACGTATCAGGGCGAGGCGCTCGGCAAGCGGGTCAAGCCGCTCGCCGAGTCGGTCGGCTCCGACTTGGTGCTGCCGTGCGACGTCGAGGACCTCGCCTCGGTCGATTCCGTGTTCGACCGGCTCGGCGCGGCCTGGGGCGGCATCGACTTCATCGTCCATGCCATCGCGTTCTCCGACAAGAACGAGCTGAAGGGCCGCTACGCCGACACCACGCGCGAGAACTTCGCGCGCACCATGCTGATCTCGTGCTTCTCGTTCACCGAGATCGCCAAGCGGGCCGCCGCCCTGATGAACCACGGCGGCTCGATGGTGACGCTCACCTATGGCGGCTCCACCCGGGTGATGCCGAACTACAACGTGATGGGCGTCGCCAAGGCGGCGCTCGAAGCCTCGGTGCGCTATCTCGCCGCCGACTTCGGGCCACAGGGCGTCCGCGTCAACGCCATCTCGGCCGGCCCGGTGCGCACCCTGGCGGGCGCCGGCATCGCCGACGCGCGTCTGATGTTCAACTATCAGCAGCGCCATGCGCCGCTGCGGCGGACGGTGAGCATCGAGGAGGTCGGCGGCGCCGCCCTCTATCTGCTCTCCGATCTCTCCACCGGCGTCACCGGCGACGTCCACTTCGTCGATTCCGGCTACAACATCATCTCGATGCCGCATCCGGCCGCGCTCAGGACCGTCGACGACGCCGAGACGGCGGCCGAGGCCCGCGCCGCCAAGGACGCCGCGCAATAGCCGCGCCGGGCGGAGCGTCGCGAGGACAGGACCCGGCGTTCGGCACGGGCCCGCTGGGCGGGCTCGTGTGGGCGTTCCGGATCGGTGACGACGGCGTCGCCACCGAGCTCGATCCCGAGCGGCCGCTCCCCGGCCCGGATGGCGACTCCTGGCTCTGGCTGCACTTCAATCTCGCCGATGCCCGCAGCGGGCCGGTGCTGCAAACGCTGCCCGGGCTGCCGGACGATGCCGTCGAGGCGCTGGTCGGACCCGACACCCACCAGCAGCTCCAGGCCGAACGCGACTGTGTCTACGGCGTCATCGCCGATCTCGGGCGCGATTTCGACGGCCTCACCGAGGAGGTGCGGCTTCTCCACTTCGCCATGACGGAGCGTGGCCTGGTCAGCGCCCGCCGGCGCGCTCTCAACGCCGTCGACACGACTCGCCAGGCGCTGCGCTCCGGCCAGCGGGTCGAGTCGGTGGCGGCCCTGTTCGAGCTGATCGTCGATCACGTCGCCGACGCCATCGACCGGCTCTCCGACGATCTCGCGCTCCAGATGGATGCCATCGAGGAGCGCATCCTCGACCTGGAGACCACGGACGAGCGGCGACGGCTCGGCGTGTTCCGCCGCACCACCGTGCGGCTGCATCGTCAGCTCGCCGGGCTTCGCTCGCTGTTCCGCCGCTTCGAGGCGTTGGAGCCGGAGGAGCTGAGCCCGGCGCTGCGGCTCGATGCCGGCCGACTGTCGCAGCGCCTCGACGGCCTGGACCAGGAGATCGATGCGCTGCGCGACCGCGCCCGCATGTTGCAGGACGAGCTGTCGAGCCAGCTCGCCGAGGAGACCAACCGCAACCTGCGCGCCCTCTCGATCGTCACCATCATGTTCCTGCCGCCGACCCTGATCGCCGGCTTCTTCGGGATGAACCTGAAGGGCATGGCCTATGCGGAGAGCGAGGTCGGGTTCTGGTCCGGCGTGATCGTGGCCGTGCTCTCCTCCGCGATCGTCTACGCCATCCTGCGCTGGCGCGGTCTCACCCGCGGCTGACCGCCGGCGGTCCGTTCGTCCGCCGCGGCCGACAGGCGAGACGGCCGACGCTCGCGCGCCGGCCGGCTCCGACGGTCCCGCCGACTGCGGGACCAGGGGGCAGCGATGAAACGAACCGCATCGTCCGGTGACGGTGGGAGCCGCCCGCCCGCTCGGCTGCTTCCCGAACGCGGGCGCCCAGCCTCGCGCCGACGACTCCGGGCCGGACTGCGGTTGCGGCACGGACGAGCCGTGCCGTCGGGCTCAGAGCATCGTCACCTTGCCGGTGGCGATGTCGTAGACGCCGCCGACGATCTTCACCTTGCCATCGGCCACCGCCTTGGCGACGATCGGCCCGGCCTGCTCCAGCCGGCGGACGTTGTGGCGGACGTTCTCGGCGATCGCCTCGTCGAGCGGATCGTTCGGCTTGCGGGCGAGCGCCGCCTCGACGCCGGGCTTGAGAGCGGCGACGAGCTGCGGCAGGTGGCCGGGAAGCTCCTTCTTCTCCTGGATCACCTTGATGGTGGCGGCGACGGCGCCGCAGTTCGAGTGACCGAGCACCACGATGAGCGGCAGGCCGAGCACCGCGACGCCGTACTCCAGGCTGGCGAGGCCGTTGTCGTCGACGAAGTTGCCGGCGAGCCGCACCACGAACAGCTCGCCCGGTCCCTGATCGAAGGCGAGTTCCGGGGCCACCCGGGAATCGGCGCAGCTCACCAGGCCGGCGACCGGATATTGCGCCTCCGCCCGGGCGGCGCGCCCGGCCGACAGGTCCTTGTTCTGGGTGGTGTTGGCGGCATAGCGCGCATTGCCGTCGAGGAGGCGCCGCAGCGCCGCGTCGGGGCCGATGGCGTTCGGGCGAGGCGGGTCGGTCCCTTGGGCGGCGGCCGGGCCGACGAAGCTGCCGGGCCGCAGGCCGGTGGCCGCCGCGGCGGCCGCTCCGGCGGCGAGCAGCAGGCGACGGGAGAGCGGGTGCGAAGCAGGCTCGCACCGATCGTGATCACACATTGGGATTAGTCCTCTCGGCATGGCTTCGCGGCCATCGGGGGTGGCGGGAGGAGGGGGGGAGACGAACCGAGCCGCGCGCGCGACTTGACCCGCCGGCGGTCACCAGATGGAGCCTGCCGACATCGCGATTCGTCTCTCCGGGGTGATCTTCTCGGGGAAGAGTGATAGGTCCTAGTCCAAACTTTGCAGGGGTCTCGGGTGGTCCAGGGGCGGCGGAGTGCGGCGCGGCAGGAGGGGTGGTCGGGCCGGTCCATCGTCATGCCGTCTGCGGACTTCGTCGCGGACGCCGCGATGCTGCGTGCGAGCCCGCAGTTCCGGCCGGCGCTCGCCGGCTACTGTCAGGGCATCGCCGAGGCCTCCCCGCTCACCTGGCCGACCATCAAGCTGGTCGATCAGCTCCGCCGCTATCTGGTGTGCTACCTGCTGATCCACAACTACCATGCGTGGAAATCGGCCGGCGGCCCGCTGCCTACGGTCGCGACCCTCCAGGCCACGCTCGGATCGGGTGCCCGGCAGGCGGCCGAGATGGTGGCCGCCCTCAAGGCGCGGGGCCTGCTGCGGGTCGAGGGCCAGGTCGCCGACCGTCGGCCCAAGCTGCTCGTGCCGGCACCCGCTCTGGTGGCCGAGATCGGCCGTTCGGTCCGGCTGTTCGTGGCGGCCGCCGACCGCATCGCGGGGCGCCATCCCGGCCGTGCGGTGCGGCTCGCCGATCCGCAGCGGCTCGGTGAGGTGCTGTATCGCTCGGCGGCCGAGATCGCCATGCGCGGGACGCTGATCCACCCGTTTCCGCGCGTCCTCTATTTTGCCGAGCGGGACTGCGGGTATCTGCTGCTGACGGTCGTCTTGGGGGCCCATTACGCCGAGACGGTGCCGGGCGCACCGGCGGCCGTGCCGCTCAGCCGCAAGGCGATCGCCGAGCGGATTCAGGTCTCGCTCGCGCATGTCGGCAACATGTTCACCGCGGCGAAGCGGCACGGCTGGTTCGCGGTGGGGGGCGGCCGTCTGCTCGCCATCGGCTCGGATCTGGTGGACGAGTTCGAGCGCTGGGCGTCGTGGCAGATGGTGCACTTCGATCGCCTGGCGGCCTTGGTGCTGGCCGACGAGCCCGAACCGACCGACGAGCCGGAGCCGGACGGCGCGCGGGCGGCGAGCCGCGATCCGGCCGGCCGCCGCCCGGACTGGCCGCTCTCGGCGGCCGATCAGGCTTGAAGCATCGCCACCTTGCCGCTGGCGATGTCGTAGACACCCCCCACGATCTTGACCCGGCCGCTCTGCACCGCCTCGGCCACCACCGGCGTCGCCTCCTGCAAGCGGCGCACATTGACGCGCACGTTCTCGGCGATCGCCTCGTCGAGCGGGTCGGCGGGATTGCGCGCCTGGGCGGCCGCGACGGCGGGCTTGAGGGCATCCACGAGCTTCGGCAGCTGCCCGGGCAGCACCGCGTTCTCCTTCAGCACCTTCAGGGTCGCCGCGATGGCTCCGCAGCTCGAATGGCCGAGCACCACGATGAGCGGCACGCCGAGCGAGGCGACGCCGTATTCGAGGCTGGCGAGGCCGTAGTCGTCGACGAAGTTGCCGGCCAGCCGAACCACGAACAGCTCGCCCGGCCCCTGGTCGAAGGCGAGCTCGGGAACGACGCGGGAGTCGGCACAGCTCACGATCCCGGCGATCGGATACTGGCCCGCCGCCTGGGCGGCCCGGCTTGCCAGCAGGTCCTTGTTCCGCGCGGTGTTCACCGCATACCGGGCATTGCCGTCGACGAGCCGCCGCAACGCCTCGTCGGGCGCGATAGCGTTCGGCCACACCGCCGCGAGGCTGTCGGCCCGGGCGCTCCGCGGGCGGCCGCCGAGGCCGGCGCCGGCCAGCGCGGCACCGGCGCCGGCGGCCAGCAGGAATCGGCGGGAGATCGAAGCCCGCGCTTCGAGGCATTCGTCGCGATCACACATGCGGTCGTCCTTGCGATGGCTTCGTCGGTCGTGCATCGAGATGCGCGATCGGCGGACGAAGCGGATGACGGATGGAGTGCGGCACACCGGCCGCGCCGCCGCAGACGAGACTCATTGTCCGGACAACATCGCAGCCCGTGGTCAGTGTCTGTGTTTTGCGATGCGGATCAATAATGCGAAACCCGCATAGGCCGATCGGCCTTGCCCGGATAGCTGATAGAGCGGGCGGTCGGGTCGTTCGGTCGGGAGAGCCGTATCGGTCTGTGTTGCGGCTGTCCCGCCCCGGCGCGGGGTCATCCGCCCGGCATCACCCTCGACTGCTGCAAAGCAACGGCCGCAGAAACGACAGCGGCCGGAGCTTGCGCTCCGGCCGCTTCGTTCGTCCCGTGGCGGACTGCGGGACGCGGGGGTTCGGGGGTGCTCTCGGGGGTGTCTCGCGGCGCCGGCGCATCTGATCGAGTGCGTCGGCGCGATGGTGTCGGGCGATCGCGTGTCGGGCGATCGCGTGTGTCAGGCCGCCGTCTGGGTGCCGGGGCCGACGATGTCGAAGCGGTCGGCGTTCATCACCTTGGCCCAGGCGGCGACGAAGTCCTTCACGAACTTCTCCTGCGAGTCCGCGCAGGCATAGACCTCGGCGAAGGCGCGGAGCTGCGAGTGCGCCCCGAAGATCAGGTCGACGCGCGTCGCGGTCCAGCGCGGCTCGCCGGTCTTGCGATCGCGGCCCTCGTAGACGCCTTCGGTCGCCGACGGCGACCATGCGGTGCGCATGTCGAGCAGGTTGACGAAGAAGTCGGTGGTCAGCCGCTCCGGCCGGTCGGTCAGCACCCCGTGGGTCGAATGCCCCGCATTGGCGCCGAGCACCCGCAGGCCGCCGACCAGCACCGTCATCTCGGGGCCGGTCAGTGTGAGAAGCTGCGCCCGATCGACCAGCGCCTCCTCGGGGGCCATGAACTGATGCCGCTTGGTGTTGATGTAGTTGCGGAAGCCGTCGGCGCGCGGCTCCAGCGGCGCGAACGACACGACGTCGGTCTGCTCCTGTGCGGCATCCGTGCGGCCCGGCGTGAACGGCACCGTCACGGCGACGCCGGCATCCTTCGCAGCCTTCTCCACCGCGGCACAGCCGCCGAGCACGATCAGGTCGGCGAGCGAGATCTTCTTGCCGTCCGTGCGGGCGGCTTCGAACTCGCGCTGAACCGTTTCGAGGGTGGACAGCACCTTGGCGAGCTCCGCCGGCTGGTTGACCTCCCAGTCCTTCTGCGGGGCGAGGCGGATGCGGGCGCCGTTGGCGCCGCCGCGCTTGTCGGAGCCGCGGAAGGTCGACGCCGATGCCCACGCGGTGGCGACGAGCTGCGACACCGACAGGCCGGAGGCGAGGATCTTCCCCTTCAGGGCGGCGATGTCGCCGGCATCAACCAGCTCGTGATCGACCGGCGGAATCGGGTCCTGCCAGATCAGCACCTCGTTCGGCACCTCGGGGCCGAGGTAACGAACCCGCGGACCCATGTCGCGATGGGTGAGCTTGAACCAGGCGCGCGCGAAGGCGTCCGCGAACTGGTCCGGGTTCTCCATGAAGCGCCGCGAGATCGGCTCGTAGATCGGGTCGAAGCGCAGCGACAGATCCGTCGTCAGCATCTTCGGAACATGCTTCTTGGACGGATCGAACGGGTCGGGAATCGTCGCGCCGGCGCCCTTGGCGCGCCACTGCTTGGCGCCGGCCGGGCTCTGCTCCAGCTCCCATTCGTAGCCGAACAAGTTCCAGAAGAAGTTGTTGCTCCACTTGGTCGGCGTCGTGGTCCAGATCACCTCGGGGCCGCCCGTGATGGTGTCGGCGCCGAAGCCGCTGCCGTGACGGCTCTTCCAGCCGAGCCCCTGGTCCTCGATGGCGGCGCCTTCCGGCTCCGGGCCGAGCAGCGACGGATCACCGGCCCCATGGGTCTTGCCGAAGGTGTGGCCGCCGGCGATCAGCGCGACGGTCTCCTCGTCGTTCATCGCCATGCGGAAGAACGTTTCGCGGATGTCCTTGGCGGCGGCGACCGGGTCGGGATTGCCGTTCGGGCCTTCCGGGTTGACGTAGATCAGGCCCATCTGCACGGCGCCGAGCGGCTCCTCGAGCTGGCGCTCGCCCGAGTAGCGCGAGTCGCCGAGCCAAGTGCCTTCCGGCCCCCAATAGAGTTCCTCCGGCTCCCACACGTCCTTGCGGCCGCCGGCGAAGCCGAACGTCTTGAACCCCATGGATTCGAGCGCGACGTTGCCGGCCAGGATCATCAGGTCGGCCCACGAGATGTTGCGGCCGTACTTCTGCTTGATCGGCCACAGCAGGCGGCGGGCCTTGTCCAGGTTGGCGTTGTCGGGCCACGAGTTGAGCGGCGCGAAGCGCTGCTGGCCGGCGCCGGCGCCGCCGCGCCCGTCGGTGATGCGATAGGTGCCGGCGCTGTGCCAGGCCATGCGGATGAACAGGCCGCCATAGTGGCCGTAGTCGGCCGGCCACCACTCTTGCGAATCGGTCATCAGGGCGTGCAGGTCACGCTTCACGGCTGCGAGGTCGAGGCTGCGGAACGCCGCCGCGTAGTCGAAGTCCGCGCCCATGGGGTCGGACTTCCGCGAGTTCTGATGGAGCACGCCGACGTCGAGTTGCTCCGGCCACCAGTCGCGGTTGCGGTGTCCGCGGCTTCCGCCCGAGAACGGGCACTTGCCCGCGCCCTTGTCGTCCGTCTTGGCATCCATGAATCAGGCTCCCGGATATCGTGGGGCGGTCGCTCCCGAGGGTGCGATGACGCCGCGTGCCGAGGTGTGGCGGCACCATGAGCCCTGCCGTCGATCAGGTCTAATCGTATTGTCTGAGGATCGCGATCAGGATAACTTATCGCCATGATCACACTGAAGCAGTTGCGCTATTTCGGTGCGGTGGCGCGGCATCGGCATTTCGGACGGGCGGCGCGCGATTGCGCGGTCAGCCAGCCGGCCCTGTCGATGCAGATCCGCGACCTCGAGGCCCGCCTCGGGGTCGAGCTGGTCGAGCGCCGCCCTGGCGAGGTCGCGCTCACGCCGGCCGGGGTGGAGATCGCCCGCCGGGCCGCCGATCTCCTGGCCGGCGCCCGCGATCTCGTCGATTTCGCCCGCCACCACACACGGCCGCTGTCCGGGACGCTGCGGCTCGGCGTCATCCCGACGCTCGCCCCGTATGTGCTGCCGAGCGTGCTGCCGGTGCTGCAACGGCACCATCCGGACCTGACAGTCGCGCTGCGCGAGACGCGCACCCGCAACCTGCTCGACGAGCTCTGCCGCGGCCAGATCGACGTCGTCATGCTGGCGCTGCCGGTGGCCCAGCCCGAGATCGAGACGCTGCCGCTGTTCGAGGACCCCTTCGTGCTGGCGGTTCCGACCGACGATCCGCGCCCGGCCGCGGTGCCCATCGAGGTGCGGGCGATCGATCGCGACACGCTGATCCTGCTGGAGGAGGGGCACTGCCTGCGCGACCAGGCGCTGGCGGTGTGCGCGGGCGCGACGGCCGATGCCTTCGGGCTCGGCGCCACCAGCCTCGCCACGGTGGTGCAACTCGTCGCCTCCGGCTACGGCACGACGCTGCTGCCGCGGGTGGCCGCGGCGATCGAGCGTGACAATCCGCGCATCAAGCTCCTGCGCTTCGTCGCCCCGGAGCCGCGCCGCACCATCGGGCTCGCCTTCCGCCGCACCTCGCCCCGCAAGGCGGACTTCTTCACCCTGGCGCGCCGGGTGGTGGAGGCGCTGGGCCTCGAGGCGCCCGATCCCGTCGCGTTCGATCCGGCCCGAGCGACCGAGGCGGGGCCGCCCGATCGCGTGTCGACCGACCGCGTGCCGGCCTGATCAGCCGGCGGCCACGTCGGCGCTCACGATGGGCTCGGAAGCCGCGACCGCCTCGGGCTCCGTGCAGCCGGTGGTGCAGCAGCGGCCGGGCTGTCGCGACACCCGCCGCCCGTCGTCGACGACGCCGTGGTCGATCAGCGCGGCCACCACCGCGCTCTTCTCGCCGATCGGATAGGTGCGGAAGATCTCGCGCTTCATCGCCTCCGGCGAGCCGCCGCCGTGCAGCGAGATCACCGAGTACCAGCCCGCCTGGTGCGACACCGTCAGGTCCTCGACCAGCCGCGCCACCGCGCGGCGCTGCGTCGCCGGGATGTCGGCGCGACCGCCGAGCACGGCGTCGAGCGCGGCGGCGGTCGCCGGATTGTGGTCCTCGTCGGGTCCCGGCAGCGCCACCACGAGCCCGCCCGAGACCAGATGGGCGAGCCGGTGCATGTCGTAGATCTTGGTCGCCAGCATCAGCTTGCCGATGTTGGCATAGACCGGGTCGGGCATGGCGACGCCGACGTCCATGCGACACTGGACCGAGGCGGCGATGCCGCAGGCATAGACGCTCTCGGTGATGGTGATCAGCTCCACCATGGCGTCGCGGATGTGGCCGTGGCGGTCCGGATCGAGGCCGTTGGCCTCGATCATCAGGGCGCCGGCGCCGATCAGCAAATCACCGAAGCCGGCCCGCGCGCCGATGCAGGAGTGGCGGTGGTGGGTCGCGTAGGCGGTGGTGAGAAAGCCGCCCTCCACCGTCTCGCCGGCGAGGAACACCCGGTCGTGCGGCACGAAGACGTCGTCCAGGATCACGACGCCGGTCGACTGGCCGTAGCGCCCCGTGAAGGTGGCGGCCGGCTCGCCCGGGCGCCCGGCCGGGCGCGCCACGATGGTGACGCCGTCGGCATCGACCGGCACGGCGCAGCACACCGCGAAATCGGCGTCCTCCGCCGTATGGGTGCGGCACGGCATGATCAGAAGCTCGTGCATGTAGGGCGCGCCGGTGACGATCGCCTTGGTGCCGCGCAGCACCAGGCCGTCCGGGCGGCGCTCGCTGATGTGGACATAGACGTCGCGGTTCGCCTGGGCGCCGGGACGGCGGGAGCGGTCACCCTTGGCGTCCGTCATGGCGATGCCGATGGCGAGGTCGCGCTCCTGCACGTCGTGCAGCCAGGCGAGGAAGCGCGCCGCATAGTCGGTGCCGTGCGCCGCATCGGTGCGCCGCGTCGCCTGCATCAGGGCCGAGAGGGCGTCGTGCGCCAGATAGCGCTGAGCGCAGCCGGCGGCCCGGCACACCAGCCGCACCGCCTCGAGCTTGGTGAGGAGATCGTCGGCGGTCTCGTCGACGTGCAGCATGCGGTTGACGATCTGGCCCGAGGTCGCCTGGCGCGCCGTCATCAGGGCACGGTGCGCCTCCTCGTGGGCGTAGTCGTAGGTGACGCCGACGGCGGCGAGGCCGGGCGCGAAGCGCGGCTCGTCGGCGACGCTGTCGACCGCATGGCCGTCGAGGAAGACCCGCGGCCGGTAGGCGCGCAGCGACTCGCGGTAATCGGCGGCGGTCATCAGCATGGACGCTCTCCCTCGATCATTGTATGGAAAATCTAACGGTGTTCGAATTCGCGTCAAGCAGGGTCGGGTCCGGCGGGTGATGGGCGACCAGCGAGGGCAGCGGCGAGGCGGCGATGAAGCGTGAGACCGAGCGGGAAGCGGCAAAGCAGAAAGGAACCAAGCAGGGCGCGACCAATCGGGGCGCGACCAAGCAGGGACCGGCGAAGCGGGTGGCCGCCGGTGCCGGGCGGACGACTGGTGCCGGGCGGGCGGCCCGTGACCGGGCGGTCGGCGATCTCAAGCGCGATCTCATTTTGGCGGCGGCCCGGCGGGTGTTCGACCGCGCCGGGCTCGACGGCGCCTCGCTGCGCGCCATCGCGGCCGAAGCCGGCTACACGCCCGCCGCCCTCTACTTCCATTTCGAGTCCAAGGAGGCGCTCTATGCCGCGGTGCTGCACGCCTCGCTGGCGCGTGTGGACGCCGCTGTCGCCGGCGCGGTGGCGCGGCGGCGCGACCCCGCCGCCCGCCTGCGGGCCGCGGCGCTCGCCTTCTTCGGCTTCTACGCCGACAACCCGCGCGATCTCGATCTCGGCTTCTATCTGATGCGCGGCGGCATGACGCCGGCCGGGCTCGGCCACGAGCGCGATCGCGCCCTCAACGATCAGCTCGCCGCGGTGTTGCGCCCGATCACCACGGCCGCGCTGGCGCTCGGCGCCACGCCGCGCGCGGCCGAGCGGGTCACCGTCGACGTCTTCGCCCATGCGGCCGGGCTGCTGCTGCTCGCCCACACCGGGCGCATCCGCATGTTCCGCGCCTCGGCCGCCGACCTGATGACGCGCTTCGTCGACGATCGTATCGCGGCGTTGCGCGCCTCGGCCGAGACCGAACCCGAACCGCACCCGGCGACTGCGCCTCAGCCGTAGCGGCGCTGCGCCTCGATGGTGAGGCCGAGGCCGACGGCGCCGAAGCGGTCGGCATCCACCACCGTCGCGTCCGGCACCACGCCGCACACCGCGGCGCGCACGCTCGGCACCAGGCTGGTGCCGCCGGTGAATACCACGACGTCGATGCCGGTGGCCCCGAGCCCGGCGGCCGCGAGCGTGTCCCGCACGGTGGCCTGGAGGCGCTCCGCCAGCGGCGCAGTGGCGCCGTCGAGGCCGGCCCGGGTCGCCGGCAGGGCCAGCCCGCCCTCCAGCCAGTCGAGCGCGATACGGGCGCGATCCTCGTCCGACAGGGCGATCTTGGCGCGTTCCACCTCGATCAGCACCGAGTGGCCGCGGCGCTGCTCGATCAGATGGACCAGCCGATCGAGCTTGGTCGGCTCGCGGGCGTCGCGGCGCACTTGGCGCAGCATCGGCAGCACCGCCTTGTCGTAGAGCCGGTTGACGCTCGCCCAGGTGGCGAGATCGAAATAGGGGCCGGACGGTACCGCGATGTCGCCGCGCTTCATCGCCGAGCCGTGGCCGAGCGCCGGCGTCACCGCCGCCAGGGTCAGGGCGCGGTCGTAGTCGGTGCCGCCGAGCCGCGTGCCGCCGTTCGCCAGGATGTCGGAGCCGCGGTCGTCGCGGCCGCGGCGATCCGGGCCGAGCCGCACCACGGTGACGTCCGAGGTGCCGCCGCCGATGTCGGCGATCAGCGCGATGGTCTCGCGCGTCACGGCGCGCTCGTGCTCGAACGCCGCCGCCACCGGCTCGTACTGGAACGATACCTCGCGGAAGCCGGCCTCGCGGGCGATCGCCGCGAGCGTCGCCTCGGCGCGGGCGTCGCCCTCCGGGTCGCCGTCGACGAAATGCACCGGGCGGCCGTGGACGACGCGGTCGAGCGCGACGCCGGCCTGTGCCTCGGCGCGAGCCTTCAGGGTCGCCACGTAGCTCTTGACGATGTCGCGGAACGGCACGCGGCGGCGAAACAGTTGCGTCTTCTCGTCGATCAGGGCGGTGCCGAGGATCGACTTCAGCGAGCGCATGAAGCGGCCCTGGACGCCGTCCACGTAGGCTGTCACGGCGTCGCGGCCGATCAGCGGCTCCGGCCGGTCGAGGCCGAAGAACACCGCGCTCGGCACCGTGGTGCTGCCGTGGTCGAGGGGGAGCAGGGTAGGCGGCCCGCCGTCGGCCACCCCGAGGGTCGAGTTGGAGGTGCCGAAGTCGAGCCCGCAGGCGCGCGGCCGCGGGGCGGCGGAAGATCGAGACATGTCGGAGCTTTCGGAAGATCGGGTCCGGCCTGATAGGGGATCGGGCCGCCCGGTTCAAGCCCGCCGGCCGGGTCTGGCGCGTCTGGTCAGAACAGCGAGCCCTGCGCGGGCGGTGCCTTGGACCTGGCGGCCTTGGCGGCCGTGGCACGCCGGAGCTTCGGACCTGCCGGCGGCGCGGCGGCGGGCACCCCGGTGGGCTCGCCGCCCTCGGTGGCGAGCGGCACGATCAGGTCGGGAACATCGTTGGCCGCACGGTTCACCGCGGTCGACACCGGATAGGCTTCGAGGAGATCGTCGGGAGCGGGCACGATCAGCGTCGACGCCGTCAGGGCGTCGACCCGGTCGCCGTCGAGCCACAGGTCGAACGCCGCAGGCGGCACGATCACCGGCATGCGGTGATGGATCGGCGCCAGCGTCCGGTTCGCCGCGGTGGTGACGATGCACACCGTCTCCATCTCCTCGCCGTTCGGCCCCATCCAGGCTTCCCACAGGCCGGCAAGCGCCAGCGGGGCGCCATCGCGGGCCCGCACGTAGAAGGGCTGCCGGCGCCCGCCCGTCTCCTGCCACTCGTAGAAGCCGTCGGCCGGCAGCAGGCAGCGGCGCCGCTTCATGGCGTTACGGAAAGCGGGCTTGTCGAGCACCGATTCGCCGCGGGCGTTGACGAGCAGCGAGAAGCCGCGCGGGTCCTTCACCCAGGCCGGGACGAACCCCCAGCGCAGCAGCGCGAAGCGGCGCACGCCGCCGTCCAGGCGCACCACCGGCACCGGCTGGGTCGGCGCCACGTTGTGGCGCGGCGGAAAGTCCGGCGCGTCCGGATAGCCGAAGATGGCGCGGATGGCGGCCGGCGGCGAGGTGATGGTATAGCGGGCGCACACGGGGATCGTTCGCTGAGGTTTCGTTCGCCTGTGTAACTTTAATGTGCCCTTAACCGGGCCGCACCAATGATTTCCGGACCAACGCGCACTCCGTTCATCATGATCCCGCAACCCAGACCAGTGTCTCCGGAGCTGCGCGCGCAGGCCCAGGACGCGGCCGTGCTGGCGGCCGCCAACATCAACCCGGTCACCCGGCTCGCGACCGACTACCTCAACCACTACAACGAAGTCATCATGCTGCTCGAGATGCTCGAGTCGTGTCCGGAGTTCGTGCCCGACATCGTCGGTTGGGAGCCCCGGGCCTACGACGAGTATTTCGTCCGCTCGCACTTCAAGGACCGCGATCTGGCCCTGGTCGCCTGGGAGTATGCCGACCCGGCCGCCCGCATGGAGCTGGAGCGGCTCGCCGACCACATGAACGCCATCCTGGCCGCCACCCTCGACGCGCTGCGGCTGGAGCTGTCGCCGCGGGCCTGCGGGCAGCTCGGCTGCGAGGCGAGCAACTGGCTCAAGCCGCTGGTCGCCCGCGCCGGCTCGGTGATCAACGGCGAGCACGTCATGTCGGCCGTCACCGGCGACGCGGCCCGCCAGGCGATGATCGACGCCGTCTTCGAGAAGGGCGCGTGAGCGCGGCGCGCGACTATCCGGACCGGCCGTTCCTCGCCGTCAGCGCGGCTGTGTTTCGCGCCGGCCGGGTGCTGCTGGTGCGCCGGGCGCAGCCGCCCTCGGCGGGGCCCTGGACGCTGCCTGGCGGCGCCGTCGAGGCGGGCGAGACGCTGCACGAGGCGGTCGTCCGCGAGCTGCGGGAGGAGACTGGGCTCGCCATCGCGCCGCTCGGCCTCGCCGGCCATCGCGAGATCATCCTGCGCGACGCCGCCGGGCGCACCGAGCGGCATTTCGTGGTGCTCGCCTTCGCGGCCCGCTGGGTCGCCGGCGAGCCGGTTCTGGATGCCGAGCTGGCCGCCGCCGCCTGGCACGATCCCGCCGCCGTCGCCGGGCTCGACACCACCGAGGGGCTGGCCGAGATCGTCATGGCGGCGCGGGCGATCGTCGGGGCAGCCTGAGGCCAGGCGGGGGGATACCTCTCCGGCGCCTCGGCCGCGCGCCTTGCCGGCGACGCGATTGCGGCGCAGATAAGGGGCTCCCGCAGCCCGCGACCGACCGATGACCCGCCGCGCCGTTCTCGCCCCCATCCTCGCCGCCCTTCTCGTCCTCGGCTCTCCCCTGGCGCCCGGGTGGGCGCCGTCGCCCGCCGCGGCCCAGCAGGCGGTGCCGTTCGACGGCGACCTGCGCCGGCTCGCCGAGATCCTCGGGGCGCTGCACTACCTGCGGGATCTCTGCGGCGCCGCCGAGGGCCAGAAGTGGCGCAACGAGATGCAGCAGCTCGTCGACGCCGAGACCCCGAGCGGGTCCCGCCGGGCCCAGATGATCGCCAGCTTCAATCGCGGCTATCGCCTCTATCAGCAGGGCTACCGCACCTGCACGCCGTCCGCCGAGACGGCCGTCCGCCGCTACCTTCAGGAGGGCGCCAAGCTCGCCCGCGAGGTGACGGCCCGCTACGCCAACTGAAGGCGTGGCGCCGTCCCGAGGTGTGTGACGGCCGGTTAACCTTTCGTAAAGGAATGGCTGGCCGCGCCCGGGCCTTCTGGTAAGACACGTTAAGACGAAAACGGGTGGGACCGGGTGGCTCGCGGCATGTCGATCGGGGTGGAGAGTGCACGGGTGCCGAACGCGGATCAGGAGCAGAAGCGGGCCGCGCTCGGTCACATCAAGGAGGCGTGGGCGGAAGCCTGGGCCGAGGGTATCGACGGCGATTTTCTGGCGCAAGCCTCGCTGTTCTGCGCCCTGACCGAGCTGGTCGCGACCTATGGCGAGGACGCCACCGCGCGCTTCGCCGAGGGGCTGCCGCGCCGCATCGCGGCCGGCGAGTTCTCCATCGTGCTGTCGCGCCAATAGGCGCGAAGCCTGTCGCGCCAATAGGCGCGAGCGTGTCGCGCGAGTAGCTGCGCGAGTGCCGTGCCGGCGCCATCGTCCGGCGATCATGCGAGCGCGGGACTTGAGCCGGAGATCGGTGGCGCCTACCTTTCGGGTTCACCCGAGCCCGAAGGCACCATGCAGGCTGCGCCACTCCCCGATCGCGGCATCGTCCATCTCGCCGGCGACGACACCCGCCATTTCCTCCACGGCCTCCTCACCGCCGACGTCGCCGCCTTGGCGCCCGGAGCGGCGCGCTTCGCCGCGCTGCTCACCCCGCAGGGCAAGATCGTCGCCGACCTGCTGGTGGCCGCGGTGCCGGACGAGGACGGCGGCGGCATCCTGCTCGACGTCCCCCGCGCCCTGGTCGACACGCTGCTCGCCAAGCTGAAGCTCTATCGCCTGCGCGCCAAGGTGACGATCGAGGATCGCTCGGCGGCGCTCGCCGTGGTGGCGCTGTGGGCCGACGCGGCCGAGGCCACCACAGGCGCGCCCGCCGCCGACCGCCTCGACGGGCTCCTGATTCGCGATCCGCGCCATCCGCGGCTCGGCTGGCGCGCCGTGGTGCCGGCCGATGCCGTCCCGGCGGCGGTCGCGGCGCTCGCGGCCGAGCCGGCCGAGGCGGCGGCCTACGAGGCGCACCGCATCGGCCTCGGCGTGCCGCGTGGCGGCGTCGACTTCGCCTATGGTGACACCTTCCCGCACGAGGCCGACATGGACCAGCTCGGCGGCGTCGACTTCGCCAAGGGTTGCTATGTGGGCCAGGAGGTGGTGTCGCGCATGCAGCACCGCGGCACCGCCCGCACCCGCGTGGTGCCGGTCGCGCTCGACGGCTTCGGTCCGCCGCCCGGTGCTCCGGTGACGGCGGGCGAGCTGGCGGTCGGCACCATGGGCTCGTCGGTGTCGGGGCGTGGGCTGGCGATGCTGCGGCTCGACCGCGTCGCCGACGCGATGGCGGCCGGCACGCCGCTCCTCGCCGGCGGCATCGCGCTGACCCCGCAGCGCCCCGACTGGGCGACCTTCGCTTGGCCGGGCGGCACGGCGGAGACGGTGCGGTGACGCCCGTCGTGCATCCCGACGGGCTGGCGCGCTGCACCTGGCCGGGACAGGACCCGCTCTACCTCGCCTATCACGACACCGAGTGGGGCGTGCCCGAGCACGACGATCGCGCCCTCTACGAGAAGCTGGTGCTGGACGGTTTCCAGGCCGGGCTGTCGTGGATCACCATCCTGAGAAAGCGCGACAACTTCCGCGCCGCCTTCGCGGGCTTCGACCCGGTCCGCATCGCCAGTTTCGGCGACGCCGAGGTGGCGGCCCTGATGCAGGACGCCGGCATCGTCAGGAACCGCGCCAAGATCGAGGGGGCGATTGCCTCGGCCCGCGCCTGGCTCGCCGTGATGGAGCAGGGGCCGGGTTTCTCGGCGCTGCTGTGGCGCTTCGTCGACGGCCGCCCGCAGGTGAACCGCTTCCGCACCAGCGCCGAGGTGCCGGCCGAGACGCCGGTGTCGCGGGCGATGTCGAAGGAGCTGGCGGGGCGCGGCTTCAAGTTCTGCGGCCCGACCATCGTGTACGCCTTCATGCAGGCGGTCGGCATGGTCAACGACCATCTGGTGACCTGCCATCGCCACGCGGCGCTCGCCGGCGGCCCGTCGCGGGGCGCGACCGCACGGGCGCCCTCGCTGCGCAAGAAGACCTGATCATGCCGGCGAAGACCAAGACCAAGGCCGCAGCCGCGACGCTCGCGCCGGTGACGACGCCTCCCGCCGAGGCGCCGCGCGCCTGGCAGCGCATGCTGTCGGGCCGCCGCCTCGACCTGCTCGATCCGTCACCCCTCGACGTCGAGATCGAGGACATCGCCCACGGCCTCGCCCGCGTCGCCCGCTGGAACGGCCAGACCAGCGGTGACCATATCTTCTCGGTCGCCCAGCACACCCTGCTGGTGGAGGAGATCGCACGGCGCCGCTGCGGCGCCCTCGATCGCCGGCTCGGCCTCGGCGCGCTGCTGCACGACGCGCCCGAATACGTGATCGGCGACATGATCTCGCCGTTCAAGGCGGTGATGGGCGGAGCCTACAAGGCGGTCGAGCAGCGGCTGCTGGCCGCCATCCATCTGCGCTTCGGGCTGCCGCCGGCGCTGCCCGAGGAGGCGGTGCGCATCATCAAGGAGGCCGATCGCGGCGCCGCCTTCCTGGAAGCGACGCGGCTCGCCGGCTTCGCCGAGGCGGAGGCCCGGAAGCTGTTCGGCACGCCGCCCGGACTGCCGGCCCGCATCGAGCGCCAGCTCCTCACCCCGTGGTCGGCCGGTGAGGCGGAGCGGCGGTTCCTCGACCGTTTCGCCAAGCTCGACACCGCTTAACGATCTGTCGCCCGGCAGGCGCGCACCGCGCGACGGATATGCTCACGGCATCGCTCCGAGAGGGGAAGGTCTGCAGCGGGGATCGGGCGCAAGATATCGGGTCGCGGGTGGTTCAGCCGAGACCATTCCGGCGGACCGATCCCCGCCGGTCCGCAGCCCTGACCCTCGGCCCTGCGGCTTGACAGACGTCGTTCCTGGGGTACGGTCTAAACGTTATACTGTAACGAAAAGGTAGAGTCCGGTGCGCCAGCCCGAACCTGCTGGTCACAGCATGGGCGAGCCGAAGGTCAGGCCGCATCACCGACCTTCGGTCGGGCGGCGGGCCGCGGCCTCCACCTCCGGGAGAGATCACGATGCGGATCGCAGTCGCGAGCCAGAACTTTCGCACCGTCACGGGCCACGCCGGGCGGACCCGCCGGTTCCTCGTGTTCGAGGCCGAGCAGGGTGTGGCACCCCGCGAGGTGGACCGGCTCGATCTGCCCAAGGAGCTGGCCATGCACGAGTTCCACGGCAGCGGGCCGCATCCGCTCGATGCCGTGCAGGCCCTAATCGTCGGCAGTGCCGGTCCCGGCTTCATCCGGCGAATGGCCGGTCGCGGCATCACGGCGGTGGCGACCTCGGAGACGGATCCGGTGGCCGCCGTGACGCATCTTCTCGCCGGCACCCTGCCGGCTGCGCCGCCCCATGACCATGACTGCAACGACCACGGCCATCCCCATCCCCATGACGACGAGGATGGTGGAACCGACCCGGCGGCCGTCGAGGCTCGCCGCTGATCGGCTTCGTAGCCGTCGCGCCGACCCGTCGCCGGCCACGCCCGCTGCTGGCCGGCGGTCGCGCGCTCGCAGGACAGATCACCATGGACGACCCGCACCTGCTGATGGCCCTGAAGGACGTTCTCGATCCTGCGCTCGGCATCAACATCGTCGATTTAGGCTTGGTCGAGCGGGCCCGGTGGACCGCCGACGGGATCGAGGTGGAGATCGCCCTGCCGCCGCAGTGCCCGGCCTCGACGCCATTGCTCGAACAGACCCGTGCGGTCCTGGATCGCCGATTTCCCGAGGCACGTGCCATCCGCATCGTCCGCACCGAGCGGCCCTGGTCGCTCGACCGCTTGACCGGGCCGGGGCTCCTCGCCCTGGGATCGACCGACGACGATTCCGACGACCCCGAGCCGACGATCGAGGCATCCGTCCTGGAGGCGCCGGGCCGCTCGCACTGACACGGCCGACGAACAAACGATGACATCCGCAGGGCTCGACGGCGTCATAACCAGCGGCCGGCACCTGATGACAGTGCGGGTCCACGGCGAGGACACCGACTTCTCCGGCATCGTCTATCACGCGAGCTATCTGCGCTTCCTCGAACGCGGGCGAACCAACTGGCTGCGCCTGCTCGGGATCGGCCAGCGGGAGCTGTGGCGGAGCGAGGGTCTGGGTGGGATCGATGCGGCCGGGCGGGAGGGCGGCGGCTGCGCGCTCGTCGTACGCGCCATGACGCTCGACTTCTGCCGCTCGGCACGGCTCGGCGATGTCGTCACCGTCACCACGGTGCCCGATGTGGTGAAGGGGGCCTCGATGTGGCTCGCCCAGACGATCGGACGCGGGGACACCGTCATGGTGGCGGCCCGGGTGCGGATCGCCGCGACGGTGGGTGGCCAACCCCGTCCTCTTCCTCAGGCGCTCCGGTCGGCACTGCGGCGTCTCACAGGCGCGTGAGGTCGTCGTCGCTCGGCCGACCTGCACGAAGCTGCCACATCGCTCCGCTACACCGCCGCCGAAACCACGAGGTCCCCATGATTCACGTTTGTTCGCTGGCCCGCCTGGCCGAGACCGTGGAGGCGACCGGCGCCCGCCGGGTCGTCACCCTGATCGATGTCGGCACGCCGGTGACGCGGCCCGAGGTGATCGGGGTCGCCGATCACCTGCATCTCGAAATCCACGACATCTGCGAGCCGAGCGACGGCTACGTCCACCCGCAGGAGCACCATGTCGAGCGGCTGCTCGACTTCGTGCGCGCCTGGGACCGCGCCGCCCCGCTCGTCGTGCACTGCTTCGCCGGCATCAGCCGGTCGAGCGCGGCCGCCTTCGTCACCGCCTGCACGGTTCATCCGGAACGCGACGAGCGAGCGATCGCGCGGGCCTTGCGGGCGGCCTCGCCGACCGCCTGCCCGAACCGGCTGATCGTGTCGCTGGCCGACCGGCTGCTCGGCCGCGAGGGCCGCATGGTCGAGGCGGTCGCGGCGATCACGCCGCACACGCCGTGCGTGTCGGCGATGCCGTTTCGTCTGGCGCTGGAGTGAGCGGGCCGTCGATCGCGGCTGTCGGGCCGGCTACTCGCCGGTCCGCGCCACCGCGGACTGCACCGGCGGTGTGCCGGCCGGCGCGCTGATGGTGGTCGGCCGCAGGCCGAGCGAGCGTGGCCGCGGCGGGGTGGCGCCCGACGATCCGGTGGTCTCGCTGCTGCCGCCATTGCCGCTGCCGGTGAGACGGGTGCGCGGATTCTGGCGGACGAAGTCGCAATAGGCGAAGCCGAGCCCGGAGATCGAGCCGCGAAAGCTGTGCGGGCTGGTCTGGTCGACGTCGAAGCAGGGCTGGAACACCAGCCCCTTCACCGACGCGCAGATCGCGCTGGAGGACACCCGGATGGTGCCGGCCGGCAGCGCCACGAAACGCGGCGGCCGGCCCTTCGGCTGCAAGGTGCCGATCACCGAGCCATCCGGATAGATGCGGCCGAGGCCCTGCGTGCCCTCGAAGCAGGTGTAGGCGAACAGCTTGCCGGCGACGAAGCGGCGCGCCTCGTCTGGCTTGAGCTGACCGGCGGCCGCCGGGCCGGCATCAGCCAGCAGGGCACCCGCCAGCAAGGAGCCCGCCAGCACGGCCGAACGCAGACAGAGATGGCGCAGACGCATGTCGGACCCCGTACCCCCCGGACGACCGCGACACTCACACATCGCGGTTAACCTTACCCGATGGTGATCATGCCGGCAGATCGTCGATAAAGTCTGAACGCGGTTTACCCGATCTTGACTACGATGCGCCCGCGCACGCGCCCTTCCACGATGCGCTGGCCGGCGTCGAGAACTCCGTCCAGCCCGATTTCCTCGGTCATTTGGGCCAATTTGCGCCGATCCAGATCGCTGTCCAGCCGCCGCCACGCTTCTCGCCGCAGGTGTTGCGGACACATCACAGAGTCGACCCCGAGCAGCGACACGCCGCGCAGGATGAACGGGGCCACGCTGGTCGGCAGGTCCATGCCGCCGGCGAGCCCGCAGGCCGCCACCGCACCGTGGTACCGGGTCATCGACAGCACGTTGGCGAGCGTGGTCGAGCCGACCGAATCGACGCCGGCCGCCCACCGCTCCTTGGCCAGCGGCCGCGGCGTGCCGGCGAGGTCCTGCCGGGCGATCACCTCGGCGGCGCCCAGCTCCTTCAGGTAGCCGGCCTCCTCGGACCGTCCGGTCGAGGCGATGACATGCCAGCCCAGCTTGGCGAGAATCGCCACCGCCACCGAGCCGACGCCACCGGCCGCGCCGGTCACCACCACGGGGCCGCGGTCGGGCGTGAGGCCGTGGCGCTCCAGCGCCAGCACGGCGAGCATGGCGGTGTAGCCGGCGGTGCCGATCGCCATGGCGTCGCGGGCCGCGATGCCGGGCGGCAGCGGCACCAGCCAGTCGCCCTTCACCCGCGCCTTCTCGCCGAAGAAGCCCAGATGGGTCTCGCCGCAGCCCCAGCCGTTCACCACCACGCGGTCGCCGGGCTTCCAGTCGGGGTGGTTGGAGGTCTCCACGGTGCCGGCCGCGTCGATGCCGGCGATCATCGGGAAGCGCCGCACCACCGGCGCCTTGCCGGTGACGGCGAGCCCGTCCTTGTAGTTGATGGTCGACCACTCCACCCGAAGGGTGACGTCGCCTTCCATCAGCTCGCTCTCGTCGAAGTCGGACAGGCCGACGGTCTGCTGCCCGTCCTCTCCCTTGCGGATGACGATCGCCTTGAAGCTCGACACTGACGCCCCCGTTTGGTCGGCCGTTCGGATCGGTGAGCGCCGTTCCGACCTCTCCCCGCCAGCGGGGAGAGGGAGCAGGGCGCCTTGCCGGATGCGATGGCTCTTTCGGTCTATGCAGGTCGGCGGACCTGCCCACGTCACCTTAAGGGGCGACATTCGGGCCAGACAAGGGCAGGGGTCGGCGGGGGCGGTCGGTCAGGCGCGGGCGAGCGCCGGCCGCTCCACCGGCTTCTCGACGATCGGCAGGTTGATCAACCCGGAGAGGACGCCGAACAGCACCGCGAGCCACCACACGAGGTCGTAGGAGCCGGTGCTCTCGAATGCGAGGCCGCCGATCAGCACGCCGAGAAAGCCGCCGAGCTGGTGGCTGAAGAAGGCGAAGCCGAACAGCGTGGCGAACCAGCGGGTGCCGAACATCAGCAGCACCAGGCCGGAGGTCGGCGGCACGGTGGAGAGCCACAGCAGCCCGAGCACGGCCCCGAACACCAGCGTCCCGGCCGGGGTCGCCGGAACGCTGATGAACACCGCGATGGCGATCGCCCGCGCGAAGTAGTTGGCGGCGAGCAGGTGGCGCTTGGGATAGCGGCTCGCCAGCCAGCCGGACGCGAACGAGCCGGCGATGTTGAACAGGCCGATCACCGCCAGCGTCCAGCCGCCGACCGTCGCCGACAGGCCGCGATCGACCAGGTAGGCGGGCATGTGGGTGGTGATGAAGGCGAGCTGGAACCCGCAGGTGAAGAAGCCGAGCACCAGGAGCACGTAGGAGCGGTGGCCGAGCGCCTCGGCGAAGGCGGCGCGCAGCGACTGGCCGGGCACCGTGCCGGCGGCGTCCGCCGTCGCGGCGTGCGGCGCCGCCTCGTTCCGCCGCGTCGCCAGCGCCAGCGACAGCGGGATCACCAGCAGCATGGCGCCGCCGAACATCATCAGTGTCGTCTGCCAGCCGAACGACTGGTTCAACGCGACCGCGAGCGGCGAGAACAGGAACTGGCCGAACGATCCGGCCGCGGTGCCGGCCCCGAACGAGAACGAGCGCCACTCCGGCGGCAAGAGCTTGCCGAAGGCCGAGATGACGATGTTGAACGAGCAGCCCGACAGGCCGAAGCCGATCATCACGCCGGCCGTGATGTCGAGCGCGGCCGGGGTCGTCGAGTACGCCATCAGGGCGAGGCCGGCCGCATAGAGGATGGCGCCGAGGCTCATCACCCGCACGATGCCGAAGCGATCGGCGACGGCGCCGGCGAACGGCTGGCCGATGCCCCACAGGAGGTTCTGGATCGCCAGGGCGAAGCCGAAGACGTCGCGGCCCCAGCCGTTCGCCTGCGACATCGGGGTGAGAAAGAAGCCGAGCGACGAGCGCGGCCCGAAGGCGAGCACCGCCACCCCGCAGCCGCACAGGATGATCACCAGCGGGGTGCGCCAGCCGAGCGGACGGACGTCGGGCGTGATGACGGCGGACATCGGGCGCTTCTCCGAGAACTCGCGCCACTCCCGGGGGCGAAGGGCGCGTTGCCGTTCCCATAGCAGCTCCGCTATGATAAAAAAAATGAAACATGCTGATGGTGAACATGACGAACCGGAATAATTCGGGTCCTGTCGCATGAATCTCGACGACATCCGCGCCTTCGTGGCGGTGGTCGACACCGGCTCGGTCGGCAAGGCGGCGCTGTGCCTGCACCTGACCCAGCCGGCGGTGTCGCGGCGGGTGCAGCGCCTGGAGCAGACCCTCGGGGTGACCCTGCTCGACCGCGACTCGAAGCCGGCGCGGGTGACCCGGGCCGGCGAGGGCGCCTATCGGCGCTGCCTCACGGTCCTGCGTGCCGCCGAGGCGCTCGCCCGCGACAGCCGCAGCGCGGTGGCGGCGGGGCTGCTCCGGGTCGGCGTGACGCTGGCGCTGTCCGAGGCGGTGCTGGCGCCGGCCATCGAGGCGGTGCGCCGGCGCTGCCCGGCGGTGTCGTTGCGGCTCGTGGCCGAGCGCAGCGTGCTGCTGCGCCGGCAGGTCGACGCCGGCCAGCTCGACGCCGCCGTGGTGGCCGAGCGCCCGGACCGGCCGCTCGACCCGACGCAGGCGACGGCGCTCGGCACCGAGCGGGTGCTGGTGGTGGTGCCGGCCGACAGCCCGCTGCCGGGCCGCATCACGGTCGGTGATCTCGCCGGCCAGCCCTGGGTGATCAATCCGGACGGCTGCGGCTTCCGCGCCCAGCTCGACCGTGCGCTGGCCGAGCGCGGCGCCCCTGTCGAGGTGGTGGCGGAGACCTGGGGCGGCTCGCTCCAGCTCGCCCTCATCGCCCGCGGCGTCGGCATCGGGCTGATCCCGGCGCGGCTGTTCGCCGGCTCGCCCTGGCGCGACCGCGTGCGGGCCGTGACGGTGGAGGGCTTCGCCCCGGCGCTCACCGCCTGGCTGGTGACGGCCGGGCCGCTCGGCCCCTTCGACGCCGCGGTGGCGACCATCGCCGACACGGTGCGGGACTTTCTGGCCGACGGCGGGGACCCGGCCAGCCCGTCGAGCTCGGCGGCCGGCGATCGAAAGGCGAGAGCCGGCGCGACGGCGTGCGGTGATTGAATCGCCCAACTCTCCGGGCTTACGCTGCGGCGGCCGGCGCGCCAGGCGCCGCGATTCGGGAGGGCACGCGATGAGCAAGCGGGAAACCCGAGCCAAGCGAGCGGCCCGCGGCCGTGCGCCCTCCGCCGACGATCCGGCCGCCACCGTCGACAACGCCGTCGGGTCGGCGCCCCCGCACCACGGCGAGGTGCTGCGCACCGCCGTCGAGAAGGCCACCATCGAGTCGATCTGGCCGCGCATCGCCCGCAACGGGCGCCGCAAGCCGCCGAAGGACTACAAGTATGTCGAGGAGCTGGCGCGCCTCCAGTACGAGCTGATCAAGCTCCAGGAGTGGGTGCGCACCCACGGCCTGCGCGTCGCCGTGGTGTTCGAGGGCCGCGACGCCGCCGGCAAGGGCGGCGTGATCAAGCGCATCGCCGAGCCGCTGAACCCGCGCATCTGCCGCGTCGTGGCGCTCGGCACGCCGACCGAGCGCGAGCGCGGCCAGTGGTATTTCCAGCGCTACGTCGCCGAGCTGCCGGGGCGCGGCGAGATCGTGCTGTTCGATCGAAGCTGGTACAACCGTGCCGGCGTCGAGCGGGTGATGGGCTTCTGCACCGAGACCGAGTACCGCGACTTCCTGCGCGCCTGCCCGGTGTTCGAGGAGCTGCTGATCCAGTCCGGCCTGATCCTGATCAAGTACTGGTTCTCGGTCAGCGACGAGGAGCAGGAGCGGCGTTTCGTGGAGCGGGCCCGCAATCCGTTCAAGCGGTGGAAGCTGAGCCCCATGGACATCGAGTCGCGCGCCCGCTGGGTCGACTACTCGAAGGCCAAGGACGCGATGTTCGCCCACACGGACACCAAGAAGAGCCCGTGGAACGTGGTCGACGCCGACAACAAGAAGCGCGCCCGCCTCAACTGCATCGCCCACCTGCTCGAGCAGATTCCCTACGGCCATGTGCAGCCGGCCGAGATCGAGCTGCCGCCGCGCCAGCTCGACGATGGCTACCGCCGGCCCAAGAAGTCGAGCCAGCGCTTCGTCCCCGCCGTCTACTGATCACGGTCGGCGGATCGCCGGTTCGGCCGATTGCCTCCGGCGCAGTCACGGTCTGCCCAAATTCGCTCCGTGAAACCGTCATGCGAATCACATAGCCTTTTCGGCATGGCGGCTCGTGGATGGTCGAATCGATGAGCGACACGAACCCATGAACGACACGATCCCAGCCCCCGCGGATCGTACCCGCGCCGCCCGCTTCCGAAACGCTTCCTCACCAGAACCCGTCGCGAGACGCGGTGATCCGGCCGACGTGCCGGCACCGGCGTCGTCCCGTCGATTCGGCGAAAGGAGTCGGTCCTTGGGTAAGCAGTCCAGCAAGAAGAAGCGCCGTGGCGATCGGATGGTCACGTCGGCCGAGATCATCGCGTTTGCCGGGACCAAGTTCTCGGCGGCCCGAACGCTGCCGCCCATCGCGCCGCTCAACGCCGCCCAGGCCGCCTATCTCGAGGCGCTGCGCACCAGCGCCCAGGTGGTGGTGGTCGGCCCCGCCGGCACCGGCAAGACCTGGATCGCCGCCACCTACGCGGCCGACCTGTACAGGACACGCCGGGTGTCGCGTATCGTGCTGACCCGCCCCAACGTGCCGTGCGGCCGCAGCCTCGGCTTCTTCCCCGGCTCGCTCGAGGAGAAGTTCGCGCCGTGGGCGGCGCCGCTCGTCGACGCCATCAAGGAGCGCATCGGCAAGGCCGCGTTCGACATCGCGCTGAAGAACGGCGACATCGAGATGGTGCCGTTCGAGGTGATGCGCGGCCGCTCCTGGAAGGACGCCTTCGTGCTGCTCGACGAGGCGCAGAACACCACGCCGGCCGAGATGAAGATGTTCCTCACCCGGGTCGGCGAAGGCTGCATCACGGTGGTGGACGGCGATATCGGCCAGTGCGATCTCGATGCCGGCTCGGGCCTGCGTGCCGTCATCGCGCTGATTCGTGCCCGCGGCCTGCCGGTGCCGGTGATCGAGTTCGGCCGCGGCGACATCGTCCGCTCCGGCCAGTGCGCCATGTGGGTGGAGGCGTTCGAGGACGCCGCCCTCTGACACGAGATCCGGCTGATCCATGCGTTGGTCATTCCGGAAGCGCGAAGCGGCTGTCCGGAATCCGGCCGAGAGCTTGGCGTCTGCCGCGGGATGACGTGTTTGGCTGGGTTCCGGGTTCGCGCCTTCGGCGCGCCCCGGACCGACGGCCAACTGATCACCCGGAAACTCTATGAGGCCGCCGCTCAGAACTTCTCGGGCCGCACCACCGCCACGTCCGACACGGTGACGAAGCCGATATGGGTCGACACCACGGCGAACACCGCGTCCAATACGGCATCGAGCCGCGCCGCGTCGACGATGCTGATCAGCATCACCATCTGGCGGGTGGCGCTGATCTGCCCCTCGGCGGTCCAGTCGCCGCTCTGGCCGTGGCCGGCCAGGATCGGCACCACCGACCAGCCGGTGACGCCGGCCTCGTCGAGCCGCGCCGTGATGCGGCGGAGCATCGGCATCTCGGTGACGATCTCGATGCGCTTCTTCGGATGGGTCTGCATGGCGGACGAAACTCCTGCGAGGGGGACCGACACGATCGGGCTCACGACGCGATGCGTCCGGCTACCGCAATATAGAGCGGAATGCCGAACACCAGATTGAACGGGAAGGTGACGCCGAGCGACAGCGTCAGTGCGATCGCCGGGTTGGCCTGCGGCAGCGCCAGCCGCATGGCGGCCGGCACCGCGATGTAGGAGGCCGAGGCGGCGAGCGTGATCAGCACCGCGGTGCTGCCCGGCGACAGGCCGATCGGCACCGCCAGCGCCGCCGCCAGCGTCGCCCCGATCAGCGGCATCACGATGGCGAAGGCGGTGACCGGCACCGACAGGTAGCGCCGGCCCTGGGCGAGACCGCGCCCGGCGACCAGGCCCATGTCGAGCAGGAACAGGCAGAGGAAGCCCGGGAAGGCGTCGATGAGGAACGGCTTGAGCAGCGTGGCGCCGCGCGTGCCCGTGATGGCGCCGATCGCGAAGGCGCCGAGCAGGATCACGATGGAGCCGTTGAACAGCACCTCCCGCATCATCTGGCCGCGCTCGACCGTCTCGGCGTCCGACTTGACGTAGCGCCGCGCGATCATCAGGGCGGTGACGATCGCCGGCGTCTCCATGGCGGCCGCCACTGCCACCATGTAGCCGTCATAGGCGATGGCGAGCTGGCTCAGCATGCCGGTCACCGCCACGAAGGTGACGGCCGAGATCGAGCCGTAATGCGCCGCCACCGCGGCGGCGTTGACCGGATCGAGCCGCGAGGTGGCGCGCAGCAGGCCGTAGGCGATCAGCGGCATGGTGAAGGAGAGCAGCACGCCGGCCGCGATGGCGGCGACGAGCTGCCCGGTCAGCCCGTGATGCGCCACCTCGACGCCGCCGCGGAAGCCGATCGACATCAGCAGATAGAGGGCGAGGAGCTTGGCCACCGCCTCCGGCACCGAGAGGTCGGAGCGCGCCAGCGCGGCCCCGAGCCCGAGCACGAAGAACAGCACCATGGGCGAGAGAAGGTTCTGCAAGGCGAGGTCGATCATCACGGGTCCTGGGGTCGGAGGAGCGGCAGCGACCCGCCTGGCGGGTCCGGCAGGCTCCGCCGGCCGGCGCGAGCGGAGCCGGGCGACCCTAGGGGTGGTTGAATGATACGTTAAATTGATAATAGTAAGTTCTATGATTGCGAAAAATGATCATCGGCCGGCGCCGCGCCCGCTCGTCAACCTCGATCTCGATCTGGTGCGCACCTTCGTCACCATCGCGGCGCTGGGCAGATTCACCCGCGCCGCCGAGGCGCTGCGGCTGCAACAGTCGACCGTGTCGCTGCAAGTGCAGCGGCTGGAGGATGCGCTCGGCCGCCGGCTGATCGACCGCAGCCCGCGCGCCGTGCGACTGACCGGCGACGGCGAGACCTTCCTGCTGCACGCCCGCCGCCTGCTCGACGTCAACGACGAGCTGGTGTCGCGGCTCACCGAGCCGGCGGTTCATGGCGTGGTGCGTCTCGGCACGCCGGAGGACTTCGCCTCGCGCCATCTGCCCGAGGTGCTGTCGCGCTTCGCCAAGGCGTATCCGGCGGTGGCGCTCGAGGTGACCTGCGACCTGACGCTCCATCTGATCGAGCGGTTCCGCCGCGGCGCCTTCGATCTCGCGCTGATCAAGCGCGAGCGGCTTTCCGGAGCGGGCGCCGGCGGCCTGCGGGTGTGGCGCGAGCCGCTGGTGTGGGCGACTGCGGAGATCGATCTGCACGCCTTGGAGGGGCCGTTGCCGCTGGTGGTGTCGCCGACCCCGTGCGTCTACCGCAAGCGGGCCACCGAGGCGCTCGACCGTGCCCGGCGGCCCTGGCGGGTCGCCTACACCTGCGGGTCGCTCGCCGGCTCGCTGGCGGCGGTGCGGGCCGGGCTCGGCGTCACGGTGCTGCCGAAGGACATGGTGCCGGCCGATCTGCACGTCGTCGACGGCGGTCCGCTGCCGGGTCTCCGGGATACCGAGATCGCGCTTCTCCAGCGCGAGCGCCTGTCGCTGCCGGCGCAGCGCCTCAAGGAGCACATCGTGCGGTCGCTGGGATAGGGGCCGGCGCTCCGGATCGGGAGACCGGCGCGGCTCACAGCCGGTCGGTGATCTTCTCGGCCGGCGGCGGCAGCGAGGCGTCGCCCCAGGCCGGGCGGTCGGCGCCGTCGCCCCATTTGCGCGGGCGGTAGAAGGTGTGCACGCCGATCTTGTCGAGTTTGTGCATCGTCCGCACCCACCATGGGCGCACCCAGTAGGCGTGGTAGTGGGTCGCCTTGCCGACGTCCGACAGCCAGTGCTTGCCGTCGAGCGTCTCGGTGGCGACCCGCTGGGCCCGCTCCCAGGCGTCCGGCTCGGTGATCTTATCCTTGATGCCGTCACACGCGAAGGTGAACTGGCACGAAAGATGGCGGTGGGCGTTCTGGTAGACCACGCCGCACACGTCGCTCGGATAGTAGCCGGAGAACACGCGGTTCATCACCACCTGGGCGACCGCGATCTGGCCGCGCAGCGGCTCGCCGCGCGATTCGAAGTAGACGGCGTCGGCGAGGCACTTCTCGGCCTTGGCGCGCTCGCCGCCATAGAGGCCGAGGCGCTCGGCCGGGCTGCGCAGTGCATGGCCATCGCCCGGCACCACCTCGCCCTTGCGCACGATGGTCTCGCCGCCGTCCGGGTCGATGGCGGCCCGCAGCGTCGCCTCGCTCGGGGTGATCTCGTCGAGGGCGGTCAGCTCGGCGTCGCTGTCGGGGGCGATCGACACCGCCCCGGGGCTCCACGGCTGGAGCGCGCCACCCGCGCCGGCGAGCGGCTCGGCGCCGAAGTAGACATGTGCCGCCACCAGCGTCGGCGAGGTCTCGCCGAGGGTCGGCATCGCGGTGTCGGGCTGGAACGGCTCGCTGCCGTGCGCCGGATCGACGGCGGCGTGCTCCGGCGCGGGTGCGGCGGCGGGGGCCGGCGGGCCGGGCAGCTCCGCCCGCGGCGTCACGGCGCGCGGGATGACGATGTCGGTCGAGGCACTGGCCAGGACGAAGCTCTGCTGCGGCTCCGCGGCGGCGGGCTCCGCGGCGGCGGACTCGACGGGCGCCGTCTCCGCGGCGACGGCTTGGACCGGAGCAGTCGGGATCGGAGTGGTTTGGACCGACGCCGTCTGGGTGGCCACGGCCTGAGAGCGGCTGCGGCGGGCGGCGGGGCGCGGTGCCGGCTCGGGCTCGCTGCCCAGCCAGGCCAGCGAGTGGCCGCTGAACGCCTCGGCCGAGATGATCGGCGCCTCGGCGACCGGACGGGCGGCCGGCCGCGGGGCAGCCGCGGGCGTCGACGGCTGGTCGGTCGCCGCCAGTGCCTCGGCGGTCTCGGCGGCGACATGCGCCTCGGTCTGCGGCAGCACCACGGGCCAGCCGGTGCGGGGCTTGGCGGTCGGCGCCGGAGCGGTGGCTGCGGCGGTAGCCGGTGATTCGGCAAGCGTCGGAGCGGGCGCCGTCCGGGCGGTGTCGGCCGCCGGCAGCGCCGCGACCACGGCGGGCGGCTCCGGAGCGGCGAGCGGCGCCGCGGCGGCGCGGACGGCCTGCTCGCGGGCGATCCACTCGGCGACGGCGCGCGGCACCAGGCGGTCGCCCTTGCGGGTGCGGTTGATGGGATCGCGGTCGAGCGCCGGCGGGCGG
The DNA here is from genome assembly GCA_009720755.1 of Rhodoplanes serenus. Classification (GTDB taxonomy): domain Bacteria; phylum Pseudomonadota; class Alphaproteobacteria; order Rhizobiales; family Xanthobacteraceae; genus Rhodoplanes; species Rhodoplanes serenus. The sequence goes on from WNKV01000012.1 coordinate 82,957, forward strand.
GCGCTGAGGTCGAACAGCGCGCGGTCGCCGATGGCGCCCGTGAGGGCGGCGCGGTCCACCACCATGTCGAGGCTGGCGACGCGATAGCCGACCGGATCGGGCACCGCGGTGCCGACCGGACGCGGGAAGCGGAAGGTGGCGGCGTGGAAGGTGCCGAACGGCGACTTGCCCTGCTCGTCGGCGCGGTCGCCCATGCCGGCGCGCGCGGCGATCAGCGAGGCGAGATCCTGGTAGCCGACCGCGCTCGGGATCGCCGCAAAGGTGAGAAGCGCGAACCCGAACGGCACGGCGGCGACACACCGGCGCCTGAGCGGTGATTCTTCCAGCGTCGATCGCACCCGAGAGTCCAAACGGCCGTCCCCGCAGCGCGTGCATTCGCTCATGCTTTACCGATCGTCACGCCGATCGGTAAAAACCGCGTTTGCACGGTCGCAACACGTCAACCATGCTGCTGGAGCACGGTTAACGTCGTGTAAACGGATGCGCGCCGCGCAGGCGAGCGCCCGCGAAGTGTCGCATCGTGATATCGGCCGACAGCACCGAGGCGCCGCCGGACGTGATCAGGTCGATGGCTTGCTGAGCGATCCGGTCGCAGGAAGACCGACCGAAGGAAATCGCCACCGGGCGGGCAGTGATGGCGACGACCCCGATCGGGTCGGATCGTCGCCATCACCGCGCCTCGGCACCCCCACACCCCCGTGCGTCGGCGGCAAGTCGATTTACCGATTAGCAACCAAAACTAAGGCGGCACTTTGGCAGCGCGGCAGGCCGTCGCAGCGGCGCCGGGGCGGTGCTGCCGCAGACCACGAAAACCCGCGCGGCATCGCAGGAAATCGCCATCCACAGGGTGTCCGCCGGTGCCGTCGCGGCGGCCGGGCGCGCCGCCCGCGGGATGTGCCGTTCCTCTCCGGCGCGTCACAAGTCGCGTGCGGCCGCGCTCTTCGTGTCACGATTCGCGCGTCGCCGCGCTCTTGGCGCGATTCTCCCGCGCGGCATTGCGATGGCGCATCACCGCCTGGTTCAGGGCCGCTCCATAGACGAAGATGGTCGCTGTCCAGTACAGGAACACGAGCGCGATCATCGCCGAGGCGAGACCCGCATACATCGACACGTAGGCGGACGCGAACTCCGACAGGTAGCGGCCGAACAGCACGCCGGTGATCAGCCACATGGCGAGCGTGACGGCGACGCCGGGCGCGATCTCGTCCAGCGTGCGGCGGCCGGCCGGCAGCCATTTGTGAATCAGCGTCAGCGACACCACCAGAATCACCGTGGCGACGCCGAAGCGCGCCACCGTGAGCGACACCTCGAACTGCTTGAGATTGGGGAACCACGGCACCAGCCCGTTGTAGATGAGCGGCCCGAGCACGATCAGCAGCGCCAGCACGATCAGCCCGACGGCGCCGACCAGCACGTAGCCGATCGATTCGAGGCGCAGCAGCCACCACGGCCGCGTCTCGATCACCTCGTAGCTGCGGTTGAGGCCGATGCGCAGGCTCTCCACCCCGCTCGACGAGAAGTAGACCGCGAGGCCGGCGCCGACCGTGAGCAGCCCGCCATGGGCTGTGGTCAGCACGCTCTCGATCTCGCTGGCGATCGGCCCCGACACCTCCTCGGGCCAGGCTTCGAGGAGCAGCAGGGCGACCTGGTCGGCGAGGTCCTGGGTGCCGAAATAGCCGGTCAGGGCGGTGACGAAGATCAGGAACGGAAACAGCGACATCAGGGTCGACAGGGCGATGTGGCTGGCGATCGCCCAGCCGTCGTCGCGGCTGAAGGCCAGGAAAGCGTCGGCCGCGATCCGGGCCGGAATCTTCAAAAGACGCAAGAGCATGATCCGGTCCAGGCGGCCTCGGCCGCGGGCGGATTCGTCCCACCCCGGCCGCAGGATTTTCTCTCCACGCAGGTGCGAAAAGATGCAATCATTAGGGGTCAAGTCGATTTTGCATCAAGTGGCGATCGCGGACCCCGGCGTCCGCGCCGGCGGTCGCACGGCGCCTATTCGGAGATTTCGATGTCGTTTGCCGCCAAGCGTTCCGAAACCGGCCCCGATCTCGTGGCCATTGCCAGCCAGGCGACCGTGGCCCTCGATGCCGTGCTGGCCGACGCGATCAGCGCGGTCCGCGCCCGCATCGCGGCCGGTGGGGCCGGGGCGCGGCTGATCGATCGCGAGCAGCGGGCCGTCCATGGCCTCGCCTGGCTCGCCACCTATGTGGAGGCGGTCCGCCAGCTCGCCGCCTACACGGAGCGCGGCATCGCGGCCGGGCGATTCGGCGAGATCGAGGACCTGGTGGTCCGCATCGGCCTCGGCGAGTACGTCGCCCAGGTGGCCGGCGGCATTCCGATGAGCCAGACCGAGTTCGTCCGCCCGGCCGACCTCGGCCTCGACACCGCCGACGTGCTGCGCCGCCTCGGCCCGACCCTGGACGCCCTCGCGGCCACCGGCAACACGCCCGAGAACCGCGCCCGCCTGGTCGAGCTGATGCGCCAGCACCACGGCGCGACGGTCGGCGATTGCGGGCTCGAGGACACCTACGAGCAGATCCGCGACCAGATGCGGAAGTTCGCCGACTCCGAGGTGGTGCCGCACGCCCATGGCTGGCATCGCGCCAACGCCTACATCCCGATGGAGACCATCGCCCACATGGCCGAGCTCGGCGTGTTCGGGCTGACGATCCCGGAGGAGTATGGCGGCCTCGGGCTCGGCAAGGAGTCCATGTGCGTCGTCTCCGAGGAGCTTTCACGCGGCTATATCGGGGTCGGCTCGCTCGGCACCCGCTCGGAGATCGCCGCCGAGCTGATCCTGTGCGGCGGCACCGACGAGCAGAAGCAGCACTGGCTGCCCAAGATCGCCTCCGGCGAGATCCTGCCGACCGCGGTGTTCACCGAGCCCAACACCGGCTCCGACCTCGCCTCGCTGCGCACTCGCGCCACCCGCGAGGGCGACGTCTACGTGGTCAACGGCAACAAGACCTGGATCACCCACCCGGTGCGCGCCGACCTGATGACGCTGCTGGTCCGCACCAATCCCAAGGACGCCGGCTATCAGGGCCTGTCGATGCTGCTCGCCGAGAAGCCGCGCGGCGACGACGCCAATCCGTTCCCGGCCGAGGGCATGTCCGGCACCGAGATCGAGGTCCTCGGCTATCGCGGCATGAAGGAGTACGAGATCGCCTTCGACGGTTTCACGGTGCCGGCCGCCAACCTGCTCGGCGGCACCGAGGGGCAGGGCTTCAAGCAGCTCATGCAGACCTTCGAGGCGGCCCGCATCCAAACCGCGGCACGCGCCATCGGGGTGGCCCAGGCCGCCATGGAGGAGGGCCTCGCCTATGCCGAGACCCGCATCCAGTTCGGCCGCCCACTGGTCGAGTTCCCGCGCGTCTCCGACAAGATCGCCATGATGGCGGCGGAGATCATGATCGCCCGCCAGATCACCTACTTCGCCGCCAAGGAGAAGGATGAGGGCAAGCGCTGCGACCTGGAGGCCGGCATGGCCAAGCTGCTCGCCGCGCGGGTCGCGTGGGCGGCCGCCGACAACGCCGTGCAGATCCACGGCGGCAACGGCTTCGCGCTCGAATACAAGGTGTCGCGGCTCCTGTGTGACGCCCGCATCCTGTCGATCTTCGAGGGCGCCGCCGAGATCCAGGCGCAGGTGATCGCCCGCCGGCTGCTCGATCAGCGGAACTGACGGCGGCGCGATCGAAGACACGCGCTTCGCCTGCCCCGAGGCGCCCGCGACGCGGGCGTCTCGTCGGGCGAGGCCGCGCTCATCACCCGCCGGCGACGCTCGCGCCGCGGTCCTCGGGTCCTTGGGGATGCCGGCTGTAGAGGGCCGCGGGCTGAGGATCAGGCGGCCGATGCGACCTTGGAGCCGCCCTCGGAGCCGCCCTTGGGCGTCCGTTCCGGCTCGGCGTGGCTCTCGAACGTCTCGAACATGTCGCCGAAGCGCAGCTCGGCGGCCGGCACCGGCGGGCTGAAGCAGAAGCCCTGCACTTGCACGACGCCGGCCGAGCGCAGCCACTCGACGTGCTCGATCGCCTCGACCCCCTCGGCCACTACGCTCATGCCCAGGCTGCGGCCGAGCCGCGCGGCCGAGCCGACCACCGCCATGCAGTCCGAGCGCGTCGCCAGCTCCTGGATGAAGGTGCGGTCGATCTTCAGCTTGTCGAACGGGAAGACGGTGAGATAGCCGAGCGAGGCGTAGCCGGTGCCGAAGTCGTCGAGCACCACGGCGATGCCGAGCTCCTTGAGCTGCCGCAGCACCGAGATGTTGCCGGCGCTCTGCTCCAGCAGGACGTTCTCGGTGATCTCGATCTCCAGCCGGGTCGGCGGCAGGCCGGTCTCCTCCAGGGTCGCCATGATGGTGTCGAGCAGGTTGGCGCCCCGCAGTTGGACGGCCGAGATGTTGACGGACAGCGATACGTCGCTCGGCCACCGCATGGCATCGAGGCAGGCCTGTCGCAGAATCCAGTCGCCCAGCGGCACGATCAGCCCGGTCTGCTCGGCGATCGGGATGAACTCTGACGGCGACATCTCGCCCCGCTCCGGATGGCTCCACCGCACCAGCGCCTCGACGCCGGAGACCTGGCCCGTCACCACGTCGATGATCGGCTGGTAGTACAGCATGAACTGGCTCTGCTGGACGGCGAGGTGAAGGTCGCTCTCCAGCCGCAGCCGCTCCTCCACCGCATCCTTCATGTCCGGCACGAACATGCAGAAATTGTCCCGTCCGCGCGCCTTGGCCTCGTACAGGGCGATGTCGGCGTTCTTCATCAGGTCGGTCGGGGTCTCGGCCGGCGCGGCCGCGATGGCGATGCCGATGCTGGCGCTGATGCTCGCCGCGTTGCCGTCGATGTCGTAGGGCTCGCGCAGGGCCGCCACGATGGCGGTAGCGAGCTTCGCCGCGTGCTCCTCGGCCCGCCTCAGAGCGTCGCCGGGCCGGTCTCCGGCCTGCGGGGCGGCGCCGCACAGCACCGCGAATTCGTCGCCGCCGAGGCGCGCCAAGGTATCGTGCGGGCTGATGCAGGCGGTGATGCGCGCCGTCGTCTCGCGCAGCAGCGCGTCACCGGCGGGGTGGCCGAGCGTGTCGTTGACGTCCTTGAAGCGGTCGAGATCGATCATCAGCACCGTCACGGTGCCGCTCCGTCGTCGCGCGAGACGCTGCACGTTTTGCAGGCGGTCGAGGAACTCGGCGCGATTGGCCGTGCCGGTCAGCGGATCGCGGCGGGCCAGGAACTCGATCCTCGACTGATAGCGACGCTGCTCGGTGACGTCCTCGTGCATCTCCAGCCACTCGCCCTGGGCGAGACGGTGGCAGTTCACCGCAACGACGCGACCGTCGGCGAGCTCGTAGATGCGATCGGTCGGATCGTCGGCCGTGTCGGTGTCGATGTCGTCCGGACGGCCCCCTTCGGAAGAGTCCGGCTGGTGGCGCAGCCGCGCCCGGCACATCGCCTCGATGGCGTGGCGGTGCGTGCCCAGGGGGATCGGATCGGCGATGCCGTAGATGCGGCGGAAGCGCTCGTTGCACACGCGAAGGACGCCGTCGGCGTCGAACAGGCAGAGGCCGTGCGACATGTTGTCGAGGGCCGCCGCGAGGGCGCGGTTGGCGCCGGCGAGCTCCGAGCGCGATTCCGACAGGCGCCGGATCTGGCGACCGATCACGCCGAGCAGCGCCAGCAGGCAGCCGAGAAAGCCCGCAGCGCCGAGCGCCGTCCCGATCGACTGGGAACGCCAGTTCGCCAGGATGTGGGCCTCCGGCACCGTCAGCGTGATGACGAGCGGAACCCGCGCGAGCGGCTGCACGGTGGCCCACTGGGGCTCGCGGCCGGCCTTGAGCGCCATCCGGAAGGAGCCGCCACCGGCCGCCACGGCGCGATGCCAGTCGAAGGGCATCGCGCCGGGGGTGGGGCCGTCCGGGATGCGGACGATCTCGCGGCTGGTCCGGTGCATCAGCGTCATCGTCTCGCCGTGGGATTGCCCGGTAGCCCGGAAGGCGCGCTCGAAATGCTCCATCGTCACGCTGAGATGGATGGTGCCGCGGAACGCACCTTCGGTTCCGTTGATGCGACGGGCGAACACCAGCACCGGAACGCCGCTGAGGGGGCCGAGAAACGGGCCCGAGACGACGAGCTGGTCGTCCTTGGCGCCGGCCAGAATGTGGAAGAACGGGCGATCGCCGATGCTGGGCGTGTCATGACCGAAGTTGGTCGACATCACCACGTCGCCGCGGCTGTCGGAGATCACCAGGTGGCGGGCATCGGGGACTCGTCCCAGGCTGGCCACCATGGCGCCACGCAGGTCGTACCGACGCGGGGCGGTGAAGTACTGCCGGAACTCGTCGTCCGTGGCGATGTCGAGCACCTCGGCCTGCTTGCGATACTGGATCAGGATCTCGTCGATGTCCTGGACGATCCGGTCGATCTGATCGGCCATGAAGCTCATCGTGTCGGCCGCGTGGCGCAGGGCGCGGTCGATGTCGTCGGCACGGTTGCGCCAGATCGACAGGCCCACGATGCCGCTCGCCAGGCCGCAGACGGTCAGGACGACGAGGATGATCCATCGGAACGACAGCGAGCTGGGCAAAGCGTGACCCCGCGTGACATCGACGGGACCTTAGCCGGAAAAAGTTGCTGTCCGCATAACTTCAGCATTCTGCAACACTTCGGAAAGCAGAGCGACTGAAGTTGGTTGATTTCTGATCAATCCCGATCGGTGCAGACGATCGTTCGCGAGGGGGATCGCCCGGCGTACCGTCCGATCGAACGTATCGGAGACGGCGCGGGCTCGGTCGGCGCGTCAGGCGGCGGCGATGCGGCGGTCACCGGCGAGCCGGTCGGCGGCGGCCGTCGCCGTCATGGCCCGGCCGAACAGATAACCTTGCCCGTGGGTGCAGCCGATGGCGCGCAGGATGTCCTGCTGGCCGGTGGTCTCGACGCCTTCCGCGATGGTCGTCATGCCGAGGCCGGCGGCGAGATCGGCGACGCCGCGCGTGATGGTGAGGCAGTCGGAATTGCCGGGAAGCTCGCTGACGAAAGAGCGGTCGATCTTGATCTTGTCGAACGGGAAGCGGCGCAGATAGCCGAGCGACGAGTAGCCGGTGCCGAAATCGTCCATGGCGATGCGGACACCGAGCCGGCGCAGGGCGTGCAGGGTGGCGAGGTTGGAGGCGTTGTCCTCGAGCAGCACCGTCTCGGTGATCTCCAGCTCGATGCGGGCGGGATCGAGGCCGCTGCGAAGCATGACGGCCCGCACGCTCTCGACGATGTCGCCGCTGCGGAACTGGACCGGCGACAGGTTGACGGCGAGCTTGATCGGCTGGGGCCAGCGGGCGGCGTCCTCGCAGGCTCGGCGCAGCACCCAGTCGCCGAGCGGCACGATCAGCCCGGTCGCCTCGGCGATCGGGATGAACTCCGCCGGCGACACCGCCCCGCGCTCCGGGTGGGTCCAGCGCAGCAGCGCCTCGAAGCCGCTGATGCGGTTGTCGGCGAGATCGACCCAGGGCTGATAATGGACCTCGAACTGGCCTTTTTCGAAGGCGATGCGGAGCTGTGTCTCCAGGGTGCGGCGCGCCTTCAGCTCGGCATCCATCTCGGGAGCGAAGAAGCAGTGGCTGCGCCGGCCGCGCGTCTTCGCCCGGTAGAGCGCCATGTCGGCATGGTTGAGCAGCTCGTCGGCGCCCCCGGCGTCGTCCAGCGTGGTGGCGATGCCGACGCTCGGCGTCACCGTGATCTCGTGGCTGTCGATGACATAGGGCGCGCTGATGGCGGCGATCAGGTGCTCGGCGAGGCGGCGGGCGTCCTCCTTGCTGGCGATCCCGTCCTGCACGACGGCGAACTCGTCGCCGCCGATGCGGGCCGCGGTGTCTTGCGGCCGCACGCACTGGCGCAGCCGCAGGCCGATGCGCTTCAGCAGCTCGTCGCCGATCGGGTGACCGAGCGTGTCGTTGACGTCCTTGAAGCCGTCGAGATCGAGGCAGATCAGCGCAATCCCGTCGTCCACGGAGCGGCCACGGCGCAGCGCCTGCTCCAGCCGGGCGCGGAACAGGGTGCGGTTGGCGAGCTCGGTCAAGCCGTCGTAGTGGGCGAGATGGCGGATGCGGGCCTCGTCGTGCCAGCGCTGGGTGATGTCGATCAGGGCGCCGAGCTTGGCCGGGCGGCCCTCGTGGGTCAGCACCCGGGTGTAGGCCTGGATCAGGATCTCGCTGCCGTCGGCGCGCCGATGCCGCCACACGCGCTCGCCGCGCGAGGCGTGCTCGGAGCGGGCCGCGATGCTGACATCGTGATGGTCGACCGGATCGCGGATGTCGAGCAGCGTCATCGCCAGGAACTGCTCGCGGCTGTAGCCGTAGTGCTTGATGGCCGCATCGTTGACGGCGAGGAAGCGCAGCGTCTCGCGGTCGAACACCCACATCGGCACCGGGTTGGCGTCGAACAGCAGACGGAACGACTGCTCGCTGCGCTTCAGCTCGGTGATGTCGATGCGGATGCCGATCGACCCGCCGTCGCTGGTGCGGCGCTCCTCGACCCGGAGCCAGCGGTCGCCGAAGAGCTGTTGCTCGTGGCTGCCCGCATGGGCGCGGAACTTGGCCATGCGCTCGGCCAGCCAGGTGCCCTCGCGGCCGTGAGCGTCCACCACCAGGCCGCGCTCGATGCGAGCCCGCAGCCGGTCTTCCAGCCGGTCGCCGACCTGGATCGGCATCGGATGGCCGCCGTAGAGCTCCTCGTAGAGCTTGTTCCACAACACGAAACGGTCGTTCGCGTCGAAGAAGGCGAGGCCCACCGGCACCGCCTCGATCGCCTCGCGCAGCCGGGAATGGGCGGCGCGCGCCTCCTCGGAGGCTTGCTCGGCCTCGCGGCGAGCCGTCACCAGGGCCTCCTCGCGTTGGCGCGCCTCGCCCAGCAGGGCGGCGAGCGAGCGCGACAGCGAATCGATCTCGGCATAGCCGCCGACGACGGGTAGCGATGTCGCCGAGGACCGGCGTGCCGCCTCGGCGCCGGCGGTCAGCGCGGTGAGCGGATCGGCGATCCGCCGGGCCATGGCGAGGCCCATCATGATGGCGACGAGCAGCGCCACCGCGACGATCAGCAAGGCCCGGCCGATCCGGGCGTCGACATGGGCGAGCGCGTGAGCGCGATCGATGCCGACCGCGACCCGGGAGCCGGTGTCGGTGAGCTCCAGCACGCCGTAGAGGCGCGGCGTGCCGTCGCTGCCCTCGGCCTCCATCCAGCCCTGGCCGGCGCGCAGCGCCGCCGGCAGGCGATCGGGCGTGCCACCGGCGGTGGCCGCGGCGGCCGGCTGCGGAATGCGCGCCATCACGGTGCCGTCGGCGGCGGCGAGCCAGAAGGTCGCATCGGCGGCCGGCGCGACGGCGGCGGCCAACTGGGTGAACCAGTCGAGCTTCAGCGACATGGAGATCAGGCGCGTCACCCGGCCCTTGTCGTCGACGAGCGGCAGGATCACCACACTGATCGGCTCGCGGTTCACGCGGCTGATCAGGAAATCGCTCGTCACCAGGCGGCGCTCGGCCTTCGCGGTACGGAAGTAGGTGCGGTCGGAGAAGTCGATGCCCAGCGCGCCGGTCAGGGTGGTGCAGACCATCCGGCCGTCGGCGTCGAGCACCGACAGGCCGTCGGCGAGGGGACGATTGCGGACGGTGTCGGCGAGAAAGCGGCGGCAGGTCTCGGCCGAGCCGTTGGTCACCTCGGGCACGAAGGCCGCGATCTCCACCAGGGTCTGGGCCTCCAGCACCACCTCGCGATAGCGCACGGCGACCCGGTGAGCGAGCTCCTCGACCCGCCGCCCGGCGGCATCGATCTCGTTGGCGCGGTCGCGGTAGAGGGCGACGCCCATGGCGGCGATCAGCGGCAGCACGGCAACCAGAATCAGGCCGAGCAACCGCGCTCGAATGCCCGAGAATGCTCGGGCTCTGGGCCTCGCACTGTCCACCATGATGGTCCCGCCTTCGCGGCCACGATGGCGGACCACCCCTGCAATGCTGATTAACGGGTGGGCCTAATAGCTGGTAAAGGAGAATTATGTTTGACAGACTGTTGTGGCGCCATCCGGAATTGCCCGCCCGTTGACCACTCGTGCCGCCGACCTATCTTCAAAAAGGGGACCATCTCCCCGATTGGAACGAGACGTTTTCGAACGAGACAAGGCGTACCAGATGGCCAAGCTCAGCATCCCGCACGACGCATTCGTGTTCGTCGGGGACGGCCGCAAGGCTCTGTTCCTGCGCAACGAGGGTGACGAGAAGTTTCCCAATCTGCGCACCGAGCGGGTCTTCGTCGACGAGACTCCGCCGGCCCACGAGCCGGGCTCCGACGCGCCCGGCCGCGGCTTCTTCACCGCCGGTCCGCGCTGCGGGGGAGTCGATCAGACCGACTGGCAGGAGCTGGGGGAGCAGCGGTTCGCCAAGGATGTGGCGGGCGCCTTGGAGCGGCTGGTGCGTGATCGCAAGATCAAGGCGCTGGTGATCGCGGCGCCGCCGCGGACCCTGGCGGAGCTGCGCCGGGCGCTGCACAACGAGGTGAAGAGCCGGGTGGTGGCCGAGATCGACAAGGACCTCACCAAGATGCCGGTGCACGAGATCGAGCGGCACCTGGCCGCCTGACGGCACGGGACCTGCGCCCGCCGGGACGGTCACGCCCGGCGGGTCGCCCCCAGGGCGTAGAGGGCATCCGCGAGCGCCGCCTCGAATGGCGTGTGCGGCACCGTGCCGACCGCGGCGGCGAGCCGTGTTCCGTCGATGCGATGCGGCACCGACCACAGATAGGCGACGTCGCACAATTCGCGGAAGATCGGCACCAGCGGCGCCACCGCCCGCAGCATCCACCATTGCATGCGGTCGATCTTCAGGGGCCGCCCGACCGCCTCGACGATCGCCGTGGTCAGCACGCGCCCGGTGACGGCGTGGCCCGGAAAGCCGAACGGCGCGAAGGCCGGCAGCGTGGTTCGCCGCTCGGCGAGGCGCACCAGGGTGGCCGCGAGGTCGGGCAGGTAGGCCCAGGCATGGACGAGGTCGAGCGGCCCCGGATAGGCGAGGCGGCCATGCGGCAGATGATTGACCACGACGCGGTCGAGCCAGCCGATGCCGCCGCCATAGACGTCGCCGGCCCGCACCAGCACCACCCGCAGGCCGTCCTCCGCCTCGGCGCGCAGGCGCTCGGCGAGCGCGGCGCGCAGCACGCCCTTGCGGGCCGTCGGCCGCAGTGGCGTCTCCTCGTCGATCACGGACGGCATGCCGGCCCCGTAGGCGAACAGCGGGTCCGGCACCATCAGGGTGGCGCCCGCCGCGCGGGCTGCCGCGATCGCCGTCTCGGCGAAGTCGGGCACGCTCGTCGGCCACTCGGCATAGGGCGTGTTGAGGGCGTGGACGATCACGTCGGCGCCGGACGCCGCCTCGATCACCGAGGCGCGGTCGCGGGCGTCGAGCCCGATCACCGTGGTGCCGGGCACGCAGCGGTGGGCGGCGCTGCCGCGCACCAGGCTGGCGACCTGCCAGCCGGCGGCCTGGAACGCCGCCGCGGTGGCATAGCCGATGCGGCCGGCGGCGCCGAGCACCAGGACGCGGCCGCTGGTCGGCTGCTCGCCGTGGGGGCGCTCGCCCGCGGCCGGCTCGCTCACGGGGCGCTCCGGGTGAGCGCCCGGTCGAGGTCGGCGTAGAGGTCCTCGGGGTCCTCCAGCCCGACCGACAGGCGCAGCAGGTTGGTGGGGCAGGGCGAGCGCGGTCCCTCGATCGAGGCGCGGTGCTCGATCAGGCTCTCGACGCCGCCCAGCGAGGTCGCCCGCTTCCACAGCGAGACCGCCGCCGCGGTGGCGATGGCGGCCGCCTCGCCGCCGTTCACCTGCACCGACAGCATGGCGCCGTAGCCGGTCATCTGGCGGGTCGCGATGGCGTGGCCCGGATGCTGCGGCAGGCCCGGATAAAGCACCCGCTCGACGCTGCGATGATGCGACAGCCAGGTGGCGAGCAGCGCCGCTGCCTCCGACTGCGCCCGCACCCGCACGTCGAGGGTGCGCAGGCCGCGCAGCAGCAGCCATGCCTCGAACGGACCCAGAATGAGGCCGTGGCGCGCCCGCAGGGTGGCGATGCGGGTCCACCACGGATCGTCCGGCCGCGCGGTGGCGAGCGAGCCGGCGATCACGTCGGAATGGCCGTTGAGGTACTTGGAGGCCGAGTGCATCACCAGGTCGGCGCCGAGCGCCAGCGGCCGGGTGAACACCGGGGTGGCGACGGTGGAATCGACCGCCAGCCGGGCGCCGGCCGCCCGCGCGATCGCCGCCACGCCGGCGATGTCGGTGAGGGTCCACAGCGGATTGCTCGGCGTCTCGATCCACACCAGGCGGGTGCGGCCCGGCACCACGGCGGCCTGCACGGCGGAAAGATCGGTGGTGTCGACCAGCTCCACGGTGTGGCCGTAACGCGGCGCCTCGGTCTCCAGCCAGTCGCGGAAGCCCCAGTACATCACCTGCGAGGCGACGATGTGGCCGGGCTCGGGCAGCGCCATCACGGCCGTGGTGGCGGCCGCCATGCCGGCCCCGAACAGCATCGCGGCGGCGGCTCCGTCGAGCGCGGCCAGCACCGCCTCGGCGCGGCGCACGGTGGCATTGTCGGGTCGCCCGTAGACGAAGCCGGACGAGTAGGCGTTGTCGGGATCGCGCAGGTAGGTGGTGGCGACGTGCACGGGGGGCACGATCCCCCGGGTCTGCGGCTCTATGTCGCCGAGCGCCTGGGCCGCGAGGGTGCGGGGCTTCGGAGGGGCGGGGGGCTTGGTCATCGGTGGTCCGTGCTGGAGCGGCCCGACCGGGTGGGCGGGCCGGAAAGGCGCCGGCGGCGGAACCCGCCGGGGCTCGCCCGTATAGGCTCGAAAGGGACGTGATGTTCAAGAGGCGTCCGCCGCCGCGACCCTGTAGAAGAGGGGCGAGCGGCCGGCAGGCCGGTGCAGCCGGTGAAGCGGGTGCAGCCGGCAAGGCCGGTGCAGTCGGCGAGTGGAGAGTGGCATGGCCCATGCGTTGAGTGTCTACGCGGTTCCGGTGGCGATCGGCGCCGTCGCCGTGGTGCTGCTGCTCGGACTCGGCAACATGCTGCGCGGCGGCTCGCCGAACGTGTCGCAGCGGCTGATGCGCTGGCGGGTGGTGCTCCAGCTCGTCGCCATCGCGATCATCATGCTGACCGTCTGGGCGATGCGTCAGTGAGCCGGCGGCGAGCCGGCAGGGGCGGTTGCCTCGCCGCCGAAACCCGCTACGGTCGGGGCCTTCCGCCCCACCGCCCGACGCCACGGAGCCCATAATGGTCGTGCTGAACCGCATCTACACTCGCACTGGCGACGACGGCACGACGGCGCTTGGAACCGGCGAGCGGCGCAAGAAGCACGATCTCCGCATCGCCGCCTACGGCACCGTCGACGAGACCAACGCGGCGCTCGGCATGGCGCGTCTCTACACCGCCGACGCGCCCGATCTCGACGCCATGCTGGGCCGCATCCAGAACGACCTGTTCGATCTCGGCGCCGACCTGTGCATGCCGGGCGAGGCCGGCAAGGGGCCGGGCGGCGCCCGCCTCGCCGTGACCGCCGAGCAGGTGGCGCGGCTGGAGCGCGAGATCGACACGCTCAACGCCGATCTGGCCCCGCTGCGCTCCTTCGTGCTGCCCGGCGGCTCGCCGGCGGCCGCCGCCCTGCACGTCGCCCGCACCGTGTGCCGGCGCGCCGAGCGGCTGATCGCGGAGCTGGCCGACCGGCCCGGCGAGACGGTGTCGGGGCCGGCGCTGCACTACGTCAACCGGCTGTCGGACTTCCTGTTCGTGGCGGCGCGCTGGGCCAACGGCCGCGGCGCCGGCGACGTGCTCTGGCAGCCCGGGCAGAACCGCTGACCGGAGGAGCGCGCCGGCCGGCCGCGGGGGCGCCGCCGGGGCGAGCTTCCGGTCGGGCTTTCGGTCGCACCTGGAAGGGGGCCGGGACCCCCGTGGCGGTGCAGCATCCGCGTTGACAGCCCCCGACGAGAGCCCATAGGTTGCGCCGCCGCCGCGGGAGTTTGCAGCATGAAAGTCCTTGTCACCGTAAAGCGGGTCGTCGACTACAACGTGAAGGTGCGCGTGAAGTCGGACGGCTCCGGCGTCGAGCTCGCCAACGTCAAGATGTCGATGAACCCCTTCGACGAGATTGCCGTCGAGGAAGCGATCCGTCTGAAGGAGGCCGGCAAGGCCACCGAGATCGTCGCCGTGTCGATCGGTCCGGCGCAGGCCGCCGAGACCATCCGCACCGCGCTCGCCATGGGGGCCGACCGCGGCATCCTGGTGAAGACCGACGCGACGGTCGAGCCGCTCGCGGTTGCCAAGATCCTCGCCAAGATCGTCGCCGAGGAGCAGCCCGGCCTCGTCATCATGGGCAAGCAGGCGATCGACGACGACTGCAACCAGACCGGCCAGATGCTGGCGGCGCTGCTCGGCTGGCCGCAGGGCACCTTCGCCTCCAAGGTCGTGCTGGAGGGTGACGGCGTCACCGTGACCCGCGAGGTCGACGGCGGTCTCCAGACGGTTGCCCTCAAGGGCCCGGCGATCGTCACCACCGACCTGCGGCTCAACGAGCCGCGCTATGCGTCGCTGCCCAACATCATGAAGGCGAAGAAGAAGCCGATCGCCGAGAAGACCCCGGCCGACTGCGGGGTCGACGTCGCGCCGCGGCTCGAGGTGCTGAAGACCACCGAGCCGCCGGGCCGCAAGGGCGGCATCAAGGTCGGCTCGGTCGCCGAACTCGTCGGGAAGCTCAAGGACGAAGCCGGAGTGCTGTGAGATGGCGAACCTTCTGGTTGCGGAACACGACGGCGCCGGCCTCAAGGACGCCACCGCCAAGGCGCTGACCGCGGCGCGGGCGCTCGGCGGCGACCTCCATGTGCTGGTGGCGGGACAGGGCTGCCGCGGCGCCGCCGAGGCGGCCGCCAAGCTCGACGGCGTCGCCAAGGTGCTGATCGCCGACGACGCGCGCTATGCCCACCTGACGGCGGAGCCGATCGCGGCGCTGCTGGTCGGCCTCGCCAAGGACTATGACGCCATCGTCATGCCGGCGACCGCGATCGGCAAGGACGTGATGCCGCGCGTCGCCGCGCTGCTCGACGTCATGCAGGTCTCCGAGGTCACCAAGGTGCTGTCGGCCGACACTTTCGAGCGGCTGATCTATGCCGGCAGCGCCGTCCAGACGGTGCGCTCGCGCGACGCCAAGAAGGTGATCACGGTGCGCATCTCGTCGTTCCAGGCGACCGGCACGGGTGCCGCGGCGGCGCCGGTCGAGGCGGTCGCGGCCGCCGACGATCCGGGCCTGTCGCGCTTCGTCGGCGAGGAGCTGTCGAAGTCGGAGCGGCCGGAGCTGACCTCGGCCCGCATCGTCGTCTCCGGCGGTCGTGCCGTGCAGAGCCGCGAGAACTTCGCCAAGTACATCGAGCCGGTCGCCGACCGGCTGGGAGCGGCGGTCGGTGCCTCGCGCGCCGCGGTCGACGCCGGCTACGCGCCCAACGACTGGCAGGTCGGCCAGACCGGCAAGGTGGTGGCGCCCGATCTCTATGTCGCCATTGGCATCTCGGGGGCCATCCAGCATCTCGCCGGCATGAAGGACTCCAAGGTGATCGTCGCCATCAACAAGGATGAGGAGGCGCCGATCTTCCAGGTGGCCGATTACGGCCTGGTGGGCGATCTCTTCAAGATCGTGCCGGAGCTGACGGACGAGCTCGCCAAGATCGGCAAGTGACCGTCCGGTGGGGCATCTCGGGCGTGGCGGGCCGGCCCGAGTGGCAGTATAAGAGCATCCCGGCTCCCGGCCGGGCTCGTCGCACGCGACGGGCCGTCGCCGGGGCCGACAGCTCCCTCGGGAAAGGTCGATGACGAACATCAGCAAGGTCGGCGTGATCGGGGCCGGGCAAATGGGCACGGGGATCGCCCATGTGTGCGCCCTCGCGGGATTCGACGTCGTGCTCAACGACGTCACCGAGGACCGCATCAGGGCGGGGCTCGCCACCATCAACGGCAACATGGCGCGGCAGGTCCGGCGCAACCGCATCACCGAGGACGAGCGGCAGAAGGCGCTGGGCCGCATCGTGCCGGCGTCGACCTACGAGGGCTTCGCGGACTGCGACCTCGTCATCGAGGCGGCGACCGAGAAGGAGGACGTGAAGCGCAAGATCTACGTCCAGCTCTGCCCGAGCCTGCGCCCCGACGCGATGATCGGATCGAACACCTCGTCGATCTCGATCACCCGGCTGGCGGCGGCGACCGACCGGCCGGAGCGCTTCATCGGCATCCACTTCATGAATCCGGTGCCGCTGATGGAGCTGGTCGAGCTGATCCGCGGCATCGCCACCGACGATCCCACCTACGAGGACACCAAGGCGTTCTGCCACAAGCTCGGCAAGACCGTCGCGGTCTCAGAGGACTTCCCGGCCTTCATCGTCAACCGCGTGCTGATGCCGATGATCAACGAGGCGATCTACACGCTCTACGAGGGCGTCGGGACCGTCGAGGCGATCGACATCGCGCTGCGGCTCGGCGCCAACCATCCGATGGGGCCGCTCCAGCTCGCCGACTTCATCGGGCTCGACACCTGCCTGTCGGTCATGCAGGTGCTGCACGAGGGCCTCGCCGATTCCAAGTATCGGCCGTGCCCGCTGCTGGTGAAGTATGTCGAGGCCGGCTGGCTCGGTCGCAAGACCCAGCGTGGCTTCTACGACTATCGCGGCGAGAAGCCGGTGCCGACGCGCTGATCCTCGTGGTCTCCACCGGCGCGTTCGAACGCGCCTGGAGATCGTCGCAAACAAGAATGGCCGCGCTTCGTCGCGGCCATTCTTGTTTCCGCACGGCGCGACCGGGCATCGTCTGCCGCGGTCTCCTTCACGGGGTTCCGCCGCCGCTTCGTCGCTCCGCCAGCCATCGCGCCAGTCGTCCGTCGATGGCGACGAGCCCGGCCGCGATGCCGGCCATGCCGATGATCTGGTGCGGCTCCAGCCGCTCGCCCGCGAACGCGATGCCGAGCAGGAGGGCGCTGACCGGGATCAGGAAGGTCACCAGCAGGGCATTGGTGGCGCCGGCCCGCGCCAGCACGCGGAAATACAGGATGTAGGCGAGGGCGGTCGAGAAGGCGCCAAGCGCCAGCAGCGCCGCGATCGCGGCTCCCGACGGCATCGGCAGCGTCCACGGCCGGTCGAGCAGCAGCACCGGCGGCAGCAGCAGCACGATGGAGGCGACCGCCTGGCCGCCGCCGATGACGTTCGGCGACAGGTGGCGGTAGCGCCGGGCATAGAGGGCGCCGACCGCGTAGAGGGCGGCCGCCGCCAGGCAGGCCATCTCGCCGGCGAGATGGCCGCCGATGCCGCCGACGACCACGCCAGGCCCGATCATCACCGCCACCCCGGCGAGGCCGAGCAGGAGCCCGGTCGCCCGCGCCGGAGTGATGCGGTCGTCGGTGGTGGTGAGATGGGCGAGCACGATGGCGAACAGCGGCGTGGTGGCGTTGAGCACGGCGGCGAGCCCGCTGCCGATGCGGGTCTGGCTCCAGGCGATCAGCGCGAACGGCACCGCATTGCTGAGGATGCCCATCACCACGAAGGGCCACCAGTTCGGCGGCAGCAGCCGCAGCTCGGCGGCGCGCCAGCACAGGGCCAGCATGATCGGCGCCGCCACCGAGACCCGCACCAGCGAGATGGTCATCGCCGGCACCTCGGCCACCGCCACCTTGGCGAAGTAGAAGGCCGCCCCCCACAACAGCGACAGGCCGAGGAGCATCGCCCAGTCGACGGGCGACATGGTGAGGAGAGGACGCGAGGGCATGGTTCTAGCGGGTTTCCCGAAGCCGGTGGACTCCGGCCTATGCAGAAATCACAGCCCGCGTGAAATTCGGTGCGGAGGCCGGCGCCATCGCCTCCTCGCCCGAACCGATTACCAGGACGGGTGAGGAGTCGTTAACTGCGGGCGCCATTGGGCGGGCGCGGGGCGGCAGCGTCAAGGACTCGTCAATCCTTGCGGTTCGCAATGGCACCGAGGGGCTGTGCCGCTGCGGAGGCCACCACCATGGAGATCACCACCGGCTTGACGGCTGCCTGGCTCGACGCCGTGCGTCGGGCGCAGTCGGACATGAGCCGGCGTGTCCAGAAGCAGGCGCCCGACACGGCGCCGTCGTATCACGAGCGCACCCTCACCGATGTGATCGAGCGCGCCGTGAAGTCGGGCGGGGCGGCGCCGGTGGCGGAGAGCCAGGCGCCCGCCGCCGCCCAGACCGACAACCGCTCCGCCGAGACCTCGGCGTCGGAGAGCACGCGGCCGGGCTCGCGGCTCGATATCCGGGTGTGAGCCGACGCCGCGACTCTGCGCTTCAGCGCCTGCGCGTCAGCGCCCGAACAGTGGGGTGACGCCGAGTTCCGCCGCGACGTGGTCGAGTGCGGCGACGAGTGCCGCCGGCACCGGGATGCCGGCCGCGCTGCGCTCCGCCCGGCAGTCGCGCCGGCGGTCGCCGGGCAGCCGGATCGCGTCGACCCCGGGCAGTCGCGCCGAGGCGCGCAGATCGGCGAGATGGCGGTCGACCTCAGCCACGAAACGGTCGCGCCCGACGAAGCGATCGATGTCGATCGCCGCCACGAACTGGCCGGTATCGGTGACGGTCACGTCGTCGGCGTTGAAGTCGACGCAGTCCCGCCCGAACGCAGCGCCGTTGAGCACGCCGGCGAGCAGCCCCAGCATCAGCGACAGGCCCGCGCCCTTGTAGCCGCCGATCGGCAGCAGCAGGCCGTTGGCGCTCTTGGCCGGATCGGTGATCGGCTCGCCGGTGTCGCGGTCGACCAGCCAGCCGTCCGGCAGGGGGAGGCCCTGGAGGGCATACTTCTTGACGGTGCCGTAGGAGACCACGGTGGTGGCCATGTCGAGCACCATCGGGCCGACGCCGGTCGGCACCGCGATCGCCAGCGGATTGGTGCCGAGCAGCAGGTCCTTGCCCCCCCACACCGCCATGTGGTTGGCGCTCGCTACCGCCGAGTAGATCCCGACCATCCCGTGATGGGCCGGCATCTCGGCATAGAGCCCGGCCGAGCCGGCGTGATTCGAGCGCCGCACCCCGACCCAGGCGACGCCGGTTTCCCGCGCGATGTCGATCGCCGTCTCGGCGGCACGGCGCACCACCAGGTGACCCATGGCGTTGTCGCCGTCGACGAGCGCGGTCGCCGGCGCGGTGCGAGTCACCGTGATCGAGGGAGCCCGGTTGAAGCCGCCGGCGCGCAGCCGGCGGACATACTGGGGCAGGCGGAAGACGCCGTGGCCGTCGGCGCCGGTGAGATCGGCCTCGGCCATCAGCGCCGCCACGGTCTCGGCGTCGGCGCGGGCGAGGCCGGCGGCGGCGAGGCAGTCGGCGATGAGCCCGGCGACCGCCGCGGCGGGGGCGCGGTGGGGCGGCAAGTGCGGGGTGTCGGCCGACGTGCTCATGCGGCGCCCTGCGTAATGCCGCCGCCGATCAGGGCGAGCGGGCCGCGGCTGAGGATCTGGTCCTTGTCGGCCTCGGAGATCGACAGGGCCCGCACCTGCCGGACGCAGTCGAGGGTGCCCATGTCGTACGGGTAGTCGCTGCCGAGCACCACCCGCGACGCTCCCGCGCTGGCGACCAGATACTCCAGCGGCTCGCGGGCATGCAGGATGGAGTCGAACCACAGCGACTTCAGCGCCGCCTCCGGCGATTCCTTCAGGTTCACCTGCGGCTCCGGGCGCACCCGCCAGCCGTGAATCCAGCGGCCGAACTGATAGGGCACGAAGCCGCCGCCATGGACGAGCAGGAAGCGGATGGCGGGATAGCGCGAGACGACGCCCCCGAACACCAGGGACGCCGCCGCAATGGTGGAGTCGAGCGGATTGCCGATCAGGTTGTTCAGGTAATAGGAGCGCAGCCGGTCCTGCCCCGCCACCTGGGTGGGATGGATCATCACCACGGCGGCGAGCGCGTCGGCGGTCTCCCACAGGGGCTCCAGCGCCGGGTCGTCGAGATTGCGGCCGCGCACATTGGAGCCGATCTGGGCGCCGGCGAGCCCGAGCCCGTGCATGGCGCGGTAGAGCTCCTCGGCGGCGGCCTCGGGCGCCTGCATCGGCAGGGTGGCGAGCCCCATGAAGCGGTCCGGATAGGTCACCACGGTGCGGGCGATCTGATCGTTCTGAAGCGCCGCGAGGGTGGTGTTCAGGCTGGGATCGACATCGTACAGAAAGGTCTGCGGCGTGTTCGACAGCACCTGGACGTCGATGCCGGCGGCGTCCATGTCGGCGAGCCGGGTGTCCAGGTCCCAGCCACCGCGCGGAAACGGCCGGTACGGCACGCCGCCCACCTCGAGCACCGCGAAGCCGGTGTCGATCGGGGTGAGCTTCGGGGCGATCGACGGCGCCTCGCGGCCGATCAGCCGCATCGTCTCCTCGCTCAGAATGTGGGCGTGCGTGTCGATCGTCTTGCCGCGCGGCATGGTCGTCTCCTTCACCGGAGCGCCCGTCATAGCGGTTGCGGCCGGCCCCGGCCAGGGTCTTTGTATGTCAGGTCCGGGGGCGGCGACGGCGTGGCGGTGGAGCGGCGCCGCGCGGCTGCGGGAGCGGCCGGACGGTCAGCGCGACCGGCCACCGGTCGACGGCTCGGGATCGCTGATCACCAGTCCCGACATCGGCTCGATCCAGGTCAGGTGACTGACCACGCCCCGCACGCCCGGCACGTTCTCGGCACAGACCTTGAGGGCCTCGCTCTGCTTCGATTCGGTGATGCTGCCGCGCAGCTCGACGATGCCGTTCTCGACGGTGACGTCGATGAGGGCGATCGGCGCCCACGGCTGGCGGGCCAGCTCGTCGAGCACGCGCTGCCGGATCTCGGCATCGCCGCCGGTCGCGGATGGGCGGTCGCGGACCGCGGTGGCGAGGGCGTGCAGCAGGTTGGCGCGGCTGATGATGCCGACCAGGCGGCCGTCGCGCACCACCGGCAGGCGCTTCACCCGCTTGCGCTCCATCAGGGCGACCACCTCGTCCAGCTCGGCGTCCTCCCCGATGGTGACCGGGGTGCGGGTCATCACCTCGTCGACGCGGCGGCCGTGCTGGCGCACATAGTCGCCGGCGAGGCTGTTGGGACCGACGAGGATTTCGAGCCAGCGCGGCCGCTTGCGCACCGTTCCGGTCTCGGCCCGGCGGAGGAAGTCGCCCTCCGTCACGATGCCGGCCAGCCGGCCGTCGGCATCGACCACCGGCAGGCCGCTGATCCGGTTCTCCAGCATCAGCTGGATGGCGTCGAGAATCGGAGCCTCGGGGGCGATCGTCACCACCCGGGTCGACATCACATCGCGCACCTTCATCGCGGCTCCTCCTGGCTCGCCGCCCCGCCCACCCGGCGCCGGGCCGGGCGCCAGGCCGTATCCGATGGCCGCGCGGCCCTGGCCGCCGGCGCCGAGTATCGGCCCGCCCGGACGGTGCGGCAACGAGAATTCCGGCCGGGTCGCGCCGCCGATGCGTCGCGGTCTCCCGGGTGCAACGTCGACACGACGACCTTCACTGTCAACGCACCATGACAACGAAGGTGTAAAGCCGGTATGTTGCAGTGCGCAGGTGTGTGCTATGCGGAACCATCAATCCGTTTGGCGGGGAAGGGGAGCAGGACATGGAACCAGCGGTCGCGACGTCGGGTAACGCCGAGGCCGGGATTCCGACCCTCCATCTGCGGGGCGCTCCCCAGCCGGTCCCGCCGTACCTCGATGTGCACTATTGGTGGGCCTATGTGCACCCCAATGCGGTGCGGGTGTTCGAGCGCCAGTGGCTGGCCAACCTCATCTTGTGGGGCAACTACGCCCGGCTGCGGGACGCCGCGCTGGCGGCGCTGGGCGAGCGGCCGGGCGGCCGCACCCTGCAAGTCGCCTGCGTGTACGGCGACCTCACCGTGCGCCTGAGCGGTCGGATCGCCGCCGCCGGCGGCACGCTGGACGTCGCCGACGTTCTGCCGGTGCAGCTCGACAATTTGCGCCGCAAGCTGCCGGCCGAAGCGCCGGCGCGGCTGATCCACACCGATTCGGCCGAGCTGCCCGCCGCGGACGCCACCTATGACCGCGCGCTGCTGTTCTTCCTGCTGCACGAGCAGCCGGAGAGCTATCGTCGGCGCACGCTGGCCGAGGCCGTGCGGGTGGTGAAGCCGGGCGGCCGTATCGTGATCGTCGAGTACGCGCGGCCACGCTGGTGGAACCCGCTGCGATACGTATTCGCCCCGGTGCTCGCGGCCTTGGAGCCGTTCGCTCTCGATCTGTGGAGAGAGGACGTCACAGCGTGGATTCCGGCCGCGGGAGAAGGTCTAAAAATCGAGCGTGCGTCGTATTTTGGTGGCTTGTATCAAGCGATCGTAATCACCCGATAGCCACGCCCCGCCGTGCCTGCATGGCGGCTGCGTGCTCGAGGTGAGTCTTGCGTTTTCTCAAGGTGTTGTACGGGGGCGGATGCGATGGTCGATCCCAGGGGGCACGAACTCTTGCGGGAACCCCCGCCCGTTTCGAGGTCATTACAGATGCAGACTGTTGCAGTTCGCGCGTCGACGTCGGTGAGAACCGAGGCCGGCTCACCAGTGGACAGTTCAAAGGCTCCCGTCCTCGACATTCCGCCTTATCTCGAAAAGCATTACTGGTGGGCCTATATCCACCCGAACGCGATCCGCTTCTTCGACCATCAGCCGATCATCAATTTCATCCTGTGGGGCAACTACGCCAAGCTGCGGAACGCCGCCCTCGCCGAGATGGGTGACGAGCTGCCCGGCAACACGCTCCAGGTCGCTTGCGCCTATGGTGACCTCACCCCGCATCTGTGCGAGCGGGTGGCGGCCGGCGGCGGTCGGCTCGACGTCATCGACATCGTGCCGGCGCAGTTGCGCAACGTGCGTCGCAAGCTGCCGGCCGA
The DNA here is from genome assembly GCA_009720755.1 of Rhodoplanes serenus. Taxonomy (GTDB): domain Bacteria; phylum Pseudomonadota; class Alphaproteobacteria; order Rhizobiales; family Xanthobacteraceae; genus Rhodoplanes; species Rhodoplanes serenus. Next base: position 105,875 of record WNKV01000012.1, read on the forward strand.
TGCGCCGGTGCGGCTGCTCAACATGGATTCGGCCGACCTCAACCTGCCGGATGCGAGCTACGACCGGGCCATCGTGTATCTCTTGTTCCACGAGCAGCCGGTGGAGCACCGGGAGCGGACGCTGGCCGAGATCTTCCGGGTGGTGAAGCCGGGCGGCAAGGTCGTGATCATGGATTACGCCCAGCCCGACTGGTGGCATCCGTGGCGCTACTGGTTCAAGCCGGTGCTGGCCGTGCTGGAGCCGTTCGCGCTGGATCTGTGGAAGCACGCGCTCACCACCTGGATGCCGGCGCCGTGGTCCAAGACGCAGTGGCCGCGCGAGTCGTATTTCGGCGGCCTCTACCAGAAGGTCGTGGTGACGCGCTGAGTCGCGCGAGCCCCGCCGGGCCGGCATCGCCGGAGTAGAGTCTGAAAGAGTCCGGTCTTGCGCCGGGCTCTTTTCGTGTGAGCGGATCTCGACGCCGATCTACCGCCCCGCCGCGTAGCCCTGCATGCCGCGTGGATTGGCGGCGGCACGGCGGCGCCAGCCGTCGCGTGCGGCGGCCGTCAGGCGGCCTTCCGACCAGGCCGGCCCGACCTCGATCCCATGGCCGCGGGCGGCGAGTTCGCGCCGCGTCTCCGCCGGCACGCGCTCCTCCACCACCAGCACGCCGGGTCGCGCCGTGCGCGGCCAGAACGAGATCGGAAAGTGCTCGCTGTGCCAGGCGGGCGCGTCGATCGCCTCCTGGAGGTTGAGGCCGGCATGGACGTGACGCAGGAAGAACTGGAGCGCCCACTGGTCCTGCTGGTCGCCGCCCGGCGTGCCCCAGGCGAGGTAGGGCTCGCCGTCGCGCAGCGCCAGCGTCGGCGACAGCGTGGTGCGCGGCCGCTTGCCGGGGGCGAGCGCCGCCGGGTGGCCCTCCTGGAGCCAGAACATCTGCGCGCGGGTGCCGAGGCAGAAGCCGAGTTCCGGGATCACCGGCGACGACTGGAGCCAGCCGCCCGACGGGGTCGCCGACACCATGTTGCCGGCGCGGTCGACGATATCGAAATGCACGGTGTCGCCGCGCACCGTGCCCATGCGGCCGACGGTCGGCTCGCCGGCCCCCGAGGGCGCCACCGCGGCCCGTGATCCGGTCGCCTGCCGGACCGTCACGGCGGCCCCGTAACCCTCGACCGAGCCGGGGCGGAACTCCAGCGACGCGGTCGGTGCGACGAGCGCGCGGCGCGCGTCGTTGTAGGCGTCGGAGAGCAGCACATCCATCGGCACCCGGACGAAGTCCGGATCGCCGTAGAAGGTCTCGCGGTCCGCATAGGCCAGCTTGGCGCACTCCACCACCGCGTGGATGAAGTCCGGCCCGGTGACGTCGGCGCCGTCGAGCGCGAAGCCCTTGAGCAGCGCGAGCTGCTGGAGCAGCACCGGCCCCTGCGCCCACGGCCCCGGCTTGCACACGGTGTAGCGGCCGTAGTCGTAGGTGAGCGGCGCCTCGACGCGCGGCCGGAACGTCGCCATGTCGTGGCCCGACAGGACGCCGCGATGCGCCTCGCCCGAGGTGTCCATCACCTTGCGCGTACGGCAGAAGCGGTCGACCGCGTCGGCCACGAAGCCGTCCGACCACGCCTTGCGGGCGCGCTCGATTTCCTGCTCGCGGCTGCCGCCGCCGGCCTCCGCCTCGCGCAGGATACGAGTGTAGGTGTCGGCGAGCGTCGGGTTGGCGAACAGGCTGCCGGCCTCCGGCACGCGGCCACCGGGGAGCCAGACGGCCGCCGAGGTCGGCCAATGCTCGCGAAAGAGCTGCTCGACGGAGCGGATGGTCGCCTCGGCGCGCTCCAGCAGCGGATGGCCCTCGCGGGCGTAGTGGATCGCCGGCCCGAGCACGTCGGCGAGCCGCAGCGTGCCGTAGTCGCGCAGCAGCAGCATCCAGCTCTCGAAGGTGCCCGGCACGCAGGCGGCGAGGAGCCCGGTGCCCGGCACCATGTCCAGCCCGAGGCCGCGGTAATACGCGATGGTGGCGCCGGCCGGCGCCGGTCCCTGGCCGCAGATCACCTCGGTGCGGCCCTTGCGCACGTCGTGCAGCACGATCGGCACGTCGCCGCCGGGGCCGTTGAGGTGCGGCTCGACCACCTGGAGCGTGAAGGCGGTGGCGACCGCCGCGTCGAAGGCGTTGCCGCCCTTCTCCAGCGTCGCCATGCCGACCGCGGTGGCGATCCAATGGGTCGAGGTGACCACCCCGAAGGTGCCCTCGATCTCGGGGCGGGTGGTGAAGCGGGCAGGATTCACGTAGCTCATGGCAGGGTCCGGGGCTGGCGGGGAGCGCACTTGATCACAGCGGCGCCGCCCCGCCAAGGCCGGGCTCCGAGCCTGCCTGTCCGCCCGTCATACTGTTTCCGGGTTATCAGTTTGCCGTCGTTCCGGGGCGCGGCCCCCGGATCGGCGCTTCGCGCCGTCCGGACACCGCGAACCCGGAACCCAGCGACACACGTCATCCCGCGGCAAACTCTGGACTCTCGGCTGGATTCCGGACAGCCGCTTCGCGGCTTCCGGAATGACCACCGAGTATCATACTTCGGCAGTTCAAACCTCGGCGGTCGGGCCGTGCGCGTGGCGCTCGATGGTGCGTGACGGAGCGCCGCCGCGGTGGTTCACGCCGAGCGGCACCCAGGTGCAGATCTTCGACGGATCGGCCCACACGGTGGCGACCGCGCTCGGCACGAAGAATTCCGAGAAGATCATGTCGCCGGCGTCGCCGCCCTTCACCCAATGCGGCTCGCGGTCGTGGTAGTAGACGAGATCGCCGGGCTCGACAGCCATCACCTGGTCGGCGCCCGCCCAGCAGGTGCCGCTGCCGGTGAGGAAGTACATGAAATGGGCGCCGCCCTCGTGGTGATGCACGGGGCATTCGGTGCCCGGCGGATAGATGATCATCTCGCCGCGAATCGCCCGCACCCCGAACATCTTCGGCGTGACGATGTAGATGCGCTGACGGGCGTCGTGCTCGGATTTCAGCAAAGGCTCCTCGCGCCAGTCGACGAGGCGGAACGGGGGCGGGTTGGCGACCACCGCGGGATCGAGGGTCACGGCATCCGGCACCACGGCGCGCAGCAGCGTCGCGCCGCCCTCGCTCGCCAGCGTTCCGTCGAATCCGGGTGGCAGCAGCCCGATATGGGTGGTCTCCACCGAGGCGGTGTCGTCGCCGAAGCTCAGCGTCGCGCGGCCGTCCAGCATCTGAAACCAGGCCAGGGCGTCGTCGTCGACCGCGAGACGAACGCTGGCGCCTGGCGCCAGTGTCAGCCGGTCGAGGGTGAAGCGCACGTCCGGCACCCGCGTCGGGTCGAGCAGCGTCTGCCGGGTGACGCCGTCGCCGAGCGGCATCGCCGGGACATCGCGCGCGTTGAAATGGATTGCCATGCTGCACACTCCGTGACGGCGCCGCGGCTCGGCGGCGCACAACGATGATCGCTACTCCTGGAACGCCTGCTCGCGGGTGGAGCGGATCGCCGGAAGCGCGACAATCAAGAGGAGAATTGCGGCGGCGATCAGGAGGCCGAGCGAGATCGGCCGGGTGAGGAAGATGGTCGGGTCGCCGCCCGAGACCCGCAGCGCCCGGCGCAGGTTCTCCTCCATCAGCGGACCCAGCACGAAACCGAGGATGAGCGGTGCCGGCTCGCAGGCGAGGCGCTGGAACACGAAGCCGGCGACCCCGAACAGCGCGGCGATCAGCACCGCGGCGGTGCTGTTGTTCACCGAGTAGACGCCGATCGCACAGAACATCAGGATGGCGAGATAGAGGAAGCGGTAGGGCACCTTGAGGAGCTGCACCCAGAAGCCGATCAGCGGCAGGTTGATGATGACCAGCATCAGGTTGCCGATCCACATGGAGGCCACCATGCCCCAGAACATCTGGGGCCGGTCGGTCATGATCTGCGGCCCGGGCTGGATGCCGTGGATCATCAGGGCGCCGATCATCAGCGCCATCACCGGATTGCCGGGGATGCCCAGGGTCAGCATCGGGATGAAGGAGCTTTGCGCGCCGGCATTGTTGGCCGCCTCGGGGGCCGCCACGCCCTCGACGGCGCCGCGCCCGAACATCGCCGGGCGGTCGGACACGCGCTTCTCCAGCGCATAGGCCGCGAAGGCCGAGAGCGTCGCGCCGCCGCCCGGCAGCACGCCGAGCACGGCGCCGAGCGAGGTGCCGCGCAGCACTGCCGGCCAGGCACGGCGGAAATCGTCCGGCGTCGGCCACAAGCGGGTGATGCGCTTGGTCACCACGTCGCGATGCGCCTCGCGGTTCGCCAGGTTGGCGATGATCTCGCTGATGCCGAACAGGCCGATGGCGAGGGTGGCGACATCGAGGCCGTCGGCGAGCTCGTTGAGCCCGAAGGTGAAGCGCTGGCCGCCGGTGTTGCCGTCGGTGCCGATCAGCCCGAGCAGCAGCCCCAGCACGATCATGGCGACGGCCTTGATCACCGAGCCGTGCGCCAGCACCACGGCGGCAATCAGGCCGAGCAGCATCAGCGAGAAGTACTCGGGCGACCCGAACGACTGGCCGAGCCGGGCGAGCGGCGGCGCGAAGGTGGCGATCAGCGCGGTCGCCACACAGCCGGCGAAGAACGAGGCGAGCGCCGCCACCGCCAGGGCCGCGCCGGCGCGGCCCTGCACGGCCATCTGATGTCCATCGAGGGTGGTCACCACCGAGGAGGTCTCGCCCGGCAGGTTGATCAGGATGGCGCTGGTGGAGCCACCGTACTGGGCACCATAGAAGATGCCGGCCAGCATGATCAGCCCGGCGGTCGGCTCCAGATGAAAGGTGAGCGGCAGCAGCATCGCGATGGTGGCGATCGGCCCGATGCCGGGCAGCACGCCGATCAGGGTGCCGATCATCGCGCCGATGAAGGCGAACAGCAGGTTCCACGGTGTCAGCGCCACCGCGAAGCCGAGCCCCAGATTGGCGAGCAGATCCATCGCGGCGCTACCACTCCGGCCAGACCGGGATCGTCAGCCCCAGTCCGGCGATGAACACGGCCCATGCGAGCGCGACCAGCACGGCGGCCGCCACCACGGTCTCGGCAGGCCGCAGGTTGCGGCCGGCGAGGGCGCCGAGGCCGATCAGCAGCAGGATCGCGACGATCAGCCCGAGCCGCTCCAGGGCGAGGCCGAACACCACGAGCGCCGTGGCGACGAGGATCGCGGGCCGCCATGCCGTCCCTTGGATCGGGCCGTCGCCGACGCCGTGCGGATCGCGCAGGCCGCGCAGCGCGATGACGGCACCGAGACCGAGCAGCAGCCAGCACAGCAGTCGCGGCATGTAGCCGGTGCCCATGCGCAACGCGGTGCCGACCGGATAGTCGCGCGACACCCACAGGCCGAGCCCTGCGACCAGGATGAACATCAGCCCGGCGAGCACATCGCGGTGGAGAAGGCGACGCCACGGCCGCGGCACCAGGACGCCGGATCGATCGGTCATGGCGGCCTCATCGCGGTGGGATGACCGGGACGAGCAGGAACGACTCGCGCTCGCCGCCCGACAAGATGGTGTTGGTGCCGGTGTTGTAGTCGGCGTGATAGTGCGTGTAGTGGACGCTGCCGATGCCGTCGCGCGGCTGGATGTCGAGCCGCAGCCGGTGACCCTTGCGGAACACCATGGAGGTCGGCCAGATCTCCACCTCGACCTTCACGACCTCGCCGGGCGTGAGATAGAGCCGCCGGGCGTGGCGATGATAGGGCCGCCACGGCCGCGTCAGCTCCGGATCGAGCTCGCGATGCGAGACGCGCAGCCAGCCCTTGGCGATCGGCACCTGCTGGCCCTGCTGACCGATCTCCCACACGTCGTTGCCGTCCGCATCGATGTCGCGGATCGTGAGGAACAGATCCATGTCCTCGCTGCTGCTCGACACCCACAGGGTGGCGGCGACCGGCCCGGTGATCTCGGTGTCGTGCGCGAACGGCGCGGTGTCGAACGAGAGGCCCATGCCGGCCTGCATGGCGCCCGAGGCGAGGAACGTCGACGAGGCCGACGACGAGCCGCCCTTGGACAGGCCGCTGGCGAAATAGGTGCGCGACGCGGTCTCGGCCGGATTGCCGTCGACCAGCCGGCCGCTGTTCGCCGGGGCGCCTTGCGGCGGCGGCGACAGGTCGAGATACAGCTTGGTCCAGCGCGTGCGGGCGAGCGGCCATTCGTGCTCGTCGCGCCATTCGCCCTGGCCGTTGCCGTGGCGGATGAACAGTCGCACCGGCGGTTCGTCCATGACACCGTTGTCGAAGCCCTTGAGCCAGTGATCGAGGAAGCGGAGCTGCTGCTGCCGCGCCTCCTCGGTATAGAACGGATGCACATGGGTGCCCGAATGCATGCGCAGCTTCTTGTGCTTGGAGGCGGCACGCATGAAGCCTTCGGTGTTGCCGCGCAGATGCAGCCCCATGCCGGACCAGTTGCCGACCGAGAACAGCGGCACCGTGATCTTGTCCCATTGCGCCTGCTCGCCCGCGAAGGCGCCGGTATCGAGATTGTGGCGCACCCAGCGCCACAGCGTGTCGGCCGTGAAGGTATCGGGATTGTCGCGATAGGCGCGGCCGATCAGGTGATGGCACAGGTGGGTGACGAACCAGTTGGTCATGAACTGATTGAGGATGCCGCCGTGGAACAGCGCGTCGCGATAGAGATCCGCGAAGCCCTCCCACGGCACGATGGCGGCGAGCGCCGGTGGCTGATGATTGGCGACGAACCACTGGTTGATGGCGAAGTAGGAGATGCCGATCAGGCCGACCTTGCCGTTGCACCAGGGCTGCGCCGCCGCCCACGCGATGGCGTCGCAGTAGTCGAGCGATTCCTGGAGCGACCACGGCTCGGTGCGGCCGGGCGACTTGCCGGTGCCGCGCGCGTCGACGCGCACGCAGGCATAGCCGCGCGGCACCCACCATTCGGGATTGACCGTCTCCCAGTTCATCAGCGGATTCGGCTTCTCCTCGAGGTTTTCGGGCGGAATCCACACCTTGTCCTTCTGGTACGGCCCGAGATTGAGCAGCGCCGGCACCGGCTCGCCACCATCGGGACGCAGCACGTCGGCCTTGAGCCGGCAGCCGTCGCGCACCGGCACGTCGACGTCGCGCTCGACCACGATGCCGTTGCTCGCCCCGGCAGCCGTCCCGGCGCCGCCGGGCGTCTCGCTCTTCACGTCCAGCACCGAGGAAACTCCGTGTCGTGTTGATATGGAGAAAGGCGGATCGGATTCGAGAGAAGCCGCGCTTTCACCTCTCCCCGCCATGCGGGGAGAGGTCGACGTTTGCGCGTTCAGCGCGAATGCCGGGTGAGGGGGCTTCGCGTGGATACGGAGGCGCCCCCTCACCCCGACCCTCTCCCGCGAGCGGGGAGAGGGAGAGCTGCCTCTGCATGCGAGGAGAGGACGAGCAGGAACCGAGCCAGCGCCCGCCCTACTCGGCGAGCTCGATCTTCACCTCGGACGTGATCTTCTTCCAGGTCGCCATCTCGTCGGCGAGCCAGGTCTTCGCCTCGGCGAGCGACTTGCTCGGCACGATGTTGAAGTTCTGCTTCTTGAACGCCTCCTGCACGGCCGGCGCCTGCATGGCCTTGCCGGCGGCGTCGAACAGGATCTGGAGCACCTCGGGTGGCGTGCCGGCCGGCGCGAACAGGCCCTGCCAGGCGATGGTGCCGACCCCCGGATAGCCGAGCTCCTGCATGGTGGCGACGTCGGGATAGTCGGGCAGGCGGGCATGGTTGACCAGCGCCAGCGGCCGCAGGTTGCCGGCCTTGATCATCGCGGCGGTGCTGGCGACGTTGAGGAAGGCGAACTGGCTGTCACCGCTGACGAGATCGTTGATGACGCCGGAGGCGCCGGCCTTGTTGTGGATCGCCACCATGTCGAGATCGCCGGCGCGCTTGGCGAACAGCGCCGCGTCGTAGTGCGGATAGCTGCCGACGCCGACCGAGCCGTAGCGCACCTTGCCGGGGTTCTTCTTGGCGTGGTCGATCAGCTCCTTGACGGTCTTCGGCGGAAAGTCCTTGGTGGTGGCCACCATGAACTCGGGGATGTCGACGAGGCGTGTCACCGGGACGACGTCCTTGTCGTAGGCGATCTTGAACTTCTGCGGAAACAGCACCGGCGTGATGGCGTTGGTCGACACGTTGCCGATCATCACGGTGTAGCCGTCCGGCTTGGCGCGGGCCATCTCCTCGATGGCGATGATGCCGAAGGCGCCCGGCTTGTTCTCGACCACGAAGGATTGCCCGAGGTCCTGGCGCATGTGCTCGCCGACCAGACGGGCGACGATGTCGGTGGCGCCGCCGGGCGCGTAGGGCACGATGATCTTCACCGGCTTGGACGGGTACTTGTCCTGCGCCAGCGCCGCAGTGCCGAGGCTCGTCACCGCCAGGCAGGCGGCCGCCAGCAGGGCCGTCAGGGATCGTCGCATGGTTTCCTCCTGGTGTGGTCCGCCTTTGGCCGCGGAGCGCGGGGGCGGATCGCCGTTGTTGTCCGAAGCTCTGTTGTCCGAAGCTCGTCGTCACCCGTGTGCATCGCGCCCGCATCGACCCGGCACAGCCGAGCCATGGCGCCTCACGCCTTGATGCCGTGCAGCGAGTGCGAGGCGTCCTTGACGGTGAAGAACAGCACGTCGCCGTCCGCCGTCGCGCCGCCCGAATGCAGTGTTCCGGCCGGGATGTAGACCAGCGAACCCGGCCCGGCCTCGACCGGCACGCCGCCGATCGTCGCCCGGAAGGTGCCTTCGAGGATGTAGATCCACTGCTCGTTCGGGTGCGAGTGCGGCGCGGCGCCGGTACCCGCCGCCATCCGCATCAGGCCGACGATCATCCGGTCGCCCTCGACGCAGGCTCCGGCAGCGGTGGAGTAGTCGGGGCCGCCGAGAATGTGATTCACCTTCGCGAGCTCGAACAGGTACTCGCCCGGTCCCGCCCGCTTGGCGCCGGGGGTGCGGGCCGCTGCGGGGCTGCTCGACGGGGCTCTGCTCGACGCGGCGCCGCTCGACCCGCTGGATGCAGGCTCGCTCATGGGCGTCTCCCGTTCCCTTGTTGCTTGTTCTTGTCTGCCGTCATGCGGCACCGCGAGGTTCGGCGGTGGGTGGCCCGTTTGTCAATCGCCGAGTGATGCGACCGGGCGAAGCGCTCGCACCGAGCATCTGCGCCATACGCATGGCTGAAAGGTCGGCCATGCACACCTTGTATAGAAGGCGGGGATCGGCGAATCCGAGATCGCCAGGCGCCCTTCGCGGTGCGGCAGGCTGCGCCGGCGTAGCGGCGCCTCGGGCGGCGGGTGACCCGGCCGGCTTGCGCCGGCCGCGGCGACGAGGCAGCATGCCGTCCGTCGTCCTTCGTCGCCTGTCGTCTTCCTTCGTCGTCCTTCTCGCCTTGCGTCCGCCGGCTTCCGACCGCGTCGTGTCCGTCGCGGGCGAGCGGACCTATTCTGCGTCGGCCCCCCAGAATCAGGAGAGCACACAGGTGGAGATCGGATTTGTCGGCCTCGGCGACATGGGCTCGCTGATCGTGCCGCGCCTGATGGCGGCCGGGCACCGGGTCACCGGCTGGAACCGCACCCGAGGGAAGGCCGAGCCGCTGATCGCGGCCGGCATGACGTTCGCGGACAGTCCGCGTGCCGCGGCGGCGAATGCCGAGCTCGTCTTCTCGATCGTCACCGACGGGGCCGCCGTGGAGCATGTGGCGCTGGCGCCCGACGGCATCCTGGCCGGGCTGCGCGAGGGCGGCATCTATGCCGACATGAGCACCATCGCACCGCATGTCAGCCGCGGCGTCGCCGAGCGGTTCGCCGCCGGCGGCCGGTTCATGCTGGATGCGCCGATCTCCGGCAGCCCGGTGACCGTGCAGGCCGGACAAGCCTCCGTGATGGTGGGCGGCGACGAGGGGGCCTATGAGCGCATCGTGCCGGTGCTGCAAGCGATCGGCCCCAAGGTGATGCGCGTCGGCGGCAACGGCCTCGCCTGCCAGATGAAGATCGCCGTGAATCTGCTGCTGATGGTCGAGGTGATTTGCTTCGGTGAGGCGGTGGCGCTCGCCGAGAAGGGCGGGGTTGCGCGCGAGACCGCGGTCGACGCGATCCTTCGGAGCGTCGCCGCCTCGCCGGTGCTCGGCTATCGCGGTCCCTTCATCCTCGAAGGCAAGATGCCGGCGAAGCCGCTGGCCGACGTGACGCTCCAGCAGAAGGACATGCTGCTCGCCCTCGATCTCGGCCGCCGGCTGGGAAGCCCGGTGCCGCTGGCCGCCGCCGCCAACGAGATGATGAACGCCTGCCGGGGGCTCGGCATCGACCACCGCGATTTCGTCGCCGCCCACGAGGTCTATCGGCGGCTGGGAGGACGATCGTGAGCCGGATGTACCGCACCACCTTGGCCGACGTGCCGCACGTCCAGGGGCTGAAGCGTGCCGACGGCTGGGTCGACATGCAGGTCCAGTTCCTGATCGACAAGAAGACCGCGGGTGCCGACCATGTGGTCGGCTGGACGGTGCTCAGGCCCGGCGCCAGCCACGAGTGCCACCGGCACCGCAACTGCGACGAGTTCTTCATCGTGCTGGAAGGCGAGGGGCACATCATCACCGACACGGGCCTGGAGCCCTCCCGCAAGGGCGATGTCGTCTATTCGCCGCGCGGTTGCTGGCACGGCTTCGACAACACGTCGGATCGCGACGTGGTTCTGGTCTGGGGCTGGATGGGCGCGGGCTCCATCGCCGACTCGGGTTATGAAACACCCGGACGCTCCGAGGAGGGCGGGCCATGAAGGAACCACGACGATGACCATGACGAGCACCACCAGCCCGGCGACTTCGCCACTCGCCGATCCGCGCCTCGCCCGCGGCATGGCGGCCCTGATGACGCTGCGCGATCGCGCCATCGCCGAGGGCGCCCGGCCGATCGGCTGGAAGGTCGGCTTCTCCACCCCGGCCGCTCTCGCCAAGCTCGGCACCAAGGCGCCGCTGGTGGGCTTCATGCTCGACCGCAAGGTGCTCGCCGCGGGCGCCACGGTGGCGCTGTCGCACTTCACCGGAGCGCCTGTGGCGGAGCCGGAGATCGTCGTCGAGATCGGCACCGATCTGCCGGGCGGCGGCGACGAGGCGGCGGCGCGCGCCGCCATCGTGGCGCTCGGTCCGGCGATCGAGCTGGTCGACGTCACGCCGAGCGACGATCCGGAGGCGATCCTGGCGGGCGACATCTATCACCGCCACGTCGTGCTCGGCCCGCGGGCATCGCGGCCCGGCGGCGTCACCGCGGATCTCGTCTCCCGCGTGCTGCGCAACGCCACGACTGTGGCGACACCGGCCGACGTCACCGCCAACACGGGCGGCCTCGCCATGCTGGTGCGTCACGTCGCCGACACGGTGGCGGCGCTCGGTCTGACGCTGCGGGCCGGCGACCTCATCATCGCGGGATCGATCACGGCACCGCTCGCTCTCACGGCCGAGGACCGCATGCTCGTCCATGCCCTCGATCCGATCGGCGAGGTCTCGGTGCGGTTCGCCTGAGCGTCGGGCACCCGCCGTCGGCGAGCCCGTCGAACGGCGCGGGCTCGCCGACGGCAACCTGGCGTGGCGCATCGGCGGACGGCGCGCTTGCGTTGCCGGTCGGTGCTGCGGGTCGATGCTGCGGATAGAGGTGTCATGAAACCGCACGCTCGACACGTCCGGTTCTTTGCTGTGCTTCGCGCCGGGTGCCTCTCACAAAGTTGCGTGAGTAACGTTGTGAAAGACAGATTGCGCTACCTTCGTAAGGACTCCTCCGACTAGGTGTTTTTCACCTTTCTTGATACTTCGGCGACGTCGACCGTAATTCGCGCGTGTCGCGGCGCCCGCCGCGAGCAGGTGGTCCGTGTGCCTCGCGGACCCGGCCGGTTAGGAGAATCTCATGACGGCTCTAGTCCGAAGCAACCCGAAAGGGCACTGGGCCCTTTGGGTCCTGGTGGTGATACTGGGCACCGTATCGCTCGGTGTTGTGGCGCTCAATCGTGGTGAGAGCATCAACGCGGCGTGGCTCGTCGTCGCCGCGGTCTGCACCTACCTGATCGCCTACCGCTTCTATGCTCTGTTCATCGCCGAGAAGGTGCTGCGCGTCGATCCTGCGCGGCCCACCCCGGCGCAACGGCACAACGACGGTCTCGACTACGTCCCGACCAACAAGTACGTGCTGTTCGGCCACCACTTCGCCGCCATCGCGGGCGCCGGCCCGCTGGTCGGCCCGGTGCTCGCCGCCCAGATGGGCTATCTGCCCGGCACGCTGTGGATTCTCGCGGGCGTGGTGTTCGCCGGCGCCGTGCAGGACATGATCGTCCTGTTCATGTCGACGCGGCGCGACGGCCGCTCGCTCGGCGACATGATCCGCGCCGAGATGGGTCCGGTGGCGGGCGGCATCGCGCTGGTCGGCGTGCTGCTGATCATGATCATCCTGCTCGCCGTGCTGGCGCTGGTGGTCGTCAAGGCGCTGGTCGGCAGCCCATGGGGCACCTTCGCGGTGGTCGCGACCATCCCGATCGCCATGCTGATGGGCATCTACACCCGCTTCATCCGGGTCGGCCGCATCATGGAGATGTCGATCATCGGCTTCGTTCTGCTGATGACCGCCCTGCTGTTCGGCCGCACCGTCTCCGAGACCCCGTCGCTCGCCGTCCTGTTCGACTGGAAAGGCGAGACGCTGGCGCTGGCCATCATCGGCTACGGCTTCGTCGCGTCGGTGCTGCCCGTTTGGCTGCTGCTGGCGCCGCGCGACTATCTGTCGACCTTCCTCAAGATCGGCACCATCTGCCTGCTGGCGATCGGCATCATCGTGGTTCAGCCCGAGCTGAAGATGCCGGCGGTCACCAAGTTCGTCGACGGCACCGGGCCGGTGTGGGCCGGCAGCCTGTTCCCGTTCCTGTTCATCACCATCGCGTGCGGCGCGGTCTCGGGCTTCCACTCGCTGATCTCGTCCGGCACCACGCCCAAGATGATCGAGAACGAGGATCAGATCCGCCTGATCGGCTACGGCGGCATGCTGATGGAGTCGTTCGTCGCCATCATGGCCCTGATCGCCGCGACCGTGATCGAGCCCGGCGTCTACTTCGCCATGAACAGCCCGGCCGGCGTGATCGGCACCACGGTCGACAAGGCCTCGCAGGTCATCTCCGCCTGGGGCTTCCTGGTGACGCCCGAGATGCTCAGCCAGATGGCCTCCGACGTGGGCGAGCACACGATCCTGTCGCGGGCCGGCGGCGCGCCCACTCTCGCGGTCGGCATGGCCCACATCCTGTCCGGCCTGATCGGCGGCAAGGCGATGATGGGCCTGTGGTACCACTTCGCCATCCTGTTCGAGGCCCTGTTCATCCTGACGACGGTCGACGCCGGAACCCGGGTCGCCCGCTTCATGATCCAGGACCTGATCGGCAGCGTGATTCCGCCGTTCAAGAACACCGAGTCGTGGGTCAACAACCTGATCGGCTCGGCCCTCTCGGTGACGTGCTGGGGCTACTTCCTGTACCAGGGCGTCGTCGACCCGCTCGGCGGCATCAACACGCTGTGGCCGTTGTTCGGCATCTCCAACCAGATGCTGGCCGGCATCGCGCTGATCCTGTGCACGACCGTGCTGTTCAAGATGAAGCACGAGCGGTACGCCTGGGTCACGCTCCTGCCGACCACCTGGCTGCTCGCCTGCACGCTGACGGCCGGCATGCAGAAGATCTTCCACCCCAGCCCGCGGATCGGCTTCCTGGCGCACGCCCAGGTGTTCGGCGATGCGCTGGCTCAGGGGAAGGTCCTCGCGCCGGCCAAGAACCTCGAGGAGATGAGCCGGATCGTGTTCAACGACTACATCAACACGGCGCTCTCGGCGGCGTTCGTGGGCGTGGTCCTTGCCATGCTGGTGTTCGGCATCGTCAGCATCCGCAAGGCGCTGGCGACCTCGCGCGTCACCACGGCGGAGGTCGGCGGCAGCGTCGGCAGCGCACGGGCGGCCCATGCCTGAGCCGGGCACCAGCACGCTCGGCCTCGCCGGGTGGGCCGTCCGCACGGCCCGCCTGATGGTCGGGGTGCCCGACTACGACACCTATGTGGAGCACCGCAAGGTGACCCATCCGGGCGAGCCGGTGATGACTTATGCGGAGTTCTTCCGGGAGCGCCAGGACGCGCGCTATGCGTTCGGCAAAGGCGGCCGCTTCCGCTGCTGCTGAGCCCGGGCTTCCGGAGACGAGGAGAGGAGGGGCGGCCCCCGGGCCGCCCCTTTGTCGTCGGGCCGCCGTCGTCGGGCCGCCGTCTGCGGGCCGGTGGAAGGGGCTCGGCGCCGCGTGACCGGGCGGCCGCGGATCGGTATGCTGCGGCCAGCTCCGCCGGACCATTCAGGGTGCCATCCGCCATGCTCCGATTGCTCGCCGTTCTCGGCCTCGCCGCCGCGGGCGTCCTCGGCCAAGCCGCCGACCCCGCCGCCGCGCAGACGCCCGCCCGCGTCACCGTCGTCACCTCCTTCTCGAAGGACGTCACCGACCCGATCAAGAAGGCGTTCGAGCAGGCGGCGCCCGGCTTCACGCTGGAGGTCCAGAACCGCAACACCAACGCCGGCGTGAAGTATCTCGAGGAGACCCGGGCCAAGAACCAGGTCGATCTGTTCTGGGCCTCGGCCCCGGATGCCTTCGAGGTGCTCAAGAGCAAGGGCCTGCTGGCTCGCCACCAGCCGAAGGCGACCGGCATCCCGGACCGGATCGGCGCCTTCCCGATCAACGATCCGGACGGCTTCTATTTCGGCTTCGCCGCCTCGGGCTACGGCATCATGTGGAACACCCGCTACGCGCGGGCCAACAAGCTGCCCGATCCGAAGGAATGGAGCGACCTCACGGCGCCGGTGTTCTTCGATCACGTCGCCATCGCGGCGCCGTCGCGCTCCGGCACCACCCATCTCACCATCGAGACCATCCTTCAGGGCGAGGGTTGGGACAACGGCTGGCGCACCATCAAGGCGATGGCCGGCAATTTCCGTCAGGTCACCGAGCGCTCCTTCGGGGTGCCGGAGGCGGTCAACTCGGGCCAGATCGGCGTCGGCATCGTCATCGACTTCTTCGGCTTCTCGGCCCAGGCGGCCGGCTTCCCGGTCAAGTTCGTCTATCCGAGCGTCACCACCATCGTGCCGGCCAATGTGGGCATCGTGACCGACGCGCCGAACCGCGCCGGCGCCGCGGCCTTCATCGACTTCCTGCTCTCCGACAAGGGCCAGGAGGTGCTGCTGGAGCCGACCATCCGTCGCCTGCCGGTGAACCCGGCGACCTACGCCAAGGCACCGGCCGACTACCCGAACCCGTTCAAGGACCCGTCCCTCGGCGCCAAGGTGAAGTTCGACCCCGAGGTGTCCGAGAAGCGCACCGCCGTGGTGGATGCGCTGTTCGACCAGCTGATCACCTTCCAGCTCGACGGCCTGAAGGCGGCCACCAAGGCGATCCACGAGGCCGAGGCGGCGCTCGCCCGCAAGGACAGCGCGCCGGCGCGGGCGCTGGTGAAGGAGGCGCGTGATCTCGTCGCCGCCATGCCGGTGACGGCCGCCGAGGCGGCCTCGCCGGAGATCGCCGGTGCCTTCACGGGCGCCAAGGAGAAGGGGGCGCGGCAGGCCGAGCTGGAGAACCGCTGGTCCGCTTTTGCACGTGATCACTACGCCCAGGCGAAGGCCAAGGCGGACGACGCGGTGCGGCTGGCGAAGTGATGCGGAGCGACGTCGTCCCGGCGCGGCCTTCACCTTTCCCCGGTCGCGGGAGAGGGAGCACCGGCGTCGTGGGGTACCGTCAGCCCCGGAACATTGTCCCGGCCGCTCGGTTCACCTCTCCCCGCTCGCGGGGAGAGGTCGGATCGCGCAGCGATCCGGGTGAGGGGGATCTGCCGCGAGTGTCCGCCTCATGGTGGAGCCCCTCATCCGGCCCGCCGCTTCGCGGCGAGCCACCTTCTCCCCGCGAGCGGGGAGAAGGCCAACCGGCGCTCTGCGTTGGGTCAGTGAAACGGAAACGTCGCCGGCTTCCCATGCGACACGATGGTCGTCCACCGATCCTGGGGCTCCCGTCGCGGAGAGGTGAATGACTCTCGCTTTGCCGACGACAGCGCCCCGCGAGAAGCGCGCCGGAGCCGCGGCCGCGACGCCCGGCCAATGGGCCGTGGCGCTCGCCATCATGGCGTTCCTGCTGGTCGCCCTGGTCATCCCAGTGTCGACCGTCGTCTATGTGGCGTTCACCGAGAAGGGCACCGGCGCCTTCACGCTGGTCAACTTCGTCGACTTCGCCCGCACCGACCTGTTCGTCCGCGCCACCTGGAATTCGGTGTGGGCGGCCGCCATGACGGTGGTGCTGGCGACCGTGCTGGCGCTGCCGCTCGCCGTGGTGACGACGCGCTATCGGTTCCGTGGCGCCGCCCTGGTGCAGACGCTCGGCTTCCTGCCGCTGATCATGCCGCCCTTCGTCGGCGCCGTCGCCATGCAGCTCTTCTTCGGCCGCAACGGCACCATCAACCTGCTGCTCGGCGACTGGTTCGACATCTCGATCCCGTTCATGGAGGGGCTGAACGGTGTCGTCTTCGTCGAGGGGGTCCACTACTTCCCGTTCATCCTGCTCAATCTCTCGACGGCGCTGCGGACTATCGATCGCAGCATGGAGGAGGCGGCCCAGAATCTCGGCAGCTCGGGGCTGCGGCTGTTCCGCCGCATCGTCTTTCCGCTCGCCATGCCGGGCTACGTGGCGGGCGCCTCGCTGGTGTTCGTTAAGGTGTTCGACGATCTCGCCACGCCACTGCTCCTCAACGTCAAGGACATGCTGGCGCCGCAGGCCTATCTGCGCATCACCTCGATCGGTATCGCCGATCCGATGGGTTACGTGATCGCGGTCGTGCTGGTGCTCCTGTCGGTCGGTGCCGTGGTGCTGTCGATGCTGGCGATGCGGGGGCGTGACTACGCCACCGTGCAGCGTGGCGGCGGCGGGCTCGACACGCGGCCACTGCGACGCGGCGAGCGGCTCATCGCCTGGGCCGTGGTGCTGGCCATCCTGGCGCTGGTGCTGGCGCCCCATGCGGCACTGCTGCTCCTGTCGCTCGCCACCGTGTGGTCCTACAGCCCGCTGCCGGACGGCTTCACGCTCGCCCATTACGCGCGCGTGTTCGGGGACTCGTCGCTCTACATCACCAATACGCTGCTCTACGCCTCGCTGGCCGGACTGATCGACGTCGTGCTCGGCACCGCGATCGCGTATCTGGTGCTGCGCACCAAGCTGCCGGGTCGCCAGTGGCTCGACTGGACCGCCATGGCGGCGGTCGCGGTGCCGGGCGTGGTGATCGGCATCGGCTATCTGCGCGCCTTCTACGGCATCGATGTCGGGGGCGTTCCGCTCGCCACGCTGTGGATCGTCATCGTGCTGGCGCTGGCGGTGCGTCGGCTGCCCTATGCGCTGCGCGCCTGCTACGCGGCGCTCCAGCAGATCTCGGTGTCGCTCGAGGAGGCGGCCGAGAATCTCGGCGCCACCAAGGCCCGCACGCTGCGTCGCGTGGTGGTGCCGCTGATCTCGGGCGGCATGCTGGCGGGCTTCATCTCCTCGTTTGCCACCGCGTCGGTCGAGCTGGCCGCCACCCTGATGCTGGTGCAGTCGAATTCCGATGCGCCGCTCGCTTACGGGCTCTATGTGTTCATGCAGTCGCCGGCCGGCCGCGGCCCGGGCGCCGCCTTGGGCGTCATCGCGGTGGTGCTGGTGGCGGTCTGCACCTTCCTGTCCCACCTCGTGGTCGAGCGTCAGCACCGGCGGCAGAGCCGCGACGTCGCCGCCCCGACGATCCCCGGAGCGACCGGATGACCCTCGTGAACGAGGCCCGCACCACTCCCTCGGTCGATGTCGCCATCGAGCATGTCGACCTGTGGTACGGCGACAACCATGTGCTGCGCGACGTCGACTTGGCGATCCGGCCGGGCGAGTTCTTCGCCTTCCTGGGGCCGTCGGGGTGCGGTAAGACCACGCTGCTGCGGCTGATCGCCGGATTCAACCAGGCCGATCACGGGCGGGTGCTGATCGGCGGCCGAGACGTCTCCGATCTGCCGCCGTGGAAGCGCGACGTCGGCATGGTGTTCCAGTCCTACGCCCTGTGGCCCCACATGACGGTCGCCCAGAACGTCGCCTTCGGGCTGGAGGAGCGGCGGCTGCCGCGTGCCGAGATCACCCGCAGGGTGGCGGCGGCGCTCGATCTCGTCGGCCTCGGGCCGTTCGCCGGGCGGCGACCGGCGCAGCTCTCGGGCGGCCAGCAGCAGCGCGTCGCCCTCGCCCGCACCATCGTGGTCGAGCCCAAGGTGCTGCTGCTCGACGAGCCGCTGTCGAACCTCGACGCCAAGTTGCGCGGCGAGGTGCGCCGCGAGCTGCGCGAGCTGCAACAGCGGCTCGGCCTCACCGCCATCTTCGTCACCCACGACCAGGAGGAGGCCAACACCATCTGCGACCGCATCGCCGTGCTGAAGGACGGCACCGTGCAGCAGGTCGGCGCCCCGGCCGAGCTGTACGACCGGCCCGCGAACCTGTTCGTCGCCGGCTTTCTCGGCCGCACCAATCTGCTCGCCGGCGACATCCATCGTGATGGCGCCGCGCCTGCCTTCGTGACCGCGGCCGGCACCGTGCCGCTGCCGCCGGCGGCGCTTCCCGACGGCGAGCCGCCCCCCGGCGCCCGGCTGGTGTTCCGTCCTCATCACGCGGTCCTGGCGGCACCCGGCGCGGCCCCGGCGCCCGGCCGCGCGCGCCTGCCCGGCACGCTCCGCTATCGGGAGTTCCTGGGCGCCGTCGAGCGCTTCGGCGTCGAGGTCGCCGGCGCCGAGGCGGGCACCGAGGTGCTGGTCGACGTCCCCCAGGGGAGCGCCCCGGAGGGCCTCACGCCCGGCGCCGCGGTCGGCGTCGATGTCGCGCTCGACCGCGTCCTGGTGCTGGGGGCATGACGGCTGCGGCGCCGAACCCGACGTTCATTCCGCGGCTGGAGTCCATCCGCGGGATCGCCGCCTGGCTGGTGGCGCTGTTCCACGCCGCCCAGGCGACCTATGCGCCGGGGCATCCGCTGCTCGGGGGTGCGCCGGACTGGGATGCGGCGGGCTGGGGGACGGTGTGGCGCCTCTACGTCGCCCTGTTCTGCAACGGCCACGGCGCCGTCATCGTGTTCTTCGTGCTGAGCGGCTTCGTGCTGGCCCTGTCGCTGTCGCGCGAGGGGGCGCTGACTGTTCGCTCGGCGGCCGGCTTCCTGCTCGGTCGCGTGCTGCGGCTCTATCCGGCGGTGTTCGCGGCCGTGCCGTTGTTCGCGCTGGCCTTGTGGATGGCGGGTCGCGATGTCGGGTTCGGGCAGATCGTCCGCAACATGCTGCTCGTCGCCGTCGATCTCAACGGTGTGATGTGGAGCCTCCAGGTCGAGCTTCTCGCCGGCCCGTTCATCCTCCTCGCCGTCGCGGTCCTGCGGCGCTGGGGCGTGGCGGCGCTCGCGGCCCTGACGCTGCTGTTGCTCGGGCTGTCCTTCGCCAAGGGCTGGCGGCTGCCCGGGGTCGACGGTTTCGGGCTGGTGTTCTGCTTTCTGGTCGGCGTGCTGGTGCAGGCGGTGACCCGCGCCGCCGCCGGCCGCGGCGGCGATCGCGGCCGCTTCGGCCTCGCGCTCGTCTCCGTGGCCGCCTTCTGCGCCGCCCGGCCGCTGCTGGGCTTCGCGTCGCACTGGTCCGTGGTGGTCGAGGCACTGGCGGCAGCCGGCCTGATCGGGGCGATTGCCGGCGGAGCGTGCCCGGGCTTCGATCGCGTGCTCAACAGCCCGGTGGCCCGCTTCTACGGCCGCATCTCCTACAGCTTCTATCTGCTGCATCCGCTGACCCTGCTGGTGGTGTGGTCGATCCCCGGACCGCTGTCGGCGGCGCTCGCCGCCGGGGTGCCGGGTCCGGTGCTCGCGCTCGTCCTCGGCGTCGGCTCGGCGCTCGCCGTCACGCCGCTCGCGTGGCTGAGCTGGCGCTTCGTCGAGCTGCCGGCGGTCGCCCTGTCGCGCCGCTGGCGCGGGCGCGGCGGTAGCCGGCCGACCGCGGCGGCCACGGCCTTTCCCCTCGCGCCGGCCCGGTCGAGGCATTATCTGGTCGGGACCAGGCAGACCACGGAGCCCCCATGACCGCCACCACCTCCCTGATCGACCGCGCCGGCCTCGACCGGCCGAAGGTCACCAGCCTGCTGGCCCGCGGGCTCGACGGCGCCGACGACGGCGAGCTGTTCCTCGAGTACCGCCAGTCCGAGATGCTGCTGTTCGACAACGGCCGGCTGAAGCAGGCGACTTACGACACCACCCAGGGCTTCGGGCTGCGGGCCGTGAAGGATGAGGCGGTCGGCTACGCCCATGCGTCCGATCTGTCCGAGGCGGCCATCGGCCGTGCTGCGGACGCCGTGCGGGCCGTCAAGGGCGGCTATTCGGGCGTGCTCGCCGCGCCGCCCCCGCGCACCAACGCCAAGCTCTACACCGACGCCAACCCGATCGCCGGCGTCGCCTTCGCCGAGAAGGTGCGGCTGCTGGAGGCGATCGACGCCTATACGCGGGCGAAGGACCCGCGGGTGCGCCAGGTGACGGCCAGCATCGCGGCGTCCTGGCAGATGGTCGAGATCGTCCGCTCGGACGGCGAGACCTATCGCGACGTGCGCCCGATGGTGCGGCTCAATGTCTCGGTGGTGGTCGGCGACGGCGACCGCCAGGAGACCGGCAGCCACGGCTATGGCGGCCGCGCCACCATCGATCAGTTCGTCGCCGAGGCGGCGTGGCGCGGGGCGGCCGACGACGCCGTGCGGCAGGCTCTCGTCAATCTCGACTCGGTGCCGGCGCCGGCCGGCGAGATGGACGTGGTGCTGGGTCCCGGCTGGCCTGGCGTGATGCTGCACGAGGCGGTGGGCCACGGGCTCGAAGGCGACTTCAACCGCAAGAAGACATCGGCTTTCGCCGGCCTGATGGGCCAGCAGGTGGCGGCCAGGGGCGTCACCGTGGTGGACGACGGCACGATCGCGTCGCGGCGCGGCTCACTGTCGATCGACGACGAGGGCACGCCGTCGAACCGCACCGTGCTGATCGAGGACGGCATACTGGTCGGCTACATGCAGGACCGCCAGAACGCCCGGCTGATGGGCATGGCGGCGACCGGCAACGGCCGGCGCGAGAGCTTCGCCCATGTGCCGATGCCGCGCATGACCAACACCATGATGCTGGCCGGCGACCGCGACCCGGCCGAGATTATCGCCTCGGTGAAGAACGGGCTCTATGCCGTGAGTTTCGGCGGCGGCCAGGTCGACATCACCTCGGGCAAGTACGTGTTCCAATGCACCGAGGCGTATCGCATCGAGGATGGCCGGGTGGGGGCGCCGGTGAAGGGCGCCATGCTGATCGGCAACGGGCCGACCGACCTGCAC
Organism: Rhodoplanes serenus; assembly: GCA_009720755.1. GTDB lineage: Bacteria > Pseudomonadota > Alphaproteobacteria > Rhizobiales > Xanthobacteraceae > Rhodoplanes > Rhodoplanes serenus. The sequence goes on from WNKV01000012.1 coordinate 127,251, forward strand.
CGCATCACCATGGTGGGCAACGATCTCGCTCTCGATCACGGCATCGGCACCTGCGGCAAGAACGGCCAGGGCGTGCCCGTCGGGGTCGGCCAGCCGACGCTGCGGATGGACCGCATCACGGTCGGCGGCACCGCCTGAGAGCCGGCGCTCGCGCGCGCTGCGCCGAACCCTGGTCGCCGCGGGTCACGCCGTCAGTTCGTCTCCTCGGCGAACACCCGCGCGCGGCCCGAGCGGATCACCGGCAGCACCAGGATCGCCACCACGATGGCGGTCAGGATCAGGAAGGTCAGGCTGATCGGCCGGGTGAAGAACACGCTCGGGCTGCCGTGCGAGATGAGCAGCGCGCGGCGGAGATTCTCCTCGATCAGCGGCCCCAGGATGAAGCCGAGCAGCAGCGGCGCCGGCTCGCATTGCAGGCGGGTCATCACGTAGCCGACGAGGCCGAACACGCTCGCCACGATCACATCTAGGGCGTCGTTGCGGATCGAGTAGACGCCGATGCAGCAGATCAGCAGGATCGACGGATAGAGCAGCCGGTACGGCACGGTGAGCAGCTTCGCCCACATGCCGACCAGCGGTAGGTTGAGCACCACCAGCATCAGGTTGCCGATCCACATGCTGGCGACCAGCCCCCAGAACAGCTCGGGCTTCTGGGCGATGAGCTGCGGGCCGGCATAGAGGCCGTGCATCATCAGGGCGCCGATCATCAGCGCCATCACGGGGCTCGCCGGCAGGCCCAGCGTCAGCAGCGGGATGAACGCGGTCTGCGAGGCGGCATTGTTGGCGGCCTCCGGGGCGGCGACGCCCTCGATGGCCCCACGGCCGAAGCGGTCGGGTTCAGCCGCGATCTTCTTCTCCAGCGCATAGGCCGAGAACGAGGCGAGCACCGGGCCGCCGCCCGGCAGGATGCCGAGGGCGGCGCCGAGCCCGGTGCCGCGCAGCGCCGGCCGGACGATCGCCTTCAGGTCGTGCGGCGAGGGCCACAGGCCGCGATAGTTCTTGACGTATTCGCGCGCCTCGGCGCCGCGGGCCAGGTTCGTGATGGTCTCGCCGATGCCGAAGATGCCCATGGCGATGACCGCGAAATCGATGCCGTCGCCGAACTGCGGCACCCCGAAGGTGAAGCGAGGCAGGCTGGAGTTGACGTCGATGCCCATGGTGCCGAGCAGGATGCCGGTGAGGATCATGCCGATCGCCTTGATCACCGAGCCGTGCGCCAGGATGACGGCGGCGACCAGGCCGAACACCATCAGCGAGCAGTAGTCGGCGGGCCCGAAGTCGAGGGCGAACTCGGCGACGGTCGGGGCCGCGAAGGCGATGATGAAGGTCGCGATGGTGCCGGCCATGAACGACGACAGCGCTGCCGTGGCGAGCGCCAGCCCGGCCTTGCCCTGGCGCGCCATCTGGTAGCCGTCGAGCGTCGTCACCACCGAGGAGGATTCGCCCGGCAGGTTGACCAGGATGGCGGTCGTCGAGCCGCCATAGGCGGCGCCGTAATAGATGCCGGCCAGCATGATGATGGCCGACTGCGGTTGCAGCGTGAAGGTGACCGGCAGCAGGATCGAGATGGTGGCGACCGGGCCGAGGCCCGGCAGCACCCCGATGGCGGTGCCGAGCAGCACGCCGAGAAATCCATAGAGCAGGTTGAGCGGATCGAGCGCGACCGCGAAGCCGAGGCCGAGATTGCTCAGGACGTCCATGGGAACCTCACCACGTCGGCAGCGGATGCAGCGGCAGGCTCAGCCCGAGCCAGAACAGGGCGCCGATGAACGACACCAGCACGACGGCGAGGATCGCCACCTCGACGGGCCGGAAGTCGCGGTCGGCGAGGCGCGCGAGCACCACCACCAGGACGGCCGCGAGGATGAAGCCGGCGCGCTCGACCAGCAGCCCGAACAGGAACGTGCCGGCCAGCACGAACACCAGCGGGCGTGCCGCAATGGCACCGATGCGCTCGCCCGGTGCCACCAGGCCGCGCACCACGAGGACGAGGCCGAGCAGCGCCAGCCCGGAGGCGATCAGCAGCGGAAAGTAGCCGGGGCCGATGCGGGCCGGCGTGCCGAGCGGATACGTCCAGCCATACGCGATGGCGAACAGGCCGAGCGCCAGGAACAGGAGGCCGGTGACGAGGTCGGTCGAGACGCGAAGGCGCACGGGGATCTCCATCGCTTGGAATGGTGGCGTCGGTGGTGCGCGCCCCGCGTGGCGGATGACACCGGCGGGTGGTCACATGACGCCTCGCCCCGCGCTCCGCTCAGTCCCGCGAAAGCGGAACTCCAGGCGGCGCTTGCCGTGTGGCCCTGGGTCCCCGCCGGCGCGGGGACGAGCGGATTCGGGGCGTGCTTCGTCGGCATCGGGATCGCCTCGGCTGCGGGCCGCGAGGCCCGGGCGGCCGGCGCTCGGTTGTCCTCAGTCCGCGACCGCGCCGGACTCCTTGATGACCACCGCCCAGCGCGCCGTCTCCTTGTCGATGAAGGTCTTGAACTGCTCGGGCGAGTCGCTCGCCACCGCGGTGACGCCGCCCTCCAGCATCCGCTCCTTCACCTTCGGGTCGGCGGTCGCCTTGACGATCGCCTGGAACAGTTTGTCGACGATCGGCCGCGGCGTGCCGGCCGGCACCAGGAAGCCCTGCCAGGACGTGGCGACGATGTCCGGATAACCGAGCTCCACCACGGTCGGCACGTCGGCGAGCGATGGATTGCGCTCCCGGCTGGTGATCGCCATCACCTTGACGCGGCCGGACTTGATGTGTGGCATCGCCGACGGCAGCGTCACCGACATCAGCTCGACATGGCCGCCGAGAATGTCGGCGACGGCGGGGCCGGCGCCGCCCTTGTAGGGGACGTGATTCATGTCGAGGCCGGCGGCCTTGCGGAACAGCTCCATCTCCAGCCGGTCGACGCTGCCGCTGCCGGGCGACGCGAAGTTGACCTTGCCGGGCCGTGCCTTGGCGTAGTCGATCAGCTCCTTGACGGTGTTCGGCGGGAATTTCGGGTTGGCGATGTAGACGCTCGGCGTCTCGGAGGCGACCGACACGGCGACGAACGCCTTGTCGGGCTTCACCGTCATGTCGGGATAGAGCGTCGGGTTGATCGACACGGTGCCGACATTGCCGAAGAACACCGTGTAGCCGTCCGGTGCGCCGCGCGCCGCGACGTCCATGCCGACATTGCCGGCGGCGCCGGCGCGGTTCTCGATCACGATCTGCTGGCCGAGCGCTTGCGACATCGCCGGCTGCAACAGCCGCATGGCGAAGTCGGAGGCGCCGCCCGGCGCGAACGGCACGATCACCCGGATGGGCTGGCTCGGATACTTGGCCGGGTCCTCGGCCGCCACGGCGGCGGACGGCGCGGTGATGGCGGCCGCGGCGGTGGTGCCGAGCAAAAGTCCGACGGCTTGGCGACGATTCATTCTGATCCTCCAGTATCGATTGGCGAAACGGGATGGAAACGAATGCGAGGCCGGCCGCCTGGGCGGCCGCAGGATCGGCGAGCGAACATCAGGCCGCCGCCGCGGCGGCAGGCTCTGCGACGGACGTCAAGCCGCCGCTGCGAGGACGGCGGGATCGAGCGGCAGAGGCACCGGCTTCTTCAGCTTGGCGGACAGATCGAGCGCCTTGGTCAGCATCAGGTTGCGGTGCGCCTCGGCGGCGGTCGCCGCCACCGTCGGGATGCCGAGCGCCATGCGGTTGAGCCACGACACGGTCTCCTCGGCCATCGGGCCGCGCAGCTCGCCCATCGCCATGTCGCCGGGCGGATAGCTGCCCATGAAATCGACCAGCCGGCTCTCGTCGGGATTGTAGCCCTCCGACTGCGGCTTCGACACCGCCAGCACGATGTCGCGGTGGGTGTCGTCGATGGTGAGCACGCCGGTGGTGCCGGCGATGCCGACCTCCAGGCTGTAGACGGCGGCCGGCCACGTCACCGGCATCGCCCACGAGATGCTGAGGTGATAGACGGTGCCGTCCGAGAACATGATCATGCCGGCGGTGGCGTCGATGCCCTGGTAGAGCGGCCCCAGCACCTTGTCGACCGAGCGGGCGTAGACCTCGGTCGGCGTCTTGGCGTCCAGGCACCACATGCAGATGTCGAGCGCGTGGGTGCCGGAGATGACCAGTGGCGAGATGGTCGAGGGATCGTCGGTGCGCTTGTAGTTGTCGATCGCCACCAGGCGATTCATGAAGGCCCGCGAGGTGACCAGCTCGATCTCGCCGAGCGATCCGCTACGGCACTTCTCCTTGGCGGCCAGCCAGCGGCGCCGGAAGCGCTGGGTGTAGCCGACGACGGCGTCGAGCCCGGCCGTCTCGATCGCGGCCAGCACGCGGGCCGAGGCGGCGAGATCGGTGGCGAGCGGCTTCTCGATCAGCATCGGCAAGCCACGCTCCACCGCCGCCATGATCGGGTCGATATGGAGATGCTCGTCGGTCGCGATGATGACGCAGTTGACCTCGGGCCGCGCCAGCAGCTCGCGATGACTGTTGGTGACGTAGTCGGCGCCGATCTTCTCGGCCACCGAGGCGGCCCGGTTGGGGTTCAGCTCGGCGATGCCGATCCAGCCGACCGACGGATGCCGCGTCGCCACCTCGCCGCGGAACAGGCCGACGCGGCCGGCGCCGACGATGGCGAGCCCGAGCGTCTTCGGCGTTCGACCCTGCATACAAACCCCCTTGTTGTCTGGAGCGTTGACGCGACGTCATCATGACGTTGTCAGGACGTCAACCGCGGCGGCAGACCAGATATGCAAGGCTGCGATGTCGGGATGCGGCACCCGATGCGGCCCAGGGTCCGGTGCGGCCTGCGGCATCGCGGTTCGGTTGGCGCAACAAAGGCCCTGTCGGGCCGGTTCCCTCGCCCCTCTGGACGGGTGCCCTGGCGCAACGCTATGCAGGGTGGCGGAGCCGGCGTGCCGCCGCCGCGGCCCGGCCCTGCGAACCCCTGACACCCGCCCCGGAGGATGCCTGTGACCGATCTGGTCCGCCTGGAGCGCGACGGCGACGTCGCGGTGATCACGATCGACAATCCGCCTGTGAACGCCCTCAAGGCGGAGGTGCGGGCCGGTCTGCTGGCGGCGATTGCTGCGGTGCAGGATGATTCCCGCATCGGTGCTGTGGTGATCCGCTGCGCCGGGCGCACCTTCGTGGCCGGCGCCGACATCTCCGAGCTGGGCAAGCCGGCGATGCAGCCGTATCTGCCCGACGTCATCGAGGCCATCGAGACGTGCCCGAAGCCGGTGGTCGCCGCCCTGCACGGCACCGCCCTCGGCGGCGGCCTGGAGATCGCGCTCGGCTGCCATTACCGGGTCGCTCTCGCGGCCACCCGGCTCGGGCTGCCCGAGATCAAGCTCGGCCTGATCCCGGGGGCCGGCGGCACCCAGCGGCTGCCGCGCCTGGTCGGCCCCGAGACCGCTTTCGCCATGGTCCTCTCGGGCGAGCCGATCGGCGCCGAGGAGGGACAGACCCGCGGGCTGGTCGACGCCATCGTGCCGGATCTCGATGCCGCCGCCGTCGCGTTCGCGCGCGAGGCGGCGGCGCGCGGCCAGCCACCGCGCACCCGCGACCGGAGCGAGGCGATCGCCCCCTATGGGGCCGATCCGGCCGGGCTCGACGCGCTGGCGGCCAAGCATGCCGGCCGTCCCGACGGCCGCGCGGCGCCACCCGCCGCCGTCGAGGCGCTGAAGGCGGCCGTGACGCTGCCGTTCCAGGAGGGGATCGCCCGCGAGCGGGCGCTGTTCGTGGCGCTGCGCGACGGGCCGCAGTCTGCCGCCTACCGTCATCTGTTCGCGGCCGAGCGGGCGGCCATGCGGCTCGATCTGCCGGCCAGTGTGGCGGCCCGCCGCATCGGCCGCGCCGCTGTCATCGGAGCCGGCACCATGGGGGCCGGCATCGCCGCCTGCTTCGCCAATGCGGGCCTTCCGGTCGTCATGGTGGACGTCTCGGCCGAGAGCCTCGCGCGGGGCCGCGACACCATCGAGAAAACGTGGGCGGCCGCGGTCCAGCGCGGCAAGCTGACAGCGGCCGAGATGGAGCGGCGGCGGGCGCTGCTCACCACCGCGACCGAACTGGCGGCCGTCGCCGGCGCCGAGCTGGTGGTGGAAGCGGCCGTCGAGGACATGGCGGTGAAGCGCGACGTGTTCGCGGCGCTCGACACCATCGCGCCGGACGCCATCCTGGCGACCAACACGTCCTATCTCGACATCGACGCCATCGCGGCGGCGACGCGCCGTCCCGGCCGCGTGCTCGGCCTGCACTTCTTCAGCCCGGCGACGGTGATGCGGCTGGTCGAGGTGGTGCGCGCCGCCCGGACCGATCCGGAGGTGCTGGCCACCGGGGTGGCGGTCGCCCGCACGCTCGGCAAGGTGCCGGTGGTGGTCGGCGTCTGCCACGGCTTCGTCGGCAACCGCATGCTGCGGGTGCGCACCACCGAGACCGAGCGCCTGCTGCTCGCCGGCGCGCTGCCCTACGAGATCGACGCCGCCCTGACGGAGTTCGGCTTTCCGATGGGGCCGTGTGCGGTGGGCGACCTCGCCGGCCTCGACATCGCCTGGCGGATGCGCAAGGCGCAGGGCGCGCGCGCCGAGATCGCCGACCGGCTGTGCGAGGCGGGCCGCTTCGGACAGAAGACCGGCCGCGGCTATTTCCGCTACGAGCCCGGCTCGCGCACGCCGATCCGCGATCCCGAGGTGGAGGCGTTGATCGTGGCGACATCGGCCACGCTCGGCATCACGCGGCGCCCCTTCACGGCCGACGAGATCGTCGAGCGGCTCCTGTTCCCGATGGTCAACGAAGGCGCCCGGATTCTCGCCGAGGGCATCGCGCGGCGCGCCGGCGACATCGACGTGATCTGGGTCAACGGCTACGGCTTCCCGGCCTATCGCGGCGGTCCGATGCACTGGGCCGATGCGATCGGCCTGCCGCGGGTGCGCGACCGCCTCACCGCCATCGCGGCCGAGACCGGCGAGGCGTCGCACGCGCCGGCCCCGCTCGTGCTCGAGCTGGCCGCGGCGGGACGAGGCTTCGCCTCGGTCGCGTCATGACGGCCGGTGCCTCGTCGGTTCAGCCCCCGGTCGCGGCGCGCAGCACCAGCGCGGCGCCCGAGCCGATCAGCACGACATAGAGAACGCGAAGGAACTGCTCGCGCGACAGCCGCAGCGTCACCCGGTGGCCGATCCAGGTGCCGAGCAGCATGGCGGGCACCAGCAGCAGCGCGAGCAGCGCCAGCCGTCCGTCCGTGTAGACGCCGGCGAGCGCGAAGATCACCGCGCGCGTGAAGGTGCTGAGCCCGATCAGCGCGCTCTGCGTGGCGCGGACAGCGTCCTTGTCGGCGAGCCGCCGGCCCAGATACATGGCGTAGATGAAGCCGCCGCTGCCGAACATCGCGCTGGCGATGCCGCCGATGCCGCCGAACGGCAGCACGAAGGCGGGCGGCAGTGGCCCGCGCGGCGACGGCGCGACGAGACCGTAGATGGCATAGACGACCACGAAGGCCCCGAGCGCCAGCATCATCGGCCGCGGCGGAACCATCAGCAGCAGCCAGGCGCCGACCAGGCTGCCCAGCACCATCAGCGGCACCAGCCGGGCGAGCTCGTCGCGTGCCACCTTGTCGCCGCCGATGCGCACGCCGTTGACGATCGCGGCGGCGCAGTCGAGCAGCGCCAGCATCGGCACGATGGCGGCGACCGGCATGGCATGCGCCAGCACCGGGGCGGCGATCAGCGCGGTGCCGAAGCCGGCGATGCCGAAGATCACATAGGCGAGGGCGACGGCGGGGAGCGCCACCGCGATCTGGTCGAAAGACGGAAGGGCGGAGAGCATCGCCGCGACACCAGGCGCATCGATGAGGTGGGGGACGATGCGACGATCGCACGCCGAGTCCCGTCGGGCAATCGTCGCTCCGCCTCACCTCACCGGGCAGCGGTTGCCCCGGCGCGCCGATCGGCGCGTTACTCCGCCGCCTGCTTGCGGGCGCCGCGCACGCCCTCGTACCAGTCGAGAATCTGCGCCCCGTTCCAGTGCAGGACGCCCTCGAACCTGTTCACGTAATCGTAGATCTGCTCGAGATACTTGATCCGGTGCGGCTGGCCGCTGATGTAGGGATGGATCGCCACCGCCATGATCTTGGCGCGGTCCTTGCCCTCGGCGTAGAGCCGGTCGAACTGATCGATGGCGCGGTCGAGGAAGTGGCGGCTCTCGTGGTGCTGAACCGCCATCAGGGAGATGTCGTTGATCTCCACCGTGTAGGGCAGGGTGACCAGCGGCCCGTGGGTGGTGCGGATCTCGGTCGGCTCGTCGTCGTGGACCCAGTCGGCGATGTATTTCACGCCGGCGGCGGCGAGCAGGTCGGGGCTGTCGAGCGTCTGGGTGAGGCCCGGCCCGAGCCAGCCGACCGGGCGCTTGCCCGAGAAGGTCTCCAGGATGTCGAGCGAGCGGCCGATCATGCCGGCCTGATCGTCCCATTTGTGGGTCGGCATCTGGTCGTAGCAGTGGCCCATAAACTCCCAGCCGAGCCGGCGGGCCTCCTCGGCGATGCGCGGATAGTCCTCGCACACGCGGGCGTTGACCGCGAGGGTCGGGCGGATGCCGAGCCGTTCGTAGAGCGAGAAGAACCGCCAGGCTCCGACCCGCACGCCGTATTCGTGCCAGCTCCAATGCGGCACGTCGGGCAGCAGCGGCACGCCGGTCGGTGGCGGCAGCACCTGGCGCGGCATTGGCCGGCCGATGTCCCAGACCTCGTAGTTCACAATAGTCCAGACCACCACTCGCGCACCGCCGGGAAGCTTCAACGGGGGCCGGTCCACGATGGCGGAGTAGTCGATCCGGTCACGCGGCAGCATGGGAGTCGGCATCGTCCAGCCTCTTGTTGGTTGTTGGCGTGCCAAGGTTCTGCCGGCATTTGGGAAAGTCAACGTGTGCCGGGTGCAGGGCAGGCCGCCCCGCGGGGCAGTCGTCCATGGTGCCGCAGCGCTTCGGGGGCCCTATTGACGCGCCGGGGAGGGCTCCGTATCGTCCGCGCGCCGTCGCACCCCCCTCCGGGGGCGCGGCGAGCGCCTTATTCCCTGATCGGACCGGTCATGCCGCTGAACGATCTCGTCGCGCCGCAAGCGGTCATCCCGGCGCTCAAGGTCAACACCAAGAAACAAGCTCTCCAGGAACTCGCCGAGCGGGCCGCCGATCTCACCGGCCGCACCGAGCGCGAGATTCTCGAGGTGCTGATGCAACGCGAGCGGCTGGGCTCGACCGCGATCGGGAGCGGCATCGCCATTCCGCACGGCAAGCTGCCGCGGCTGGAGAAGCTGTTCGGCCTGTTCGCGCGTCTCGACCGCCCGATCGACTTCGAGGCGCTCGACGGCCAGCCGGTCGATCTGATCTTCCTGCTGCTCGCCCCGGAGAGCGCCGGCGCCGATCACCTGAAGGCGCTCGCCCGCGTCGCCCGCATGCTGCGCGAGCCGGAGATCACCCGGATGCTGCGTGATTCGCAGGATCGCGAGGCGCTCTACGCCGTGCTCGCCATGCCGCCGCCGGTGGCCTGACGCGGGCCGACGGTGCGCCGGCCGACGTTTCGTCGTGGGCTCGGCCGCGGGGCGAGCCCCGATCGGGCGCCCACAGGTGCAATCCAGCAATGAGCGACCCTCGCGCAGTGGTGATTCGCCCCGGCGTCGCGTCCGACATCGACCAGCTTCGGACCATCGAGGCGGGTGCCGCCACCCGGTTCCTCGCCACCCGGTTCGCCGCGGTGGCCGGTGACGAGCCGACCTCGGCGGCCGCTTTGGCCGAGCGGATCGCAGCCGGGCGGCTGTTCGTCGCCACCGACCCGGAGGTTGGCGCGATCGGCTTCGTCATGGCGCGCCCGGTCGATGGCAAGGGCTATATCGAGGAGCTCGACGTGCTGCCGGCGCAGGCGGGGCGCCGCATCGGCGCCGCCCTGATCGAGCGAATCGCCGCGCTCGCGGTCGAGCAGGGATGGCCGGCTCTGCTGCTGTCCACCTTCCGGGACGTGCCGTGGAACGCGCCCTACTACCGCCGTCTCGGATTCGTGGTGCTAGAGGAGGCGGCCCTGTCGCCGGCCCTGCGCGAGATTCGGTGCCGGCACATCGCCAAGGGGCTCGACGAGAGCGCCCGCGTGTTCATGCGGCGCGATGTCTGAAAGCACGATGCCCGGCACGCCGGCCGGGCATCCTCATCGGTCTGGGCTGTTCGATGTCGGTCGCGGCGGGCGCGGGGGCGCCGCCGCGCGAGCCTGTCAGTCAGTGCACGCTCACCGCCTCGAGCTCGTGGCTCCAGGCATTGGCGACCGCCGCCTCGCGGCTGTCGGTGATCATGATCGGGGTGCCGTCGGCGGCGTGCAGCGCGAACAGCTGGAGACCCGGGGCCACCTGCGGGGCCTGCGGAAACAGCGCCGGCAGATCCTCGGAGCGGATCGCCTTCACGTAGGCGATGCGGCCGTCGCCGAGATGCGCCAGTGCCTCCGGCGAGATGACGGTGGGGCGGGGAGTGTGTTCGTTCATGGCCCTCGACTCCTGTTCTAGTGTCTTTGCCGAGTCCTGTGCGTGACCTCGGGTGACCTTCAGTCCTGCTGCGTGATGGCGATCGATCGGACGACACGCGCCGGTTCCGGACGCGCCAGATCGATCGACAGCAAGCCGTTCCTCAGGTCGGCCCCCAATACCTCCATCCCGTCAGCCAGCAGGAAGGTGCGCTGGAACTGGCGCGCGGCGATGCCGCGATGCAGATACTGGCGTGTCTTGTCCTCCTGCTGCCGGCCCCGAATCATGAGCTGGCTTTCCTCGACCGTGACGTCGAGCTGATCCTTAGTGAAGCCGGCCACCGCCAGGGTGATCCGAAGCCGTTCCGGCTGCCCGTCGCCGCCGGCGATCCGCTCGATGTTGTAGGGCGGATATCCGTCGGCCGCCTTGGTCACTCGGTCGAGCGCGCGTTCGATCTCGTCGAATCCGAGAAGGAACGGGCTGGAGAGCGAAGACACACGCGACATGGTCTCAAAGTCCTGTTCAGCGACTTTGCGTCATGGAGCCCTTGCGGCGCCCCAGTCCGCTCCCCGGCAGCCCTGCGGGCCTGCCGGTCGGCGGACATCCCAGAATATGGTCAGAACTTTTAAGGGTTCAAGAACACGCCCCTCGCAACCGCGAAGGGACGTTGACGATCGCTTCACCGCCCTCGGCGGCCGGGGCCGGCCGTCTGGATCGGCCGGGTGCCGGGGGCGGGAACCGGGGCTGCCCCTGTCGCGAGCCTGCCCAATGGAGTAGAGCGGGCGACGGCCGCCGCCTTCGGCCGGGCGGTCGCGGCAGCAAGGGGACGACCATGCGCATCGCGGTGATGGGATCGGGCGGGCTCGGCGGTTTCTTCGGGGGGCGGCTCGCCCGCGGCGGCGCCGACGTGGTGTTCGTGGCCCGCGGCGCCCACCTGGCGGCGCTGCGCGCCGACGGGCTCACCATCGAGAGCCCCGAGGACCCGTTCGTGCTGCCGACCGTCCAGGCGACCGACGACCCCGCCTCGATCGGCCCGGTCGATATCGTCCTGTTCACCGTCAAGCTGTGGGACACCGAGGCGGCGGCGCGGGCCATCGTGCCGATCGTCGGCCCCGGCACCGCCGTTCTGTCGCTTCAGAACGGCGTCCAGAAGGACGACATGCTGCGGCCCATCCTGGGCGACGCCCCCCTGATGGGGGCCATCGCCCAGATCGCCACCACCATCGCCCGTCCCGGTGTCATCGCCCAGACCGGCACCATGCAGCGGCTGGTGTTCGGCGAGTTCGACGGGTCGCGCTCGGCGCGCGCCGAGCGCTTCCTGGCGGCCTGCCTGGCGGGCGGCATCAAGGCCGAGATCGCCACCGATATCCGTCGGGAGATCTGGCAGAAATTCGTGTTCCTGGTCGGCCTGTCGGCGTCGACCTGCGCGACCCGCAGCCCGATCGGGCCGGTGCGTCGGAACCCCCATACCCGGGCGCTGCTGCTCGGCCTGATGGAGGAGGTGGTGGCGGTGGGCCGCGCCCACGGCGTCGCCCTTTCGGACGGGTTCGCGGCCGACCGGCTGGCCTTCATCGACACCCTGCCGGACGGCATGGTGGCCTCGATGTTCCACGACCTCGCCGCCGGCCGGCGGCTGGAGCTGCCGTGGCTGTCGGGCGGGGTGGTCGATCTCGGCGCCACGGTCGGGGTGCCGACCCCGCTCAACCGGACCGTCCGGGACATCCTGGTGCTGCACGCGGAGGGTCGCCCGGCCTAGCCTCGCCACTCGCGGCTGTGGTAGGGGGCTGCGGTCGGATTTCTGCTTCAATCCTGTGGTCCGGCTCGGGACGACGCATTCGCATCGGGGGAGATCGCCGTGCACCGACCTGCCGCCCTTCCGGCCCTGGTTCTCGCCGTGCTGCTGGCCATCGCGGCAGCGCCGGCGCTCGCGCAGTCCTGGCGGTCCACGCCGACCGAGACCCTGCGCATCGAGGATCAGCCCGGCTACGAGCCGACCGCCGACGAGGAGCAGCTGTCGCCCGCGCTCCAACGCCAGATGGTGTTCTTCCGCACCACCGAGCCGCCGGGCACCATCATCGTGCACACCTCCGAGCGGTTCCTCTACGTGGTCCAGGGCAACAACCGGGCGCTGCGCTACGGCATCGGGGTCGGCCGCGACGGCTTCCAGTGGCAGGGCCTCAAGTCCATCGTGCGCAAGGCCGAGTGGCCCGACTGGACGCCGCCGCCCGAGATGATCGAGCGCCAGCCCTATCTGCCGCGCTTCATGGCCGGCGGGCCCGGCAATCCCATGGGGGCGCGGGCGCTCTATATCGGCGGCACCGTCTACCGCATCCACGGAACCAACCAGCCGCAGACCATCGGGCACGCCGTCTCGTCCGGCTGCTTCCGCCTGGTCAATGCCGATGTGATGGACCTCTACGAGCGCATCCCGGTCGGCACCAAGGTCGTCGTCAAGCAGGCGCCGGAGCTGTAGCCATGTCGTTCGTTCGTATCCTTCCGGCCGCTCTGGCGGCCGCCGTCGCATTCGGCCTCGGCACTGCCATGGCTCAGGCGCCCGGCCAGTCCGCCGCCGCGGCGCCGAAGCGCCTCGCCGACGGCGTCACCCTGAAGGCGATCCGTGATCGCGGCAGCCTGGTCTGCGGAGTGAGCGAGGGCCTCGCCGGCTTCTCGGCCAAGGGCGACGGCGGTGCCTGGACCGGCTTCGACGTCGACTTCTGCCGTGCGCTGGCCGCCGCCATCTTCGACGATCCCGCCAAGGTCCGCTACGTGCCGCTCAACGCCGACAAGCGATTCGACGCCCTGCGCGGCGGCGAGATCGACATCCTGTCGCGCAACTCGACCTGGACGCTCGCCCGCGAGGCGAGCCTCGGTATCGTGTTCCCGGCGGTGACCTACTACGACGGCCAGGGCTTCATGGTGCGCAAGTCGCAGCCGGCCGAATCGCCGCTCGCCTTCGACGGCCTCAAGGTCTGTGCCCAGAGCGGCACCACCAACGCGAGCAACGCCGCCGACTACTTCAAGGCCAACGACGTCAAGGCCACGATGGTGGTCGCCACCAGCATTCGCGAGGCGGTCGACGCCTACGAGGGCGGCCGCTGCGACGCCATCACCAGCGACGTGTCGCAGCTCCACGCGGAGCGCGCCGGCCTGGGCAAGCCCGTCGACCACGTCATCCTGCCCGACGTGATCTCCAAGGAGCCGCTCGGCCCGGCGGTGCGCCAGGGCGACGACGGCTTCGCGCTGCTGGTGAAGTGGGTGCACTTCGCCATGGTCAATGCCGAGGAGCTCGGCGTGACGGCGCAGACGCTCGACCGCGCCCAAAAGTCCGAGAAGCCGGAGATCCGGCGGCTGGTCGGCACCGATGGCGATCTCGGCACCCGGCTCGGCCTCACCAACGATTGGGTGATGCGCGTGGTCCGCCATGTCGGCAACTACGGTGAGGTGTTCGAGCGCAATGTCGGGGTGGCGACCAAGCTCGGCATTCCGCGCGGCCTTAACCACCTGTGGACCACCGGCGGCATCCAGTACGCCCCACCGCTCCAGTGAGCGAGAGGACCGGCCGCCGTTCTCCGGGAGAGCGGCGGAATCGGGAGTGGCGGGATCGAGAGCGGCGGAATTGGTGCGGCCGAACGTCGTCCGATACCGCCCGTCTCGCCGTCGCCCTGCTCTCGCCCTGATCGCCGCTCAGGGAAGAGGCGGGAACGGTCGCGGGCGCCGGACGGCGCCGCGCCCGGCACGCGGGAAAATTTCATGCTCGAGAACGACACCGCGCCGTCGCGCCGGACGGCTCTGCGCGCGCTCGCCGCCGTCGGCACCACGCTGGCGCTCGGCGGCTGCGCCGGCCTCGGCGCCGATGCGCCGCGCCACGATGCCTCCGCCCTGACGGCCGAGCCGGCTCTGCTGGTCGCCACCAATCGTCGTCCCGTCGACCTCGGCCGCGCGCCGTGGTTCGGCACCGAACGGGCCGCCCTCACGGTCGGCCGGGGCCGGCTGGTGCCGCCCGACGGCGGTCGCTTCTCGCTCGCCTCGGTCGGGCTGTCGGACTGGAAGCTCGCCGGCATCGACCGGGTGGGGCAGGTCGACGACCTGTTCTTCGGCATGCCGACCGGCCGCGACGTGCTCGTCTACGTGCACGGCTACAACACCACTTTCGAGACGGCGGCGCTCGACGCCGTGCGGCTCTCCGACGGCATCAGCTTCCGCGGCGCGACCATGCTGTTCTCGTGGCCGTCGCGGGCCAAGCTGCTCGACTACGGCTATGACCGCGAGAGCGCCATGTGGTCGCGTGATGCGCTCGATCAGGTGCTCGACCGCCTGATCGTCAGCCCCTCGGTCGGCCGCATCCACATCGTGGCGCACAGCATCGGCACCATGCTGACGCTCGAAGCGCTCCGCCAGGTCCATGCCCGCCGCGGCGACGACCTCGGGATGCGGATCGGCGCGGTGGTGTTCGCGTCGCCCGACATCGACATGGACGTGTTCGCCTCGTCGGTCGGACGCATCGGCGGCCTCGCCGGCAAGATCACCGTGGTGACCGCCACCAATGATCGGGCGCTCGCGGTGTCGCGGCTGATCGCCGGCGGCGTCACCCGGGTCGGTGCCGCCGAGAAGGCGCAGCTCGAGCGGCTCGGCATCCGCGTCATCGACGCCTCCGAGCGCGGCTTCGGCGTGATCAATCACGACCTCTTCCTCACCAACGAGGAGGTCCGTCGTGTCGTCCGCCGGGCCATCGACGGCAGCCTTCCCGCGACGGCGCCGTCCGGGGTGTCGGCCGGGCCTTATGGAATGGCCGGAGGCCGCGCGGCGCTCTCGTCGCAGCCGTTCTGATTCGCGATCGGCGGCTCCGGCGCGGTGTCGTCACCGCGCCGATGTCCCTGCGCCGATGTCCCTGCGCGCGCGGGCGGGCTTCCGTCAGGCCGCCCGGCCCGAGTAGGGCGACGCGGCGTAGCGCGATGACGGATCATGCGGCCGATGGCGCCGCCCCCGCATCGAGCGCACGAGCGCCACCACGCAGGCCGCGAGCAGAAGGGCCAGCACGATCATGCCGGCCTGCGTCCAGCTTACGGCCATCAGCCGCTCCGGGTCCTTGACCACGGCGAAGATGAAGTGGGTGACGCGGGCGACCAGAAACAGGCCACCAATGGCGCCGGCGAAGACGGCGAGGCCAGCCAGGACGCCGCTCCGATCCTCGTTCATTCCAACCTCCGGATGCATCCGGACCGTCCGACGCGGACAGCCGGATGGCAAAGAAGATTTAAGCATTGCCCGTGACGCGGGCCATCAGGAGTTTCCGGGAGGTCGGTCGCGAGCCGCCGCGCTTGGGTGTCCGATATCGCCTTAAGCGAGAATTTGTACAGGACGCGCCGCAGCTCGTCGCCGCGGCGCGTCCGCTCGCCTCAGAACACCAGCCTGGCGATCAAGAGGCCGGAAGCGACCGCGGTGCCGGTCGCCACCACGCCCGGGATCATGAACGAGTGGTTGAGCACGAAGGAGCCGATCCGGGTGGTGCCGGACAGGTCGAAGTTGATGGCGGCGATCAACGACCCGTAGGTCGGGATGAAGAAGTAGCCGTTGACCGACGGGAACATCGCGATCAGGAACTGCGGCGGAATGCCGAGCGCGATGCCGAGCGGCATCAGCGCCCGCGTGGTCGCCGCCTGGCTGTAGAGCAGCACCGAGGCGAAGAACAGGCCGAACGCGAAGGCCCACGGCGCCGCCTCGGTCATATGGCCGATCGCCGGCACGATCACGTCCTTGTTGGCGGCGATGAAGCTGTCGCCGAGCCAGGCGAGGCCGAAGATCGCCACCACGGCGACGATGCCGGCCCGGCAGGTCGCGGTCTTCGGCACCTCGTCGACCTTGGTGCGGGTCAGCGCCAGCATGACGGCGGCGGTGGCCAGCATGACGATCTCGATGGTGATCGGCATCGGCACCGGCTTGTCGCCGCCGGGCAGCATGCGCAGCGAGGGCACGAAGCCGAACAGCACCACGAGCCCGACGCCGGCCAGGAACACCAGCGCCGAGACGCGCGCCTCGCGGGTGACGGGCGGCCGCTCGCCCGGTGCCTTGGGGGCCGGAATGGTGCCGGCCTTGAGCCGCGCCTGATACTCCGGATCGTCCTTCAGGTCCTTGCCCAGGAAGGTCGAGACCACCGCCGCGACCAGCACGCCGATCAGGGTCGACGGCACGCAGATCATCAGGATCTGCGGCAGGCCCCATTGCGGTGTGCCGCTCGCGGCGAACAGCCCGATCATCGCCGCGGTGGCGGCGGCGACCGGGCTCGCCGTGATGGCCTGCTGGGACGCGATGGTGGCCACCGCGATCGGCCGCTCGGGGCGGATGCCGTTCTGGTGGGCGACCTCGTAGATGACCGGCAGCAGCGGGTAGACGATGTGGCCGGTGCCGGCCAGGAACGTGAACGTCCAGGTGGTGAGCGGCGCCACGATGGTGACGTGCTTGGGATTGGCCCGGATGATGCGCTCGGCAATCCGTACCAGGAAGTCGATGCCGCCGGCCGCATCCATCACCGAGGCGGCCATGATGACCGCGATGATGATCAGCATCACGTCGACGGGCGGTGAGGTCGGCGTCACGCCGAATCCGACCATCAGCACCAGGAGGCCGACGGCGCCCCACAGGCCGAGCCCGACGCCGCTCTGGCGCGAGCCGACCCAGATCGCCGCCAGCACGACGGCGAACTGCATCAGGATCGAGATTGTCATGTCACTCTTCCGAAACGGAGTTGGGTGGTCCTGCGGCTGCGGCTCGGATCACCGGATGAACTCCGGATCGATGAGGTTCTCGAACGAGAAGATCTCGTCCCACTTCTCCTGGGTGATCAGCTTCTTCTCCTGCACGACGAGCTGGTGCAGCGACTTGCCCTGCTGATAGCCCTCGCGCGCCAGCTCGGCGCACTGCTTGTAGCCGAGCACCGGCTTGAGCAGCGTGACGATGCCGAGCGAGTTCATCACCATCTCGCGGGTGCGGTCGGCATTGGCCTTGATGCCCATCACGCAATGGGTGCGCAGGCTGTTGACGGCGTTCTCCATGGTGCGGATCGACAGGAACAGCGCGAAGGAGATCACCGGCTCCATCACGTTGAGCTGGAGCTGGCCGGCCGAGGCCGCCAGCGTGACGGTGGTGTCGAGGCCGATCACCAGGAAGCCGGCCTGGTTGACCACCTCGGGGATGACGGGGTTGACCTTGCCGGGCATGATCGACGAGCCCGGCTGGAGCTGCGGCAGGTCGATCTCGTTGAAGCCGCAACGCGGCCCCGAGGCGAGCAGCCGGATGTCGTTGCAGATCTTGGTGAGCTTGCTGGACGTGCGCTTGAGCACGCCGGAGAGCTGGACATAGACGCCGGTGTCGGAGGTCGCCTCGACGAGGTCGGCGGCGAGGATGAAGTCGATTCCGGTGAGTTCGGCGAGATGCCGCGTGGCGAGCGCCGGATAGCCGGGCGCCGCCGTCACCGAGGTGCCGATCGCCGTGGCACCGAGATTGATCTCGTGCAGGAGTTGCATCACTTCGGAGATGCGCTGCACCTCCTCGCCGATGGTGGTGCCCCAGCCGTGGAACTCGGCGCCGAGCGACATCGGCACCGCGTCCTGGAGGTGCGTGCGGCCCATCTTCAGCACGCGGTCGAACTCCTTCGCCTTGGCGAAGAAGGCGTCCTGGAGGCGGCGCAGCGCATCGGCGTAGCTGCGCAACCGCATGATCAGCGCCAGATGCAGCGCGGTCGGATAGACGTCGTTGGTGGATTGCCCGAAGTTGACGTGATCGTTGGGGTTGACGGTCTGGTAGTCGCCCTTGGGCTGGCCGAGATACTCGAGCGCCAGGTTGGCGATCACCTCGTTGGCGTTCATGTTGGTCGACGTGCCGGCGCCGCCCTGGATGAAGTCGGTGATGAACTGGTTGTTCATGTCGCCGGCGATCACCCGGTCGCAGGCCGCGATGATGGCGTCCGCGATACGCCCGTCCAGCACGCCGAGATCGCGGTTGGCCATGGCGGCGGCCTTCTTGACGTGGCCGAACGCCTGGACGAAGTACGGCTCGCGCGACATCGGCACGCCGGTGATGTGGAAGTTCTCCTTGCCGCGCAGCGTCTGGACGCCGTAATACGCCTCCGCCGGGATTTCACGTTCGCCGAGGAAATCCTTTTCGATGCGGGCCAAGATCTGTCTCCTTGTTGATTGAAGTCACGGGCCGGATGAGCGGGTGGGTCGAGCCGACGGGACTCGCGGATCACGATGATAGAGAAGAGGCTGGCGGAAAGGGGAACGCAGGACAGAAGGGTGGTGTCTGCCGCACTGCCGCGAGATCCAGAACGCAGCTGCGAGATCCGGAACGTCGCTGCGGTCGAGAGCGTCTGCGGTCGAGAACGTCGCCGCGGTCGAGAACGCCTTGTGCAGGCTGCTCACCATCATCCCCTTGGGGGGCACCCTTTTCAATCCGCGCCCGCCGCGAAGCGAGCGCCGACGGGCTGGACATCTACAGCGTGTCTCGGCCGTGCTTGTTGATCTCGCTCAACACGCGGCAACCCGCCGCTGTGGCGATCGACACTCGGCTACCGTGTCGCTGCGCATCTCTGCAAGACGACATGGCGATCGCTCTCGCCCGCGGTATGATGGTCATGCGATGCGGCGTTCCGCCGCCATCGCCGACGGTATCGAAAAACTGCCGTCACGCCCGCGGAGAGCCTGATGCATGAGCCCGGATTTCTCGACCGATTCGATCGGCTGGTGGCGTTCGATGCGGAGACCACCGGCAAGCGGGCTCCCGATGTCGGCTTCATCCGCAAGCAGCCCCTGGGCTGGCGGGCCCCCGGGCTCGTCATCGAGGTGGGC
Organism: Rhodoplanes serenus; assembly: GCA_009720755.1. Lineage (GTDB taxonomy): Bacteria > Pseudomonadota > Alphaproteobacteria > Rhizobiales > Xanthobacteraceae > Rhodoplanes > Rhodoplanes serenus. Next base: position 146,573 of record WNKV01000012.1, read on the forward strand.
TTCGTCGAGCTGCGGCGCGACGGCGACGGCTGGAGCAAGGGCGAGACATGGCGCACCCTGGTCAATCCCGATGCGCCGATCGATCCGGCCGCCATCAAGATCCACGGCATCCGTCCCGCCGACCTCAAGGGGGCGCCACGGTTCACTGCGATCCTGCCGCAGTTGCGCGAGTTCGTCGGCGAGGCGCCGATCGTCGCCCATGCGTATCGCAACGAGCGCGACTTTCTCGACTACGAGTTTGCCCGCGCCAAGGCGATCGCGTGGGGCGAGAGCGCCTACACGGACGATCGCTTCGTGTGCACCCAGCGGCTCTATGCCCAGCTCTTCCCCGGCGCGTCGACCTCGCTCACCGCGGTGTGCGATCGTCTCGCCCTCGACGCCAGCGTCCGCGACGACCGCCACGGCGCCCTGCTCGACGCCGAGATGACCGCCGACGCACTGATCCTCCTGGAGCACATGCTCAAGCACGGCACCGCGGCGGCGCCGCGCTCGTGGACCTTCGGCGACTGACATCGCCGCCCGCCGCCGCGTCGCGGCGGCGGCACGGGTCAGGCGGCGGGCGTGCGGCGGCCGGTCGACAAGAGGCCCGGCAGCCGGCGCAACCCGGCGGCGATCAGCGGCCAGAACAGCAGCACCAGGGCCGCACAGGTCAGCGTCGCGACCAGCCCGTTCGACCAGAAGATCGACAGCGAGCCGCCCGACATGATCATCGACTGGCGGAAGGCGTCCTCGGCCTTGTCGCCGATCACCATGGCGAGCACCAGCGGGGCGATCGGGTAGTCGAGCTTCTTGAACACGTAGCCGACGAGGCCGAAGGCGAGCGCCAGCCACAGGTCGAAGGTGTGATTGCCGACCGTGTAGGCACCGACGAAGCAGATGACGACGATCACCGGACCGATGAGGGCGAACGGGACCCGCAGGATCGAGGCGAACAGCGGCACCGTGGCGAGCACCAGGATGACGGCGACGACGTTGCCGAGATACATGCTGGCGATCAGGCCCCACACGAAGTCGGGCCGCTCGACGAACAGCATCGGGCCGGGATTGAGGCCCCAGATCATCAGGCCGCCCATCATCACGGCCGCGGTGGCGGAGCCCGGCACGCCAAGCGCGATCATCGGCAGCATGGCGCTGGTGCCGGCGGCGTGGTCGGCGGTCTCCGGTGAGATGATGCCCTCCGGCTCGCCGGTCCCGAACTTGTCGCGGTTGCGCGAGAACCGCTTGGCGAGCCCGTAGCTCATGAACGACGCCGCCGTCGGGCCGCCCGGCGTGATGCCCATCCAGCAGCCGACCGCGGCACTGCGCAGCAGCGCCACCCAGTAGCGCGGCATCGCCAGCGCGGCCGACAGCACGTCGCGTGGGCTGATGCGGGCCCGGATGCCGGCGAGCTCCAACCCCTGCTCGACCGTCAGGATCAGCTCGCCGATGCCGAACAGGCCGATCACCGCGACCAGGAAGCTGATGCCGGCGAGCAGCTCGTCGAAGCCGTAGGTGAGACGCAAGCTGCCCGACACCGAGTCCATGCCGACGGCGCCGAAGGCGAAGCCGAAGCCGATCGCCACGATGCTCTTGAACGGCGAGGCGCCGCCGAGCCCGACGAAGCTGCAAAAGGCGAGCAGATAGACGGCGAAGAACTCCGGCGACGAGAACTTGAGGGCGAAGCGGGCGACCGCGCTCGACAGGAGCGTGATGACGATGACACCGACGAGGGCACCGAAGCCGGCCGACAGGAACGCGAAGCTCAACGCCCGGGTCGGCTCGCCCTTGTGGGCGAGCGGGTAGCCGTCGAAAGTGGTGGCCACCGAGGAGGGCTCGCCCGGGATGTTGAACAGGATCGACGTCGTCGAGCCGCCGAACAGCGCGCCCCAATAGATGCTGGTGAGCAGGATGATGGCCGCCACCGGGTCCATCGCGAAGGTCAGCGGCAGCAGCAGCGAGACGCCGTTGGGAGCGCCGAGGCCCGGTAGCACGCCGACCAGGATGCCGAGCAGCACGCCGACGATCATCAGGCCGATGTGATAGGCCGACAGGGCGACGCCGAAGCCGTAGAACAGCGAGGCGATGTTGTCCATCGCGGCCCCCTCAGTGGATGCCGAGCGCGGCTTCCAGCGGTCCCTTGAGCAGCGGCACCTGGAACGCCTTTTCGAGCACGACGTAGAAGAACAGCGCGGTCGCGATACCGCAGGCGGCGCCGACCCAGGGCCGATAGCCGCCCTGCCACCACGCCGCCGCGGCGACATAGAGCACTGCCGCCACGTAGAGGCCGAGCAGCGACGCGAGGATCACGAACGCCACCGACAGCGCCATGAAGATCAGCACCCGCCGCGCGTGCGGGCCGTCGAGGAAGCCGGCCGCGGCGAGGGCGCGGTGCTGCGCCAGCGCCTGCACCCCGTTGGCCAGACTCGCCACGATGATCAGGATGCCGACATAGAACGGGAAGGCGCCGGGCTCGGGCCCGGCGCTGTCCCAGCCGATGCCGTATTCGATGGCGCCGGCCACCACGACGGCACCGAACGCCGCCGTGCCGAGCGCGGTCGCCAGTTCGGCTTGGAAACGAGAGGCCATGGCGATCTCCAGGCCGGATAAAGGGCCGCAAGCGTGGACGGGCGGCGCGGCGCCGGATTTGACAGCCGGCGGTGTCGGGCGGAGCGGCGCCGCCGCCCCGCCCAAATGATCACTTCACCATCCAGCCCTGCGCCTCGAGCACCTTGCGGTTCTTGGCGTCGTCCTCGGCGATGAAGTCGGTGAACGCCTTACCGGCGAGGAAGCGCGGCGTCTGGAGGTTGCGCTCCGTCCACTCCTTCCACTCCGGCGTCTTGGTCACCTTCTCGAGAATGTCCGCGTAGAACGTCACGGCGTCGGCCGGCACGCCCGGCGGCAGCCACACGGTGCGCGGCATCTGGAACTGGTCGATCGGGATGCCGGCCTCGCGGCAGGTCGGGATGTCGGACCACGCCTTGTCGTCGGCCACCTTGGCGGTGCCGGGCAGACGGGTCGGGCTGAACACGCAGAGCGGCCGCACCGTTCCGGCCTTCCAGTGGCCGACGTTCTCGTTCGGATTGTTGACGTTGGAATCGACATGGCCGCCGGCGAGCTGCACCGCGGTGGCGTTGCCGCCCTGGAACGGCACGTAGATGAACTTGGTGCCGGTCGCGTCCTCGATCATGCTGGTGAGGATGTGATCGGTGTCCTTCGACTGGCTGCCGCTCGCCTTGAACACGCCGGGCTTGGCCTTCACGGCCTCGATGTAGCTCTTGACGTCCTTGTAGGGCGAGGCGCCGTTGACCCAGACCAGGAACTCGTCGACCGCGAGGGTCGCGACCGGGGTCAGCTCGGCCGGCTTGTATCCGAGCTTGGCCACGTAGGGCAGCAGGTAGGCGTTGTTGGTGCCGAAGGTCAGCTTATAGGGGTCCTTCGCCTGCGTCTTGGTGTAGACGAAGCCCTCGGCGCCGCTGCCGCCGCCCTTGTTCACCACCACGATGGGCTGCTCGACCATCTTGTACTTGGTGATGATTGCCTGGACGACGCGGGCGAAGTTGTCGGTGCCGCCGCCGGGCGCGGAGGTCACGACGAACTCGATCGGCCGGTTCGGTTGCCAGGCCGCGGCGGCCCCGCCGGCCGGCAGGCTCGCCAGCAGGGCGGCGGTGATCAGCAGGCACTTGCGCATCGTGGTCCTCCGTTCGACGCGCCGCCGGCCGGACGCGCCGACCGTGCCGGCGGCGGAGAGGGGTCAGGAAGCTGCGGGCTCCGTCGCGGCCGCGGCGGCCGCGGGAGCGGCGTTGCTCGTCGCCATCCGGGCAGCGAGCAGTGTCGCATGGCGCATGGCGCCAATGTCGGCGATGCCGCGCCCGACAATGTCGTAGGCGGTGCCGTGCGCCGGCGTGCAGATCGGGAAGGGGAAGCCGCCGAACAGCGTCACGCCGCGGTCGAAGCCCATCAGCTTCATGGCGATCTGGCCCTGGTCGTGATACATGGTCAGCACCGCGTCGAACTCGCCGCGTCGGGCGCGCACGAACACCGTGTCGGCCGGATAGGGGCCGCTCGCCGCGTATCCCTTGGATGCCGCCTCGCGCACCGCCGGCTCGATGACGTCGATCTCCTCGGTCCCGAAATTGCCGCCGTCGCCGGCGTGCGGATTGAGGCCGGCGACCGCGATGCGCGGCCGCGCGAAGCCGGCCGCCCGCATGCAGGCATCGGTGAGGGCGAGGTTCCGGACGATCGCCTCGCCGGTGATGGCCGCCGACACGGCGGCGAGCGGCAGGTGCGAGGTGACGCGGGCGTTCCACACCTCCTCGAGCACGTTGAACTCGCGGGCCGGGCCGTCGAAGGCGAGCACGTCGGCGATGAAGCGGATCTCGTCGTCGTATCCCGCATAGGCGAGGCGCATCGCCTTCTTGTTGAACGGCGTGAACACCACGGCGTCGGCGCGGCCGGCGGCCGCGTGGCGGAGCGCGCGGCGGAAGTTGTCGGTGGCGAAGCGGCCACCCGCGAGCGTCGCCTCGCCCGGCATCACGTCGGCGGGATCGAGGTTCTTCAGGTCGACCAGCACGGGCCGCGCCGGTGCCGCCGGGACTGCGTCGGCATCGTCGACCACGTCGATGTCGAGCCGGGTGCCGGCCACCCTGGCGCCACCGTCCAGGATGCGCCGGTCGCCGAAGATCACCAGGTCGGCCGCCGCGGTGATGTCGGGCTCGGCCAAGGCTTTCGCCAGCAGCTCGGGGCTGATGCCGGCCGGATCGCCCATCGCCAGTGCGATGGTGGGGCGGGACGGGCGGGGCGAGGGGGCGGACGCGGCATTCATCGGACGGGTCCTTCGGCGGGTTCCCGGAAACGGGCTGCCTGTCCCTGTAGCATGTCGGCCTACTTGCAGCAAGAATGCTGTATGCAGAATACGGTTGTACAATACGCGGAGCTTTGGTATTGATCCGAGCCGCGAGGCGTGGTCGGGCAGGAGTTCTCGGCGGCGTCGATTTCGGGTAGCGGGAATGCCCGCCGGGATGGTGGACGGCGGACGGAGCAGGGGGCCGGCAGGCGTGAGCGGGCGAACGGACGAGCAGGCGACCGACGGGACGGGTCCGGCACGGGCGCCCGACGAGCGCGGCCCGATCGTCCGTCAGACGCTGCACGACGCCGTCGTGTCGCGCGTCCGTGATCTCATCGTCGACGGCACGCTGGCTTCCGGCACGCGCATTCATGAGAGCAACCTCGGTCGCGAGCTCGGGGTGTCGCGGACGCCGCTGCGCGAGGCGCTGAAGTATCTTGCCAGCGAAGGACTGATCGAGCTGTCGCCCGGGCGCGGCGCGGTGGTGCGCCAGTTCTCCGCCAAGGACATCCGCGACAGCCTAATCGTGCTGGGCGAACTGGAAGGGCTGGCGGGCCGGCTCGCCTGCGTCCATGCGAGCGAGTCCCAGATCGCCGAGGTGGCGGCCATGCATGCCCGCATGGTAGCCATGTACGAGGCGCGCGACCGGCTGCCCTATTTCAAGCTGAACCAGGAGATCCACACGGCGATCGTCCGCATCTCGGGTAACGAGGCGCTGGTCGATGTGCATGGGATCATCCAGGCGCGACTGCGCCGCATCCGCTATCTCGGTCATCAGGGGCCGGAGAACTGGGCCCAGGCGGTGACGGAGCACGAGCAGTTCGTCACCCTGCTGCGCGCCCGCGACGCCGATGGCCTCGCCCGCGCGCTGGCTCATCACATGGACGCAACCTGGGAGCGGGTGAAGAACGAGGTCTAGGCCGCGTCGAGCGACGCGGTGATGCAGGTTCGAGCGCGTCGCCGTCGGCGGCCAGCGGTGGCCGGCGGCGGATGCGGAAAGGGCGGCCGTCCCGCATGCGCGTCGACCGTCCCGTCACACGGAGACGAGCGATGAGCGAGGAAGCGGTCTTGCGCGAGGCGATCTGCCGGTTCGGACGATCGTTGTTCGAGCGCGGTCTGACGTCCGGGTCGTCCGGCAACATCTCGGCGCGCCTGAGCGACGGTCGCTGGCTCGCCACTCCGACCAACAGCTCGCTCGGCTGGCTCGATCCCGCCCGCCTGAGCCTGCTCGACGCCGATGGCCGGCTCCTCTCCGGCGACAAGGCCACCAAGGAGCTGCCGCTGCATGCGGCCCTCTACGAGACCCGGACCGAGGCGGGTGCCATCGTGCACTTGCATTCGATCCACTCGGTCGCCGTATCGATGCTGCGTGACCTCGATCCGGCCGACGTGCTGCCGCCGCTCACCGCCTATTATCTGATGCGAGTCGGCCGCACCGCGCTCGTACCCTACTATCGGCCGGGCGACCCGGCCGTGGCCGGCGCCATCCGTGGCTTGGCCGGACGCTACAGCGCCGTGCTGCTGTCGAACCACGGCCCGGTGGTCAGCGGCCGCGACCTCGAAGCCGCCGTCTACGCCACCGAGGAGCTGGAGGACACCGCCAAGCTCCACCTGCTCACCCGCACGCTCGACCCCCGCCATCTCGATGCCGCGCAGGTGCGCGACCTCGTCGACCACTTCGGCCTCGATCCGGCGATCGCCGGGATCGCCGACGGGGACGCCGGCGACGACGTCGCGCCTGCTCCCGCGCACCATCACTGACGTCCGCCGCAATCCCATCTCCCACGAGAGGGCCGTCGATGCCCCGCTTCTCCGCCAATCTCGGCTTCCTGTTCGCCGACCGCCCCCATGGGGAACGGATCGCGGCAGCCGCCGTCGCCGGCTTTCCGGCGGTCGAGATGCACTGGCCCTACGAGGTGCCGGCCGCCACCCTGCGGACGGCGCTTGACCGCGCAGGCGTCCGGATGCTCGGCATCAACACGCCGGTCGGGGACCGCGCCCGCGGCGACAACGGCCTCGCCGCCGTGCCGGGCCGCGAGGCGGAGTTCGCCGCCGCCTTCGATCTCGCACTGTCCTATGCGGTGGCGCTCGGCGGCACCGCCGTGCATTGCATGGCCGGCGTGGTGCCGCCCGATCGGCACGAGGCGGCCGAGCGGACCTATGTGGCGAACCTCACGGCCGCCGCCGACAAGGCCGCCGTGGCTGGCAAGACGATTCTGATCGAGCCGCTCAATCCGCGCGACGCCCCCGGCTATTTCCTCGCCGATGTCGACCAGGCCGCCGCGATCGTGCAGGCGACCGGCCGCGCCAATGTGAAGATCATGTTCGACTGCTATCACGTCCAGATCGTCGGCGGCGACGTGATCCGCCGCTTCGAGTGCGTCCGCCCGCTGGTCGGTCACGTCCAGATCGCCGCGGTGCCGAGCCGGGCCGAGCCCGACGAAGGCGAGCTCGCCTATCCGGCGATCCTCGCCGCCTTCGAGGCTGCCGGCTGGGAGGGCTTCGTCGGTGCGGAGTACAAGCCGCGCGGACGCACCGAGGACGGCCTCGGCTGGATGGCTGCTTATCCGGCGGCGGAAGCCGTCGCGGTCGCGACGGGAGACGCCCGATGACGTCCGCTCTCCGCCTCGGCTGCATCGCCGACGATCTCACCGGCGCCACCGATCTCGCCCTGATGCTGGCCCGCGAGGGCATGCGAGTGGTGCAGACGACGGGCTGCCCCGCGCCCGATCTCGATCTCGGCGACGCCGACGCCGTCGTGGTGGCGCTCAAGTCGCGCACCATCCCGGCCACCGAGGCGGTGGCCCAGTCGCTCGCCGCTGCCGCGGCCCTGAAGGAACGCGGCGCCGCGCATCTGTTCTTCAAGTACTGCTCGACCTTCGATTCCACCGACGCCGGCAATATCGGCCCCGTCGCCGAAGCGCTGCTCGACCTCACCGGCAGCGATCTGACGATCGCCTGCCCGGCCTTCCCGGCCAACCGCCGCACCGTCTATCGCGGCCATCTGTTCGTCGGCGACCTGCTGCTCAGCGACAGCAGCATGAAGGACCATCCGCTCACCCCGATGCGCGACGCCAACCTGGTGCGGGTGCTGCAAAGGCAGACTCGGCTGCGGGTGGGGCTGGTTCCGTACGAGATCGTCGCGGCGGGCGCCGAGGCGATCCGGGCCGCGTTCGCGCGGGCGCGCGCCGCCGGCGAGCGGATCGTCGTCGTCGACGCGGTCAGCGATGCGCAGCTGCGCACCATCGGGGCGGCGGTCCACGATCTCGCCGTCGTCACCGGCGGCTCCGGCGTCGCCATGGGGTTGCCGGCCGCGTGGGGCTTCGCGCCCTCCGCGGATGCGGCGGAGCGCATGCCGGCGCCCGCCGGGCGCCAGGCGGTGCTGGCCGGCTCCTGCTCGGCCGCGACCCGCGGCCAGGTGGCGGCGGCGCTCGCGGCCGGCCTGCCGGCCTTCCGGGTGGATCCGCTCGACCTCGCGGCGGGACGCCTGGCCGCCTCCGCGGTGGTGGACTGGGCGGTGCGGCAGCCGGCCGACCGGGCCGTGATGATCTATTCCAGCGCCGATCCCGACGATGTCGCCCGGGCGCAGGCGGCGCTCGGCCGCGAGCGGGCCGGCTCGATTGTCGAGGAGCTGCTCGGCGCCGTCGCTCGTGAGCTTGCGGCGCGCGGCTTCACCCGTCTGGTGATCGCTGGCGGCGAGACCTCCGGAGCCGTCGTCGCGGCGCTCGGCGTGCGGGCGCTGCGCATCGGCCCGGAGATCGCTCCCGGTGTGCCGTGGACCCGTACGCTCGACGGCACCGATCTCGCCCTCGCGCTGAAGTCCGGCAACTTCGGCGCCGAGGATTTCTTCACGGCGGCGTTCGAGCGACTGCAACCCGCCGCAGTGCCGGCACGGTCCGGTCACTGAACCGCACCGACAGCGTGAGAGCCGACGCATGAATCTCCACACCTTCTATGCGGGCGCGGCGCGCCCGGTCGAATGCTGCGTGGTCGGCACCGGCGGCTTCGGCCGCACCTTCCTGGCGCAGGCCCAGCGGATGCGCCTGCTCGGCGCCCGCGTCGCGGTCGACGTCGATGCCGCGACGGCCGCGGCCGCCTTCGCGGCGGCGGGGGTCGAGCGTCGCCGCATCCGGCCGTGCGCCAGCACCGGCGAGGCGGCCGCCGCCTGGGCGGCCGGTGACTACGTGGCGGCCGGCGACTTCGCGCTGGTGGCCGAGCTGCCCTTCGACGTCGCCGTCGAGGCGACCGGCCGGCCCGAGCCGGGCGCTCGCCACGCCGCGCTGGCGATCGCCGCCGGCAAGCATGTCGCGCTGGTCTCCAAGGAGGTCGACAGCGTCGTCGGCCCCGGGCTCGTGCGCGAGGCGGCGGCGCAGGGCCGTGTGGTCACCTGCGTCGACGGCGACCAGCCGAGCCTGCTGATCGGCCTGGTGTCGTGGGCCGAGGTGCTCGGCTTCGACATCGTCGCCGCCGGCAAGGCGAGCGAGTACGACTTCGTCTTCGATCTCGGGACCGGGCGCGTGGACAGCAACGGCCATGCACGCCAAGTGCCGGCGCTCGCCGATCACTGGAGCGTCGCCGGCTGCGCCGCGGCCGATCTGGTCGCGGCGCGGGCCGCCGCACTGGCGGATTTTCCGCTGCGGGCGGTGCCGGATCTGTGCGAGCTCGGCATCGTCGCCAACGCGACGGGGTTGTGGCCGGACCGGCCGGATCTCCATGCGCCGGTCGCTCGGGTGCTCGAGGTGCCGGATCTGCTCGCCGGGCACGAGGACGGTGGCCTCCTCGCCGGCAGCCGTCGCATCGACGTGTTCCACTGCCTGCGGCGGCCCGACGAGGCGAGCTTCGCGGGTGGCGTCTTCGTCGTCGTGCGCTGCGCCGACCGCGCGAGCTGGTCGCTGCTCCAGGAGAAGGGCCATGTGGTGAGCCGCAGCGGCGCCACCGCGATGGTGTGGCTGCCGCGCCATCTGCTCGGCCTCGAGGCGGCCACCAGCGTGCTCGACGCGGCGCTGCACGGTGTCTCCGGCTACGGCGCCGACCATCGGCCGCGCCTCGATCTCGTCGCGGTCGCGACCACCGATCTCGCCGCCGGCACCCGCCTCGCGATGGGAGGACATCACCACACCGTCGCGGGCGTGACGGCGGAGCTGCGCCCGGCGGCGCCGCTCGGCTCCGGCGCTCCGGCGCCGTTCTACCTGGCGGCCGACCGGCAGCTCACACGGGCGGTGCGGCGCGGTGCGCCGATCCTGGTCGACGACCTCGACCTCGCCGACGAGACGCCGCTGACGACGCTGCGGCGCCGGCAGGACGCGGCGTTCTTCCCGGCGGCAGATCGTTAGAGCAGGTCCTCGCCCGGTCCGGTGGAGTTGCGTTCGGCGGTGCGCTCGTCCTACCGTCGTGGGGCGACCACATGGCGTCGTCGCGAAGCATCCCCGGACCTGCCCCCATGTCGTCTTCCCCGATCGGCCGGCGCGGCCAACTGGCCCTGCTCGGCCTCTCCACGGCCATTCTGCTGCTGACCGCGGTTCACGTCGCCTGGCCGGTGCTCGCCCCCGTCGTCTTCGCCCTGTTCATCATCGCGCTGGTGTGGCCGCTCCAGTCGGCCTTGCAGCGGCGAATTCCGCGGCTCCTCGGCGTCGTCGTCACGGTGCTCGTCGTGGCCGTGGTGCTGGCGGCCGTCGTCACCGCGATGACGTGGGGGTTCAGCCGCGCGGCGCGCTGGCTGATCGCCGATGCGGCGCGCTTCCAGGCGATGTATCAGCAGGCCGCCGAGTGGCTGGAAGGGCACGGCTTCGCGGTCACCGGGGTGTTTGGTGATCTGCTCACCCCGGGGCGGATGCTCGGCACCGTGCAGGCGGTCGCGGCGCGCCTCCAGACGATATCGAGCTTCGCGATCGTCACCCTGGTGTTCACCATCCTGGGCCTTCTCGAGGTCGATCTGGTCGCCGCGAAGCTGCGGGCCCTGCCGAACCAGGCCATTGCGGCCCGCCTGATCAGCGCCGCCCGGGACACCGGCACGAAGCTCCAGACCTACATGCTGGTGCGCACCGTCATGAGCCTGATCACGGGGGCGCTCGTCGCCGGGCTGGCCGCCGCGGCCGGCCTGCCGCTCGCCGTCGAATGGGGCGTCATCGCCTTCGCGCTGAACTACATCCCGTTCATCGGACCGTTCGTCGCGACGGTGTTCCCGACCCTGTTCTCGGTCGCCCATTTCGGATCGTGGGAAGTCCCGCTCGCACTGTTCTGCGGCTTCAACGCCATTCAGTTCGTCGTCGGCAGCTATCTCGAGCCGCGGATCGCCGGCAGCGCCCTTTCCGTATCGCCGTTCGTCGTGCTGCTCGCCGTGTTTCTGTGGAGCTTCCTCTGGGGGCTGCCCGGTGCCTTCATCGGCGTGCCGATCGTGATCGCGGCCTTGACGGTCTGCGCCCAGTTCGACGGCAGTCGCTGGGTGGCGACGCTGCTGGCCGGAGCGAGCCCGGCGAAGACGTGACCGCGGGGCTGAGCGCGGCGGAGACATGAAGGGCGGCGCTGGGAAGAGGTCGCCGGGACGGCGCGACGCATTCGCGGCGAAACGCGCCCTTCGGTCCTGAATAGCGAGACGTCCAGAGTCGGCCAACCCACACACGCTTCCGGCCGCGATGGAACTCTCCTCGACCTCCGGCGCTATCGTCTGATGGCCTCACACGGCTCAGAGCCGCTTGGGCGGCCTCGCGCCTGCCAGACAGATCGCGAATGCTGGACAGCCGCGCTCGTGACCATCACGAAAGGATGTTGCTATGGTGGAATCGATGGTCGCGCGCGACTTTCGCGCGTCTGGCGGACCCGTGCCGTCCCGGCTCGAGCGCGCATGCGCGAACGGCGTGGTGGCGGCCCTGTCGGCCGATGCCCGGGCGCGCCTCGCGCCGTGGCTGCGTGACCGACCGTACCGCGAGGGCCATGTGCTGTGGGAGCGCGGCGAGCGGCCGGAGCGCATCTACTTTCCGCTCTCCGGCATGATTTCCCTCGTGGTGCCGGTCAAGCCCGGGGTGGCTCTCGAGGTCGGCAATGTCGGCCGGGAGGGTGCCGTCGGCTTTCACGACGGCTCCGCCGAGCTGCCGGCGTTCGCGCAGGCGGTGATGAGGGTCGGCGGCATCGTGGCTCATGTCCCGGTGCGCGAGTTTGCCGCCGCCGGCAGGATCGACGAGGAGCTTCGCCGGGTCGAGGCCATGTGCCGTGGCTGGCTGCTCGCTCAGGCGCAGCAAAGTGCGGTCTGCAACGCGGTCCACAGCGCCGATGCTCGGTTCAGCCGCTGGCTGTCGCGGGTGGCCGATGCGACGAGAAGCGACGTCGTCCCGGTGACCCAGGAGGTCGCGGCCGAGATGCTGGGGCTCCGGCGCACCACGGTGACGCTCATCGCCCAGAATCTCCAGACGGCCGGCATCATCCGGTATCGGCGGGGCGTGATCACGATCGTCAATCGCGAAGCCTTGCGCGGCGCCGCCTGCACCTGCTGCCACCAGCTTGGACGGGTGCGCTGGCCCTCCGAGCTTCTCAAGGAGGCCGCCGCGCCGGCGAGCGATCCCAGCGCCCGCACGAACGGTGCGTCCACTCAGGATGCACCGACGAATGGTGTGTCCACCCATGGTGCGTCCATCAATGGTGCGACGAGCAATGGTGCGGCGACCGGCAGCGCCGCCACCGGCGATCCATACTGATCCGCTACGGCCGCCGCGGCCGCCGCTTGGGCGCCGCCGTCGGCGAGCCTGCCGGAAGGCAGAATAGGGAGCGGTCGCCGTTCGGCGGCGGCTCACGATCCAAGGCCGTTCAAGCCTCACGTCGCAGCGCGGCGCCGAGTTCGAGCACCATCAGCACCGTGAGCACGACCGTCACGGCAGCCAGCGGCAAACAGATCAGCTGCGCCAGCGGAGAGCCGGCCTCGACGAGCATCGAGGCGGTCACGGCCGTGAGCAGCACCACGAGCGTGAGGCCGACCAACCCGTTCATGCGATCGCTCGCGGTGCTGCGCGATGTCGTGCGGCCGGCGGCGTCCCCGATCGCGGCGGCGTAGCGGCGAAGCAGTCCGTTCATGTCCGACTCCCGTCGATCGATGTCGCGACGATGCCGTCGCGCTTGCATCAATCTATTGAATCGCGCCGTCCTCTCCGGTTCCTCGTCGCGACGTCGTCATCGTCGTCGGCGCGACACCTGTCAGACGATCGGAACGACGGCGAATGACAGGCGGCTCGACGCCGGCGTCGGTCGCCCGACACTGGAACGCCGACCGTGATCGCGCTTTCCTTCTCGTGTCGCGTGCGTCTGATCCTCTGCCGACCGGCGCGACGACTCCGGCGTGGATGCCTCCTCCTGAATGCCGGAGCGACAGCCTCTCCCCCGTGCTTGCCGGCCTCTCGCCGGATGCCGGCGGTCCGGGCGGAGAGGCCCCGCGTCGGCCCGGGCCATGCGGGCGACGGTGACGTGATGCTATGACGTGACGGTGTGACGTGACGGTGCGACCGTCGCGACGCAGAGACGGCGCCGCTCGCCGTGCGTCGGCCGGCGAACTGACGGAATGGTGATGGTGGACAGCGGCGTGCGCCGCGCCGTCGAGGTCGTCAGGCGAGCGCCCGTTGCACGGCCTCGCGATTGACCAGCACGATATGCTGCTCGTGCGGCGGCCGCGTGTCGGGCGGCACGTCGAGCCCGAGCCGCTTGAGCGCGTAGAACAGCAGCGCCCGGCGCACCGGAATCGTCGCGGTCTTCCCCTTGATGCCGTAGTCGATCGCGATTGCCTTGGCTTGGGCCGGTGTCAGGCCCGGGTGCGGCGCGATCACCAGCTTGACGATCGTCTGCCAGTCGGTGTCGTCGTCGGGCCGCATGTCGGCGGCGCCGGCGGGCTCTGGGTCTGAGAGGCGACCGAGGACGAAGTCGCGGAACGTGCCGGTCTCGCGGTCGTGGGCGCGAACGTGCCAGCGGAAGCCGTCGTGGGCGAGCGCGTGCGGCGCGACGATGCGCCGGGTCGCCGCCGGCCGGCTCATCGACTGATACTTCACCGCGAGGGCGAGGTGATCACGGATCGCGTGCCACACGGCACGCAGCACGCGCGGGTCGACGGGGCGTGCCGGCAACGGTGCCCCGGCGAAGGGCGGCAGGACACCCAGCATCGTATCCTCGACCATGATGCTGCCGAGCTCGACCAGGCGCAGCTCGCCGAGCAGTCGCGTCGCATCGGGGGGGCCGAGCACCGGCGTGAAGCCCGTATCCGCGACGTAGCGCTTGGCCGACTTGTCGTAGCTGACCCCGGGCGGATTTCTCGCGAGATAACGTGCGATGTCGCCGGATGCCTGGCTCATCGAGATGCCGAAGCGCCGCACCAGATCGGTGCGGTTCACCTCACCCAGCCAGAACAGCCGCTCGTCCACGAAGGCCAGCCGCTGCTCGACGCTCCAGCGCAGCGATGGCCCGCCCGCGGCGAGGTCGGGAGCACGCGCCGGCGCGGCCGCGCGGCCACCGCGGGGCGCCGCCGCCGCCGAGCTTGACGACTTGGTCCGTCTAGTATTTGATACCATCTTGTTTATGAGACCATCGAGAATGTGAGATTGTAGCGCGATTCGCGAGATTTCGGCGCGTGCCGCGGGTCCGCTCCGATGCGGGCGGGCGTCGGGACGTCGGTGTCTCGCCCGGTCGGCTCGGCCCGGGCGATCTTGCCTGTGGATGGTGTAGTCGCTTCGGGTGATGGCCCGGTGGGTGTGCTAACCATTGCTTGCGCCGCGCTCTTTGTCGCGGCCGGCCTCGATGATTGATTGCAGGGGTGGGACCGCGATGACGGACGGTCTGTTCTTCGACTCCGGATTCGAGGCGCTGACGGGGCATTCGCCCATGCCGTGGCAGCGCCGGCTGTTCGCCGAACTCCACACGGGCCGCATTCCCGACGCGCTCGATTTGCCCACCGGCCTCGGCAAGACCTCGGTGATGGCGATCTGGCTGCTGGCGCTCGCCGCCCAGGCCGCGGCCGGGCGACCGAGCCTGCCGCGCCGGCTGGTCTACGTGGTCGACCGCCGCACCGTGGTGGACCAGGCGACCGACACGGCCGAGCGGATGCGCAAGGCCGTGCTGTCGGCAGCGCCGGACGCGGCCACCCGCCTGGTGCGCGATGCGCTACGATCGCTGTGCGTGGCGCCCGACGAAACGCCGCTCGCCATCAGCACGCTGCGCGGCGAGCATGCCGACAACCGCGAATGGCAGGCCGATCCGGCGCGCCCCGGCATCGTCGTCGGCACCGTCGACATGATCGGCAGCCGCCTCCTGTTCTCGGGCTACGGCGTGTCGCGCGGCATGCGGCCGTTCCATGCGGGGCTCATCGGCCACGACACGCTGCTGGTGCTGGACGAGGCGCATCTTTCGCCGGCGTTCGGCGCGCTGGTGGGAGCGCTGGCGACCCGGCAGGCCGAGTGGCGTGAGCCGCGTCCGCTGCGGCTGATCGAGCTGTCGGCGACCCGTCGCAGTGCCGCCGGTCGAGTGTTCCGGCTGACCGACGAGGACCGGGCCGAGCCCGAGGTCCGTGCCCGGACGACGGCCGAGAAGATCCTGACATTCGAGTCGGCGATCGGCGATCACCGCGCCGCGCTCGCTGCCATCGTGGCACACGCCCGTCGCCACCACGCCGACCGCAAGCGGGTCGTCGTCTATCTGCGCGCCCCGGCCGATGTGCAACTGGTCGCCGAGATGCTGGGAGAGGACGGGAACGAGGTCGCGATCCTCACCGGAACGATCCGCGGCCGCGAGCGCGATGCCCTGGCGGAGAGCCCGCTGTTCGAGGGCTTCAAGTCCGTCGAGAAGCGGGACCCGCCGCCGCGCACCCAGTATCTGGTGGCGACCTCGGCCGGCGAGGTCGGCATCGATCTCGACGCCGACCACATGGTCTGCGACCTCACGACCCTCGACTCGATGATCCAGCGGCTCGGCCGCGTGAACCGGAGAGGGCGCGGCGCCGCCACGGTGCATGTCGTCGAGGTGCCCCGGAAGGGCAAGGACGATACCGAAGCCGACGCGAGGCTCGCCGCGACCCGGGCGGCTCTGACCTCGCTGCCGCGACGCGGCGATGGGTACGACGCCAGTCCCGATGCGCTTCGGGCCCTGGCCGACCGCACGGATGCCTTCGCGGCGGTGCCGCGCACCGTTCCGGTCACCGACATCCTGCTCGACGCCTGGGCGTTGACCCGCGTGCGCGATCTTCCGGGACGGCCCCCGGTGGCACGCTGGCTGCACGGCATCGAGGCCGAACAGCCGGCGCTCCATGTCGCCTGGCGCGAGGAGGTGAGCCTGCTCGGCGACGCGGCCCCGCGGGCGGTTCGAGCGCTCTACGAGAAGCATCCGATCCTCGCGCGCGAACGGCTGCAAGGGCCGCTGCGGGCCGTCCTCGGCGAGCTGAGCAAGATCGCGAAGCGCGCCGGCAATCCGCAGGAGGAGGACCGGGTGCCACTCACCGCCGTTCTGATCCCGGCATCCGGCGATCCGATCCATGGTTATTTGACCGACCTCCTCGACGACGAGTCTCCGCTTGCGGAGGGAACTCTCGTGCTGCCGCCCGCCGCCGGCGGCCTCGACCGGCTCGGCATGCTCGACGGTGCCGCCAAGATGTCGCCGGCCGTCGCCTACGATGTCGCGGACGAGGAGCCGGCAAGCGCGGACAGCGGTCGCGATCCCGCACCTCGGCGGACGCGGCTCCGCCTGATCGTGCGGCTCGACGATGAGCAGGGCGGTTGGTCGGTCCGGTCGCTCGGCGTCGCGGGCGTGGTCCTCGCCGACGGCATCGAGGCGCTGAGCTGGCGCGACGCCCTCGACGAGGTGCCCGGGATCGCGCACTTGGCGCAGAAGGATGCGCTCGTGCTGTCGCGGGACGGCGAGGGTGAGCCTACCACCGTGCTCGTTCTGCGCGGCGCGAGCCGGTCGCTGGAGGTCGCCCAGGACGATCCGGCCGCGGCCGCCGGCGAACGCACGCTGGACGATCACGCGGCCGACGTGAGCGCGGTGGCGGAGGCGATCGTCGCCCGGCTCGGTCCGCTGATCCATGGCGACTTGGATTCGCAGGCGATCGCCGAGGCGATCGTGCTGGCGGCGCGTCACCACGATCTCGGCAAGAATCGACCGGCCTGGCAGGCCGACATTGGCAATTCACTCCGCGGGGGCCGCACGCCTTGGGTGCCGCTGGCCAAGAGCGGCCGGCGGGGCTTCGCCTCGCGGCGCAGCGGGGCCTACCGCCACGAGTTCGGCTCGCTCCGCGAGGCGGCCGGCATCGCGGCGATCGCCAGTCATCCGGAGCGTGACCTGATCCTGCATCTGATCGCGGCGCATCACGGCTGGGCACGGCCGCATTTCAACCCCGATCAGTGGGACATCGCGGATGGGGTGGACGAGGAGGAGAACGCCGCCGTCGCCGCCGAGGCGATGCGACGAAGCGCTCGGCTCCAGCGCCGCTTTGGCTACTGGGGCCTCGCCTGGCTCGAGTCCTTGATGCGGGCCGCCGACTATGCCGCGAGCCGCGCCGTCCCGGGCGATGTCGCGGGAGCCTCGGGCACGATGGCAGAGGAAAGCGTCGCATGACTCGGCCTGATCCGGACATCACGCTCGCCGTCAATCTGCGCAATCCCGGGCAGTTCTTCGCCTGCTGCGGCGTGCTGGAGCTGGCCAGTCGGCTGTGGCCGGCTTGTCGCGACAACGGCTGGCGATCGCCGGAAGGGTGGTTCGAGAGGGATGGCAGCCGCGCGTCGTTCCACATCGTGACGTCGAGCGGCGACGATGCTCCGCTCGTCACTCTCATTCGGCGCCTCGTCGAGCCCGATGAACTCGTCGTGCTGGCCGAGGATCACGAGGCGCAGGCGCAAGCGGATCGCAAGCCGGTGGTGATCCGACCCTTCGATCTTCGACTCGACTGGTGGCTCTATTCCTATCAGGGCGCCGACAAGTCGGAGCTGAAGGTATGGGCCGGGCAGCAGACGCCGGAGCGCAATGTCAACGGCCTGCGCGCCGCGTGGCGCGAGATCGTGGCGCGTGCGCCCGAGCGGATCGCTGGCGTCGATCTTTTTTCGGCGCAGTGGCCGACCACCGGACGCTTCGGTTTCGACCCGTCGGCGTCGTGGGACGCGCAGAATGTCGGTTTCTCGCCCGACGAGCAGGGCATCCCGGTGCTGACCTCGCCGGCGACCGAGATCCTGGCGGCGATCGGCCTGCAACGCTGCCGGCCGGTTCGGGTCGCCGCTGGCCGGCGCTGGTTTTCCTATCGGGCCTGGGCGGACCCGCTCGACGTCACGGTGGCGCCCGCCGCCGTCGCAGGGGTCGGGCGGTGCGTCGCCGGCTATGCATTCCCGGTCGAGATGCGCAACGCGCAGTATGGCAGCTTCGGCCGCGCCAAGCCTTTGGAGGAGAGACGATGAGCGGTTGGGACGATCTCGCAGACACGATGCTGGCCACCGACGGGCCGGCCGCGCTGGTGTGCCGGCAGTATCTGATGCCGGCCGAGGGGCATGACGCGGTGATCTTCCCGCCCACCTTCGCGGCGGCGGAGGGGGGCGGCGGCAAGGCCGGCTACAACATCGATGCGCTCGGCAATCCGGCCGATCCGGCGACGCCGAAGGTCGCCATCATCGACACGGTCGGCGCCCAGGCGAACCGCATGGAGCCGTTGTTCAAGGCGAACGGTGCGGTCGCGGCCGGCGACGGCGATCCGTTCCCGCTGCTGGTGCCGCAGATCGAGATCAAGGCCGGCAACAAGACCGTCAACCTGCTCGATGCGGGGCACCGCGCCGCCGACGCGATCGTGCGCTACTCGACGCTGGGGCCGAAGCTGAAGCAGGCGTTCGAGACGTATCAGGAAAGCGGCGACGCCACCGAGCTGGCCAAGATCGCCCCGACCTCGCTGGTGTTCGGTGCCTGGGATTCGCGCGACACCCAGGTCAAGCTGCCGCGGCTGGTCGCCTCGACCATCCGGGCCTATAACGTGGTCGAGCTCAAGCGGTCGGCGCAGTACAACCCGCCGGTCGACTACATCGATCTCGGGCTGGTCGACGATGCCGACGACAAGAAGGTCCTCGATGCTGCCTCCGAGCTCGGCTTCCGTCACGCGCCGGCGGCCGGCACGCATGGGGGCGTGATGGTGCGTGGCGACATCCGCCGCGACGCCATCCTGAGCCTGGTCGCGTTGCGCACCATCGGCCCGCAGGGCGCGAAGGGGGAAGCGCTGCGCCGTTACGTGCTCGGTCTCGCCCTGGTGGCGATGACGCACGGCCGCCCGCACAATCTTCGTCAGGGCTGCCTGCTGGTCGGCGATCCGGACAAGCCCGCGGCCTGGGAGCTGGTCGGGAATGACGGAACCCGCAAGCCCGTCGCGGCCGACCCGGCCGGGGCGCTCGGCTTCGCGCAGGGCGCCGCCAAGGCGTTCGGTGTGGGCAAGAACGAGACGGTGGAGTTCGACGGCAAGGCCGCCAACGCGGCCATCAAGGAGAAGGTCGGCGGAAAGGCCAAGGGCCGGAAGGGCGGCTGACCATGCGCTGGCTCTGCATCGAGGTGCACTTCCTCGACGGCCGTTATCACGGGCGCAGCGAGGACGGACGCGACCGCCAGTGGCCGCCCAATCCGCACCGGCTGTTCCAGGCGCTGGTCGCGGCCGGCAATCTCGGCTTCCGTCGGACGGAGTTCTCCGACCCGAAGCAGGACGCGCTGCGCTGGCTGGAGCGGCGCGCGGCGCCCGAGATCGTGGCGGCGCCCGCCTGCGCGGCGCCTCTCGTGCGGCTCTATGTCCCCAACAACGACATGGACAAGGTCGCGCGCGCCTGGGCCCAGGACAAGGAGCCCGAGAAGCAGCCGAACGAGCTGCGCACCGACAAGGACCTGCGGCCGCACCGGCTCGAGGGCGACGCGACGGTGCGCTTCCTCTGGCCGATCGCCGATGACGAATGGGAGCGCGCCCAGCCGCATGCCGCGGTGCTGTGCGCAGAAGCGCGTCATCTGCACGTGCTCGGGCTCGGCATCGATCTGGTCGCCGGCCACGGCCGTGTTCTCGACCAGGCGGCGCGCCGCACCTTGCCCGGCGAGACGTGGGTGGCGGAGCCGGGTGTCGGCTGGCGGACGCCGATTGACGGCTCGCTCGACGAACTGTTCGAGCGGCACCGGGCGTTCGGCCGGCGCGTTCAGGTCGGTCGCGGGCGCGGTGCCGAGCGGTGGGTGGCGCCGCCGTCGCCGCCGACCGTGTTTCAGGAGGTCGCCTATCGCCGGCGTGCCGCCGGCCGCCGCCGGCCCGTGCACGTCTTCCGTCTCGTCGACGAGGACCGCACGGCGTCGTTCGACCCGCGCACCACCATCGAGATCGCGGCCCGGCTTCGTCACGCGGCCCACGAGGGCGCCCGCGGCCTCAAGCTCGATCCCGAATTCGTCGAGCGTTTTGTCTGCGGTCATGGCGACGACGTCGACTCCAAGAACGACCGCTTCTCCTACGTGCCGCTGCCGACGATTCCTTTCGGGGGACGCGACGGACGCATCCGTCGCGTCCTGCTGGCCGAGCCGTTCGGTGGCGGCGATACGCGAGCGCGCGCCGTCGTGCGGCGGCTGACGGGCGCGTTGCTGGTTGCGGAGGATACCGGCGAGGTGACGGCGGAGCTGCGTCCGCTCTCGACGGACGAGCGCGACGCCGACGGTGTGCTGGCCCGCTACTGTCCGCCGGGCGGGGCGACGCAATGGGGCACGGCCACCCCGATGGTGCTGCCCGGGCGCGACGACTTCCGCTCCCGCAAGGCGCATGCGCTGGTGCTCAAGGCGCTCGCCCAGGCCGGCTACGCGACACCCGTGGCCGAGATTCATCTGCAACGCGAGCCGGTGTTTCCGGGGGGCGAGCCGGCCGGGGCCTATCGCGTTCCGGCGTACCTGAAGGCGCTGCCGCGGACCCATGTCGTGATCACGTTCGCCGAGCCCGTGCAGGGTCCGCTGGCGATCGGTGCCGGCCGTCATGTCGGTCTCGGCCTGTTTGCCGAGGTGAAGGACAGGGTGAGGTAAGCAGGGGCTGGACGCTGCCGGCGCCTCCCGCTTTAATGCGTCGTCGGTGGATTGTACGACCCAAGGGTGTGCCATGGCGACCCAGCTCTCGTTCGACCTGCCGGCGCCGCCGGCGACGGCCGAGACGCCGCTGGTGCCGGTGCGCATGGTCAACGAGTGGGTCTATTGCCCGCGGCTCGCGTTCCTCGAATGGGTGGACGGCGAGTGGGCCGACTCGGACGATACCGAGCAGGGGCGCCGCGCCCATGTGCGGGTCGATGCCGGCGGCGGGCGGCTGCCGGCCGCCGAGGCCGTCGACGACAGGCCCGACTTTTCCGTCCGCTCCGTGATGCTGGCCTCGGAGAGGCTCGGCATCGTCGCCAAGATGGACCTGGTGGAAGGCGAGGACGGCACCGTCACGCCGGTCGACACCAAGAAGGGCAAGCGGCCGCATGTCGCCGAGGGTGCCTACGCGCCGGAGCGCGTGCAGGTGTGCGCCCAGGCGCTGATTCTGGAGGACGCTGGCTACCGCGTCACCGAGGGCGCAATCTGGTACGCCGGCTCGCGCGAGCGGGTGCGCGTCGCGCTGGACGAGGCGCTGCGCGGAGAAACCCGCACCGCGATCGCGCAGCTTCGTCTCGCGGCCGCCGCCGGCAGGCTGCCGCCGCCGCTGCTCGACAGCCCGAAATGCACCAAGTGCTCGCTCGCCGGCATCTGCCTGCCCGACGAGGTGTCGTTCTTCCGCAAGGGCCTGGCGCCCCGCCCCCTCAATCCCTCCGCCGATGCGGCGCTGCCGCTCTATGTGCAGGAGCCCGGCGCGCGGGTGCGAAAATCCGGCGAGACGCTGGTGATCGAGACCGACGAGCAGAAGGCCGAGGTGCCGATCGGCGAGGTCTCCGCCTTGGTGCTGCACGGCCCGGTGTCGGTGACAGGGCCGACCGTCGCGGCGCTGCTGCGCGAGGAGATTCCGGTCACCTGGGCGTCGGCGGGCGGCTGGGTGCTGGGCCATACGGTGTCGACCGGCCACCGCAATGTGAGCCTGCGCATCGCTCAGTATCGCGCCGCTTTCGACGAGCGCCGCGCGCTCGCCTTTTCGCGCACCCTCGTGGCGGCGAAGATCAGGAACGCCCGCGTCTTCCTGCGTCGCAACTTCAAGGCCGGCGACGAGGCCGTCCGCGACGGCGCCCTCGAGGCGATGGCGCGGCTCGCCGACCGTGCCCTGCATGTGCCGACCGAGGCGGAGCTGTTGGGGATCGAAGGCGAGGCGGCGGCCCGTTACTTTCGGCTGTTCGACACCATGCTGGGCGAGACCGCCCGCGACTTCCCGGCCTTCGCGTTCGACAAGCGCACGCGGCGGCCGCCCGCCGATCCGGTCAACGCGATGCTGTCCTTCGGCTATGCGCTGCTCACCCGCACCTGGCACACCGTGCTCTCGGGCGTCGGCTTCGATCCGTATCTCGGTTTCTATCACAAGCCGCGCTTCGGCCGCGCCGCGCTCGCCCTCGACATGATGGAGCCGTTCCGTCCGATCCTCGCCGACTCGACCGTCATCCAGGTGATCAACAACGGCGAGGTGAAGCCGGACGGCTTCTACGCCGCCGGCCCCGCCGTCAACCTGAAGCCGGTCGCCAAGCGCGCCTTCATCGCCGCCTACGAGCGCCGCCTCGACCAGGAGGTGACGCATCCGGTGTTCGGCTATCGGGTGGCGATGCGGCGGCTGCTCGAGGTGCAGGCGCGGCTGCTCGGTCGCCATCTCGCCGGCGAGATCGATGCCTATCCGCACTATCTGGTGCGCTGAGAGATGGCCGGGGGTGCCGCGATCTCCGCATCCGCGTCGCCTGTTCTCGATGCGGGCGACGCAGGGCGGCGACGGTGGCCGCGTGACGCCGGATCGCGTGGGCCGGCCCATCTCGGCCGCGGGAGGCGAGGGTGATCGAGGAGCGGCTCTATGTGGTCACCTACGACATCGCCGACGAGAAGCGGTGGCGCCGGGTGTTCAAGCTGATGCATGGCTATGGCCGCTGGCTCCAGCTCTCGGTCTTTCAGTGCCGGCTGACGGCGCGCCGCCGCGTCGAGCTGGCGCTGCGGCTGGAGGAGATCATCCGCACCGACCACGACCATGTGCTCATCCTCGATCTCGGTCCGGCCGACAAGATCGACCCGCGGGTGGAGAGCTTGGGAAAGACGTTCCAGCCGGTGCAGCGCAGCGCCGTGGTGATATAGCGCCGAACGCCCGGGCGAGGCTCGCCGCCGAGGGGCGAGCGCTGCGGTGACGCCGACATCCCGGGGAGCGCTCGCGAACCGCAATCGATTTGCGCCGGCGCGGGTTGTTTGACATCGGGAGTGGCGGGACGCGCCGTTCGGGCAGCGCCGCGGCGGTGTTGAGCCTTCCGCGGCTTCACCGCCGCGCCCTCGTTGAAGCTGGACGAGGCCCATGAGCATGGCCTGCTGCTCCTGGTCGGGCCTTCCGCGGCGACGCGGCGCTTCACGCGAGACGGTCGCGCGTTCGCCGCGATCCGATGGTGGGCCCGGCAGATCTTGAACGGCTATTCATTGCCAATGACTTAGCGCCAAAGAGCGGGATTTTGGTCGCATTGATCCATCATCAGAAATCTGAGCGCCTCCCGCACCCCGCGCACGCAAAAAGCCGCCCCAGGGGCGTCCCAAGGGCGGCGACGGTGGCGGTGGGGGCCGAGTGGGTGGGGGCTATCCCAGCCGCGACCCGGCGGCGGTGAGCAGCCCGCACAGCCCGGTGACCAGGGCGCCCACGACGGACCGCACCACCCACCGCTGCGCCGCCTCTAGCGCCGTCACGCGCTGCGCCAGGGCGGCCGCCCGGGTGTCGAGCGGGACGAGGTCGCGGGCCGTCAGCGCCGCTTCGAGCCGCTGGTCGAGGCGCTCGATCCGTGCCGCGGCCGCCTCCTGCCGCTCCTCGATCCGCGCTAGGGTGGTCGCGAGATCGGCGATGGTGATGCGGGCCATGGCGGCTACTTCGTCGCGGCCGGAGCGTCCGGCTTGGTGGCGTCGCGGGCGAACAGGCCGATCACACCGACGACGATGACGCCCACATTGGTGAGCAGCACGCTCAGATCGATGTTGCCCGACGCGAACATGGTGCACAGCGCCGCGATGGCGGTGAG
>WNKV01000013.1 GCA_009720755.1 Rhodoplanes serenus
ATGCGAGCTGGCGCGCGCCCTGTGGACGCACGGTCCCGGGACGGACATCCGGGCCCGGGCGCCGGCCTGCCGGCGGTGGGAAGCCGAGGAGGCTTGAGCTGTGCCCCGTATGCCCGCCAAGGTCACACAGGCCGACGTCGCCCGGGCGATCCGGGCGGCGAAACAGGCCGGAGCCGGCGCCGTTGAGATTCGGCGGGACGGAACGATTGTGGTCCGGATCAATGCTCCGCCGATAGAGGTCGACGAACCTACGATTGATGGCGGGCCGTCCGTCGTGCTGTGATGCCCGACATGCCTCCGGCCAGGCTTCCCCACCTTGTGCGCCAGGTTACCCGACACGGTCGGGTCGTGTGGTATGTGCGGATCGGGCACGGTCCTCGCGTCCGCCTGCGGGCGTCCTACGGCTCCCCCGAGTTCATGGCGGAGTACGCCGCCGCGGTGGCGGCGGGTGCGCCAGCTTCCCAAGCCAAGCCGATCGCCGGAACTCTGGGGTGGCTGATCGATCGGTACCGCGAGACGGCCGCCTGGTCGGGCCTGTCGCTCGCCACCCGGCGGCAGCGCGAGGCGATCTTGCGCCAGATGACGGCGTCGGCGGGGGGCGAGCCGCTCATGCGGATCACCCGAAAGGCCGTGGCGGCTGGCATCGATCGGCGCCGCGAGACGCCGCACCAGGCACGGCACTATCTCGACACGCTGCGTGGTCTCTACGCATGGGCCATTGGTGCCGAGTTGGTGGCGAGCGACCCCACGGCCGGACTCAAGCCGCCTCGGCGCCCGCGCGGGTCGGGATTTGTCATGTGGACGGCGGACGACGTCGCTCGGTTTGAGGCCCGCTGGCCGCGCGGCACCCGGGAGCGGGTCGCCTTCGACGTCCTCCGGTTCACCGGGCTCCGCCGCGGTGACGCGGTCCGGCTCGGCCGGCCTCACGTCCGGGCCGGCATCATCAGCATCCAGACCGAAAAAACGGGGGAGTGGGTGACGATCGCGGTAGCGCCCGAGCTGGCCGCGACCTTGGAGCGCGGTCCGATCGGCGAACTGACCTATATCGCCGGGGAGCGCGGCCGGCCGATGGCGAAGGAGAGCTTCGGCAACTGGTTCGCCGAGGCGTGCCGATCGGCGCGCGTCACGAAGTCGGCGCACGGGCTGCGGAAGCTCTTCGCCACCCAGCTCGCCGAGCGCGGAGCCACGACGAACGAGCTGGAGGCGGCGTGCGGCTGGCGGGGCGGTCGGATGGCGTCGCACTACACCGAGGCCGCCAACCGCGAGCGCCTCGGTCTGGCGGCGAGTCAGCGGCTGGGCACGGACACGGAACAGAAAAATCCCTCACCCGTCTCCGCGAATCCCTCACCTAAGAAATAGATGAGAAGTGTCAGTCATTTACGACAGAGGAAACGGCGGATGGTGGGGGAGGTAGGACTCGAACCTACGAAGGCATAGCCAGCGGATTTACAGTCCGCCCCCTTTGCCGCTCGGGACACTCCCCCGCTCCGCGGTCGCGCTCCGTGGTTAACGGAGCCCGGACGATCGGGAACCGATCGTGGCCGGACGCGACTGCCGGGGCCGTTCTTATGGGTGGCGACCCCAATGGTGTCAACACGAAAAAGCCGCCGGCGCTCCGCGCCCGATCTCGGCCTCAGGTCGCCGCCGTCGGTTCGTCGGGCGGCGGCCGTTCCGACGGGACCGTGGCGTCGGCGAGCGCCGCGCCATAGAGGATCATGCATGGTCCGGGGGGCGGCGCGTCGCGCAGGCGGATCGCCACGGTCGCCACCGTGCCGACGATGACGCCGGGGGCGGCGACACCCAGATTCTCCACCACCACGGCCGGCGTCTCCGGCGACAGCCCGCGGGCGAACAGCTTCTCGGCGAGCGCCGGGAAGGTCGCCTTGCCCATGAACACGCAGGTGGTGGCGGCGGCGTCGGCGAGGGCGGCGAGGTCGAGGTCGTCGGGTAGGCCGCCGGTCACCTCGTGGGCGGTGACGAACTGGACCCGGCGGGCGACCAGCCGCTTGGTCAGCGCGCTGCCGACCAGCGCGGCCGCCGCCGTCGCGGTGGTGACGCCGGGCACGATCTCGACCGGGATGCCGGCGGCGCGCGCCGCCGTGATCTCCTCGTCGGCGCGGGCGAAGATCGCCGGGTCGCCGGACTTCAGCCGTACCACCCGCTGGCCCATGGCGGCGTAGGCGACCATCAGGCGGCTCACCTCGGCCTGCTTGGGGGCGTGCTGGCCGCTGCGCTTGCCGACCGCGATCTGCTCGGCGTCGTCCCGCACATGGGCGAGGGCGGCGCCGCTGGCGAGATCGTCGTAGAGCACCACGTCGGCGGCGCGCAGGCGGTCGATCGCCCGCAGCGTCAGGAGGTCGGCGTCGCCCGGCCCGGCACCGACGAGCGTGATGTGTCCGGTCGCGGCGGGAGCGGTATCGGGTGAGTCAGCCATGGCGGATGTCCTGACTTGCCGGCGGCGCGCCCCTATAGTGCCGGCCATGACGGAGAATTCCCCGCTGCGGCGCGGCTGGACCACCGGCACCTGCGCGACCGCCGCGACGCGGGCGGCGTTCGAGGCGCTGGTGACGGGTCGCTTCCCCGACCCGGTGGCGGTGACGCTGCCGGGCGGCGGCCGTCCGGCTTTCGCGCTGGCGACGACCGAGCGCGGCGACGGCTTCGCCCGGGCCGGGGTGATCAAGGATGCCGGCGACGATCCCGACGTGACCCACGGGGCGCTGATCGTCGCCACCGTCCGTCCGGCGGCGGCGGGCGCCGGCGTCGTGTTCCGGGCCGGCGAGGGGGTCGGCACCGTCACCCGGGCCGGCCTGCCGCTGCCGCCCGGCGAGCCGGCCATCAACCCGGTGCCGCGGGCGATGATCCGCGCCGCCGTCGCCGAGGTCTGCGCCGCCACCGGCGCGGCCGGCGACGTCACGGTGGAGATCGCGATCCCGGGTGGCGACGCGCTGGCGCGCAAGACCCTCAATCCGCGGCTCGGCATCGTCGGTGGCCTGTCGATCCTCGGCACCACCGGCATCATCGTGCCGTTCTCGTGCGCCGCGTGGATTCACTCGATCCACCGCGGCATCGACGTCGCCCGCGCGGCCGGGCTCGACCATGTGGCGGGCGCCACCGGGTCGACCTCGGAGGCCGCCATCGCGGCGCTCGACCGTCTGCCCGAGATCGCCCTGATCGACATGGGCGACTTCGTCGGCGGCCTGCTGAAGTATCTGCGGGTGCATCCGGTCGAGCGCGTCACCGTGGCGGGCGGCTTCGCCAAGATGGTGAAGCTGTCCCAGGGGCTCCTGGACCTGCACTCGCGCGCCGGGGCGGTCGATCTCGGGCATCTGGCGCGGCTCGCCGCCGAGGCCGGCGCGCTGCCCGCGCTCGCCGAGCGGATCGCTGTCGCCAACACGGCGCTCGATGCGCTGGAGCAGACGCGGGCCGCCGGACTCGATATTGCCGCCGTGGTGGCGGACCGTGCCGTCGCGACGGCGGCGCGGGTGCTGGCCGGCACGTCGGTCGGGGTCGACGTCGCGGTGTTCGACCGGGCGGGCGGCCTGT
Source organism: Rhodoplanes serenus (assembly GCA_009720755.1). Taxonomy (GTDB): domain Bacteria; phylum Pseudomonadota; class Alphaproteobacteria; order Rhizobiales; family Xanthobacteraceae; genus Rhodoplanes; species Rhodoplanes serenus. Next base: position 3,544 of record WNKV01000013.1, read on the forward strand.
TGGCGCGGACGCCGGTGGTGCGGAGCTAGATGATGGCCGGCAACGGGAAACGCCTGCGCGTGCTGATCCTCGGCGGAACCAGCGAGGCGCGCCGGCTCGCCGAGGTGGTGGCACGGTTCGCCGGCATCGACGCGGTGCTGTCCTATGCGGGGCGCACCGAGAATCCGGCGCCGCCGCCGATCCCGTATCGGGTCGGCGGCTTCGGCGGCCGCGACGGCCTCGTGGCCTATCTGCGCGCCGAGCGGATCGACCGGGTGGTCGACGCCACCCATCCGTTCGCGGCGCAGATGAGCCGCAACGCGGTGGCGGCCTGCGCGGCGACCGGGACGCCGCTGCTCGCGCTGGAGCGGGCACCGTGGCGGCCGGTCGACGGCGACCTGTGGATCGATGTCGACACGCTGGAGGAGGCGGCCGACGCGCTCGGCGAGACGCCCCGCAAGGTGTTTCTCGGCATCGGCCGCCTGCATCTCGACGTGTTCGCGCGACGGCCGCAGCACGACTACCTGGTACGTCTGGTCGACCCGCCCCGGGGGGAGCTGCCGCTGCCGCATGTTCGGGTGATCGTCGCCCGCGGGCCGTTCGACGTCGCCGGCGACCAGGCGATGCTGGAGCGGCACGGCAGCGAGGTGGTGGTGGCCAAGAACGGCGGCGGCACCGCGGCGGTGGCCAAGATCGCGGCGGCGCGCGCGCTCGGGCTGCCCGTCGTCATGGTGCGACGGCCCCGGATTCAGCCGCGTCCCGCAGTCGAGACGGTCGCGGCGGTGATGCGCTGGCTCGGTCACGAGGTCCCCGCCGAGGGCGCCGAGCGCGGCGTGTAGACGAAGGCGGCACGACCGTGGGGGCGGGCGATCAGCCGCGTCTGCGACGAGCCGACGATCACCAGCGTGCGCATGTCGGCGCGTCCCGGGTCGGCGTCGGCGAGCCGCACGGTGTCGACGCGCTCGTGCGCCTCGCTCACCGCGGTGGCGAACACGACCGGCGTGTCGGCGGCCCGCCGGCCGCGCAGCAGCTCCAGCGCGCGGCCGAGCTGCCAGGGCCGCGCCTTCGACACCGGATTGTACAGCGCGATGACGAAGTCGGCCTCGGCGGCGAGCGTCAGCCGGCGCTCGACCAGATCCCAGGGCTTGAGATTGTCGGAGAGATTGACGGCGCAGAAGTCGTGCCCGAGCGGGGCGCCGGCGCGGGCCGCTGCCGCCGTCATGGCGGTGACGCCGGGCAGCACCCGCACGTCGAGGCCGCGCCAGACGGGATCGCCGGCCTCCATCGCCTCGAACACCGCGGCCGCCATGGCGAACACCCCGGGATCACCCGACGAGACCACCGCGACGCGGCGCCCCTCCGCCGCGAGACGCAGCGCCAGGCGGGCGCGGTCGATCTCCTCGCGATTGTCGGAGCCGTGGCGGACGACGTTCTCGCGCGCCGGCACCCGCGCCACATAAGGCCCGTAGCCGACCAGGTCGGTCGCGGTGGCGAGCGCGTCGCTCACCTCCGGGGTGACGAGACGCGCCGCCCCGGGGCCGAGCCCGGCGATCACCAGCCATCCGGCATCGGTGAGGGCCGTCATGGACGCCGCCCCTGGCCGGGCACCAGCACGATGGCGAAGTAGGGGGCCGTGTCGTCGTCCTTGTCGGCGAGACGGACGACGCGCTCGCCCGCCATGGTGCCGCGCTCGACATAGATGGCGCGGTCGACGAGGCCGGCGGCCGCGAGCGCCCGGCGCACCTTCGGCAGATTGCGGCCGAGCTTCATCACCACGAGGGCGTCGGTGTCGCCCATGCGGCGGGTCAGCGTCGCCTCGTCGAGGGTGGCGGGAAGGACGGTGAGCACGTCGTCGCCCCAGGTGATCGGCGTGCCGGCGGCGGTCCAGCAGCCCGCCATGCCGGGAATGCCGGGCACCACCGCGACCCGCACCTCGCGCAGGCGGGTGTAGAGATGCATGAACGAGCCGTAGAGGAAGGGGTCGCCCTCGCACAGCACGACGACGTCGCGGCCCGCCGCGGTCTCGGCCGCGAGGCGGGCGACGCAGGCGTCGTAGAAGGCGGCGAGCGCCGTGTTGTAGGCGGGATCGGCGACGTCGATCTCGGTCGTCACCGGATACGCCATGGCGATCTCGGCAATCCCGGCCGGCAGGAGGCCGGCCGCGATGGTGCGGGCGTTGCTGGTGCGCCCGGCCTTGCAGAAATAGGCGACGACGGACGCCGTCGCGATCAGCCGCGCGGCCTTGACGCTGATCAGCTCCGGATCGCCCGGGCCGAGCCCGACGCCGAAGACGCTGCCGGGCGCCGTCATGGGCGGCTCCGGTCGAGGGCAGGGCATTCGCCGCCACCTCTCCCCGCCGGCGAGGCGGTTCGGCGGGGGATTGAACCTCTCCCCGCGGGCGGGGAGAGGTCGGCGCCGCAGGCGCCGGGTGAGGGGGTGTTTCGGCTGAACGCGAGGCGCTGCGGCCTCTCACCCGGCTCGCCGCGTGGCGGCGAGCCACCCTCTCCCCGCTCACGGGGAGAGGGAAACCGGGCTGCGGCGGCCGGGACAAGCCCGGCCATGACGAAGGATGGAAAAAGGAAGCCAGTCATTCCCGGTCGCTCGCGAGCGCATTGACGGCGGCGGCCGTCATGGCGCTGCCGCCTTTGCGGCCGCGCACGATCACGCAGGGCACGCGGCCGTCGGCCAGCAGCGCCTCCTTGGATTCGGCGGCGCCGACGAAGCCGACCGGCATGCCGATCACCATAGCAGGCTTGGGCGCACCCTCGTCGAGCATCTCCAGCAGGCGGAACAGCGCGGTCGGCGCGTTGCCGATCGCCACCACGGCGCCGCCGAGCGTTTCGCGCCACAGCGCCATGGCGGCCGCCGTGCGGGTCGTCCCGAGCTTGTCCGCGAGCGCCGGGACGGCCGGATCGGAGAGCGTGCAGATCACCTCGTTCTGCGCCGGCAGGCGGGCGCGCGTCACGCCGTGCGCGACCATCTGGGCGTCGCACAGGATCGGCGCGCCGGCGGCGAGCGCCGCCCGGCCGGCCGCCGCGGCGCCGGACGAGAACACGATGTCGGGCGCGATCTCGACCATGCCGCAGGCATGGATCACCCGCACCGCGACGGTCTCCTCCTCGGGCGCGAAGCGGGCGAGGTCGGCCTCGGCCCGGATGATGGCGAAGGAGCGCCGGTAGATGGCGGCGCCGTCCTTCTCGTAATTCAAGATCATGATTGACCGTCTGCTGATCGCGTACCTTGCGGGACGTGAGGTCCCCCCACCCCTGGCGCGCTATTGCGCGCCTGCCCCTCCCCGCCGCTTCGCGGGGGGAGGGGAACAGAGGCGCTGCGACTCCCCTCCCCACGCGAGCGAAGCGAGTGGCGGGGAGGGGTCGGGGGTGGGGGGTGCTTCTTCTCGGGATTCTCTGAACCGTCGGCATTCATCGGCGCGGGCGCGATCGCCTCGATGGCGCTGTTGCGGCGCGTCGTCCAGTAGCCGGCCTCGACGAGCTGGCGGAAGCGCCGGCGCATCGCCTCCGCGGCACGCGGATTGGCGTGGTCGAGAAAGTCGCGCACGGTCTCGTCGCCCAGCGTCGCGTCGTAGTAGAGGTCGAAGTGATGGCTCTCGACGGCGCCGGCGAGGTGCGCGAACAGCGCCATCTGGTCGAGCGTCCAGGCGATCTCGGCGGCGCCGCGGAAGCCGTGGCGCATCTGGCCGGCGACCCACAGCGGATTGGCGGCGCGCCCCCGCACCACGCGGGCGATCTCCTCGGGCAGCGTGCGCATGCGCGGATCGTCGGCGCGCGCCGAGTCGGCGTGATAGAGCGCCGGCCGCCCGCCGAGCGCCCGGGCCGCCGCCGCGAAGCCCGCCTCGTGGGCCGCGTAGTCGGGCGCCATCAAGAGGTCGGTCTCGGGCAGGTCCTGGGTGTGCACGAAGGCGTCGGCCGCGGCGGTGCGGGCCTCGAGCGCAGTGCGCGCCGGGGTGCCGTCGTCGGCCGCCCCGTACGCATAGGCGCTGCCGGCGAGCCACGCCTCGGCGGCGGCCGCCGCCGTCTCCGGGGTGAGCGCATCGACTGCCTCGGCGACCCCGACCCCGTAGCCGCCGGGCGCCGGCCCGAAGACCCGAGGGCCGGCGTCGCGCCCGATATAGGGGTTCTCGTCGGCCGGCTCGTCGCGTCCGGCGAGCGCCGCCACCGCCTGCTCGAACAGCACCGGCAGGGTCGGGAACACGTCGCGGAACAGGCCGGAGATGCGCAGCGTCACGTCGATGCGCGGCCGGCCGAGCTGGGCGAGCGTCAGCACCTCGAAGCCGCGCACCCGGTCCGACGTGTCGTCCCATACCGGCACGACGCCGAGAAGCCGCAGCGCCATGGCGAACTCCTCGCCGGCGGTGCGCATGGTGGCCGAGCCCCACAGGTCGACCACCAGGCTCTTCGGATAGTCGCCGTGATCCTGGAGATGGCGGGTCAGCAGCGCGTCGGCGAGGCGCTCGCCCTGCACGGCGGCGGCGCGGCTCGGCACCGCCCGCGGATCGACCGCGAACAGGTTGCGGCCGGTCGGCAGCACGTCGCGGCGGCCGCGCCAGGGCGAGCCGGCCGGGCCGGGCGCCACCATGCGGCCGTCGAGGGCGGCGAGCAGGCCGTCGCGCTCCGCCGCCGCGCAGGCGTCGAAATCCATCCCGTCGAGATCGAGGTTTTCGCGGTCGTCGGGGAGCGCAGGGGGCTGGCCGAAGACGTGCAGGCCGTCGGAGAACAGCGTCGCCTTCACGTCGCACACGAAGGCGTCGAGCTTCACCACGGCGTCGCGCGGCGCCATGTCGTCGGTGACGCCGCAGTCGCGGTCGAGCCCGCTGTCATGCGCGGCCGCCACGATGTCGCGGGCGAGCCGCTCGCGCCGGCGCGGGTCGAGGCCGTCGGCGTTGGAGTACTCGTCGAGCAGACGCTCGACCGTGTGCAGTCCCGGCGGCAGCGGGCCGCGCCGCTGCGGCGGCGTCATGTGGCCGATGGTGACGGCGCCGAGCCGGCGCTTGGCGGTCGCCGCCTCGCCCGGATCGTTGACGATGAACGGGTAGGCGACCGGGACCGTACCGAGCAGCGCGTCGGGCCAGCAGGCCCCCGACAGCGCCACCGACTTTCCGGGCAGCCATTCGAGCGTGCCGTGGGCGCCGAGATGGACGAGGGCATCGATGCCGACCGCCCGGCGCAGCCACAGATGGAAGGCGACGAAGCCGTGCCGCGGTGGCCGGCGGGCGTCGTGATACTCGGCGGCGCGGTCGGCGCGGGCGCCGCGCTCGGGCTGCGCCGCCACGATCACGTCGCCGCAGCGGATGGCGCGGAACCGGACGACGCCGTCGCGCACCGCCGGATCGCTCTCCGGTGCGCCCCATTGGGCCAGCAGCTCGTCGCGCAACGGCGCCGGAAGGTCGGCGAGCGCCGCCACGTAGTCGGCGAGCGGCCACGTCGCGGTCTCGGCCAGCAGGCCGTCGACCAGCGCGCCGCCGTCGGCGGGCGCGTCGGCGACCGCGTAGCCGGCGTCGGAGAGGAGACGCAGCACCGCGACGGCGCTCGCCGGTGCGTCGAGCCCGACCGCGTGGGCGATCTGGTCGTCGCGGCCCGGATAGGCCGACAGCACCAGAGCGAGCCGGCGGGCCGCCCGCGGCGTGCGCCGCAGCCGTGTCCACGCCAGCGCCCGCTCGGCCGCCGCGGCGACGCGCTCGGCCTGGGGGCCGTGGATCACCCGGGCGAAGCCGAGATCGGGGTCGGGCGGCTCCGGCGTCTTGAACGAGACGGCGCCGGCGAACAGCCGGCCGTCGATCTCCGGCAGCACCACATGGATGGCGAGGTCGGACGGCGACAGGCCGCGCTCGGCCGCCGTCCAGGCGGCTTCCGACGAGCCGGCCAGCGCCACTTGCAGCACCGGCGCGTCGGCCTCGTCGAACGGGCCGCCGTCGCTGTCGCGCGCCGAGAAGGCGGTGGCGTTGACGATCACGTCGGGGGCGATGCGGCCGAGCTGATCGCGCAGCCAGGCGCGGGTGTCGGGCTCCTTCAGGCTGCCGACGAACACCGGCACGGGCACCAGGCCGCGTGCCGCGAGAGCCGCGCTCAGCGCCGCCACCGGCGCGGTGTCGTCGGCGGCCACCAGCGCCCGGTAGAACACCACGAGCGCCCGCGGCGCGTCGCCCGGAGCGGGGGGCGCGACCGGGCCGGCGGCCGGGTCGCCCGGGAAGAAGCCGTGGCGCGGCAGCGCCTTGACGCCGAGCAGCGGCACCGCCGGAAGGCCGGAGGCCAGCGCGAGCTGGGCGAGCGCGCCTTGCGCGGCGCGCGGGCCGCCCATGTCGCAGAGTGCGCGCAGCCGGCGCAGCGTCGAGGCAGGCACGTTGGACGCCTCGTCGAGCCGCGGGTCGTCGCGCCCGTCGCCCGGCACGATCGCCAGCGCGATGCTGTTCGCCGCGGCGAGCGCCCGCACCTGCTCGACGCCATAGCGCCAGTAGTCGAGCCCGCCGAGCAGCCGGATCAGGATGCCGCGGGCGCCCGACAGCGTCTTCTCGATGTAGAGATCGACCGACAGCGGATGCTGGAGCCGCGCCAGATTGGCGAGCCGCAGGCTCGGCAGCGCGTCGCGCCCGGCGCGCCAGCCGGCCGCGAAGGCGCCGAGATCGCTGTCCGCGAAGGACAGCACGACGAGATCGGCGGGCGACTGGCCGAGATCCTCGGCGGCCGCCGCTTCTTCCAGGCCGTGCTTCTCGCGGAGCAGGATGTGCATCAGGCGGGGCTCTGCAACGCGGCGGTGACCGCGGCCTGATCGAAGCCCTTCTCGCCGATGACGACGAGGCGGGAGAGGCGCGGCGTTTCGGCCGGCCACGGCCGGTCGAACTGCGCCCGCACGCGAGTGCCGACGCCCTGCACAAGGAGCCGCATCGGCTTGCCGGCGATCGCCACGTAGCCCTTGGCGCGCAGCACGCCGTGCTGGCGGGCGACCGCCTCGACCCGGGCCACCACGGCGTCCGCCGAGGCGTGCTCGGGCAGCGTCACCACCACGGTCTCGAAGTCGTCGTGGTCGTGCGCCTCGTGGTCCTCGTGATGACTCTTCCGTGCCTCCAGATCGGCCTCGGCGGCGGCGCCGAGCCCGAGCACGATGCGCGGATCGACGCGGCCCTCGCGGGCCTCGACCACCGGGATTCTCCGCGGCAACTCGGCCTGCACGGTGTCGCGCGCCTTGACGAGCGCCGGCGCGTCGACGAGGTCGGTCTTGTTGAGGATCACGATGTCGGCGCAGGCGACCTGATCCTCGAACACCTCACCGAGCGGGGTGTCGTGATCGACGCTCTCGTCGGTGCGGCGCTGGTCGGCGACCGCCGCCGGATCGGGCGCGAAGCGGCCGTCCGCCACCGCCTCGGCATCGGCGACCGCGATGACGCCGTCGACCGTGATGCGGGTGCGCAGGTCCGGCCAGTCGAACGCCTTGAGCAGCGGCTTCGGCAGCGCCAGGCCGGAGGTCTCGATCAGGATGTGGTCGGGCGGCGTCGGGCGGGCGAGCAGCGCCGTGATGGTCGGCACGAACTCGTCGGCGACCGTGCAGCACAGGCAGCCGTTGGTCAGCTCGACGATGGCGTCGGCCGGGCAGGCCGGATCGGCGCAGCCCTTGAGGATCTCGCCGTCGATGCCGACATCGCCGAACTCGTTGACCAGCACGGCGAGGCGGCGGCCCTGCGGGTTCTCCATCAGGTGGCGGACCAGGCTGGTCTTGCCGGCACCCAGGAAGCCGGTGACGATGGTGACGGGGATTTTTTCGAGCGACATCGGGTCCTCTCAGGTCGCTTCCTCTCCCCGCGGGCGGGGAGAGGTCGGGCCACGCGCCGAAAGTACGGGGGCAGGGTGAGGGGGCGAAACGGTCGCGCCAGGCTGCCCCTCACCCCGACCCTCTCCCCGCGAGCGGGGAGAGAGAGAAGTGCCGTGCTCCGGCAGCGGCGGCACGCGGGAGATCACGCCCTTGCGCAAGCGCTCGGGCCGCTGGCGCCACGGCACCAGCCCGTCGGCCGTACCGGCGTAGAGGACGGCCCCGGCCACGACGTCGTCGGCTGCTTCCGGCGCGAGGTCGCCGTGCACATAGGTCCAGCGGCCGGGGCCCGCGAAGGCGACCGTGCAGGCGCGATTGCAGTTCGACAGGCACTCGACCGGAACGACGGCGAGGCGAGCGGCGTCGGGGTGGCGCTGCCACGCCGCGACCATGGCGTCGTGCATCCGGCGGCCGGCGCGCGGCTCCGTCTCGTCGGGAGCGAGCCGGCAGGTGACGCAGACGAACAACGTCGCGGGCGCGCCCGGGCGCGGCAGACCCGGCCGAGGCACACCTGTGGCGGCGGAAAGGGGAGTGTCGTCCATGCCATGCCCGTCATCATACGGAGGCGGTGGCCTCCGATGCGAGCGGCGAGCGGACCTGCACTCCGATCGGCCGACAGACCCTCCGGGGCACCCCGCCCGGAACGGCGACTCAGCAGGCGACGGCAGGTTTCCTGGCTCGCGGGTCGTCGCCTTCGCCGCCTTCCCAGGACGAACACATGGTTCGGACCCCAGTGGCTTCGGCGCAGGCTCGCCGTTCACAGTTGCGGGGGCAGCTCCGGCATCGCGACCGACCGTTTCCGGTCGGCCGTGCCCGGCATTCCCTCGTGTTCCGCCCGCAGAAACGCCCGGCACCGCCGGACGGTATCCATGGACGGACACGTCCCGGCCTCGGCCGGGACACCGTCGGTGCCGGATCTGTGGGGCGGATCGGCGGGACTGTCAATCGGGTGCCGCCCCGACACGCGACGCGGAGGGCGCGATCGGTGAGGACCGGTGCGGTTGCCCATCCGGGTCCGGTGTGATCCTGTCCGGACCGACAGACCGAGGACACCATGACCCACGAGACCCCCGAGGAAACGCCCGACGTGCCCCCCGACGCGGCGGCCCGTCACCGCGACAAGATGCAGAAGCGCAAGGCCGTGCAGGACGCAGAAGTTGCGGCCAAGACCATCGAGAAGGGCCTGCTGCTCGTTCACACCGGCCCCGGCAAGGGCAAGTCGACGGCCGCCTTCGGGCTCGCCCTGCGGGCGCTCGGCCATGGCCGGCGGGTCGGCGTGGTGCAGTTCATCAAGAGCCGGCCGACCGGCGAGCAGGCCGCGCTGGAGAGCTTCGGGGATCGCGTGGTCTGGCACACGGCGGGCGAGGGCTTCACCTGGGAGACGCAGGACAAGGCGCGCGACATCGCGGCCTGCCGCCGCGCCTGGGAGATCGCCGTCGGCCTGATGGACGATGCGTCGATCGGGCTCCTGATTCTCGACGAGCTGAACATCGCGCTGCGCTACGATTATCTGCCGCTCGACGCGGTGGTGGCGCGGCTGTCGGAGCGTCGTCCGGATCTCCACGTCGTCGTCACCGGCCGCAACGCCAAGCCGGCGTTGACCGAGGCGGCCGATCTCGTCACCGAGATGACGCTGGTGAAGCACCACTTCGCGGCCGGCGTGAAGACGCAGGCGGGGATCGAGTATTGATCACGTCGCTTGCTCGGCCGCACCGTAGCCTCTTCCCCTCTCCCACAAGGGGAGAAGGTGAGAGAGGCTCCGCTGTGCCATGGCTCATGTGACATGCCGCGCGCGCTGATGTTCCAGGGCACCGGCTCCGACGTCGGCAAGTCGCTGATCGTCGCCGGCCTCGCCCGTCTGCTCACCGGGCGCGGCCTGGTGGTGCGGCCGTTCAAGCCGCAGAACATGTCGAACAACGCCGCCGTCACCGCCGACGGCGGCGAGATCGGCCGCGCCCAGGCGCTCCAGGCGCGCGCCGCCCGCGTGCCGCCGAGCGTCCACATGAATCCGGTGCTGCTCAAGCCGCAGAGCGAGGTGGGCGCCCAGATCGTGGTGCAGGGGCGGGTCGTCGGCAATGCGCGGGCGAAGGACTATCAGTCGCGCAAGGCGATGCTGATGCCGGCCGTGCTCGACAGCTTCTCGCGCATGCGCGGCGAGGCCGACATCGTGCTGGTGGAAGGGGCGGGCTCCGCCTCCGAGGTCAACCTGCGGGCCAACGACATTGCCAACATGGGCTTCGCGCGCGCCGCCGACGTGCCGGTGGTGCTGATCGGCGACATCGACCGCGGCGGCGTCATCGCCAGCCTGATCGGCACCGCGGCGGCGATCGATCCCGCCGACGCGCGGCTGATCCGCGGCTTCATCGTCAACAAGATGCGCGGCGACCCGACGCTGTTCGCGGCCGGCATGGACTTCGTCGCCGCCCGCACCGGCTGGGTGCCGCTCGGCCTGGTGCCGTGGTTCCGCGACGCCCACCGGCTCCCCGCCGAGGACATTTTCGGGCTCGATGCCGGCTCTGCCGCGGTGGATGTCGCCGCCGATGACGATGGAGCGCGCCGCCGTATCCGCGTCGCCGTGCCGGTGCTGCCCCACATCGCCAATTTCGACGACCTCGATCCGCTCCGCCTCGATCCGGCGGTCGATCTCGTGCTCCTGAAGAACGGCGCGCCGCTGCCGGTCGACACCGATCTCGTCGTCCTGCCCGGCTCCAAGGTCACCATCGCGGATCTGGCGGCGCTGCGCGCCTGCGGCTGGGCGGCCGACATCGTCGCCCACGCACGTCGCGGCGGCCGCGTGCTCGGCCTGTGCGGCGGCTACCAGATGCTCGGCCGCTCGGTCGCCGATTCGGACGGCATCGAGGGGCCGCCCGCGACCGTCGAGGGGCTCGGCCTGCTCGATGTCGAGACCGTGCTGGGCGGCGACAAGGCGCTGGTCGCCGTCACCGGCATGTCGGTGGCGGATGGCGTGCCGCTCGCCGGCTACGAGATGCACATGGGAACGACCGACGGACCCGACACCGCGCGGCCGCTGGTGCGGCTCGACGACGTCGGCAACGGCCCGAAGAGCCGCCCGGACGGCGCCGTCTCGGCCGACGGGCGCATCGCCGGCTCCTATGTGCATGGCCTGTTCGCCGACGACCGCCAGCGTGCCGCCTGGCTGGCGCGTCTCGGCGCACCTCCGGCCGCCGCCGCGGACCGCATGCTCGCCTACGAGGCGACCGTGGAGGGGACGCTCGACGCGCTCGCGGCCCATCTCGCCGCGCATCTTGACATCGAGCGGCTGCTGGAGATCGCGCGCTAGAGCATTTTCCGGCGAAGTGGACGTCGGTTCGCCGTCGAAAATGCGATCATGCAAGGACTTCTGGAGCGGAACACGATCCAGTTGGATCGGATTCCGCGCTAGATCGCTTGCGCGCGGCGCCGCGGCCGGAACAGCAGCGTGGTGCTGCCGGCGGTGACGACGAGGATGCCGCCGAGGGCCGCGGCGGTCGGCCGGTGGGTAGGGATCGCCGACCACTCGGGGAGAATCACGTCGGCGGTGTTGTAGGGCTCGCCGCTGTAGACGCACAGCGCCAGCGTGCCTTCGAGCAGCAGCGCGTGATCGACCTTGTCGGCGAGCGCGCGCGCCGCCGGATCGGCGCCCGGGCGGTCGCGCATGTGGTTCAGCAGCGCGCGGGTGCCGGCGAGATACGCGTGAGCGCAGCCGTTGAACGGGCTCTCCTCGTCGGTCAGTGTGCCCGGCATCAGCCCGAACAGGCAGAAGGCGTGCTGGATCTTGGTGTAGTTCAGCAGCCGGCGGAAGGTCTCGTCGGTGCGGGCGGTGCGGGCCGCGAGGTCCAGAATGGCGGCGCGGTTCTGCTCGATCACCAGCATCTGGCCGTGCGAGAGGCTGTCGATCGGGATGCCGTCGGTGCGGCCGCCACCGGCGCGGTGGGCCGCCGCCGGTGCCGCCGTGAGAAGGAGCGCGAGCCCGGCCGCTGCCGCGGCGAGACCGCGCCTTGGGCGGGTGGCGGGCCGGGTCACGGCGCGGCGCCGCCCGGCCGGGCGGTGGCTCCTCTCGGGCGTGCCCGCAAGCTGCGTTCGGTGAGCGCCCCGAACACAAGGCCGAGCATCGTCCACAGCGCGAGCTGGGTGCCGAGCGAGGCGGCGCGGAACTGCCACAGCACGGCGGCCGGGAAGGTCTCCGGCACCTCGTCGACCGAGGGCAGCACCGCCATCACCACCACCATGGCGACCAGATACGCGACGATGCCCGCCAGGGCGGCGTTCCAGGCGCCGAGCCGCGCGTGCAGGCGGCGGCCGAGACCGAGCGCCGCGACGGCGGTCAGCACCGAGAAGCCCATCATGGCGACGAACAGCCACGAGCGTGTGGTCAGCGTCTCGGCGCTGGCGGCGCCGGGCGGATTGGCCGGATACTTGAGCTGCGGCATCAGCACCAGCACCACGAAGCCGGCGAGCGCCAGCACGAGCGCCGTGGTGCGCGGCCCGACGCGGCCGATCCGTCCCTGGGCGTACGCGAAGGCGAGCCCGAAGGCACCGCCGGTCGCCCCGCCCAACACCACGAGGCCGGTCAGCAGGCCCAGCGTGCTCTGCACGGCGCGGCTGACGATCTCGGGTGAGGGAGCCTCACCGGCGGCGTGGCCGGCGTGCTCCTCGAACGTAATGGCGAGCTCGAGCGGCGGCTCGCCGATCAGCCAGGCGACCACGAAAGCGAGCAGTCCCGCGAGGATGCCGGACAGCATCCCCCGGACCAGAAGAGTCCGAGCCATAATGGGGCCGTCGTCGGCTCAGTGGCAGGGGAAGCCGAGCAGATGCCGGGCGTCGTGGACGAACTCGTGCACCGTGGTGCCGTCCAAGAGGGCGGCGGCGCCCTGCTCGGCGCCCACGAACCAAACGGCGGCGAGGCCGACCAGCGCCGCGAAGGCGGCCCAGGGCAGAATCTCCCGAACCGGAACGACCGGAAGCTCGGACGATCCGGCGAGGCCGGGCAGAGTCGCGATGTCGGACATGAGGTCTCCTCTGGGATTGCGCGTCCCGTTCGAGTGCGGCCCGTCGAGGGCCGGAGTCCCCGCGGATCGAGATCCGCAGGACGTGGAGCCGGGGTCTGACTTGCGATCCTCGCGCGAGGATCGCACACAGTGGCGCGACCGTGCCGGACTTGCACCGGCTTCCCGTCTCCGACAGTCGCCGGATGATGGCGCCGACACCCGGGGAAGTCAACGAACCATGACACTGCCACTCCGACGTTCAGGCATGCCGCATTCGGCCCTGCTGCCGCCGGCATGACGATGCGCCTGCTGCTGCTCGCCTGCGCCGCCACCTCCGCCACGCGGGCGGGCCGGTTCCCGGAGGACGAGCCCCTCGACGCGGCGACCGTGGCGGCGCTGCCCGGGCTCGCGGCCCGCCTGCCGCGGGTCGATGCCGCACTCGCCGGGCGGGAGCGGCGTGCCGGCGAGACGGCGGCCGGTCTCGGCCTCGCGGCCGAGCCGGTGGCGGCGCTCGACGACCTCGACCACGGCCGCTGGCGGGGCCGCGCGCTCGCCGAGATCGTCGCGGCGGAGCCGGACGCGCTGGCGTCGTGGCAGGCCGATCCGGCCGCCGCGCCGCACGGGGGCGAATCGGTGGCGGCCCTGCTGGCACGGGTCGGCGCCTGGCTGGACGGCAGGCCGCCGAATCGCCGGCTGATCGCGGTCACCCATCCGGCGGTGCTGCGGGCCGCCGTCGTCCATGTGCTGGCGGCGCCGGCCGCCGCGTTCTGGCGGATCGATGCGGCGCCGCTGGCGCTCGTGGATCTGCGCCACGACGGCCGCCGCTGGGCCTTGCGCTCCGCCACGCTCGATGCGTTCTGCGCGGTGGGAGAGGTCACCGAGGGAGTCGGACCACGATGACGGAGGCGGGTGGCAGCGAGCTTCTGCGTCAGCACGGCGGGCGGATCGACGCCGCGGCGCGCCTCTATCCGCAGGCGCCGACGCCGTGGCTCGATCTGTCGACCGGCATCAGCCCGCACGCCTATCCGCTGCCGCCGATCCCGCCCGAGGTCTGGCGGCGGCTGCCGCTCGGGCGTGATCTCGCGGCCCTCGAAGCGGCGGCGCGGAGCGCCTATGGCTGCCCGGCCGGCATGGTGCTGGTGCCGGTGCCGGGCAGCGAGATCGCCATCCGGTTGCTGCCGTGGCTGTTGCCGCCCCGGCCGCGGGTCGGCCTGCTCGGTCCGACCTATCCGTCGCACGCGGCGGCGTGGGAGGGCAGCGGCGCCGTGGTGCGGCCGCTCTCAGGTCTGCCGCCGCCGGATGCCGACGACCTCGACGTCGTCGTGCTCGCCAATCCCAACAACCCGGACGGCCGTGTGGTGGCGCGGGCCGATCTCCTCGCTTTCGCGGAACGGTGGGGCGCGGCCGGCCACCGCCTCGTCGTCGACGAGGCGTTCGCCGATGTGGTGCCCGCGGTGTCGCTGCTCGCTCTGCCGGCGCTGCCGCCGGGCGTCGTGGTGCTGCGCTCGCTCGGCAAGTTCTTCGGGCTCGCCGGCCTGCGGGTGGGCGTCGTGGCGGTGGCCGAAGCGGACGCGCCGGCGTGGCGGCAGCGCCTGGGTGACTGGCCGGTGGCCGGGCCGGCTTGCGTGATCGCCACCGCGGCGCTCACCGATGCGGGCTGGATCGCCGCCATGCGGGCGCGGCTCGCCGCCGACCGGCGACGGCTCGACGCGCTGCTCGCGGCCGGCGGCATCGCGCCGTGCGCCGGCACCGACCTGTTCGTGCTGGCCGAGGGGCCTGCCGGCATCGACCTCGTCGACCACTTCGCTCGCGCCGGAATTCTGGTGCGCGGCTTCGCCGGGGCGCCCGACCGCATCCGGGTCGGCCTGCCGGGCGCGGAGGCTGAATGGTCGCGGCTCGCCGCCGCGATCGATCTCATTCCCCGCCGCTGCGCCGCGGCGGCGCGATGAGGCGATCGATGGCGGCGCGCAGCAGCGCCGCCGCGCGGAACGGCGCATGCAGCATCTTGGTGGCCGGCAGCACCAGGAAGGTGCCGACCACGACGCCGAGATGCAGCGTCAGCGCCAGCCCCATGGCGGCGGTCGCCCGCAGCCCCAGCACCGCGAGCCCGCTCGCCGCGGTCGCGGCGAGCAACGCCAGCAGCACGATGTTCATGCGGATCTCGGCCGGGGCCGCGGGTTCGCGGTCGGCCCGCGTCTCGATCGCCGCGAGGCCGGCGATGCCGACGAGCATCAGCACGCCGCCGAGGGTGCCGGCGAGGACCGGAAGGCTGACGATCGGGTAGGGCGCCGGCGCCCCGGTGACGTGATGGAGGAGCGCGGCCGACACCGTCGACAGCACCGTCAGGGCGAAGCCGGCGACCAGCACATGGTGGCTGGCGCGACGCTCGCCCGAGAGCTTTTCGCCGGTGTCGTTGCAGCCGTGCCCGCCGCCGCCGAGATTCCTCAGCGTGACGATGTCGGCGAGCGCCGCCGGCAGCGCCCGCAGCACGATCCGCAGCGGTGCCCGCGGTCCGATGGTGCGCCAGAACGCGACCGTCGCGGCCGCGACCGCCACGACCGCCCAGGCGAACGAGAGGCCGGCCGCCGCCGTCATGACGCCCCACGGCACCACGCGGTAGAACGCGCCGCCGCTGGTGTGGACGCCGAACAGGATCTCCGGCGGCACCGCGATCAGGACCAGTGCGAGCGCCGCCAGAGTGACGGCCGAGACCACGGCGACGGCGACACGCCCGTTGCGGGCGAAGGCGCCGGCGAGCCACCGCGGCCGGACATGACGCGCGAAGCTCTCCTGGCGCACCTCGGCGAGCGTCCGCGGCAGGTTGACGGCGAACGGATGCGGTGGCGCGTACTGGCAGGCGTACCAGCAGCCGCGGCAGTTGTGGCAGAGATGGGCGAGGTGCTCGATGTCGGCGCGCGGAAAGCCGTGCTTGCCGGCGATTGCCGGGAACACCGCGCAGTAGCCGTCGCAGTACATGCAGGCGGCGCAGATGCGCAGCAGACGCTCGGCCTCGGTGGCCGCGTCGATGGGCGTGTCAGCGGGTCGCGACACGGGCGGCCTCCTCGCCGGCGATGCGGCCCGACACGGCCGCGAGCGTCACCCCGAGCCCGGCCAGATAGCCGCGCCGCAGCACCGTCGCGGCCATGATCCCGCCCGCCGCCAGCAGCCGGTCGGCGATGCCGCCGGTGCGCAGCCGTACCCGCATGGCCGCATCGACCGCGACCCCGTGATGCAGGAAGGTGATCCCGGCCACGAGCGGATACCCGGCGAACGGTGGCACGCGGATCGGCCGCCCGCCGCGCGCCTCGGCGGTCGCGTTGACGTCCCGCACGGTCGCATCGAGACCCGCCGGGTCGATGGCGAGTGCCGCCGCGAGCCCCGCCAGCGTCGGTGCCGAGACGGGCGGCAATGCCGTCGGGGCGGCGCGGCTCAGGCCGTCGTGGTCGAGGACGAGCGCCGCACGGCCCTCCGGGCAGGCGGCGATGCGCGGCCCCCACTGGGCATAATGGGTGCGGCGAAGATCGGCGCGCTCGTCGGCGACACGGCGGCCGTGCTGGTCGACCACGACGCCGTACGGAATGCCAGTGATGCGGGTGACGATGCCGCCGTCGACGGCCGGCCCGCGGGCATCGACCGGCACCAGATGGCCGAGCCCGGGCGTGCCGGCCGCCGCGGCGCCGGCGGCGAGGAGGAGCCGCAGGCCGCTCCCGTCCGCATGGGGGGTGCCGCGCACCACCACGGTGTCGGCGGCGTCGCCGAGCTGCCGGCGCAGCGCCGCGCGGTCGGCCTGGTCGCCGCCGGTCGCCACCACCACGGCGCGCGCCGTGATGCGGGTGAGACTGCCGTCGCGTCGCAGCTCGGCAGTGCAGTGGCCGGGCTCCACATGCAGACCGGCCAGCGCCGTGTCGTACGACACCCCGACTCCGAGCTGCACCGCTGTCGCAAACAGCGCGTTGATCATCGCCTTGCCGCCGCCGAGCAGGAAGGCGGTGCGGCGCGAGTAGGGCAGCACGCCGCGGCTCGTCGGCTGCAACGCGACGCCGTTGTCGATCAGGAAACCCGGCAGGTCGGCGGAGCCGTCGATCAGCCGCCGCGCCACCGGGTCGTCGGTCGCGTGCTCGGTCACGCGCAGGAGATCGTTCAGAAAGGCATCGGCCGGATAGGCGTCGGGCACCCACGGCGCCGGGCCGTCGTGGGCGATGCGGAAATTCCGCGCGTGGCGCGTGTTGCCGCCGCGGAGCGCCCGCGGTGCGCTCTCGACGAGATGCACCGTGGCGCCGGCGCGCCTGGCCGCGATGGCGGCGCACAGGCCCGCCGCGGCACCGCCGGCCACCAGCACGTCGATCTCGGAGAGGGGAGCGCCGGCCGTCATGTGTCCGCAGCCGGGGCAGAGGGCCGGCAGGCGCATCGCCGCCTCGCCGGTGCCCGCGTCGTCGTGGCGCGCGCCGCGCCGCATCGCCGCCGGTGCGCTTGCGTCACGCCCATGTTCATGCTGATGTGATCACGTCTTCGGTGCCTCTCGTCGAGAGGTGAAACGGGAACGCGGTCCAGCGACGGCTCGCCTTGCGAGCATGTCCCCCAAGCCGCGGCTGCCCCCGCAACTGTGGACGGACCGTCGCCGATCGGAAGCCACTGGGCGCGCGCCCGGGAAGGTGATCGGCGGCCAGGGTCCGTGAGCCAGGAGACCGGCCGGAGACGCTGGTCCAGTCCGTTCGACGGCGGGTCGAAAGGGGAGAGTCATGATCATCGCACGCTGACCGAATCCGATCGATGGCGCAATGGCCGCGTCGTCGCGATCGGCCTTGGTCGCGATCGGCCTTGGTCGCGATCGGCCTTGGTCGCGATCGGCCTTGGTCGCGATCGGTCTTGGTCGCGATCGGCATCGCTCGAACCATCCTCGTCTGAACCGCCGTCATGGGTGACGCGATCGCGCGACGCTCGTCGCCGCGATCGCCCGAACGGGCCGGTGCGACGGCGCCTCGATCGCCGTCGTGCTCCGCGTTGCGCGAGAGTCGCGATGGAACCAAAGGACACCACCAGCAACGAAGCCTACAAGGGCTTCACCAACACAGCCTGTCCGTTCCTGCCGTGCCATGCCGGCGTGCGCGGCGCCTTCAACTGCCTGTTCTGCTACTGCCCGCTGATCGCCTATCACTGTCCCGGTCCCTATGTGGTGTTCACCGACCGCAACGGGGGGCGCCGCAAGGACTGCTCGGCCTGCACGCTGCCGCACAACGGCTATCGCGGTGCGTGGGCCTTCATCCAGAAATGGCTGGAGCGGCCGGTCGTGTGGGATGGCGGCGTCCAGACGCGGCGCTTCCGTTTGCCCCGGCGTCCGCCGACGCTCGCACGGCGCGGCGAATCGTGATCGAAGAGCGGCCGGCAGGGACAAGCGATCGATGAGCGACCTGATCTTCCTCACCGGCCCGGTGCGCAGTGGCAAGAGCCGCCGGGCCGTCGACATCGCGACGCGCTGGGGGGACGATGTCGTTTACGTCGCCACCTATCGGCGCGATCCGGACGACGCCGAGATGGCCGAGCGGGTGCGCCGCCACCAGGCCGAGCGGCCGGCGTGGCGCACCCTGGAGGCGCCGCCGACGGTGTCGGAGGCGCTGGCGGCGCTCGATCCGCCGCCCTCCGGGGTCGTCCTCGACAGCCTCGGCCTGTGGCTCGGTGACCGCTTCGAGGGCAGCGACGCGGCCATCCTGGATGGCTGGAGCGACGAGCTGGCCCGCTTCCGCGCGGCGCCGTGGCCCGTGGTGGTGATCGGCGACGAGATCGGCTGGAGCCCGGTTCCGGCCGACGCGGCGCTGCGACGCTTCCGCGATCTCGCCGGCTTCCTGGGGCAGCGCACCGCCGCGGCCGCCACCGAGGCGTGGCTGATGGTGGCGGGCTGCCCGGTGCGGCTCAAGTAATCAGTTCCGCCCGGAGCCGATGTCGGCGTCGTCCGGCCTGGCGACGGCTTGCAGAAGACGGCCGTGCGGGGTTTCGAGCCGCATGAAGTCGACCCCGAAGGCGCGGTCGAGGCGACGATCGTGGAACAGGTCGGCGGCCGTGCCGGCCGCGGCCAGGCGACCGCCGGCGAGCAGCACCACTCGGTCGAAGGCGCGGAAGGCGAGATCGAGATCGTGCATGGCGACGATGCACAGCCGGTCGCGGCCGCGGCGAGCGAGCCCGTCGACCACGCCGATCCGATGACGGACATCCAGGCTGGCGCCGGGCTCGTCGGCGATCAGCACCGGCGGATCGACCGCGAGCACCATGGCGAGCAGCACGCGGGCGCGCTCGCCCCCCGACAGCGCCGACCACCGGCGCTGCGCCAGAGGGCCGAGGCCGTGCGCCGCCAGCACCGCGGCCACCGAATCCGTCGCCGCCGCATCCGGTGACGCCGTGCCGCCGCGCTCGACGCCGAGGCGGACGAGATCGACGACCCGCAGGTCCCAATGCGGCGCGAAGTGCTGGGGCAGGAAGCCGATGGTCGCGGCCCGCTCGGCCGTCGGCAGCGCGGCGACCGGCCGGTCGCCGAGCCGCACCGTGCCGTGGTCCGGCACCAGCAGGCCGGCGAGCGCCCGCAGCAGGGTCGACTTGCCGGCGCCGTTGGGGCCGATCAGCGCGACGCTGCCGGTGGCCGGCAGACTCAGCGTGATGTCGGCCAGGATCGTCGTGCCGCCGCGCTGGAGGCCGAGACCTTGCGCCGAGAGGCCGACCGTGGTCGCCGCGCTCCGGTGCGTCATGGGCGGAGCTGCCGGGCGAGGAGCACGATGAAGAACGGCCCGCCGGCGACCGCAGTGACGAGGCCGAGCGGGATCTCGGCGGGCGGCAGCGCCGAGCGGGCGAGGGCATCCGCCGCCGTCACCAGGATGGCGCCCACCAGGGCTGCGGCCGGCAGCAGCGCGCGGTGCAGCGGCCCGACCAGCCAGCGCGCCACATGGGGCGCCGCGAGCCCCACGAAGGCGACGAGCCCGCCGAAGGCCACTGCCAGCGCCACCACGGCGGCACCGACCAGCACGGCGCGATCGACGAAGCCACGGACATCCTGGCCGAAGCCGGCCGCCATGGTGTCGCCGAGGCCGAGCAGGTCGAGCCCGCGGGCGAGCGGCAGCGTCGCGGCGAGGCCGACCAGGGTGGCGAGCATGAGCCCGGCGAGCGCCGGCCAGCGTGGCGTCTGCACGCCGCCGAGGCTCCAGCTCAGCACCACCTGGAGGTTCACGGTGTCGTCCGACAGCGCCAGCATCAGGAACGAGCGCAGCGCCCCGAGCACCGCCGCGACCGCGACGCCGGCGAGCAGCAGCCCGGCGGCATCGACGGTGCCGGCGAGGCGGGCGATCGCCATCACCACGAAGGTCGCCCCCCAGGCGCCGAGGAAGGCCAGCATGGCGAGCAGCGGTGCCTGCGGCAGGCCGAGCGGCACCAGGAGCGCGACGCTGGCGCCGAGCGCGGCGCCGCCGGCGGATCCGAGCAGGTAGGGCTCGGCGAGCGGATTGCGGAATACGCCCTGGAACACCGCGCCGCCGAGGCCGAGCAGGGCGCCGACGCAGGCCGCCGCCAGCACCCGCGGCAGCCGCCAGTCGATCAGCAGCCGGCTGCGCAGGTCGTCGTGCCCGGTCGCCGCGCGCAGGAGATCGGCCGGTCCCGCCCAGTCGTGACCCGCCGCGACGGCGAGGATCAGCATGGCTGAGAGCGCGGCGGCCAGCACCGGCCAGGGTCTCGCCGCGTTCATCGGGTGCCCTCGCGGGCGCAGTCGGGATGCAGCAGGCCGGCGAGCCGCTCGATGCCGTCGACGGTACGCGGCCCCGGGATCAGGACCTCGGCGCGCGGCACCGCGGCGATGCGGCCCGCCGTCACGGCCCGCAGGTCGCGCCAGCCGGGTTGCCGTGCCAGCTCGGACAGCTCCTCGGGGCGGCCGGCGAGCAGCAGCACGTCGGGGTCGGCCCGTAGCACCGCCTCGGGCGACACCTGAGCGAGCGACAGGCCCTCGTCGAGGGCGAGCCGTCCACCGGCCGCCACGATGGCGTCCGCCGTGTAGGTCCGCGGCCGTGCCACCAGCACGAGGCCGTTGCCGACCCGCCCGGTGATCATCACGACGCGCGGCCTTACGCGCGCCGCGACCCGTCCGGCGACCGCCGCCACCCGAGCTTCGAGCCGCGCCGCGACCGCCTCGCCCCGCTCCGCGACGCCGGCGGCGCGTCCGACCAGCCGGATGTTCGTCATCACCTCGGCGACGGTGCGATGGGTGAGCACCAGGACCGGCACGCCGATCCGCTCCATCGGGTCGACGAGCTGGTGCGCCGCCTGGCGGGCCGGCGTCACCACCACGAGGTCGGGCCGCTGCGCCACGACCGCATCCACCGAGACGCCGAGACGGCCGCCGACCAGTGGCCGATCCAGCACCTCGGGCGGATGGCGCGTGTACGCCTCGATGCCGACGACGCGATCAGCGAGGCCGAGCGCCGCGACGATCTCGGTGTTGGAGGCGAAGATCGGCACGATGCGCATGGCTGGCCGTGGCAGCACCACGGTGCGATCGAGCGCGTCGACGAGCACGATCGGCTCGGCCGCGGCCGCAGCTCCCGCAAGGCCGAGCATGCCGGCGACGAGCGCCGGCAGTGCCGTCCGGGCGAGCCGGCGTCCGCTTCTCATCAGAACTGCGCCCGCAGCCCGACCAGCATCTCGCGGCCCGGCATCGAGGTGCCACAGCCGCCGTTCTGGAAGCGCGGATCGGCCAGGCAGGGCACCTGATCGAGCGCCAGGAAGATCGGGTGGGCGTTGACGTCGAACAGGTTGTTGATGGTGGCGAACAGCTTGACCTGCTCGGTCAAGGCGATCTCGCCGCGCAGGTTCCACACCCAGTACGGGTCCTTGCGGTACACCGTGGTGTTGCGCACCTGGCCGGGGATCAGCAAATACTCCTCGGAGGCGTACCACATCGGTCCGTGCAGCACGCCGGCCACCTGGATGGACCAGTCGCGCCACGGCCCGCCGGTCTGGCCGAAGCGGGTGCCGATCGCCGCCTGGTACTGGTACATGCGGGTGGCGCGGTCGGTGCCGGCGGCGGCCGGTGCCCCCTCGTCGCGCATGTCGAAGTTGTAGGCGCCGTTGGCCCAGATGGTCCATCGCCACGGCCCCGCCGGCCGTGCCAGCACGGCCAGCATGTCGGCATTGGCTTGCATCTCGACTCCGCGCACCACGATGTCGGCCGGGTTGTTGACGTAGTCGGAAGTGTTCGGCACGCCGGTCCGCGCGCGGGTGACGATGCGGTTGCTGATCAGGTTCTGGAACAGCGCGACATCGATCCGCCAGGCCGATCCGCTGAAGGTGGTGCCGACCTCGATCTGTTGCGCGGTCTCCGGTTGCAGTCCGGCATTACCGAAGATGCGGCCGCCCCCCACCGCGGTGAAGTCGGCGGCGAGCTCCGAGGCGGTCGGCGCGCGGAACCCAGTCGAGGCGCCGAGCCGCCACGACCACCCGTCCAGCATCGCCCAGGTGGCGCCGGCCGACCAGGTGGTCGCCGCGTAGGACTGGCTGCCGGTGCGCTGCCGCGCCAGATTGGGGGTTGGGTCGAAGCTCGTCTCGCCCTGGGTCCGCCGCACGCCGCCGCGCACCGTCACGCGGTCGTCCAGCAGCGTCTGAGCATCCTCCGCATAGAAGGCATATACGGCTTCGGTCTGGTTGGCGTCGTAGGGCGCCACCTGTCCCTGCGAGGCGATCGGGCTGCCCGGCATGTAGACCCGCGTGCGATCGGACCGCAGCCAGCTCGTCTCGCCGTCGAGGCCGAGCAGCAGTTCGTTGCCGGTCCATGGCTTGAAGCGCGGCTGCACGCGGGTGCCGACGATGTCGAGGGTGCGTTCGTTGCGGTCCGACAGGGTGCCGGCGACCGGCCGGTTGCCGCTGGCGATGACCGGCGAGGCCCATTTGAACACGTCGACATCGGTCACCGCATAGGTCTGCACCATCAGGCTCGCCCAGCCGTCCGGGATCTTGCCGTCGTAGACGAGATCGACCGAGCGGTTGAAGCGGTCGTCGCGCGAGTAGATGTTGGCGGTCGAGCCGCGAAAGCCGGCGTCGTAGACGCCGTCGGTGCGCACGGCGAGATCGATGCGCTGGTTGGGATCGATCTGGAGCCCGAAGGCGGCGCTGGCGCCGCCGCGCGTCCATGCGGTGTTCAGCGCCTTGGTGCCGCCGCCGACCGTGACATTGTCGCTCTTGCCGCCGGAGACGCCGACATACCAGTCGTAGGCGTCGCGCACACCGCCGCTCTGCGCCTTGCCGCGGAGCTGGCCGAACGAGCCGCCGCTGGTTTCCACCACGGTGCCGGGCGCAGTGCGGCCCGTCTTCATGATGAGGTTGATCACGCCGCCGATGTTCTGGCTGCCGTAGATCACCGAGGCGGGGCCGCGCACCACCTCGATGCGCTCGACGTCGGCGGCCGACAGCTTGGAGAGATTAGCGGTGCCGGCGCGGCGGCCGTTGATCAGCACCAGCACCTGGCCCTTGAAGTCGCGGCCCTGGCCGTCGCTGGCGGCGCCGCGGATGTTGATCGAGGTCTGCGCCGGCGACCAGTCGCTGAAGAAGCCGACGGCGTTCTCGACCAGCAGCTCGGTGACCGAGCGGGCCGACGAGTGCCGGATGCGCTCCTGGTCGATCACCTGCACGGTCTCCGGAATGCGGCTGCGCGGCTCCGGCCGCCCGGTCGCGGTGACCACCAGCTCGTCGAGGGCGACGGACTGGGCGGCGGCGGCGTCGGCCAGGACGGCGGCGCCGATCGCGACCGCGGCCAGGCGGGTAGTGGCGATGCGGGCGGTCGTCATGCCAGCCTCCACACCAGCACGGCGGCCGCCTTGGCGACCTCGAGGCGGCTGCCGCGCGCGTCGTGCCGGCACTGGGCGACGAGGTGGGCGCGCAGCGCCCGTCGGCGCGGATCGTGCGGCGCCCAGGCGAGCCGCTCGGCGAGATGCTCGGCGAGCGACTCGATGCCGCCGACCGGCAGCACGAAGGTCCACGGCGTGATCACGACGGCGTCGGGCTGCTGCGCCGGATCGAGCCGCGACAGCACGACGTCGACGCCGGGGCGCTCGTCCTCGCCGTGCCATTCGGGCGGCAGGCAGCCCGACAGGCAGGTGCCGCGCGGCCCGTGCTGAGCCGGCACGATCCACACCACATGGCGTCGTGCCCAGCTCCGGCAGCGGTCCAGGAACGCGGCCGGGGCCTGGAACGGGGCCGACGTGTTGGCGGCCAGCACGGTATCGTGGGACTTCGCCGCGAGGGACGCGCTCTCCCAGCCGTGCGGCACGACGCGCGGCCGGGCATCGCCGAGCCCCGCGAGGCGCGACCGCATGGCGGCGGCGGGCTCGACCGCGGTCCACGCCGCGCCGGGCCGGCGCAGCGCGCGGCCGAGCTGGCCGGCACCGGCGCCGATGTCGAGGAGATCGCCGATTTCCGGCACCATCCGCTGCACCAGCGGGACGATGCGCGACACGTAGTCGGACGCATCGATGCCGACCGCATAGAGCACGAGCGGATCGATCGTCGGCCGCCGCGGCGGGCTGTCGGGACACGGGGGAGTCGTGCCGGGCGACGTCGTGTGCAGACGTGCGTCGGCGATCCCGCGCGCGGCGGGACGCATGAAGGGAATGAGCACCGGAGGGTCCTCGCGGTGAGCGTGGCACGTCACCGCGACGGGCGACCGTCTGCGCAGGCACGGCGTGCTGCACGTCCGGTTCGTCCACCCCCGGCACACCCCGACCGGCGGTTCCGCGTGTGACCACGGCTGACGGCAGGTCTCCTGGCTCGCGGGTCGTCATCCTCCGTCGCCTTCCCGGGTGCGAGATCCCAGTGGCGTGATGACGGAGGACTCGCCGCTCACAGTTGCGGGGGCAGCCACGGGGTTCGGCCGGACGGCCGTCACCGTGTTCCCTTTTGATCCCGTGAGGGAACCGTCGCGGCGAGGGTAGGGAGGCGGCCACGGGATTGTCAATCGCGGCGACGCCCGCCGGCCCATGGCGCGCCGGATGGCTCCGGTCTCGGCATCATCGCACCGGCGAGCCCCCGTCGCATGTCGATTGACGGTCGCGGCCGGCCGCCCGTATCACTCGGCGCGCGCGGTCGTGCGGCTCCGTCGGACCACGAATCGCGACCGCGGCGGCGCGCCGGCGCCGCCAGACGAGGATCTCGCGATGCCGACCGCCGTATCGAGCCTGCCTGTGCCGGAGGTCCCCGTGGCAACGTCGCGTTGGCTCGCCATCGTGGGCATCGGCGAGGACGGTCTCGACGGCCTGACAGTGGCGGCCCGCACCCTGATCTCGACCGCGGAGCTGGTGGTCGGCGGCGAGCGCCATCTGGCGCTGGCGCGCGACCTCGTGCGTGGCCGCACGCTCGCCTGGCCGCGACCGCTGACGGCGGCGTTCCCCGAAATCGCGGCGCATCGCGGCCGCCCCGTCGTGGTGCTGGCGACCGGCGATCCCTTCAACTACGGCGTCGGCCGCCAGCTCGCCGCGGTCGTGCCGCCGGACGAGATCCTGAGCCTGCCGCAGCCGTCTTCGTTCAGCCTGGCGGCGTCGCGCCTGTGCTGGTCGCTGCCCGATCTGACGGCCGTGACGCTGCATGGCCGGCCGCTGGAGAGCATCGTCCGCCATCTCCAGCCGGGCGCCCGCGTTCTGGCGCTGTCGTGGGACCAGACGACGCCCGAGAAGCTCGCGGCGCTGCTGGTCGCACGGCGGATGGGCGACAGCCGGATCAGCGTGTTGGAGGCGCTCGGCGGCCCGCGCGAGCGGGTGCGCCACACGACCGCCGAGAGCTTCGATCTCGTCGGCATCGATCCGCTCAACCTGATCGGCGTCGAGGTGGCGGCAGCGCCGGACGCCGCTGTGGTGCCACTGGCGTCGGGGCTGGACGATGCCCTGTTCGAGCACGACGGCCAGCTCACCAAGCGCGATATCCGCGCCGTCACGCTGGCGGCGCTTGCGCCGCGTCAGGGCGAGCTTCTGTGGGACGTCGGGCTCGGTGCCGGCTCGGTCGCCATCGAGTGGCTGTTGCGGCATCCGGCCATGCGGGCGATCGGCATCGAGGCGCGGCCCGACCGCGCCGCCCGGGCGGCCCGCAACGCGGCGTTTCTCGGCACCCCGGATCTGCGCATCGTCGAGGGGCAGGCGCCGGCGGTGCTCGCCGACCTGCCGGCCCCCGATGCGGTGTTCGTCGGCGGCGGCTTCTCGGACGACGGCGTGTTCGAGGCGGTGTGGTCGGCGCTGAAGGCGGGCGGCCGGCTGGTGGTCAATGCGGTGGCGATCGAGACCGAGACGCGGCTGTTCGCTCTGCATGCAAAGCACGGTGGCGAGCTGGTCCGCGTTCAGATGGCCCGCGCCGAGCCGGTGGGCACCATGACGGGCTGGCGGCCCGCGATGCCGGTCACCCAGTGGCGGGTGGTGAAGCCGTGATGGTGGCCGGCGTCGGATTCCGCCGCGGCGCCACCGTCGCCGACATCGTCGCCGCCGTCGCGGCTGCTCGCGCCGTCCTCGGCGGCGCGGCGGCCGCCCCGATCGCCGCGCTGGCCACCGCCGACTTCAAGGCGAAGGAGGCGGGCTTTCGCGAAGCGGCAGCGCGCCTCGGCGTGCCGCCGATCGCTTGCGCGATCGCCGATCTCGCCGCGGTCGCCGACCAGACACTCACCCGCTCGGCGCGGGTCGCGGCGGCGGTCGGCGTGCCGTCGGTCGCCGAGGCGGCCGCGCTGGTCGCGGCCGGGCCGGGCGCTCGGCTCGCCGGCCCGCGCGTCGCCCACGGCAACGCCACCTGCGCGCTCGCCGTCGGGGCGGAAGCATGAGGAGGCGCCCATGACGGTGCATTTCATCGGCGCCGGGCCCGGCGCCCCGGATCTGATCACGGTGCGGGGCCGCGACCTGCTGGGGCGCTGCCCGGTGTGCCTCTACGCCGGCTCGCTGGTGCCGGCCGCGCTGCTCGACCACTGCCCGCCGGGCGCCCGCATCGTCGACACCGCGCCGCTGTCGCTCGACGAGATCGCGGCGGAGTTTTCGCGGGCCACCGCGGCGGGCCACGACGTGGCGCGCCTCCACTCCGGCGACCTGTCGATCTGGAGCGCCCTCGGCGAGCAGCTCCGCCGGCTCGACCGGCTCGGCATTCCCTACACGATCACGCCTGGCGTGCCGTCCTTCGCGGCGGCGGCCGCGGCGCTCGGGCGCGAGCTGACGCTGCCCGAGGTGGCGCAGTCGGTGGTGCTGACCCGCACCTCGGGGCGCGCCTCGGCGATGCCGGAGCGCGAAAGCCTCGCGGCCTTCGCGGCGACGCGGGCGACGCTCGCCATCCATCTGTCGATCCATGTGCTCGACCAGCTCGTCGCCGAGCTGACGCCGCATTACGGCGCCGACTGCCCGGCCGCCATCGTGTACCGGGCGAGCTGGCCGGAGCAGCGCATCGTCCGCGGCACGCTCGCCACCATCGCGGCGCTCGCCCGCGAGGCCCCGATGGAGCGCACCGCGCTGATCCTGGTCGGCGCCGCGCTCGCGGCCGACGATTTTCGCGACAGCGCGCTCTACGACGCGGGCTATCAGCGTCGCTTCCGCGGGCGCGGCGAATGAGCACGCTGGGCTTCGTCATCGCGGCGTCCGCCTCGGGCAGCGGCAAGACCACGGTGACGCTCGGCATCCTGCGGGCGCTGGCCCGGCGCGGCGTCGCGGTGCAGCCCTACAAGTGCGGCCCCGACTATATCGACCCGGCGCATCACGCCGCCGCGGCGGGACGGCCGAGCTTCAATCTCGACACCTTCGCGATGGACCGCGCGCTGCTGGCCGATCTCGTCGCGGCGGGTGCCGGCGCCGACGTCGCGGTGGCCGAGGGCGTGATGGGCCTGTTCGACGGCGCCGGGCACGCCGGCCGCAGCGGGCGGGGCGCCACCGCCGAGGTGGCGGCGCTCACCGGCTGGCCGGTGGTGCTGGTGCTCGACGTCGTCGGCCAGGCCGAGACGGCGGCGGCCGTCGCGCTCGGCTGCGCCCGCTACCGCAGCGACGTGACGGTCGCCGGGGTCATCCTCAACCGCGTCGCCGGCGAGCGGCACCGCGATCTAATCGCGCCGGCGCTCTCGGCGATCGGGCTGCCGGTGATCGGCACGCTCGGCCGCGATGCGCGCTTGACGTTGCCGGAACGCCATCTCGGTCTCGTCCAGGCGGCCGAGACCGCCGACCTCGACGCCCGTCTCGACCGCATCGCCGACGCAGTCGCGGCTGGTGTCGATCTCGATGCGCTGATGCGTCTCGCGCGGCCAGCCGCCGTGCTCGGCGGCGAGAGCGAGACGGCGGCGCCGCGCTTTCGGCCACCGCGCTTGCAGCCGCCGCGCTTTCGGCCCCCTGGGCAGCGGATCGCGGTGGCGCAGGATGCCGCCTTCTCGTTCCTGTATCCGCATCTCGTGCGCGCCTGGCGGGCCGCCGGCGCCGACATCGTGCCGTTCTCGCCGCTGGCCGACGAGGCGCCCGATGCGGCGGCCGACGTGGTGTGGCTGCCGGGGGGCTATCCGGAGCTGCATGCCGGCCGGCTGGCCGCGGCCGAGAGGTTCATGGCCGGGCTGCGGGCCGCGGCGGCGCGCGGCGTGGCGGTCCACGGCGAGTGCGGCGGCTTCATGGTGTTGGGAGCCGGGCTCGTCGACGCCGCCGGCACGCGCCACGCCATGGCGGGCCTGCTCGGCCTCGAAACCTCGTTCGCGGCGCGCAAGCTGCATCTCGGCTACCGCCGCGCCCGCCTGCGCGAGGCGTGCGTGCTGGGGTCGGCAGGGGCGGAGCTGTGGGGCCACGAGTTCCACTATTCCGTCACGCTGGCGTGCCCGGACGTCCCGCTCGCCGACTGCACCGACGCCGGCGGCCGCGTGGTGCCGGAGAGCGGCGCCCGCCGCGGCTCCGTCACCGGGTCGTTCTTCCATCTGATCGACGGTGCCCCGGGTTAGAGCATTTTCCGGCGAAGTGGATGCCGGTTCGCCGTCGAAAATGCGATCACACAAGCACTTCTAGAGTGGAATCCGATCCCGTTGGATCGGATTCCACTCTAAGCGGACAGGCAAAAACCAGCACCTAAATCAGCAGCCCGTCGCGCAGCTCCAGCACCCGGTCGAAGCGGTTGACGATCTTGTCGTCGTGGGTGACCACCACGATGGCGGCCTGCTGCTCGACCGCCACCCGACGCAGCAGATCCATCACCACCTGGGCACGCTGCGAGTCGAGCGCCGCAGTGGGCTCGTCGGCAAGGATGATGCGCGGCCGGTTGGCGAGCGCCCGGGCGATGGCGACGCGCTGCGCCTCGCCGCCGGAGAGCTGGGCCGGGAAGGCATTGCGCCGGTGACCGACATCGAGATAGGCGAGCAGCTCATGCGCGCGGCGCTTCGCCGTGCCGGCACTCTCGCCGGCGAGCCGCAGCACCAGCGCGACATTGTCGGTCGAGGTGAGGAACGGCAGCAGATTGTGGAACTGGAAGATGAACCCGATGGTGGCGAGCCGCAGGCCACGAAGGTCGCTGCGCCGCCAGCGGCCCTCGCTGAACACCGGTTCGCCGGCGAGCCGCAGCTCGCCCGACGACGGCGCCAGGATGCAGCCGACGATGTTGAGCACGGTGGTCTTGCCCGAGCCGCTGGGGCCACGCAGACCGACGACCTCGCCGGCCGCCACCGTGAACGAGACGCCGCGCAAGGCGTCGACGCGCGTCTCGCCCTCGCCATAGTGCTTGCTCACGTCGACGAAGGAAATCAGCGGAGCCGGACCGTTGGCCATGGCGCTGTCCTCACCCGGCCAGTGCGGTCGCAGGATCGACCTTGAGGGCGAGCCGCACCCCGAGGCTGCTGGCCAGGATGCAGACCAGCACCACGGCGGCGCCGAGCGCCAGCACGTCGGGGCTCTCGACCACGACGCGGCGCGGGAAGCCGTCCTTGGCGGCGAGGATGAAGGCCACCCCGAACGCGAAGCCAATCGCTCCCATCGCCAGCGCCTGCTGCATGATGAGGCCGACGATGACCCGGTCGGGCGCACCGATCAGCTTCAGGGTGGCGATCTCGCGGGTCTTGTCGATGGTGAGCGTGTAGACGATCAGGGCGATGATGACGGTCGACACGATCAGCAGGAGCGACGTGAACAGGCCGATCTGACGACGCGCCCGCTCGATCACCGAGCGGCTGAGGACGGTCTCCTGCTCCTCCTGGGTGAGCACCGCGAGATGCTTCCAGCGGCGCACCCCATCGGCGACAGCGGCGACCGGAACATCCGGGCTCACCCGCGCCACCACGGCGTTGACGATGTCGCTGGTCGCCTCGCTGCCGCCGCGGGCGAGCTCGCGACGCGCCGCCGGGGGGGCCAGCTCGAACTGGAGCTTTTGCGAGTCCCGCAGCGTGATGAAGGCGACCGGGTCGCCGCCCGACGAGACCTGACGGGCCGTCAACCCGACCACCCGGAACTCACGACGTCCGAGACGGATGCGCTCGCCCACCGCGACGCCGGCCGAGCGGTCGATCACCACCTCGTAGCGGCTCTGCGCGATCGCCCGGCCCTCGACGATGGCGGCGGGTCCGCCGGGGCGACCCGGCTCGAAGCCGACGACGTAGAGGCGCAGCTTGCCGGCCGTCGTCTCGGTCTCCACCGACTGGAAGGTGAGCGAGCCAGCCTCGGTGACGCCGGCGACCCGGGCCACCGCCTCGCGGACATCACCGGGCAGGCGCGACGCCTCGGCGAACGGCCCGCGGGTGTTGGTCTCGACCACCCACAGGTCGACCGCGGGAGCGCGGGCGAGGGTCAGCGACTCGGCCACGAGGCCGCGATAGATGCCGAGCATCGACAGCACGATGGCGAGCAGCAGGCTGAGCCCCAGGCAGGTCAGCAGGAAGCGGCCGAGATTGTGCCGGATGTCGCGGATCGCCAGGTTCACGGCCGTGCCCCTCCGGTCGCGCTGCCGCCGGGCGCGGCCTCGGCTGCCGCCGCACGGCCTTCGCGGAAGCCGCTTGCGGTGGCCGCGGCCAGGAGGGCGCCATCCGGCAGGCCGGCGACGAGCTCGACCCGGCCGTCATGGGTGCGGTGCCCGAAGCGGGCGGCCACCCGGGCGAGCCGGCCGTCGCGGATGACCCAGAGGAAGCCGGTGGCACCGTCGAACCGCTCGATCGCCTTCTCGGGCACCATCAGGGCGCGCGGCAGCACCGTCTTGGTGACGAACACCTCGGCCTGCTCGCCGAGATGGAAGTCGGGCGGGCAGTCGGTGCAGGTCACGTAGACGCGGCGCTCCTCGTTGACCCGGTCGCTTTCGAGACCGACCCGCGCCACGGTGCCATGGAACAGCCGCTGGGGCAGCGAGCGCAGCCGCACCTCGGCCGGCTGACCGACCGCGATGCCGCCCGATCTGGCCTCGTCCACATAGGCGAGAATCCACACCGTCTCCGGCGCCACCAGGGTGAACAGCGTCTCGCCGGCGCCGACGACGGCGCCGAGCTCCTTGGCGCGCGACACCACGAGGGCGTCGAACGGCGCCTTCAGCTCGTGCTGGCCGAGCACCGCGAGATCGCTCACGAGCTGAGCGCGCGCGTCGTCGAGCTTGGCGCGCGCCGAGGCGATCTCGCTCTGGGCGACCAGCAGGTCGGCGCCGGCGATCGCCTCGTTGGCCTGCGACTCCTCGGCCGCCTCCTGCGACACCGACTGGCGCTCCAGCAGCGACTGGCGTCGCCGGTTGGTCTGCACCCGCTGGCGGTGCAGCGCCTCCGCCTTGCGGGCGGCCGCTTCGGCGACCGCGACGGCTGCTTCGGCGCTCGCCACCTGGGCGCGCGCCTTGGCGACCCGAGCCTGCTGCTCGCTCGCGTCGATGGTGGCGAGCAGCCGGCCGGCCGCGACGGTGTCGCCGTGGTCGGCGTTCAGGGCGTCGAGCGTGCCGGCGACCTTGAAGCCGGTGCGGCTCAGCACCCGCGCCTCGACGGTGCCGAGGCCGAACACCTTGACGGCAAAGTCCGTCTCGGGCCGCACTACCGACACCGTCAGCGGTGCGTTGCGGGCCCACAGGAGGCCGCCGCCGGCCGCGGCGACCGCCAGTCCGACGAGGGCGAGGACGACGACGCGGCGCATGGCGGGCTCCTGGTCAGTGGGCCACAGCCGGCGGAGGGCCGTCCGGCGAGGGCGGCGCCTCGATCACCCGATCGGCATCGCGCAGCACCACGTAGATGGCCGGGATCACCAGCACGGTCAGCAGCGTGGAGGAGGCGAGGCCGAACAAGAGCGAGATCGCGAGCCCCTGGAAGATCGGGTCGAGCAGGATGGTGGCGGCGCCGATCATGGCGGCGAGGGCGGTGAGCAGGATCGGCTTGAAGCGCACCGCGCCGGCCTCCAGCAGCACCTCGCGCAACGTCTTCCCGTGCCCCGCACCGTGCCGGATGAAGTCGACCAGCAGGATCGAGTTGCGCACGATGATCCCGGCGAGCGCGATGAAGCCGATCATCGAGGTCGCCGTGAAGGCGGCGCCGAACAGCCAGTGGCCGAGCACGATGCCGATCAGCGTCAGCGGGATCGGCGTGAGGATGACGAGCGGCAG
This sequence comes from Rhodoplanes serenus, assembly GCA_009720755.1. Taxonomy (GTDB): domain Bacteria; phylum Pseudomonadota; class Alphaproteobacteria; order Rhizobiales; family Xanthobacteraceae; genus Rhodoplanes; species Rhodoplanes serenus. Next base: position 35,871 of record WNKV01000013.1, read on the forward strand.
GCGGAAGCTGCCGAACTGCACCACCACCAGGATGTAGATGCCGACCAGCGCGGCGCCGAACGCCGCCCCCATGTCGCGGAAGGTCACGTAGGTGATCTCCCACTCGCCGTCCCACAGCATCGATGGCTTGCTCTCGTCGGCGGGCTGGCCGTGCAGCAGCACGGCGGGTTTCGGCAGCGTACCCCAATCGTGGGCGTCGATCACCTTGCCGACGTCGAGCATGCCGTAGATCGGCGCCTCGAAGGCACCGGCCAGCTCCGCCGTCACCATGTCGGCGAAGCGGCCGTCGCGGCGGAAGATCAGCGGCGAGCCGGCCTCCTCGGTGACGCGGACGATGTCGCCCAGCTCGACCCACGCCTTGTTGCCCGGCACCGTGTTGGCCGGGATCGGCGTGGAGGCGAGGGTCTCCGACCAGGTCAGGCGGGTCTTCGGCAGCCGCACCGCGATCTCGATCGGGTTGCGGTTCTCGCCCCGATGCGAGTAGCCGACCGTGACGCCGCCGAGCAGCGCCTGGAGGGCGTCGTAGACGTCGCCCTGCTCGACGCCGAAGAACTCCAGCCGGTCCTGATCGATGGCGATGCGCAGCCGCGGCCGCGGGGCGCCGATCGAGTCGTCGATGTCGACCACGAAGGGCACCTTGGCGAACAGGCCCTTCAGCTCCCGCACCACCGCCCGGCGGGTCTCCGAGTCCGGGCCGTAGACCTCGGCCAGCAGCGTCGCCAGAACCGGCGGGCCGGGCGGCACCTCGACCACCTTGGCGACCGCGCCGGCGGGCAGCGGCACCGCCTTGATGCGCTCGCGCAGATCGAGCGCGACGGCGTGGCTCGCCCGCTTGCGCGCCTTGCGCGGTGCCAGATTGACCTGAAGCTCCCCCAGCTCCGGGAACTCGCGCAGATAAGAGTGGCGCACCAGCCCGTTGAAGTTGAACGGCGCGGGCGTGCCGGCGTAGATCTGGAGGTCGCGCACCTCCGGGATGGTGCGGGCGACGGCAGCGAGGGCGAACAGCGTCCGCTCGGTGTCCTCGAGCGTCGCGCCTTCGGCGAGGTCGACCGTGACGGCCAGCTCCGACTTGTCGTCGAACGGCAGCAGCTTCACGGTGACGCCGCGGGTGACGAACAGGACGCACACCGCGACGGTGGCGATGCCGACCGCGCCGAGGAAGATCCAGGCGTTGCGGCGATTGCGCACCACCGGCGCGGCGAACGCCCGGTACAGTCGGCCGAGGCGGCCGCCGTCGTGGCTCTCGGCGTGGATCGGCGCGCCGGAGCGCGGCGCCAGCTTCAGCATCAGCCACGGCGCCACCACGACCGCGACGAAGAACGAGAACAGCATGGCGGCCGAGGCGTTGATCGGGATCGGCGCCATGTAGGGTCCCATCAGGCCCGACACGAACAGCATCGGCAGCAGCGCCGCCACCACCGTGAGGGTGGCGATGACGGTCGGGTTGCCGACCTCGGCGACCGCCTCGATGGCGGCGCGCTCGCGCGACCGGCTGCCGCCCATGCCCCAATGGCGGGCGATGTTCTCCACCATCACGATGGCGTCGTCGACCAGGATGCCGATCGCGAAGATGAGGGCGAACAGGCTGACCCGGTTGATGGTGTAGCCCATCAGGTTGGCGGCAAAGAGGGTGAGCAGGATGGTGGTGGGGATCACCACCGCGGTGACCACCGCCTCGCGCCAGCCGATCGCCACCGCGATCAGGATGACGATCGACACGGTGGCGAGGCCGAGATGGAAGAACAGCTCGTCGGCCTTGTCGCTCGCCGTCTCGCCGTAGTCGCGCGTCACCGTCACAGTGACGTCGTTGGGAATCAGGCGCGACTTGGCGTTGTCCAGGCGCGCCAGGAGATCGGCCGAGACCGTGACGGCGTTGGCACCGGCCCGCTTGGCGAAGGCGACGCTGACGGCCGGCGTGCGGACGAAGGCGCGATCCTCGGGCCGGTCGTGCGAGGCGGTCGCGTCGGGCGTGTCCATCCACACCCGCGCCTCGCGCGGGCTGGGGCCGATGATCACCGAGGCGAGGTCGCGCACATAGACGGGGCGGTTGTCGCGGGTGGTGACGAGCAGGAGGCCGATGTCTGGCACGCCGGCAAGCGTCTGGCCGGCCGCGACGGTGCGCATGACACCATCGTCGCGAACGCCGCCCGCCAGGAACGAGCGGTTGGCATTCTTCACCTTGCCGACGAGCTGCTGGAGCGTCACGCCGTAGAGGGCGAGCTTCTCCGGATCGGGCTCGACCCGGATCTGCTGCGGATTGCCGCCCGAGATGTAGGTGAGCCCGACATCGTCGACCTTGACCAGCTCGGCCCGCAGCTTGTCGGCCAGCTCGTAGAGGTCCTTGTCGGTCCAGCGCGCCGCCGCGTCCGGCTTCGGCGTGAGCGTGAGAACCAGGATGGCGACGTCGTTGATGCCGCGGCCGACGATCAGCGGCTCGGTGATGCCGGCCGGCATGCGGTCGTAGTTGGCGCGGATCTTCTCGTGGACGCGCAGGATGGCATTCTCGGCCGTGGTGCCGACCAGGAAGCGCGCCGTCACCATCACCCGGTCGTCCTGGGTCTGGCTGTAGACGTGCTCGACGCCGTCGATGCTCTTGACGATGGTCTCCAGCGGCTTGGTCACCAGCTCCACCGCATCGGGGCCCTTGAGGCCGTCGGCGTTGATGCGGATGTCGACCATCGGCACGCTGATCTGCGGCTCTTCCTCGCGCGGGATCGAGATCAGCGCCAGGGTGCCGGCGACCAGCGCCGCGATGAGGAACAGCGGCGTCAGCGGCGACCGGATGCTCGCCTGGGTGAGACGGCCGGACAGTCCGAGGTTCATGGCGTCACCAGGCGGTCGCCGGACTTGAGGCCGGAGAGGATTTCGAGAGCATCGGGCTCGCCCGGCCGCTGGACCAGGCGGCCGCGCTGCACCGGCACCTCGATGCCGGCGCCGGCCGGATCGCCGTCGCGGGCGAGGCGGACATAGTCGATGCCGAAGCGGGTGCGGACGAAGCGGGCCGGCACCACCACGGCGTCGCGCTCGCCGGCCGACACCCAGACCCGGATTCGTTCGCCGACGAAATAGTCGCCGAGCCCGTCGACGGCGGCATCGGCGACGACGCGGCCGTCCTCGATCTGCGGATAGACCAGCTTGATGGTGCCGAACATGGCGTCGCTCCGGCCGAGCGCCTCGCCGTCGATGCGCACCGTGTCGCCGGGCTTCAGGACGCGCGCGTGGCGCTCCGGCACGCGCAGGCGCAGCACGAAGTTGCCCTCGGCGATCATCGCGATGGCCTCGCCCGGCAGCGTCACGGTGCCGGGCGTCACCGGCACCTTGAGGACGCGGCCGGAGGTCGGCGCGAACACGGTGCCTTCGGCGAGCTGCTGCTCGATGACGCTCTTCTCGGCGCGCCGCGCCCGCAGCGCGTTGTCGGCGACGTTGAACGCGGTGCGCACCTCGTCGAAGCGCGAGCGCGGCACGGTGCCCCGCTCGAACAGGCTCTCGGTGCGGTCGAGATCGATCTTCGCCTGGGCGACCTGCGCCTCGAGGCCGGCGATCTGGGCATCGAGCGAGCCCATCTGGAGGATCAGCTTGGTGTCGCCGACCGCCGCGATCGCCTGGCCGCGCTCGACATGGTCGCCGTACTTGACGTCGATCTTCGCCACGGTGCCGCCGATGCGGGCGCGGGCCGGCACCACATAGGCGCTCTCGACGGTGGCGAACACCGCCTTCTCGTCGCGAGTCGGGGCGGGCGTCACCGTGAAGGTGTCGGCGCGAGCCGGCAGCGTTCCGGTGGCGAGCAGCAGCGCCAGCATGGCGGCGCGCACCATCGCCCGCTGCCGGTCGTCGAGGCGGGCCAGGACACGTCGCCGACTCTTCGCGGGACCCTTGCGCGAGCGGGCGGGCGGACGGGCCGGCGGTGGGGGAAGGAGCTTCATCGGGGTGGCCTCTTGTCGGACGAAGGGGCTTGACGGGTGTTCGATGAGGAGACGCCGCCGGCGGCGGGCGTGCAGTAGATGCCGTGCAGGGCGGCGAGAAGCTCGCGGGCGGCGGGGCTCGCGATGGTGTACCAGACGGTCTGGCCGTCGCGCCGCGCCGTCACCAGCCCATCCTTGCGCAGCAGCGTCAGGTGCTGCGACACGTTGGCGATGCGCATGCCGAGCGTCTCGGCGAGTTCCCCGACCGAGCGGTCCCGGTCGAGCAGGGCGCACATCATCATCAGCCGGTGCGGGCTCGCCAGCGCCCGCAGCAGCGTGCAGGCGGAGCTGGCCGCGAACGACGGATCGGGGTTCCTTGTTTTCATGATTGCGAATATATGCAATAATCGATATGAACACAACAACGACTGCGCGGCCGTCGCGCGTCGTGTTTCGAACAGGAGGATTTCGATGACCATCGACCGCGCCGTGCTGGCCTTCGCAGGCGTCATGGTGCTCGCCAGCGCCGCTCTCGCGGCGTTTGTGAGCCCGTGGTGGCTGCTGCTCACCGCTTTCGTCGGGGCCAATATGCTCCAGGCGGCCTTCACCCGATTTTGCCCCGCCGCTATCCTGCTGCGGAAAGTGGGGCTGAGGCCCGGCTGCGCCTTCGATTGACGCGGCTGCCGTCGTCTGCCGCCACCGCACGGCGATCGAGCATCGGCCACGGCTCTCCTCGTGGGGCTGTGCTGGATGGCTTCGGCTGCGGTGCGACAGGCGATGCCCTGACATCGACAAGGAGACGACCCGTGAAGACCAATTGGCCCGAGATGATGAAGGAGCTGAGCGTCAGCCTGAAGGAGCTGCGCGGCGGTGCTCCCGACGTGATGAAGGGCTTCTCGTCCATCGCCCAGGCGGCGCTCGCCCCCAAGGCGCTCGACACCAAGACCAAGGAGCTGATCGCGCTGGCGATCGGTGTGGCGATCCGCTGCGACGACTGCATCGCCTTCCACGTCAAGGCGGCGATCGAGCAGGGCGCCACCAAGGAGGAGCTGATGGAGACCCTCGGCATGGCGGTCTACATGGGCGCCGGCCCGAGCGTCATGTATGCGAGCCACGCGGTGGAGGCTTACGGCCAGCTCGCACCCAAGAGTTGAGCGGTCGACGCCGCGGCCGCCGCGGCTGAACGGACGGTCCCCGATCGACGACCATCGATCGACGTCTTGCGGACGACGAACCAGGGTACAATGGAGGGCGGCCCGGCAGCGGGCCGCCCATTGTCGTTTTCCGAGGGAGAGAACCGGAGTGTCGGGCGCAACAATCGGCTGCGAGGACGGGCGGTGAGGCGCTTCGTCGTTCTGTTGATCGCGGCCGTGGTGCTCGCCGCCGGTCTCGCGCCCGCGCGGGCCGAGACCATTCGGATCGGCGTGCTGGCGTTCCTCGGGGCCGAGCGCAGCCTGGAGGAGTGGGGTCCCACGGCGCGGGCCGTCGAGGCCGGACTGCCGGGCACCACCGTCACCATCGTGCCCTACGACCATGCCGGGCTCGGCCGCGCCGTGGCGGCCGGCGAGATCGATTTCCTCATCACCAATCCGGGCCACTATGTCGAGCTGGAGGTGGCGCACGGGGTCAGCCGCATCGCCACGCTCGAGTCCGGCCTGCCGGTCGCCGCCGCCATCGTGGTGCGGTCCGAGCGCAGCGACCTGCGCGACCTCGCCGACCTCGCCGGCAAGCGAGTCGCCGTCGTCGGCACGACCGCGTTCGGCGGCTTCCAGGCGGCCTGGCGCGAGCTGGCCGCCGCCGGTCTCGATCCGTTCCGCGATCTCGCCGGGCTCGACGGCGTCGGCTTCCCGATGACCGGCGTCCTCGACGCCGTGCTGACCAACCGGGTCGATGCCGGCATCGTGCGGGCCTGCCTGCTGGAGCAGCGCGAGGCGGACGGCGCCGTCGCCCGCGGAGCCCTGCGGGTACTGGCGCCACGCTCGACCGCCGCGACGTCGTGCCGGGTGTCGAGCCGGGTCTATCCGGACTGGCCGATCGCCAAGTTGCGCGGCACTGCGCCGGATCTCGCGAAGCGGGTGGCAACCGCGCTTCTCACCTTCCGGCCGGCGCCGGGCCAGGCGGGATGGACGGTGCCGCTCGACTACCAGCCGGTGCACGAGGCGTTCCGCGACCTGAAGATCGGCCCCTACGAGTCGCTCCGCCACGTCTCGGCGCGCGAGCTGCTGGCGCGCTACTGGCAGGTGTTTGCGATCCTCGGCATCGCGCTCGGCGCGTGGGGCGTGCATGTGCTGCGGGTCGAGCGGCTGGTGCGCCGGCGCACCGCCGAGCTCGCCACCGTCAACGTCGATCTGCGCCGCGAGATCGAGCAGCGCCGCCGCGCCGAGGAGCGCGAGGCGCAGCACCGCCGCGAGCTCGACCACGCGGCCCGGCTGTCGATCCTCGGCGAGATGGCGGGCGGCATGGCGCACGAGCTGAACCAGCCGCTCGCCGCCATCGCCAACTACGCCGACGGCTGCGAGCTGCGACTCAAGACCGCGCCGGTGGACACCGCGGCGCTGGTCGGCGCAACGCGGCGCATCCGCCAGCAGGCGGAGCGTGCCGCCCAGGTGGTGCAGCGCATGCGCGCCTTCCTGCGCAAGCGCGAGCCGGTGCACGCGCCGCTCGATCTCGCCGAGGTGGCGGGCGAGGCGCTGGAGCTGTTCGAGGGGCCGGCGCGCCGCGCCGGCGTCGCGGTCGAGACGGTCTTCGCGGCGGGGCTGCCGGCCGTCCTCGGCGATCGCATCCAGCTCCAGCAGGTGCTGCTCAACCTGATGCAGAACGCCGTCGACGCCTCGGCGGGGATGCCGGCCGCGACGCTGCGGGTGGAGACGGCGGCCCACGACGGCGGCGCCTGCGTGGCCGTCGCCGATCGCGGCAGCGGCATGCCGGCGGAGGTCAAGGCGCGGCTGTTCGAGCCGTTCTTCACCACCAAGCCGACCGGCCTCGGCCTCGGCCTGGCGCTGTGCCGCTCGATCGTCGAGGAGCATCGCGGCCGCCTCGAAGCGGCCGACAATCCGGGCGGCGGCACAGTGATGCGGCTGTGGCTGCCGGCGGCGCCCGACGACGACGGGAGAGAGGACGGAGACCCGCGATGAAGCCCGCCCCCGTTTCGCCGGTCGTCTACGTGGTCGACGACGACGACGCCATGCGTGACTCGCTCCTGTTCCTGCTGGAGCCGCTCGGCCACGCCGTCGAGGTCTTCGCCTCCGCCGATGCGTTTCTGGCCGGCTACGACCCGCAGCGGGTCGCCTGCCTGGTCGCCGACGTGCGGATGCCCGGCATGAGCGGCCTCGCGCTGCACGAGGAGCTGGTGCGGCGCGGCTCGGTGATGCCGGTGATCATCATCACCGGCCATGGCGACGTGCCGATGGCGGTGCGGGCGATGCGCACCGGCGCCATCGACTTCATCGAGAAGCCGCTCAACAACCAGGTGCTGATCGAGCGCATCGACGAGGCGCTGCGGCTCGCCACGACGCGCCACGCGGCGGCCCAGGAGATCGGGGCGATCCGGGCGCGGCTCGCCACGCTGACGACGCGCGAGCGCGAGGTCGCCGGCCTCGTCGCCGCCGGCAAGCAGAACAAGGCGATCGCCCACGCGCTCGGCATCAGCCTGAAGACCGTCGAGATCCACCGCCACAACGCGATGGACAAGATGGCGGCGACCACCGGGGCCGACCTCGCCCGCATGCTGACGCTGGCCGAGCGGGAGGGGTAGGGCGCGCGCGCCTTACTCGACCAGCCGGCTGTTCCGCATGGCCGCGTGCCGTCAGTGTTCCCGGCCCGCCTTCAGCGGGAGAGACCGAACTGGATCTCGATCTTCTGGTAGGGTGCGCCGGGGCCGCGCCAGTCGTGATAGACCTCCCGGCTCTCGCCGGAGAAGTCGTGCCGCGAGCGTTCGATCGCGGCGACGAGCGGCGCGTAGCCCTGGCTGAACAGGGTTCGTACGGGTCCGTGATGAACCGCCGCGGCGACGATGATCGGCTCGAGATGCACCAGCGCGATCTCGCCCTCGTAGGCGGCGGGCTTCTCCACCGGACGGCATATCGCCCAGTCGCACGGTGTCCTGCGGTCCCGCGGCAGATGGCGGGCGACCAGCACCCAGGGGCCGGCGACGGCGAGCCCCGACCGTTCGATCTGCCGCGTGATCAGCCCGCCGCACTCGGCCGCCGCGTGCTTCACGTCGCGCAGGCATAGGCGCCGGGCGATACGCAGCACCCACATGTCCGGCGTTTCCTTGATCTCCATGGTCACCTCCGCGCGCCGGCGTAGCCCCGCGATAGTCGGCGGGCAAGCCAGATGGGAGATCGTTCTCCTCGTTTGACTCTGTCTCTAGCGTCCAGGGAGAAAAAATATCTCTCCGGGTCGGGGCAGGACCGTCGGGCCGCCGGCAATCTCTCGCGCACGCCGCCCGGCGGACGCTGGCGGCGGCCCACCCCGCGGTTGTCGGGACAGCCGCGCGGAGGGCACTCCGACCCTAAGGGTTAACCCCTAAGTCCCTGGGGGAAATCTCCAAATTCCTTTGTTCCGGGTGCCGGCCTAGCGTCGCGCAGGCTGCGAAGCGGGCTGTCGTCACGTGCCGGCGCTCCGCCGCCCACAAGGAGCCCGGCATGTCCGAATCCCGTCGAAACTTCCTGCGCGCCTTCGGCGCCATGACGGTCGGGGCCGCGGTCGCGGCACCCGCCGCCGCGGCACCAGCCGCCGCGGCGCTGCCGTCGTCGGCCGCGCCGGCCGCGGCCGGCACCACCGCGCCGTCGCCACGCTGGGCCATGGTGGTGGACGTCGGCAAGTGCATCGGCTGCCAGTCGTGCACGATGTCATGCATCTACGAGAACGCCGTGCCGGAGGATTCCTTCCGCACCATCGTGTCGACCTACGAGGTGCAGGAGGGCGGGCGCACCGCCATGGTGATGCTGCCGCGGCTCTGCAACCACTGCGCCGACGCGCCCTGCATCCCGGTCTGCCCGGTCGGCGCCACCTATCAGCAGGCCGACGGCATCGTGGTGGTCGACGCCGACCGCTGCGTCGGCTGCGCCTACTGCGTCCAGGCGTGCCCGTACGACGCGCGCTTCATCAATCACCACACCGGCAAGGCCGACAAGTGCACGTTCTGCGCCCATCGGGTCGAGGCGGGGCTGATGCCGGCCTGCGTCGAGACCTGCGTGGGCGGCGCCCGCATCTTCGGCGATCTCGCCGATCCGGACAGCACCGTGTCGAAGCTGGTCGCCAAAGGCGACTCCAAGGTGCTCAAGCCCGAACTCGGCACCCGTCCGCACGTCTTCTATCTCGGCCTCGACGACCGCCTGACCGGCAAGGTCGAGGGCGAGCCCACCCTCTGGCGTCCGCGCGCGACGGAGAGCCACGCATGACCATCCTCGAAGTCGTCAACGTCTCCCGCGATGTCGCCTGGCTGCCCTGGGCCGTGCAGTACTTCTTCCTGGTGGGCCTGTCGGTGGCGTGCTTCTTCATGTCGCTGCGCGGGCTCCTGCGCGGCGCGGCGCGTGAGCGCGGCTTCGCCCGCGACGCGCTGATCGGCGCGCTCGCCTGCGGGCTGGTGGCGCCGGTGGCGCTGCTCGCCGACCTGCACCAGCCGGGCCGGTTCTGGCACTTCTACGCCTATCCCAATCTCGGCTCCTGGATGGCCTGGGGCGCCTTCTTCATCCCGGCCTATGTGGGCGGCCTTCTCGTCTACGCCTGGGCGGTCCTGCGCGGCGATCTCGCCGCCGCCGGCCAGGGCGACGGCGTGCTGGCCCGTCTCCAGCGTCTCGTCGCGCTGGGCGGCGCGCCGGCACCGCGCCTCGCGCGCCTCGCCGCCGGCTGGACCGTGGTGTTCGGCCTGCTGATCCTGCTCTACACCGGCATGGAGGTGATGGTGGTGCGGGCGCGGCCCCTGTGGGACACGCCGATCCTGCCGTTGCAGTTCGCCGCGACCGCCGTCACCGGCGCTGCCGGCCTGGTGCTGATCGTGGCGCGGCTGCGCGGCGACGCGACGCCCGCCGCCGATGCCGCGGCGGCGCGCTGGATGGCCGGGGGCCTCCTCGCCACCGTGCTGCTCGGGCTGGTCTGGCTCGGCCTCGGGCTGACCGGCGTCGCCGAGACCCACGCCCGCGCCCTCGCCAGCGTCGCCGGGCATCGCGCCTGGCAGCTCACCGCCGCCTGGGCGGCACTCGCCACCGTGCTGCCGCTGGCGCTGCTGTGGGGGCGGCCGGCCGGCTGGGGCTGGATCGTCGGTCTCCTCGGCCTGCACGCCGCCTGGATGTTCCGCTGGACCGTGTTCATCGGCGGCCAGACCGTGCCGAAGACCGGCGCCGGCCTCTACGTCTATCAGCTCCCGCTCGGCCACGACGGCCTGCTCGGCATTGCCGGCTCGCTCGGCCTGTGGGTGTTCGTCTTCGTCCTGCTCACCACGCTGCTGCCCCCGTCGCCGCCGGCCCCCGTCCGGCCGGCGCTCGTTCCGGCCGAATAGGAGCCCGCCATGGATCGCAGAACCATCCTCAAGTCCGGCGTCGCCGCCGGCGGGCTGGGCCTGTTCGCGGCCGGCTATGCCGACACCGCCCGCAAGGTGGTCGACGGCGTCGTCGACACGCTCGCCCCGAAGGCGGGCGCCGCCAACATCCACGGCGCCTCGCTGAAGCCCGAATACACGGTCGATCCGGTCACCGGCGCGGTGACGCCCGATCCGGGCCAGCAGGTCTCCTACGTGATGTGCATGGGCTGCACGACCTATTGCGGCGTGCGGGTGCGGGTCGACCGCGACACCGGCACGGTGCTGCGCATCGCCGGCAATCCGTATCATCCGCTGTCGTCCGATCCGCCGCTCGCTCCAGACGCCTCGATCCGCGACTCCTTCGCGGCGGTGTCGCGGGCCGGCGAGAGGGGGCTGGCGGGCCGCTCCACCACCTGCGGCCGCGGCTCGGCGATGCTCGGCTGGATGACCAGCCCGTATCGCATCACCCAGCCACTCAAGCGGGTCGGCCGGCGTGGCGGCGGCGAATGGCAGCCGATCTCGTTCGAGCAGATGGTGCGCGAGATTGCCGACGGCGGCGACCTGTTCGGCGAGGGGCACGTCGACGGCCTGCGGGCGCTGCGCAGCTTCGATCCGATCGATCCGAAGGCGCCGGAGCTGGGGCCGAAAGTCAATCAGGTCGGCCTCCTGTCGTCGACCAACGAGGGCCGCGAGAACTTCGCCCGCCGCTTCGTCCAGAAGGCGTTCGGCTCCCTCAACTTCATCGGCCACGGCGGCTATTGCGGCGGCTCCTACCGCTCCGGCTCCGGCGCCGCCATGGGCAACGTCAAGACGCTGCCGCACGCCAAGCCGGACTTCGCCAACTGCGAGTTCGTGATCTTCTGCGGCACGGCGCCCGCCAATGCCGGCAACCCGTTCAAGCGGCAGGCGGCGCTGCTCGCCAAGGGCCGCACCGAGGGCAAGCTGAACTACGTGGTGGTCGATCCGGTGATCGGCCACTCGGACAGCCTGGCGAGCCGCCATCGCGGTCGCTGGATTCCGATCCGGCCGGCGACCGACGGCGCCTTCGCCATGGCGCTGGCCCGCTGGATCATCGACAACGCGCGCTACGACCGCACCTTCCTGGAGCAGCCGAACCCCAAGGCGGCGGCCGCCGCCGGCGAGGCCGGATGGTGCAACGCCACGCATCTGGTGATCGCCGAGCCCGGCCATCCGCGTGACGGCTTCATACTGCGCGGCTCCGATCTCGGGCTGGCGATCGAGGGCGACACGTACGGCGACAAGGACCCCTATGTGGTGGTCGAGCCCGGTAGCGGCCGGCTGGTGCTGCACGGCGATCTCGCCGGCCCGGCGACGCTGTTCGTCGACGGCCGCTTTGCGGTCGGCGACACGGAGATCCGGCTGCGCTCGTCGTTCGACCTCTATGCCGAGAGCGCCCGTCGCCATACCCTCGACGAGTATGCGGACGTCTGCGGTATCCCGGCCGAGACGCTGGCCGGTCTCGCCGAGGAGTTCACCAGCCACGGCAAGAAGGCGGCGGTGAACACCCATGGCGGTACCATGGCGGGCAACGGCTTCTACAACGCCTTCGCGCTCGTCACCCTGAACACGCTGATCGGCAACATCAACGTGAAGGGCGGCACGATGGCGCCGGGCGGCGCCTTCCCGGCGGAGGGCAAGGGGCCGCGCTACGATCTCGACGGCTTCCCGGGCCAGGTGACGCCGAAGGGCACGCCGCTGTCGCGCAACGTGCCCTACGAGCGGTCGAGCGAGTTCAAGCGCAAGAAGGAGGCCGGCAAGCCGTACCCGGCCGAGGCGCCGTGGTATCCGGCGGCGCCGCAGCTCGGCTCCGAATGGCTCACCAGCGCGCTCAACGGCTATCCGTATCCGATGAAGGCGCTGTTCGTCTGGAACGCCAACCCGATCTACGGCATTCCAGGCCTCAAGGGCGCCGTGTCGGAGGCGCTGAAGGACCCGAAGCGGCTGCCGCTGATCGTCTCGATCGACCCGTTCATCAACGAGACCGGGGCGTTCGCCGACTACATCCTGCCCGACTCGCTGCTGTTCGAGACCTGGGGCTTCGCGGCGCCCTGGCACGCGGTGCCGAGCCGCACCTCGACGGCCCGCTGGCCGGTGGTGCGCTCGAAGAACGCCGCCACCGCCGACGGCGAGCCGATCACCATGGAGGCGTTCTTCATCGCGCTCGCCAAGGCGATCGGGCTGCCGGGCTTCGGGCCGAACGCCATGACCGACGCGGCCGGCGCGCCGCTGGCGCTCGACCGGCCGACCGACTGGTTCTTCCGGGCCGCCGCCAACGTCGCCTTCGCGGGACAGAAGCCGGTCGCCGACGCCACCGACGAGGACATCGATCTCACCGGCTTCGGGCCGCATGTCGAGGCCCTGAAGGCGACGCTGAAGCCGGAGGAGTGGCGCAAGGCCGCCCATGTGTTCACCCGCGGCGGCCGCTACCAGCCCTACGGCCAGGCGTATGACGGCGATCGCATGGCGCAGAAGTTCGCGCCGGCCCTGACCCTCTACAACGAGCAGGTCGCGACCGCCCGCAACGCCGTCACCGGCAAGCGCCACTCCGGCGTGCCGCAGTGGACGCCGCCGGCCTTCTCGGACGGCACGCCGATGCGCCAGGTGTATGGCGAGGCCGACTGGCCGCTGCTGCTGATCAGCCAGAAGTCGGTGCTGATGGGCGCCTACACGATCGGGCTCGACCGGCTGCGCGGCCTCCATCCGGAGAACCCGGTGGCGCTGCATGCCGACGACGCGGCACGTCTCGGCATCCGCAACGGCGACAGGGTGCGCATCGCCACGCCGGGCGGCGAGGTGGTGGGGACCGCGCTGGTGCGGCACGGGGTGATGCGCGGCGTCGTCGCGGTCGAGCACGGCTTCGGCCATACCGAGTTCGGGGCCCGCGGGCACCGCATCGGCGGCACCCGGCAGCCCGACGGCGAGGCGCTCGCCGCCGGCATCAACCTCAACGACGTCGGCCTGTCGGACCCGACCCGCAAGGACCTCTCGGTGTGGCTCGATCCGGTCGCCGGCTCGGCGGTTCGCCAGGGCTTGCCGGCGCGCCTGGCACGCGCCTGACGAGATGCGCCGCCGTTCCGCGGGCGCCGGTTCCCCCGGCCGGCGTCCGGCCTCCATCCACCCCCGGCAGCCCGGTGGAGGACGGCCCCTCGGGCCGCGGGCGGCGGCGCAGCCCGCCTCGCGGCGGGGCGCCGCGTCAGGCGCGCGTCGCCACCATGGATGCGCGGAGGCTCACCCGGTCGAGCCAGCCGGCGAGATCGGGCCGGGCGGAGCGCCACGGGATGTCGGGCAGGCGGAAGTCCAGATAGGCGAGGGCGCAGGCGAGCGTGACGTCGCCGAGATCGGCGTCGCCGAAGCCCTCCGGGTCGCCCGAGATGCGGACCAGCGGCACGGTGCGGTCGAGAGCGCCGCGCAGGCGGTCGAACCAGCCTTGCCACTGCGTCTCGGGCGGGCGGCGGCTCTCGACCACCAGGCCGAACCCGGCATCGATCAGCCCCTGGGCGAGGCCGGTGCGGGCGGCGCGGTCGAGCGCCGCGTCGGCGTCGGGAGCCGGGCGGCCGGCGAGCCGCAGCAGGTGCTCGCCGATGGCGGTGCTCTCGGTCAGCGTCGTGTCGCCGACGACGAGCGCCGGAATCTTGGCGAGCGGCGTCGCGGCGAGAAGCTCCGGCGGATCACGCCACGGATCGACCGCCACCAGCGTCATTTGGTCGGCGAGGCCGAGCTCGTGGGCCAGCACCCGCACCTTGCGGGCATAGGGGGAGGGGGCGTTGTAGAACAGTCGCATCGGGGTCCTCACGAGGGTTGGTCGGCACGGACACGCTGCCGCGCCGCGAGCCATGCGGCGATCCGGTCGAGCAGCAGCGCCAGCGCGAAGGCGGCGGTGCCGAAGGCGAACAGCAGCCGGTGCTCGCCGGTCTCGGCGAAGACCAGCGACAGCAGCCAGGCGCCGGCCGCCTGGCCGACCGAGAACACCACGGTGGCGCGGCTCCAGGCGACTTGCTGGCGGGCGGGATCGTGGAAGATCTCGCGGATCTTGCCGAGCACCAGCGGGGCCGATCCGGGCACATAGGCGCCGACCATGAAGCTGGTGATCGCCAGCGCCGCTGTCCCGGTCGACACCAGCACGATGCCGACCGCGGCGATCTGCACGGTGAGCGCGATGGCGAGCGCCGCGCCGTAGCCGACGCGGTCGCCGAGCGCCCCGAACAGCGCCGGGCCGACGGTGGCGCCGAGCCCGAACGCCACCCACCAGCCGGCCCCCGCCGCGATCCCGGCCCCGAGGCCGCGGGCGATGAAGTCGACCAGGAACACCATGTGGGGCACCAGCGCGACCGCGATGGTGCCGTACACGGCGATCACCAGCGTGGCACTCGTCGGCCATGGCTGCGCCGCGTCGGCGACGGCCGCATCGGTCGATACGACGACGTCCGGCGGCCAGCCGCGGGCGGTCGCGACGGTGGCGAGAGCGGCGAGGAGCCCGAGCGCCATCCAGGTCTCGCCGAGACCGATGCGCAGCAGGGCCGGCACCACGAGGCCCGATGTCACGATGCCGAGCCCGACGCCGGCGAACACCAGGCCGCCGGCGACGCCGCGCCGCGCCGGCTCGACCAGCCGCAGGGCCGCGGGCGCCGCCATCACCATCAGGGCGCCGCCGCCGAGGCCGGAGACGAAACGCCAGGCGGCGAACCAGGCGAAGGGCAGCGGCCAAGCGCAGGCCACGAAGGTCGCCGCCGTCACCAGCATCAGCACCGGAGCGGCGATGCGGGTGCGGGCGGCGAGCCGCCGGCCCGCGATGGCGCCGATCAGATAGCCGGCGAGATTGGACGCGCCCAGATAGGCCGCCTGGTCCGGCCCGAACCAGCCGGCCGCCACCACGGCGGGCAGCAGCGGCGTGTAGGCGAAGCGGGCGAGGCCGACGCCGACGAACAGCGCGGCCAGCGCCGCCACGATGGCGGCGCGGGGGCTCGGCGCGGGTGGGGTCGCTTGGTGCATGGGGGCTCCGGGGCGCCGACTGTAGAGAGCGGCGGCGGCGCGGAGAAACGCTTTGTGGTGATCGCGGCGATCACGCCCGGTGATCACGGCCGGCGATCGATGTGGTGATCGCGGTGGCCGCCCGACGCCTTCACTCGGCCGCGATGGCGGCCGGGCGGCTCTCCCGCATGGCCGCCACGAAGGCGGCCAGCGCGCTCGACAGGCGGCCGTCGCGGCGGCGGATCAGCACGGTATCGACCCGTGCGTCGGCGGGCGGCAGCGCATGGACGCGGACGCGCTCCGCTGGCCATACCGGCCCGAGCAACGCGCGTGGCAGCAGGGTGACGCCGAGGCCGGCGGCGACACAACCGAAGATGGCCTCCAGGGTGCCGAACTCCTGCACCCGCAGGCCGACGATGCCGCGCCGCGCCAGCACCTCCTCCAGTCGCTGCCGATACGAGCAGCCGAGCCGCAGGACGACGACGCGCAGGTCGCCCGGCGCCGGCCCGGCGTCGAGCGGTGGCGCGTCGGGCGCCGTCATCACCACCAGCTCCTCGCGGAACATGGTCTCGGACACGAGGTCGGAATGGTCCACGGGGCCGCACACGAAAGCTGCCTCCAGGTCACGCCGCAGCACGCGCTCGATCAGCTCGGCGGTGGTGCCGGTGCGCAGCATCAGGTCGACGTCCGGGCAGTCCCGGGTGAAGCCGGCGAGCCGCGGCGACAGCCGCAGCGCCAGCGTCGTCTCCAGCGCGCCGACCACCAGCGGGCCGTGCGGCGTGCCGTCGTCGCGGGCCGCGGCGGCGGCCTCGTCGATCAGGCCGGCGATGCGGTCCACATAGGGCAGCAGGCGGCGGCCTGCCGCCGTCGGCACGACGCCGCGGCTGTGACGGGCGAACAGCGGTGTGCCGATCTCCGCCTCGAGCGCCCGGATACGCGCCGTCACGTTCGACTGCACGGTGTTCAGCGCCTCGGCGGCGGCCCGCATGCTGCCGAGCCGGGCGACGGCGGCGAACACGGCGAGGTCGGCGGGCTGCATGGGTTCTTCCTTCGACGGGCGTGCCGGTCGAGCGTCGGCCGCCACGCCAGTCTAGGAAGCCTCGCCGCGCCCGTCACCCTGCCGCGGCGGCCGGCGGTGATCGACGCCCCGGGGTCACGGCCGCGGCGACGGTGTTCCGCTCTCGATCGGGGCCTCGGGACGCGCCGCCCAGGCGGCCCACGAGCCCTTGTAGAGCCGCACGTTGCGAAAGCCGAGCTCCTTCAGGATGCCGAAGGTCTCGGAGGCGCGGCCGCCGGTCTGGCAGTAGACGATCGTCTCCTTGGTGGGATCGAGCCCCGCATAGAGGCGGCGCAGCTCGGCGGTGGGCTTCAAGGCCATGCCGCGGGTGTCGGCCACCTGGCGGCGGGCGATCTTGAGGTTGGCGTCGGGATCGATCCAGTTCTCCTCGTAGGGGATGTTCACGGCGCCCGGGACGTGACCGGCGCGGGCGGCGCGGACGTCGCGCCCGGCATATTCGGCGGGGGTGCGGGTGTCGACGATCTGCACCGCCGGGTCCTTCAGCCGCGCGATCAGCTCCTCGGTGGTGACGGTCATCCGGGGATCGGGCGTGAGCCGGACGACGGCCGGCCGCCGCCTGCCGTCCCCCGTCTCGATCGGCCGGCCGGACTCGTGCCAGCCCTCGATGCCGTCGTGGAACACGGCGACCTGGCGGCCGCCGAAGTACTGCACGGCCGCCATCGCCGCATAGGCGCGCGGGCTGCCGCGGTTGGCGTAGACGACGATCTCGCGGCCGAGGTCGAGCCCGGCCTCGGCGAGGCTCTTCTCGGCGCGCAGCAGCTCGCCGACCTCCTTGGGGGCCGGCAGGCGCAGCAGGCGGTCGGCGTCCGCGACCGTGACGGCGCCGGGCAGATGGGCCTGGCGGTACGCGGCGGCGTCCCGAGCGTCCCAGACGAGGGCACCGCGGGCGATCGCCGCGGCCGTCCCCTCGGCATCGAGGATCAGCGGGCCGGCCCGCAGCGGGACCGCGATGGTCAGCAGCAGGGCGATCAGAGCGAGGCGAAACGAGACGGGCATCGGGCGGCCTCGGGCGCGGGGGCGCAGCACAGCAGATGCGGGACCATCGGGGCTGCGGGGTGGCGGGTCGTTGATCCGGATCAGGCTCCGGCAGGGGAGTGCCTGTCCGGCGATGGACCCCGCCGAGCCGTCAAGACATCTTGACGCTGCTTTTGCATGTTATTACATAACGGATATTCCCCTTTATCGCGGGCGCCGCTGCGGTGCCCGGAGGTGCTTTCATGACCGCCATCACTGCCCCGAATCCGAGCCGGCGCGACTTTCTCTATCTCGCGACCGGGGCGGCCGCTGCCGCCGGCGTCGCCGCCGCGGCCTGGCCGCTGGTCGACCAGATGAACCCGGACCGCAAGACCATCGCGTCCGGGGTGCCGATCGAGATCGATCTCGCTCCCATCGCGCCGGGGCAGATCCTCAGCCTGATCTGGCGCGGCAAGCCGATCTTCGTGCGTCATCGCACCGCGCAGGAGATCGCCGCCGAGGAGGCGACGCCGCTGTCCGCCCTGATGGACCCGCAGGCCGACGCCGACCGGGTGAAGCCCGGCAAGGCGCAATGGCTGGTGGTCTATGCGAGCTGCACCCATCTCGGCTGCATTCCACTCGGGCACCGCGGCGACTGGGGTGGCTGGTTCTGCCCGTGCCACGGCTCGCAGTACGACGCCTCGGGGCGAGTGCGGCGCGGGCCGGCCGCCCTCAACCTGCCGGTGCCGCCCTACAGCTTCGTCGACGACACGACGCTGCGGATCGGCGAGGCGTGAGATGACGCAAGGAGAGACGAGGATGCGCATCGCGGTGGCGAGCGACGACTTCCGCACCGTGACGGCGCATGCCGGCAAGGCATGCCGGTTCCTGGTGTTCGAGACGGCGCCCGGCGCGGCGCCCCGCGAGGTGGCACGGCTCGACCTGCCGCCCGAGCAGTCGATTCACGAGTTCCGTGGCGACGGCCCGCATCCGCTGTTCGCCATGCGCGCCGTGATCGCCGGCAGTGCCGGCGCCGGCTTCGTCCGCCGGCTGGCGGGCCACGGGGTGGCGACGATCACCACCGACGAGACCGACCCGGCGACGGCGGCCGCGCGCTACGCGGCCGGCACGCTGGCGCCCGCGGTGGCCGACGCCGACGGCTGCGGCTGCACCTGCGGGTGAGGACGGCGAGCCGCTCGCTCGCCCGTGCCGCGCATGCACTCTCAAAACGCGAAAACCGCCGGGCGGGGGATGGTCCCGCTCGGCGGTTTCGTCTCGCGGTCCGCGTCGGCGGGCCGCGAGAGTTCGGCAGCTCGTGGGGTCCAGCACGGGCCGAGGCGCGATGCCGTCGGGCGGCATTGCTCTCGTTCTCGGCCCGGGCTCCCACTCCGGCGCGCCTTGCGCCGCGCCGGGGGGCACTCCGGAAGCTAGAGCGGTATCCGATCCAACTGGATCGGCCCCGCTCTAGAAGCCCTTATTTGATCGCATTTTCGACGGCGAACCGGGTCCCACTTCGCCGGACAATGCTCTAGCTCTTGGCGGTCGGGCAGGTGTTGATGCCGAAGATCGTGTAGGCCGGGCAGTAGGAGATCGCCGCCGTGGCCAGCGGCACCAGGCCGATCCAGGCCCACATCGGGCCGCCGGTCAGCGCCCAGTAGACGAGGCCGAAGCCGACCACGGCCCGCACCAGCCGATCCATCATTCCCATGTTTTTCGTCATGACAGTCCTCTCGCTCGCTTCGATGCACAGGATGAAGTCGAGACGTAATCGCGGGAGCGCCGGTCGTCTGTGACGAAGTCACCAATCCGGCGCGACCGTCGATCCGGACGGGTGGCGACGATCGCCGCGGAATGGCCGTCGTCACGTCGGACATCGCCGAAAAACGGCGGAGCGACGCGGCCGCGGAGCCATTGTACGCCGGAGGGGCGGTGCCGTCGCGCGCATTCGGCAGCGTCGATGTCGCAGCGTCATGTCTCGCCGACGAAGCGCCGCCGCTCAGGCGTCACCCGGGCCGGCGGTGCGGCGCAGGGAGGCGGCGTCGTGGACCTCGATGCGGCCGCGCGCGAGCGACACCCAGCCCCGCCGCTCGAACGTCTTCAGATGGCGGCTGATCACCTCGCGGGCGCTGCCGATCTCGGCGGCGAGCTGCTGATGGGTGATCGACAGCGCGCGGCGATCGGCGGCGAGCGCCAGGAGCCGGGCGGCCAGGCGGCTCTCGATCGACTCGAAGGCGACGTTGCGGATCACCCGCATGAGATCCGCCATGCGCTCCGCATGGGCCGTGAACACGAAGCTGCGGAAGCGGCCCGAACGGGCCATCAGGGTCTCGAAGGCGGTGTCGGTCAGCGCCACCGCCTCGACGGCGGTCTCGGTGGTGGCGAAGGCGCTGTAGCGGTCGGCCGCCAGCAGCGCCATGGTGGTGAGGATGCAGATGCTGCCGGGTCCGAGCCGATACAGCACGATTTCGTTGCCGTCGCGATCGAGCTGATAGACGCGGATGCGCCCTTGCCGCACCAGCAGGAAGGCGCCGCACGCCTGGTGCGGCTCGAACACCGTGGCGTCGGCCGGCAGCGCTACCGAAGCGGAGGCGCCGGTGAGGATGGCGCGCTCGTCCGGCGGCAGCGTGGACAACGGCGAAAACTCCGCGAGCCAACCGGGGGACGGGGCGCTCACCTCGGCCTCCCTCGGGCACAGCCGGCGGGGCTGCGGCCGCGCAGCCGCGGGCCATGCGCCGCCGTGCGGCGGTCACGGCCTCGCACCGCTGCGGCTCGATTCGCCCGCTCGGTCGATGCTCGCATCATCACCGATCCCTATCAGCCGGCCCTGGCCCCCTCAAGCCGGCGACGAGCGAGCCGCCGCGGCACCGTGAACGTGCGAGCCGGGGTTGCGTGGCGGCCGATGCTTCGCCTAGATCACCCGGCGCGCCGCCGCCGCGGCCGCCCGCCGCGGAGGCGGCTCGTCGACCGCCCCGCCGTCCCGTCCCACCTCGACCTCCGAGCACGCCCCATGAGCGACCTGAAGATCATCGCCGGCCCGTTCACGTTCGACGCCCGCTTCGAGCGCGCGGCGGCGCCCAAGACCTGCGCGGCCTTCATCGAGCGGCTGCCCTTCGTCAGCAAGGTGGTGCATGTGCGCTGGAGCGGCGAGGGCGTGTGGATTCCGCTCGGCGACTACAGCTTCGGGGTCGACTACGAGAACCACACGAGCTTCCCGGCGCCCGGCCAGATCATCCTCTATCCGGGCGGCATCAGCGAGACGGAGATCCTGCTCGCCTATGGCGGGGTGCGCTTCGCCAGCAAGGTCGGTCAGCTCGCCGGCAGCCACTTCATCACGCTGACCTCGAATCTCGACAAGCTGCCGGAGCTCGGCCGTCTGGCCCTGTGGGAGGGCGCCCAGCCGATCCGCTTCGAGGCGGTCCAATAGATAAAGGACTTTCAGAGCGGGACACGATCTCGTCGGATCGGATTCCGCTCTGGAAGGCGTCCGCCCGGATCGATCCCGAGAGTCGCGCTCGCAAAACGTCCTCGGCAGTAATTCGACACCGTGACTGGGTCGATGTCGTCATTTCCAGACAATTCGCACAGGTTTCGCTGTGCCGTTCTTCGCCATTCGTCTGATGGATTCACGCCTTGACGTCTGGTGGTCGTCATGAGACCGTTTCTCGTCGCAAAACGACGATGCGGGAGAGACCGGCCGAGGCCGCGAGCCAAAGCCGGCGCCGACGGAGCAACACCCCCGGAAACTCTCAGGCACCCGAGACCGCATCGATCGGACACTCTGGAGAGAGGCGTTTCGGACGCCCACCGAAGGGGAAGTTTCGCCCGGCGACGGGCGGGATAAGCTCTCAGGTACCGTGACAGAGGGGGCCACCGGATCGGACATCGTCCGGTCCACGGCTCCTCGTGTCACGGAGGGCGAGCATGCCCCACACTCCGGTCGATCCCATCTCTGCTCATCACGATTCCGCTCATCACGATTCTGCTCATCACGTCGCCGATCATCACGCTTCCGTTCATCACGTCCCTGATCATCCTCTCTTCGCTCACGACGTCTCCTCGTCCGACGTCGCGGCGCCGCTCGCCGGCATCCCGCAAGCGGCGGCGGACGGCGCCGGCCGTCACGTTGTCGTGGTGGGGGCCGGCATCACCGGCGTCACCACGGCTTACGAGCTGCTGACCCGCGGCTACGCCGTGACGGTGCTGGACCGGCAACGCTATCCGGCGATGGAGACCTCCTTCGCCAATGGCGGCCAGCTCTCCGCCAGCAACGCCGAGGTGTGGAACAGCTGGGCCACCGTGCTGAAGGGCCTGAGGTGGATGTTCCGGTCCGATGCGCCGCTGCGGCTCGGCCTCGCGCCGAGCTGGCACAAGCTGTCGTGGCTGGCCGAGTTCATGGCCGCCATCCCGCGCCGGGAGCCCAACACGATCGCCACCGCCCGGTTGGCGATCGCGGCGCGCGAGCGGCTGTTCGCCATTGCCCGCCAGGAGGGCATCGACTTCAGCCACGAGACCCGCGGCATTCTCCACGTCTATCGCGATCGCGCCGGCTGGGAGCACGCCGCCGCGGTGAACCGACTGCTCGCCGCCGGCGGGCTCGCACGTCGCCCGGTCTCCGCCACCGAGATTCACGACATCGAGCCGACCCTCCATGGCCGCTGGTACGGCGGCTTCCTGACGCCGTCGGACTCAACCGGCGACATCCACATGTTCACCCGTCAGCTCGCCCAGGCGTGCCGGCGGCGCGGTGCCCGGTTTGTCCAGAATGCCGAGGTGACCGCCGCATCGGCCGACACGCGGGGCGTGCGCCTCGGCTGGCGCACCGGCGATGACGTCGGCGTGCTCACGGCCGATTTGGTCGTGGTTTGCGCCGGCGTCGGCAGCCGCCGCATCGCCGCGATGCTGGGAGATCGCCTCAACGTCTATCCGGTGAAGGGCTACTCGATCACGGTCGAGCTGCACGACGATATCAGCCGACGCGCCGCGCCGTGGGTGAGCCTGCTCGACGACGAGGCGAAGGTGGTGTCGAGCCGGCTCGGTCCGGACCGCCTGCGGGTCGCCGGCACCGCCGAGATCGCCGGCTTCGGTCTCGATATCCGCGCCGACCGCGTGCGCCCGCTGGTGGAGTGGACGCAACGCCTGTTCCCGGCGGTGGCGACCGACCGGGTGATTCCGTGGGCGGGGTTGCGGCCGATGATGCCCGACATGATGCCGCGCGTCGGCCCCGGTCGGCACCCCCGCGTGTTCTACAACACCGGCCACGGTCATCTCGGCTGGACGCTGGCGGCCGCGACCGCGGCGCTGGTCGCCGATCGCATCGCCGGCGATCCGGCGGGCCGCCTCGATCGCGCCGCGTAATCGCGCCCGTCACGCGCCGGCGCGCGGTTGCGACGCGCGCCGGTCGACACGCCGAAGGCGACCTGCACGCGGCGATCGCATCGCCGCGGCAGCCCTCGACCATGTGATTGCTTGCACCGCCACACGAACGACGCGACAACGCGCAACGACGCGCAAGGGAGGAACGGATGGACGCCTTCGCTCACTGGCTCAATGTCGTCAACGGCGTGGTATGGGGCGTCCCCATGCTGATCGCCATTCTCGGCACCGGGCTCTATCTCCAGATCCGGCTGAAGTTCATGCCGATCGCCCGCATCGGCCACGGCTTTCGGATGGTCTGGGATGGCCGCCGCTCGGCCGAGACGGCGGTCGGCGAGATCAGCCCCTTCGCGGCGCTGATGACGGCGCTCGCCGCGACCGTCGGCACCGGCAACATCGCCGGCGTCGCCACCGCGATCGCGCTCGGCGGCCCCGGCGCGCTGTTCTGGATGTGGTGCACGGCGCTGGTCGGCATGGCCACGAAGTACGCCGAGGTGCTGCTCGCGGTGCATTACCGCGAGGTGGACGAGCGCGGCGAGGCGGTGGGTGGCCCGATGTACGCCATCAGGAACGGGCTCGGCCCGCGCTTCGCCTGGCTCGGCGTGCTGTTCGCGGTGTTCGGTGGCGTCGCCGGCTTCGGCATCGGCAACATGGTCCAGTCGAACTCCATCGCCAGCGTGATGGACACCACCTTCGGGGTCCCGAACTGGGTCACCGGCGTGGTGCTGAGCGGCATCACCGGCGCCGTCGTGCTCGGCGGCATCCGCCGCATCGGGGCGGTGGCGACCGCGCTGGTGCCGTTCATGTGCGTCGCCTACGTGGTCGGCGCCCTGCTGGTCCTCGTCATCTTCGCGGATCGCGTGCCGGGCGCGCTGGCGCTCGTCTTCCAGCACGCCTTCACGCCGGTTGCGGCGACCGGCGGCTTCGCCGGCGCCGCCGTGTGGGCGGCGATGCGCTACGGCGTCGCCCGCGGCGTGTTCTCCAACGAGGCGGGCCTCGGCACCGCCGGCATCGCCCAGGCGGCCGGCAAGGCGAAGAGCCCGGTGAACTCGGCGCTGATCGGCATGATGGGGACGTTCATCGACACCATCGTGGTGTGCAGCATGACGGGCCTGGCCATCATCGCGTCGGGCGTCTGGTCGAACGGCGAGTCGGGCGCGGTGCTGTCCACCTCGGCGTTCAGCGCCGCGCTGCCCGGCATCGGCCAGTACGTGCTGGCCGGCAGCCTGATCATCTTTGCGCTGACCACCATCCTGGGCTGGGCCTATTACGGCGAGAAGTGCTGGGAGTTCCTGATCGGCGTCAAGGCCATCACGCCGTATCGGGTGCTGTGGACGATCGCCGTGCTGATCGGCACCGTCACCCATCTCGACACCGTGTGGTTGATCGCCGACACGCTCAACGCCCTGATGGCGGTACCCAACCTGATCTCGCTGGTGCTGCTCTCGCCGGTGGTGGTGGAGCTGACCCGCGCGCATTTCGCCGACATGGCCAGCCGACCCGCGGAGGCCGCCGTCACCGAGCTCTGACCCGACCGGGTCCCTCGTTCGCCGACCCGTCAAAAAGAGCGGCCCGCCTTCGGATCGTCTCCGGAGGCGGGCCGCGTCGTCATCGCCGGTCTGGCGCGGGCTGGCCGTGCAGGCGGCCGTTTACGAGACGGCCGGTTTCGCCGTCACGGGCCGATCGTCCGCGCGGGCGACCGACTGCTGGTAGCGGATGATGCCGGCCAGCAGCGCGACCGCCACGAAGCCGAACAGCGAGATCGCCTGGAGGCCTGGGTTGACGCTGCCGGTGGCATCCTTGAGGGCGCCGACCACATACGGAGCCACGAAGCCCGACAGGTTGCCGACCGAGTTGACCACCGCGAAGGCGACCGCGACGGCGCCGGCGCTGAGCAGCGACGGCATCAGCACCCAGAACACCGGCACGGTCGAGAACACGCCGACGGCGGCGAGCGACAGGAACGCCAGCTTGAGGACCGGCACCGAGACCAGTGTGGCACTGCCGAGCCCGATGGCCGCGAGGCTGAGCGGCAGCAGCACATGGAGCCTGCGCTCGTTGTGCTTGTCGGAGTGACGGCCCCACAGGACCATGCCGATGGCGCCGCACATCGGTGGGATCGCGGCGACGAAGCCGGTCTGCACGAACGACAGCCCAAAGTCGCGGACGATCTGCGGCAGGAAGAAGCTGATGCCGTAGTTGAACGCCGTCACGCCGAAATAGACGACGCACAAGAGCAGGATGATCGGGCTCTTCATCACGTTGAGCACGCCGTGCGGCACCAGCGCGGTCACGCTCTCGCGCTCGCGGCGCAGCTCGTCGGCGAGCCATGCCTTCTCGTCGGCGTCGAGCCATTCGGCCTTCTCGGGCGTGTCGCGCAGCAGGTAGAGCACCACGAAGGCGACGAAGACGGAGGGCAGACCCTCGATGATGAACAGGAGTTGCCAGCCGTGCAGGCCCCACATCCCGTCGAGGCTGAGCAGCCAGCCCGAGATCGGCGAGCCGACGACGCTGGCGACCGGCATCGAGGCCAGGAAGATGCTGTTGACCTTGCCGCGATGTCGGCTCGGCAACCACAGCGTGAAGTAGAACGCGATGCCGGGGAAGAAGCCCGCCTCGGCAGCGCCCAGCAGGAAGCGGATCGTATAGAAGCTCCACTCGTCCCACACGAAGGCCGTGGCGGCCGAGAGGATGCCCCAGGTGATCATGATCCGGGCGATCCAGATCCGCGCCCCGACCTTCTCGAGGATGATGTTGGACGGCACCTCGAACAGGAAGTAGGCGACGAAGAAAATTCCGGCTCCGAGCCCGAACACGGTGTTCGAGAAGCCGAGATCCTTGCTCATGGTCAGCGTCGCGAAGCCGACATTGACCCGATCAAGGAAGCACAGAATGAAGGAGACTACGAGAATCGGCAGGAAGCGCCGGATGACTTTCGTCGTGGTTCTCGTCTCGATGTCTTGCATGCCCCACCTCGCCGGTCGGTGATCGCTGAGCCGCCGCTCGAGTCCCGAGCTTTGGACGGCAGGCGCAGCCTGCGCCTTGTCGGTTCCGAGGAGGCGTCGTGTTTCACGAGGCGAAGCATCGTGTTTGAGGAATTGCTACGGACTCTCCACGGGAGGAGCCTCGTGGGCGGCAAGATCACGGATCGGCTCCGTATCAATACTCTGTATCGAAACTGGAGTGACCGTGACGAAGCGGTCGTTTTCGACGGCTGCGACCGTGCGCGGTGTGGTCTGGACGCGACGTCGTTTCGGCGGGAGGTCGGCGCGAGCATCGCGCCGACCCGTCGCGCTCGGCACATCGCGCCGATCGGTCGCGCTCGGCACATGGCGCCGTGGCGGACGATCGAGGTCATCTGCGCGGAGGATCGAACGCATGTCTGAAGACTTCACCCTGGATCTCGGCGCGGTCGGGTTCGTCGGCCATGACCTGATGCGACCGGAATGCGTGCTCGCAACCCGCTCGGGCCATCTCTACTGCTCCGACTGGCGCGGCGGCGTGGTGCGGATTGGGCCCGACGGCAGCCGCCGGGCGATCGGCTGCGCGGCGCGCCGCGAGGACACCGACTTCATGCCGAACGGCATCGCGCTGCTGCGCGACGGCAGCCTGCTGGTCGCCAATCTCGGGGCCGAGGGCGGCGTCTGGCGGCTCTACCCGGACGGCCATCGCGAGCCGTGGGTGATGGAGGTCGGCGGCGAGCGCGTGGCGGCCGCCAACTTCGTGTGGCTCGACGATCGCGAGCGGGTGTGGATCACCGTGATGTACCGCTCCAATCCCGGCGCGGGCCGCAAGCGGCTCGGCAAGGGTGCAGCCGCCGACGGCTACATCGTGCTGGTCGAATCGGTCGATCGGCCGCAGACGGCCCGCATCGTCGCCGACGGGCTCGCCGCCACCAACGAGTGTCGCATCTCGCTCGACGGCAAGTGGCTGCTGGTGAACGAGACGTTCCACAAGCGCATCGTGCGCTTCGCGCTGACCGATGACGGCTCGCTCGGGGCTCGCGAGGTCTTCGCCGAGTTCGACGACGACACGCTGCCGGACGGCATGACGCTCGACGCCGAGGGCGGGCTGTGGATCACCGGCATCGCCGCCAACAAGATCATCCGGGTGATGCCGGACGGCCGTTGGCACCTGGTGGCGGAGGACAGCAATGCGGACCACATGGCGGCGATCCGCAAGGCGATCGCCGACGGCACTCTCGACCGCGTGCTGTTCTACAAGAACCCCGCCAAGGTGCTGCCCAACGTCACCAGCCTGGCGTTCGGCGGCCCCGATCTGCGCACCGCCTATCTGGGCTCAGTGAGCGGCGACAGGGTCGCGTACTTCCGCTCGCCGGTCGCCGGCGTGCCGCCGGCCCACTGGGACTGGTGAAGCATCGATTATTCTGGACGATGGTTCGAGCGCGCGGGTCGTGAGGCTCGCGCGCCTTTTCGTTCGACCGGCGCGAGGTCGGGACACAAAAAAAGCCGGGCCGCAGAGGGGGACGCGGCCCGGCAGGGGGCGGATCGATTGCTCGTGGCGGCAATCGATCCGCCGGCACCGTTCCGCCGTGACGGAACGGCGCCGAAGTGGCGTCTCAGACGACACCCTCGCGACGAAGCTGGGCGATCGCCTCGGCGTCGAGGCCCAGGAGCTCGCCATACACCTCTTCGTTGTGCTCGCCGAGCAGCGGGGAGGGCGTCCGGATGGAGGGGGGCGTCGCCGTCATCTTGAGGTGCGAGCCGGTGAGCTTGAGGGGGCCGCCCTTCGGATGCCGGGTCTCCACGAACATCTCGCGCGCCTCGGCGATATGCGGGTCCTTGACGATGCGGTCGATGGTGTTGATCGGCGCCGCCGGCACGCCGGCCGTCAGCATGCGCTCGACGATGTCGTCGACGGTGTGCTCCCGGGTCCACGCCTCGACCAGCGGCTTCACTTCGGCGTGACGCTGCACGCGCTTCGGGTTGGTGTCGAACCGCTCGTCGTGGATCAGCTCCTCGCGGCCAATCACGCCGCACACCAGCGCCCACAACTTGTTGTTGGCGGCCCCGATGACGACGCGGCCGTCCTTGGCCTGGAACGAGTCGTAGGGGTAGCAGGCTTCGTAGCGGTTGCCGATGCGCTCGGCCACCTTCCCGGTGGCGAGATAGATCTGGGTGATGATCTCCATGCTGGCGACGACCGAGTCGACCAACGCAATGTCGACCTTCTGGCCCTCGCCGGTCTGATCACGATGGCGCAGGGCCGCGAGAATCCCGATGGTGACCGACAGACCGGCGAGCACGTCGCCGATGGCGGTGCCAGTGCGGGTCGGCTCGCCGCCCGGCCAGCCGGTGGTGCTCATCAGGCCGCCCATGGCCTGGCCGATGATGTCGTAGCCGGCCCGCAGCCGGTAGGGGCCGGAGTGGCCGAAGCCCGAGACGGCGCCGTAGACCAGCCGCGGGTTGATCTGCTTCAGGGTCTCCCAGCCGAGGCCGAGCTTCTCCATGGTGCCGGGCCGGTAGTTCTCGACGATCACGTCGGCGTGCTTCACCATGTCGAGCAGGATATCACGGCCCTTGCCCTTGAGGTTGAGGGTGACGCCCCGCTTGTTGCGGTTGAGGTTCATGTAATAGGCGCTCTCGCCGTTCACGAACGGGACGTAGTGCCGGCTGTCGTCGCCCTTGCCGGGCTCCTCGACCTTGATCACGTCGGCGCCGAGATCGGCCAGCATCATGGTGCAGAACGGGCCGGCCAGCACGCGGGTGAGATCGATGACGCGCAGCCCCGACAGGGCGCCTGCGGTGGTGGTCATGGGACGAACGTCCTCCTCGATTGAACTCTGTCAGGCGCACTGCGGGAAGGCATGCAGGTCGGTGCGCTTGCCGGAGCGCGCGACCTGACCACCCACCGGGCGGCCGAGCAGCGTCGTCAGCCCGCGGGCGAGGGGCAGGATGGCGTCCAGGTCGACCCCGGTGGGGATGCCGCACGCCTCCAGCATGTGCACCGTGTCCTCGGTGCTGATGTTGCCGGTCGCGCCGGGCGCATAGGGGCAGCCGCCGATGCCGCCGAGCGAGGTGTCGAAGCTGTCGATGCCGGCGTCGAGCGCCGCCATCACGTTGGCGAGGCCCATGCCGCGGGTGTCGTGGAAGTGGACCGTGAACGGCACGCCAGGAAATCGATCCCGCACGGCGCGGCAGAAGCGGTCGACCTGACGCGGATGCGCCATCCCGACGGTGTCGCACAGCGTCACGCCGACCATGCCGAGATTCAGGTAGGTCTCGGTCGCCCACAGCACGCGGTCGAGCGGCTGCTCGCCCTCGAACGGGCAGCCGAACGCGGTGGCGATCGAGCCGGTGACGCGGATGCCGCTGCCCGCCATGGTGGCCATCACGTCGCGGAAGCCGGCCAGCGACTCGTCGCAGGTCATGCGCATGTTGGCGAGGTTGTGCTTCTCGCCGATCGACATCACGAGGTTGATCTCGTCGACTTTCGCCTCGATGGCGCGCAGCGCGCCGCGATTGTTGGGCACGAGCGTGGTGTAGACGACACCGGGCTGGCGGGTGATTCCGGCCATCACCTCGGTGGCGTCGCGGAGGTTGGGGATCGCCTTGGGCGAGACGAACGACGTCACCTCGATCTTGGCGACGCCGGTGCGCGACAGGGCGTCGACCAGCGCGATCTTCCGAGGCGTCGGCACGAAGGTCTTCTCGTTTTGCAAGCCGTCGCGGGTCGCGACCTCGTTGATGAAGACTCTTGCGGGGGTGGTGGTCGTGCCCATGCCGACTCTCCTCTGTCGGCCCGTGCCCGGCCGGACGCGAACGCACCGGCCGCCGTTCGCGGGGCCGATAGACACGACGGGTCTGCGGCGCGCGCACGGGCTTCAGGTTCGAGGCGGACAGTGGCGCCGGGGGACAGGCGTGGCCATCAGCAAGTGGCGGGGCCTGACCTCGCCGATGGCGATGGCCGCTGCACGGGCTGCGGGCGTATGGTTCGACTCGTCATGGGTTCCGAGCGGGACATCGCGGTTCGCACCGGCCCGTTCAGCGAAGAGCGCCGCTGGAACGGCGCGCCGCCCGCCCGCCGCGCGCCTGCCGTCCATCCGTCCGTCGGTGCGCCGCGGTTTCGAACGCTCGGCGGCACACCGGGATGGCGGCGTCAGCTCTCGTGTGAGCCGTGGGCCGGCGGCGCCTGTGCGCCCGACTCCTGTGTGCGCGATTCCTGTGCGCGCAGCTCCTGGGCCTGCGCCACGTCGCGCAGCATGCGGCGGTCGAGCGGCGCCAGGCATTCGACGAGGGCGCGGACCACCACCGGCAGCGAGCGATACTCGCGGAAGCCGAGCAGCAGCCGCCGGGTCGCCCACGGCTCGTCGAGCCGCAGCGACGCGAAAGCCCCGGTGGTCGCATAGGGCAGCACCGCGCCCTGCGGCAGCACCGCGACGCCGAGCCCGGCCTCCACCATGCGGCGAACGCCGTCGAAGCTCAGCACCTGGACGCGCAGCTTGAGGGCGAGCTGGGAGCGGTCGACCTCGGACAGCAGGCGGGCCTGCAACGAGCTGCCTTCCTGAAGTCCGACGTGATCATAAGCCAACGTGTCGGCCAGCGTGACGGAGTCGCGGCCTTCCAGCGGATGCCCGCGCGGCACGATCACCATCAGGGTGTCGCGCCGGTAGATGCGGGTCTCCAGGCCGGTTTCGCCGATATAGTCCGAGAACACGCCGAGATCGGCGGAGCCGTCCTGCACGGCCTCGGCGACCGTGCGGCTCACCTCCTCGCGCAGGTCGATCTTCACCTCGGGAAACTGGCTGGTGTAGACGGCGAGGTCCTCGGGCAGAAACTGAGTCACCGCCGAGGTGTTGGCCCACAGCCGCGCGCGCCCCTTGGCGCCTTGCGAGAACTCGCTGAGCTCGGCCTCGAGATCCTCGATGATCTTGGCGAGGCGCTTGACGTGACGGTAGAGCGCCTGCCCGGCCGGGGTGGGCTCGACCCCCTCACGCAAGCGATAGAGCAGCGACACCCCGACCCGTGCCTCGATGTCGGAAATGCGCTTGCTCACCGCCGACGGCGCGATGTTGTTGGCGCGCGACGCCTGGGCGATGTTGCGGTGCTCGACGACCGAGGCGAACAGTCGGAGCGAGAGGAGATCGAGCGTGCTCACGGCGCAATCTACCTCCTCGGCCGCCGTTGCGACAGATGCTTCTGTGGTCCGCCGCGCCGGATGGCGCGACGTGCATGGTCCTGTCGAGCCGGCGTCGGGCCTCAGGCCATCCGCTCCGGCTCCCGCTCCGGCTCCCGTTCCGGCTCCCGCGCCGCGAACGTCGCCTCCATCTCGCGCCGCAGTCGGCACGCCGCCGAAGAGGTGTCGATGGCGACGTCGTCCCAGGTGACGAGCTGGTCCTTGGCGACCGGCCGGACGAGGGCGACCGAATGGGCGAGCCCGAGCGGCAGATGGCGGGCCGCGAGCGAGGCTGTGGCGGGCACCAGCTTGCCGAACACCGTGTAGCCGCCTTCGCCGTCCAGCACCTCGCCGGCTGCCAGATCACGCTTGGCGGTGGCGATCACGTCGGCGTTGAAGACGCGGGCGAGCCCGGTCGGCTCGCCACGCAGCCCGATCGAGGCGATGGAGATGCCGAGCTCCAGCCCGATCAGGTGCCAGCGCTTGTAGGAGCACATGTAGCGGCCGCCCGGATCGGTCACCACCTGGTACTCGCCGAAGCAGCGGTGGATGTAGTCGGTGTCGGCCTCGATGCACACCCACACGCCCTTGCGGATGTCGTAGGGCAGCTTGGTGCCGTCCGGGCGCAGCGACGAGACCACCTCGACGACGCCCTTCTTCTCCAGCACGCCGCCTTCGCTCCGCGGGCGCATGAGGGTCGGGATGTCGTCGATCGAGCCGGGCGGGAAGGAGAGGCCGTGCGACTGCGCCGCGAGCCCGGTTGCGTTGGCGATCGCAGCGCTCTCGATAGCGGGCTTGGAGCCGTCCAGGAAGGCGTTGAACATCTTCGGGTTCATGCCGCCGATGCGGGCTTGCTCGGCCGACACGCCCCAATGGTCCCACACTGTGTCGGGAGTCGATTCGCGGTACTGCGGCAGCCACTTGTGGCCACGCCCGGCGGCCACCACCGGGAAGCCGGCGGTGCGCGCCCAGTCGACCAGCTCGCAGGCGAGCGCCGGCTGGTCGCCATAGGCGAGGCTGTAGATCACGCCGGCGGCGGCGGCGCGGCGCGCCAGCATCGGGCCGCAGAAGGCATCGGCCTCCACGGTGACGTTGACGACATGCTTGCCGGCCGCGAAGGCGGCCAGGCAATGCTCCACCGCGGCCGGCGGGTTGCCGGTGCATTCGATGACGATGTCGATGGCCGGATGGGAGACGAGCGCTTGCCAGTCATCGCCCACATGGGTGGTGCCGCTCTTGGCGGCATGGTCGAGCGAGGCGGCGGCGGCGCGCTCGACCGGCCAGCCGACACGGGCGAGGTTTTCGTGCGCCCGTGCGGGCGAGAGATCCGCGATGCCGACCAGATGCACACCCGGGGTGCGGGGCACCTGGGCGAGATACATGGAGCCGAACTTGCCGGCCCCGATCAGGCCGACCCGGATCGGATCGCCGGCGGCGGCCCGGGCCTGGAGGAGTGAGAACAGGTTCATCGGAAGCTCCCGGGTGACGAGGGTCGAGGGTGGTCGGCGGTCAGGTGCCGCGCTTGCGGAACTGGACGCCGAGCAGCTCCTCGAACACGAGGATCATGCCGCCCTTGTCGAGCGAGCCGTGACCGCGCAGCAGCGCCTGCTGGTACGTGCAGGTGGCGGCGGCGAGCACCGGCATCGGAATGCCCTTGGCGGCGGCCAGCTCGGCGGCGCTGACCAGATCCTTGTAGGCCGCCTTCATCGGGTAGCCGGCCCCGAAGTCGCCCTCGAGGAGGCGCGGGACGAAGAACTCGGAGGCGTAACTGCGGCCGGTGCCGGTGTTGATGATCTCGGCCATCTTCTCGGAGTCGAGACCCATCTTGGCGGCCATCGGCAGCACCTCGGCGAGCGCCGCCGCGTTGATGTCGAACAGGAGCTGATTGACCAGCTTGGCGAGCTGGCCGCTGCCCGACGGACCCATGTGGACGATCGTGTCGCCGATGCAGGACAGCAGCGGCTCGACCGTCGCGAAGGTGTCGGGGGCGCCGCCGCACATCACCGTCAGGGTGCCGTCGCGGGCGCGCGCCTCCATGCCGGACACTGGCGCGTCCACGAAGGCGATGCCGCGCGCCGCCAGCGTCTCGGCGACGCGCACGCAAGTCTTGTACGTGATGGTCGAGAGATCGACGACGATCTGGCCGGCCCGCAGCCCCGGTGCGAGGCCGTTGTCGCCGAACAGCGCCGCCTCGACGATCTCGGCATTGGGCAGGCACAGGAACACGATGTCGGCCGCCGCGAGATCGGCGATCCGGGTCGTGGTGCGGGCGCCCCGCGCTTCGAGCTCCGCGAAGGCGTCCGGCCGGACGTCGCTCACGGTCAGCTCGGCGCCGCTGCGCAGCAGGTTCAGCGCGATCGGCTTGCCCATCTGTCCGAGGCCGGCGAATCCCAGTTTCATCTCGTTGCTCTCCATTCCTGTCCCGATCGCCGGCGTGCCGGCGCGATCCCCGTGCGATGACCGGGGCGGTTGGATTGTGACCGACCTCGCGCCGATTGCCACCCGGTCGCCTCGATCGACGCCGGTGGCCGAGAGCAGCTTCGCGGGTGACCGTCTCTCGTGACGGCCGGGAATCTGCAACGAGCAGTGGGCTGCCAAAACTCTTTGCTCGCGAGCGCTGCCATCGTGGGCCACGATGGCGATGCGGCCCGGGGCGCTGCCGCGCGAGAGCATTGTCCGGCGAAGTGGACGCCGGTTCGCCGTTGAAAAATGCGATCACGCCAGGACTTCTGGATCGGACTCCGCTCTAGCCATCCGCCCGATCGCCTCCGGCGCCGGCTCGCGCCGGATGCGGGCGGCCACCATAGGGAGACAGCGCCGTCGCGATGGCCTCGATCAGCAGGCGGACACGGCGGGGTTGCACGGCGGCCGGCGGATAGACGATCTGCAAGGCCGTCTGGCCGGCCGAGAAGTCGGCCAGCAGCTCGACCAGCATGCCCTCGGCGATGTCGGCGGTGACGTCCCACAGCGACTTGAAGGCGATGCCGCGCCCCTCGCGGCACCACTGCCGCACCAGGCCGCCGTCGTTGGCGATGCGGCGACCGCGTACCATCACGCGGCGTAGCTCGCCGTCGATGCGGAACGGCCATTCGTGATCCACGGTCTGGCCGAACCGCATCAGGATGCAATCGTGGTCGGCGAGATCGTCGGGATGCAGCGGCGTGCCGCGAGCCGCCAGATAGGAGGGCGCCGCACAGACGATGCGCCGGTTCTCGCCGAGCGAGCGCACCTTCAGGCTGCTGTCGGCGAGCACCCCCTGACGGACCGCGAAGTCGATGCCCTGACCCACGAGATCGACATAGCCGTCGGTGAGATGCAGATCGATCGCCACGTCGGGATGGCGATCGAGGAACGCGCCGACGATCGGCACGATGCAGCGACGGCCGAGATCCTCGGGCGCGGTGAGGCGGACGAGGCCCGATATCTTGTCGGCGCCATGGCGGATGCGCGCCTCCAGCTCGTCCGCTTCGGCGAGAAGCCGACGCGCGCCTTCGACCAGCACGCGCCCCTCGTCGGTGAGGCTGAGCGCTCGCGTGGTCCGGGTCAGCAGCGTCGCGCCGTAGTGTCGCTCCAACGCGGCCAGCCGCTCGGACACCGAGGCGGGCGACAGGCCCATCTCGCGGCCGGCGGCGGCGAGGCCGCCCTTTTCGACGATGCGGAGAAACAGGGAGAGCTGATCGAAGGTCATTATTCGAGATTTCCGAAATATGACTTCGGAATCAAGTCGATTGTACATTCATTCCGGAATTGTGATGTCTCGGTTCCGAGATCGGCCCTGTGCCGATCCGCCCCGACCCGGAGCCGACCGATGACCGCTTCCTTGCTCGATTCCCTATCCCTCGGACCGCTGTCGCTGCCGAACCGCATCGTCATGGCGCCGATGACGCGGGCGCGCAGCACGCAGCCCGGCGACGTGCCGAACGCCCTGATGGCCGAGTACTACGCCCAGCGCGCGGGGGCCGGCCTGATCGTCAGCGAGGCGACCCAGATCTCGCGGCAGGGGCAGGGCTACTCGTTCACGCCCGGCATCTACACGCAGGATCAGATCGCCGGCTGGCGCCGAGTGACCGACGCGGTGCACGCCGCCGGCGGCCGCATGGTGTTGCAGCTCTGGCATGTCGGCCGGATGAGCCATCCGAGCTTTCACGCCGACGGCCGGCCGGTGGCGCCGTCGGCGCTGGCGCCCGATGCCAGCGTCTGGATCGTCGATCCGGCGACCGGGCAGGGCGGCATGGTGGCGTGCCCGGTGCCGCGCGCCCTCGATCTCGGCGAGATCCCGGGCATCGTCGACGATTACCGCGGCGCCGCCGCCAACGCCATGGCGGCCGGCTTCGACGGGGTGGAGATCCACGGCGCTAACGGCTACCTGATCGACCAGTTCCTGCGTGACACGTCCAACCGGCGGACCGATCGCTACGGCGGCTCGCGGGAGAACCGCATCCGCTTCGCCGTCGAGGTCGCCGAAGCCGTCGCGGGAGAGATCGGTGCCGATCGCACCGGCATCCGCCTGTCGCCCTACATCACCCAGCGCAACATGGCGGACGACGGCATCGTCGACACCATCTTGATGGCGGCGCGCGCCTTCGATCGTATCGGGCTCGC
This sequence comes from Rhodoplanes serenus, assembly GCA_009720755.1. Lineage (GTDB taxonomy): Bacteria > Pseudomonadota > Alphaproteobacteria > Rhizobiales > Xanthobacteraceae > Rhodoplanes > Rhodoplanes serenus. The sequence continues at coordinate 71,428 of WNKV01000013.1, forward strand.
CTACATCCATCTCGCCGAGGCCGACTGGGACGACGCGCCGGAGGTGCCGGTCCGCTTCCGGCACGACCTGCGGGCCGCCTATTCGGGCCGCATCGTGGTGGCCGGCAAATACACGCGGGCACGCGGCGAGGCGATCCTGTCCGCGGGCCTCGCGGATCTGGTGGCGTTCGGGCGTCCGTTCATCGCCAATCCGGATTTGCCGCGCCGCTTCGCCGAGGGACTGCCGCTGTCGGCGTTCGAGGGCGCGACGCTGTTCGGCGGCGATGCCCATGGCTACACGAGCTATCCGGCCTGGCCGGCCGCCGCGTGATCTGAAGCACCCTCCAGAGGAGCCCGACCATGAAAGCCGTCGCACTGACCCGCTATCTGCCCATCGACGATCCCGAGGCGTTCCGCGACGTCGACCTGCCGAAGCCGGAGCCGCAGGGCCACGACATCCTGGTCGCCGTGAAGGCCGTCTCGGTCAATCCGGTCGACACCAAGGTCCGCGCCCCGAAGGACAAGGTGGAGCCGACGCCCCGGGTGCTCGGCTGGGACGCCAGCGGCGTCGTCGCGGCGGTGGGGCCGCAGGTCACCCTGTTCCGTCCGGGAGACGCGGTTTTCTATGCGGGCGACATCACCCGGTCCGGCAGCAATCAGGAATTCCAGCTCGTCGACGAGCGGATCGTCGGCCGCAAGCCGAAGACCCTGACGCACGCCGAGGCGGCGTCGCTGCCGCTCACCGCCATCACGGCTTGGGAAGCGTTCTTCCATCGCCTGCGCATCGACCGCCACGGCGCCCATGCGGGGCAATCGATCCTGATCATCGGCGGCGCCGGCGGCGTCGGGTCGATCGGCATTCAGCTCGCCAAGCGGGCCGGCCTCGTGGTCATCGCCACCGCGTCGCGGCCCGAGACCATCGCCTGGGTGAAGGATCTCGGCGCCGATCACGTCGTCGATCATCGTCGGCCGATGGTCGATCAGGTGCGCGGGCTCGGCTTCTCGTTCGTCGATCATGTGGCGATCTTCAACGACATGCGGCACTGGAACGACGCCGTCGAGCTGATCCGGCCGCAGGGTGGCATCGTCACCATCGACGACACCGACAAGCCGATGCCGATGGCCGGCATGAAGAGCAAGGCGGCGAGCCTCCACTGGGAGTTCATGTTCGCACGGCCGATGCACCGGACGCCCGACATGATCGAGCAGCATCGGCTTCTCGACGCGGTGGCCGACGAGATCGACGCCGGGCACCTGCGGGCGACCGTGACCAAGATTCTGTCGCCGATCGACGCCGCAAACATCCGGGAGGCGCACCGGCTGATCGAGAGCGGCCGCACCATCGGCAAGATCGTGGTCGAGGGATTCTGATCGCACGCGGCGCTAGTCCGGCGGGCGTGCCGTCACCACGACGAGCGGCACGCCGGTGTCGTCCGGGCTGTCGAGCCGGTCGATAACGAAGCCGGCGGCGGCCAGCTCGCGGCGGAGCCCGTCGACGATGCGCGGACGCCCCGTGTGGCTCGGCGCCTGGTGAATCAGGTGGAGGCGGCCGCCGCGCGACAGCGCCGCCGCCAGCACCGCCAGCTCGGCGCTGCCGTCCAGCCAGAACAGGTTGACGTCGATGGCGAACGCCTTGGTGAAGGCGCCGGGCGGCAGCCGCGCGTCGCGAAGCGACACCTCCAGGAACGCCACGGTGCCGGCGGCGACGTGCGCGGCGTTGCGGTCGCGCGCCGCCGCGATGGCGACGGCGGAGCGATCGATCGCCGTGAGGTGGCCGCTGGTCAGGCGGGGGGCGATCGCGGCCACGGCGACGCCGCGGCCGCAGCCGATCTCCAGCACGCGATCGTGGGGCGCCAGATCGAGGACTGCGAGCGCGGCCGCGATGCGAGCCGGCACCGGTGGCTCCGCGCGCTCAGCGCTGCGGCCCCGCGGGCGCGGAACCATCAGGCTCGCTCTGGGCGCTGCACGGCCGGTGTCAGACGCTCGATCAGAGCCCGTGCGGCGAGCGGGTTCGTGGCCTTGAAGCCGCTGATCACGTAGGCGAACACGTCGCGCGGGACGGGTCGTGGTGGCGTCGTGTCGAGCGGCGTCAGCTCGGTCACCGGCGCGCCGGCCGCGAGGGTCCGCAGGCGCACGGCCCAGTCGTCGAGCGCCGCCGCCGGATAGCCGAGCGGCTCGTGCTCCTGCGTGCCCATCAGGCGCACATAGACGAACGGAGCGGTCGGGTCGGCGATCTGAGGATAGTCGGAATCCGCAGCGAGCACGATCGCGACCTCGTGCCGACGCGCCAGGGCGATGAAGCTCGGATCGCGAAAGCTCTCGTGCCGCACCTCGATGGCATGGCGCAGCGGGCGGCCCTGGTGCTGCTTCGGCAGCAGCGCCAGGAACGCCTCGATCTCGGTGTGGTCGAACCGCTTGGTCGGCGCGAGCTGCCAGTTGATCGGCCCGAGCTTGTCGCCGAGCGTGACGACGCCGTCGATGAAGCGGGCAATCGACTCGCCGGCATCGGCGAGCGAGCGGCGATGCGTGGAAAAGCGCGGTGCCTTGACGGCGAACACGAAGCCGTCCGGCGTCTCGTCGCGCCACTTCGCGAAGGTCTCGGGCTTCTGGGAGCCGTAGAACGTGCTGTTGATCTCGATGGTGCCGAGGCGGCTCGCCGCATGGGCGAGTTCACGGGTTTTCGGCAGCCCTTTCGGATAGAAGGTCTGCCGCCACGGCTCGTAGATCCAGCCGCCGATGCCGATCCGGATGGTCCCTCGCTCGCCGCCCACGCCGCCGCTCCCGCTCTCGTCCATCCGATTTGTCCGGACCGTCCATGCTAGAGCAGCACGGCCGCGGCATGGTGGCAGCCCGGTAGGCGGAGCGGCCGGCTCATATGGAGGGGCGCCTGTCGAGACCGCGGGAATCGACTATCGTGCGCGCGACCGTCGATCTCTGGGCGAGGCTTCCGACCGTGACCGTGACCCTCTACGGCATCAAGGCGTGCGACACGATGAAGAAGGCGCGCGCCTGGCTGGACCAGCACGGCGTCGCCTACGAGTTCCACGACTACAAGGTCCGGGGCATCGACGCGGCGCGGCTGCGCGCCTGGGCTGCCGTGGTCGGCTGGGAGACACTGCTCAATCGCGCCGGCACCACCTTCCGCAAGCTCGCCGATGCCGACAAGGCGAACCTCGATGAAGACCGGGCAATCGCCCTGATGGCGGCGCAGCCGTCGATGATCAAGCGGCCGGTACTCGACATCGGCGGCACCCTGCTGGTCGGCTTCTCGCCGCAGAGTTACGCGGCGGCACTGCGCTGATGTGAGGGGACGCGGGCGAGCGTGCCGCGGCACTCGCGCAACCGTTCACGCGCTTGCGATCCTTGCCGCCGCTGCGCCGCGAAATGGTCACGCCGATTTCGTCTCGCGTTCGCATCCGCCGTGTATTCGCAAGGTCGCCCCCGCAAGAGGAGGACCGTGCGATGGGAAAGCTCATGTTCCGATGCCCAACCACCGGGCGGAGTGTCTCGACCGGAATCCCGGTGAGTCGTGAGGCGTTCGCCGCGATGCCGGTGTTCTTCAGCCGCACCTTTTGCCCGCACTGTCGCGACACGCACGAGTGGTTCGCGCGGCAGGCATGGGTGGGCGAGCACACGGACGTCGAGGCCGGAGCGGCGAGCCGCCATGTCGCCTGATCGGTGGTGTGAACGTGCCGGGTGGCGGCGCATGCGACCTTCGACGCACGACCTCGCCGACGCGGGCCTCTCCATAGGCGTGCAGATTTCCTGTCGGAAGACGAATCTTCGGACGAGGTCCGCATTTGTCCCTGCGGAAAACCGCGGCTGCGTTCAACGCCGCACGGGAGTACCTTGACCGTCGACCCGCCGCCCGAACCGATCCGAGCCGCCTGGCGACAGCCGACAGTGGTTATGGGCCAGCTCCGGACGGCGGGGACCCCACAGCATGGTGATGCGATCATCGTCCCGGCGGCTTTCGCCGGGATCGCGGCTTCACCACTCCGCGGACCGATGGCGAGACGACGACCCGGAAGCAGGATCAGCCGTCGCGGATCGCAATTGCGATCGGGACCCGCCCGGCCACCACCTCACACCACCAGATCCTGATATTCGGAATGGGCGTCGATGAACCCGGCCACGTAGGGGCACACGGGTCGGACGCGGAGGCCACGCGATCGGGTCGCATCGAGGGCGCCGCGCACCAGTCGTGAGGCGACGCCGCCGCCCCGTAAGGTTTCCGGCACCTCGGTATGCGTGAAGACCAGCGTATCGCCCTCGCGGCGATAGGTCGCGATGGCGACCGCGTCGCGGATTGCCAGCTCGAAGCGGGAGCGGGCGGGATTGTCACGAACCTGCTCGGATGTGCGATGGTCTGTGTCGCGGTCGGGTTCGGTGTCGCGCATCGTGCGGTGGGCGGTGTCGTTGGTCATCATGTTCTCCTGATCATCCGAGAAGCTTCAGCAGCAGGACCAGCAGCACGATCCCCACCAGGCCGCCGATGAAGATGGCGCGGCGTCCGCGCGTGCGCAGCACGATCTGGCCGCCCCGGGCCTTCTCGGCCGGGTAGGGCGGCGGCGTCTCGTCTTTCGGGGGCGGAGCGGGCTGGGCGGGGCCTTCGCGAACCGGCATCGAGCATCCTCCTGCGAAGGCAACGCCACAGTCGCGGGAGGTTCCATTCGGCCGGCGCGGGGCCAGAAGATTTTCCGGCGAAGTGGAGGCCGGTTCGCCGTCGAAAATGCGACCATGCGAGAACTTCTGGAGCGGAGCCCGATCGCGTTGGATCGGGTTCCGCTCTAGCGGAGACCTTCGTCCGGAATGTCGAGCAGGAGCCCGCACGCCTTGCAGTGCACGGCATCGGGATCGTGCCGCAGGAGGCCGCAGCGCGGGCAGTGGAACCGCACCTTGGTGGGCTGGAGCAGGGTGCGCACGAGATTGAGAAACAGCGTCACCCCGAGGATCATGATCACCACCGAGATCAGCCGGCCCGAGGTGCCGGGCAGGGTGATGTCGCCGAAGCCCGTGGTGGTCAGCGCCGTCACGGTGAAATAGAGCGCGTCGGCGTAGTTGGCGATCGCCGGATTGGTGGCGCGTTGAGTCTCGTAGACGATGCCGGTCATCACGAAGATGAAGACCGAGAGATGGACCACCGCCAGCACCACCTCCTCGCGACGGCGGAACCACGCGCTGTCGGCGCGCAGACGCGCGAGAAGCTGATAGGTGTGCAGCAGCCGCACGGTGCGCAGCACCCGCAGGAAGCCGGCTGCCTCGCCGACCAGCGGAGCCAGGAACGACACGATGGCGGCGAGATCGGCCCAGGTGGCGGGATGCATCAGCTCGCGCAGACGGCGGCGGGCGATGATGAGCCTCACGACAAAGTCGGTGGCGATGATCAGGCCGAACAGCACGTCGAGTTGCTCGATGCGGTCGGTGCGCGGCAGGAACGAGGTCACCACGATGAACACCAGCGTGAGCAGATCGAAGGCGAGCAGCCCGTAGCGGAAACGGTGCGCCTCCGGCGTGTCGGACTCGTAGTAGTGCCGCAGCGTCGCGATGAGGCGCCACGATGGTGTGCGAGGGCGGGCGGTCGGCGGGGGGCTCGTCACGGATATCTCCTCGCCGGATGGTAGCAGGCGGGGCAGGGGGAGCGAAGCGCAGCGTGTGCTGAACCTCGCGGCCGACCGGAACGACAAATCCCCTATGGTTGGTTCCAGCATGGAGACCGCATGGCGTTCGGATTCGTCTCGATCCCGCTCGACGAGGCCCGCGCCGGCCTCGACCTCGACGCGCATTTCGCTGATCGCACCACGCTCGACGACATCGTCGTCGCGGCGCCGCGGCCATCCTTGCTGGTCGTGCGCTACAGCGGCAATCACGCGGTCTCGGCGGGTGATCTCGACATGGACGGGCTGGTGACCGCGAGCGTCGCCGGAGTCGTGGTCGACGGTGATTTGGAACTGTTCGGCGCCATCCTGAACCGGCGGGCGGAGGCGCAGCCGGCGTTCCTGTGGGTGCGCGGCAGCCTGCATTGCCGCGCTCTGGTGCTGCGGCGCATGGACGTGGTGGTCGATCGAAACCTCACGGCGGGCCTGGTGGTGGCGAACGGCGAGGACTGTCATCTCGCCATCGGCGGCGACGTCCACGCCGATCGGATGATCGTCGACGACGGCGCCGTGGCCAGCGTGGGCGGGCGGGTCGCCGCCAAGGGCTGGAACGGCTCGGCCGCCGCCCGCGTCGCGTTGCGGCGCAGCCGCTGGGCCGACGAGGTGCGGCCGGAGCTGCGCAAGGCGTTCCTCGGTCCGGACGGCGCGCTCGCCTGCACGGGCGGCAGCCTCGAGCTGGTCCAGGCGCTGCTCGACGGCCGCGACATCCTGCGGCCGGAACCATGAGGGCGTTCGGGCCGGCGATGGTCGCGCCGGCTGCCCCCGGCGGCCCGTCGCCGAACACTCGCCCGCACGGCGCCGCCATGGCGGCGCAGGCGCGACACAATCGCGGCGCAGGGTCGGCCGCATCGATGATCAGGATCGGGCGGGATGGGACTCCGATGTCCCGGCGTTCGCTCCCGGAGCGGGGTCTGCTCCAACGAGATCCGACTCCGCTCTAGAAGTCCTTATTCCATCGCATTTTCGACGGCGAACCGGACTCCACTTCGCCGGAAAATGCTCCAGGGTGCGGGCGGGACGCGGTGAGCAAGTCGGCGGGGCGAGGGGCTGTCCGGGCGCGACGCCCGGTGGGTCTCGGAATTCTGACATTCGTGCTGGTCACCGGCTTGGCGATCGTCGCGCCGGCCGTGGCCCAGCCGGTGGGCGACCCGCGGGTCGAACGAGGGCGCCCGCCGATCGGCGCGGCGCGGCCGGCCTTCCGCGGGCCTGCGGTTCACCCGCCGGCGGGTCGCGCGCCCGCCATGATGATGCCGGGTCCGCGCGGACCTTCGGCTCACCCCTCCGGCTCGTTTCCCGGCGCGGGGGCGCCGCCGCCCGGGCTCGCCCGGCCGGGTTTTGGTCGGCCCGGCTTGGCTGGTCCCGGCCGGCCCGGCTTGGCCGGCCCCGGTCGGCCCGGAATGGCCGGTCCCGGACCAGCCCGCCCCGGACGGCCCGAGGTGGGCGGCGTCCGCCCCGGCGGGTTGCCGCGCCCCGCCGGACCGCCCGCGACCGCCGGCAGTCGGCCGGGTGTCCAGCCCGGCTTGTCCCGCCCGGAGATCGCCGGTCGCGGTCCCGGCGGCATGGTCGGACGTGGCCCCGAAGGGCGGCCCGGATGGTCACGCCCCGGCGTGCTGCCGCGGCCCGGTGTGCTGCCGCGGCCGGGTGGCCCGGGAGCACCGGGGATCGCCCGACCGGGACTCCCAAGACCCGGCTTCGGCCAGCCTGGCTTCGCGCGTCCTGGCTTCGCGCGTCCCGGCCTCGCCGGCCCGGGGATCGCCCGTCCCGGCTGGGGAGGGCCCGGACCGGGGCTGCCGGGACGGCTGGGGCCGTTCCGCTCGCCGGCCGCCGCCGCCTGGGCGGTGATGCGGCCCCGCTTCTACGTGCCGCCGCCGCCGAGCGTCGGGCCGCCTCCCGGCCTCGGCATCGGCCGCACCTTGCACGAGCGCACCTACAGCGGCCTGCCGCCGCGCCAGGAGACCCGCTTCGTCCAGCGCGAGGTGGTGGTGCAGGTCGCCGACACGGTGCCGCGTGCCGAGGTCGAGGCGACGGCCCGCCGGCTCGGCATCACCATGGTCGAGCAGCACGGCTTCGCCGGCCGCACGCTCTACCAGTTCCGGGCCGCCGAGGGCCGGGATGTGCGCGACGTCATCCGCGGCTTGGAGCGCAATCGCATCGTCGCCTCGGCGCAACCCAACTACGTGTACCGGCTCGACCAGGCCGTGACGGTGCCGGTCGATGCGGCCGCGTCCCCCACACCCGCACCCGCGGCAGCCCCGCCCGCACCGGCCCCGCCCGCCGCCGCGGAAGACCCGCTGCCGCCCGGCGATCCGAGCCAGTACACCGTGGAACGCCTGCGCCTCGCCGCGGTGCACGAGAAGGCGCGCGGCCGCCGCATCGCGGTCGCGGTGATCGATTCCGACGTCGATGCCCGCCACCCGGATCTGCACGGCGCCGTGGTGGAGCGCTTCGATCCGGGCGGCGCCGCGGCGCGCCCGCATGTTCACGGCACCGGCATGGCGGGCGCCATCGTGGCCAAGTACCGGCTGCGCGGCGTGGCGCCCGACGCCACCATCGTGGCCGTCAAGGCGTTCGACGAGCGCGACCGCGGCCCCGAGGCGACCACCTTTCAGATCCTCAAGGGCATCGACCACGCCATGCGGCGCGGCGTGCGGGTGATCAACATGAGCTTCGCCGGCCCGCACGACGCGATGATCGCCCGCAAGCTCCAGGAAGCCTACGACAAGGGCATCGTGCTGGTCGCCGCGGCCGGCAATGCCGGGCCGAAGTCGCCGCCGCTCTATCCGGCGGCCGATCCGAACGTCATCGCGGTGGGGGCCACCGACCGCGCCGACAAGCCGTTCGCCCAGGCGAGCCGCGGCAACCATGTCGCGGTGGCGGCGCCGGGTGTCGACATCCTGGTGCCGGCTCCCAACGGCGCCTACCAGCTCAGCACCGGCACCTCGGTGGCGGCCGCCCATGTCAGTGCCGTCGTGGCCCTGATGCTGGAGAAGCGGCCGGACCTCACCCCCGACGAGGTGCGGGCCATCCTGGTCGGCAGCGCCACGGCGCTCTCCGGCGCGGCCGAGACCGAGGTGGGCGCCGGCCTGGTCGATCCGCTCAAGGCGCTCGACTACGAGCCGCCGGAGCCGGCCGAGCCGGCGGTCGCGGGCGGTCCCGACGTCACCCCGACGGTTCCGTCGAGCCGGCCTCCGGCTGCCGCGGCGATGCCAAGTCCAGCCCCGGCCACCACCCGGCCGGCCCAGGCGGAGGGGCGGCCGACACGGTGAATGACGTTTCCGTGTGGCGCGCCCTTCAGGGTTGTGCTCGGTGCGGCTTCGGTCAGACTGAATTCCGGCGTGAGCCTTCCGTCTGAAACGGATGCTCCGTCACGTCCGACGGTGTGGCCAGAAGATTGAGTTCATTGAAGATCAGGCTTCGTCCACTGGTTGATTGCTCCTCGTAACCGATCGTATAGGTGGATCGACTTACTGCGGATTTTCGCATTTCGATAACAGAGTTACAATTTCAGTTGAGTTTTAGTGCCTTCTTTTTGTCTAATTTCGAGCATTGGTTGTGGTCGTTTTCGACCGTTCTGCTGTCGATGGCTCTGCTATCACTCGTTCTGCCATCACTCGTTCTAGCCGTCGGAGGAGGCCGCCATGGCGGGATGGCCCTATGTGACGTCTGGCCCCGCGTCGGACCCGTCTGCACAACCTGCTCCGGGCGACGCGGACGAGATCGGCGATCCGCCGGGCAGCCCGGCCTATTTCGGGACGGCCGCCATGGCGAGCATGGCCGCAGGCGCGCCGCCGACCAGCAACTGGCCGGCTCCGGCGGTGGGATCGCCCCCCGGCAGCGCCGCCTATTACGGGACCGCCGTAGCGGTCGCCGCCGCGAGTGCCGCGTCCGCGCGCCCCGACGACGATGTCGGCGATCCGCCCGGCAGCCCCGCCTATTTGGGCACAGTCGGACCGTCGCCGGCCGAGCCTTCCGCCCAACGCCCCGGCGAAGCCGACGGGCCGCCGGTTGCGGTCGGCGACCCGCCGGGCAGCCCGGCCCATTTCGGTAACGCGGCCCTCTGAGCCGCCCCCTCCCGAATTGATCCTCCGGCGCCGGTGACGGCGCCCGCCCGGGTCGCCGCACCGCTGGTGCGGTCCCGACCAAACCCGTCGTCCCGTGCCATCCGGGCCCCATGCCGATGCGGTGCGCCGGGGAGGCCGCATGTCTGAATGTCTCGTCGTTCTCTCGGCCGCCACCGCGGCCGACGTGCTGGCCGCGCTGCGCAGCCGGTTTCGGGTGACCAGCGCGCTGCCGCCGCGTCTGGCGGTGGTCGATGTCGATGATGCGGAGGCCGAGTCCGCACTGGCGCGCCTGCGCGCGACGCCGGGGGTCGAGGCGGTGGTCGCCGATCCGGCGGCGCCGATCCCGGGTGGGCTCACGGCGGACGAGCTGCTGTTCGTCGATGCCTGGCGGCAGCGGCCCGCGCTGCGCAGCAAGGCGCGTCCGGGCGAGGGGTTGCCCTGGGACGCGGAGGGGTTCGAACCGCCCGATCGCCCGCGTCGCCGCTGAGCGCTCGGATCGACACCACGACCACTATGGGAGGTGCGACATGGCCGGTGACTTGAACTTCCCGGAATATCTCAGCGTGCTCGACGATGCGGCGGCCGCCTTGTCGGTGCATGCCGCCCCGCGGCCGCTGCGCTTCGTTCACCGCTACGGCGATCGTGTGCTGATCGGGACCGACCCGGTGCCGCTGCCGGCCGGGACGGCGCAGCGGGCCCTCACCGAGGCAAGCGCGCCCGGTGCCGCCCTGCCGGCTGACCTCGACGAGACCGAGCGGCTCGGCGTCGAGGCGTTCCAGCTCCGCCTCCAGCCCGAGTTCCTGAGCGCCAAGCAGCAGCGGCCGCGCGACGGCCAGCCGTGGAACATGCAGGGCTGCACCGACGTCGCCCAGGCGCTGCCCGAGGCGGCGCGCGCCGCCCTGGCGGCCGAGGCGGCGGCGCCGACCAGCGCCTATCTCGAAGGCAGCGTCGCGGTCGGCATCGTCATCGTCGAAGGCCCGACCGCCGATCTCCAGTTCAGCGCGGCGGAGCGCACCAAGGTCGTGGCCGAGGTGCAGAACGGGTTGAGCTGGTTGGCCGCCCAGAACTCGGCGGCCGGCATCTCGTTCAGCTACGACATCCGCACGGTCCGCATCGCCACGCCGCCGAATCCCGGCGCCGCCGATCTGGAGGCGGTATGGCGCGATCCCGCCATGGCGGCGCTCGGCTACACAGCCGACTGGAACGGCGTCGTGCGCTATGTCGAGGACAATCGCACGCGCTTCCGCACCCGCTGGACCTATGTGGGCTTCTTCACCAAGTACCCGCTGTTCCACTTCGCTTATGCGAGCATCGGCGGTCCTCGCCTGGTGATGGACTATGCCAACGACGGCTGGGGACCCGACAACATCGACCGCGTGTTCACCCACGAGAGCGGGCACGTCTTCGGCTGCCCCGACGAGTATGCGGCGAGCGGCTGCACCTGCGGCGGCTCTTGGGGCCGCTTCGGCCGCCCCAACTCGAACTGCGAGAACTGCGCGCCCGGCGGCGGCGTCGCCTGCCTGATGAAGGCCAACACCTTCGCGATGTGCAACGTCACGCCGGCGCATCTGGGCTGGCTGCGGCCGTTCCCGCCGGTGCGCGGCAATCCGGTGCTGATCCAGGGCCGCTTCGGCACACCCGGCAACTTCGAGCTGCTGGTTCCCGGAGCCGCCGACGGGCTGCTGTTCTCCTGGCGCGACAACAGCCGGCCCGAGATGTTCTGGGCGCTGCCGCTGCCCTTCGGGCTCGGCGCCGGAGCGGTCGACGGCGTCGGTATGATCCAGAGCAATTTCGGCTCGCCCGGCAATCTCGAAGCGGTCGCGCGGGTGGGCGACCGGCTGCACTTCTACTGGCGCGACTCCGGGCCGGCGTTCCGCTGGAACGGGCCGTTCCCGTTGTTCGGCGGCGCCCGCGGCAATCCGGTGCTGATCCAGAGCCGCTTCGGCAGCAAGGGCAATTTCGAGCTGGCGGTGCCGGCGGCGTCCGGCGGCGGCTTCCTGTTCGCGTGGCGCAACAACGACGTTCCGGCGATGCCGTGGTCGGCGCCGGTGCGCGTCGGCGGCGGCGAGATCGAGGCGCTGACGCTGATCCAGAGCCGCTTCGGCTCGCCCGGCAATCTGGAGCTGATCGCCCGGGTCGGCGACCGGCTGCACTTCTACTGGCGCGACTCCGGGCCGGCGTTCCGCTGGAACGGGCCGTTCCCGCTGTTCGGCGGCGCGCGCGGCAATCCGGTGCTGATCCAGAGCCGCTTCGGCAGCAAGGGAAATTTCGAGCTGGCGGTGCCGGCCGCGTCCGGTGGCGGCTTCCTGTTCGCCTGGCGCAACAACGATGTGCCGGCGATGCCGTGGTCGGCACCGATGCGTGTCGGCCGCGGCGAGATCGAGGCGCTGACGCTGATCCAGAGCAGCTTCGGGACGCCGGGCAATCTGGAGCTGATCGCCCGGGTCGGCGACCGGCTCGATTTCTACTGGCGCGACTCGGGGCCGGCGTTCCGTTGGAACGGGCCGTTCCCGATCACCACGTTGCCGTGACCACAGCACCGCCGTGACGGGCGGGGCGGCCGGGCGAACTTTCAGCAGCGGCCGACGTTGGACCGGGCGGCGCGCATCCCGCGCGCCCGGTCCTTCACCGACGGCAGGCACGCCCATGATCAAGCTCGGCTACAAGCTGATGTCCGAGGAGCACGGCCCGGCCGACCTGGTCCGCAACGCCGTGCGGGCCGAGGAGGCGGGTTTCGACTTCGCGGCCATCTCGGACCACTTCTTCCCGTGGCTGGAGGAGCAGGGGCACTCGCCGCTCGCCTGGACGGTGCTCGGCGCCGTCGCCCAGGCCACTCGGCGCATCGGCCTGATGACCGCGGTGACCTGCCCGACCTTCCGCTACCATCCGGCCATCGTGGCCCAGGGTGCCGCCACGGTGGCGCTGCTGAGCAACGACCGCTTCACGCTCGGGCTCGGCGCCGGCGAGCGGCTCAACGAGCACGTCGTCGGCGTCGGCTGGCCGGGCCGCGCCGAGCGGCAGGAGCGGCTGGCCGAAGCGATCGACATCGTCCAGGGCCTGTTGTCGGGCGAAATGACCAACTACAGCGGCCGCTGGCTCAGGCTCGACCACGCGCGCTTGTTCGACCGCCCCCAGCGCAAGGTGCCGGTGGTGCTGGCGGCCGGTGGCCCCAAGGCGGCTCGCCTCGCCGGCGAGAAGTGCGACGGGCTGATGGCCACCGAGGCGCGAACCGACCTGATCGACGCCTACAAGGGCGCCGGCGGCCGCGGGCCACGCTACTGCGAGGTGGCGCTGTGCTGGGCCGAGCGCGAGGACGACGCCCGCCGCACTGCGCATCACTATTTCCGCTGGTCGGCGACCGGCTGGCCCGTGATGGCCGAATTGCCCGATCCCGAAGGCTTCGCGGCCGCCAGCGAGAGCGTGACGCCGGAGATGGTGGGCAAGCTGGTGAGCTGTGGCCCGTCGGCCGAGCAGCATCTCGCCGCCATCGACAAGTACGTCCAGGCCGGCTTCGACCACATCGTGCTGACCCAGGTGGGGCCGCGCCAGGAGGAGTTTCTGGCCTTCGCGCGGCGCGAGCTCATGCCCGCGCTCGGTCGCCGCAAGGCGGCGTAGCGGCGGCTGGGCGCCGCCGCTACAGGGGCCCGTCAGCGACTAGATGCGTCGCTTCATGTCGACATAGTCGCGCCGGGTGTGGCCCGTGTAGAGCTGGCGCGGCCGGCCGATCTTCTGGCTCGGGTCGGCGATCATCTCGGTCCACTGGGCGATCCAGCCCGCCGTGCGGGCGAGCGCGAACACCGCCGTGAACATGGCGGGCGGGAAACCCATCGCCCGCAGCGTCAGGCCCGAGTAGAAATCGAGATTCGGGAACAGCTTCTTCTCGGTGAAGTAGTCGTCCCGCGCGGCGGCCTGCTCCAGCTCCAGGGCGACGTCGAACAGGCGGTCGTCGCTGCGCGTCGCGGTCAGCACCTCGCGGCAAATGTCCCGCATCAGCTTGGCGCGCGGATCGTAGCTCTTGTAGACGCGGTGCCCGAAGCCCATCAGGCGGAACGGATCGTCCGGGTCCTTGGCGCGGGCGAGAAACTCCGGGATGCGCTCGGGCTTGCCGATCTCGGCCAGCATCTTCAGCGCCGCCTCGTTGGCGCCGCCATGCGCCGGCCCCCACAGGCAGGCCACGCCGGCCGCGATGCAGGCGAACGGGTTGGCACCCGACGAGCCGGCGAGCCGCACCGTCGAGGAGGAGGCGCCCTGCTCGTTGTCGGCGTGCAGGATGAGGATGCGGTCCATGGCGCGGGACAGCACCGGGTCCACCTTGTACTCCTCGAACGGCACCGAGAAGCACATGCGCAGGAAGTTGGAGGCGTAGTCGAGATCGTTCTTCGGGTACACGAAGGGCTGGCCGGTCGTGTACTTGTAGGCCATCGCGGCGATCGTCGGCATCTTGGCGATCATGCGGATCGAGGCCAGCGTGCGCTGGTGCGGATCGGCGATGTCGGTGGAGTCGTGATAGAACGCCGACATGGCGCCGACGCTGCCGACCATCACGGCCATCGGATGCGAGTCGCGGCGGAAGCCCTGATAGAAGCGCGCCATCTGCTCGTGCACCATGGTGTGATGCGTGACGCGGTAGTCGAAATCGTGCTTCTGCCGCACCGTCGGCAATTCGCCGTAGAGCAGGAGATAGCAGGTCTCCAGGAAGTCGCCGTGCGCGACCAGGTCCTCGATCGGGTAGCCGCGATAGAGCAGGACGCCTTCGTCACCGTCGATATAGGTGATCTTCGACTCGCAGCTCGCCGTCGAGCTGAAGCCGGGATCGTAGGTGAACAGGCCGGCCTTGCCGTAGAGCTTGCCGATGTCGACGACGGCCGGCCCGGCGGTGCCGTGGTGGAGCGGGAACGTGTGGCTCTCGCCGTCGATCGTGAGGGTTCCGGTGCCGTGGGCGGCGCGGGAGTCGGCCATGATCTCCTCGGGTGCGAGGTCGGGGGAAACGGGACGCAGCAACGCGACGCAGCAAGTTCGGGATAACAGGTTCGAGATCGCAGGCTCGAACGCCAGGTCCGACCATCACGTCCGACGCCGTGACCCCATCCAGGATGCAGGATCGGCGGTGACGAGGGTCGAACGGTGCCCGGTGTCGCGCCAGTTTGCCCGATGCTAGAGCATCTTGACGGCCCCGGCAACGCACTCGGCGAGCACGGTGCCGGGCCTTTCGCGTCGGTCAACGGCGCCGGACGAGGTCGAGCAGGCGCGCCCAAGGGCCCGGCCGTGGCAGTGTCGCCAGGGCTGTGTCCATGGCGCGCGCGAACTCGGCCGTCATGGCGGCCAGGCACCGCGGCAGCTCCGGGCCGCCATGGATGCGCGCGAACACCGCGTCGTAGTCGGCGAGCACCGCGGCGGTGGTCTCCACGATGGACTCGTAGCGGCACCAGACGATGAACTCGTGATACGGCAGCTTCTCGCGCAGCGGCACGTCCTCGCTGACCACGATGCAGCCGCGCGACAGCGCCGGCAGCACCCGGAACTCCTCGATGGCATGGTGGTGCGCGGTCTGGTGCGGATTGACGATCACCTTGGCGCTCGAATAGAGCCGCTCCAGGCCCGGGCGGTCGAACACGCCGGTGATGTTTCTGTATCCCGGAAATCGCTCGGTCAGCGCCGCCACGATCGGGGCCCGGCGCGGCTCGTCGACGTTGTTGAAATTGGTGAGGACGTCGATCGGACGGTCGCGCCCGGCCGCGTACGCGAAGGGAAGCGACGGCGCGTAGACGATCTTGCGCAGGATCGCGTCCGGAAAGATGCCGCTGGTGGCGAGGTTGACGATGTTCGGCACGTTGTACTCGACGACGATGTCGGCGGTCTCGTAGAGCTCGGGATTGACGACGCGCACCAGGTAGGTCTCGCGCGGATCGAACATCGAGGGGATGACGCCGGCCGGGGTTCCCGGCGCGACGCTGCGGCCGCCCGGCAGCACCAGGTTGTGCTCGTCCTGGAAGAAGATCGTCAGCCGTGACGGCTTCACCCGGCGCGCCGCGAGATGACGCAGCACCAGGTCGCGGTTCATCAGCAGAGGTGAATCGTTGACGAGCGGCATCGCGGCCCCCGGGGCGGCTGCGTGTCGCACGGGACAGGGCCGGAGGGCAAGGTGGCGGCGCCCATCATGGGCCACGAAGCCAATGCGGGGTCCGGACCGGCCGCGGAGGTCGATCCGGGGGCACCCCACCCGATCCGGACCACCTCCGCCGATCAGCCGACCGCGTCAGTCGACCGCATCAGTTGATCCGGCGCCAGGTCTGCGCCTTGCAGACCAGGCCGCCCAGCGCGCAGCCCTCCAGCTTCAGTGACGAGGCCCCCTGCATGGTGATGTAGCCCGTGTAGGTCTTGCCGTCCTGGGCGTTGTAGACGCTGCCGGCCCACTGCTCGGGCTTGCCGCTCGGCTTCATGTTGAGGACGATCGGCACGCCGAGCAGCGGGCGGTTGCGCTTACCGGCGTCGGTATTGTTGACGTCGAGCTTCGGCTTGCCGGTCGCCGGATCGTTGGGCTCCCGCAGCCACGAGATGGAGCCGCACAGGGCCCCGCCGCAACTGCCGATGGCAATGCGCGAGCGGCCGTCCTCGGTCAGCCAGGTCCCCTTGGGGTCGGCGGCCGCGGCCGGCGTGGCGAGCGTGGCCAGGAGCAGGGCGCCGATCATCAGGGCGCCGTGAGCGACGGCGCGAGGCAGCGCGAGGGCGTCGCAGGCGAGAGCGACGGACGTCGAAGTCCGGACCGAGAACGTCATGGCGTTTCCCCCTTCCGCCCGATTGGGGCGGTGATCGTGCTGGTTGTGGATCGTTGGTCTTGGGCGCGGGCTAGGCCGCTGGACCTGCCCATTGTGCCGGGTCGCCCACGCGGCCGCGAGCCGGCGTCCCTCGGTCATTTGGCCGCGGTGCGGCAGAACTATCGCTGCGCGGGGAATTGGCTGCCCTGCGGTGCGTGGAACCGCGCGACGGGGCGTGGCGACAGGGCGAGCCGGAGCGAGTAGCTCGGGCGACAGGCCGGTTCGGGACTTCGGGCGCTCGCACGGCGTGACGGGACCCGTTTCGGCGCCGGCCTCGGGGGAGGGGGGCGGGGGCGGCGCCTACTCCGGCTGCCGTCGCGCTCCAGCCGGGTTACGGCTCACCGGCCGTCCCGCTCCTTCAAGACCTCGCGCATGGTGTCTGCGATCAGGCCGGGCAGGGTGGCGACGAGGCCGGAGAGCTTGCCGTCGATACTTGTCACTTTCCCGTTCAGCTCCCCGGCGATCTCCTCGACCTTCCGGCCGAGATCGTCGAGCTTCAGTTCCACCCGGTCGAGCCGCGTTTTGATGGCGGCGAGGTCGTCGGAATTGCGGCGCGTCTCGGTGAGCACATGGCGCGTCACCATCTTCTCGCCGTCGACCTCGCGCTCGACGATGTCGACGCGGGTGGCGAGCTGCTCGAACTCCGTGCGGGTCACGTAGTCGGTCATAGTAGCTGGCCTCGAAAAAGCCGGCGCATCTTAGCCCAATGCCGCCGCTTCTTCCAGAAGTTGTGGTGCGGGTCGACCGGCGAGTCGTTTCACGCCGCCGGTCTGCGACACGGCTACTCCGCCGCCTGTGCGCCCTTCCGCCGCCGCCCGTTCGCGGCCCCCGTGCCACGCCGCGCCGACGGCACCGCGACGACTTTCCGCTCCAGCACCGGCTTCAGGAACTGCCCCGTATACGACCGCTTCTCCTTGATCACGTCCTCGGGCGTGCCCACCGCGACGATCTCGCCGCCGCCGTCGCCGC
The DNA here is from genome assembly GCA_009720755.1 of Rhodoplanes serenus. GTDB lineage: Bacteria > Pseudomonadota > Alphaproteobacteria > Rhizobiales > Xanthobacteraceae > Rhodoplanes > Rhodoplanes serenus. Next base: position 88,909 of record WNKV01000013.1, read on the forward strand.
CTTCGGGGCCGAGGTCGATGATCCAGTCGGCCGTCTTGATCACCTCGAGATTGTGCTCGATCACCGCCACGGTGTTGCCGCCGGCGACCAGCTCGTGCAGCACCTCCAGCAGCTTCTCGACGTCCTGGAAGTGCAGCCCGGTGGTCGGCTCGTCGAGGATGTAGAGCGTCCGCCCGGTGGCGCGCTTCGACAGCTCCTTGGCCAGCTTCACGCGCTGCGCCTCGCCGCCCGACAGTGTCGTCGCCTGCTGGCCGATCTTGATGTAGTCGAGGCCGACGCGATGCAGCGTCTTGAGCGTCTCGCGCACCCGCGGCACCGCCTTGAAGAACGCGGCGCCTTCCTCCACCGTCATGTCGAGCACGTCGGCGATCGACTTGCCCTTGAAGGTCACCTCCAGGGTCTCGCGGTTGTAGCGCTTGCCCTTGCAGACGTCGCAAGTGACGTAGACGTCCGGCAGGAAGTGCATCTCGATCTTGATGACGCCGTCGCCCTGGCACGCCTCGCAGCGGCCGCCCTTGACGTTGAACGAGAAGCGGCCCGGCTCGTAGCCGCGCGCCTTCGCTTCGGGCAGTGCCGCGAACCACTCGCGGATCGGCGTGAAGGCGCCCGTGTAGGTGGCCGGGTTGGAGCGCGGCGTGCGGCCGATCGGCGACTGGTCGATGTCGATGATCTTGTCGATGTGCTCCAGCCCCTCGATGCGCTCGTGCGGGGCAGGGGCCTCGGCGGCGCCGTGCAGCTTCCGCGCGATCGCCTTGTAGAGCGTGTCGATCAGCAGCGTCGACTTGCCGCCGCCAGACACTCCGGTGATGCAGGTGAACAGCCCGACCGGGATGTCGGCCGAGACGTTTTTCAGATTGTTGCCGCGCGCCCCGACGACGCGCAGCACGCGCCGGGAGTCCGGCACGCGCCGCTCCGGCACCGGGATCATGCGCCGGCCGGTGAGATACTCGCCGGTCACCGACTTGGTGTCCGCCATGATGTCGTCCGGGGTGCCGGCCGAGACGATGCGGCCGCCGTGGATGCCGGCGCCGGGGCCGATGTCGAGCACCCAGTCGGCGGTGCGGATGGCGTCCTCGTCGTGCTCCACCACGATGACGGTGTTGCCGAGGTCGCGCAGCCGCCGCAGCGTCTCGATCAGGCGGGCGTTGTCGCGCTGGTGCAGGCCGATCGAGGGCTCGTCCAGCACGTAGAGCACGCCGGTGAGGCCGGAGCCGATCTGCGAGGCGAGCCGGATGCGCTGGCTCTCGCCACCGCTGAGCGTGCCGGAGGCGCGGGCCAGCGTGAGATAGTCGAGGCCGACATCGTTCAAGAAGGTCAGCCGCTCGCGGATCTCCTTGAGGATGCGGGTGGCGATCTCGTTCTGCTTGGGCGTCAGCCGCTTCGGCAGCGCCGTGAACCAGGCGCCGGCGCGCCGCACCGACAGCGCCGCCACCTCGCCGATGTGCAGGCCGTCGACCTTCACGGCGAGCGCCTCGGGCTTCAGGCGGTGGCCCTGGCAGGCCGCGCACGGGATCGCGGTGAAGTACTTGCCGATCTCCTCACGCGCCCACTCGCTCTCGGTCTCGCGCCAGCGCCGTTCGAGATTGCGCACCACGCCTTCGAACGGCTTCTTGGTCTCGTAGGCCCGCATGCCATCGTCGTAGACGAAGCGGATCTCGTCGTCGCTGGAGCCGTACAGGATCGCCTCCTGGGCGCGCTTCGGCAGCTCCTTCCACTTGGTGTCGAGAGTGAAGCGGTAGTGCTTCGCCAGCGCCTCCAGGGTCTGGACATAGTAGGGCGACGACGACTTCGCCCACGGCGCCACGGCGCCGCGCTTCAGCGTGACTTCCTTGTCGGGCACGACGAGATCGGGGTCGATCTTCTGGTCGAGGCCGAGGCCGCCGCAGGACGGGCAGGCGCCATGCGGTGAGTTGAACGAGAACAGCCGCGGCTCGATCTCGGGAATCGTGAAGCCCGACACCGGGCAGGCGAACTTTTCCGAGAAGACGATGCGGTTGGCGTCTGCCGCCGCGGCGGCGGCGAGCTTGGTGGTCTTCGCGTCGGGCTTGGACTGAGCCTCGCTTCCCCTCTCCCCGCTCGCGGGGAGAGGGTGCCGAGCGGCCGCAGGCTGCGAGGCGGGTGAGGGGGGCTTGCCGGACCGACGCTCCCCCTCACCCGGCGCGCTGCGCGCGTCGACCTCTCCCCGCTCGCGGGGAGAGGTTACGCCCGGCGCCCCGTCGGCGAACTCCACCACGGCGAGACCGTCGGCGAGCTTGAGCGCCGTCTCGAACGATTCGGCGAGGCGCGTGGCGATGTCGGGCCGCACGACGATGCGGTCCACCACCACGTCGATGTCGTGCTTGAGCTTTTTGTCGAGCGCCGGCGCTGCGGCGATCTCGTGGAAGGCGCCGTCGATCTTGACCCGCTGGAAGCCCTTCTTGAGCAGGTCGGCCAGCTCCTTGCGGTACTCGCCCTTGCGGCCGCGCACCAGCGGCGCCAGCAGATAGAGCCGCGTGCCCTCCGGCAGCGCCATTACCCGGTCGACCATCTGGGACACCGTCTGGCTCTCGATCGGCAGGCCGGTGGCGGGCGAGTAGGGCACGCCGACGCGCGCCCACAGGAGCCGCATGTAGTCGTAGATCTCGGTGACGGTCCCCACCGTCGAGCGCGGGTTCTTGGAGGTCGTCTTCTGCTCGATCGAGATGGCGGGCGACAGGCCGTCGATCTGGTCGACGTCCGGCTTCTGCATCATCTCCAGGAACTGGCGCGCATAGGCGGAGAGCGACTCGACATAGCGGCGCTGGCCCTCGGCATAGATGGTGTCGAAGGCGAGCGACGACTTGCCGGAGCCGGACAGCCCGGTGAACACGACGAGCTTGTCGCGCGGCAGGTCGACGTCGACGGACTTCAGGTTGTGCTCGCGGGCGCCGCGGATGGAGATCACCCGGCCGTCGGGCCGGCGCGGCTTGTCGAACAGGTCGGTCATCGGGCACCGGATTCGGTCCTGGGCGGCACGAGGACCTGGCCCGGACGGGGGTGACGGTGCCCGGAACTTAATGAGAACGGACGCGGAGCGCCAGCACCCTCGCGGTTGTCAACAGCGGCGCGTGCGAGCGGTGCTCGTGCGGCGCAGGGGCGAGCCGGGCCGGAGCCGCGGCCTCACCTCCAACCATGGTGCCGAAGTAGAGTCGTCACGGCCGTTGGCCGCCACGGATTTTGCGGATCGGACCGCCCCGGAAAAGCAGAAGCCCCGGCCTGGGCGCCGGGGCTTCCACCATCAGGAGAGGCTTACGATTGGGACTTCAGTCGAGACAGGCCGATCAGTAGCGCGCCATCACCGGAGCGCCACCGCCGAAGCGGTAGTTCAGGCCGATCTTGGCGGTGTGGATGCCGTTGAGGTCGTGATCCCACGAATAGGCGAGGCCGTTGCCGGGATTGATGCCGGTGACCGTCTGGGTGCCGTTGGTGCCGATGTACATGTACTCGGCCTTGATGCTCCAGTTCAGGTCGAACGCCCACTCGATGCCGCCGCCGACCGTCCAGGTGGCCTTGGTCTCGCTCGCGGAGGCCGCCATGGTCTGGAGTCCCCAGCCGTCGTAGATCGCAGTCTCGACGTTCACGAAGGCCGCGCCGCCCTTCACGTAGATCATGGCGCGATCCCACGAGTAGCCGAGGCGGCCGGTGATCATGCCGTACCAGTCGCCGATCTTCGCCGACGACAGCACGCCCGGCGCGACCGCGCCGTTGTTGGCCAGGATCGGATCGTACGCGGAGCCTTCCAGGCTGAGGTAGCCGATTTCGCCTTCGAGGCCGAGCACGAAGGGCGAGCCGACCGGCTGCCAGTTGCAGCCCACCGTGCCACCGCCGATGAAGCTCGAGTCGGCCTTGTAGCCCCAGCCCCCGACGGCGGTGTAGCCGTTCAGGTCCCAAGCGGTGACGTCACCGTCGGCCCACGCGCCGCCGACATAGCCGCCGATGTAGCAGCCAGTCCACGAGAACACAGGCGCGATGACCGGCGGCGGTGCCTTAACGGGCATGCGCATATCGGCCGCAGAGGCGACACCAGCCATGGCCAGAATGGCGGCGCTCGCGAGCAGAACCTTCTTCATGGGAACCCCCCTCTCGGAAAAGATGTCGCAGCATAGATCGAGGCGGGTTGTGGAAGGTGACATTTTCGCCACAACTCCCGGAAAGATCCGCGCTATACGCAACTAGGCCGATTAGTCTAGTCGTGGGGCTTCAGCCATGGTGGAGGCGTGCCGTCGGCACGAAAAGAGCCCCGGGGCGGAACCCCGGGGCTCGATTGGCGTGCGAAGGCGTGCGTGATGATCAGTAACGGGCCATGACCGGCGCGGCGCCACCGCCGAAGCGGTAGTTGAGGCCGACCTTGGCGGTGTGAATGCCGCCGTTGTCGTGGTCCCAGCAATAGGTGCCGGGGGCCGGCGCCGTGCCGCCGTACACGCCGCAGGTCGCCAGCGTGTCGTTGAGGCCGATATACATGTACTCGGCCTTGATGCTCCAGCTCGGCGCCAGGGCGTACTCGATGCCGCCGCCGACCGTCCAAGTGGTGACGGTGTCGCTGGTGGACATGCCGAAGCCGGTCAGGCTGTCGTAGATGGACGACTCGACATTGAGGAAGGCGGCGCCGCCCTTGACGTAGAGCAGGGCGCGATCCCACGCGAAGCCGAGGCGGCCGGTGATCATGCCGTACCAGTCGCCGATCTTGCTGGCGGCCACGATGGTCGGATCGAGCGGATCGGCGCCCGAGCCTTCCAGGCTGATGTAGCCGAGCTCGCCCTCGAGGCCGAGGACGAACTGCGAGCCGACCGGCTGCCAGTTGCAGCCCAGCGTGCCGCCGCCGATGACGCTCGAATCGGAGCTGTAGCCCCACGAGCCGACCCCGGCGAAGCCGTTGCGGTCGTAGACCGAGTAGTCGTCCGACCAGGCGCCGCCGACGAAGCCGCCGATGTAGCAGCCGGTCCACGAGAACGCCGGAACCACCATGGGCGCAGGCGGTGCCTTCACGGGCATGCGGGCCGACAGGTCCGCCGCCGATGCGGCGCCGATCATGCCGAGCGCGGCGACAGTCGCGAGCAAGACAGTCTTGGTCATGAGACCCCCCTTGTTGTGAACGAGATCAAACCATAGGGGTTTTCCGTACAGAAAGGGTGTCATATCGGCCACAGCCTTATGCGCCAAATGGAAAATTTGGTAATTTAAAACCTCCGTCTCAAGAAAATGGTCCCGAATGCCGCCGTGAGGGCTCGACGGTCCGGTGCGGGCATTCTGGTGTAAGTAATGGTGAGGGTAGCATAAAACCTAATTGCTGCGGCCGGAACGTCGAGTCGACGACATAGGGTGGCCGGCGCCGAATAAGGGCTGCCGGAAACGCTGTTCGCTCGGCCGCGGCCGGGCGAGGGGCGCCGCACTCGGCTGCTCCGCCATAGCCGGAGGGGGCGCGCCCACACGAATGTCGATTCGGCCTGTCGCCTGGTGCGCGCTTCTCGGCCGGGACGGCAGCAACAGAAATGGGGATGGGGAGAAGGCAGAACGACGCGGCCGTGACGGTGAAGAGCGGTCGAGGTCCGCCGCTACCGACGCTGAACCGGCGTTCACTTCGCCCGACAATCCCTATGCGTTCGGGGCACGGTGCCTCCAATGCAAAAGGCCCCGGGCATGCCCGGGGCCTTCGCTCGACGCGAGGTCGATAGGATCAGTAGCGAGCCATCACCGGAGCGCCACCGCCGAAGCGGTAGTTGATGCCCACCTTCGCGGTGTGGATGCCGCTGACTTCCTGGTCGTAGTAGGCGGCGGCCGTCGGCGAAGCCACCAGCACGTTGGTGTAGGTCTGATCGAGGCCGATATACATGTACTCGGCCTTGATGCTCCAGTTGAAGTCGAGGGCGTACTCGATGCCGCCGCCGACCGTCCAGGTCGCAACCGTCTCGCTGCTCGAGGCGGTCGTGAAGCCCGGGTAGTACAGCGCGGTCTCGACGTCGACGAAGGCGGCGCCGCCCTTGACGTAGATGAGAGCGCGATCCCAAGCGAAGCCGAGACGGCCGGTGATCATGCCGTACCAGTCGCCGACCTTGGTGCTCGAGGTATCGAACGCGCCGAGGAGCGGGTTGTAGGCCGAGCCCTCAAGGCTCATGTAGCCGAGCTCACCCTCGAGGCCGAGCACGAACTGCGAGCCGACCGGCTGCCAGTTGCACCCGAGGGTGCCGCCGCCGATGACGCTCGAGTCGAGCTTGTAGGCATAGCCGTAGTTGGCGCCGATCGGGTAGGTCGTCGCGTCGTCTTGGCCCCATGCGCCGCCGACGAAGCCGCCGATGTAGCAGCCGGTCCACGAGAACACGGGAGCGATCACGGGCGGCGCCTTCACGGGCATCCGCGCAGACAGGTCTGCGGCAGACGCCGCGCCGACCATGCCGACTGCCGCGACCGTAGCGAGCAGGATCTTCTTCATTAACGGCCCCTCCATTCCTAGAAATACCGAAGTCCCAGGGTCGCGACCCTAGGCGGAATCGCCCCGGCCGTGGTGACATATATGCAACATTGGATCGGGATTGGGCGCCGTCGGCGTGCCCGGGCCGCCGCGCACCGTCCCGGAGGCCGCGTGCCGCCGGTGTGGGGCGGGGCGTGGCGATCCTGTCAAATATCAGAAAATAAAACGAAAAATAGAACCGTTCGGCGCGCCCGGAAAGCCGCAGGAAGGTGCCGTCCATCCCCTCCGACCCGGGGGTGCGACAGCGGAGCAGGGGACGGAAGGTCGGCCGCAACCTGTCGGCTTGCTTAATCCCCGGTTACCGAATACAAGAACATTTGCGGAACATCGAGGTGTGGACAAGAACGCCGTCCACCTTGTTGAGGATTCGATAAGGACTAGTGTGAGCCCGCCCGTTCGCCAGGCCGGTGGCTTGCGTTCGTGCGTCCGTCCGTCGCGCCCTCGTCCGTTGCGTTGCGGGCCGCGCGGTGGCCGGGGCTGGTCCTCACGAAGTAGGGACGGGCGGGTCTCGTGGGAGCCTTGTGGGCCGGATGTCCTCTCGGCCCCGTCTCGTTCGGGAGAGCCGCCTGACGGGTTGAGCTTGCCGGGTGGGGCCTGCCGGGAGAACTGCCGGGTAGGCTCGTGAGCATCCCGTACGGGCAAGAGTATAGAGTCGAGAGCGCGGCGAGCGTATCGAGCGCAGGACTGTCGAGCGTTACCCATGTGGAGCCACCGGGGGGCGCACAGAGCGAGCGGAGTTGGAGCATGGCGGGTTCGGTCAACAAGGTGATTCTCATCGGCAATCTGGGCGCGGACCCAGAGATTCGCCGGACCCAGGACGGGCGTCCGATCGCCAACCTGCGCATCGCCACCTCGGAGACGTGGCGCGACAAGGCCACCGGCGAGCGGCGCGAGAAGACCGAGTGGCATCGGGTGGTGATCTTCAGCGAGGGGCTCTGCCGGGTGGCCGAGCAATACCTCAAGAAAGGCTCGAAGGTTTACGTGGAAGGCACGCTACAGACACGTAAATGGCAGGATCAGCAAGGCCAGGACAGGTACTCCACCGAGGTCGTGCTGCAAGGCTTCGGGGCGACGCTGACGATGCTCGACGGCCGTGGCGGCGGCGGGGAGGGCTTCGACCAGAGTGGCGGGGATGATTTCGGCTCGCCGGGACCCACGGCGGGGCGGGAGCGGCGCCCGGCAGCGGCGGCCGCGCCGTCGCGGCGCGACGATCTCGACGACGACATTCCGTTCTGAGGCGGTTGCCGCACGCCACCGGGCGCGGTCCGGGTGGCGGGACGGATGGTCGATGGCAAACCCCGCGGCATCGCGGCCTACCTCGGCGCGAGGTGTTTCCGGCTGCGTCGGAAAGAGACCGATCCGGCTGCGCCGGCGCTGGACGGGCAGACTGCTTCGTCACGCCGGCGCGTTCGAGGGCGATTCGCCGGACGCGGCCGGTACGGGCACGGGTCGTGTCGGTGCAAGTCTTTCGCGGGGGCGAGCCATGGGGACGCGACGGCGAGCCGTGTGAGCAGCCGTGCGAGCGCAGCTCGCGTCGAGCGACCTTGCGTCGATCGACGTCGTCCTGCCGACGGTTGCCGCGGAACGGCGATGGTGATCGCGGGTTGCTCTCCGACAGGCGACGCCGTCGCCGCAACGGAGACCTCCATGGATCGAAACGAGAAGAACCGGACCGCCATTCACAACCCCGGTGCCTGCCGAGCTCGGCCCGGCGTCCGCCGGCTGGGCGGCGTCGCCACTCTCGCGGTGGCGGCCGTCCTCCTGGCCGGCCCTGCGGCCGCCCAGCTCGCCAATCCGGCCGGGCCTGGGCCGGTGGCCCCCAGCACCGGCGCGCAGCCGCCGTCGCCGGCGGATCGGCCGGCCGGCCAGACCACCGGCCAGACCACCGGCCAGGCCGGACCGGCGGCCGGGCAGGCCACCGGCGCCGCGCTGGGAGCCGCGCCTCCGGCGGCCGAGTTCGTCCGCAAGGCGGCGATCAGCGACATGTTCGAGGTGCAGTCGAGCCAGCTCGCCCGCGAGAAGGCCGATCAGGAGGGTCGCCAGTTCGCCGCCACCATGCTTCAGGCCCACACCAAGACCACCGGCGAGCTGCGCGAGCTGGTGACCAGCGGCAAGGTGAAGGCGGAGCTGCCCGCCGGCCTCGACGACGAGCATCGCCAGAAGCTGGAGCGGCTGCGCGGCCTGAGTGGGAAGGCGTTCGAGGACGCCTACGAGACCATGCAGGTGGAGGCGCACCAGACCGCCGTTCAGCTGTTCTCGGCCTATGCGCAGGGAGGCGACGATCCCGAGCTGAAGCAGTGGGCCGCCAAGACGCTGCCGGAGCTCGAGCGGCATCTCGGCATGGCCGAGAAGCTGAAGTAGGCGGCCCAGGCGGCTCCAAGCGCCCGAGACAGCCGGCGGCGGCCCCAGGCGCGGGACCGCCGCGGACGTGAGCCCCCGCCCGCGGCGTCCCGGGCGGCTGTCCGTGGCAAGAGTTTAGCGGTGGAGGGTTGCGGCAAGGGGGCGGAGCGGAGGCCGGGAGTGAGCGCGGCTGCGAGGAGCGCTGTGTCGCTGGGCCGCAGCTTCGTCGGCCCCGGTCCCGGCCAGGCGTTGCGACCACGAGGACCTCGCCGGCAGCCCCGGCGTGCGGCAAGATGGGCCGACAACGCCTGCCCCGATCTCGACGCGCTCCGTCCGATAGCGTCGTCAGACGTCGCCGTCCGATGCGGCTGCCAACAGCCGGCCCGGTGCCGGGCTGTGCCGCGGGCCGTCGCGGCGCGGCGTCGGCGCCACGAGCGGCTCGCGCCGCGCGATGCGGCGCGCCAGGGTGCGCCAAGGTCAGGTGCGCCAAGGGGCGACTGGAAGGTGCCGACGGGAAAGTGCTCATGCCGACCCTCGCCACGGCCCTGCTTCAGGGTCTCAAGGACCACGGCGCCCGGGAGCTGTTCGGCATCCCGGGCGACTTCATCCTGCCTCTCTTCAAGGTCTTCGAAGAGTCTGAAATTATTCCCTATTTCACCCTCAGCCACGAGCCGGCTGTGGGCTTCGCGGCCGACGCGGCCGCGCGCTACCAGTCGACCCTCGGGGTCGCCGTGGTGACCTACGGGGCGGGCGCCTTCAACGTCGTCAACGCGGTCGCCGGCGCCTATGCGGAGCGCTCGCCCGTCGTCGTGGTGGCGGGCGCGCCGGGCGCCCGCGAGCGGGCGAGCGGTCTCCTGCTTCACCACCAAGCGCGCAGCATCGACACCCAGCTCGCAGTGTTCCGCGAGATCACCTGCGACCAGGCGGTGCTGGACGATCCGGCGACCGCCCCGCAGGCGATCGCCCGGGTGCTGCGCAGTGCCCGCGAGCGCTCGCTGCCGGTCTATATCGAGGTGCCGCGCGATCGGGTCGACGCCCCGGTGGCGCCGGTGCCGGTGCTGCCACGCCGGACAGCCGACCCCGACGCACTGGCCGAATGCGCCGGCGAGATCGCGGCGCTGCTCGGCCGCGCCGAGCGGCCTGTGATGGTGGTGGACGTCGAGATTCGCCGCTATGGCCTGGAGGAGCGCGTCGCCACCCTGGCCCGCCGGCTCGGCCTGCCGGTGGTCACCACCTTCATGGGGCGGGGTCTGCTGCAAGCCGCGCCGGACGTACGCCGCGGCACCTATCTGGGCAGCGCCGGTGACCCCGCCGTCACCCGGCTGGTCGAGGAGGCGGATGCCCTGCTGCTCCTCGGCGTGATCCTGTGCGACACCAATTTTGCGCTATCCGAGAAGCGGTTCGATTGGCGTCACACGGTCCTGGCGATCGACCGCGGGGTGCGCATCGGTCACCATACCTATCCGGAGCTGCCGATCGAGGATTTGGTGGACGCGCTGATCGCCCGCGCCGGCCCGGAGATCGCCGCCCGCCCGCGGACGCTGCCGCCCTTCGAGGATTATCCGCGCGGCCTCGTCGCCGACGACACGCCGCTGGCACCGAGCGACGTCGCCGCCGCCGTCAACGACCTGCTCGACCGCCACGGTCCGCTGCCGATGACCGCCGACATCGGCGATTGCCTGTTCGTCGCCATGGAGATCGACAACACCGCGCTGGCGGCGCCCGGCTATTACGCCGGCATGGGGTTCGGGGTGCCGGCGGGCATCGGGGTGGCGGCGGCGACCGGGCAGCGGCCGCTGATCCTGGTCGGCGACGGGGCCTTCCAGATGACCGGCTGGGAGCTCGGCAACTGCCGGCGCTATGGGCTCGATCCCATCGTGCTCCTGTTCAACAATGCGAGCTGGGAGATGCTGCGGGTGTTCCAGCCCGAATCGAGATTCAACGATCTGTCCGACTGGAACTTCGCCGCCATGGCGCCGGCGCTCGGAGGCCATGGGGAACGGGTGGCGACCCGGCGGGAGCTCGCTGCGGCGCTGGAGCGGGCGATCGCCCGCCGCGGCGTGTTCTCGCTGATCGAGGTGATGCTGCCGCGCGGCGCCACCTCGCGCACGCTCGCCCGCTTCGTCACCGGCCTCAAGAGCGCCCGCGACCGCCAAGCCGGCTGAAAGCCCGCGGCGTTACGGCGTCAGCACGGCGCGGACGCCGTCGATCACGTACTGGACCGCCAGCGCCGCCAGCAGCACGCCGAGCAGGCGCGACAGCACCACATTGCCGGTGATGCCGAGCGAGCGGGCGATCCGGCTCGCGAACGCGAACACCGCGAGGCAGAGCGCGCAGGTCGCCGCGATGACGGCGAGCAGCACGGCGATGCGGGCCGGCCGGCCCGCCGCCTCGCCACCCAGCAGGATGACGGCGGTCAGCGCCCCGGGACCGGCCATCAGCGGAATGGCGAGCGGAAAGGCGGCGATGTGGCGGACCCGCTCCTCCAAGGCCACCTCGGCGGTGCGTGACTGCCGCTCGATGCGCACCCCCAGCACCATCTCGGCCGCGGTGGCGAACAGCAACAGCCCCCCGGCGATCCGGAACGCCGGCAGGCTGATGCCGAGATGGCGCAGCAGCCAGTCGCCGACGAGCGCCGCCCCCATCAGCACCAGCACGGCGATCAAGGTGGCGCGCCCGCCGACGCGCCGCCGCGCCTCCGCCGGCAGCCCGTCGGTGAGCGCCAGGAAGGCCGGCGCGAGGCCGAGCGGATCGACCACGATGAACAGCGTGACGGCGGCGGAGAGGAGGTAGTCGAGGTCCATGGTGGGGGCGTAGCGGGGCGTTCCGGAGGGGTCAATCGCAAGGGCGTCGCGGGGGTGGCGCGCGGCCGCCGCCGCATTGCCGCCACGTCCCCACAACCGTCCTCCTAAAGCGTTGCGCAGAAAGCGAAATAGTTGGGTGTCCAGAGGCCCGCGAGGCTGGTCATTCGGGCTCCGATCCACTATCTAGACAGCAACGGATTCGCCGGGATTTCCTGAACTTGGCCGACAACGACACCCCCGCTCCGAGCGGCGCCAGCCCTTCGGACATTCGCCCCGTCTCGATCTCCGAGGAGATGAAGCGCGCCTATCTCGATTACGCGATGAGCGTGATCGTCTCGCGCGCCCTCCCGGATGCCCGCGACGGTCTCAAGCCCGTGCATCGGCGCATCCTCTACTCGATGCACGAGCAGGGGCATCTGCCCGACCGCAAATACGTCAAGTCGGCCCGCGTGGTCGGCGACGTGATGGGTAAGTATCACCCGCACGGCGACTCGGCGATCTACGACGCCCTGGTGCGGATGGCGCAGGACTTCTCCATGCGCCTGCCGCTGATCGATGGGCAGGGCAACTTCGGCTCGGTCGACGGCGATCCGCCGGCGGCGATGCGTTACACCGAGTGCCGGCTGGCGCGCCCGGCGCTGGCGCTGCTCGACGACATCGACAAGGACACCGTCGATTTCCGCCCCAACTACGACGGCAACGAGAAGGAGCCGTCGGTGCTGCCGGCGCGCTTCCCGAACCTCTTGGTCAACGGGGCGGGCGGCATCGCGGTCGGCATGGCGACCAACATCCCGCCGCACAATCTCGGTGAGGTGATCGACGCCGCCATCGCGCTCATCGACGATCCGGCGCTGTCGATCGAAGACCTGATCAAGATCGTGCCCGGCCCCGACTTCCCGACCGGCGGCGTGATCCTCGGCCGGGCCGGCATCCGCTCGGCCTTCCACACCGGCCGCGGCTCCATCGTGATGCGCGGCAAGGCCGAGATCGAGACCGTGCGGCGCGACCGCGAGGCGATCGTCGTCACCGAGATCCCGTACCAGGTCAACAAGGCCTCGATGGTCGAGAAGATCGCCGAGCTGGTGCGCGAGAAGCGGATCGAGGGGGTCGCCGACCTGCGCGACGAGTCCGACCGCGACGGCTACCGCGTCGTCGTCGAGCTCAAGCGCGACGCCGTGGCGGACGTGGTGCTCAACCAGCTCTATCGCTTCACGCCGCTGCAATCGACCTTCGGGGCCAACATGGTGGCCCTCGATGGCGGCCGCCCACAGGTGATGTCGCTCAAGGACCTCCTGTCCGCCTTCATCGCGTTCCGCGAGGAGGTCGTGAAGCGGCGCACCAAGTTCCTGCTCGGCAAGGCGCGCGATCGCGCCCATGTGCTGGTCGGGCTCGCGGTCGCGGTCGCCAACATCGACGAGGTCATCCGGCTGATCCGCGCCTCCCGCGACGCCAACGAGGCGCGCGAGGCATTGATGGGCCGTGACTGGCCGGCCGCCGACGTGCTGCCGCTGATCGAGCTGATCGACGATCCGCGCCACAAGGTGCAGGAGGACGGCACCTTCCGGCTCTCCGAGACGCAGGCGCGGGCGATTCTCGATCTGCGCTTGCAACGGCTCACCGCGCTCGGCCGTGACGAGATCAAGGACGAGCTGGACAAGCTCGCCGCGGAGATCACCGATTACCTCGATATTCTTCGCTCGCGCGCCCGCATCCAGGCGATCGTCAAGGCCGAGCTCGGCGAGATCCGCGAGAAGTACGCGACGCCGCGCCGGACCGTCATCCTCGATCAGGACGGCGAGATGGAGGACGAGGACCTCATCCAGCGCGAGGACATGGTCGTCACCGTGTCGCATCTCGGCTACGTCAAGCGGGTGCCGCTGTCGACCTACCGGGCGCAGCGCCGCGGCGGCAAGGGCCGCTCCGGCATGCAGACCCGCGAGGAGGATTTCGTCGCCCGGCTGTTCGTCGCCTCGACCCACACGCCGGTGCTGTTCTTCTCGTCGCGCGGCCAGGTCTACAAGGAGAAGGTCTGGCGGCTGCCGCTCGCCGCGCCGAACGCCCGTGGCAAGGCGATGATCAACCTGTTGCCGCTCGCCCAGGACGAGCGCATCACCACCGTGATGCCGCTGCCCGAGGACGAGACGACGTGGTCCGAGCTGGACGTGATGTTCGCGACCACCAGCGGCACCGTCCGGCGCAACAAGCTCTCCGACTTCTCCGACGTGCGGCGCTCCGGCATTATCGCCATGAAGCTCGCGGCCGGTGGCCACGAAGACGAGGCGATCGTCGACGTGCAGATCTGCACCGAGAAGGACGACGTGCTGCTGACCACCGCCATGGGGCAGAGCATCCGCTTCCCGGTCACCGACGTGCGGGTGTTCTCGGGCCGCACCTCCATGGGGGTGCGCGGCATCGCGCTCGACGCCAGCGACCGGGTGATCTCGCTGTCGATCCTGCGTCACGTCGAGGCGACCGGCGAGGAGCGCGACGCCTATCTGCGGCGCGCCATGGCGGTGCGGCGCGGCACCGGGACGGACCACGGCGACACCGCCGAAATGGACGGCGCGGCGTCCGACGCGGACGCCGAGGAGACGGCGACCGGCGGCGCCATCGAGCTGGGCGAGACGCGCTATGTCGAGCTGTCGGCGGCCGAGCAGTTCGTTCTCACCGTGTCGGAGCGCGGCTTCGGCAAGCGCACCTCGTCCTACGAGTACCGGACCACCGGGCGCGGCGGGAAGGGCATCGTCGCCATGGACAACCGCACCCGCTCGGGCGGGCTGCGGCCGCGTATCGGCAAGATCGTGGCGTCGTTCCCTGTGGAGGAGAGCGACCAGCTCATGCTGGTCACCGACGGCGGCCAGCTCATCCGCTGCGGCGTCTCCGAGATCTCCATCAAGGGCCGCAAGACCCAGGGCGTCATCGTGTTCGACACCGCCGAGGGCGAGCGCGTCGTCTCGGTGGAGCGCCTCAGCGAGAGCGACGAGGGCGACGGCGAGAACGGCAACGGCAATGGTGGGGGGCACGGCAACGGCGATCACGCCTGACGCCGGCCGGGCATCCACGACTTCAAGCCGAGCAGCAACAAGGACGTGGATGGCCGGGACGAGCCCGGCCATGACGGAGGATGCAGTCCGCGGGGGCTGCCGTTGGGATCAGATCGCCCGCAGGGCGGGGCCGGGGACTTCGTCGCGGATGTGGGCGATGCGGTTCTGGGCATCGACCTGGACGACGGTCGGCTGGTGGCGCTTCGCCTCCTCGGCCGTCATGTCGGCGAAGGTGGCGAGAATCACCAGATCCCCCGGCTTGTTGCCGTGCGCCGCCGCGCCGTTGATGCAGATCACGCCGGAACCGCGCTCGCCCTCGATCGCATAGGTCACCAGGCGGGTGCCGCGGGTGACGTTCCAGACGTGCAGCTCTTGATTGTTGAAGATCTTGGCCGCGTCCATGAGGTCGGCATCGATCGTGCAGCTTCCCTCGTAATGGAGGTCGGCATGCGTGATCGTGGCGCGGTGGATTTTCGACCAGAACATCCGGAGCTGCATGGCGCGCCCTTGTGGCAGATTTCGGTGCCGCTGCCAACCGGCCAGCCGGTCGCAGCGAGCGACGGATGCAGGGCTCACCAGCGGTCGACCAGCCGGCGCGCCCGCAGGAGGCGCGCCGTGCGGCGGCCGTCGTCGCGCGCGATCGTGCGCGACATCATGGCGCCCTCGTTCGTTCGATGAGCCTGGACCATCGCGGCGCGAACGGCCGGGAGCCGCTCGGCCTCGGGACGTCCGGAGGTCACCGCGGGCCGGCCGAGAGGCGGCCGTCGGCCGCCCACCCAGGCGGCTTCGGCAATGCTCCACAAGCCCTGGTGATCCGCCTCGGGCCGGCGGCTCGACCCCGCCGCCGCCCGCGGCCGACCGAGTAGGCTCGCTCCGCCCGCCGCCGCCACGAAGCTCGCCACCAAGGCCAGCAACATCCAGTCCAGTCCGATCATGCCCCGCCCCCCGACGCGCAATGAATCGCTAACCATGACATCGTCGGACGAAAGTCCGGCGGCGCCGTGGTGAAACCCGGCATCGGTGTGGCGGTTCGGCGGCGATGCGGGCGTCCGGCCTGCGGTATCGAGGCGCCGACGAAGAGCGGCAAGCAATTGATATAAGAGTAAATATCGACGCCTTTCAGTTTGACACGGTGGTCCGGAACGGCGCGCGCCGGCTCAGGGGCTCGGCCGTGGGCTCGGTGCGGCACGGCGCACATCGGTGGCGGCGAAGTCGTCGCCCTTGAACAGCAAGGCCGCCGCGTGAGCGTCGGCGCACGCATAGGACAGGCAGTCGCCGAAGTTCAGTCGCGCCTCGTGCCGTCCCTTGCCGTACCGCTCGAAGGCCGCCACCGCGAGATGCGCGATGTCCTCGGTGATCGGCACCACTTCGATGCGTGCTTCACGCAGCAGCCGCGTGACCAACGCATCCGCCAGGGTGGGCGTGAGGCCGAGCAGGGTCGACAGTCGCATCGATGCTTCGAGCACCACATGGCCGGCCGATATCGCATGATCGGCCGCTTCGATCGTATCGGCCAGGACTGTCGCCTCGGGCTCGGCACCGAGGATCGCCACGATGGCCGACGTGTCGACGAAGATCATGAACCGCCCCAGAGATCATCGACCTCTCGTTCGTCCACCGGGCGGGCGCGGTGCGGGTCGCCCAGCCGCGCCGCCTCGCGAGCGATGTCGCGCAGCCGCTCGGCCAGCGGACGACCCTCTCGAGCCAGCGCCACCTCGAGGGCGTCGATCACCGCCTGTGTCATGGTCACGCCGCGGCGCTCGGCCAATTCCCGGGCGAGCAGCCCGGCACGCGCGTCGCGGATGTGGAGGGCCATGGCGGTTGTCTACACGGGCTATATTGCTGTGTAGACAGAAGATACGCACAGGACCGGCCGCTGACAAGAACGCCACTCTGGGCGGGGCGGCTGCCGCTAACGGATCAGCCGCGCCACCTCGCGGAAGCGCGGGTGCTCGGCGGTCTCCAGCCATTCAAACACCACCATCTCGGTGGTGACGATCTCGGCCCCGTGGCGGGCCATGCGGGCGAGTGCGGTCTCCTTGCTTTCCGGCCGCCGCGACCCGACGGCGTCGCGCACGACATGGACGGCGCGCCCGGTGGCGAGCAGGCCGAGCACCGTCTGGCCGACGCAGACATGCGCCTCGCAGCCGGTCACCACGGCGGCGCGGTCGCCCGGCACGCGGTCGAGGAAGCCGGGCGCGCGCACGGCGTCGAAGGTCATCTTGGGCACCACCGGCCGCCCCGGCACGACGAGCTCCGGCACGGTCGGGCCGAGGCCGGTCGGGTTCTGCTCGGTGAATACCACCGGAATGTCGAGCATCGCGGCGGCGTCGAGCAGCCGGCGGGCGTTGGCGATCGCCGTCGCGGCGTCGTGGATCGCCGGCATCAGCCGGGCCTGGAAATCGACGACCACCAGGATCGAGCGGCGCGGATCGATAATCGGCATGATGGCTCCCGTCTGGCGCGACCGCGGGCTGATGGCGCCGAGGTGCTTCTGGCGCCGAGGTGCTTCGCGACCCAGGTTAGCCGTCTCGGCGCAAGGGTGAAACCCGCGCGGGCGCTTTCGGTGCGGTGCGGGTTGGGCTAGGCTTCGCCCGTCTCTCACCACCGCACCGATCATGACCTGGTTCGCGCCGCCGACCGACATCGAGAGCCGCGTCCACGCCACGCTGCCCGACATCTTCCGCCAGCCGCGCCCGACCGAATGGGGGGCGGCCAACAAGCCCGGCGTTACGATCGACAGCTTTCTCGAAGGGCCGTGCCTCGCCGCCGACGGCACCCTCTACGTGGCCGACATCCCGTACGGCCGCATCTTCTCCATCGACGCCAGCCGGCGCTGGAGCCTGGTTCACGAGTACGACGGCTGGCCGAACGGCATGAAGGTGGCACGCGACGGCAGCCTGCTGGTCGCCGATTATCGCCGTGGCCTGCTGCGCATCGATCCGGAGAACGCCACCATTCATCCGGTGCGCACCACGGTGAACAGCGAGAGCTTCAAGGGCCTCAACGATCTCGCGGTGTTGTCGGACGGCTCGGTGCTGTTCACCGATCAGGGGCAGACCGGCATGCAGGACCCGAGCGGCCGGCTCTATCGGCTGTGGCCGGACGGCCGCCTCGACCGGCTGATCGGCAACGCGGCCTCGCCCAACGGGGTCGCCGTGAACGCCGCCGAGACCCATGCGTATCTGGCGCTGACGCGCGCCGCCGAGGTGTGGCGGGTGCCGCTCGCGCCCGCGGCGCTCGCCGCCAAGACGCAGGTGTTCACCCGCCTGCCGGGCGGCCTCTCGGGACCGGACGGGTTGCTCGTCGATCCGGCCGGCCGGCTGATCGTCTGCGATCCCGGCCATGGCTGCGCCTGGGTGCTGTCGGAGCTGGGCGAGCCGCTGTTCCGGGTCCGCTCCTGTGCGGGACGCACCCTTACCAACGCAGTGCTGCGCCCGGACGGCCGCACCCTGCTGATGACCGAATCGCAGACCGGCCAGATTCTCGAGGCGGTGCTGCCAGCCTGATCGGCTTGGCGTGGTGGTGGTTATGCCTCTTCGGCCGCCTTGGCGCGGCCCAGCAGCGCCGCGGCGCGGGCGAGGTGAGGGCGGTCGTACATGACGCCGCCGATCCCGACCACGCCGGCTCCCGGCGCCGCCGCGAAGGCGTCGACGATCGCCTGGGCCTTCGCCACCGCGTCCGGCGTGGGCGTGAACACTGCGTTGATGATCGGCACCTGGGCCGGGTGGATCGCCATCTTGCCGGTGAAGCCGTCGCGACGCGCCTCCTCGCACTCGCGCCGCAGCCGGGCCTCGTCGCGAAAGTCGACCGCCACGGTGTCGATCGCCTGCACGCGCGCCGCCGCGGCGGCGGCCAGGCAGAGGGTGCGGGCGAGCCGATAGGGGTCGAGGAAGCGGCCGTCGGCGTCGCGATTCGCCTCGGCGCCGAGATCGACCGACAGGTCCTCGGCCCCCCAGGTGAGGCCGGCGAGCCGGAGGCTCGCCCCCTGATAGGTGCCGGCGAGGAACAGCGAGCGCGCCGTCTCGGTGGCGATGGCGACGACGCCGACATGCCCGTCCGGCAGCCCGCCGGTCGCCTCGCGCACCGCCAGCTTGGCGTCGAGATGGATGACGGCGGCGCCGCCTTCGGCCTTCGGCAGCATCACCAGGTCGGGGCGCGCCGGGATGACCACATCGAGATCGGCATCGATCAGCCCGGTGTCGAGGCCGTTGACCCGCACCAGGAGCCGCGGCCGGCTCGGCCAGGCGGCGACCGTCGCCAGGAACTCCGCCGCGGCGGCGCGGGCCGTCGCCTTGCGCTCCGGCGCGATCGAATCCTCCAGGTCGACGATCAGGGCGTCGGCGCCCGACTCCATCGCCTTGGCGAGCTTCTTCTCGGCGTCGGCCGGCACGAACAGCAGGGACCGCATGGGGACCTCACACGGGGCGCTTGAGCATGAACGCCTGGCGGCGACACTCGGCCACCAGCCTGTCGTTCTGATTGTAGGCGCGGTGGTGCAGCTCGACGATGCCGGCATTCGGCCGCGACTGCGATTCGCGCTTGTTGATCACCTCGGTGGTGGCCCGCACCGTGTCGCCGTCGAACAGCGGATGGGGGAACACGACGTCGGTCATGCCGAGATTGGCGATGGTGGTGCCGACCGTCAGGTCGGTGACCGACAGGCCGATCATCAGGCCGAGCGTGAACAGCGAGTTGATCAGCGGCCGCCCCCACTGGGTCTCGTTCTCGCAGAAGTGCCGGTCGATGTGCAGCGGCTGCGGGTTCAAGGTCATGTTGGAGAACAGCACGTTGTCCATCTGGGTGACGGTCCGCCGCAGGCGGTGCTCGATCACTTCGCCGATGGCGAAATCCTCGAAATACAGTCCGCCGCGCGGATGCCTGACGGCCGTGGCGTACGACATGCTGCTGCTCCCGGTGTGACCGCCGCCGGGTCGGCCGAGCCCGGGCGAGGGCGCGTGGCCGGCGGACGATTCATCTTTTGTTTACCATAATGGCGCAACCTCGATCCGTCCTCATGGGTCCGTGTCGGCCCTCGACCCTCGGGTAGACCGTGGCTGTCTCCGCCTCCCTCTCAGCGACCTCCGGATGGGCCGTCAACGACGCCATCCGGACGGCGTCGCGGAACACGGGCGCCAGCTTCGAGTATCTGCTCGCCACCGCCAAGGTCGAGTCGGACTTCAATCCGCGCGCCGCCGCCGGGACGTCCTCGGCCCGCGGGCTGTTCCAGTTCATCGACCAGACCTGGCTGACCATGGTGAAGGAGGCGGGCCCGGCGCTCGGCCTCGGGCGCTATGCCGATGCCATCACCCGCACCCCTTCGGGCCGCTACGAAGTCGTCGATCCGGCGCAGCGTCAGGCGGTGATGAGCCTGCGCAGCGACCCGGCCGCCAACGCCGCCATGGCGGGCGCCTTCACCCGGCGCAACGCGGACCGGCTGGAAGCCCGGCTCGGCCGGCCGCCGAGCGAGGGCGAGCTCTACATCGCGCATTTCCTCGGTGCCGGTGGCGCCGCCAAGCTGATCACCCAGGCGGGCCGCAATCCGTCCGGCATCGCGGCCGAGGCGTTCCCGCAGGCCGCCGCGGCGAACCGCTCGATCTTCTACGACCGCTCCGGTGCGCCGCGCAGCTTCGCCCAGGTCTACGGCGTGCTGGTCGGCCGCTTCGATCAGGCGCGGACGAGCGCCACCCAGATGGCGGCCGCCGCGGTGGTGACGCCGGTCGCCGCCACCCGCACGGCGGATCGACTCGATCCCGAGCTGTTCGCGCCGTCGACCTACCAGCCGGATGCCGCCCGCACGGCGTCGTCGCCGCTGTTCCACAGTCTCTTCCAGGACGAGCCGCAGCGGGCCGGGGTGTCGCGCTTCATCACCGAGCTGTGGGCGAGCCGCCCGCATGTGGCGGCGGCACTCTCGGGCGCGGTCGCCCAGGCAGCGCCGGGCTCGCTCGCCGCCACCGACCCGACCCGCGCGGCGGAGCTGTTCGCCGCCCCGGGCGTCGGCGCCGCCGGCCTGTACGGGAACAAGGGGTAGGGCGACGCCTCAGCGCGGTAGCGCCGGGTGCGATCCCACAGCCGTCTTATGATTCCTCCGGCCGCTTTGGTTTCTACGCATCCCGCCACAACTGCGCCTTGTCGACCAGCGCCTTGATCTCCGGTTCCGGCGCGCTGCCGAAGCGGGCGATCACGTCGTCATAGGCGGCGATCGCCTCGTCGCCGCGTTTGAACGCGCCGAGGGTTACGCCCTTGTTGACCAGCGCCTTTGCGATCGGCTCGCGCAGGGCGGGCTCGGTAGCACTGCCGAAGCGGGCGATCACCTCGTCATAGAGGGCGATCGCCTCGTCGCTGCGTCCGAGCACGCTGAGCGTCGCGCCCTTGTTGAAGAGAGCCGTCGCCAGCCGCTCCTGCTCGGCGGGCGTAGTCGCCGCGTCGAGCCGCACCACGATGGCCTCGAAGGTCTCGATCGCGCCCGGCAGGTCGTTCAGGTGAAGGCGCGCCGCGCCGCGCAGATTCTCGGCCCCGGCCCAGTCCACATCGTTCGTCGCCAAAGCCACGGCGCGCTCGGCGCAGAACAGGGCACCCTGCGCATCGGGCGGCGTCAGTTCGAGCAGCGCCTTGGCTTCCCCGAGCCAATAGGCGAGTGATGGCGCGGCCGTCTCGGCCGCTCCCGGCTTTGCGGTTTCGACGGCCAGGCTGTGAGACTCCGCCGCAACGCTCGGTCCGTCCGGCCCGATCGACAAGCTTGCCGCGCGGCCGGCGCCATGGTCGCGCAGCCATCTGGCCAGGTGCCGTTCCAGCGTGTCGCAGAACTCGTCGGCGTGGCCATAGGCCTTGAACAGGTGCTTGCGCTCCGCCTCGATGGCCTTCTTGAAGTCGAGCACCTTGATGAGCTGCGGGCCGGCATCGCGCAGCCTCGCCGCATCGACATCCTTGAAGAACAGGCCGATGTTGCGGATCGTATTGGCCGCGTAGAGCTCCAGGGCGAGGTCCCATTCCTCCTCGGTGCCGGAGGTCTTGCCGTTGCCGGTCGGGCTGCCCCAGCGGTCGTGCAGCACGAACACCGCGTAGTCGCAGCCGCGCAGATCCTCGTTGATCAGCGCCTGCGGCCGGCCGACGCCGCCGAGCGTCTCCTCCCAGCCGACCGCCGCGAACACCACGCCAGTCGGATTGCCGTGGACCTCGTTGAAGCGGTCGATGGTGGCGCGAAAGCCCTTGCGCTCCTCGTCGAGGCCGCCTGGCGAGCCGATGAAGACGCGATACTCGGTCAGGGTCCGGGGCATCGGCGACGCTCTGGTCGACAATAGGTTCGCGACGAAATGGAGGTGCTACCGAAATTACCTAAAGGTGCCGCGTGCCGCAAGGCGACGTGGCTTTTTCGGTCTGGCGCACCGCGATGTGGCGCGCCGGTTGGGGCGTCACTGCCTCTCTCAGATCAGCTCGTAGACGGTGCGGCCGCCCACGATGGTGCGCACCACGCGACCTTGAAGGCGCGCCTCATCGAACGGCGAGTTCTTGCACTTCGACTTGAGGATCTCGCGGTCGAGCACCCACGGGCTGTCGAGATCGACGACGATCACGTCGGCCGGGCTGCCGGGCTTGAGGGTGCCGCCGGGCAGGCCCAGCAGCTCGGCCGGCCGCGTCGACATGGCGCGCAGGAGCGTCGCCAGCGGCACGTCGCCCGCATGGACGAGGCGCAGCCCCGCCACCAGCATGGTCTCGATGCCGACCGCGCCGGGCGTCGCCTCGGCGAAGGGCAGCCGCTTGGTCTCGACGTCCTGCGGATTGTGGTCCGACATCACGACGTCGATCAGCCCGTCGCGCAGCGCCGCCACCAGGGCGGCGCGGTCGCTCTCCGGCCGCAGCGGGGGCGCCACCTTGCAGAAGGTGCGGTAGGAGCCGACGTCGAGCTCGTTGAGGGTGAGGTGGTTGATCGACGCGGAGGCCGACACGTCGAGCCCCGCCTGCTTGCCGCGCGACAGCACCTCGAGCGACTCGGCGCAGGTGAGCGAGGCGGCGTGATAGCGCCCCCTGGCGATCTCCACGAGACGGATGTCGCGCTCCAGCATGATGGTCTCGGCGATCGACGGGATGCCGAGCAGGCCGAGCCGCGCCGCGTACTCGCCCTCGTTCATCACGCCGTCGGAGCACAGGTCGGGGTCCTCGGTGTGGTGCACCACGAGGGCGTCGAAGTCGCGGCCGTAGGTGAGGGCGCGCCGCATCACCTTGGCGTTGGTGACGCTCTTGGCCCCGTCCGTGAAGGCGACGGCGCCGGCGGCCTTCAGCAGGCCGATCTCGGTCATCTCCTCGCCCTTGAGGCCCTTGGTCAGCGCCGCCATCGGATGCACCCGCACGATGGCGGTGTCGCGGGCGCGGCGCAGCACGAAGTCGACGGTCGCCGGATCGTCGATGGGCGGATGGGTGTCGGGCTGGCACACGATGGTGGTGACGCCGCCGGCCGCCGCCGCGTGGCTCGCCGACGCGAAGGTCTCGCGATACTCGGCGCCCGGCTCGCCGATGAAGGCGCGCATGTCGACGAGGCCGGGAGCGACGAGCTTGCCGGTGCAGTCGATCACCTCGGTGCCTTCCGGCACGCCGCCGGCCCGGATGCCGCGCTTGACGTCGCGGACCTGGCCGTCGGTCATCAGGAGGTCGCCGACGATGTCGAGATCGCGCGACGGATCGACGATGCGGGCGTTGGTGAGCAGGATGGGGCGGCGATCAGCGGGCATGGTCACACGATGCGTTCGTCGGGCGCGGCAGGCGCACCGGCGTCGGACGGACGAGCCGAGCGTTCGGCGTGAGGGCTCGCCGGGGCGGCCCCGGCGAGAGTGTCGGATGTGAGTGTCGGGGATCGGAAACGAGGGTGACGACGTCGGGGCGGACGGGGAAAGGGACTGTCTCGCCGACGCCGTCACGCATTGGGCAGGTTCCGCGCCAGCGCCTCGAGCACCGCCATGCGCACCGCGACGCCCATCTCCACCTGCTCGCGGATCAGCGAGCGGGCGCCGTCGGCGACCGCCGAGTCGATCTCGACGCCGCGGTTCATCGGGCCCGGATGCATCACCAGAGCGTCCGGCTTGGCGTAGGCCAGCTTGGTCTCGTCGAGGCCGTAATAGGCGAAGTACTCGGTCGAGGAGGGAATGAAGGAGCCGTTCATGCGCTCGCGCTGGAGGCGCAGCATCATGACGATGTCGGCGTCGCGCAGGCCCTGGCGCATGTCGCGGAAGACCTCGACCCCGAACCGCTCGATGCCGGGCGGCAGCAGGGTGGCGGGGCCGACCACCCGGACCCGGGCGTCGAGGGCGTTGAGCAGGATGATGTTGGAGCGGGCCACCCGCGAGTGCAGGATGTCACCGCAGATCGCCACCGTCAGGCCCTCGATGCGGCCCTTGTTGCGGCGGATCGTGAGAGCGTCCAGCAGCGCCTGGGTGGGGTGCTCGTGGGAGCCGTCGCCGGCGTTCACCACCGAGCAGTCGACCTTGTCGGCCAACAGCTTGACGGCGCCGGAGGCATTGTGCCGCACCACCAGGATATCGGGGTGCATGGCGTTGAGCGTGATGGCGGTGTCCATCAACGTCTCGCCCTTGCGCATGGACGAGGCCGAGACCGACATGTTCATCACGTCGGCGCCGAGCCGCTTGCCGGCGAGCTCGAACGACGACTGCGTCCGGGTGGACGCTTCGAAGAACAGGTTGATCTGGGTGCGGCCGCGCAGGGAGGTGCGCTTCTTTTCGACCTGGCGGTTGAGCTCGACGAATTCCTCGGCGAGATCGAGGAGCCCGACAATCTCCTCGCGCGACAGGCCTTCGATGCCCAGCAAATGACGGTGGCCGAGCACGAATGCGGGTTTGGGTGCTACATTCATCAAAGCGGACCGTATAGGCCCGTTCGAGAATGGCAGCAAGCGCGTCCTCCCGTTCCCCCCAGTTGTCCCCAACGGTCCGGAACGCGAGACGCAAATGGCGGTGATGGAGGCCGGACGGATGGGCGATCAGGCGCGGTTCAACCAGTCGCCGCCGTTGGCGGATCTCGACCTGTTCGCGAGCGATCCGCCGCTCGCCGAGGCGGTCAAGATCAATGGGCTCGGCGACGAGGCGCGGCTGCTCGCCGCCTTCGGGCGCCGCTGGGGCGCCGGCGAGATGGCCGAGCAGGCCCGTCTCGCCAACGAGAACGTGCCGCGTCTCCAGGCCTACGATGCCAGTGGTTTCCGCCGCGACACCGTGGAATTCCACCCCGCCTATCATCACCTGATGAAGGAAAGCGTCGGGTCGAGCCTGCATTGCTCGACCTGGACCACCGACGGCGAGCGCGCCGACGCCCCCGCCGAGGTGGCCCGGGCGGCCCGCGTCTACATGGTCGCCCAGGTGGAGAACGGGCATCTGTCGTCCATCATCACCACCCGGGCGGCGGTCGCCGTGCTGGCCGCCGGCGGGCCGCCGAGCGCCGCCGAGATGATCCGCAAGATCGTCAACCGCCACTACGATCCGGACTTCCGGCCGTGGTCCGAGAAGTTCGGCATCACCGTCGGCATGGCGGTCACCGAGCGGCAGGCCGGCACCGACGTGCGCGGCGCCGCCACGGTGGCCGAGCCGACCGCCGACGGCTATCTCGTCACCGGCCACAAGTGGTTCATGTCGGCGCCGATGAGCGACGCCTTCGTGGTGCTGGCGCAGGCCCCGGCCGGTCCCACCGCCGTGCTGGTGCCGCGCTTCCGGCCGGACGGCGAGGTCAACGCGCTCCAGCTCCAGCGCCTCAAGAACAAGCTCGGCAATCGCGCCAACGCCTCCGCCGAGGTGGAATTCCGCGGCGCCTTCGGCTGGCGGCTGGGCCAGGAGGGCGCCGGCGTGCGCACCGTCATGGAGATGGTGCAGCTCACCCGGTTCGACTGTGCCGTCTCGTCGGCCGGCCTGATGCGGGCCGCGTTCTCGCGCGCCGTCCACCACACGCGGCACCGCGGGGTGTTCGGCCGCCATTTGTCGGATCAGCCGATGATGCGGGCGGTGCTGGCGGATCTCGCCCTGGAGGCGGAGGCTGCGGTGGCGCTGGCGTTCCGGCTGGCGCGGTCGTTCGACCGGGCCGCCGAGGAGCCGGGCGAGCGGATGCGGGCGAGGCTCCTGACCCCCGTCGCCAAGTATCGCATCACCAAGGCCACGCCGGCCTTCGTGGCGGAGGCGATGGAGTGCCTCGGCGGCAATGGCTTCATCGAGGACGGGGTGCTGCCGCGGCTGTATCGCGAGGCGCCGGTGAACGCCATCTGGGAGGGCTCCGGCAATGTCGTCTGCCTCGATGTCCTGCGCATCGTCGAGCGCGACCCCGAGGCGGTGACGGCAGTGGTCGATGATCTTCTCGCCGAGGCCGGCGATCTGCCGGGCGCCCATGCCAGCGCCGAGGCGGTGCGACTGGCCCTCCGGTCCGCCGAGCCGGGGGGCGGACGGGCCGTGGTCGAGCGGCTGGGATCGCTCGCCGCCGCCGCCGCGTTGCGGGCCGGTGCCTCGCCGGCCGCGGAGCCGTTCGCCCGCAGCCATCTGGCCGGCGAGCGCGGCGCCACCCTCGGCACCAGCCGACTGTCGAGCGCCGAGATGGACCGGCTCCTCGCCCGCGCCATGCCGGGGTGAGGGCGCCGGGTGGTGACCGCCTGTGACCGGACCGCGGCAATCCCGGGGTGGTTGCGTGGCGGCCCGGTATCGCGGCGCGGTGCACGGCCGATGACGGTTTCATTTCAATACGATGACGATTGCTGCAACGCAGCGGAACCGATCCGCGTCCAGGCCCGTTGAACAGGTGAGGACGGCACGGACGGGCCGACAGGGACGGCCGGGATCTTCCTGACGGATGTCCCGGAACGGCTTTCCGGCACCCCATGCGATCGGCGTCGACGCGCCTGCTCGGGCAGGTGCGGGTGTTGTCGCACGGCCCGTCGTCCCTCACGGAAAAACAGGAGTACGACACCATGAAGACGATGGCTCATTACGCGCTCGCCGCTGGTCTCGCCGGAGCGCTGGCGCTCGGCGCTGCCACCCCGAGCGACGCCAAGTCGCGCCACGGCCGCTCGGTCAAGGCCGACCGCGTCGTCACGCAGACTCACTATCACGGTGGTCATGCCGGCTATGCCCGCGCCGGCTACGCCAATCCGGTTCACGCCGGAGCCGGCCTCGCGGCCGGGGCGGTGGGCACCGGCGTCGGCATCGCGACGGGCGCGGTCGGGGCTGGCCTCGGCATCGCGTCCGGGGTCGCCGGCGCGGCGCTCAGCCCGTTCACCGGCGGCGTCAACTACGGCTATGTCCCGGCAGCCGATCCGTACGGCGCCTATGCGGCGGCGGGTCCGGTCAACGGTGCCGGCGCGGGGGCCGCCTATGCGGCGAGTGCGGGCGGCGGCTGCTGGATCTCCACCGACTCGGGCCGCGGCTACGGCTACTACGGCGCCTGCGGGACTCGCGATGCTGACTACGGCGTCGCCGAGATCTCCGGCCAACCCGGCACCCAGGGCACCGTGCTGCCCTACTGACCGGGCATGACGGTTGCGAATGTGAGTTGAGCAGAGGGGCGGGTCTTCGGACCCGCCCTTTCTTTCGTTCTCGGCCGGGTCAGGTCGGTCCGCGGGCCAGTCGGTCGAGGGCGCCTTGGAGGATGAAGATCGCCGCGTGCTGATCGATCACCGCCTTGCGCTTGGCGCGGCTGGCATCGGCCGCGATCAGCTCGCGCTCGACCGCCGTGGTCGACAGCCGCTCGTCCCACAGGCCGATCGGCAGCTCGGTCAGGCGGGCGAGATTGCGGGCGAAGGCGCGGGTCGACTGGGCGCGCGGCCCCTCGGTGCCGTTCATGTTGAGGGGCAGGCCGAGCACCAGCCCCACCACCCGCCGCTCCGCCGCCAGCGCCAGCAGGCGCGCGGCATCGTCGGTGAAGCGCTTGCGCCCGATGGTCTCCACCCCGGTGGCGAGCCGGCGGTCGGGATCGCTGACCGCGACCCCGATGGTCTTGTCGCCGAGATCGAGGCCGACGAGCGCGCCGCGCTCCGGCAGGAGAGGGATCAGCTCGACGAGAGGGACCACGATGGCGGGCATGAGGCTCGCCTATCACGCCGTCGCCACCCTCGCCAGCGTGATCGTCGCCGATCGATCGTCCCGCTCGATCCCGCGCCACGCGGCGCACCGCCGCGTTCGCGCGGAGGCGCGCGCGATTGACGCCCAGGCGGGAGCGCGGCTTAGTCTGCCGTCGTTCGTTTCGGTGGCGCGCCGCGCGGTCGTGCGCGCCCGGCAGCGGGGAGACGTCGCATGCAGATCACCTGGTTCGGCCATTCCGCCTTCCGGCTCGACTTCAAGGGCACCGCGGTGCTGATCGATCCGTTCTTCACCGGCAATCCGGCCTTCGTGTCGGATCGCGCCGCGGCCATCCGCGGGGTGAGCCACGTCCTCGTCACCCATGGCCACGGCGATCACGTCGGCGACACCTTGGACATCGCCCGCGAGACCGGCGCGACGGTCACCACCAACTACGATCTCGGCATGTGGCTGGTGTCGAAGGGGCTCGAAAAGTTCAACCCGATGAACACCGGCGGCACCACCGATCTCGGCGGCTTCACGGTGACGCTGGTGCGGGCCGATCATTCCTCGGGCGACGTCGTCGACGGCATGCCCGTCTATCTCGGCAATCCGTGCGGCGTCGTCGTCAAGGCGCCCGGCGAGCCGACCGTCTATCACATGGGCGACACCGACGTGTTCTCCGACATGGGGCTGATCGCCGAGCTGCACGCCCCGAAGATCGCCATGGTGCCGATCGGCGACCGCTTCACCATGGGGGCGGCGTCGGCGGCCTTCGCGGTCAAGCGCTTCTTCCAGCTCGACGCGGTGATTCCCTGCCACTACGGCTCATTCCCGATCATCGACCAGACGGCGGACAGGTTCGTCGCCGCCATGGCGGGGCACGCCACCCGGGTGATCGTGCCCGAGAAGGGCGTCGCCGTATCGGTCTGATCGACGGGAATCCGTCGCGTCGAGACGCGATGCTTCAGGACGCGGCGACGGCGCCGCGTCCGACGTAGGCCATCCTGGTTGTAGTTTCGCGCGACAGAGTCGTCCCGCGAAGGAACCTTTGGTCATCCGATGCGTTGTCGGGTCGCACAACACTCCCTCCCGTGACCGACCTTGCGTACCGGACCCGACCGATGCCGCGCCGCTCTCATGACTTCTCGCTCTGGCCCGAGCATGCGCGGCCGCCGCGCCGGCGCTGGTCGATATCCCGGGTCGCGGGCGTCACCGCGATCGGCGCGGT
Organism: Rhodoplanes serenus; assembly: GCA_009720755.1. Lineage (GTDB taxonomy): Bacteria > Pseudomonadota > Alphaproteobacteria > Rhizobiales > Xanthobacteraceae > Rhodoplanes > Rhodoplanes serenus. The sequence goes on from WNKV01000013.1 coordinate 117,846, forward strand.
CGGACTGCTCGCCGGCTATGTGGCGGTCGCCGAGCTGGTGCGGCCGACGGCGCTCGATGCGCCGGTTGGGCGAAGCGGCGAGACCGCCGCGACGGCAAGTGTGATCCCCTCGGCAACCGTGACCCCGACGGCAAGTGCGACATCGGCCCGGGATGCTGCGGGCCCGGCGCGGTCCGCCGCCGCGTCCTCGGCAGCCGCCGTCGAGACGGTCGGGGCCGGACCGCCGGCCGGCGAACGTCCGCCGTCGGACCGTGCCGTCGCCGAGCGGGCTGCCCCGGAGACGGCGGCGGCGCCGTCGTCGCGTCCGCGCAACCGGCCGAGTGCCAACCCGACCGCCATGGCGCCCATCGGCTCCATCCGGCCAGACCGCGAGCCGAATGGGCGTGCCGCTGCTCCGCCCGCCGCTGCTCCGCCCGCCGCTGCTCCGCCCGCCGCTGCTCCGCCCGCCGCGATCGCCGCGCCGGTCCCGCCGAAGCCCGAGCCTTCCGTCTCGGCCGCGCGTGGCTCGACTGCCCCGGACACGACCGCATCGACCGTGCCGGCATCGCCTGCGCAAGCGGCCGACACGGTGGTCCCGCCCCGGGAGGCCGTGATGGCGGCCGACGACGAGAAGCCGACCGCGCAGGCTGCCGAAAAGCCCCGCAAGAAGGCCCGCAAGAAGACCCGCCCGCGCAACACCGAGACGGCCCGTGGCGGCGAGTCCTGGGACGGTGGATGGCGGCGCGCCGAGGCTTATCCGGGCCGCGGCTTGGGCAGCGCACCACCACCGCCACCGCCCGCCTGGGGCCGCGGCGGTTTCTTCCCGTTCTGACGCCGGCCCTCACGCGGCCGGCCGGCCGTCATCCGGTCGGCCGTCGCCCGGCCCGGCTTCGTGGCCCGCAGGGCGTTCGCCCAACCGCCTGAAATTCCGCGGTGCTTGTCTTCGCACCTCACGATTCAAACCCTATCTCATCACCGCTTGCGGACGCGCGTTTCCACGGCGCCGTTACCCTTCACGGAGTTTCTCATGTCTCTCGATTGCATCCTGTCGGTCCGGGGCGTGGCGCGCCGGGTGGCCGCCGGTCTCGCCGTCGTGGTGGCGGTCGCGGCTCTCCAGAGTCCCGCCGTCGCGGCCGAGGAGCCGGACCTCGTCTTCCGCCGGTCCACCGTCTTCAAGTGGCTGAGCCCCAACGACAAGCTCGCCACCTACGGGCTCGACGACCCGGAGGTCGACGGTGTCGCCTGCCACTTCACGGTGCCCGAGAAGGGCGGCTTCAAGGGCTGGCTCGGCCTCGCCGAGGAGGTCTCGGACATCTCCCTGGCGTGCCGCCAGATCGGTCCCATCCGCTTCAAGAAGAAGTTCGAGCAGGGCGAGGACGTGTTCCGCCAGCGACGCTCCCTGTTCTTCAAGAAGATGCAGATCGTCCGCGGCTGCGACGTGAAGCGCAACGTGCTCGTCTACATGGTCTATTCTGACAGGATCATCGAAGGGTCGCCGAAGAACTCGACGTCCTCGGTGCCGATCATGCCGTGGGGCGGGAGCGACGCGATCCAGCGCTGCGCGGACTTCGTCGAGAAGTGATCCGCGACGGCGTCGTCGCGACTGGCGCCGGATGCTCCAGTCGGCTGTCGAAGCGAGATCCCGCAAGGGCTTTCGGCAGAATTTTTAGATCCTGATCTCGGTCGCTCCGGGGCCGGCCGGCGGCCGGACCCGGGGTGATCGGCCGGCTGAGGGCCGCCCGTTCGCCGGCTTCGCGGCCGTCGATGCATCCGATTGATCTTCATCAACGAATGAATTCGACTATAGAGCGAGATCGACTGCGGCAATGTGCCGGGTCGAATCTCGGTCTGCGTCGAGTCTCGAGCTGCGACGGGTTCGGCTGCGTCGGATCGATCCCGACGGGGCCTGCCGGCGGGTGACTGATCCGGGCGTCACCCGTGGCGAACCCTTTCTGTGAGCCCTGTCACATTGCGGCGGGCTTCCATGCCCGATCGTCGGCTCGGATGGTCCGGGTGGGAGAGTCGCCGGGCAAAGTCGTGGTTGCCGTCGAATTCGAGCTGCAATAGCCTCGTTAGATTGTTGGATTGAGATGCGGTCTCCACGCGACATCGTTCACCTGATCCTCGAGACGGGGCCGAGCGGCCTGATCCTGACGGATGGCGCGGCCCGGATCGTCTTCGCCAACGAGCATGCCGAGGAGATGCTCGGCTTCGGCCACGGTGAGCTGCTCGGCCTGCCGATCGAGGTGCTGGTTCCCGACCGCTTCCGCGACATTCATCCCGAGATGCGCCGCGTCTTCGACCTGATGCCGCGCGAGCGGCCGATGGGCATCGGCCGTGATCTGACGGCGCGCCGCCGCGACGGCAGCGAGTTTCCGGTCGAGATCGCGCTCAAGCCGCTGCCGATCGACGGCGAGGTGTATGTGCTCGCCATGCTGGCCGACATCACCGAGCGCAAGCGCTCCGAGGACCGCCAGCGGCTGCTGATCGGCGAGCTGAACCACCGCATTCAGAACCTGTTCGCGGTGATCCAGTCGGTGGCGCTGTCGAGCCTGAGCGGCGAGCGGACGCTGCGCGAGGCGCGCGACGTGTTCGTCGACCGTCTCCAGTCGCTCGGCCGGGCCTACACCATGATGACCGAGCAGGAGTGGCGCGGCGCGCCGCTGCGCCAGATCCTCGCCTCCGAGACATCGGCCTTCGCGGACCGCGTCACCCTCGACGGCGTCGAGGTGATGGTGAAGCAGAACGCCGCCCAGAGCTTCGCGCTGCTGCTGCACGAGCTGACCACCAACGCCGTGAAGTACGGCGCCCTGTCGTCACCTGACGGCAGCGTGTCGGTGCACTGGCGCATCGAGCCCGAGATGCGGCCGACCGCCTTCGTGCTGTCCTGGCAGGAGAGCGGCGGCCCGAACGTCGTGCCGCCGACTCGCAGCGGCTACGGCCGCAAGATCATCGAGGACACCATGCGGCGCATCGGCAAGCATCAGATCGAGTATGCGACGGCCGGCCTGCGCTACCGCATGGAGGCGCCTCTCGACAAAGTCGGCTGGGTGATCGACGATCCGTCCCCCTGAGTCTCGTGCGTGGCGCGCTGCCGTCGCAGTTCGTCGACAGTGCATGCTCAGTCGATTGTTGGCAGTCGACTTTGGTCACGGCGATCCGTAGGGACGATGGGTCGCGTCGCCGAGGCGCAGGATACCGCCGCGGCGGATCTGGACTGCGCTATTGAGCGTTCGCTTTTGGATTCGTTTCTCGACTTTCGCCCGTCAGCGCGCCGGGTCCGCGTGCTGGATTGTTCGATGGATTGGAACGCGGAACTCGCCTACTTCGTGACCCCCAAGTCCGGACCGATGCGGCCGATGCGGACGCTGATCGACGCCAATCGGGCGTTGCTCGACGATCTGCCGTTCGGCAGCCGGCGCCGGCCGCATTGGGCCGCCGTGGCCCGCTTGCTGCTGATCGCCGCCGAGACCGGCTCGACCATCGATATCCGCCTGGCGACCGACTCCCTCGTACGCGCCCTGGAGACGGAGGGCTGGATGAGCCGGGTGCGCCCCGACGGCCTGCCGGCTGCCGCCGTGGCGCCGGTGCCGCCGCTCCCGCGCCGGCGGGTCTGAACCCGGGCCGGAGCGATGGTCAGGGCCGCGCGACGCGGCGGCCGGGCGACACGAAGCTGAACCCCTGGGTGCCGTGCACCGCCACCATGACGGCCTCGACCACCGGCTCCTCGATCGGCGCCGGCGACGACCAGTCGACCACGAAGCTCGCCCCGAAGCCGCCGCGCACGTCCTCCTGGGGAATCACCACCTGGAGCGACGCGAACGGCTTCAGGGCCACTGGGCGGGGCAGGGAGCGCTCGACCAGCCGGCCGGCGTGATCGCGATACTCCACCGCGTCGATCACCAGCGGGTCGCGGTCGGACGGATTGTGGACCGAGAGGACGCCCGAGAAGTTGAGCCGGGTGCGGCCACCGCCCGCCATCACGGTGGAGTGCAGCGGGACGAGGATTCGCCCGCGCGCCGCCGGGGTTCCCTCGGGCAGCGGCACCGTCGCTTCCGGGGCGACCGTCACGGCCTGCTGGGCCTTAACGGAGGGCGGAGCGGCGGCGGTGGCGAGAGCGACGCCGAGGGCGGCTACTCCTAGGGTCACGAAGGCGCGCACGGCCGATCTCCCTGCAACGGGCGCGGCGTCGGGGCCGCCCCGACCCATCCTGATAACCGCTTTTCGCCGGCGGCGGAATCGACGGCTGCTCGGCGGTGCCGGTGCGGCCGCGAGGCGGCTGCCGGCGCGCCGCCGCCCGGGCATCGCGGCCCATCGGATGCAGACCCGGTCCCCTCGCGTCCCGAAGCGGTTGCGCGCCCGGGGCCGCATCACTATAGTCCCGGCCGCTCGGAGCGTAGCGCAGCCCGGTTAGCGCACCAGTCTGGGGGACTGGGGGTCGCGAGTTCAAATCTCGCCGCTCCGACCATTCATCCATCGCAAACGATCACCCGCCGGCGACCATCCGCCGACGACCCCTCGTCGACGGGCGGGGGCCTGCCGGCCGTCGCGGGGGCGATGGCGAGGCCGCTGCCCGCGCGCCGGACACCGCGGCGTGGCGGAGGGTTGTGACGGCCGCCGGCCGGGTTAAACTAAAACCTAAGGTCCCTCGCGTATCGGTTCGAGGTCTCGGACGCGCCCGCGGGCGCGCGCCGCCGCTCACCCTCGGTGTCGGGAGGATCGCGTGAACGAAGCTGCGACGGCGAGGCCGCAAGGTGCCTCGATCTCGTCCGGATACTGGGACGAGGTCTACTCGACCAACCCGATCTACTCGAAGGAGCTGACCGACGAGACGCGCGCCGCCATCCAGGCCGCCGCCGCCTGGTTCGGCGACCTGCGGGGCAAGACGGTGATCGATCTCGGCTGCGGGGCCGGCGCCTCGTCGCTGCTGCTCGCCGAGATCGGCGCCCGGGTGATCTCGGTGGATGCCTCGCCGGTGGCGATCGCCACGCTGGAGCAGCGCTGCCGCGAGCGCGGGATCAACACTGTTCGGCCGGTGGTCTGCGACGCGATGACCATCGACACCCTCGGGCCGGTCGATTTCGTCTACGGCTCGATGATCCTGCACCACCTCGAGCCGTTTCCCGATTTCTGCCGGGCGCTGCGCCGCGCCGTGCGGCCGGGCGGCCGGGCCTTCTTCTGGGAGAACAACGCGGCGAGCCGCCTGCTGGTGTGGTTTCGGGAGAACGTGGTGGGCAAGCTGTGGGTGCCGAAATACGGCGATCCCCACGAGTTCCCGCTGACGCCCGGCGAGATCGACGTGCTGCGCACCTTCTTTCAGGTCGATATCGAGATCCCCCGGATGGACTTCCTCGGGCTGGTCTCGCTCTACCTTCTGGGCGGGCGACTGGAGAAGCCGCTCGTCGCCATGGATGCCTGGCTCTACCGCCACGACATCGGCCGGCGCTACTCGTATCAGCAGTACGTCAAGCTTCAGGGCTGAGGCGGCGCCCGCGATGGCGCCGGGCGTCCCGCCGCCATCAGGCCCCAGACGATCCCCATGATCAGGAAGTAGTGGCGCCAGTGCGCCACGTCGATGATGTAGCTCTCGCCGACCTCGCCCACGAAGGCCGCATAGGCGGCGATGAAGGTGGGCTGCCAGGGCGTGCGCACGAAGGCGTGCTTGAGCCCCACCACCAGGGTCACCACGGTCAGTGCCACCCAGGTGGTGCCGGCGAGCCAGCCGCCGTTCATGAAGGCGCTGAGGAAGGAGTTGTGCGGCTCGTAGTGGAACTCCTTGGAGAACTGGAGCGGGCCGACGCCCCACGGCAGCTCGAACACCATCAGCAGGCCGGCGATGTGGCGGCCGAAGCGGCCTTGCTCGCCGGCGTCGTAGTCCTGCACCAGGTTGGCGCGCACCTTGAACATCTCGCCGACGATGTCGAACGACAGCAGCACCACCACGAAGCCGGCCAGCACCAGCACCCCCACGGTGGACAGGAGGGTGATGCGGAAGCGGTCGGAGGCCGAGCGGGTGGTCACGTAGGTGAGGCCGAGCATCACGGCGGCCGACACGGTGAAGTGCCCCCAGGCGCCGCGCGAGAAGGTGAGCAGCAGTCCGGCCGCGATCACCAGGATCATGCCGGCGGACGCCAGGGTGGTGCGCAGCGTCCGGCCCGCCAGCAGCCGCTGAATCAGCACCAGGGCGGGCAGCACCAGGAACGGCCCGAACACGTTGGGGTCCTTGAAGGTGGAGCTCGCCCGCGCATAGAGCAGGAACTGGTCGGAGTTCGGCAGGACACGGAAGAACGCCAGCACCGCGATCGCCGAGGTGACGAGCGCCGCCCCGATATAGCCGCGGATCAGGATGTCGAGGCGCCGCTCGGTGTTCTGCGACAGCACCATGGCGAAGAACAGCGTGGTGACCGACAGGAAGCAGGTGACCGCCGTCCAGATGAAGGTGCGCGGCTGCTCGATCACCGGCATCAGCGAGGCGATGTAGCCGAGATTCTGCACCAGCAGCAGGGCGACGAGCGGCAGCAGCGTCGCCCGCAGGGTGAGGCCGGTCAGCATGTAGATCACGATGGCGACCAGCGTGATCAGCTCGTAGGGCGCGGGCTCGACCTGGACGAAGCCGCTGGTGAAGGCGATCAGCCACAGCAGCACCAGCCGCAGCCGCTCGCCCGCCGTCTCGGCCGGACGACGTGTCCGGCCGCCGGCGAGCCGGAGCGGTGCCGGATAGGGCGCCCGCTGCGGCAGGGTCGCGGTGCCGGCGAGCGTCATCGCGCCGTCCTCGCCCGGCCGGTCGCATGCTGCGGTCGCGCGGCCGCGGTCAATAGGCGTTCTCCGTCTTCAGCAAGGCGAAGGGCGTGCGCAGCAGGATGTAGAGATCGAACAGCAGCGACCAGTTCTCGATGTAATAGAGATCGTGCTCGACGCGCTGCTGGAGCTTCTCGGGGCTGTCCAGCTCGCCGCGCCAGCCGTTGATCTGGGCCCAGCCGGTGATGCCGGGCCGGACCCGGTGGCGGGCGAAGTAGCCGTCGACGACGTCGTCCCACAGCTTGTTGGCGAGCGGCGCGTGGATGGCGTGCGGCCGCGGCCCCACCAGCGAGAGATCGCCGCGCAGCACGTTGAGGAGCTGCGGCAGCTCGTCGATCGAGGTCTTGCGGATGAAGCGGCCGACCCGCGTCACCCGGTTGTCGCCCTTGGTCACCACGCGCTTGGCGTCCGGATCGGCGTGCTCGTGATAGAGCGAGCGGAACTTGAAGACCTCGATCACCTCGTTGTTGAAGCCGAGCCGGCGCTGCTTGAAGAACACCGGCCCCTTGCTGTCGAGCTTGATGGCGAGCGCCGTCGCCAGCATCACGGGCGAGATCGCCAGCAGGATCAGGACCGCGACGACCCGATCGAACACCGACTTGAGCACCAGGTTCCAGTCGGCGATCGGCTTGTCGAAGATGTCGAGGACCGGAATGTTGCCGATGTAGGAGTAGGCGCGCGGGCGGAAGCGCAGCCGGTTCATGTGGGCGGCGAGCCGGACGTCGACCGGCAGCACCCACAGCTTGCGCGCCATCTGGAGGACGCGCTCCTCGGCGGTCAGCGGCAGCGACACCAGGATCAGGTCGACGCGGGTGCGGCGGGTGAACTCGACGAGGTCGTCGACGGTGCCGAGCTTCGGCACCCCGGCCACCACCGAGGGCGAGCGGTCGTCGGCGCGGTCGTCGAACACGCCGCACACCCGCAGGTCCGAATGCGCCTCCGACGCGATGGCGCGCACCAGCGCCTCGCCCTCGCGGCCGCCGCCGACGATGACGACGCGGCGGATCAGCCGGCCTTGATCGGCCCAATGGCGGACCAGTGCGCCCAGCGCGATCCGCCAGCCGAACAGCACCACGAGGCCGACCGCGTACCAGCCGGCGGTCCAGCCGCGCGAGAAGCTGTACTCGGTCTTGGTGAAGAAGGTGAGGGCGAGCGCCAGCAGGAACACCACCGACCAGGCGAGGCCGAGCCGGCCGAGCTGATAGACGTGGGAGCGGAACGCCTGGACGTTGTAGATGTCGACGATCTGGAAGGCGATCACGGCGGCGGCGGCGACCGCCAGCTCGATCACCAGGTACATCGGCTCGAAGCCGCTGGTCGGGTAGATCCAGATGGCGTGGACGACGGCGCCCGAGAGCGCGATCAGCACGAACTCGACGATGCGGGCGATGCCGGTCAGCACCACCGGCGACACGGCGTCGGCGATCGGCTCCTCGGCGATGGCGCGGGCGAGCGGGCCGAGCTCGCGTGGGGTCGACGAATGACTGCCGGGACGGCCGGGCAGGGGCTGGTTCATGGGCCGGGTGGCGAGCGCCATGGTGCGTCTCTCCGGGGGGTTGCGGAGCGGGCGCCGGCCGGCGCGCGGCACGGCGACCCCGGACCCGGTTTTATCCGAAAAACCCGAGGGACGTGTAAACCTGCAACAAACGATCCGGTGATCCCGCCGACAGGGTAAATGCCTTGAAGAGAGAAAAGCGCTCTCAGGCGGTGCGCACCGGGCCCGGGCTTCCACGGGCCTCGCGGGCGCGGGTCTTGGCCGCGAGGATCTCTCCGTAGAGCTCGTCCACCCGGCGCTGCATGGCCTCGATGTTGAAGCGCGGGCGCAGCCAGTCGAAGCGGGCGGCGGCGTCGAGCTGGGCCCGCACCGGGTCGGCCAGCAGGGCGTCGAGGGCGGCGGCGAGCGCGTCGGGGTCGCCGGGGGGCACCAGCTCGCCGGCCCGCGGCCCGAAGATCTCCGGGATGCCGCCCACCCGCGTCGCTACGATCGGCAGGCCGGCCGCGATCGCCTCCAGCACGATGTAGGGCATCGATTCCGCCCGCGACGGCACCACGATGGCGCGGCCGCAGGCGAACGCCTCGCGGGTCGGGGCGGGGTCGTGGAAGGTCACCCGGTCGGCGATGCCCAGCGACGCGGCGAACGCCTGGTAGCGGGCGCGGCCCTCGTCCTCGGCCTGGCCGAACAGGTGGGCGCCGGCGCGGCGGCCGTATCGGCTCTCCAGCCGGGCGATCGCCTCGAGGAACACATCGGTGCCCTTGAGGTCGCGGTACATGCCGAGGAACAGGAGATCGCGCGCGTCTTCGCGCGGGATCACCGGCTCGAACTCCTCGGCACGCAGGCCGTTGTGGATCACCACGGCACGGCAGCGCGGCGCCCCGATCTTGCGGCGATAGGTCTCGGCCTCGTAGGCGCTGACATGGACGAGCGCATCGGTGAACCGTTCGAGGGCCCGCTCCACCGTGAAGTAGAAGCGGCCCTCCAGCGACGACGGCGCGTAGTGCAGGCTACCGCCGTGCGGCGCGTACAGGCAGGCGATCGGCCGGCGGCGGCCCAGCCGGGCGCCGATCAGGCGGCCGTACACGCCGCCCTTGGCGCCGTGGCAATGGATGACGTCGGGGGCGAGGCTGTGGACGTGGCGGGTGAGGCGCCAGAGGGTGGCGAGGTCGGCGGGCGAGACATCGCGCCGCATCGGCAGGCGCGTCGCACCCAACGCCAGCCGGCGGCCGACACGCTCGATCGTCTGCGCCTCGAAGGCGCCGCCAGTCTGCGAGTCGCACAGGATGCCGACCGTGTGGCCGGCGGCGCTCTGGGCGGTGGCGAGGTCGCACACATGGCGGAATATGCCACCGATCGGAGCACGCACGACGTGCACGATTCTCAAGCGAACCGGCACGTCCATCACCGAGTCCTCCGCCGGGCGGGCGATCACCGAGGCCCGCCGCATCGGTAGCGGTCCCGACGGCGGAATGAAACGAGGACCGAATTCAGGACACGAGAAACCATCTGTCAAGGTTAACCTCCCCGGGCGCCGCGTGCCCGGGAGGTGACGATTAACCCAGCGGCAACCATAATGGGATGAAATCGGGCCGCGTGCGTATCGTCTGTCGGTCGTGGAGTCCCAGTATGTCGATCGGAACGAGCGGTGACCCTGTGGCGCCGCGTGTCGGCGAACTCGACATGCGGGCGATCGGTCGTGCGCTGTGGCGGCGCAAGTGGCTGATCATCCTGCCGACCCTCGTGGTGGCGCTGGCCGCCACCGTCGCCGTCAACCTGCTCACGCCCCGCTACAAGTCCGAGGCCCGCATCCTCTACGAGGGTCGCGAGAACGTGTTCCTGCGGCCGGAGGCCGACCGCGCCGGCGTCGACCGCACCGCCGCCGACCAGGAGGCGATGGCGAGCCAGGTGCAGCTCATCCTGTCGCGCGAGCTTGCCTCCCAGGTGATCGCCGAGCTGAGGCTCGCCGAGCGGCCCGAGTTCGATCCGCTGATCGAGGGCCTGTCGCCGCTCAAGCGTGCCACCGTGGCGCTCGGCATCTCCCGCGATCCCTACCGGATGACACCGGAGGAGCGGGTGCTCGACGCCTGGTACGAGCGGCTCACCGCCTATGCGGTCGACAAGTCGCGGGTCATCACGCTGGAGTTCCAGTCGTTCGATCCGCTGCTGGCGGCCCGCGTCGCCAATGCGATCGCTCAAGGGTACCTCAAGCTTCAGCAGGGCACCAAGCAGGAGGAGACCCAGGCGGCGAGCCGCTGGCTGGCCGGCGAGATCGAGCGGCTGCGCCGCGAGGTCGCCGAAGCGGAGGCGCGGGTCGAGGACTTCCGCTCGCGCAGCAACCTGTTCGTCGGCACCAACAACACCACGCTGTCGAACCAGCAGCTCGGCGAGTTCAACACCCAGCTCGGGGCGGCGCGGGCCCGCAAGGCGGATCTCGAGACCCGGGCGCGGCTGCTGCGCGACATGCTGCGACGCGGCGACGCCATCGAGGCGTCCGAGATCGTCAACTCCGAGTTCATCCGTCGGCTGTCGGAGCAGCGGGTGGCGCTGCGGGCTCAGCTCGCCGAGCAGTACTCGACGCTGCTCGACAACCACCCGCGCATCAAGGAGCTGAAGGCGCAAATCTCCGATTACGACCGGCAGATCCGGTCCGAGGTCGAGAAGCTGGTGCGCACGCTGGAGAACGACGCCCGCGAGGCGGCCGAGCGGGTCACCAAGCTCGGCGCCGAGCTCGACACGCTCAAGCGCCAGGCGGCCACCAGCAACGAGGACGATGTCCGCCTGCGGGCACTGGAGCGCGACGCCAAGTCGAAGCGCGACCTGCTCGAATCCTATCTCGGCAAGTACCGCGAGGCGACCGCCCGCGAGAGCATCGGCTCGGCGCCCGCCGACGCCCGCGTCATCTCGCGCGCCATCGTGTCCAACACGCCGTTCTTCCCCAAAAAGCTGCCGATGGTGCTGGTGGCGACGCTGGCGACCTTCGCGGTGTTCACCGGCCTCGTCACCGCCGGCGAGCTGTTGCGCGCCGGGGCGCCCGAGCGTGGCGAGCTGCCGGAGCCGGCGGAGCGATCGGAGCCGCGCTGGGCGACCGCCTATCACGATGGACCGGCCGCCGAGACCATGCGGGTGGCGGCGCCGCGCGAGCCCGCGCAGGTCGCCGCGCCGGCCGGGGCCGAGGCACCTGCCGAGCCGCCGGCGCGTCGGCTGTTCGGCCGGCTCACCCCGGCACTGCCGTCGTTCGGCGGCGCCCGGGCCGCGGCGGGGACCGGGACGGTGGCCGAGACGGCCGAGAGCGGGACGGAGACGAGCGCCGGTGCGGCCGCATCGTCCGCCGTCGCGCCGTCCAGCATGGTCGACCCGAGCCCGGCGATCGCCATCGACACCGCGGCGGGGATCGCCGCGGGCGGTACCGGGGAGGCGGGCGGCGTCACCCTGTCGTCGATCGACGAGCTGGCCAGCCGCCTGCGCGACGGTGCGGTGGGGCGGCAGGTCGCGGTGTTCGGCACGGCGCCGGACGGTCGCACCACCCAGGCGGCCATCGCGGTGGCCCGGCTCCTGTCGCGCGACTCGCTGGTGGTGCTGGTGCGGCTCGGCTCCGAGCCGGCCGGAGCGATCGGCCCGCTGATCGGCGGCGACGGCCCCGGCGTCACCGACATGGTGCGGGGCGAGGCGACCTTCGGGGAGATCATCGCCCGCGACAAGCTCTCGCGGGCCCATGTGGTGCCGCGCGGCCGCGGCGAGGCCGACACGGCGGCGCTGCTCGCCTCGCTGCGCTTCGTCACCATGATCGACGCGCTCGCCCGCACCTACGACCACGTCCTCATCGACGTCGGCACGTTCGAGGCGGTGGCGTGCGACCAGATGGCCGAGCTGGCGCCGGGCGGCGTGCTGGTGGTCCCCGACACCACCGACCCGATCGCCGAGGTGGCGCAGACGCGCCTGGCGGGGGCCGGCTACGGCGACGGTCTGATCGTCCTCGCCGGGGCGCCGCTGACGGCGCCGACCCCGCACACCGAGGCGGCCTGACCGGCGGCGCCTGCGGATCGGCGGTCAGTCGGGGCGGGCGGCGGGCGCCTCGCCGCCGACGAGGCGGCGCAGCCGGTGCACCAGGGCACGCACCCGCTCGTTCTGCTTGGCGCGACGGCGGGCCTCGGCGAGGCTGGCCAGCAGCGGCGCGGCGAGCCGTCCGCGCAGCGACACCGCCACCTCGCTGTCGAACAGGTTCTCCGGCTCGCGGCAGAAGAAGCCCTTGTAGGACGCGGCACCCGGACCGAGATCGAAGCCGGCCAGGCCGCGTGCCGCGCAGTCGCGCACGATGTGGGTGATCAGGATCAGCCCGGGGCTCCAGCGGCCGTTCTCGCTCGTCGTGTAGGAGTTGAACATGCAGGAGAAGCGGTGGTCGTCGGCGACCCCGCCCATCACGGCGATCACCTCGCCGCCGCCCTCGATGGCGTGCAGCTCGATGCCCGGCCGCCCGTCGGCGAGCCCGGTCCGGCAGCTCTCGCGCAGGAACGCCGCGACGCCCGGCTCGGCGAACACGTCGGGGATGCCCTGGGCGGCGAAATGGGCGGCCTTCTGGGCCAGGAAGGCATCGAGCACGCGGTCGGCGTCGGCCGCCGTGGTGGCGCGCAGGTAGCGGTAGCCGGCGAGCTTCTCCAGCTTGCGCTCCTTGGTGCGCAGGCGGCCGCGCATGTCGCGGCTCACCACCGCCTTGAACACCTCCTCGGGTGGCTCGGCCGGGAACGCCTGGGACGGCACGTCGTCGACGGTCGGGCGATGCGAAAGCCGGGCGAACGGGTTGTCGAGCCCACGCCAGCGCGGCGGCTGGCGCTCCAGGCGGAACAGGTCGATGCCGTGGCGGCGGCCGGCCTGCCGCAGCAGGGCCAGGATATCGGCGGTCGTCAGGGCGGCGGCGACGTCGCGGCGCCACAGGCCGATATTGAGGCCCGAATGGGCGAGGCCGGGGAAGCGGGCGACCGTCAGGGCGCCGGGACGATGGACGAAGGGCCACAGGAAGGCGGGCGCGCCGGTGCGGTCGCGGCCGATCACCACCAGCGGCCGGAAGCCCTCGGGCGTCCCGACATTCCGCTGCCAGGCGTCGATCCACTCGAAGCGCTGAAACGCGGTGGCGATCGCCCCGTGGGCGGCCAGCTCGCGCCAGGCCGGGGCGGCGGCGGCGAGGTCGTCCAGGACGTCGACCGTGGCGATCGGCCCGGCGATGCCGGCGGACGACCGGCCGGCCGGCGCCGCCTCGGGGGTCGCGGACAGATCGACGACGCTCATCTGGCACACCCCACCCGGTTCGGCCTGCATGGCCGGCAGGCTGGCAAAGAAGTATCAACAAAGGGTTGGTATGCCTGGGAAGCCGGCGTGCGAGGGACCGCACCGCCGCGGCACGCCGGGCTCGCGCGGTGTGCCCGGCCCGGGCTCCCTCGGCGCCCGATTGGCGCCCCGCCGGCAAATGCCGCATCATGCAGCGTGATGCGCACCGGGGCCGACGGACCGAGGACGTGCAGCAGTTGAAGAAAGCAATCATCCGTTCCGGGTTCGAGGCGCTGTACTTCACCGGCGCCCACCGGCTCATGCGCCGCTACGTCGGCGGCGTCGGCGCCATCCTGATGCTGCATCACGTGCGCCCGGCGCGGCGCGACGGGTTCCAGCCCAACCAGCACCTGGAGATCACCCCGGAGTTCCTGGAGGCGGTGGTCGGCCGGCTGGCGCGCGATCGTGTCGACTTCGTTTCGCTCGACGAGGTGCATCGCCGTCTCACCGAACGCGACTTCGGCCGCCGCTTCGTCGCCTTCACGTTCGACGACGGCTATCGCGACAACAAGGAGTGGGCGCATCCGATCCTGGCGCGGCACGGGATTCCGTTCTGCATCTATGTTCCGACCAGCTTTCCGGATCGGCTCGGCGCGCTGTGGTGGACCGCCCTCGAAGCCGTGATCGCCGCCAACGACCGCATCGTGCTGGAGATGGACGGGCGCGACTGCCGCATCGACTGCGCCGGCACGGCCGAGAAGGCCGAGGCGTTCCGGCTGCTCTACGGCTGGCTGCGGGCGATGCCGAGCGAGGCGCGGATGATCGACACCGTGCGCGAGCTCGCCGCCCGCTACGGCGTCGACATTCCGGCGATCTGCGACACCCTGTGCATGAGCTGGGACGAGATCGTCGAGCTCGCCGCCGATCCGCTGGTCACCATCGGGGCCCACACGGTCAACCATGTGATCCTGGCCAAGGCGTGCGACAGCGTCGCCCGCTCCGAGCTGAAGATGGGCCGGGCCGTGCTGGAGGCGGCACTCGGCGCCGCACCCCGCCATCTCGCCTATCCGTATGGCGACGTCACCGCGGCGGGGCCGCGCGAGTTCGCCCTGGCGGCCGAACTCGGCTTCCGCACCGCCGTGACGACCCGGCCCGGCGTGCTGTTTCCCGAGCATGCCGAGGCCCTGACGGCGCTGCCGCGCATCTCGATCAACGGCGAGTTCCAGCGCGGCCGCTATGTCGACGTGCTGGTGTCGGGCGCCGGCACGGCGCTGTGGAACGGCTTGTCAGGCCTGCGCCGCGCCTCCTGAGGAGGTGGCGGGTCAGGCTGGCTCGTCGCGTCGGCGCGACATGAAGCTCACGATGGGCATCGCGAAGGGCAGCCAGCCGGCACCCGCGATGGCGTAGTAGAGCATCCGCACCCACCAGTCGGGGGCGCCGAGCAGGAAGTAGCCGACGCCGAGCGCCAGGAATCCCCACACCAGGAACAGCGCGACGAGCGCGAAGACGCCGACCAGGCGGCGGTAGCGGATATGCATGGCGTCACCGTCGTGACGGGCCGCGGCGCGCCGGCGCGCGGGTCCCGGAAATGGCCGTCGCCGACGCCGCGGGCGCCTGCGCCGCTCCGATGCGGGCACGGGGCCCGGCCGGGCGCGGCCGGCTCGCCGATTGCGACCGGCGGCCCCGATCTATAAGGTCCGGCCCGGCCGACGCAAGCCGTCAGCCGATGCGAGCCGCCGCCGGGCTGGAGCCGGGCGGTCATGGAGCCTCGGCCGGTGGCGAGCCGTCGCGGCCATTCCCGTGCCGGCGACCGACACCCCGCCGGCCGCAACCGCGCCGGCGCATCGCCGGCGGCAACCCCCCGGATGCGTCCCGTGTCGTACAGCACCGTTCGTCTGCTCCGCCTGTGGCTCGTCGTGGTGGCGGGGCTCGTCTTCCTCACCGTCGTGGTCGGCGGCGCCACCCGGCTGACCGAGTCCGGCCTGTCGATCGTGGAGTGGCGGCCGCTCACCGGCACGCTGCCGCCGCTGACCGAGGCGGGGTGGCTGGCCGAGTTCGACAAGTACAAGGCGATCCCGCAATACCAGCTCGTCAACCGCGGCATGACGCTCGGCGACTTCAAGACGATCTACTGGTGGGAGTGGGGCCACCGCAACGTGGCGCGGCTGACCGGGCTGGTCTTCCTGCTGCCGTTTCTGTGGTTCCTCTGGCGCGGCGCGCTCGGCCGCGGCCTGGTCGTCGGCCTGTCGGCGATCTTCGCGCTCGGTGCCGTGCAGGCCGGTGTGGGGTGGTGGATGGTGTCGTCGGGGCTCGCCGATCGCATCTATGTCTCGCACTACCGGCTCGCCTTCCATCTCACGCTGGCCTGCCTCGTGTTCGCCGCGCTGGTGTGGACGGCGGCGCGGGTGGGGGCGCGCGGCATCGTCGCGGTGCCGGCACGGCTGCGCGTCGGCGCGGTGGCGCTCGCCGGGCTCACGCTGGTGCAGATCTATTTCGGCGCGCTGGTCGCCGGGCTGCGGGCCGGGCTCGTCCACAACACCTGGCCGCTGATCGACGACCGGCTGATCCCGCGGGCCGCCGACCTGTTCTTCGCCGATCCGCTGTGGATGAACTTCTTCGAGAACGCGCTGACCATCCAGTTCACCCATCGGATGGTGGGCTACACGTTGGCGCTGGTGGCGCTCGCGCATCTCGTCGATGCCCTGGCGTCGACCCGCGAGCGGGGCGTGCGGCGCGGCGCGCTCGCCGTGACGGCCGCCGTCGCGGTGCAGATCGCCATCGGCGTGATGACGCTCCTGGCGCGAGTGCCGATCGACCTCGCCTTGCTGCACCAGGCGACCGCGTTGGTCGTGCTGATGCTCGCGATGCTGCATGCCGAGCGGTTGACGCGGCCGGCGGCGGCGCCGGCTCCGGCGGCGCCCGATCTGGTGCTGGCGGCGCGCTGACAGCGGACGCGAGCCGCCTTCCGTTGCGTCAGGGCAGCCGGTCGGAGACGACGGCGAGCTTGGAGATCGCCGTGTCGGTGTAGTGGGTGCCGCGATAGGTGCCGTCGATCACCACCTGGACCCAGTGGGCGCGCACCGGGCGGTCGAGCACCAGGGGCTGCGGGCCGAGCCGGTCCTGGAGCGTGAAGCTGCGCGTCTCGCCCGACGAGAAGACCAGGCGCAGCCGCGCCACCCGGCCGTTCTTGACGAACAGGTCGGAACTCTTCTGGTAGCCGTTGTGCACGATGATCTGGCGGACCAGCCGCTCGCCGTCGAACGCGATGGTCACCCATTCGCCGGTGCCGTCGCCCGCCGCGCCCTCGACCCAGGCGGTGCCGGGATCGCCGGCGAACAGGTTGCGCACCCCGTAGGAGTTGCCGAGCTGCGGGGCCAGCACCGAGCTGGCGCAGTAGAGATCGGTGCCGGCCGCGCTGCCGAACCGGGCGCAGTCCTCGCGCGGCGACGACGGCCTGGCCGGGCCGCCGCCCGGCTCGGCGCGGACGCCGACTTGGACGCCGGCTTTGACACCAGCCTGGACGCCCGGCTGGACGGCGCTCGGCGCGCCCGGCTGCACGCCGGTCTGCACACCCGCCTGGATACGGCCGTCGCCGGCCGGGCGTGGCGACGGGGTGCGGTTCTCGATCTCACGGATGCGCAGCTCGGCCAGCGCCACGAAGGTGCCGCCCGGGAACGCCGCCACATAGCTGCGGAGCTGGGCGACGTCGCCGCTGTCCTTGACCGAGTTCCAGTAGGCGATCTCGGCGTCCTGGCTGCGGGCGGTCGACGACGGAGCCGGCTGCACCGGCGACCCGGCGACCGGCGGGGTGGGCGGCGGCGCCGTGGTCGCGGCCGGCACCAGCACGACGTCGCCGATCAGCGAGGAATGGTCCCACGGCACCTGGCGGGAGCGGGTCTCGGCGACCACGTCGGCACGGATGCGCCGCATCAGCACGGCGATATCCAGCCCCGGGGTGGGGACGTGCTTCAGCAGCGCCGTGGTGAACGGGCTGTTGCGGCCGCTGCCGTCGAGGGCGACGTTGTCGGGCTGGGTCGCGTAGGCGATCAGGGTGCCGACCGCGCTCTGGATCGAGGCGAGGCCGGTGCCGACCGCCGCCGAGCGGGTGCCGAGCGAGCGGGCGAGCGAGCGCGCCAGCGGGTTGTCGCGGCAGGCATCGAGGAACACCAGGTTCACCCGCGCGTCCGCCTCCATCTGGCCGAGGACCTGGCCGACCTCGACGGTCTCGAAGGAGAGATCGCCGGGCCGCTCCAGCCGGGCGTCGATCGGCACCAGATAGTTCTTGCCCGACACCTGGAGGCCGTGGCCGGCGTAGAAGAACAGCGCCACCCGGGACTGGTCGAGGGCGCGGCCGAAGGCGCGGATCTTGTCCTCCAGGCCATGCTTGTCGAGATCGCGGCCCTCGATCACCGTGAAGCCGATGCGCCGCAGCATGGTGGCGACGTCGGCGGCATCGTTCGGCGGATTGGGGAGGGGGGTGGCGTGGCGGTAGGCGCCGTTGCCGATCACCAGCGCGACGCGGTCGCCGGGCCGGTTCTGCGCCGGGGCGGTGGCCGGCACGACGAGGAGGAGCGCGACCGCAACCACCGCGACCGCAACCATTGCGACCACGCGGGCGTTTCCCCGGTGCGACGTCCATCGGTGCAGCATGGAGACTCCGGGAGCATCCGGCGAAAGGGCCGCGCGAGTGTACGACGGTTCCGGCGCGGCGGGGAGGCCGTCGCTCGGGTCGGCCGGGCCGCTTCCGCATCCTGCGGTTCGCCTGCTAGAATAGTCTCGATGAGACATCCTCGGATCGACATCGACCCAGCCGTCATGGGTGGCAAGCCGGTGATCCGCGGCACACGGGTCCCGATCGAGACGATTCTGCGCAAGCTCGGGGCCGGCCTCTCGACCGAGACGATCATCGCCGACCACCCCCGTCTGACACCCGAGGATATCCAGGCCGCCCAGGCGTTCGCGGCCGACTATCTGGCCGACGAAGACGTCGTGTTCGGGTGACTGTCGATGCGATGGCTGGTCGACGAGTGCGTCGATGCCGCCATCGTGGAACATCTGCGGGCCGCCCGCCACGATGTGCTCGACATCGCCGACCACGCTCCCGGGGCGTCCGATGCCGCCGTGGTGGCTCTCGCCAGCGGTCAGGGCCGGCTGCTGCTGACGGAGGACAAGGATTTCGGCGATCTCGTGTTTCGTCAGCGCAAGGAGGTGCCGGGTCTGGTTCTGCTGCGGATCGAGCCGGCTCGGCGGCTCGCCAAATGGCCTCGCCTCGCCGTGGCCATCGAGCGACTCGGGGACCGAATGCTCGGCCGCTACACGGTGGTGGACGAGACTCGAATCCGATCCCGTCCTCTCGGCGGGATGGACCGTCGGCCCTGACCGGCGGTCCATCTCGGATAGCCTCGGCTCGGTGTGAGCCCCGCCTTGGTGTGAGCCTCGGTGTCAGTCTCGTTCCGCCGCGCACGCACGCGAGCCGGGAGCCTACTCCGCCAGCGCCTGCTCCAGATCCGCGATGATGTCGTCCTTGTCCTCGATGCCGATCGACAGGCGCACCACGTCCGGCCCGGCCCCGGCCTGCACCTTCTGGTCGTCGGAGAGCTGCCGGTGGGTGGTGGAGGCCGGGTGGATGACCAGCGACCTCGTGTCGCCGATGTTGGCGAGGTGCGAGAACAGCTTGACGTTGGAGACGAGCTTGACGCCGGCGTCGTAGCCGCCCGCCAGCCCGAACGTGAACACGGCGCCGGCGCCCTTCGGCACGTAGGTCTTGGCGAGCGCGTGATAACGATCGCCGGGCAGGCCCGGATAGCTCACCCACGCCACCTTCGGGTGCTTGGACAGCCATTCGGCCACCGCCAGCGCGTTGTCGCAATGGCGCTGCATGCGCAGCGGCAGCGTCTCGATGCCGGTAAGGATCAGGAAGGCGTTGAACGGCGACAGCGCCGGGCCGAGATCGCGCAGGCCGAGCACCCGGCAGGCGATCGCGAAGGCGAAATTGCCGAAGGTCTCGTGCAGCACCATGCCGTTGTATTCGGGGCGCGGCTCGCACAGCATCGGGTAGCGCCGCTCGCGCGACCAGTTGAAGGTGCCGCCGTCGACGATGAGGCCGCCGATCGAGTTGCCGTGGCCGCCGAGGAACTTGGTGGCCGAGTGGACGACGATGTCGGCGCCGTGCTCGAACGGCCGGCACAGATAGGGCGTCGCCAGGGTGTTGTCGACGATCAGCGGCACGCCGGCGCGGCGCGCGATCTGGGCGATCGCCGCGATGTCGGTGATGACGCCGCCCGGATTGGCGATCGACTCGACGAAGATCGCCTTGGTCTTCGGCGACACCGCGCGCTCGAAGCTCTGGAGGTCGTCCGGGTCGGCCCACACGACGTTCCAGCCGAAGCTCTTGTACGAGTGGTTGAACTGGTTGATCGAGCCGCCATAGAGCTTCTTGGAGGCGACGAACTCGTCGCCCGGCATCATCAGGGCATGCATCACCAGCATCTGGGCGGCGTGGCCCGAGGCGACGGCGAGTGCCGCGGTGCCGCCTTCGAGCGCGGCGACGCGCTCCTCCAGCACCGCGTTGGTCGGGTTGGTGATGCGCGTGTAGATGTTGCCGAACGCCTGGAGACCGAACAGCGAGGCCGCGTGGTCGACGCTCTCGAACACGTAGGACGTGGTCTGGTAGATCGGCGTCGCCCGCGCGCCGGTGGTCGGGTCGGGCTGGGCGCCGGCATGAACGGCGAGCGTGGCAAAGCCGGGTTGGCGGTCGGTCATGGTCGCTCCGTGACTGGCAGGCGGCGGAAGACAGCAGGCGGCGGAAAACAGAGGTTTCGGTGTAGCCCACGGCGGACCGCCGTCAAGGCGCGCCGCGACGAAGCAATCCTATCCGCCGCGCCGGCGCCGCGCCGGAAAATCCTGCCGCGGCGCGTGCCTCATGCGCCGGTTTCATCCTCGCGCGGGCGGCCCGCGACGGTGCCGCCCGCCAGCGTCACCCGATCGAGCGACAGCCGCTGCACGCCGCGCACCGGCATCGGCGGGCGGCGCGACGACAGGGTGCGCGAGTTGACTCCCATCCAGCCGATCTCGGAGGAGAGGCGGCCGTACTCGATCTTCGGGCAGCGATCCATCACCACCTTGATGCCGTGGCTCTCGGCGCGGGTGGCGCTCGCCGCGTCGCGCACGCCGAGCTGGAGCCACAGCACCGCCGGGCGGGGCGTCATCGCCAGCATCTCGTCGAGCACGGCCGGCACCGCCGCGGCGGCACGGAACACGTCGACCATGTCGACGGGCTCGGGAATGTCGGCGAGGCGGGCGTGGACGGTCTGGCCGAGGATCTGGCCGCCGGCCAGTCCCGGGTTCACCGGGATCATGCGGTAGCCGCGCTCCAGCAGGTACTTGAAGGCGAAGTAGCTCGGCCGGTTGTCCTTGGCCGAGGCGCCCACCATCGCGATGGTGCGGCAGGTCGCGAGGATGCCGCGGATATAGGCGTCCGGATAACTGTCGTGGGTCATGCCGAACCGATATCAGATCCGGGCCCGCGCGGTCACGGCCGGCGCACCGGCCGTGCTGGCCGCGCCGTCTGTCTCAGTAGGCGGCGCCGGGGCGGCCGCGGCGCGGCGCCTTGCCCTTGTTGATGGCGGCCCGGCAGGCGGGGCTGATGCGCGACTGGTTGCGCTTCAGGCAGCGATAGACCCGGCTGTGGTCCGGGATCGCCTCCTGGCAGAAGGTCTGGGCGTCGAACTGGCACGCCTGCTGATCCTGCGCCGACTGGGCGTGAGCAGTCTGGGGAGCGAGGCCGACCAGCAGAGCGAAGCCGAACGAGGCGGCGAGCACGGCGCCACGGGACACGGAAGCACGCATTCGGGGATCTCCTCGGAGGCGGCGGCGTGCAGAGCACGCCGACGGGGGGGGGCGCGAGCGAGCGCCGGGGGGGGCGGGGCGCTCCGGCACGGGCCGGCGCGGCAGGGGCGCCGTCAGGCCGCGCCGGTGGCGCGACCGCCTAAGGCGGCGAGCGGGCCGACCGTGACGATGCCGAGCGCGGCCGTCGCCACGGCGTCGAAGGCGGCGGCGTCGAGACAGACGGTGCCGCAGCTCCAGGCGCGCGCCGCCGTGAGGCCGAGCGACACGACGAGCCCCCAGGCGGAGCCGGCCACCACCATGCGAACGAGGGCGCCGCGGTCGAGCCGGAGACCGAGCCGGGCGGCGATCGCGGCGAGGCCGGCCGGGGCGGCCGGCGACGGGGTCGGTGGGGTCATTGGTCCTCCCAGGTGGGGCGGCGCTTGCCGATGAAGGCGTCGATGCCCTCCTCGGCGTCGCGCGCCATCATGTTCTCGGTCATCACGGTGGCCGCATAGTGGTAGGCATCGGCCAGCGGAAGTTCACGCTGGCGGTAGAACGCCCGCTTGCCGTGACGGATCGCCACCGCCGACTTGGCGGCGATCCGCTCGGCCAGCACCAGCGCCTCGGCGCGCTCGCGGCCGGGCTCGACCACCCGGTTGACCAGCCCGATGCGGGCCGCCTCGGCGGCGTCGACCATGTCGCCGGTCAGCAGCATCGCCATCGCGTGCTTGGGCGCCACGTTGCGCGACAGCGCCACCATGGGGGTCGAGCAGAACAGGCCGATGTCGACGCCCGGCGTGCAGAAGCGGGCATTCGCCGCAGCGACGGCGAGATCGCAGCTCGCGACGAGCTGGCAGCCGGCCGCCGTGGCGGTGCCGTTGACGGCGGCGATCACCGGCTGGGGCAGGTTCACCACCGCCTGCATCACGGCGGCGCAGCGCCCCAGCAGATCGGCGAAATAGGCGCGGCCGCGGTCCGGATCGGTACGGTGCGCCGTCATCTCCTTGAGGTCGTGGCCGGCGCAGAACACCGGGCCTTCGGCGGCCAGCACCACGGCGCGGATGCGGCGCTCCACGGCGAGCCCCGCGAAGGTCTCGGCCAGCGCCGCCAGCATCGCGTCCGACAGGGCATTGCGGCTCTTCGGCCGGTCGAGCACCACCAGGGCGACGCGGTCGTGGTCCTCGCGTCGCACGATCGGAGCGGATGCGGATGTTCGGTTCGCGAGAGCGGGGTCGGTGAACGCAGACGTGGTGAGGGGCATGCGGTTGTCCACAGTGGTCGGCGGCAGTCGGCCGAACTTCGCCGCCGCGACGTCAACGCGGCCGACGGCATTCGGATCGACGATGGTAGTCGGCCCGGGCCGCCGCCGACAACCGCACCGCGCCGCGGGCGGCGGGCTACGCGCGGCGGCGGTGATTCCGTACAGCCATGGTGCCGGGCACCCGACGGCCAGTCCGGCAGTGGACTTGTCTACTGGTATCAAAACACCATATTTTTAAGTCCCTGACACATAAGGTTGAATTCTAGTGTCGGCCAGTTGACGCCGAAGCCGCCCGCAGGCTAGAAGCGCCGCACGGTGGTGGGCCCCGGTGGCGCCCGCCGGGTTCCCCAGCATTCGGATTCGGATCAGGACGCCATGAAGAGCTATTCGGCCAAGCCTGCCGAGGTCGACAAGAAGTGGGTGATGATCGACGCCAGCGGTCTCGTCGTGGGCCGGCTCGCCGCGATCGTCGCGATGCGGCTGCGCGGCAAGCACAAGCCGACCTACACGCCCCATGTCGACTGCGGTGACAACGTCATCATCGTCAATGCCGAGAAGGTGGTCTTCACCGGCCGCAAGGTGCAGCAGAAGGTGTACTACCACCACACCGGCTTCATCGGCGGCATCAAGGAGCGCTCGGCGCGCTCGATCCTGGAAGGCCGCTTCCCCGAGCGCATCGTCGAGAAGGCGGTGCAGCGCATGCTCCCGCGCGGGCCGCTCGGCCGTCAGCAGCTCGGCAATCTCCGCGTCTACCGTGGTCCGGAGCATCCGCACGCCGCCCAGACCCCGGAGAAGCTCGACATCGCGGCGATGAACCGCAAGAACGCGAGGAGCGCGTGATCATGGCCGAGACCATGCAGTCGCTGGAAGATCTCTCGGCCCTGAAGACGGCCGTCACCTCCGAGGCGCCGAAGTACGAGCAGAAGCTCGACAAGCAGGGCCGCGCCTACGCCACCGGCAAGCGCAAGGACGCGGTCGCCCGCGTCTGGATCAAGCCCGGCTCGGGCAAGATCGTCATCAACGGCAAGGACGTCGAAGGCTACTTCGCGCGTCCGGTGCTGCGCATGCTGATCCAGCAGCCGCTGGTCAGCTCCAACCGCTCGGGCCAGTACGACATCAACTGCACGGTGTCGGGCGGCGGCCTGTCGGGCCAGGCGGGTGCGGTGCGCCACGGCATCTCCAAGGCGCTGACCCACTACGAGCCGGACCTGCGCGGCGTGCTCAAGCGCGGTGGCTTCCTCACCCGCGACTCGCGCGTGGTCGAGCGCAAGAAGTACGGCCGCGCCAAGGCCCGCCGGTCGTTCCAGTTCTCGAAGCGTTGATCTCGCGCCAGGCGCGATGGTTGGACAGAGGGGCCTGCGGGCCCCTCTCTTTTATTGCGGACTGCACGGCGAGATTGCGCTCCTGCGCGGATATCGGGCTTGGCGAAGCCGCCACCTCTGGTAGCATCGATGGCGTTCACCGATGCACGGGAGAGGTGCGCATGAGCGACGACGACCAGCAACGGTTCCAGGCCGCCGCGAATCAAGAATTCATGTCGATCCGCACCAGCGTGGTGAAGATCGACGAAAAGCTCGTCTACATGCACGCGGCCGAGTATTCGGCCTATCAGCTCGGAAAGATCACTCAATTGCTCGAGCGGTTGACCGTGGCGGTGGAGCGGCTGGCAGACGCGCAAGCCTCCCCGAAATAGCGGGCGCGGGGCGGCGCGGGGGACCGCGTGCGTGGTGGACGGCGCGGCTGCGTCCGTGCCGTCCTCGCCTGACACTGTTTCCGGGTGATCGGTGGTTCGTTCTTCCGGGGCGCGGCGACCCCGCGAACCCGGAACGACCGCCGAATTGATCGGCCGGCTCTGGGATCAGGGCGTCCAGCGGACCGCTTCGAGCACCTCTCCGGCGTCGTCCGTGAACGGCGGGGCGACCTTCAGGGCCAAGCCGCCGCACGAGGTCTCGCGGTACTTGGGGCTCATGTCCTTGCCGATCTCGAACATCGCCTCGATGACCTTGTCGAGCGGCACCAGCGGCTCGCTGGCGCGGGCGAGCGCCATGCGGGTCGCGTTGATCGCCTTGACGGCCCCCATGGCGTTGCGCTCGATGCAGGGAATCTGCACTTGGCCGCCGACCGGATCGCAGGTGAGGCCGAGATTGTGCTCCATCGCCACCTCGGCCGCGGTGCAGACCTGCTCGGGCGCTGCTCCCAAGAGCTCGGCGAGGCCTGCCGCCGCCATCGAGCAGGCGACACCGACCTCGCCCTGGCAGCCGACCTCGGCGCCGGAGATCGAGGCGTTCCTTTTGAACAGCGCCCCGATGGCGGCCGACGCCAGAAAGTAGCGAAGGCACGCCTCGTCATCGAGCGGCTTGATGAACTGGTCGTAATAGGCCAGCACCGCCGGCACGATGCCGCACGCTCCGTTGGTGGGCGCCGTCACCACTCGTCCGCCGGCCGCGTTCTCTTCCGAGACGGCGAGCGCGAACACGTTGACCCAGTCGATGATGTTCATGGGGTCGCGGCTCAACGCCTCCGAGGAGGCGAGGCGGCGATGCAGCGCCGCGGCTCGCCGGGGCACGCGAAACGGACCGGGCAGGACCCCCTCGGTCCGCATGCCGCGCTCCATGCACTGGCGCATCTTGAGCCAGATATCGGCGAAGTACGCCTTGATCTCCGTCTCGGTGTGCAGGCACAGCTCGTTCTTGAGCACCAGCCCGGAGAGGGACAGGCCGGTGCGCCGGCATTGCGCCAGCATCTCGGTGGCCGTCGTGTAGGGGTAGGAGACCGTCCCGCCGCTGGCGTCGGACGCCGCCTCGCCGTCCTCCACGACGAAGCCGCCGCCCACTGAATAATACCGCTTCTCCAACAACACACGGTCGCCCGCAAGCGCCCGGAGCACGAGCCCGTTCTCGTGCCGCGGCAGGTTGGTGGGATCGAAGGTCAGGGCGTCGTCGGGAAAGTCGATCTCGGGGCCGCCGGCGCCGAGCCGCAGCCGGCCGGTGTCGCGGACGGCCTGAACGAGGCTCGGAATCGCGTCGACGTCGACGCTCTCGGGCCGCTCGCCCATGACGCCCAGAATGAGCGCGACGTCGGTGAGATGGCCCCGTCCGGTGAGGGCCAGGGAGCCGTGGATGTCGATGCGGAGCGCGGTGACGTGGGCGAGAAGCGCACGCTCGGCCAAGGCGGCGAGGAAGCGGTTGGCCGCCTTCATCGGGCCGATCGTATGCGAGCTCGAAGGCCCGATCCCGACCTTGTAGAGGTCGAACATGCTGATCATGGCGGAGGATGTCCTGGCGGTTGGAGGCGGCGTCCCGATCCGCGACAGGGCGGGCCGACGCGCGGCGCGCGGTTGATGACCAGGGCCGCGCCCGTGGCGGTCGCCGGCCCGCCGCGAGGCCCGATGCGGCGCGATATTACGGGCGATCGCGCCGACGAGCCAGACGGCGGCGCACATGCCGGTTGTGCCGGCGAGGCCGGAGCAAGGCCGATCCTGGCGAGAGGGAGCACCGGCCTGCGACCGGCGCGGGTCCGATCGCCGATGCGGCGTTCAGCCGGCGAGCCGGCGGCCGACGGCGTCGACGATGTCGCGGGTGCCGGAGGAGCCGCCGAGCTCCATCGGCCGCAGCATGCCGTCCGCATAGGCCGCCTCGACGGCCCGCGAGAGCCTGGCGGCGGCCTCGTAGGCGGCCGGCTGATCCGCCTTGTCGCCGAGATAGTCGAGCATCATGGCGCCCGACAGGATCATGGCGGTCGGGTTGGCCTTGCCCTGGCCGGCGATATCGGGAGCGGTGCCGTGGCAGGGCTGGAACACGGCATGGTGGTCGCCGATGTCGGCCGAGGGCGCCATGCCCATGCCACCCATCAGGGCCGAGGCGAGGTCCGACAGGATGTCGCCGTACTGGTTCTCGGTCGGCATCACGTCGAGCATCCACGGCCGCCGCACCATCTCGAAGGCGCAGAAGTCGACATACTGATGCGCCGCCCGGACGTCCGGATGGCGCGCCGCGACCGTGTCGAACCACTGCCGCGCCCGGTGCTGCGACGACAGCACGTTGGCCTTGTCGACGTGGGTCACCAGGTTCTTGCCGATGCCCTGCCGGTGCCGCCGGCGGGCGAGCCGGAAGGCGAAATCGAACAGCTTGTCGCAGACGGTGCGGGAGACGCGCAGCAGATTGTGGGCGTGCTCCTCGTCGTCGAGGTCGTGGCCGCGCGGAAACGCGAACAGGCCCTCGGTCGACTCGCGCACGATGACGAAGTCGATGGTGGCGGCGCGCGGATCGGCGAGCGGCGAGGGCACGCCCGGCATCGTCCGGCACGGCCGCACCCCGGCATAGAGGTTCAGGCGCTTGCGCAGGTCGTGCTGCGGGCCGACCTCGGTGCCGTCCGGATAGCGCACGTCCGGCAGGCCCATGGCGCAGAGATAGATCGCGTCCGCCGCGGCGGCGCGCTGGAAGTTCTCCTCCGGAAAAGCGGTGCCGGTGCGGGCATAGAGCCCGGCGCCGGCCTCCAGCGTCTCGAAGCGGAGATCGAGGCCGGCCTGGCGGCCCGCCTCCTTCACCAGCTCGACCGCCGGCGGGGTGATCTCGGCCCCGATGCCGTCGCCCGGCAACACCGCGATGTCGAACTGGACCGGGCTCATGGCAGCGCCTCCTGGAGCGCGGGAGGGATGGGGGGCAGCCCGGCGATTCCGGCGAGGGGCGAGACCGACGGGAACCCGACGGTGGCATGGCGGGTGCAGCCCCTGCCATCGCGGTTCACGACGTTCGCCATTCCCAAACGGGATTTCACCCGGAATCCGGCGCGCCCATGATGTCGAGGCTCGGAGGAAACCCCACCCGCAATTCATAACGTGAGGAACCATCATGAGGAAGCTACTCGGCCTCGCGGTCTTCATGGCGCTCGCATGCGGCTCGGCCGTGGCGGAGCCGTTTCCGACCCGGTTCGTCACCATGGTGGTGCCGTTCGCGCCTGGGGGCTCGACCGATGTGATCGCCCGCATCGTCGCCGACGGCATGTCGGAGGATCTCGGCCAGCGCATCATCATCGAGAACGTCGCCGGCGCCGGCGGCACCACGGGCTCGATCCGGGTGATGCGGTCGGGCGCCGACGGCTACACCATCCTGGCCGGCCACATGGGCACCCACGCCTCGGCCTACTCGCTCTACTCGAAGGTCCGCTACGATCCACGCTCGGACTTCCTGCCGATCGGCCTCGCCGCCTCGGCCCCCATCGTCGTCTTCGCCCGCAAAGATCTGGCGGCCGACAACCTGAAGGACTTCATCAAGTACCTCAAGGACAACGGCGAGCGGGTCAAGGTCGGCCACAACGGCATCGGCTCGAATGCGCATCTCACCTGCCTGCTGCTCGCCAGCCTGCTGGAGGCGAAGCCCACCGAGGTGGCCTATCGGGGCAACGCGCCGCTGATGAACGACCTGATGGCCGGGCAGATCGACTACTCGTGCGACCAGGTTCTCACCGTGGCGCCGCAGGTCGAGGGCGGAACCATCAAGGCGATCGCGACTGCGGCGCCGTCGCGCTCGAATGTGCTGCCCAAGGTGGCGACCACCGTCGAAGCGGGCCTTCCGGCCTACCAGGTCGACGCCTGGACGGCGCTCTTCGCGCCGGCCGGCACGCCGGTCGAGATCGCCGACCGCCTCAACCAGGCGCTCGTCAAGGCGCTCGACAATCCGAACGTCGTCAAGCGGCTGACCGATCTCGGCGCGATCGTGCCGCCGCGCGATCAGCGCTCGCGGTCGTTCCTGAAGTCGCTGGTCGAGACCGACGTCAAGCGCTGGGCCGACGTCATCACCAAGGCCAACGTCAAGATCGACTAGAGCATTTCTCGGCGAGCCAGGGACGATGCGGCGACGCAAGGACTCTATGAGCGGAGTTCGATCCAGCCGGATCGGACTCCGCTCTAGACGATTCCGAGCCGCTCCTTGATGGAGGGCAGCAGGCGGCGGCTGATCGGGATCGGGCGGCCGCGCCGGGTGACGAACTCGGCCAGGCCGCTCTCGATGTAACGCAGCTTCTGCACCTGATCGACATTGATCAGGAACTGGCGGTGGCAGCGCAGCAGCGGGGTCCGTTGCTGGAGCACGTTGAGGGGGACGTCGGTCGGGCGCTCCTCGCCATCGAGATCGACGACATAGATCCCGGCCGCGCGCGACTCGACATATTCGACCTGATCGATCTTCAGCAGGAAGACCATGTGCTGGCCGAAGCACGGGATCTGGCGCAGCCGGGTCGCCTCCGAGAGCACGCTGAAGTCCTGCGCGCGGCGATTGTGGCGCAGTCGGTCGAGGGTCAGCTCCAGGCGGTCGTGCGTCACCGGCTTCAGGAGGTAGTCGAAGGCGTTCTTCTCGAACGCCTGCACCGCATAGTCGTCGAAGGCGGTGACGAAGACGACATACGGCATGGTCGCGTGGTCGAGCAGGCCCAGCATCTCGATGCCGGTGATCTGCGGCATCTGAATGTCGAGGAAGACGACATCCGGCTTGTTGCGGGCGATCATCGCCAGCGCCTCGATGGCGTTGCCGCATTCGCCCTCGATGCGGATGTCCGGGGCCTCGCTCAGCGCCCGGCGCAGCTCCTGACGGGCGTGTGGCTCGTCGTCGACGATCAGGACGGTGAACATTGGGGCAGGGCTTCCATGGGAACACGAACGGTGGCCAGCGTCGACCGGCCGGGCTGGCTGGTCATGGTGACGCCGTGGGACTCGCCGTAGCGGTTCTTGATCCGCCGATCGACGATGTTCATGCCGAGCCCGTCGCGGTCCGGCTTGGGCTCGAAGCGGCCGGCATTGTCCTCGACCTCCAGCACGAGAGCATCGTCCTGCCGCCGCGCCCGGATGGCGATGTGGCCGGCTGTCAGCATCTGCGAGGTGCCGTGCTTGATGGCGTTCTCGACGAGCGGTTGCAGCGTGAAGGCCGGCACGCGCACCGACATCAGGTCGTCGGGGATGTCGATGTCGACGGTGAGGCGATCCGAGAAGCGGGCGAGCTGGATGCCGAGATAGGCCCGGATGTGGTCGATCTCCTCGAACAGGGTCACGTCCTCGGTCGGTCGCTTGAGGTTCTTGCGCAGATAGGTCGACAGGTCGCGGATCAGCTCGCGCGCCTTGCCGACATCGTCGTGGGTGACCGACAGGATGGTGTTGAGCGCGTTGAACAGGAAGTGGGGGTTGATCTGCGCCTGTAGCAATTTCAGCTCCGATTGCAGCAGCAGGCTCTTCTGCCGCTCGTAGCGACCCGCCAGGATCTGGCTGGACAGGAGCTTGGCGATCCCTTCTCCGAGCGTCCGGTTGATGGTGGAGAACAGGCGCGTCTTCGGCTCGTACAGCTTGATGGTTCCGATCACCCGCCCGTCCTCGCCGGCGAGCGGGATGACCAGCGAGGAGCCGAGGCGGCAGTGCGGATCGATCGAGCACTGATACGGCACCTCGTTGCCGTCGGCGAAGAACACCTCGTTGTTGGCGATGGCGGCGTGGGTGTGGGGCGAGGTGATCGACGTGCCCGGCAGGTGGTGGTCGTCGCCGATTCCGATGAAGGCGAGAATCTTCTCGCAGTCGGTGATGGCCACGGCGCCGACGCCGGTCTGATCGTACAGGATGCGGGCGACCCGCATGCTGTTCTCTTGATCGAACCCGTGCCGCAGGACGCCGTCGGCATGCGCGGCGATCTCGAGGGCCTTGGCCGAGAAGGCGCGCGACTGATGCTCGATCCGGTCGCGGCGGTCGTTGAGGATCTCCATGAAGACGGCGGCCCCCAGGGTGTTGGCGATCAGCATCGGCAAGGCGATCAGCGACACGATGTGCAGCGCCTCGTCGAACGGGCGGGCGAGCGCCAGATCGATGCCGAGCTCGATCACCACGCCGATGAAGGTGACGGTGGCGGCCAGCAGCGGGCTGAACAGCATCCGGACCTGGCCGGAGCGGATCAGGTAGCGGTGGGTGAAGCCGCCGAGCAGGCCCTGGGCGATGATGTCGAGGGCGGCGGGAAGTGCGAAGGAGCCGCCGAGCTGGTAGCGGTGGAGGCCGCCGGTGATCCCGACCGCCAGCCCGACCCATGGGCCGCCGAGCAACCCGCCGATGACGGCGCCGATGGCCGGGGTGTTGGCGATCGCATTGGCGCTCACGACCGGGAGGCCGAGCAGCGTCCCCATGATGCAGAACAGCGAGAAGATCACGTAGCAGGCGAGCCGGTGCGGCCAGCGGATCGTCGCCCGCGTCAGTGGTATGAAGAGGCGGGTGCGGCTGAGCAGATAGGCGACGGCCAGGTAGATGGCCATCTGTTGCAGAAGTGCGAGCGACAAGGCGGTGATCGCCTGCAAGTTCATCGGGGCGTCCATCGAATCGGCGGCCGCTCGGCCTGCGGCCGACGGTGCTCGCCAGGAGGCGGGGCGATGCCGACGCCTCGTGGTCTTATAGCGGCTCGATCATAACGGCTCGATCATAGCGGCTTCGAGCGCGCATCGCGCTCGGAATCCGGGTGGTGGACGATCGGCTCCCGGCGCGCCTGCGCATCACGCTCGGGCCGATCGGAGGCGCACCGGCCCCCACGCGCTGCAAGGACCCGCCGCGCGTGCGCGTTGCACACGCGCCGGGCACACGCGCCGGCTCACGGAGCCCAACGGACGGCCTCCACCGCCGGCTCGGCCTCGTCGGCACCGGGCGGAGGAGCGATCTTGAGCGCCAGGCCGCCGCACGAGGTCTCGCGGTACTTGGGGCTCATGTCCTTGCCGATCTCGAACATCACCTCGATGACCTTGTCGAGCGGCACCAGCGGCTGGCTCACCCGGCTGAGCGCCATGCGGGCCGCATTGATGGCCTTGATGGCGCCCATGGCGTTGCGCTCGACGCAGGGGATCTGCACCTGGCCGCCGACCGGATCGCAGGTGAGGCCGAGATTGTGCTCCATCGCCACCTCGGCCGCGATGCACACCTGCTCGGGCGTGGCGCCCAACAGCTCGGCGAGGCCCGCCGCCGCCATCGAGCAAGCGACGCCGACCTCGCCCTGGCAGCCGACCTCGGCGCCGGAGATCGACGCGTTCATCTTGAACAGCGCCCCGATGGCGGCCGAGGCCATGAAGAAGCGAAGGCAGGCGTCGTCGTCGACGGTCTTCACGAAGTGATTGTAGTAGGCCAGCACCGCCGGAACGATGCCGCAGGCCCCGTTGGTGGGCGCCGTCACCACCCGCCCGCCGGCGGCGTTCTCCTCCGAGACCGCCAGCGCGAACATGTTGACCCAGTCGATGACGTTCATCGGATCGCGGCTCAGCGCTTCCGACGAGACCAAGCGCCGGCGCAGCGCCGCCGCCCGCCGCGGCACCCGGAACGGCCCCGGAAGCACGCCCTCGGTCTTCATGCCGCGGTCCATGCACTGGCGCATCTTGAGCCAGACATCGGCGAAATAGGCATAAATCTCCTGCTCGGTATGCAGGGCGAGCTCGTTCTTCAGCACGAGCCCGGACAGCGAGAGGCCGGTGCGCCGGCAATGCGCCAGCAGCTCGGCCGCGGTCGCATAGGGGTAGGGCACGGGCGACGCGAGGGCGCCGGCGGGCTGCTCGCCATCCTCGATGATGAAGCCGCCGCCGATCGAGTAGTAGCACTTCTCCAGCAGCAGGCGATCGCCCGCGAAGGCGCGCAGCCGCAGTCCGTTCTCGTGCCGCGGCAGGTTGGAGCGGTGAAACGTCAGGGCCTGCTCCGGAAAGCCGATCTCCGGGCCGTCGGCGCCGCCGAGGCGCAGCCGCCGGGTATTGCGGACCTTCTGGACGAGACCCGCGATGGCGTCGACCGCGACCGTCTCGGGCCGCTCGCCCATGATGCCGAGAATGAGCGCGACGTCGGTGAGATGGCCTCGCCCGGTCAGCGCCAGCGAGCCGTAGACGTCGATGTCGAGCGCGGTGACGTCGGCGAGCAGGTTGCTGCGGGTGAGCTCGTCGACGAAGCGATTGGCCGCCTTCATCGGACCGATGGTGTGCGAGCTCGATGGGCCGATCCCGACCTTGTAGAGATCGAACATGCTGATCATGACCGAAGTTCCTTTCCGGAGCTGGGGTCTGCGCGGCCTCCCGATCGGTGATCGGAAGGCCGTGCGGTGCGGGTCTCAGAGGCTGAGCAGGGAGTAGAAGATCGCCGAGATCGCCACGGCGCCGAGGAAGAGGACGAGCACGTTGCTCGGCCGGCCGGCGTACTTGCGCATCGTCGGGACCTTGTTGATCGCGTACATCGGCATGATGAACAGCAGCGCGGCGATCACCGGGCCGCAGAGCGACTCGATCATGCCCAGGATGCTGGGGTTGAGCGTGGCGACGATCCAGACGGCGGCGAACATGAAGGCCGCGCTGATGGCGTTGAGCAGGCGAGTCGGGGCGGTCTTGCCACGGCCGGCGAGCTGCTGGCTGATCAGGCCGTTGAGACCTTCGCGGGCGCCCAGATAGTGGCCGAGGAAGCTCTTGGCCATGGCCACGAAGGCGACCGTGGGAGCCAGGTAGGCCATGAACGGATTGTCGAACTTGTTGCCGAGGAACGACAGGATGGAGACGTTCTGAGCCTTGGCGGCGCCCATCTCGGCCGGCGACAGCGCGAAGACGCAGCTGAAGACGAAGAACATGACGACCACGACCATCAGCAGCGCGGCATATTTCTCGATGCGGCTCGCCTTGGGCTCGGCATCGGGGCCGTAGTGCTCGTGCTGGGCGACGGCGAAGCGCGAGATCACCGGGGAGTGGTTGAAGGAGAAGACCAGCACCGGAATGCTCAGCCACAGCGTCAGGCTGAAGTTCGCGGGCGACGCATCTTGGAAGACGGCGCCGTTCCATTGCGGCACCAGATAGAGCGCGAAGCCGATCAGAACGGCGATGAAGGGATAGACCAGCCAGCCCATCACGCGCACCACCACCTGCTCGCCGAGCATGACGATGGCGAACAGTCCGGCGGTGAGCACCAGCGCCAGCAGGGCGCGGGGCGGCGGCGCCATGCCGATCTGGTTGATCATCAGGGCTTCGACCGTGTTGGTCAGCCCGACGCCGTAGAGCAGCAGGATCGGCAGGATGGTGAAGAAGTACAGCAACGTGATCAGCTTGCCGGCGGTGACGCCGAAATGCTCGCCGACCACCTCGGTGATGTCGCTGCCCGGCTTGGACGACGACAGCACGAAGCGGATGAGGCCGCGGTGGGCCAGGTAGGTCATCGGGAACGCCAGCACGGCCATGATCAACAGCGGCCAGATGCCGCCGATGCCGGCGTTGATCGGCAGGAACAGCGAGCCGGCGCCGATCGCGGTGGCGAACAGCCCGAGCACCCAGGTGGTGTCGTGCCGGCTCCAGGTCGGCGCCGATGCGCGCCGCAAGCCAACGTCTGCAATCGTTTCGAAACTCATCGCAACATCCTCCTGTGACGGCGAGATCGGGAGGACGCTAGCGAGGCGGTTCCGGTCGATGGTGGGGTATCTCCGGAGCGGCGACATAGCGGTGCGAGCGGTCGATCGGGCCGCCGAGCGGCGGCCGCACGAGCCCCCGAAAGGCGCGATCGTGCCGTCACGCGGCCGGCGGAGCGGATTCGGCCGAATCACGGCTCCGTCGCGGCCGGGTCGTATCGGTCACGGTTCTGGCCCGGCGCTCGGGTGGCGGTGCTCGTGGGGCGGTACTCGCGTGGCGGCGAGCGTGCGGCTCGCGGCAGGCGCGACGATGACGGCCAGCGAGAATCGCCACGGGGCCGAATGCTGACGGACTTCGATGGGTGTTGCCGCGGCGGACGCCGGGAGCAGTTCCCAACGTGACGACAGATGAGTGGCTCCCCGGGCCGGATTCGGCCACCCGCCGATATTCCACCGGACGGGCTTCTCGCCGAGCGCTTTCGCCTCGACCAACATCCGCAGCTCGTCGGCGCGGCGCTCCCCACGGTGCTCGCTTGACTCCGGTCGAAGGGCGAGGCTTCATGAGAACAAAAAAAGAACAATCAGGTTGTCCAACCGGCCGGAGCAGACCGGAGTGGCCCAGGAGTGATCCATGCGTGCGTCGCCATCATCCGTGCCGGGATCGACGGACGGACCCGGGAGTCTGCCCGATGTCCCGCTTCCCGCGACGCCACGGGCTTTGTCGTCGCCCCGGGTGGTGCTGTCGCCTCGGGCGGTGCTGTCGCGGCTCCTCGCGGCCGGCCTGCCGGTATCGGCCGGGCTGCCGGCCGGCCGGCCGGGGTCGACCGGATCTTGGGTGGCGCCTGGGGCGTCCGACCCCGGCGTGGCTGCTTCCTTCCAGCCGGCACTCGCGTTCCCCCGGCCGGCCGTCGCGCGGGCGAGCCCCGGTGCCGCCGCGGTGGCCGGTCCGCTCGCCCGGGAGACGGCCGGGCTGTTCGCCCTCGGCGATCCGACCCTCGACGATCGCCTGGGCGGCGGTCTGCCGCGCGCCGCTCTGCACGAGGTCTACGCGGCTGCCGACGCCGACATCCCGGCGGCGACCGGCTTCGCGGCGGCGCTCGCCCTGCGTGCGGTGGCGACAGGACCCGCGGCGGGCCGGACCGCCGGGCGGGTCGGGGCAGGGCGGCTCGTCGTCTGGGTCCGGCAGGACGTCCTCGACCTAGAGGCCGGCGGAGTCTACGCCCCCGGCCTCGCCGAGCTCGGCCTCGATCCCGCCGACCTCGTGTTGGTGCGTGGCCGCACCGTCCGCGACGTGCTGCGGGCGGGGGTCGATGCGGCCCGCTGCGGTGGCGTCGGGGCGGTGCTGATCGAGGCATGGGGCGAGGCGCGGGCGCTCGACCTCACCGCCACCCGTCGCCTGCTGCTCGCCGCCCAGGCGTCCGGTGCCCCGACCCTGCTGCTGCGGGCCGGGGCGGAGCCGGCCCCGAGCGCCGCCTGGACCCGCTGGCGGGTGCGCGCCGCCCCGTCGCGGGCGCTCGCCGCGGCGGCGCCCGGCTGTCCGGCCTTCGCGCTGACGCTGCTGCGTCACCGCGAGGGCATCGCCCCGCACGACTGGCGCGTGGAGTGGAACCGTGACCGGAGATGCTTCCAGGAGCCGCCGCCGCGGCGGGACGCGCCGCTATCTCGCCCTGTGGCTGCCGTTCCTGCCGACCGACCGGCTGCGGCGGGGGCCGGCCTCCGCCGTGCCGGCTGAGACGCCGCTGGCGGTGGTCGAGACGGAGCGCGGCGCCTTGCGTCTGGTGGCGGTCGACCCGGCCGCGGCGGCGCTCGGGCTCGCCCCCGGCCTGACGCTCGCCGACGCTCGGGCCCGGCTGCCCGACCTGGTGGCACGGCCGGCGGCGCCGGCCGCCGATGCCGCGGTCCTGCTGCGGCTCGCCGCGCTGTGCGATCGCTTCACCCCGCTGGTCGCCGTCGATCCGCCGGACGGTCTGGTGCTCGACGTCACCGGCTGCGCCCATCTGTTCGGCGGGGAGGACGGCCTGCGCGACGACGCCCGCGGGCTGCTCGCCCGGCACGGCTTCATGGTGCGGGCGACGCTCGCCGGCACTCCCGATACGGCGCGGGCGCTCGCCCGCTTCGCCCGCGTCGCGATCGTGCCGCCCGGGCAGGACGAGCGCCACGCCCGCGCCCTGCCGGTGGCGGCGCTCGGCGCCGGGCCGGAGGTCGCCCTGGCGCTCGGCCGGGCCGGGCTGCGCAGCC
This sequence comes from Rhodoplanes serenus, assembly GCA_009720755.1. GTDB lineage: Bacteria > Pseudomonadota > Alphaproteobacteria > Rhizobiales > Xanthobacteraceae > Rhodoplanes > Rhodoplanes serenus. The sequence continues at coordinate 154,069 of WNKV01000013.1, forward strand.
TCGGGGATCTGGCCGACCGCTCCTCCACCATCCTGGCGGCCCGTTTCGGCGAGGCGACGACCCGCCGGCTCGCCCGCATCCTCGGCCGCGAGGACGTCCGCATCACGCCGCTGCGGCCGCCGCCGGACTGCTGGGCGGAGCGGCGTTGCGCCGAGCCGCTGACCCATCTGGACGGCGCCCTGGCGGCGCTCGGGGAGCTGATCGACGACATCGTGGCCCGGCTGGAGGCGGACGGCGCCGGCGGTCGCCGCTTCGAGGCGAGCTTCTTCCGCACCGATGGGGCGGTGCGCCGCGTCGCCGTGGAGACCGGCCGGCCGCTGCGCGACGCCGGGGCGATCCGCCGTCTGTTCCGGGAGCGCTGCGACGCGCTCGCCGACCCGCTCGATCCCGGCTTCGGCTTCGACCTGCTGCGCCTCGCCGTGCCGGTGGCCGAGCCGCTCGACACCCCGCAGCTTCGCCTCGATGGAGGGGCCGAGCAGGACGACGCCGCCGCCGACTTGATCGACCGGCTCGGCGCCCGGCTCGGCCCCGACCGGGTGCTTCGCTTCGCGGCCCGCGACACCCATCGGCCCGAGCGCGCCGCCGTGGCGGTGCCGGCGATCGGGGCGGCGGCCGCCGCCGATGCCGCCGCCGCCGATGCCGCCATCTGGGCGCCCGAGCCGGGTGAGCCGCCGCGTCGGCCGCTCCAGATGTTCGATCCGCCGCAGCCCATCGAGGTGATGGCCGAGACCCCGGACGGGCCGCCGCTGCGCTTCCGCTGGCGGCGCGTGCTGCACGAGGTGGCGCTCGCCGAAGGACCGGAGCGCATCGCCCCCGAATGGTGGCGGCGCGATGCCGATCCGGCGGCCCGCGACTACTACCGCATCGAGGACCGCGAGGGCCGCCGCTTCTGGGTGTTTCGCCGCGGCCTCTACGGCGACGCGCCGGAGCCGCCGCGCTGGTTCCTGCACGGACTGTTCGCGTGATGCGCTACGCCGAGCTCGTCGCTGCCACCAACTTCTCGTTCCTGCGCGGCGCCTCGCATCCGCCCGACATGGTGCTGGCCGCCCTGCTGGCCGGCCAGTGCGGGCTCGGCATCGCCGACCGCAACTCGGTCGCCGGGGTGGTGCGCGCCCATGCGGCGCTGCGCGACATCCGCGAGGGCGGGCTTGTCGCTCCCGCCAAGGTGCGCGAAGGCTCCGGCCCCGGCGAATATGCCTGGCGCGACCACCCGCGGGTCGGCGACCTCCCGTCGCCGGAGGCGTTGGCGGACCGCGCCCGCGACTTCCGCCTGGCGGTCGGGGCTCGCCTGGTGTTTGCCGACGGCACCCCCGACATCGTCGCCCATGCGGCGACGCGGGCCGGCTGGGGCGGGCTCTGCCGCCTGCTCACGGTCGGCAACCGTCGCGCCCGCAAGGGCGAATGCCTGCTGCGCCTCGACGATCTCCTGGCTCACGCCGACGGCCTGCTGTTCGCGGTGCTGTCGGACCGCCGGACGGAGCCGCTGCCGCGGCTGCTCGGCCGCCTCTCCGACGGGGCGCCCGGCGCCGTCTGGCTCGCCGCCGCCCTGCACCGGCGCGGCGACGACCGCCGCCGCCTCGCCCTGCTGCACCGGATCGCCGAGACCGCCGGGGTGCCGCTGCTCGCCGTCAACGACGTCCTCTATGCGACGCCCGACCAGCGCGATCTCCAGGACCTCCTGGTCTGCATCCGCGAGGGCGTCACTATCATGGAGGCCGGCCGGCGGCTCGAGGCCAATGCCGAGCGCCACCTGAAACCCCCGCACGAGATGGCCCGCCTGTTCCGTGATGCTCCCGAGGCGGTGGCCGAGACCGGCCGCTTTCTGGACCGCGCCGCCTTCTCGCTCGCCGACCTGCGCTACGAGTATCCGGACGAGCCGGTGCCGCCCGGCTGGGAGCCGCAGGCTTGGCTGGAGACGCTGACCTGGGACGGCGCCGCCGTCCGCTACCCGGATGGCGTGCCCGACAAGGTCGTCCGGCTCTTGCGCGACGAGCTCGCCCTAATTGCGCAGCTCGATTATGCCCGCTATTTCCTCACCATCCACGATATCGTCCGCTTCGCCGAGGCGCGCGGCATCCTGTGCCAGGGGCGGGGATCGGCCGCCAACTCGGCGGTCTGCTACGTGCTGCGCATCACCGCGGTCGATCCGGCCGAGCACGATCTCCTGTTCGCCCGCTTCATCTCGGCCGAGCGGCGCGAGCCGCCCGACATCGACGTCGACTTCGAGCACGAGCGGCGCGAGGAGGTGATCCAGTACGTCTACGAGAAGTACGGCCGCCATCGCGCCGGCATCATCGCCACCGTGATCCACTACCGGCCGCGCAGCGCCGTGCGCGACGCCGGCAAGGCGCTCGGCCTCACCGAGGACGTCACCGCCCGGCTCGCCGCCGTGCAGTGGGGGAGCTGGGGCAGCGACATCGGCGATGCCCGGGTGCGCCAGGCGGGGCTCGACCCCGACAATCCGATCATCCGCCGCGCCGTCGGCTTCGCCATCCGGCTGCTGTCGTTCCCGCGCCATCTCTCCCAGCATGTCGGCGGCTTCGTGCTGGCGCGCGGCCGCCTCGACGACATCGTGCCGATCGGCAACGCCGCGATGCCGGACCGCACCTTCGTCGAGTGGGACAAGGACGACGTCGACGCGCTCGGCCTGATGAAGGTCGACGTCCTGGCGCTCGGCATGCTCACCTGCATTCGCAAGAGCCTGGATCTGATGCGGGCGCACGGGATCGCCGACCACGGCCTCGCCGACATCCCGAAGGAGGACCCGGCCGTCTACGACATGCTGTGCCGCGGCGACTCCATCGGCGTCTTCCAGGTGGAGAGCCGCGCCCAGATCAACATGCTGCCGCGGCTGAGGCCGCGCCGCTTCTACGATCTCGTCATCCAGGTGGCGATCGTGCGCCCCGGCCCGATCCAGGGCGACATGGTGCATCCCTATCTGCGCCGGCGCGCCGGGGTCGAGCCGGTGGCGTTCCCGTCGCCGGCGCCGCCGCACGATCCCGACGAGCTGCGCCATGTGCTCGGCAGCACGCTCGGCGTGCCGCTGTTCCAGGAGCAGGCGATGAAGCTCGCCATGGTGGCGGCGGAGTTCTCGGACGTCGAGGCCAACCAGCTCCGCCGCGCCATGGCGACGTTCCGCCATGTCGGCACCATCGGCCGCTTCGAGACCTTGATGGTGGAGCGCATGGTGGCGCGCGGCTACGACCGCGGCTTCGCGCAGCGCTGCTTCGAGCAGATCAAGGGGTTCGGCTCCTACGGCTTCCCGGAGAGCCACGCCGCCTCCTTCGCCAAGCTGGTCTACGTCTCATCGTGGATCAAGTGCCACCACCCGGCGGTGTTCGCCTGCGCGCTGCTGAACGCGCAGCCGATGGGCTTCTACGCGCCCGCCCAAATCGTCCGCGACGCTCGCGAGCACGGCGTGCCGGTCGAGCCCGTCGATGTCGGACACAGCGACTGGGACAACACCCTGGAGCGGACCGCCACGGGCGCGCTCGCCCTGCGGCTCGGCTTCCGCCAGGCGGACGGCATCCACGAGGCGGAGGCCCGCCGCCTGATGGCGGCGCGCGGGGCCGGGTTCGGCTCGATCGAGGCGCTGGCGGCGCGCTCCGGCCTGCACGGCCGGCCGCTGCGGGCGCTCGCCGACGCCGATGCGTTCCGCTCCCTGGGGCTCGACCGCCGCGCCGCGCTGTGGGCGGTGCACCGGCTGCCCGACGACGAACCGCTGCCGCTGTTCGCGGCCGCCCGCGCCGCCGAGCTGGCGGCGGAGCCGGACGCTGCGCTGCCCGCGATGGGGCTCGCCGAGCACGTCGCCGCCGACTACCAGACGGTGCGCCTGTCGCTGAAGGGCCACCCGATGGGGATGCTGCGCGACGTCTTCGCGGCCGAAGGCGTCCTCACCGCCCGCGAGGTGAGCGCGAAGCCCGACGGCGCCGCCGCCCGCACCGCCGGGGTGGTGCTGGTGCGCCAGCGGCCCGGCAACGGCAATGCCCTGTTCGTCACCCTCGAAGACGAGACCGGCATCGTCAATCTGGTGCTGTGGGCGCGGCTGTTCGAGCGGTTCCGCCGGGAGGTGATGGCGGCGCGGCTGATGGCGGTGGAGGGGCGGGTGCAGAAGAGCCCGGAAGGGGTGGTGCACCTGATGGCCGAACGCATTGTCGACCGCAGCGCCGAGCTGGCGCGGCTCTCGGAGGCCCACCATCCGGAGGTGACGCTGTCGCGCGCCGACGAGTTGGTGCGGCCCCAGCATCCGCGCGGCCGTCACCCCCGCGATGTCCGCATCCTGCCGAAATCGCGGGATTTCCATTGAGGCACCCGGCCCGCGAGGCCGCCGCCGGAGACCCGGCCCGATGCCGGGCAGTCCATCACTTGCCGTTTGGCAATAAGATGCTTATTCTAACGCCATGTGGCGTACGACTAAAAGCCCGGAGCATGGCATCCCGGAGATCGTGGTGCCGCGTCACGCATCGCGACCGTGAGACCTTCGAGGGAGACGAATGGCTCAGCTCATCCGGATCGACACCGCGGCGCCGCCTTTCGCGCCGGCGCCGATCACTGACGCGGAGGCGGCGGCGATGTTCCGGGCGGCGCTGAACCTGTTCCGCCTGTGGGGCGTCACCGACGACCAGGCCGCCATGCTGCTCGACCTGCCGCGCCGCACCTTCGCGCGCTGGAAGGCGGGGGCGATCGGCCGCATCGGCCGTGACGGCAAGGCGCGCCTCTCCAACCTCATGGGCATCCACAAGGCGCTGCGCCTGGTGTTCCGCGATCCGTCGCGTGGCTACGCCTGGATCAAGGCGCAGAACGACGCCTTCGCGGGCCGCTCGGCGCTCGACGTGATGCTGGGGGGCGAGCTCACCGATCTGATGCGGGTGCGCCGCTATCTCGATGCGGAGCGCGGCTGGTGACCGAGCCCGCGGGGCCACCCGGCGCGCCATCCGCCGGCGTGCCGGTCACCGTGCCGGTCGCTCGGATCCGCTGGACGGCGGCCCGGCGCATCATTCGCAGCCTGTATCCGACCGTCGACCTGTTTGAGGATATCGCCGACCCGGCCGACTGGCCGCTGCTGATCGCCGCCGAGCAGAAGACCAATCCGCGGCTGGTGGAGAGCATCGGGGCGTTCGACCGGGTACCGCCGCGGCGGCGGGTCGCCGGCCCGGGGGCGACCTTCCTGATGGCGCCGTTCATCCATGCGAGCCTCGACCGGCCGAGCCGCTTCGACGATGGCCGCGCCGGCGTCCTCTACGTCGCCGACCGCTTCGAGACGGCCCTCATGGAGACCATGCATCACCATGCCCGCTTCATGGCCCGCACCCGCGAGCCGCCGGGCTGGACGTCGCAGTTCCGCGAGCTGGTGATGGATGTCGACGCGACGCTGCACGACCTGCGGGGCGACGACCCGGGGTTCGCGCCGGCGCTCGATCCCGACCGCTACCAGGCCGCCCAGGCGCTGGGCCGGGCGTTGCGGACGGCCGGCTCGGACGGTGTGGTCTATCCGAGCCGGCGCGACCCCGAGGGCCTCTGCGCCGGGCTGTTCTACCCGGACCTCGCCCGCAACCTCGTCCAGGGCCGTCATCTCGATTATCACTGGGATGGCACTCGCGTGGACCTCTATCGCGTGGCCGGCCGCATTCCCGGCAGCGACCCGTCCGGCAGTGCCCCGCCCGGCGGTGGCCAAGTGTTTCGGGTGACGGTTCGGTGAAGCGGGAGTGGCTCCCGGAGAAACGGGAGCGCCTCCCTATGGGACGGACACCTGCGGCGCAGCCGAAGGGACAGCCCGGCCCGATCTCTTGAAGGGCGACTATGCGGGGGCGGCAACGATTCTCGCATCCGGCCGCACCGTGCCAAATCGCAACGAAGCCCGGCACAACGGCGCATGCTCTTTTACAGGCCGTAGTCGGCCCGAGCAGGGGACCTCGTCGCGCCGGTGACCTCTCGGTGCAATTAGGCCGGCGGAAATAAAGGGCCCCGGTGCGACTGCGCACCGGGGCCGGGCATCGGACGCTCTCCCGAGGCTGCGTCCGGAGCATCAGCGTGTATGATGGTGACATAAGCGGAATTAGCAGAATTCCGCATGCGGCGAGAGTGTCGCGTGAATTTGATGCGCGGCCGAGCCCGGCCATCTCCCGGATGCCGAGGGGAGCCCTCTAGGAACGCAAAAGGCCCGCCTGGGCGGGCCTTTTGTGAAGCGGCGTTGATGTGCGCAGTCACGCGACCGCGAAACGGTCTCGCAGCCAGAGCCGAGTGGCTCCCCGGGCCGGATTCGAACCAGCGACCAACCGGTTAACAGCCGGTTGCTCTACCGCTGAGCTACCGGGGAACACCGCCTCACGGCTCAGGCTCGTGGCGTATACATAACCCGCGCCGGGTTGCCAAGTCGAATTCGGCCGGCGGCCGAGCACCGGCCCCGCGCGCCTGGCCCCCTCGTGTCCCCATCGAGCGATCGCGGCCGCACCGGCCCAAAGGAAAAGCGGCCGGAAGGCCGGCCGCTCGAGGTGTGTCGGGTTCTGACGTTGCGTGCTGGGCGCGTCCGCGGCGGACGCGGTCGGCCCGATCTCAGCGCTTCCAGCCCTGCACGGTGACGCGCGGCAGATCCTCGCGCGACAGGCCGAGAGCGGCCAGCTCGCGGTCGGACTTCACGGAGAGCGTACGATAGCGGGAGGCGAGCTCCAGCCCTTCGCGCACCGCCGCCGCGACATGGCGCAGGAACGTGAAGGCACCCCGCCGGGCGGTATGCTCGGCGGACAAACTGACGGACATGGTCGATAACCTCTGGATATGCTTTCTACGTGCCTGGATATAGATCGCGGCCGAGCACCCACCAGAGGCTTTGCTGCATGGCGGCATTGCCGGGGCCGTGGTCCGGCGAGCCGCGGCCGTCGCGCCTCCGGGTCAGGGCTGCGGCCCCGGGACGGCCCAAAGGCGACATCCAAAAAAGAGAAGCCCCGGCGCACGGCCGGGGCTTCGACGAGGGAGCGTCGTGCGGGCTGGCGACGGCCAGCCGAATCGGTCGGCTCAGTAACGCGCCATCACCGGGGCGCCGCCGCCGATCGGGAAGCGGTAGTTGGCGCCGATGCGGGCGATGTGGTCGGTGAAGCGCGACTCGAGCGCGAGCGCCGGGGTGCCCAGGAACGCCACCGAGGCTTCCTCGCGGCCGAGGTCGAGATACAGGTACTCGGCCTTGATGCTCCAGTTCGGCGCCATCGCCCATTCCATGCCGCCGCCGACCGTCCAGCCGAAGCGGGTGTTCTTGGTGTCCAGCGAGGCGACCGGGAAGCCGCCGACGCCGAGGTCGTAGGTGGAGCGGACCTGGCCGTAGGCGGCGCCGCCGGTCACGTAGAACAGCATCTGGTTGTTCCAGGTGGTGACGCCGAGGCGGCTGCGCGACGTGCCGAACCAGCGCAGCTCGTGGTTGGCCGCCAGGGTGGGGCCGACCGGGCCGCCCGGAATGCCGAGGCCGAGCGAGTAGAGCGTGTCGCCCTCCTGGCCGGAGAACTGGATGTCGTTCTCGATGCCGAGCACGAACTGGCCGACCTGCCAGTTGAAGCCGCCCTGCACGCCGCCGAACACGCCGTCGACGTCCTGGCGCTCCTCGGCGCCAAAGCCGAGTCCACCGAAGCCGGCGTTGAACTCGGTGCGCTGGCGGCCCCAACCATAGCCGACGTTGACGCCGAAATAGGAGCCGGTCCAGCTGAAGGCGGGAACCGGCGCGAGCGGCGGGGCCTTCACCGGCATCCGGGCCGCCATGTCGGCCGCGAGGGCCGGGCCGGTGACCAGCGAGGCCAGAAGGGCGGCAGTGCCGAGGGTGAGCTTCATAACCATCCCCTATGTTTCATCTCAATTCAAAATCACAATCATGAAGTGCCACAGTGTGCTGCTTATGGCTGTAGCGGACGGGCAACACTCTTAAGAGGAGCGAATTAGGTGGCTAAGTACAACACCTTAGCCGCGCCACATTTGCAAGAATTGGCAGTTCTGGAGGTAATGGGTGGCCGCCAGAAGCGCTGGTGGTGCTGGGTCAGGTCACCACAGCACGGGGCCTGAGCGGCCAGCGCCCGCGGAGCTTCTCGGACCATCGTTCCGGGTGGGAAGCCATGGCCGGCGTATGCGGGGCGGCGCGGCGTCTCTTCCTCGCTGTTCGGCGGTCCGCGAGAGTCGAGGTCGGTCAGCCGGTCGCGACCGGACACGAATCGGCAATGGGGCCGGAGACGACCCACAGCAAAGAGCCTGAACCGAACGGCCTGAAACGGCAGGCTTGAGAAGGGTTCGAGACGACAGATTTGAGAGGAGAGAGTGGAGGCCACGGCCGGAATTGAACCGGCGTAAACGGTTTTGCAGACCGCTGCGTAACCACTCCGCCACGTGGCCTTGGTCGCCCCGGCGGGCCGGAGTCGACGCGGCATGTTTACCCCTGCGGCCGCCGAACATGCAACCGCAATCACCACGGTCCGGCCCGGCGCATCGTCGCTGGCCGGCCGCGAGAGCGGCACGCGACATCGCGCGGCGACGAGCCCCGAGGGCGCACCCTTGACCGTGTCGACGGGCACGGGCCACACTTTGCCGGCTCCGGACACGGCCGACCTGCCGCCGCGCCTCCACACAAGGCGCCGCACGGTCGAGACGCCGCGCCAGGCCCACATGGTGCCCGGCCCCGGACGCCGGAGCAGCCGCGAGCCCGAGGGAGACGCCATGCCTGTCGTGTCGATGACGGTGAACGGAAAGCCGGTGCGCGCCGAGGTCGAATCCCGCACCCTCCTGGTGCAGTTCCTGCGCGAGCATCTGCGCCTCACCGGCACCCATGTGGGCTGCGACACCTCGCAGTGCGGCGCCTGCGTGGTGCATCTCGACGGCGAGGCGGTGAAGAGCTGCGCGGTGCTGGCCGTCCAGGCCGACGGCGCCGAGGTGCTGACCATCGAGGGGGTGGCGCCGGGCGACACGCTGCATCCGATGCAGGAGGCGTTCCGCGACAACCACGGCCTCCAGTGCGGCTACTGCACGCCCGGGATGATCATGACAGCGCTCGATCTCGTCCGCCGCAAGGGCCACGAGCTCGACGACCACACCATCCGCGAGGAGCTGGAAGGCAATCTCTGCCGCTGCACCGGCTACCACAATATCGTCAAGTCGATCGCGGCCGGCGCCCGCGCCATGGCGCCGGGTGGCGATCCGGCCCGCCAGGCGGCCGAGTAGCCGACCCGGCCCGCTCTCGATGCGGCGCGCCGCCGCGGGGCGCCGCCACCGAAAAACGTCGTTCGACACCACGCCAGCCTTCGGGAGGACTGCGGGAATGAGTGCGACCGGCACGACTGCGACCGGCACCATGGCGACTGGAGCGACCGCCACGGCCGCGAAGCCGGCGGGCGTCGGCGCTCCGGTGCGCCGCAAGGAGGACTTCCGCTTCCTCACCGGCAATGGCCGCTACACCGCCGATATCGGTCGCCCCGGCCAGGCGTGTCTGCACGTCCTGCGCTCCACCCACGCGCATGCCCGCATCGTCCGCATCCAAGCCGGCCACGCCTCCCGCATGCCCGGTGTGCTGGCGGTGATCACCGGGGCGGATCTCGCCGCCGACAAGCTCGGGCCTCTGGTGTGCGGCTGGATGATCCACTCCACCGACGGCTCGCCGATGCGGATGGCGCCGCATCCGGCGCTGCCGGCCGACACGGTGCGCCACGTCGGCGAGCCGGTGGTGGCGATCGTGGCGGAGACGCCGGAGGCGGCGCGCGACGCCGCCGAGGCGGTGGTGATCGACTACGAGGAGCTGCCCGCCGTCGTCGATCCCGCCGCGGCGCAGGCCGAGGACGCTCCGCAGATCCACGCGGTGGCGCCGCGCAACACCATCTTTCATTGGCAGCTCGGCGATGCCTCGGCGGTCGACGCTGCCTTCGCGCGCGCCGCCAGCGTCACCCGGCTCGATCTCGTCAACAACCGGCTGGTGCCGAACGCCATGGAGCCGCGGGCCGCGCTCGCCGAGTACGACCCCGGCAACGACAGCTTCACGCTGTGGAACACCTCGCAGAACCCCCATGTGGCGCGCCTGGTGCTCTCGGCCTTCGTGGGTGTCGCGCCGGAGCACCGGCTGCGCGTCGTGGCGCCCGATGTAGGCGGCGGCTTCGGCTCCAAGATCTTCATCTATCCGGAGGAGGTGGTGGCGCTGGTGGCGGCCCGCCGGGTGCGCCGGCCGGTGCGCTGGGTGGCGGACCGCTCGGAGGCGTTCGTGGCCGACGCGCACGGCCGCGACCATGTGACGACCGCCGAGATGGCGTTCGACCCGCACGGCAAGATTCTCGGGCTTCGCGTGAAGACCGTGGCCAATCTCGGCGCCTACATGTCGACCTTCTCGTCGTCGGTGCCGACCTATTTGTACGCGACGCTCCTGTCCGGCCAGTACGCCATCCCGGCGATCCACTGCACGGTCGATGCGGTCTACACCAACACGGTGCCGGTCGATGCCTATCGCGGGGCGGGGCGGCCGGAGGCGACCTTTGTGGTCGAGCGGCTGATGGAGGTGTCGGCGCGCCGCCTCGGGATCGATCCGGCGGAGCTGCGCCGGCGCAACTTCGTCACGTCGTTCCCGCACCAGACGCCGGTGATCATGACCTACGACTGCGGCGACTACGCCGCCTCGCTCGACAAGGCGTTGGCGCTCGCCGACGTGGCCGGCTTCCCGGCCCGCCGGCGCGAGGCCGAAGCGCGCGGAAGACTGCGCGGCCTCGGCTTCTCCGCCTATATCGAGGCGTGCGGCATCGCGCCGAGCCAGGCGGTCGGCTCGCTCGGCGCCGGGGTCGGCCTGTGGGAGTCGGCCGAGGTGCGGGTCAACCCGACCGGCTCCGTCGAGGTGCTGACCGGCAGCCACAGCCACGGCCAGGGCCACGAGACCACCTTCGCCCAGCTCGTCGCCGACCGGTTGGGCCTGTCCATCGACGACGTCTCCATCGTCCACGGCGACACCGACAAGGTGCAGTTCGGCATGGGCACCTACGGGTCGCGCTCCGGCGCCGTCGGCATGTCGGCGATCGTCAAGGCGCTCGACAAGGTCGAGGCCAAGGCCAGGAAGGTGGCGGCGCATCTCATGGAGGCGTCGGAGGCCGACATCGTGTTCGAGAACGGCACCTTCACGGTGGCCGGCACCGACAAGCGGGCGAGCTTCGCCGAGGTGGCGCTCAATGCCTACACGGCCCACAGGTTCGCCGGCGGCGCGCTGGAGCCCGGCCTCAAGGAAGGCGCCTTCTACGATCCGGTGAACTTCACGTTCCCGGCCGGCTGCCATGTCTGTGAGGTGGAGATCGACCCCGAGACCGGCCGTGTCACCGTCGAGCGGTTCACCGCGGTCGACGACTTCGGCAATGTCATCAACCCGATGATCGTCGAGGGCCAAGTCCATGGCGGAATCGTGCAGGGCATCGGCCAGGCCCTGATGGAGCAGGCCGTCTACGACGAGAGCGGCCAGCTCGTCACCGGCTCCTACAACGACTATGTGATGCCGCGCGCCGCCGACGTGCCGCCGCTGGCGGTCGACACCACGGTGACGCCGTGCCCGTCGAACCCACTCGGCATCAAGGGTTGCGGCGAGGCGGGCGCCATCGCGGCGCCGGCCGCGGTGATGAATGCGGTGACCGACGCGCTCGGCACCGAGGACGTGCCGATGCCGGCGAACGCGCTGACGGTGTGGCGGGCGCTGCAACGGACGCGGCCGCAGGTGGCGGCGGAGTAGGGCGGTTCGAGGCGTGGGCGCCAGGACGAGGCGCCGGTGTTCCCTCTCCCCGCGGGCGGGGAGAGGTGAAGAAGGCGAACTCCCTCTCCCGCGCGGGGAGAGGTGACGGGCCGAGCGGCGGCGGAGTAGGGCGGTTGAGGCGCCCGGCGCCAGGACGAGGCGCCGCGGCACCCTCTCCCCGCGGGCGGGGAGAGGGTGGCTCGGACCAAAGGTCCGAGCCGGGTGAGGGGCGACAGCGCTGCGGTTCCGGCCGCGACGCCCCCTCACCCGACGACAGCGCTGTCGCGCAGTCGTCGACCTCTCCCCGCGGGCGGGGAGAGGTGAAGAAGGCGAACTCCCTCTCCCGCCGCGGGGAGAGGTGAAGAACCGAACTCATCTCACCCGGCACGCGGGAGAGACGAGGAAGCGGCAGGGCAGTCGTCGGACTGGAGAGGACGGGATGTACGACTTCACCTATCATCGCGCAGGCGATCTCGACGAGGCATCGGCACTGCTCGCCGAGCACGACGACGCCAAGATCGTCGCCGGCGGCCAGAGCCTGCTGCCGATGATGAAGTTCCGTCTGGCCTCGCCGTCCGATCTCGTCGATCTCGGCAAGATCGAGGGACTCGACGGCATCGCCCGCGACGACGACGCGCTGGTGATCGGCGCCCTGGCGCGCCACGTCGCGGTTCACACGTCGCCGATCGTGCGGGAGTGCATTCCGGCGCTCGCGGCGCTCGCCGGGCTGATCGGCGACCCGGCGGTGCGCCATCGCGGCACGCTCGGCGGCTCGCTCGCCAACAACGATCCGACGGCGGACTATCCGGCTGCCGCGCTCGCGCTCGGCGCCACCGTCGTGACCACCCGGCGCGAGATCGCCGCCGCGGACTTCTTCACCGGGTTGTTCGAGACCGTGCTGGAGCCCGACGAGATCATCACGGCGGTGCGCTTCCGCATCCCCGAGAAAGCCGCGTATGAGAAGTTCCGCAACCCGGCGTCGCGCTACGCCATCGTCGGGGTGTTCGTGGCGAAGCACGCCGACGGGGTGCGCGTCGCCGTCACCGGGGCGGGGGCGTCGGGTGCCTTCCGGGTGCCGTCGTTCGAGGCGGCGCTTGCCGCCGACTTCTCGCCGGACGCGCTGCGTGGCCTGACGATCCCGACCGAGGGCCTGGCGAGCGACATCCATGCGAGTGCCGAATACCGCGCCCATCTGGTCGGCGTGATGGCGCGCCGCGCCGTCGCGGCGGCAAACGGGTGAGCGCGTGATCGTCACTTTAGGCTCGTCCCCTCCACTGCTCATTCCCGCGCAAGCGGGAATCCAGGAGTTCGTGAGGCCGGTCGTTGGAATCCTGGTCCCGGCGTTTGCGAGGACGAGCGGCGCGAACCACGGAAAGGGACGGTTCCGTTGACCCCGCTGCCCGCCTCGATCGACGCCACCCTCGATCTCCTGGCGAAGGCCGACTATCTGGCCGACCGCTCGCTGGCCACCGTGCTGTTCCTGGCGCTGCGCATGGGCCGGCCGATCTTCCTCGAAGGCGAGGCAGGGGTCGGCAAGACCGAGATCGCCAAGGTTTTGGCCGCCACCCTCGGGCGGCGGCTGATCCGGCTGCAATGCTACGAGGGGCTCGACGTCGCCAGCGCCGTCTACGAATGGAACTACGCGGCCCAGATGATCGCGATCCGGCTCGCCGAAGTCGAGGGTCCGGTCGACCGCGAGCGGCTGACCCACGACATCTTCTCGCGATCGTTCCTGATCGAGCGGCCGCTCCTCCAGGCGCTGCGGCCGGACGCCGGTGGCGCGCCGGTGCTCTTGATCGACGAGCTCGACCGCGCCGACGAGGCGTTCGAGGCGTTCCTGCTGGAAGTGCTGGCCGACTTCCAGGTCACCATCCCGGAGATGGGCACCGTGAAGGCGGCAGAGCCGCCCGTGGTGGTGATCACCTCCAACCGCACCCGCGAGATCCACGACGCGCTCAAGCGGCGCTGCCTCTACCACTGGGTCGACTATCCGGATGCGGCGCGCGAGATCGCCATCGTGCGCGCCAAGGTGCCCGGCATCGCGACGCTTTTGTCCGAGGAGATCGTCCGCTTCGTGCAGGCGCTGCGGCGCGAGGATCTGTTCAAGGCGCCGGGTGTCGCCGAGACGCTCGATTGGGCGACGGCGCTGACCGAGCTCGACGCCGTGGCGCTCGATCCCGCGATGGTGTCGGACACGCTCGGCGTGCTCTTGAAGTACCAGGACGACATCGCCCGCCTGCAAGGCTCGCCCGCCGCCGCGCTGGTGGAGCGCCTGCGGGCCGACATGGCGGCGGCGGGGTGATGCGAGTCACCACAGCCCCTGCCGCGTCATGGGCGGGACGAGCCCGGCCATCGCCACATCAGCCGGGCAGAGCTTCTTCGTTCACCTCTCCCCGCCGGGGAGAGGTCGGACCGCGAAGCGGTCCGGGTGAGGGGGAGCCGACCCGTCCTACTCGCGCTCTGAGCCCCCCCCCCCCCCCGCCCGAAACCGCCCCCCCCCACCCCCCCGGGGGGGGGGAAGAAACCGGCGCCCGGCCGGGAGGTGGGGCGGGGG
>WNKV01000014.1:0-37500 GCA_009720755.1 Rhodoplanes serenus
ACCCCCGGCCCGGCTGCGCGCCGCCCCGGCCGGCCCCCGTCGCGGGCCGCGCCCGCGCGGCCCGCGGCCCCCGCCCCCCCCCCCCCCCCCCCCCCCCCCCCCCCCCCCCCCCCCCCCCTCGCCGCGAGTCGGTGACTCTCGGCGTCGAGTAGGCGCCCCCTCACCCGACTCGCCGCTCCGCGGCGAGCCACCCTCTCCCCGCAAGCGGGGAGAGGGAAGCAGCGGCGCCGGGGCTTCGGCTCGAGTCGCTGCGAACGATCCTGGCCGTATGCCTGCCCCAAAAGAAAACGCCCGCGACGGGCGGGCGTTCTCGTGTCGTGAGGGTCGGGGCCTCAGCCGGTCGGCTGCGGCTCCATGTCGCCGGCGCTGGGCGGCTCCGGCCGCGGCCGGGGCTTGCCGGCGGTCGGCACCGCCGAGCCGCGCGGGCCGGACGGCTCGATCACCGATTCGCGCGACGGACGCTTGCCGTTGATCAGGTCCTTGATCTCGTCGCCCGTCAGGGTCTCGAACTCCAGCAGGCCGCGGGCGAGGATCTCCAAGTGCTCGCGCTTCTCGGTGAGGATGCGCTTGGCCTCGTCATGGCCCTCCTCGACCAGCCGGCGAACCTCGGCGTCGATCGTCTGGGCGGTCGCCTCCGAGACGTTCTGCTGGCGAGCGACCGACATGCCGAGGAACACCTCGTCCTGGTTCTCGCCGTAGGCGACGGTGCCGAGCTTCGGCGAGAAGCCCCAGCGCGTCACCATCATGCGGGCGAGGCGGGTGGCCTGCTCGATGTCCGACTGCGCGCCCGAGGTGACCTTGTCGCGACCGAAGATCATCTCCTCGGCGACACGCCCGCCCATCATGATGGCGAGGCGGGAGGTCATCTGCTCGAAGCTCATCGACAGCTTGTCGCGCTCGGGCAGCTGCATGACCATGCCGAGCGCCCGGCCGCGCGGGATGATGGTGGCCTTGTGGACCGGGTCGGTCGCCTTGACGTTGAGGGCCACGATGGCGTGGCCGCCCTCGTGATAGGCGGTGAGGAGCTTCTCCTCCTCGGTCATCACGAGCGACTTGCGCTCGGCGCCCATCATCACCTTGTCCTTGGCGTCCTCGAACTCGACCTGGGTGACCATGCGCTTGTTGCGCCGGGCCGCCATCAGGGCCGCCTCGTTGACGAGGTTCATCAGGTCCGCACCCGAGAAGCCGGGGGTGCCGCGCGCGATGGTCTTCAGGTTCACGTCGGGAGCCAGCGGCACCTTGCGGACATGGACCTTCAGGATCTGCTCGCGGCCGACGACGTCCGGGTTCGGCACCACCACCTGGCGGTCGAAGCGGCCCGGGCGCAGCAGCGCCGGATCGAGCACGTCGGGCCGGTTGGTGGCGGCGATCAGGATGATGCCCTCGTTGGCCTCGAAGCCGTCCATCTCGACGAGGAGCTGGTTCAGCGTCTGCTCACGCTCGTCGTTGCCGCCGCCGAGGCCGGCGCCGCGATGGCGGCCGACGGCGTCGATCTCGTCGATGAAGATGATGCAGGGCGCGTTCTTCTTGGCCTGCTCGAACATGTCGCGGACGCGCGAGGCGCCGACGCCGACGAACATCTCGACGAAGTCCGAGCCCGAGATGGTGAAGAACGGCACGTTGGCTTCGCCGGCCACCGCGCGCGCAATCAGCGTCTTGCCGGTGCCGGGCGGACCGACCAGCAGCACGCCGCGCGGAATCTTGCCGCCGAGACGCTGGAACTTGCCGGGATCACGCAGGAACTCGACGATCTCCTGGAGGTCCTGCTTGGCCTCGTCGACGCCCGCCACGTCCTCGAAGGTGACGCGGCCATGGGCCTCGGTGAGCAGCTTGGCCCGCGACTTGCCGAAGCCGAGCGCCTTGCCGCCCGCCCCCTGCATCTGCCGCGACAGGAAAATCCAGACGCCGATCAGCGCGATGAAGGGCAGCCAGGAGACCAGCAGCGAGACGAACCAGGGCACGTTCTCCTGCTGGGGCCGCGCCGTGATGGTCACGCCCTTCTTGTAGAGCTTGTCGATCAGGGTCGGGTCGCTGGGGGCGTAGGTGTTGAAGCTGCCGCCGTTGGTGTAGGTGCCGTGGATCTCGGGCCCCTGGATCACGACGTCCCGCACGCGCCCCTGCTCGACCTCGTTCAGGAGCTGCGAGAAGGCGATGTCGGTGGAGACCGAACGCTGCGCGGGATTCTGGAACAGGGTGAACAAGGCCAGCAGCAGCAGGACGATGATCACCCACAGGGCAAAATTCCGCAAATTGGCGTTCATCAGGCGTCCTCGTGCCCCGTGGCTCGAAAGTCCGGGTGACGGTGGTCCGGGTGACGGTGGAACGACGGCGGAGAGACGCCGCGCCCTCTCGCCCACGCCGGTTGTCGGGGCATACCTCGGCCAATGTAGGGGCCTCGCCCGCGGCTCACAAGCGCGGTCACCCCGGAAGGGCTGATTCGTGGGGCCGTGGTGAACGGGTTTTCGTCACGTTTCCGTGGGTTTCGGCCCTGCGGATGCGGCGTTTCCGCCGCTCCGGCGCGGCGGCGCCGGGGCGACCGACAGGCGCCCCCCGGCCAGCGTCACGGTGGCGCCCGCCAGCGTGCGGCGAAACCGCGCAGCCGATTCGGGGCCACCGCCGACGGCGGCAGCCGTGGCCACCACGGCTGCCGCGAGGGCATCGGCCACGGTTTCCAGCTTGCCCAGCTCGACCGGCCCCTCGTGACCGACGCGGTCGATCAGCCGGCCGAGCAGGCGCAGCCGCAGCTCCGCGGGCGCCCGCGCCCAGCCGGCCGCGTCGAGCCGCACCACCCCGTCGCTGCCGGCCAGGCCGAACCCTGCCAGATCGGCCACCGCGAGATCGGCGGCCAGCCGCTCGACGGCCGCCTCCAGCGCCGCATCGGCCCGGCGCATGCGATCGGCGAGCCGCGCGAGGCGCGGCGCCGTCAGGCCCTCGGCCGCGAGGCCCGGCAGCAGCGCCCGCAGCCGCGAACGGGTGAACCGCGGATCACGATTCGACGGATCGTCCGCGCAGGCGATTCCGGCGGCCGCGAGCGTCGCCACCAGCCGTGACTTGGGGACGTCGAGAAAGGGGCGGACGAGGAGGAGCGCGGGCTCCCGATCGTCGCCTGCGGGGAGAGGTAAAGGCGCCACCCGCGCCATGCCGGCGAGGCCGGCGAGGCCGCTGCCACGGGCGAGGCGGAACAGCACCGTCTCGGCCTGGTCGTCGCGGGTATGGCCGGTGAGCACGTGACGGGCGCCCGCCTCGCGCGCCGCCACCGCCAGCAGCCGGTAGCGCGCCGCGCGGGCCGCCGCCTGGAGCCCGGCCGCCGGCTTCTCGCCGGTCCAGCGCAGGATGTGGTGGGCGATGCCGAGCTCGCCGGCGAGCCGGCCGACCGCCAGCGCCTCGTCGCCCGATCCGGGACGAAGCCCATGGTCCACGGTGGCGGCGACCAGCCGCGGGCCAGCCCCGAGGGCGGCACGCCAGCGGGCCGCCAGGACGAGTAGCGCGGTCGAATCGGGACCGCCCGAGACCGCCAGCACCACGGCCGGCAGCGCCGCGAGATCGGCGAACAGGGTGGCCGCCTCGGCGGCGGTCAGCGGCGTCTCGTCCGGGGGCGGCGCATCGCACGGGGGCGCGGGATCGTCGTGTCCGGCAGGCGAGGCGGCAGGCGGCGGCCCGTCGCCGGCCGCGGTGTCCTCGACCGTCGGGTGGTCAGCAGCGGACACGCTTCTGTTCGCGCTCGACCGCCTGCTTCACGTTGACCGAGGCCCGCGGATAGCGCCGCAGAACCTCGGCGAAGCTGGAACAGGCGAGTTCCTTCTGGTTGAGGGCGGCGAGCGACTGGCCGAGCCGCAACATCGCCTCGGGCGCCTTCGGGTTGGCGCCGGGCCGCTGGGTCACCGCCAGAAACGCATCGGCCGCGTCCTTATAGGACTTGCGCAGGTACAGGCTCTCGCCCAGCCAGTACTGGGCGTCGCCGGCGAGGCGATCGTTCGGATGCTTGCGCAGGAACTCCCGGAAGGTCTGC
Organism: Rhodoplanes serenus; assembly: GCA_009720755.1. Taxonomy (GTDB): domain Bacteria; phylum Pseudomonadota; class Alphaproteobacteria; order Rhizobiales; family Xanthobacteraceae; genus Rhodoplanes; species Rhodoplanes serenus. Next base: position 4,010 of record WNKV01000014.1, read on the forward strand.
TCGGCCAGCGCGTAGTCCTTGCGCAGCACGTAGCCATAGGCGAGGTCGTACTCGTCCTTGGGGCTGCCACCGGGCGGCAGGCTGGCGACCTGGCTGCCCTGGCTGTGGGCCCCGTAGCCGCCCGGAGCCGGCCCGCCATGGCCGGTCGCGCTCGGGTTGCGGGGCGGGGGCGGCGGCAGGCCGCCGGTGGCGGCCGGACCGCGCCCGAGGCTCGGGTCTGCGGCGGCGGCGCCCGCCATGCTGCCGAGATCGAGCGGCGCTCCGGCGGCCCGGCCGGGCATGGGCGTCGACTCGCCCTGAATGGAGCCGAGCACCCGCGGGGCGCCGGGTGCGCCCGGCGTCTGGCTCGGATCGAAGGCGTCGCCGCGGCGAACCCGCCCGCCCGGGGCGGGTGGCGCGACGGCCGAAGGCCCCGCGTCGGCGGCCGCATAGGCGGGACCGCCTCCGTAGGCGGGCGGAGGCGGCAGCTCGGTGGCGCCGGCCGGCGGCACATAGGGAGGCTGGGCTTGAGCCTGGGACGGCGCGACGGGCGCCTCGCCACGGCGGCCGGGCGCAGCCGGCGGAGGCGCCGCAGGGGCCCCGCGGCTGCCGCCGCGGCCGAGCTCCTGGAAGCGGAACTCGTAGTCCTCCTGCATGCGCCGAAGCTGCTGCTCGAGCTGCTGGTTCCTGAACTGCGCCTGCTCGAGGTCGCCGGTCAGCCGGCGCATCTGGCTTTCGAGCTGGTTGAGCCGGACGATCAGGTCCGATTCCGACATCTGCGCCGTCGCGGGCGCCACCGCCGGGCCGGCCGCGAACGCGGCGCCGAGCAGCAGCAGCGCCGCCAGGCGCGCGAGGCAGCCGGTCGGGGCGCAACGGATCGACGCGCGAGCGCGCCACCAGCCGAATCGAGGGGGGATAGCCTGCGTCATGGTCGCATCATAGCCGGCGGAGGGCGGGCATGCGACCGCCCCGTCCGCGACACGGCCGCCTCGATCAGGACGAGGCGTTGAGCACCGTCACGGCGCGGCGGTTCTGCGACCAGCACGAGATGTCGTTGCAGACCGCGACCGGGCGCTCCTTGCCGTACGAGATGGTGCGCATCCGCTGGGCCGAGATGCCGCGCGAGATCAGATAGTCACGCACCGCCTGGGCACGCCGGGCGCCGAGCGCGATGTTGTACTCGCGGGTGCCGCGCTCGTCGGCGTGGCCCTCGATCGTGAAGGCGTACTGGGCGTAGTTCTGCAACCACTGCGCCTGCTTGTCGAGGGTCTGGCGCGACTGCGAGGTGAGATCGGTGGAATCGCTCTCGAAGAAGACGCGGTCGCCGACATTGACGACGAAATCCTGCTGGCTGCCCGGCACCGCGGCACCGGCCAGACCCGCGGCATTCGGATCGTTCGGCTTGTTGGCGCAGGCCGCGATCAGCAGCGCGCCCGCAAGCGCAGCCGCGATCCGTGCAGCGGTGCGGTAACGTGAGACATTCGGCATGCCGTAACTCCTCATCGACCTGCTCGCGCCGGATGTGCCCCCGGCTTGGAGCTTTCCTACGGTCTAGCCCCGGTTTCGTTAAGCGAAGGTTCCGTCAACCTTGACGGGGCGTTGCCGCAGCCCCCCAGCGCGGTGCGATCGGCGGAAACCGTTTGGAATGGTTACTGCGGCGTGAACGCGGCGGCAGCGTGGCGGGTGGGGTGGGCGGACGCTCGGAGCCGGTCGCTGTGCCGTTCGGGTCACACACCGTCGACGGCACCCGGGGAGGCCGCGGCCGGCCGGCTCCCGTGCCTCGCCTCACCGCCGCCGTGCACGGCGCCCGCGTTCCCTCTCCCCGCGCGCGGGGAGAGGGTCGGGTGAGGGGCAAGTCGAGAGGCTGCGAGAGGATCGCGGTGGCAAACAGCACCGCTTCGGCTGAACCGAAACGCCCCCTCACCCGGACCGCCGGCTGGTGGCCGGCGATCCGACCTCTTCGCGCGCGGGGAGAGGTGAGCGAGCCGCGGCTCCGGCGCCGTCAGCTCAGCAGCGGCGACCACGCCGGATCGGACGCGAAGCTCGGGGTGCGCACCCGCTGCTCGTTGCGGCCGGTGATGTCGACCGTGTAGAGGCCCGGCCCCGAGCCGGGGTCGCGGAAGAACATGATGACGCGGCCGTTGGGCGCGAAGGTCGGCCCCTCGTTGTGGTAGCCGTCGGCGAGCAGGCGCTCGCCGGAGCCGTCCGGCTTCATGATGCCGATGCCGAAGCGGCCGCCGCCCTGCTTGGTGAAGGCGATGAAGTCGCCGCGCGGCGACCACACCGGGGTCGAATAGGAGCCGTCGCCGAAGCTGATGCGCTGGGCACCGCCGCCACCGGCCCCCATCACGTAGATCTGCTGCTTGCCGCCGCGGTCGGACTCGAAGCAGATGCGCGTCCCGTCCGGCGAGAAGCACGGCGCCGTGTCGATCGCCGGCGTGTCGGTGAGCCGCGTCGTCGCCTTGGAGCGCAGATCCATCACGAACAGGTTGGAGTTGCCGCCCTGCTGGAGGCTCATGATGACGCGCTGGCCGTCCGGCGAGAAGCGCGGCGAGAAGGTCATGCCGGGGAAGTTGCCGACGATCTCGCGCTGGCCGGTCTCGACATTGAGGAGATACACGCGCGGGTCGCCCTGCCCGAACGACATGTAGGTGATCTCCTGGGTGGTCGGCGAGAAGCGCGGGGTGAGGACGAGGTCATCGCCGCGTGACAGATAGCGGACATTGGCGCCGTCCTGATCCATCAGGGCGAGACGCTTGACGCGGCGCTCCTTCGAGCCGGTCTCGTCGACGAACACGATCCGGGTGTCGAAATAGCCCTTCTCGCCGGTGAGCCGCTCGTAGATGGCATCCGAGATGATGTGGGCGATGCGCCGCAGGTTGTCGGGCGAGGTGAAGTACTGCTGCCCGGTGAGCTGGGCGGTGCCGAACACGTCCCACAGCCGGAACTCGGCCTTGAGGCGGCCGTCGGGCTGGCGGGTGAGGCGGCCGGTCACCAGCGCCTGGGCGTTGATGGCGCGCCAGTCGGGAAAGCGCGGCTGGGTGTCGATGGTGGTGATCCGCTCGATGAAGGCAGCCTGATCGATCGGGGCGAACAGGCCCGAGCGGCGCAGGTTTGCGGTGATGATCTGGCTGATGCCGCGGGCCGCCTCGACGTCGGCCGGGCTGCCGCCGACGAAGTCGGGAATGGCGATCGGCACCGGCTGGACATTGCCCTGGGTGACGTCGATGCGCAGTTGCGCCTGCGCCTCCTGCCCCGGCAGGCCGGCCAGCGCACCGGCGCCCGCCGCGGCGGCGGACGCGAGAAGGAGACGGCGGCGAGTCAAACGCGCAAGCATCGGGCTGTCCTCTTCACGCCCGGCGGCTCGGGCCGCGGACGGCGGAGCGGGGGCGCGGCCCAGCGGGCCGAACGGGGTTTTCGGAGCCGATCCGCCGGGACGTCTGCGGCCGACGGCGATCAGCCGCGGAACATATCGCGGGGATCGAACGTGACTTCAACATCCTTCCACACGTCGTACTTGGCGACGGGAAGCCGGTAGGGCTGGCAGCGCCGGATGGCGCGCAGGGCGCTCTCGGCGGCGACCTGGAAGAACGGATGGCTGCCGCGGTTGAGCAGCATCGGGTCGGCCTGGAGCGAGCCGTCCTGACGCAGCCGCAGGCGCACCTGGACGATCAGCTCCTTGGCCTCGACGGCGCCGGCCGGCGGATTCCAGCATGCCTGGATCTGGGCGCGGAGCGCGTCGATCTCGCTCTGCGACAGGGTCGCGGCGCGGCCGGTGGGCAGGCCGAGCGAGGCGGTCTGGTTGAGCGTGTCGCCGGTCACCTCCTGGCGGCGCGGCGCCTGCTTGTCGAGCAGCGCGGCGATCTTGCTCGGATCGAAGGCGGGCTGGTTCTTCAGCGCCTCCTCCTTGCGCTTCTGCTCCTCGGCCTTGCGCTTCTCCTCGGCGAGCTTCTTCTTTTGCTCCTCCGCCTTCTTCTGCTCGTCCTTCTTCTTCTGCTCCTCGGCCTTCTTCATCGCCTCGGCGATCGGGTCGGGCGGCGGCGCCTCGGCCGGCTTGGCCTTGTCGGGCTCCTGCTTCTTCTCGGGCTCGGCCTTCTTCTCCGGCTCCGCCTTGGCCTTCTCGGGCTTGGGGTCGGGCTTCCTGGGCTCCGGCGGCGGCGGCATCGGCTCGGCCGCGGCGGTCTTGATCTCGGGCTTCTTGTCGAGCTTGGTCAGCTCCTCGACGGGCTTCTGCTCGCCGAGCTTCTCGACCATCGGCTTCGGGGTCTCGACCTTCTTGGCGGTCTTCACGCCGGCGGTGATCTGCGAGAACTCGGCATCCGAGATGACGTCGACCGGCAGCGACTCCATCGTGGTCGCCTCCAGCGGCTTCACCACGAAGGCGATCATGCCCCACAGGAGCACAGTCGCATGGCCGATCGCCGATATGGTCAGCGCCTTGCGCAAGCCGTCAGGACCCCTGCTCCACTTCGGTGACCAGCGCCACCCGCTTGAACCCGGCGGCTGACAGCCGCCCCATCACCTTCATGACGGTGCCGTAGTCGACCTTGCGGTCGCCGCGCACATAGATGCGCTCGTCCATGCCGCCGCGCGCCGCCGTCACGGCGGTCAGCTTGGCGACCAGCTCGTCGATCGGAATCTCGCTGTTCTGGAGGAAGACCTGGCCCTGGGTGTTGACCGAGATGGTCAGCGGCTCCTTGTCCTGGTCGAGACTCTTGGCCTGGCTCTGCGGCAGGTCGATGGGCACGCCGACGGTCAGGAGCGGCGCCGAGACCATGAAGATGATGAGCAGCACCAGCATCACGTCCACCATGGGCGTGACGTTGATCTCGCTCATCACCGGATTGCCGCGGCGGCCCCGGCGCCTCCCCGCGCCTCCGGCCAGCATCATCCCCATCGCAGTTCCGTCCCCGTGCCAACTCGTGCCGAACCCGGTTCCAAACCCTCCCGGTCCGCACCAGGATCGCCGCCCGGGCTTCTCCCCACCCTGGGCGACGCCACCGAAACCACCGTTCTTTCAGCGCCTTGTCGCGCCGGACCAACCCGGTCCGGCGGCGGCGCCTCAGGCCCGCTCGTCGATCTGCCGCGACAGGATCGCGGAGAACTCGTCGGCGAAGCCTTCCAGCCGTGCGGCCTGCTTGTTCACCTCGGAGGAGAACTTATTGTAGAAAATGGTCGCCGGTATGGCGGCCACCAGCCCGATCGCGGTGGCGAACAGCGCCTCGGCGATACCGGGCGCGACCACCGCCAGCGAGGTGTTCTTCGAGGCGGCGATCGACTGGAACGAGTTCATGATGCCCCAGACGGTGCCGAACAGGCCGACGAAGGGGCTCGCCGAGCCGACCGTCGCCAGCACCAGAAGGCGCCGCTCCAGCCGCTCCACCTCGCGCGCGATGGTGACGTCCATCACCTTGTCGATGCGCATCTGAAGGCCCGCGAAGGAGCGGCTCGACCCCTCGAAGCTGCGCTTCCACTCGCGCATGGCGGCCACGAACAGCGCCGCCATCGAGTGGTTGGGCCGCGAGGCGAGCGAACGGTACAGCTCCTCCAGCGACTGGCCGGACCAGAACGCCTGCTCGAAGCGGTTCATCGCCGAGCGGGTGCGCTGCAAGAGCAGGAACTTGTCGATGGCGATCGCCCACACCCACACGGAGCAGGCGAGCAGGCCGACCATCACCAGCTTGACGACCCAGTGGGCCTGCCAGAACAGGCCGAAGATCGACAAGTCGGCAGCCATGCCCGGTGCTTCAGGAATCATCGTTTTGTCCAACGCTCTCCGGCACGGCGGGGGTCTTTGCCGGCGGCCGCCGACGGCGATGCCGGCCGCAGTGCCCGCGGGCGCCCCTCTGGCGCGTCCTCGAGCCCTCCCGCCGGTTCGGTCAATCGGGTCTGACGCGCGCCAACCCCATTCCCGGCCGATGGAATCCCGGCCAAACGTGACCAAATGAGGGCGCCGCGCGCCCCTCGCGACGGTCAGTACGGCGCGGCCGCGGTTAACGCTCGGTAAACGGAGCGAAGTTTGGGCCGGTTCTAGGGTCCGGCCGGCCCAGCCGAGCCGGCGAGGCACCGGCCGCAGGCCCGACGAGACGACGAAGGCCGCCGCCCGGACGGGCGACGGCCTTCGCATCATCGGTCGGCGATCGGGGGCGCAGTGTCCCCGGAGCTGGAGCCCGGGCGAGCCGGGCGCCGCTTTAGCCCGGCGACGGCTGGTGCACGTCGGCCGAGGAGCGGCCGCGGCGCTCGGCCATGAACTGGTCGAACTCGGCCTTGTCCTTGGCCATCCGCAGGCGCTCGAGGAAATCCTTGAACTCGCGCTGCTCATCCTCGAGGCGACGGATCGTCTCGGCGCGGTACTCGTCGAACGCCCGGTTGCCGCTCGTCGGGGCGCCGAACCAGTCGCCGCCGCGGTCCATGCGGTCGCGCATCCGCTCCATCTTGGCCTGCCAGCGGGACATCCCGCGACCGTTCCAGCAACTCATGCGTCCGCTCCAGAAGGTGAAGGCGAGAAGCGCCAGGCCGATCGGCCACCAGAACACGAATCCGAGGATCGTCAGGGCGATCCAGGCGCCGGAACCGAGATCGTCGAGTTTGGCTACGAAGGGCATGGCGTCCTCGCGGGGTGCCTCGTGTGGGTGTTGGACAGTGAATGTTAATTACATTTACATAGATACGCGCCGCCCCGGGGCTTGTCAAGCGGCGCCCGGGCGGGCGGCGCCGATTTTTTGGAACGCTCGCGCGGCGGCCGAAGGCCCGATGGGCTCACGCCTTCCGCAGGCGGGGAGAGATGCATCCGAACAAGAGGTGGCCCCGCGGCCGGCGGACGCAAGGTCTCGTCGCCGACGCTGCGGCCGCGTGGCGCGGGACGGCGCCTCGCCGCGGCTCGACCGGCGCAGGGTGGAGGCCGACGTCGCCGATAGGAGACCGCTCAGGCGGCGCCGGACGGCGGCACCCCGAGCCCCTGGAGATAGACCAGCAGGCCGGCCTCCAACAGCTCCTCGGGGGTCATCGGCAGCGGCCGGCGGGCCGCATCGCCGCGCCCGAACAGGGCGGCGACGCCGTGGGCGAGCGACCACAGATGAAGCGCCATCATCAGGGCCGGAGGCCGCACTGCGGCCGGCAGGCCGGCGGCCAGCGCCTCGCAGGCGCCGCGCAGCACCGCGAAGGCGCGGTCGCCGGCGGCTCGCAGCTCGGGGCTCGCGTCGGGCCGCACCCCGGCCTCGAACATCGCGGCGTAATAGGCGGGCTCGTCGCGCGCGAAGGCCAAGTACGCCTTGCCGAGCCGATCCATGGCGGTGCGCGGCTCGGGCCGCCCGTTGTCCCAGGCGCGGGCGAGCGCCGCCTCGAACGCCTCGAAGCCGCGCCGCGCCACATCGGCCATCAGCTCGTCACGGTCGCGGAAATGCCGATAGGGCGCCGCCGGGCTCACTCCGGCCCAGCGCGCCGCCTCGGCGAAGGTGAAGCCGGCCGGCCCCTTCTGGGCGATCAGCTCGAGGGCGGCGCGGATCAGCGCCTCCTTCAGATTGCCGTGGTGATAGCCACGGCCGGAGTCACGGCCCGGAGCGTCGCGCCCCGATGCGTCGCGGCCGCCGTCGCGACCGCCTCCGTCGCGACCCGATCTCGACCAGCTCATGCGCCGCACCCGCTCATGTGAAAAGGGTTTACATCAGGGGCCGTCGGCCGTCGATAGCGGCCGCCCGCGAAAGCTCGCACCGGCGCGATTGCACCGGACGGCGGGCGCGTCATCATGGACGCCGGATCGTTCGCGAGATTCTCCCCTGCGAGATTCTCCCCTGCGAGCCTGCCGGACCGAGCGAGGACCTCTGTCATGAGAGCAATGAACTGGTGTGCCCTGACGGTGGGCCTCGGCCTGGCGCTGGCGGCCGTGCAGGCCGATGCGCAAGGAGCCCGCGAGCCGGGCGCGCGTATCGACGCACCGGGTGCCGGGGTCACGAGCCGCCCCGAGGTCCGTGGCACCCGTGAGCCCGGCGCCCGCGTCACCACCTCCGACACCGCCACGGCCGCCCGGGTGCGCGCCGGCACCATCGAGGTGAAGGATCTCCGCTTCGGCAGCCGCGACGCGGAGCAGCTCGCCATCGGCCGCGCCGTGTTCACCGGCTTTGCCCGTGAGAACGGCGTCGTGGTGGCGGACCGCCTGACGATCGAGGACGTGACCGGGCGCCTCGCCACCCAGAGCTGGCGGATTCCGCGCCTCGCCTTCGACCAGGTGCGCCTCCCCGAGGAGCTGTACCGCGCCCTCGCCGAAGGCGCGGCGACCACCCGGCCGTGGGCCGACCTGTTTCGCGAGGTGGTGGCCGAGACCGCCACCATCGACACCATCACGATGAGCGACAAGACGCTCGCCACCGAGCAGGTGCTCGGCGGCTTCGTGATGACGCGGCTCGCCCGCGGCATCGTCGGCGAGGCGCGGCTCGCCTCGATCACCATGACGGCGGCGCCCGATCCCAAGCAGCCGGTGCGCCTGACCACCGGCGCCATCCGGTATCGCGATCTCGATCTCGGCGAGAGCCTTCGCATGTTCACCGGCGGCGGTGACGGCACGCCCAAGCGGGTTATGGCCTCGGCCGTGCTGGAGCGACTGGAGATCACCGCGCCGGACGCCACCGTGCGGCTCGGCACCTACGAGATCGGTGCCACCACGCTCGCGGTCCCGGCCGATCCGCTGCCGGCCGAGGTCTTCGCGCTCGGCGCCACCATGCAGAGCGGCGGCGACCCCGACCCGGCCATTCTCGCCAAGGTGGTGCGCTGGTATCGCGGCGTGCTCCGCGGCCTGAAGGTCGAGAGCGTGACGCTGCGCGACATCGCCGTGAACGGCCCTGACGCCGACCTCCGCATCGGCGGCGTCACCCTGGCGGGGCTGGTGCCGAGCGGCTTCGACCTGTTCGAGCTGCGGGACGTCGCGGTGAAGACGCCGGACGGGCCGGCCCGCCTCGCCCGCTTCGCCATCGAGCGGGTGAGCTTCGCGGCGCTGCTCGACCTCGCCCTGGACGCCGCCGAGTCCGGCCGCGATCCCGATATCGACCCGGCCAAGATCCTCGATCTGGTGCCGCGTATCGGCGCCGTGCGGCTCGCCGGCCTCGACGCCAAGACGCCGGAGGGGCCGGTGTCGCTCGGCGGCTTCGACATCGAGATGGACTGGACCGCCCGCCTGCCCGACCGGCTCGCCGTGGCGGTGTCGCGGCTCGCCGTGCCGATCGACCCGAGCGGCCCCGAGGACGGCCGCGACCAGCTCGCCCGGCTCGGCTACCGGGTGCTGCGCGGCGACCTCGCGGCTCGGCTGCGCCTGCTGGCGGCCGACAAGGCCCTGGTGCTCGACGACACCACGGTGGCGGTCGACGACGTCGGCCGGATCGAGGCGACCTTGCGGCTCGACGGCATCGATGTCGATGCCGCCCTCGCCGACCCGGACCGCGCCGACGAGATCCTGGAGCGCGAGGCCCGGCTCGGCCGCGCCAGCCTGACGCTCACCGATCTCGGCTTCGCCGAGCGCTTCGTCGCCGATCTCGCCCGGCGGACGGGAGCCGCCCCGCAGGCACTCCGCGACGAGCTCGCGACCAAGACGCGGGCCGAGATGGCCGAGGCGCTCGGCGACGCGGTGACGCCGGCCGCGCTCGACCGCCTCGCCGACTTCCTGCGCCGGCCCGGGCGGATCGCCGTGACGGTGACGCCACGCCCCGGCCAGACGGTCCGGCTCGGCGAGCTGAACGCCGGCGGCGCCGACCTGCTCGGCCGGCTGCGCATCGAGATCGACACTGCGCCGCGCTGAGCGGCGCGGCGGATCGGGTCCCGGCCGCGCTGAGCGGCGGGGGCGGGGCGAAGCGCGACGGCGCCTCGGATCAGGCGCCGGCGGCGCCGTCCTGGTCGGCCTTCATGGCGAGGCGCAGGGCCTTGGGGATCGGCCGGGCGCGGCCGCCCGACACGAAGGCGACCCGCACGGTCGCCTCGACCAGGAGGACGTCGTCGCGCGTCACCGTCTGGGCCAGCGTGATCGAGGCGCCCTTCACCTCGACCGGGGTCGTCGTCACCACCACGACGTCGTCCATGCGGGCGGGCTTGCGATAGTCGATGGCGAGCGAGCGCACCACGAAGGCGAAGCCCGGCGCCTCGCGCGCCGTCTCCTCGAACAGCGCCCGCTGGTCGGCGCCCAGCAGGCGCAGATAGTTGGTCCGCCCGCGCTCCAGGAAGCGCAGGTAGTTGGCGTAGTAGACGACGCCGGAGAAGTCGGTGTCCTCGTAATAGATGCGCACCGCCAGCTGGTGGCGGCCGTCGCGAATCTCGCCGTCGAGACCCGCCGGAACAGGGTCGGTCATGCAGTCACGTCCGTCGGTGCGGCGCGCTCGGGCGGCGCCGGTCACCGCTCGTGTAGAGCATTTTCCGACGCGACGGGACCCGCTCGCGGGCTGGACGTCGCCCGTCAGGCCCGCGCCTCCTTGACCACCGCATCGAGGCGCTCGCGCAGCTCCTCCGGCCCGTCGTGATACCAGACGGTGCCGACGAGGGCGCGGAAGCGTGCGTCGGCGCGCGCCTCCCGCTCCACCCGACCGATGGTGTCGGGACCGATCAGGTCTTGCAGAAGGCCCGCGGCGAGCAGCGACAGCACCGCCGGGTGCGTCTCGATCGCCAGCACGGCGAGCACCAGATCGAGCGCCCGGTCGGGCCGCTGCTCCAGCAGCTCGCGCTCGAAGTCGACCAGCGCGTGCCAATTGGCGTCGCGATCCTTCTCGGGCTTGACGTGCTGCTCGACCCAGGCGCGGGCGAGCACGTCGAGCGGCAGCGCCGCGAAATCGATCCGCAGCGCGGGGGTGTCGCGCGCCACCTCGTCGACCCGCCAGGCGCCCTCGTCGGCGAGGCGGGCGAGGCGCAGCTTCAGCTCGCGACTCGGCGCCCACCAGTGGACGGCACCCAACAGCCAGCGCAGTCGCGGATGGGTGGCGGCCTCGGCCTCCAGCCGGTCGATCAGCCGGGGCGACTGATTGTAGATCAGCGCGCTCATGAACTTCTCGGCGAGCTGCATCTTGACGCGCAGCTCGGCCTCGGAGGCGAGCACGGCGAGCACCATGTCGAGGGCGCGATCGGCCGCGTCGTGGGGCAGATGGTCGAAGTAGAGGGTGGCGGCCCAGTCGGCATCGGTCTGGTCGCGCAGCCCGAGGCCCTGGAGGCGACACCACAGGGCGGCCAGCTCCGGCACCGGCATCGCCTCGTAGAGCGCGTCGTCGGCCCCGCCACGGCCAGCCGCTGGAATCGGCATGGTGGCCCAGTGCTTGGCGTCGTCGATGAAGCTCATGCACCACCCCCGTGTGGCGGGCGCACTGCCGGCGCCCTTCCGTCCAGGGGTTAGTCGCAACCACCGGGAGGGCGGTTCGACGGCGTCCTCGATGGCGTGAGATCGTCAACGTGATCAGCGGCTTATGGAAGACCCGAGGCGTCCGGATCGGAGAACAGGCCGAATTGGGCAGGGTCGCGGGCCGGCTCGGCGAGGCCGAGATGCCGGAAGGCGTGGCCGGTGAGCAGGCGTCCGCGCGGGGTGCGCTGGATGAAGCCGCACTGGATCAGGTAGGGCTCGACGATCTCCTCCAGCGCATCGCGCGGCTCCGACAGCGCCGCCGCGATGGTCTCGATACCGACCGGCCCGCCGCCGTAGTTGAGCGCGATCACCGTGAGGTAGCGGCGATCCATGGCGTCGAGCCCCGAGGCGTCGACCTCCAGCGCCTGGAGGGCGCGGTCGGCGACCGGGCGGTCGACCGTCGCGGCCCCCTCGTACTCGGCGAAGTCGCGCACCCGGCGCAGCAGGCGGCCGGCGATGCGCGGGGTGCCGCGGGCGCGCCGGGCGATCTCGTTGGCGCCGTCCGGGGTCATGGGCAGGCCGAGCACGCGGGCGCCGCGGGCGACGATCCGCTCCAGCTCCGCCTCGGTGTAGAAGGCGAGCCGCACCGGGATGCCGAAGCGATCACGCAGCGGATTGGTGAGGAGGCCCGCCCGGGTGGTGGCGCCGACCAGGGTGAATTTCGCCAGATCGATCTTCACCGAGCGCGCCGCCGGCCCCTCACCGATGATCAGGTCGAGCTGAAAGTCCTCCATGGCCGGATAGAGGATCTCCTCGACCGCCGGGTTGAGCCGGTGGATCTCGTCGATGAACAGGACGTCGCGCTCCTCCAGATTGGTCAGCAGCGCGGCGAGATCGCCGGCCTTGGCGATCACCGGGCCGGAGGTGGAGCGGAAGCCGACGCCGAGCTCGCGGGCGACGATCTGGGCGAGCGTCGTCTTGCCGAGGCCGGGCGGGCCGACGAACAGCACGTGGTCGAGCGCCTCCTGTCGCGCCCGCGCCGCGCCGATGAACACCGAGAGGTTTTTCCGCGCCTGCGCCTGGCCGACGAACTCGTCGAGCTTCTGCGGACGCAGGCTCGTCTCGACCGCGTCCTCGTCGCGGCGCTCGGCGGAGACGAGACGGCGGGGGGGAGCCGTCATGGCAGCGCGCTTCCGGAGTTGCCATCACCTCTCCCCGCAGGCGGGGAGAGGTCGACGCGCGAAGCGCGTCGGGTGAGGGGGCGTTTCGGCAGGAACTCGAGCCGCCCCTCACCCCGGCGCGCCGATGCGCGCCTGCCCTCTCCCCGCGAGCGGGGAGAGGGAGTCCGAGCGCTCTGCCTCGTCGTCGCTCTCACAGTCCGGCCCCGCGGCTGTACTTGTTAGGCAGCAGATCGCGGACCGGCACCACCATCGGGCCGTCCTCGCCCATGATGATCACCCGCGCCTCCGGATCGTAGTCGGAGATCAGCTCGCGGCAGATGCCGCAGGGCGACACGATGCGGATCGACTGGTCGGGCTCGTGCGGGCGCGGATGGCGCACCGCCACGATGGTGTCGATGCCGATCTCGCCGAGATCGGTGACCAGCTTGCCGATGGCGACGCCCTCGGCGCACACCCCCATGCGGCCCACATAGGCGTCGAGATTGACCCCAGTGACGATCTGGCCGGAGCGGCTGCGCAGCGCCGCGCCGACCTCCTGCCAGTCGTTGCGGTAGCGGCGGCGGATCGCCTCGCAGGCGGCGTCGACCAGCTCGCGGTCAAGGGCACTCAGCATCTCCGGCGTCCTCGCATCCATCACGCGGCACCCGTCATCTGGCGAGCTCCTTCAGCCCCAGCCGGATCAGCTTGGCGGCATCGGCGCCGTCGCCGGCGCTCTTCACCGCCGCCGCCACGGCGACCGCCGCCTGCGGCTGGCCGTAGCCGAGATTGACCAGCGCCGACACGGCGTCGGCGACCGCCTGCGGGGCCCGCCGGTCCTCGACCGCGCCCGACAGCCGCGCCACCGCCGGATCGACGTCCGCATAGGCCGGCGCCTTGTCCTTCAGCTCGGTCACGATGCGCTCGGCGACCTTGGGACCGACGCCGGGAGCGCGCGCCACCATGGCCTTGTCGCGCAGGGCGACCGCATTGGCGAGATCGGCGGGCGGCAGGGTCGAGAGCACCGCGAGCGCCACCTTGGTGCCCACCCCCTGGACGGTCTGCAACAGGCGGAACCATTCGCGCTCGACATCGGACTGGAAGCCGAACAGGCGGATCTGATCCTCCCGCACATGGGTCTCGATCGCCAGCGTCGCAAGCTCGCCCGCCGCCGGCAGCGCCTGGAGGGTGCGGACCGAGCAGTGGACCACATAGCCAACGCCGTGGACGTCGATGACGACGCAGTCCTCGCCGTAGGAGTCGACCACGCCCTTGAGCTTGCCGATCATGGGGGAGCGCCTGTCGAATGCGGCAGCGCGGAGACCCGGTCTCCGACCCGTTCGGGATCGCGGAGGGGACGGCTCATGCTCCGGCCACCTTGGCGAGCGTCGCGCGCAGAACCGCGCTGGTGCGGTGATGGGCGTGGCAGACCGCGATGGCGAGCGCATCGGCGGCGTCGTGGGTGTCGGGCGCCGCCTTCGGCAGCAGGACCTGGACCATCATGCGGATCTGCGCCTTGTCGCCCTGGCCGGTCCCCACCACGGTCTTCTTGATCAGGCTCGGCGCATATTCGGCGACCGCCAGGCCGGCGAGCGCCGGCACCAGCAGGGCGACGCCGCGCGCCTGGCCGAGCTTGAGGGTGGCGGCGGCATCCTTGTTGACGAAGGTCGCCTCCACGGCCGCCTCGGCCGGCTCGTAGGTCTCGACCACCCGGGTGAGACCGGCGTGGATCGCCACCAGCCGCTCGCCCAGCGGCGCCCGGTCGTCGCTCGCCACCGCGCCACAGGCCACGAAGCCGAGGCGGTTGCCGTCGACGTCGATGACGCCCCAGCCGGTGCGGCGGAGCCCGGGGTCGATCCCCAGAATGCGAATCGTGGCGCGCATGGGCCAGTTCTAATGCCAGGCGGGCGCGAAAGCGAACGCCGCCCGGCAGCGTCCCCGGGCGACACCCGGACCGGGGGCCGCCGGCTGCGGCCGGCCGCCCTCGCCGGCCCCGCGCCGAATCGGGTACTGGTGCGGGTCGCCATGCGACCGCCCGGAGGACACCATGGCCCTGATCGAAACCGCGCGGGATGGCCTGATCGGCACCATCGTGCTTGACCATGCGGCCAAGCGCAACGCGCTGTCGAGCGAGCTGATCGGCGAGATCTGCGCCGCGCTCGTGATGTTTCGCGCCGAAAATCTGCGCGCCGTGGTGATCCGGGCGCGGCCCGGCGTCAAGGTCTGGTCGGCCGGCTTCAACATCGCCGAGCTGCCCGAGGGCCATCGCGACCCGCTCGGCTGGGACGACCCGGTGCGCCATCTGGTGCGCGAGATCGCCCGGTTCCCGATGCCGGTGATTGCCATGGTGGAGGGCGGCGTGTGGGGCGGCGCCTGCGAGGTGGTGCTGGCCTGCGACATCATCGTGATCGCCCCGACGGCGAGCTTCGCCATCACGCCGGCCAAGCTGAGCGTGCCCTACAACATTTCCGGGATGCTCACCTTCCTCAACGCGGCGCCCGCCTGCACGGTGCGCGAGATGGCGTTCACGGCCAAGCCGGTCGGTGCCGCGCGCGCCTACGACCTCGGCATGGTCAACCACCTCGTTCCGATCGAGGAGCTGGAGAGCGTCACCTACGGGATCGCCCGCGACATCGTCGCCAACGCGCCGCTCGCCGTGTCGGTGATGAAGGAGCAGCTCCGCATCCTCGAAGCCGCCCACCCGGTCAGCCCGGAGGGCTTCGAACGGTTGCAGGGGCTGCGCCGCGTCGTCTACGACAGCCGCGACTACCAGGAGGGACTGCGCGCCTTCAAGGAGAAGCGCAAGCCGCGGTTCGAGGGGATGTGAGAGTCACGACCGCGGCGCAATCGATGCGATCAAGCGCGCCAAGCCTGCTGCGATCCGCACCACGATGCCGTGACCATCCGGTATCGCCGGGTCCGGCCCGTCGACATACGCACGAATATCCTCCGCGATGTCGGTTTCTGTTCGCCCCTCGACGGCCGCTATGGTCCTCAACGCATCGGCGATCCGTCGCCTTTCGTCTTGAAAGCCCGGCACCGTAGGAACAATGAACTCGACGGGCGCGTCCGCATTCGGGAGCAGCTTGGCAGCGATTTCGATACCCTCGACGCGCGACGATCGCAGCGTCCATCCGGTCCGCCGGAGATAACGGACAAGCTCTTCCGTGCCGAGGCCGGTCGCGGCTATCAGACTGGGGACGGCGTCGATCATGCAAATCTGTCCCTGGACCCTTCAAGCATAGCTGAAATCGAGCCTGGAGTCAGCCGACGCTCTCTCGGTATTTTGATGCGCACCGTCGACCTGTTGCCAGTCGGAGCCCCGGTCTCGCTCCACCAATACGCGGCAGCGTTCAGAATCAGACGTTCGCGTTCAGCGACCAGCCAATTGTCCCGCTCCATCGGGAAGCATACGAGAAAGAGAAAGTACGGGGTCGCAGAGACCGGGCGGGCGACGAGGAGGTCGTGATTGCGCGCGTTCAAGTCGTAGACGACATCGGAGTTGGTTGCGGACGCGACTGTCGTGCCTTTGAGCTGGAAGTCGACCGGATACCCCGACTCGATGTAGCGATTGCCAGCTGCATGGAGCAGCAGCTTGAGCGTTCCATCGACCCCGTAATCGAGCCGGCTGACCGCGATGACGGCGCCGGCTGCCGCCGCCATGATCTGGATATAGGCGGTCGCCAGCTCGTCGAGCAGATGCGGATCGGGCAGCGCCATTCGGCTCCGTGTCGGACAGGGTCCGGGCTCACGTCCCCATCTTGGCCATCGCGGCCTCGGAGACCTCGAAGTTGGCGTAGACGTGCTGCACGTCGTCGTGCTCCTCCAGGCTCTCGATCAGCTTGAACAGCTTCTCGGCCTGCTCGTCGTCGACCGCCACCGAGTTCTGCGGCTTCCACACCAGCGCGGCCTTCCTGGGCTCGCCGAACGTCTGCTCCAGCGCCTTGGCGACCTCCCGGTAGGTCTCCTGAGAGGCGTAGATCTCGTGGCCGTCCTGGTCGGAGGCGACGTCGTCGGCGCCGGCCTCGATGGCCGCCTCCAGCATGGCGTCGGCGGACGCCACGTCCGGCCCAAACTCGATCACCCCGACGCGATCGAACATGAACGACACCGCCCCGGTCTCGGCCAGGTTGCCGCCCGACTTGGTGAAGTAGGAGCGCACGTCGGAGGCGGTGCGGTTGCGGTTGTCGGTCAGCACCTCGACGATGACGGCGACGCCGCCCGGGCCGTAGCCCTCGTAGCGCATCTCGTCATAGGTCTCGGCGTCGTTGCCGGCCGCCTTCTTGATGGCGCGCTCGATGTTGTCCTTCGGCATGTTCTCGGCGCGGGCCGCGATGATGGCGGCGCGCAGGCGCGGGTTCATGGCCGGATCGGGGGTGCCGAGCTTAGCCGCCACCGTGATCTCGCGGGCCAGCTTGCCGAACAGCTTGGACTTCATCGCGTCCTGCCGGCCCTTGCGATGCATGATGTTCTTGAATTGCGAATGTCCGGCCATGGGCTGGTCCTGTTCGGGCTCGGTCGGGTCTGCGGGCACACACCGCAACTGCCGGCGGTGGCGCGTCGACCTCTCGGGATCTCGTTGAGACGCCTCTTATAACGAGGTGCGGCGGGAGATTCCACACCCACCGCCGGGACGCAAGGGCGGGCCGCGGCCCGCCGGTCCGGATGGAACGTCCTCCGGAGAGGGTTGCCGGCGGAGCGACCGGGCACGACCGGCCGGCCGGATCAGCTCCAGAAGGCCGGGACGGCCGGCTCCAGCACGCCGCCGATCCGCACCGCCGCCACCCGGACGGCGAGGCCGGTGCGGTCGTCGGTCTCCACCGCCAGGCCGCACAGGGTGGCGGGTCCCGCGGCCGGCTCGAAACGGCTGCCCGGGATACGGCGCAGGAAGCGGTTGAGCGGCTCGTCCTTGGCCATGCCGATCACCGAATTGTAGTCGCCCGTCATGCCGACATCGCTCTGGAAGGCGGTGCCGTGCGGCAGGATCTGATGATCGGCGGTCGGCGCATGGGTGTGGGTGCCGACCACCAGGCTCGCCTTGCCGTCGAGGAAGTGGCCCATGGCCTGCTTCTCGCTCGTCGTCTCGGCGTGGAAGTCCACCACGACGGCATCGGCGGCATCGCGCAGCGGGCAGGCGGCGAGCTCGCGCTCCACCGCCGCGAAGGGATCGTCGAGCGGCTCCATGAACACCCGCCCCATGGCGTTGGTGACCAGCACCCGCGCGCCGTTGCGGGCCTCCAGCAGCGCGGCGCCGCGCCCCGGCGTGCCGGGTGGATAGTTGACCGGCCGCACCAGCCGCTCGGCCCGGTCGATGAACACCAGCGCCTCGCGCTGGTCCCACGAGTGGTTGCCGAGCGTGACGGCGTCGGCACCGGCGGCCAGCAGGTCGTGATAGATCAGCTCGGTGATGCCGAAGCCGCCGGCGGCGTTCTCGCCGTTGACCACCACGAAGTCGAGCGACCAGTCCCCGATCAGCCCGGGCAGCCGCTCCAGCACGATGCTGCGGCCGCTGCGGCCGACGACGTCGCCGATGAAGAGAATTCGCACGCACCCGCCCCCGAACGAGCTAACGACAATCGATCACCTCACCCTCGGTTAGCACGAGATCGAGCCGCGCGTCCCAGGCCGTCGCCGGGACGCGGGCGATCTCCTGCGCCGCGAAGGCGAGCCCAACGGCGACCACCGGGCGCGTCGCCCGCAGCGCCGCGAGCGTGCGGTCGTAATGGCCGGCCCCGTAGCCGATACGGTGGCCGGTGCGGTCGAAGCAGGCGAGCGGCACCAAGAGGATGTCGGGCACCACCACGGGGGCCTCGGCGGCCGGCTCCAGGAGGCCGAACGGGGCCGACACCAGCGGCACGCCGGGCGCCCAGGCCCGAAACATCAGCGGCGCGTCACGGCCGACCACCACGGGCAGCGCCAGCGCGCAGCCGTGCTCGACGAAGCTCCGCATCAGCGGCGCCGGATCGATCTCGCTGCGGATCGCCATGTAGCCCGCCACCACCGCGCCGGCACTGACCGGCACCGGCAGCGGCCGTGCCGCGATCGCCGCGGCCGCCGCGACCCGCACATCGGCCGGCAACGCATCGCGGCGGGCGAGCGTGGCGCGGCGCAGCGCGTCCTTGTCGGAGTGATCGGAAGGAGCGGGATCGGAGGGGGTGCTCATCGGCCGGCCCGGTTCCCGTGCAAGGCATCGGTCGCGCCCCAGCGCGCCGCCGCCGGGCCGACGGTTCCGCCGGAGAACGGCCGGCAACCGGCCGGGCGAGAGATCGAGCGAGAGAGAAGCGCGGAGCCGCCTGAGCCGTTGGAGTGCACGATCCCGGGTTCCCTACCATGGTAGGTGGGCGCCATATGTCCGGGTCCACGGACCCGGTCAGGGACAGCTCCCGTCAGGATCGATAAGGCCCCGGGGATTAAAGACCCCTGACGAACCCCGCAGCCCCGCACTCTCGATGTAACCATTCCGTCGTCGTTCCGCCACCCATGATGCGCGGACGAATGGGCGTCATGCGGGCCCGATGGCGGCCCGGCCGGCCGCCGTCCCGGCGTCACGGCCGGGGTTGCCGGCGTCAGCCGGCCGGCACGTCGTGGCCGTCGGCCGCGAGGTTGAGGCTGCGGGTCACCCGCTCGATCCGCTCGGCCGCCGAATCGAGCGCCGCCGCGATCGCCGCCGTGGTGGCCTGGCTGCGCTCGCCGGCGGCCTTGCGGTCCTGCTGCAAGCGCGCCAGCTCGTCCTCGAACTGGCGAACCCGCTGCGACACCTCGGACAGCTCGTCGGCGATCAGCAGCGCCGCCATCACGGTCAGCCGCATGTCGCCGATCTCGCCGAAATTGGTGCGCAGCCGGGTGATGCGCTGGTCGAGGTCGTGCGCCAGCCGGGCCAGATGGTGCTCCTGCCCGTCGTCGCAGGCCATGCGGTACTGCCGGCCGTTGATGGTCACGCTCACATGAGGCATCGCCGCCGACTGCTCCGTCCCCTTCCGACGTCATCGTTCCGACGCACGTCCCGACGTTGCGGTGCCGCTCGCGTCGCGCCATCCTCACCCGGCGCCGCCGGGTGTCTCCGCCGCGCCCGCCAGCACGGTCCGCACCGTGGCGATGGCCTGATCGAGCCGGTCCGCCACCTCCCGGTTCACGGTGTCGAGCCGCTCGGCCCGCGCCGCCTCGCGATCGAGCGCATCGGCGAGCCGCGCCCGGTCGAGCCCGATGGTGTGGACCTGGTCGGCCAGCGCGCCACGGCCACGCTCCAGCTCGCGCCGGCGCTCGACCGCCTCCTCCAGGGCCGCGAGTGCCCGCGCGAGCCGGGTGCTGGCCGCTTCGACGGCGGCCGAGTCGGCTCGTCCCATCTCGGATTTTGCCATCTCGGGCTTTACCATGTCGGGCTTTGCCACGTCGGATCTCGCTACCTCGGACCCTGTCGCCTCGGACCTCGCCTCGGACATGGCCCCTCGCTCGTCCCCGTTCCGACTGTCCCGTGCGACGATCCCGCTCCGACAACCCGACACGGCGCCGAAACCCTGTGGCGGCAGGGACATGGGCGCCGGAGCTTACGGTCTTTCGCAGCATCGCGTCAATGCGCCGGCGGCCGCCTCCGGCGATCCGGCGCCGCGTTGACAGCCGATCCCCACATGCCTATCAGGTCCGGGACAGCCTCGCGCGACGAGGCTCTCGGCCGCTCCGTCCCGACGTCCGCCCGTCCCCCGACATGTCGTCAGGCTCCCTCAGGCGCACCACGGCGGACGCCGCCCCTCGGCATTTGACCCAGGAGGCCGATCATTTCTCCGCTCGCCCACCCCGAACACGACCGGATGGCGAATGCCGTCCGGGCGCTCGCCATGGATGCCGTCGAGAAGGCCAAGTCGGGCCATCCGGGCCTTCCCATGGGAGCGGCCGACATCGCCACCGTGCTGTTCGGCCGGGTGCTGAAGTTCGATCCCGCCGATCCGCACTGGTTCGATCGCGACCGCTTCGTGCTGTCGGCCGGGCACGGCTCGATGCTGCTCTACGCGCTCCTGCACCTGACCGGCTTTCCGCAGATGACGATGGCCGAGATCGAGCGGTTCCGGCAGCTCGGCTCGCGCACCCCCGGCCACCCCGAAGCCGAGATGACCGAGGGGGTGGAGACCACCACCGGGCCGCTCGGCCAGGGCATCGCCACCGCGGTCGGCATGGCGATCGCCGAGCGCCACCTCGCCGCGACCTTCGGGTCCGACCTCGTCGATCACCGCACCTATGTGCTGGCCTCCGACGGCGACCTGATGGAGGGCATCAGCCAGGAGGCGATCGCGCTCGCCGGCCACCTGAAGCTGTCGAAGCTGATCGTGCTGTTCGACGACAACGGCATCTCGATCGACGGCCCGCTGCGGCTCGCCGACTCGGTCGACCAGGTGAAGCGCTTCGAGGCGTGCGGCTGGGCCGCCTGCCGGGTCGACGGCCACGACCCCGCCGCGATCCTGGCCGCCATCGAGGCGGCGCAGCAGAGCGACCGGCCGAGCCTGATCGCCTGCAAGACCACCATCGCGTTCGGGGCGCCCACCAAGGCCGGCTCGGAGAAGTCGCACGGCGCGCCGCTCGGACCCGAGGAGATCGCCGGCGCCCGCCGGGCGCTCGGCTGGACGGCGCCGCCCTTCGTGATCCCGGACGACGTCCTGGCCGCCTGGCGGGCCGCCGGCGCCCGCTCGCGGGAGGTTCGCACCGCCTGGCAGGCGCGGCTCGCGGCACGGCCGGCGGAGGAGCGCGGCGAGTTCGAGCGCCGCGCCGCCGGCCTCGTCCCGGCCGAGCGGCTCGATGCCGCCCTCGCCACCATCAAGCAGCGCCTCGCGGCCGATCCCAAGGACCGCGCCACCCGGGCCTCCTCGGAGTTCGCGCTGGAGACCCTGGTGCCGACGCTGCCGGAGCTGATCGGCGGCTCGGCCGACCTCACCGGCTCCAACAATACCCGGCCCAAGGGCATGCCGGCCTTCTCGCCCGAGACCCCGGCCGGCCGCTTCATCCATTACGGCATCCGCGAGCACGGCATGGCGGCGGCCATGAACGGCATGGCGCTGCACGGCGGCGTCGTTCCGTACTCCGGAACCTTCCTGGTGTTCTCGGACTACTGCCGGCCGTCGATCCGCCTCGCCGCCCTGATGGGCCGCCGCGTCGTGCATGTGATGACGCATGACTCCATCGGCCTCGGCGAAGACGGCCCGACGCACCAGCCGGTCGAGCACCTGGCGGCGCTGCGGGCGATCCCGAACCTGATGGTGTTCCGCCCCTGCGACGCGGTGGAGACCGCCGAATGCTGGGCGCTGGCGCTCGCCGCGGCGCACCGGCCGAGCGTGCTGGCGCTGTCGCGCCAGAACCTGCCGCAGCTCCGCGACGCGACGGCGCCCGGCAACGCCTGCGCCGACGGCGCTTACGAGCTGCTGCCGGCCGAGGGCGGCGACGCGCAGGTGTCGCTGTTCGCCTCCGGCTCGGAGGTGGCGATCGCGGCGGCGGCGCGCCGGCTGCTGGCCGAGCGCGGCATTGCGGCGCGCGTCGTCTCGGTGCCCTGCTTCGAACTGTTCTTTGACGCGCCGCAGGAAAGGCGGCAGGCTGTGCTGGGCACCGCACCCGTTCGGGTGGCGGTGGAGGCGGCGATCCGCCAGGGGTGGGACGCGATCGTCGGGTCCGACGCGGCTTTCGTCGGGATGACCGGCTTCGGCGCCAGCGCCCCCGCCCCGGACCTCTATCGCCACTTCGGCATCACGCCGGAGCGGGTGGCCGAGATTGCCGCGGAGCGACTCCGCCAGGGATAGGCTTCGCACGGTGTGGACGGCGCACGGTATGGACGACGCAGGATAGACTGCGCGACGTGTAACAGAACCGCCAGGCGGATCGGATAGATCCGATCTCCATCAAGGCGGACGAGATCGAATTCGGATCGACAGGACGCGCAGCCCGCCGGGCTGCGCCGGTGGGCATGGAAGGGAGACGAGCATGGCTGTTCGGGTGGCAATCAATGGTTTCGGTCGGATCGGGCGGAACGTCCTGCGCGCTGCCGCGGAAGCGGGCCGCAAGGACATCGAGTTCGTGGCGATCAACGATCTGGCGCCGGTCGAGACCAACGCGCACCTGCTGCGCTTCGACTCCGTGCACGGGCGCTACCCGGGGGACGTGAAGGTCGAGGGCGACTCCATCGACGTAGGCCACGGCAAGATCAAGGTGACGGCGCAGCGCGACCCGACCCAGTTGCCGTGGAAGGAGCTCGGCGTCGATGTCGTGATGGAATGCACCGGCATCTTCACCGCCAAGGACAAGGCCAAGGTGCATCTCGATGCCGGCGCCAAGCGGGTGCTGGTCTCGGCCCCGTCGGACGGCGCCGACCTGACGGTGGTCTACGGCGTCAATCACGACAAGCTGACCAAGGACCACCTGGTCGTCTCCAACGCCTCCTGCACCACGAACTGCCTCGGCCCGGTCGCCAAGGTCCTCAACGATGCCATCGGCATCGACAAGGGCTTCATGACCACCATCCACTCCTACACCAACGATCAGCCGTCGCTCGATCAGGTCCACAAGGACCTCTACCGCGCCCGCGCCGCGGCGCTGTCGATGATCCCGACCTCCACCGGCGCCGCCAAGGCGGTCGGCCTGGTGCTGCCCGAGCTGAAGGGCAAGCTGGACGGCGTCGCCATCCGGGTGCCGACCCCCAACGTCTCGGTCGTCGACTTCAAGTTCGTCGCCAAGCGCGCGACCTCGAAGGAGGAGATCAACGAGGCGATCAAGCGCGCCGCCGAGCAGGAGCTGAAGGGCATCCTCGGCTACACGGTGCAGCCGAACGTGTCGTCCGACTTCAACCACGATCCGCACTCCTCGGTGTTCCACATGGACCAGACCAAGGTCATGGACGGCACGCTGGTGCGGGTGATGTCGTGGTACGACAACGAGTGGGGCTTCTCCAACCGGATGCTCGACACCACCATCGCGATGGCGAAGCTGATCTGATCACGATGGCCCGCATGCCGGACGGCAGCACTCAGCGGATGTGCGGCACGCCGCCGCGTCCGCCGTGTGCCGTCCGGTCGCATCGCGCCGCCGGCGCAGCGCCGAGCCGCATCGAAGGGCCGCATCGAACGAGACGACGGGGACGGCGCGCGCCGTCCCCGTTCCGTTTCCGGCGGCCGGCAGCGCCCGCCATCACCCGGGACGGCCGCGCCGTCGTCATCCCCGACGGCCGTATCCCTGACGGCCGTGCCGTCGTCCGCCCCATTGTCCGGCTGAGGATTTCATGACCGCATTCCGCACCCTCGATCAGGCCGACGTGAAGGACAAGCGCGTCCTCGTCCGCCTCGATCTCAACGTGCCCACCGAGAACGGCAAGGTCACCGACGTCACCCGCATCGAGCGGGCGGCGCCGACCATCACCGAGCTCGCCGACAAGGGCGCCAAGGTGATCCTGCTCTCCCACTTCGGCCGCCCCAAGGGCGGTCCCGATCCCAAGTACTCGCTCGCCCCGGTGGCGCAGGCGGTCGGCGAGGTGATCGGCCGGCCGGTCGGCTTCGCGGCGGACTGCATCGGCGCCGTCGCCGAGCAGGCGGTCGCCGCCATGAAGCCGGGCGACGTGCTGTGCCTGGAGAACACCCGCTTCCACAAGGAGGAGGAGAAGAACGACCCGGCCTTCGTGAAGCAGTTGGCGCAGCTCGGCGACGTTTGGGTCAACGACGCCTTCTCGGCGGCGCACCGCGCCCACGCCTCGACCGAAGGGCTCGGCCATGTGCTCCCGGCCTATGCGGGCCGCAGCATGCAGGCGGAGCTGGAGGCGCTGACCAAGGCGCTGGAGCAGCCCAAGCGTCCGGTCGCCGCGGTGGTCGGCGGCGCCAAGGTGTCGGGCAAGCTCGATCTGCTCGGCAACCTGCTCGACAAGGTCGACGTGCTGATCATCGGCGGCGGCATGGCCAACACGTTCCTGGCCGCGCAGGGCCATCCGGTCGGCAAGTCGCTGTGCGAGCCCGATCTGATCCCGACCGCCAACGAGATTCTCGCCAAGGCGCAGGGCAGCGGAAAGCAGATCCTGCTGCCGGTCGACGCCGTGGTGGCCGAGACGTTCGCGGCCAACGCGCCGTCGCGGGTGGCCGGCCTCGACGATGTCGGCCCGAACGAGATGATTCTCGACATCGGCCCGCGCTCGGTCGAGCACGTCGTGTCGGAGCTGGAGCGGCTGAAGACGGTGCTGTGGAACGGCCCGTTCGGCGCCTTCGAGCTGACGCCGTTCGACACCGGCACCGTGACGGTGGCGGAAGCGGCGGCGGAGCTGACGGCGGCCGGCAAGCTCGTCACCGTGGCGGGCGGCGGCGACACCGTGGCGGCCCTCAATCACGCCGGCGCGGCGGATCGGTTCACCTACATCTCGACGGCCGGCGGTGCCTTCCTCGAATGGCTTGAGGGCAAGGCCCTGCCGGGCGTCGACATTCTCAAGACGAAGTGACGGGAGACGACGATGGCCAGAATCACACTCAGGCAGCTCCTCGACCACGCGGCCGAGCACGACTACGGCGTGCCTGCCTTCAACATCAACAACATGGAGCAGGCGCTGGCGATCATGGAGGCGGCCAGCGCGGTCGACGCTCCGGTGATCATCCAGGCGTCGCGCGGCGCCCGCTCCTACGCCAACGACATCATGCTCAAGCACATGATGGATGCGGTGACCGAGATCTACCCGCACATCCCGGTATGCGTGCATCTCGATCACGGCAACGGCCCGGCCACCTGCATGACCGCCATCCAGGCCGGCTTCACCTCGGTGATGATGGACGGCTCGCTCAAGGAGGACGGCAAGACGCCGGGCGACTGGGCCTATAACGTCGGCGTCACCAAGAAGGTCGTCGACATGGCGCATCTCGGCGGCATCTCGGTCGAGGGCGAGCTGGGCGTGCTCGGCTCGCTGGAGACCGGCATGGGCGACAAGGAGGACGGCCACGGCGCCGAGGGCAAGCTCAGCCACGACCAGCTCCTCACCAATCCGCAGGAAGCGCTGAAGTTCGTCGTCGAGACCAAGGTGGACGCGCTGGCGATCGCCATGGGCACCTCGCACGGCGCCTACAAGTTCACCCGCAAGCCGGACGGCGACATCCTCGCGATGCATGTGATCGAGGAGATCCATCGCCTGCTGCCCAACACCCATCTGGTGATGCACGGCTCCTCGTCGGTGCCGCAGGATCTCCAGGACATCATCAACCAGTACGGCGGCCAGATGAAGCCGACCTGGGGCGTGCCGGTCGAGGAGATCCAGCGCGGCATCAAGAATGGCGTGCGCAAGATCAACATCGACACCGACAACCGGATGGCGATGACCGGCCAGATCCGCAAGGTGCTCACCGAGCACCCGAGCGAGTTCGATCCGCGCAAGTACCTGAAGCCCGCCATGGAGGCGATGACCAAGCTGTGCAAGCAGCGCCTCCAGGAGTTCAACACCGCCGGCCAGGCGTCGAAGATCAAGCGGGTGGTGCCGGTGGCCGAGATGGCCAAGCTGTACGCCGCCGGCAAGCTCGACCCGGTGGTCGGCCACGCCGCCGCGGCGGAGTGATCCGGGACGCGGAAGCTGCCTTCCCCCGCTCGCGGGGGGAGGCCGCGCAATGGTCGAGCCCGCGCATGACGCTCTCGGGCATGGCGCGCGATGTGTGCATCGCTTGGAGATGGATGCATCGCTCGGAGCGGAATCCCATTCAACGGGATCGGACTCCGCTCCAGAAGTCCTTGCGTAACAGGATTCTCGACGGCGAACCGAAGTCGACGTCGTCGAAAAATGCTCCAGCCGCCCGCGCGGAGAGAGCCGGCCGCGATCCGCGGCAGCGCCGCGCTGATCCATGGCCGAGTAAAGACCATTCCGGTTCCGCAATCCGGCGGGGTCTGCTCGGCCCCGCTTTTGCCCCGATCGCCCCGCAATCCCGAGCACCATGCCGGACCCTGACCGCCAGCGCCTCTATCTCGTGATGCCCGTCGCGTCGCCCGCCGCCACCGCGGCGCGCCTCGATGCGGCGCTCGCCGCCGAGGTCGACGTCGCCGCCGTGCTGCTGCGCCTTGCGGCGCACCCGGCCGAGCGCGACGCCATCAACGCCGTCAAGGCGATCGCCCCGGTGGCCCAGCGTCGGGGCATCGCTGTGCTGGTCGAGGACCGGCCCGAGATCGTCGCCCGGGGCGGCGCCGACGGCGCCCATCTGTCCGGCGAGGCCGCCCTGCGGGCGGCGCTGCCGGCCCTCCGGCCGGCCCTGATCGCCGGCGCCGGCGCCCTGCGGACCCGCCACGACGCCATGGAGGCGGCCGAGGCGGGGGCCGACTACGTGATGTTCGGCGAGCCCGGCGCCGACGGCCGGCCGCCCCCGTTCGACGTCACCGTCGAGCGGGTCGGCTGGTGGTCCGAGGTGTTCGAGACGCCCTGCGTCGGCTTTGCCCCGACGCTCGACGACATCGCCGCACTCGCGGCGGCCGGAGCCGACTTCGTCGCCGTGCCGGACAGCGTGCTGGACGGCGCCGGCGATCCCGCCGCGGTGCTGCGCGACGCCGTCCGGCGCCTGGCCGCCGCCGCGGAGACGGCGCCGTGACGGCGCGCCGCCGGATCGCCGGCCACACCCCGGCTGCGGCGCTCGTGGCCGGCCTCCTGCTGGCGACGATGGCGCCGCTCGCGGCCCAGCAGCCCGCCACCCCCGCGCCTAGCCCGGCGCCTTCACGGCCGGCCGCGTCCCCGCCGAAGCCCACGGCCCCGGCCGCCAAGCCCCCCGCCGGCGCTCCCGCCAAGCCGGCCGCCGGCGCGGCCGCACCGGCCCGCCCCGGCGGGGCGGAGCCCGACGTCGCCTTCGGGGCATTCCAGCGCGGCTACTTTCTCACCGCCTTTCACGAGGCCACCAAGCGGGTCGAGACCGGCGACGTCCGCGCCATGACGCTCCTGGGCGAGCTCTATGCGGCCGGGCTCGGCGTCCCGCAGAACGACCAGAAGGCGGCCGAGTGGTATGCGTTCGCGGCCGGCCGCGGCGACCGCGAGGCGATGTTCGCGCTCGCCATGTTCCGGCTCGGCGGCCGCGCCGGCCCCAAGGACCTGGGCGAGGCCGCCCGGCTGCTCGCCGCCGCCGCCAAGCTCGGCCATGCGGCCGCCGCCTACGATCTCGGTTTGTTCTATGTGGAGGGCCAGCTCTTCCCGCAGGACCTGGGCCGGGCCGCCGAGCTGTTCCGCACCGCCGCGGCGGCCGGCAGCGCCGAGGCCCAGTACGCCCTGGCGGTGCTCCACAAGGAGGGCCGCGGGGTGCCGCAGAACCCGGCCGAGGCCGCCCGCCTGCTGGAGCGCGCCGCTGTCGCCGGCATCGTCGACGCCCAGGTCGAGTACGCCATCGCGCTGTTCAACGGCACCGGCGTGACGAAGGACGAGGCCCGCGCCGCCATCTGGTTCCGCCGCGCCGCGATGCGCGGCAACGCCGTCGCCCAGAACCGCCTGGCTCGCCTGCTCAGCGCCGGCCGCGGCCTCACCGCCGATCCGGTGGAGGCGGTGAAGTGGCACCTGGTCGCCAAGGCGGGCGGCGCCGGCGACCCGTTCATGGAAGACTACGCCCAGAAGCAGACTCCCGAGGTGCGCCAGAACGCCGAGAAGGCCGCCCAGGGCTGGCTCGAGATGCTGCGGCAGTCGCGCTCGTGAGGGGCGCGCGCGGCACCGGGGTGGATCGCCGGGCCGCCAGCGTGTAAGACCCGGACCGAGCTTCCGAACCCGTCCCGTCCGCCCGTCGGCGCGGGCATTCGAACGATCACCGACCGAAGGCGTGGATGGCCGGCGCGATGCCCGGCCCTGCCGCGTGTGGAAACGATGCTTCACTCCGCTCTGCTCAACGTCATGGTGGGCGCCGCCCGCAAGGCCGGCCGCGCCCTGAAACGCGATTTCGGCGAGGTGGAGCACCTCCAGGTCTCCCTCAAGGGACCGGCCAACTTCGTCACCGCGGCGGACCGCAAGGCCGAGGAGACCCTCAAGGCCGAGCTGATGCGGGCGCGCCCCGGCTATGGCTTTCTCGGCGAGGAGGGCGGCCTCCAGGCCGGCAGCGACGCCTCCCACACCTGGATCGTCGATCCGCTCGACGGCACCACCAACTTCCTGCACGGCATTCCGCAGTTCGCCATCTCGATCGCGCTGGAGCGCGAAGGCACCATCGTGGCCGGGGTGGTCTACAACCCGGCCAACGACGAGCTGTTCGTCGCCGAGCGCGGCAAGGGCGCCTTCATGGACGGGAAGCGCCTGCGCGTCGCCGGCCGCCGCCGTCTCGCCGACGCGGTGATCGCCTGCGGGCTGCCGCATCTCGGCCGCGGCGACCTCGCGCTGTTCCGCAAGGAGTTCGCGGTGGTGCAGGAGAAGGTGGCGGGGCTGCGCCGGTTCGGTGCCGCCTCGCTCGATCTCGCCTGGGTGGCGGCCGGGCGGTTCGATGCCTTCTGGGAGCGCGACCTGTCGCCGTGGGACATGGCGGCCGGCATCCTGATGATCCGCGAGGCGGGCGGCTTCGTCAGCGACTGCGACGGCGGCGACGCCATGCTGGCGCGGCGCAGCATCGTCGGCGGCAACGAGACCATGCAGCGGGAGATCGTCGGCCTGCTCAAGGCCGCCGGCCGATCCTGACGGGCGGCCGGCCGCGGCCGGTCCCGATCGCCGGTGCATCACCCGGCCCGGCCGTGATGCGGCGCGTTAAACTCACGGCGCGGGTGTGCCATAGTGGGACCGACCCGATCCGGCGGAATCACCATGGCCAAGTCCGAGCGCGACATCGATCCGTTCAAGGTCTCCTCGCCCCGCATCTACCTGTTCAGGATGCTGGTCTTCCTGGTGCTCGGCGCCCTCCTGGTGGTGGTGCTGCACCGGCCGATCTGGTCGGCGTTCCTGGCCAATCCGGGCCTCAACGGGCTGATCGTCGGGGTGCTGCTGATCGGCGTGATCCTCGCTTTCCGCCAGGTAGTGCGGCTGTTCCCCGAGGTCGCCTGGGTCAACGGCTTCCGCCTCGCCGATCCGGGCCTCGCGGTCGAGCGGCCGCCCTCGCTGCTCGCCCCGATGGCGGCGATCCTGGGCGAGCGGACCGGCACCGGCGGCATCGCGCTGTCGACCCAGACGATGCGCAGCATCCTCGATTCGCTCGCCATGCGGCTCGACGAGGCGCGCGACACCGCCCGCTACATGACCGGCCTCCTGGTCTTCCTCGGCCTGCTCGGCACCTTCTGGGGCCTGATCGAGACGGTCGGCTCGGTCGGCAAGGTGATCGAGGGGCTCAAGGTCGGCGGCGACGCCTCCGCCATGTTCGACGCCCTCAAGGAGGGCCTGGCGGCGCCGCTCGGCGGCATGGGGATCTCGTTCTCGTCGTCGCTGTTCGGCCTCGCCGGCTCGCTGGTGCTCGGCTTCCTCGATCTCCAGGCGAGCCAGGCCCAGAACCGCTTCTACACCGAGGTGGAGGACTGGCTGTCGACGTCGGTGCGAGAGCTCGGCGGCGTCGCCGGATCGGCGGGCGGCGCCGCCGTGCAGGCCGCCATGGGCAACGAGATGCGGGCCGCCCTCGACCGCCTTCAGGACGCCATCGCGGAGGCCGGCGCCAACAAGGCGGCGACCCATGCCATGGCGAATCTCGCCGAGGGCATCCAGGCGCTGGTCCAGCACATGCGCCAGGAGCAGCAGATCATCCGCGACTGGGTCGAGGCGCAGGCCGAGCAGCAGGCCGAGGTCCAGCGGCTGCTCCAGGTGCTCGCCCGCCAGCGCGAGAAGACCTGACGGAAAGCCCCCGCCATGGCGCTCTCCCGCTTCCGCCGCGACCGCACCATCGACTACTGGCCGGGCTTCGTCGACGCGCTGTCGACGCTGCTGCTCGGCATCATCTTCCTGCTCACCGTGTTCGTGGTGGTGCAGTTCTTCCTGTCGCAGGAGGTCGCCGGCAAGGACACGGCGTTGCAGCGGCTCAACGCCCAGATCGCCCAGCTCACCGACCTCCTCTCGCTGGAGAAGAGCGGCAAGGCCGGGCTGGAGCAGGAGATCGCGCGCCTGACCGCGGGCCTGGCGGGTGCCGAGAGCGAGCGCGACCGGCTGCGCGCCGGCGGCTCCGGCCCGGGCGCCCAGGATCAGCTCGGCGCCGCCCAGGGCCGCATCTCGGAGCTGTCCGGCGCCCTAGATCTCGAGAAGCGGGCGACTGCCCGGGCGCTCGCCCAGGTCGAGCTGCTGAACCAGCAGATCGCCGCGCTGCGACGCCAGCTCGGTGCTCTCGAGGCGGCGCTCGACGCCTCCGACAAGAAGGACAAGGACGCCCAGGCCCGCATCGCCGATCTCGGCCAGCGCCTCAACGTGGCCCTGGCTCAGCGCGTGCAGGAGCTGTCGCGCTACCGCTCCGACTTCTTCGGCCGGCTGCGGGCGATCCTCGGCAACCGGCCGGACGTGCGCATCGTCGGCGACCGCTTCGTGTTCCAGGCCGAGGTGTTCTTCGACTCGGGCCAGGCGGCGCTGCGCCCGGAGGGGCGGATCGAGCTCGACAAGCTCGCCGCCGCACTGGCCGACCTGGAGAAGCAGATCCCGCCCGAGATCCCGTGGGTGATGCGGGTCGACGGCCACACCGACATCCGGCCGATCGCCAGCCCGCAATTCCCCAACAACTGGGCGCTGTCGGCGGCGCGCGCCATCTCGGTGGTCCAGCACCTGATCGGCAAGGGCGTCTCGCCGCAGCGGCTGGTGGCCGCCGGCTTCGGCGAGTTCCAGCCGCTCGATCCGGACCGCACCGAGGAGGCGTTCCAGCGCAACCGCCGCC
The DNA here is from genome assembly GCA_009720755.1 of Rhodoplanes serenus. GTDB lineage: Bacteria > Pseudomonadota > Alphaproteobacteria > Rhizobiales > Xanthobacteraceae > Rhodoplanes > Rhodoplanes serenus. The sequence goes on from WNKV01000014.1 coordinate 35,206, forward strand.
TCGAGCTGAAGTTGACCGAGCGATGAGCACGATCGAACCCGACCCCATCCTCGCAGCCGAGCATGAGCCTGCCGCCAGGCCCCGCGTGCGCCCCTATGAGCGCAGCGACGAGGAGGCGGTGATCGAGCTGTGGCGGCGCACCTGGCAGACCGCCTATCCGCGCCACGACTTCGCGGCGCGCGTCGCCTGGTGGCGCGAACGCTGGCGCACCGAGCTGGTGCCGATGGCGGCCGTCGTGGTGGTGGAGGTGAAGAGCGAGATCCTCGGCTTCGTCACCATCGAGGAGAGCGGCTATCTCGACCAGATCGTGGTGGCGCCGGAGGCGTGGGGCACGGAGGTCGCCATCCTGCTGCTCGACGAGGCCAAGCGCATCGCGCCCACCGGCATCGCGCTGCACGTCAACAAGGACAATGCGCGCGCCATCCGCTTCTACGAGAAGCAGGGCTTCTTCATCGGCGGCGAGGACGTAAACCCGCGCTCGCAATCCCCCGTCTTCATGATGTGCTGGCGGCCGTAGGACGCGCGGTCGATCCGCGGCGCCGTTGCTCCGACTTTCCCTCATGGTAAGGAGCGCTCCGCAGGAGCGCGTCTCTACAGGCGAGGCCGGAATGAGGTCGGCGTAAGCCGCCACGCCGATCACACCACCCACACCGGATTCGGGCCTGCGGTCCGCGCCTTGGAGAATGTCGGACGGAAAACCGGCCCGTCAGCATGCCGACACGGCGCCCCGCAGCTCCGCCGCGACGAGAGCGAGCGCGACGCCGGCTGTGATCAATTGACGTCGGCGGAAGACGCAACTAGTTACCATTGGTTGCGGCTAGGTCCTGTATTAGCTCTTTATTAGCTCCCATCACCCATCATCCAAGTCACTGACGGAATTGTACATTCTCGATTTTCGAGCGTGCCCGACGGCACGCGCGGAGGATGATGTGGCGTGTTCAGACAGCGCCGTTTCGTTTCCTTCAAGTGCCGCAAATTTGGGTCCTGAAAACGCCGCGAAGCTCCAGCGGGCCTCCGTTGCCATCTGCGCGTTGGGCGGTGTCGTTGCGGCGGGCGTTCTGGCCACCGCCGGTCTTGGCCTCTCGCTGCGAGGGCTCGTGGTCGCCGGAGCGCCGATCCTTGTCGCCGCGGCCCTGGCTTTCTACTGCGGATCGCTCCGGCCGCTACCGTTCGTCGCCTCCGTCTGCCACGCCATGGCGGTCGTGCTGGCCTCGGGGTTCCTGGCCGGAACCATCGCGACCGCGGCGCTGTCCTTGGGCGTGCCGCTGGTCGATGACCGGCTCGCCGCAATCGATACGGCGCTGCTCGGCGTCGATACGATCACCCTCGCCGAGGCGGTCTCCCGCAACCCGGCAATCGCCGTCGTGCTCGGCATCGTGTATTTTCTGTCCACGGCCCTGGTGGTTCCCATCGTTCTGCTGCTCGCCCGGCAGCGCCGATACGAGCGCGTGGCCGAGACCGCCTTCGTGTTCGCCGTCACGGTGCTGATCTGCGGCATGGTCTCGATCGCGACGCCGGCGATCGGCACCTTCGCGCATCTCGGCATCGACGCGACCGTGCTGAACAGCCTACCGGCCGGTTCCGGCATCTATCATCTCGAGCAGTTCATCGGCTTCCGGAGCGGGACCCGCACCGTCATCGACTGGACGGAGCTGACCGGCGTGATCACGTTTCCGTCGTTTCATGTCAGCTTCGCCCTGATCCCGGTCTGGGCGACGCGCGACTCGCCGCGCCTGGCGACGCTCTTCGCCGGCCTCGCGGTCCTCACCTTGGTGTCGGCGATTCCGATCGGCGGCCATTACGTGATCGACCTGATCGGCGGAGGCATCGTCACCGCGGTCGGGATCGCCACCGCTGGTTGGCTGCGCCGCAGCCCGGCAGAAGCGTGGCGGAGCGTTGGACTCGCCCAGCCGTTCGACACCGCGCGATAGCGCGAAGCGCTGTGTCGCGCTTCAGACAACGAAAAAAGCCCGCTCAAACGAGCGGGCTTTTCGAAGTCGTTGTCGTGAAGAGGAACGTTCTTGGCAGGCCTGGCAGCGACCTACTCTTCCAAGTCTTGAGACTTAGTACCATCGGCGCTGGGGAGTTTTACGGCCGAGTTCGAGATGGGATCGGGTACAGGCCCCCCGCTGGAACCACCAGGCCGGCCAAGAACGGTGAAGCAAGCTGTATACTGCACGCGCCGCACAATGGCGACGCCGACGCAGTGGGTCTTTCCTCGATCATTGCTGCGCACCGGCCTCTGACGAGGCCGACGGGCATTGAGTAATGAGAGCGATCAAGCCAATCGAGCGA
>WNKV01000014.1:45000-167599 GCA_009720755.1 Rhodoplanes serenus
CGATCGCCGCCCTGCTCGGCCCGCGCGGGCGCGACGCCCTGCGCGACGGCCAGAAGCTGCGCGTCCTGCTGTCGCCCGCACCCGGCGGCCGCAGCCAGCCGGCCCGGGTGATGCTGATCGGCGAGACCGCCATCGAGGCGGTGGTCGCCCTGTCGGACCTCGGCAAGTATGTGGCCGTCGACGTCCAGAGCGCCATGACCCAGCAGGTCAGCGAGCCGGACGACGAGGAGGACGACGGCACCGGCGTCCGCCTGTATCAGAGCCTCTACGATACCGCACTGCGAAACAACATTCCGCGCCCCGTCATCGAGGATCTGATCCGCATCTACTCGTACGACGTCGATTTCCAGCGCCGGGCGCAGGCCGGGGACTCGTTCGAGGTGGTCTATGCGGGCGAGGACGACACCGCCGGGAAAGATACGGCGGGCCGTTCGGAAATCCTCTATGCCGGCCTGGTGGTCGGCGGCGAGACCAAGAAGTACTACCGCTTCCAAACATCCGACGACGGCGTCGTCGACTACTACGACGAGACCGGCAAGAGCGCGAAGAAGTTCCTGGTCCGCAAGCCGGTCGCCACCGGCATCATGCGCTCGGGCTTCGGCTCCCGCCACCACCCGATCCTCGGCTACACCAAGATGCACACCGGCGTGGACTGGTCGGCCCCGATGGGAACACCGATCTTCGCCTCCGGTCACGGCACCATCGAGAAGGTCGGCTGGGAATCCGGCTACGGCAAGTACATCCGCATCCGCCACGCCAACGGCTACGAGACCGCCTACGGCCACATGACCGCCTATGCGCGCGGCATGGAGATCGGCACCCGGGTGCGGCAGGGCCAGGTGATCGGCTTCATCGGCTCCACCGGCCTCTCGACCGGCGCCCATCTGCACTACGAGATCCTGGTCAACGGCCGCTTCGTCGACCCGATGCGGGTGCGCCTGCCGCGCGGCCGGGTGCTCGACGGCCCGACCCTCGTCGGCTTCGAGCGCGAGCGCGACCGGATCAACGGCATGATGGGTCAGACGCCTGCGCGTGTGGCGCAATCCAGCCGCTCGTGACTTCTCCGTAAATTATCGGACGCCGCCCCACCCGAAACGTGATCATGCTCGCGCGCTCTACCACCATAGGGTGGAGCGTTCCGAGCCCGTGCCGGGCTGCCCCCGTCCCCGGGCCTGCGAACCGCGTGTGTATCGCGGTGCACTCCTCGCGATAGACACGCGATTTCACTTCGCTTCGTCCATCGCCGCCCAACCGTAAGGGGGGAGACCTTGCAGCGCGCCTTCGATCCCGTCGACGAAGTCCTTCCGGCACCTCGTCTCGTCACCCTCGGCCTCCAGCATGTCCTCGTGATGTATGCCGGCGCCGTTGCGGTGCCGCTCATCATCGGCCGCGCCCTCAAGCTGCCGCCCGAGGACGTCGCCTTTCTGATCAGCGCCGACCTGTTCGCCTGCGGCATTGTCACGCTGGTGCAGTGCGTCGGCTTCCCCGGCGTCGGCATCCGGCTGCCCGTCATGATGGGCGTCACCTTCGCGGCGGTCGGCCCGATGCTGTCGATGGCCGCCTCGCCCGATATCGGCCTGCTCGGCATCTACGGCTCGGTCATCGCGGCTGGCGTGTTCGGCATCATCGTGGCGCCGTTCATCAGCCGGCTGTTGCCGTTGTTTCCGCCCGTGGTGACCGGCTGCATCATCCTGATCATCGGCATCTCGCTGATGCGCGTCGGCATCAACTGGGCCGGTGGCGGGCTGCCCACCATCACCAAGGTGGTCGATGGCGTGCCCGGGGCGTTCCCGAACCCGAACTACGCCCAGATGGAGGGTCTCGCCATCGCCCTCTTCGTGCTGCTGATCGTGCTCGCGCTGGTGCGCTGGGGCAAGGGCTTCGTCTCCAACATCGCGGTCCTGCTCGGCATCGTGGCGGGCTCGGGGCTGGCCGCCTTCCTCGGCAAGATGCACTTCGCCAAGGTGGCCTCGGCCCCGTGGTTCGACCTGGTGCTGCCGTTCCACTTCGGCATACCGCAGTTCCACATCGTCCCGATCGTCACGATGTGCATCGTGATGATCGTGGTGATGATCGAGTCGCTCGGCATGTTCCTGGCGCTCGGCGAGATGACCGGCCGCAAGGTCGACCAGAAGGCGATCGCCCGCGGCCTGCGCGCCGACGGCGTCGGCACGCTGGTGGGCGGCATCTTCAACACCTTCCCGTACACCTCGTTCTCGCAGAATGTCGGCCTGGTCGGCGTCACCGGCGTGCGGTCGCGCTGGGTCACGGCGGCGGGCGGCGTCATCCTGCTGCTGCTCGGCCTCGCCCCCAAGATGTCGGCGCTGGTCGAGGCGGTGCCGCAGGTGGTGCTGGGCGGCGCCGGCATCGTGATGTTCGGCATGGTGGCAGCCACCGGCATCCGCATCCTCGGCGGCGTCGACTTCAAGACCAACCGCTTCAATCCGTTCATCGTCGCGCTGGCGGTCGGCTTCGGCATGATCCCGCTGGTGGCGCCGAACTTCTTCAAGGTGCTGCCGCACGCCCTGCATCCGCTGCTCGAGTCCGGCATCCTGCTCACCGCCATCGTGTCGGTGATCCTGAACGCCTTCTTCAACGGCATCGGCTCGGCCGAGAAGGCGGAGCATGACGCAGCCGACACGGCAGCCGCCGCCGAGCACGTCTGATCGCCTCCCGGGCGCCGCACCGCGGCGCCGCGGGAGCCACCACGAAAAACGGCCGGCCGAGGCATCCTCGGCCGGCCGTTTCGTTGTCGCAACCGATGCTGAAGCTCGACATCGGCGCCACGGGCGGACGGCGCGACACGGCGCCGCCGCCGCTCACGCGGCCCGCGCCACCACCTCGCCGTTGAAGGCGAGGCCGGACTTGCTGGCCGTCACCGTGACGGTCTCCTCGTCCTTGACCTTGCCGGACAGGATCAGCTCGGCGAGCGGGTCTTGCAGCGCCTTCTGGATCACCCGCTTGAGCGGCCGCGCCCCATAGGCCGGGTCCCAGCCCTTGTCGGCCAGCCATTCCCGCGCCTTGGGCTCCAGCACCAGCCGGATCTTGCGCTCGTCGAGCAGCTTCTGGAGCCGGCCGAGCTGGATCTCGACGATCCGCCCCATCTCCTCCCGCTTGAGCCGGTGGAACAGGATGATCTCGTCGATCCGGTTGAGGAACTCGGGCCGGAACGAGGCCCGCACCACCGCCATCACCTGATCCTTGACGGCGTCGCTGTCCTCGCCCTCCGGCTGATCGACCAGGAACTGCGAGCCGAGATTCGACGTCATCACGATCAGGGTGTTGCGGAAGTCGACCGTGCGCCCCTGCCCGTCGGTGAGCCGGCCGTCGTCGAGCACCTGCAACAGAACGTTGAAGACGTCCGGGTGCGCCTTCTCGATCTCGTCGAACAGGATCACCTGATAGGGCCGCCGCCGCACCGCTTCGGTCAGCGCCCCGCCCTCCTCGTAGCCGACATAGCCGGGCGGCGCGCCGATCAGCCGGGCGACCGAGTGCTTCTCCATGTATTCCGACATGTCGATGCGCACCATCGCCTGCTCGTCGTCGAACAGGAACTCGGCGAGCGCCTTGGTCAACTCGGTCTTGCCGACGCCGGTGGGGCCGAGGAACATGAACGAGCCGATCGGCCGGTTGGGGTCCTGGAGGCCGGCACGCGCGCGGCGCACCGCGGTCGAGACCGCCCGCACCGCCTCGGCCTGGCCGACCACGCGGCGAGCCAGCCCCTCCTCCATCTTGAGAAGCTTCTCCTTCTCGCCCTCCAGCATCCTGTCGACCGGAACCCCGGTCCAGCGCGACACCACCTGGGCGACGTGATCGGCCGTGACCGCCTCCTCGACCATGGCGCCCTTGCCGTCGGCGGCCTCGGAGGCGGCGAGCTTCTTCTCGATCTCCGGAATGCGGCCATAGGCCAGCTCGCCGGCCTTCTGGTACTCGCCGCGGCGCTGCGCGTTGGCGAGCTCCACCCGGAGCTGATCCAGCTCGGTCTTGAGCTTCTGGGCGTCCGACAGCTTCTCCTTCTCGGCCTTCCAGCGCGCCGTCAGCTCGGCCGAACGCTGCTCCAGCGCCGCCAGCTCGGCCTCCAATCCGCCGAGCCGCGACCGCGAGCCCGGGTCGTGCTCCTTCTTCAAGGCTTCCTGCTCGATCTTGAGCCGAACGATCTCGCGATCGATGGAGTCGAGCTCCTCGGGCTTGGAGTCGACCTGCATCTTCAGCCGCGCCGCCGCCTCGTCGACCAGGTCGATCGCCTTGTCGGGAAGGAAGCGGTCGGTGATGTAGCGGTTCGACAGCGTCGAGGCCGCGACGATCGCCGCATCGGTGATGCGAACGCCGTGATGCGCCTCGTACTTCTCCTTGAGGCCGCGCAGGATCGAGATGGTGTCCTCGACGGTCGGCTCGGAGACGAACACCGGCTGGAACCGGCGGGCGAGCGCCGCGTCCTTCTCGACGTGCTTCTTGTACTCGTCGAGCGTGGTGGCGCCGATGCAGTGCAGCTCGCCGCGGGCGAGCGCCGGCTTCAGCAGGTTGGAGGCGTCCATGGCGCCGTCCGCCTTGCCGGCACCGACCAGCGTGTGCATCTCGTCGATGAACAGGACGATGCCGCCGTCCGAGGAGGTCACCTCCTGGAGCACGGCCTTCAGCCGCTCCTCGAACTCGCCGCGGTACTTGGCGCCGGCGATCAGCGCGCCCATGTCGAGCGCCAGCAGCTTCTTGTCGGCGAGGCTCTCGGGCACGTCGCCGTTGACGATGCGCTGCGCCAGCCCCTCGACGATGGCGGTCTTGCCGACGCCGGGCTCGCCGATCAGCACCGGGTTGTTCTTGGTGCGCCGCGACAGGACCTGGATGGTGCGGCGGATTTCCTCGTCGCGGCCGATCACCGGATCGATCTTGCCGTCACGCGCCGCCTGGGTCAGGTCGCGGGCGTACTTCTTCAGGGCGTCGTAGGCGTTCTCGGCGGAGGCCGAGTCGGCGGTGCGGCCCTTGCGCAACGTCTCGATGGCGGCGTTGAGGTTCTGCGGCGTGACGCCGGCGGCGGCGAGCGCCCGGCCGGCCTCGGAATCCTTCTCGATGGCGAGCGCGAGCAGCAGCCGCTCGACCGTGACGAAACTGTCCTTCGCCTTCTCGGCCGCCTTCTCGGCGGTGTCGAACACCCGCGCCAGCGCCGGATCGATGTAGAGCTGGCCGGCGCCCGAGCCGGCGACCTTCGGACGCTTCTTGAGCGCCGTCTCGACCGCAGTCGCGACCTGGCGGGCATTGCCGCCGGCACGCTGGATCAGCCCGGAGGCGAGGCCCTCGGGATCGTCGATCAGCACCTTCAGGAGGTGCTCGGGGGCGAACTGCTGGTGCCCTTCGCGAAGCGCAAGGGCTTGCGCGGATTGAACGAATCCGCGCGACCGATCGGTGTATTTGTCAAAGTTCATCACTCGTCTCCCTCGGCCTGGCCGCCCGCCCCGCAGGCACGCGGCGGCCATCGTCACAGGGGCGCGCGGGGCGCGCCGTTGCCTCACAGGGGCGCGCTCGGCGCACCAGTGCATATCCACCGGCGCGCTGGGGGCGCCGTTGTGTCAACCCGGCGCGGCCCGGAACGGCGCCACGCCTGTCGTCAGAAATGTGGGAATGCCGCGCCGCCCGCGGTAGGGGGAGGCGGGCCGCCCGGCGACGCTCAATTGAGAGGCCGGGCAGCCGTTCGCGGACGGCAATTGCCCCGCCGCCGTCCGGATGTTAGCGGACGCCGGCCGCCCCAGGGTGGCGACGGAGGGGCGGCATGCTGGTTCTGGTGGTCGGCGCCGGGGTGGTGGGGCTCGCGGTGGCACGCGCGGCGGTGCTGTCGGGGCACGAGGTGATCGTCGCCGAAGCGGCCGGCGCCATCGGCACCGGCACCTCGTCGCGCAACAGCGAGGTGATTCACGCCGGCATCTATTACCCGCCGGGATCGCTGCGGGCGCGCCACTGCGTGCGTGGCCGGCGGATGCTGTACGCCTATGCCGAGAGCCATGGAGTACCGCACCGCAAATGCGGCAAGCTGCTGGTCGCCAACCGCGACGCCGAGGTCACCAAGATCGAGGCGCTGGTCGCCCAGGCCCGGGTGAACGGCGTCGAGGGCATGACGATGCTCGACGCCGCCGCGGCGAAGGGGCTGGAGCCGGCGCTCGCCTGCGTCGCTGCCGCGCTGTCGCCGGAGACCGGCATCGTCGACAGCCACCGGCTGATGCTGGCCCTCCAGGGCGACATCGAGGACGCCGGCGGCGCCGTCGCGTTCCACACCCCGATCGTCGGGCTCGCGCCCGGCCCGGAGGGCTGGACGGTGCGCCATGGCGGCGCGGAGCCCGGCACCCTGACGGTCGACGCCGTGGTCAACGCCGCCGGCCTCGGCGCCCAGCGGCTCGCCGCCGCGACCGAGGACTATCCGCCGGCCCGAGTGCCGCGGCTCGTCCTCGCCAAGGGCAACTACTTCCAGTATGCGGGCCGCCCGGTGTTCTCGCGGCTGATCTACCCGGCCCCGGTCGAAGGCGGGCTCGGCACCCACGTGACCCTCGACCTCGCCGGCCGCATGCGGTTCGGTCCCGACGTGGAATGGATCGAAACCGAGGGCTACGAGGTCGACCCGCGCCGCGCCGATGCCTTCTATGCCAGCATCCGGACCTACTTCCCCGGCCTGCCGGACGGCTCGCTGATGCCCGACTACTGCGGCATTCGCCCCAAGCTCACCGGCCCCGGCGAGCCGGCCGCCGACTTCCTGATCGAGGGTCCGGCCGAGCACGGCCTGCCCGGCCTGGTTCACCTGTTCGGGATCGAGTCGCCCGGCCTCACCAGCGCGCTGTCGCTCGCCGAGGACATCCTGGCGCGGCTCCGGTGAGGCGTCGTTCCGCGCGCCACGCCCGGGACAGAGCCCGTCAGACGAGATCCGGCTGATCCGGGTGCCGCGCCCCGGAATGACAGCGCACTGATCACCCGAAAACAGTATCAGAAGTACCGCAGCCAGACGTAGACGTGGGCGATGGCGATCGACACCAGCATCATCGGGAAGCCGTACAGCGTGTAGGTGACGAAGCGGAACGGCACGCCGTTGCGCTCGCCGAGCCCGGCCACGATCAGGTTGGCGGAGGCGCCGATCAGGCTGCCGTTGCCGCCGAGGCAGGCGCCGAGCGCCAGGCACCACCACAGCGGCAGGATGGCGTCCGGTCCGCCATAGGCGGGCGCCATGCTCTTGATGAGCGGGATCATGGTGGCGACGAACGGGATGTTGTCGACGATCGCCGACAGCACCGCCGAGGCCCACAGGATGGCGTAGCCGGCGGTGGCCATGTCGCCGCCGGTGGCATCGACCAGATCCTTGGCGAGCAGCGCCAGCAGGCCACCGACCTCGACTCCATGGACCACGATGAACAGGCCGACGAAGAAGAAGATGGTGATCCACTCGACATCGCCGAAGGTGCGGTGGACGTTCTCGGACTGCTTCTCGGCATGGTGCTGCCAGTTGTCGAGCAGCATCAGCACGGCGGCGCCGCCGATCGCGATGGTGGCCGGCTCGAGATGCAGCGGCCGCGCCAGCACGAAGCCGACGATGACGGCGCCGAGCACCGTCAGTGACTGGCGCAGCAGCACCGGGTCCTCGATGGCGGCGCGCTCGTCCATGCCCATCACCAGCGCTTGGCGGGCCGGGGTGGTCTTCAGGCTGCGGCCCCACAGCAGGTGGATCATGCCGAGCTGCACCGCCATGATCACCACGATGATCGGCGCGAGGTGAATCAGGAAGGCGTTGAAGTCGAGGCCAGCGAGCGAGCCGATCAGGATGTTGGGTGGATCGCCGATCAGGGTCGCGGTGCCGCCGATGTTGGAGGCGAACACCTCGGCGAACAGGTACGGATAGGGCGGCACGTCCAGCTCGCGCACGATCGCGATGGTCACCGGCACCACGAGCAGCACGGTCGTGACGTTGTCGAGGAAGGCCGACAGCACCGCGGTGGTGATCTGCAAGAGAAGCAGAATGCCGGCCGGGCTCGCCTTGGCACGCTTGGCGGCCCATACGGCGAGATACTGGAACATGCCCGAGCGGCGCGAGATCGACACCAGGATCATCATGCCCGTGAGGAGCCCGATGGTGTTCCAGTCGACGCCCTTCAGGGCCTCGTGCTGATCGAGCACGCCGACGAGGATCATCACGGCGGCGCCGATCAGCGCCACAATCGCCCGGTTCAGCTTGTCCCAGATGATCACCGCGTAGGTGAGCGCCAGCACCACGGTGGAGACCGCCATCGGATCGAGCCCGAACCAGACGTTCGGAACGAAGCCGTGATCCATTTGCCCATCCCCCTCTCGGCGACGCCGACCGCATCCTCGGGACCGGGTCGCGATGCCGGCCCCCGCGCCATGCGATGCCGCCGGCACGCTCCGAGACGGGTGGATTCAAGTCAAGCGAACAAGCCCTTACGCGAAGGCATCGACAGGGCAGCCATGCGGAAGGCGAGCGGCAGCCGGGTCTTGCGACCGCGACGCCGCCGCGCCGAGCGGATGTCCCGAGCTCGACAGGGCGGGGGAGCCCCGGTAAAGCCTCCGTAACCTCGCCGGCGCCATATTGCGCTGCATTTTAACGGCCGGGACCGCCGACCGGCGGGCACGGAGGGGCATCGATGAGGTTGCGCGGCGGCGTCTGGACGGTCCTGCTCGGCGTCTGCCTGGCCGCGGCGGGCTGTGCCGGCATGCGCAACGTGCCCGCAAACCTGCCGACCGCTGCCCCCCTGGTGGGTGACGCCGAGGGCATCGGCGACTTCCTGGCCGACGACGACGTCATGCTGGGCCTCGCCTTCTCGGGCGGCGGCACGCGGGCGGCGGCGTTCTCGTTCGGCGTGCTCAAGCAGCTCGCCCGGATGCCGCTCCCCTACGAGGGGCGGCCGCTCACCATGATCGACCGCGTCGACATCGTCACCGGCGTGTCGGGCGGCTCGGTCACCGCCGCCTATTTCGGCCTCCGCCGCCGGGCCGCTCTCGACGACTTCCGCGAACGCTTCCTGGTGCGGGACGCCGAAGCGGCGCTCAACACCGCGGTGTCGTTCGGCAACATCGCCCGCGCCTTCGGCGGCGGCGTCAACGGCGACGTGCCGCTGCGCCGCTGGCTCGACGCCAATCTGTTCGGTGGCGCCACCTTCGGCAACCTGCTGGCCAACCAGCGTCCGCATGTGGTGATCAACGCGAGCGATCTCTACAACCGCACGCCCTTCGTGTTCACGCCCGCCACCTTCGCGGCGCTGTGCAGCGACATTTCGAGCTATCCGCTCTCGGCCGCGGTGGCGGCGTCGGCCGCGGTGCCGCTCGCCTTCGCGCCGGTGGTGCTCGCGACCTATCCGGAAAGCTGCAAGACGCCGCTGCCGCCCTGGGTGGTGCGCGCCCGCGACGACCCCGAGGCGAGCCCGATGGTGAAGGCGGTGGCGCGCGGCCTGACCCGCTACCGCGACGGCGCGATGCGCTACGTCAAGCTGGTCGACGGCGGCGTCGTCGACAATTTCGGGCTGTCGAGCTTCACGGTGGTGCGCGAGGCGGCGCAGACGCCCTACGGCCCGTTGACGCCGGCGCACGGCGTCAAGCTGCGGCGCATCCTGTTCATCGTGGTCGATTCCGAGCAGGCCGTGGAAGGCGACTGGGTCAGCACGCTGGACGGGCCGAGCGGCGTCGAGCTGATCACCGCCTCCGCCAATGCGGCGCTCGCGTCGAGCGTGTGGTCGAGCTACAGCGCCTTCCAGCTCAGCCTGCGCAAGTGGCGCGACGACCTGGTGCGCTGGCGATGCAGCCTGTCGGCCGGCGAGGTGGCGCGCCTGCGCGGCTCGACGGCCGGCTGGAATTGCCGCGACGTCGAGGGCTTCATCGGCCGCGTCGCCTTCGATCAGCTCGAGCCGGAGCGCGCCGCGATGCTGAACGCGGTACCGACCCGCTTCCGCCTGCCGCCCGAGCAGGTCGACGCGCTGATCGAGGCTGGCGGCGACGCCGTCGCCCGCCATCCGTCGGTGCGCGCCTTCCTCAAGAGCCTCGGCGCCCCGGCTCCGATCTCCCGCACCGTGGCGGCGGCCGAGCCGGTCACGCCGGCGACGCCGGTGCCGGCGGCACCGTAAGCAGAGCGCGCCGCCGGCTCAGTGCGCCTCGTCCCAGTTGTCGGCACCGCGGGCGTCGACATGAAGCGGCACCGAGAGCGCCACCGCCGGCATCGGCGCCTCCTCCATCACCCGCCGGACCACCGGAAGGGTCTGCTCGACCTCGCTCTCCGGCACCTCGAACACCAGCTCGTCGTGGACCTGGAGCAGCATGCGGGCCGACAGCTTCGCCTTCTCCAAGGCCGGCTCCATGCGCACCATGGCGCGGCGGATGATGTCGGCGGCCGAGCCTTGCAGGCGCGCATTGATGGCGGCGCGCTCGTTGAAGGCCCGCAGCGACGGATTCGAGGCGCCGATGTCGGGGTAATGGCATTTGCGCCCGAACAGTGTCTCGACATAGCCGTGCGTGCGGCAGAACAGCTTGGTGGCCTCCATGTAGTCGCGGATGCCGGGGAAGCGCTCGAAATAGCGCTTGATGTAGGCGCCCGCCTCCTCGCGCGGAATGCCGAGCTGGTTGGCGAGACCGAACGCAGAGATGCCGTAGATGATGCCGAAGTTGATCGCCTTGGCGCGCCGGCGCACCTCGGCCGGCATGTCCTTCACGGGCACGCCGAACATCTCCGACGCCGTCATGGCATGGATGTCGAGGCCGTCGCGGAACGCCGCCTTGAGCACCGGGATGTCGGCGATCTCGGCGAGCAGTCGCAGCTCGATCTGCGAGTAGTCGGCCGACACCAGCTTGGTTCCCGGCTGCGCCACGAAGGCGCGGCGGATCTTGCGGCCCTCCTCGGTGCGGATCGGAATGTTCTGCAAGTTCGGATCGGCCGAGGAGAGACGCCCGGTGGTGGTGGCGGCGAGCGCGAAGGTGGTGTGGACGCGACCCGTCTCCGGATTGACGAAGGTCGGCAGCAGGTCCGTGTAGGTCGATTTCAGCTTGGTGAGCTGGCGCCATTCGAGCAGCTTGACCGGCAGCGCATGGCCCTGCTCGGCCAGCTCGTCGAGCACCGAGGCGGAGGTCGACCACGCGCCCGTCTTGGTCTTCTTGCCGCCCGACAGGCCGAGCTTGCCGAACAGGATGTCGCCGATCTGCTTGGGGCTGCCGAGATTGAACGGCTCGCCGGCGAGCGTCTGCACCTCGGCTTCCAGGGCCGCCGCTTTCTGGGCCAGCTCGCCGGACAACCGTGACAGCATCGCGCGGTCGATGGCGATGCCGCGCCGCTCCATCCGCATCAGCACCGGCACCAGCGGCCGCTCCAGCGTCTCGTAGACGGTGCGCATCCGCTCGGCGACGAGGCGCGCTTCGAGCAGCCGCCACAGCCGCAGCGCCATGTCGGCCTGCTCGGCGCAATACGGGCAGGCACGATCGATCTCCAGCCGCTCGAACGGCACCTGGGCCTTGCCCTTGCCGGCGATGTCGGCGAGCGCCAGCGCCTCGTGGCCGAAATGCCGGTGCGCCAGATCGGCGAGCCCGTGCGGCGCGACGCCGGCATCGAGCACGTAGGACATCAGCTGCACGTCGTCGAGGGACGCGAGCCCGATGCCGTGGCGGACCAGGGCGTGCAGATCGGCCTTGAGATCGTGGCCGATCTTGAGGACGGCGGGGCTCTCCAGCATCGGCCGCAGCAACGCCAGCGCGGCATCGCGATCGACCTGCCCGGGCGTGAGACCGCCGCCGGCGAGGAGATCGTCGCCGCGACGATGGCCGAGCGGCACGTAGCAGGCGCGCCCGGGCGCGAGCGCCAGCGCGACACCGATGATCTCGGCCCGCATCGGATCGGGCAAATCGGTGACAATGTCGATCGCCACGAGATGCTGGTCGGTCGCCTGCGCGATCCAGCGGCCGAGTGTCGCGAGATCCGACACGGTCTCGTAGCCGGCGCGATCGAACTTCTGGCGCGCCAGCTCGTCGCGGCGGGCGGCGGCCCGCTCCTGCGGCGTCACCACCACGTCGAGGGCGCCGGCTGGCCGCGATGCCGGCTTCGGGCGGGTGTCGTCGAGACCGAGGCCGAGCTGCGCCGAGGCACCGGCGCGGCGCGGGGCAGGCTCCGGCGCCGCCGCGGCGGCATCGTCGGCCTCCGCCGAGGCCGCTACCGTCGCGCCGGTCGCCCGCAGGGCCGGATCGGCCTCGATGTCGTTGGGATCGACCGCCAGCGCCTCGGCGACCCGCCGTGTCAGGGTGGAGAACTCCATCGCCTTGAGGAAGGCGATGAGCTTCTTCGCGTCGCGGCCGTCGAGCAGCAGGTCGTCGAGCGGGCAGACGAGATCCACCTGGTCGTCGAGCAGCACCAGCCGGCGCGACATCCGCGCCGTCTCGGCATGCTCGACCAGCGCCTGACGGCGCTTCTCCTGCTTGATCTCGGCGGCGCGCGCCAGCAGCGTGTCGAGGTCGCCATACTCGCCGATGAGCTGCGCCGCCGTCTTGACGCCGATGCCGGGAACGCCCGGCACGTTGTCGGTCGGATCGCCGATCAGCGCCTGCACGTCCGGCACCTTCTCGGGCGGCACGCCGAACTTGGCGATCACCTCGTCGCGACCGATGCGGCGCTCGTTGCCGGGCATCGGGTCGTACATCGCGACGCCGTCGCGCACGAGCTGCATCAGGTCCTTGTCGCCGGCCACGATGGTGACGTCGGCGCCGGCCGCGCGGGCGACGCGCGCATAGGTGGCGATCAGGTCGTCGGCCTCGAAGCCCTCCTGCTCGACCGGGATCAGGCCGAAGGCGCGCACCGCGTCGCGCATCAGCGGGAACTGCGGGATCAGCTCGTCGGGCGGCTCCGGCCGGTGGCCCTTGTAGTCGGTGTAGATCTCGTTCCGGAAGCTCTTGCCGGAGTGGTCGAACACCACCGCCAGATGGGTCGGGCTGACACCGTCGAGCCCCTCGCGGAGAATCTTCCACATCATGTTGCAGAAGGTCAGCACGCCGCCGATCGGCAGGCCGTCCGAGCGGGTGAACGAGCGGCCCCGGCTCTGCGCCGCCTTGAACATGGCGAAGTAGGCGCGGAACACGAAGGACGACCCGTCGATGAGAAAGACGTGGTCGCCCGGTCGGAGCGGGCGGGCGAGCGGTTCGGCGGACATTCTCGGCTCGGCGTTGGTGAGCGGGGTCGATGATCGGGGCCGGTGGTCGGCGCGGCGCACTATACACGGCCGCGACGCCGCGCCAGTGCCGGCCTACACGATCCAGGCGCCGCGCGCCGACAGCAGCTCGCGCAGCACGGCGCGATGGCAGCGGGTCTCGTCCTCGCAGTAGCAGCCGACCGACACCGCGGCGTGGTGGGACAGCGCCGCGAAGAGATCGAGCAGCCGGCGCGCCGCCGGCTCGTTCATCTCGGCCCGGAAGGCGCGCGTGAAGGCTGTCCATTCGGCCGCTGTCGCTGCCGCATGGGCCTTCGTCACCAGATCAGGGCTCGGCGACAGCTCCGGCAGCCAGACGTCGAACCAGTCGTCGGCCGCCCAGCGATCCTTGCGCACACCGCGCGGGGGCCGCCGCACGGTGCCGATCCGCAGCCCTTCGTCGGGCGCCCGCGGCGTGCCGAGACGAACGATGCGCAGCGGCATGGGCTCCTCGCGTGAGCGGTGAGTGTCGCCGTTCTACTCGGCCGGTTGCAGCCGCGGGGCACGGCGCGGCGCGATATGGGCCCAGTCGGGCCGCTCGAACAGGATCGACAGGCGGGTGCCGCGCACCGCCCACCAGATCGCCAGCGCCCCGGCGATACCGGCGAGCGTCACGATCACCGACATCGTCCCGACATCGGCGATCACCCCGGTCTTGAGCAGCGCGATGCGGGTCGCCGCCATCGGCAGGAAGAAGGCGAGGTAGATGACGATCGAGTGCTCGCCGCAGAAGCGCACCGGATCAAACAGGCGCGTCTTCGCCATCAGGACCGACAGCACGATGATGGCGCCGGCCCCCGCAAAGCCGAGGGCGAGGGAGACGAGCGGCAGCTCGGCATAGCCGCCGAACACCAGCGCCCCGTTGATCACCGCCCAGGCCAGGAGGCCGACGACGGCGGCGAGCGGCCGCGCCGCGGCGGTTTCGGCCAGGCCGAACACCCGGGTGGCGAGAAGATAGCCGGTATAGAAGTACACGAAGCGTGCCGCGAACTCGTCGATCGCGGTCCAGCCGGTATGGATGGGCGCGATCTCCAAGGCGGCGGCGACCAGCCACACCAAGAGCGGCGGCACGCGGAGCTGCCGTGCCGCCTTGGTCAGCACGAAGAAGACCGGCAAGAGGTAGATGAACCACAGCGTGCCGAACGGCTCGATCAGCGCCAGCAGCCACTGGCCCGGCACCCCGGCCCAGCCGTGCTCGGCGGCCAGCACCGGCGCCTTGACGACGAGCTGGATGGTCATCCACAGCAGGTAGAAGTAGGCGAAGTGGACCACCTTGCGGTCCGTGTAGGTGCGCCAGTCGCGGTCGATCACCCGCGCCAGGAACAGCCCCGAGATCAGGAAGAAGTCGGGCATCCGGAACGGCTTGGCGAAGGCCACCACGACATGCAGGAAGCCTTCGCGGCCGGCTGCCGCCTCGACCCCGAAGGTCGAGTGCAGCATCACCACCATGATGATGCAGAGGCCCTTGGCGGTGTCGACCCAATCGACCCGGCCGGCGTCGGTCCGAAGGGTGTCGGTCCGGCTGGCGTCGATCCGGGCGGTCTCGGTGGTGGGGGTTGCCATCGTCCGTCCCAGCTTGTTTCTGGCGTCTCGCGCGGGGCACCTGCCCCGGAACAGGCCAAGTGTGGTTACGCCTCCGTAAATTGGGGCAAGAACCGGGCCTTTCCGCAAGGGTGGGCTCGATTTGGAGTTAATGTCCAGCCCGCGCGGCTGCACAGGACCGTGATGACGAGTGTTTCGCGCTTCGACGCCCCGCTGCCGATCGACGAGGCCCTGCCGGCCCTGACGGCGGCGCTCGCCACTCGCGACGCGGCCGTGCTGGTCGCCCCGCCGGGCGCCGGCAAGACCACCCGGGTGCCGCTGGTGCTGGCCGGGGAACCGTGGGCGGCGGGCCGCAAGATCCTGGTGCTGGAGCCGCGCCGCCTCGCCGCCCGCGCCGCCGCCGCCCGCATGGCGACGACGCTCGGCGAGAGCGTCGGCGAGACGGTCGGCTACCGGGTGCGCTTCGGCTCGAAGATCTCCGGCAAGACCCGCATCGAGGTGGTCACCGAGGGCGTGTTCACCCGCATGATCCTCGAAGACCCCACCCTCGACGGGGTCGCGGCGGTGCTGTTCGACGAGTTTCACGAGCGCTCGCTCGACGCCGATCTCGGCCTGGCGCTCGCCCGCGACACCCAGCAGGGCTTTCGCGAGGATCTGAGGCTCCTGGTGATGTCGGCCACCATCGACGGCGCCCGCATCGCCAAGCATCTCGACGACGCTCCAGTGATCGCGAGCGAAGGCCGGGCCTTCCCGGTGGAGACCCGCCACCTGCCGCGCGATCCCGCCCGGCACCTGGAGCCGCAGGTGACCGACGCGGTGCTGCGGGCGCTGCGGGCCGAGCCGGGCTCGATCCTCGTCTTCCTGCCGGGCGCCGGGGAGATCCGCCGCACCGAAAGCCTCCTCGCCGAAAAGCTCGCCGACCCGGCCGTCGACGTGGTGCCGCTCTACGGGGCGCTCGATGCCGACGTACAGGACCGCGCCGTGGCCCCCGCGCCGCCGGGCCGCCGCAAGGTGGTGCTGGCGACCTCGATCGCCGAGACCTCGCTGACCATCGAGGGGGTGCGGGTGGTGATCGATTCGGGCCTCGCCCGGGTGCCGCGCCACGAGCCCGACCTCGCTCTGACCCGGCTGGAGACCGTCCGGGTGTCGCGGGCCGCCGCCGACCAACGGCGCGGCCGCGCCGGCCGCACCGAGCCGGGCGTCTGCTACCGGCTGTGGGACGAGCGCGAGACCGCCTCGCTCGAACCCTTCGTGCAGCCCGAGATCCTCGCCGCCGATCTCGCCGGCTTCGTGCTCGATCTCGCCCACTGGGGCGTCGGCGACCCCGCCAAGCTCCTGTTCCTCGATCCGCCCCCCGCCCCGGCGCTCGCCGAGGCACGGGCGCTGCTCGGCCAGCTCGGGGCGCTCGATCCGGACGGCCGCATCACCGATGTGGGCCAGCGCCTGCGCGTGCTGCCTCTGCCGCCGCGGCTCGCCCGGATGGTGCTGGCGGCGGCCGGGCTCGGCGCGGCGCCGCTCGCTGCCGACATCGCCGCGGTGCTGACCGAGCGCGGCCTCGGCGGCACCGATCCCGACCTCCGCCACCGGGTCGAGGGCCTGCGGCGCGACCGCTCGCGCCGCGCCGAGGAGGCGCGCCGGATGGCGGCGCGCTGGGCCGAGATCGCGGCCGCCGGCCGCCGCGCCGGCGGCGACCTCGGCCTGCCCGCCAACGCCCGTCTGCCGAAGGACGACGGCGCCGTCGGCGCCCTCCTGGCGCTCGCCTATCCGGACCGCGTCGCCAAGGCGCGCGGCGGCGGCAGCGGTGCCGTGCTGATGGCCAATGGCCGCGGCGCCTCGGTCGATCCCGCCTCGCCGCTCGCCCGCTCGCCCTATCTGGCGGTCGCCGACCTCGCTGGCAGCGCCGCCAATGCCCGGGTGCTGCTCGCCGCGCCGCTCGCCGCCGAGGTGATCGAGGCGCTGTTCGCGGATCGCATCGTCGAGACCGACGAGGTGACGTTCGATGCCGCCGCCGCGGCGCTGCGCGGCCGCTTCGCCCGCCGCCTCGGGGCGATCGCGCTGGCCGAGCGGCCGGTCCGCATCGTGCCCGACGAGGCGACGGCGCGGACGCTCGCCGAGGGCATCGGCGCGCTCGGTCTCGACCGCCTGCCGTGGTCGGCGGCGCTCTCCCAGTGGCGCGACCGGGTCGTCTTCCTGCACCGCCACGAAGGGGACGGCTCGGGCGACGAATGGCCCGACCTCTCGGACGCCGCCCTCGCGGCCACCATCGGCGACTGGCTCGCCCCGGCGCTCGCCGGCAAGACGGCACTGTCGGACCTCGGAGCCGACGCGCTGTCCCAGGCGCTGCACGCGCTGCTGCCGTGGAACCTGCGCCGAAAGCTCGACCACGAGGCGCCGACCCATTTCGACGCCCCCTCGGGCTCGCGCCTGCCGATCGACTATGCCGACCCGGAGGGGCCGCGGCTCGCCGTCCGGGTCCAGGAGATGTTCGGGCTCGACCAGCACCCGACGGTCGCCGGCGGCCGGGTGCCGCTGATCGTCGAGCTCTTGTCACCGGCACAGCGGCCCGTGCAGATCACCCGCGACCTGCCGGCCTTCTGGCGCGGCTCCTACGCGGATGTCCGCACCGACCTGCGCGGCCGCTACCCCAAGCACCCGTGGCCGGACGACCCGCTGGCCGCCCCGGCGACCCGCCGGGCGAAGCCGCGCGGCACCTGACCGGGCCACCGGAGCCGCCCCGCCGGCCGTAGCAGCCCGGATTTGACGGCCCGCACGTCTCCCCTTACATCCTCGCCGCCATGGCCCTGCGCGACATCCTCCTTCTCCCCGACAAGCGGCTCCGTCTGGTGTCCGAGCCGGTGACGACCGTCGACGACGAGATCCGCACCCTCGTGGCCGACATGTTCGAGACCATGTACGACGCCCCCGGCATCGGCCTCGCCGCCATCCAGGTCGGGGTGGCGAAGCGCGTCGTCACCATGGACATCTCCCGCAAGGACGAGGAGAAGCGGCCGCGCGTCTTCATCAATCCGGAGATCGTCTGGTCGTCGGACGAGACCAATGTCTACGAGGAAGGCTGCCTGTCGATCCCGGAGGTCCACGAGGACGTCGAACGGCCCGAGCGGGTCCGGGTGCGCTGGACCGACCTCGACGGGCAGGCGCACGAGGAGATGGCGGACGGCCTGTTCGCCACCTGCATCCAGCACGAGATCGACCATCTGAACGGCGTCCTGTTCATCGATCACATCTCGCGCCTGAAGCGCCACTTCATCACCAAGAAGTTCACCAAGCTGGCGGCCCGCCGCGCCGCCGAGTAGCGCCGCCGCACTGCATTGCGCGCTCAGCCTTCGCGCCGCAGCATCAGCCGCTCCTTGTGGCCGAAGCCCCGGCTGTTGTCGATCAGCACCACGTCGTCGGGATCGAGCCGATAGACGGCGACCTGCGCGAACGCGACCCGCAGCGCCTCGGGCGCGCGGGCAAGCTCTTTGAGGAAAGGATAGCGCTCGGCCAGCGCGGCGCGCAGCCGTTGCGCCTCGGCCGCATCGTCGACCCGGGCGGCACGGCCGTGCATCTGCACACCGCGCACCGCGGCGTGCTCCGCCGTGTCGGGTGCGACCGTCGCCGCGACGGCCGGATTCGACGCGATATCCAGCGAATGGCGAGAGCCCGCATCGGACACCCAGACGAGCCCCAGCCCGTCGCGCACATAGAACAGATTCGCCGCATGTGGCCCGTTCGGGCCGGCGGTCGCCAGCGACATCACGTGTTGCGTATCGAGAAAGGCAGCCACGCGCGCGTGAAGCTGATCCGGCATGGGGATTTCACTGTTCTTCGGGCTATAGGGGTTCGTTATAATCGAGCAGCACGCGGGATAAGAGGTTCCGGCCACCCAGACAAGGGGACGTTGCGATGAGCATTGCCGAGACCGACCGCGCCCAGCCTACCATCGACCCGCTGGGCGGCGCATTCCAATGGGACGACCCGTTCCACCTCGACGACCAGCTCACCGCCGACGAGCGGATGATTCGTGATGCCGCCCGGGCCTACGCGCAGGAGCGGCTCCAGCCGCGGGTGATCGACGACTACCTCAACGAGCGCACCGACCGGGCGATCTTCCGCGAGATGGGCGAGCTCGGCCTGCTCGGCGTCACCCTGCCGGAGGACTTCGGCGGGGCCGGGGCGAGCTATGTGGGCTACGGCTTGGTGTCGCGCGAGCTGGACCGCGTCGATTCGGGCTTCCGCACCATCATCACCGTGCAGTCGTCGCTGGTCTCCCATCCGATCTTCCATTACGGCAGCGACCGCCAACGCGCCACCCTGCTGCCCAAGCTGGTGAGCGGCGAGATCGTCGGCGCCTTCGGGCTGACCGAGCCCGACGCCGGCTCCGACCCGGCCGGCATGCGCACCCGCGCCGACCGGGTGACCGGCGGCTGGCGGCTGACCGGCTCCAAGATCTGGATCACCCACGCGCCGATCGCCGACCTCATTCTGGTGTGGGCGCGCTCCGTCGCCGAGGACGGGCTGCTGCGTGCCTTCCTGGTGGAGCGCGGCGCCGCCGGGCTCTCGACCCCGCAGATCTCCGGCAAGCTGGCGCTGCGCACCTCGGTGACCGGCGAGGTGGTCATGGACGGCGTGTTCGTGCCCGACGACGCGGTGCTGCCCGGCACCTCCGGCATGGCGGGCGCCACCCGCTGCCTGTCGCCGTCGCGCTACGGCATCGCGTTCGGGGTGATGGGCGCCGCCGAGGACTGCTGGATGCGCACCCGCGACTACGTGCTCGATCGCACCCAGTTCGGCCGGCCGCTCGCCGCCACCCAGCTCGTGCAGAAGAAGCTCGCCGACATGCAGACCGAGATCGCCCTCGGCCTGCAAGGCGCGCTGCGCCTCGGCCGCCTCTTGGACGAGGGCCGCGCCACCGCCGAGCTGGTCTCGCTGATGAAGCGCAACAACTGCGGCAAGGCGCTCGACGTCGCCCGCACGGCGCGCGACATGCACGGCGGCAACGGCATCCAGATCGAATACCACGTCATGCGGCACGCCCAGAACCTCGAGGCGGTGAACACCTACGAGGGCACGCACGACATCCACGCCCTGGTCATCGGCCGGGCGCAGACCGGCATCAAGGCGTTCGCCTGACGCGACGACCACCACGCACGGGGAGACAGCATGGACAAGTTGACTTTCGGACTCACCATGATGGTGGTGGGCATCGGGGGGACGTTTCTGACCCTCGCGATCCTCATCTGGTCGATCCAGATCCTCAAGAAGCTCTTTCCGCTCTCGGCCGAGGACGGAAACAAGTCCAACCGCGGCTAGAGGGGGAGTCCCGCGATGACGGAAGGAATTTTCGAGGGCCTCCTGGGCCTCACGGCCGGCCTTCAGATGCTGTTCACGATCGCCGGCCTGAAGAACATGGTGATGCTGCTGATCGGCGGCACCCTGATCTATCTTGGCGTCAAGAAGGACGTCGAGCCGCTGCTCCTCGTGCCGATCGGCTTCGGCTGCCTGCTCGTCAACATCCCGGGCAGCGAGCTGATGCACCAGGGCATCGACATCGGTGCCAAGCAGGTGCTCGACGCCATGGGGCCTGCGGCCCCCGAAGCGCTCCAGCGGATGGCCAAGGACGACACCGGGTTCCTCCGCAGCATCTACAACATGGGCATCGCCAACGAGCTGTTCCCGCTGCTGATCTTCATCGGCATCGGAGCGATGACCGATTTCGGCCCGCTGCTGGAGAACCCCAAGATCCTGCTGTTCGGCGCCGCCGGCCAGTGCGGCATCTTCCTGACGCTGCTGCTGGCGCTCGCCATCGGCTTCCCGCATCTCCAGGCCGTGTCGATCGCGGTGATCGGTGCCTGTGACGGCCCGACCGCCATCTACGTCGCCTCGCAATACGCGCCCGAGCTGCTCGGCCCGATCTCGGTCGCCGCCTACTCCTACATGGCGCTCGTCCCGATCATTCAGCCGCCGATCATGAAGGCGCTGACCACCGAGAAGGAGCGGGCCACCCCGATGCCGGCGGTGAAGCGCAGCGTGTCGGGAACCACCAAGCTCCTGTTCCCGATCGTCGTCACCGTCGTGACCGGCCTGATCGCCCCCAAGGGCCTGCCCCTGATGGGCGCCATCATGCTCGGCAACTTCATGCGCGAGTGCGGCGCCGTCACCCGCCTCACCAAGGCATCCGAGAACGAGATCGCCAACATCGCGACCCTGTTCCTCGGCGTCGCCATCGGCGCCACCATGGGGGCCGAGGCGTTCCTCAAGCCGACCACGCTGGCGATCTTCGCGCTCGGCTTCATCGCCATCTGTCTGGACACCGTGGTGGGCGTGGCGTTCGGCAAGATCTGGTACACGCTGTCGGGCGGCAAGATGAACCCGCTGATCGGCGCCGCCGGCATCTCGGCCTTCCCGATGGCGGCCCGCGTCGTGCAGGCGCAGGGCCAGCGCTACAACAAGCAGAACTTCCTGCTGATGCACGCCATGGGGGCCAACTGCGGCGGCCAGATCGGCTCGGTCGCGGCAGCCGCCGTGATGCTCTCGGTGCTCAAGGGCCTCGGCCTGATCTGAGATGAGCCCACGGGGCGCCGCCACGGCGGCGCCTTTGCCGGACGTTTCGACCAATGCGCGGGCTTCGGCCCGCGCATTTTTTCGGCGCGCATCCTGCCCGAGGAACCATGGTGGCCGGTCGCGGCGACGGGATCCCAACCGAAATCCCGAACGGCCCAGGGCCAGCCATGAGCGGGCCGGGAGGGCACCCGAGGAGCCAACCGTCAGAACTGCGCGCAGGCCATACGGGTGAGGACCAGCACCGAGCGCTGATCGAAGCGGCGCTTGTAGGCGGCCACAATGGCGGCCACGCGCGCCTCACGCGACGAGGCCGCGGCCAAGCCGGCTCCCTCGGTCGTCTCTTGGGCCGCTGTCGCCGGCGTCACCAGCACCACCACCTTGGTGGCCTCGCGGACGACGCGCCCCGCCCCGTCGCGCCACTGGCCGCGGCCGTCCAGCACCGTCAGCCCGTCCGGAAAGCGCGGCGTGATCTCGCGCGCCAGGAAGCGCTCCCACGCGGCGTCGCTCACCACCCGCCGGTCGCCGCGGCTGCGCCCGAGATAGAGCTCGGTGACGACGGCCGCCACCGCGCCCGCCGCGCATTCGGCTGCTCCGGCCGGAGCCGTCGGGAGCACCGGCTCGGCCCGCCCCTCTGTGGTCGCCGTCGCGACGAGAGCCAGCGCCAGAAGGAGCAGCCCAGAGCGAACAGACGCGAACCGAGAAAAAAGAAAGGCACGGCCCCGACGGGGCCGTGCCTCGGACGATGTCATGGCGACCGATGTCTCGCGCCGGCGCAAGCGAGTGGTCAGCCCAGCGCCTTCACGATCTCCTCGGTCATCTTCTTGGCGTCGCCGAGCAGCATCATGGTGTTGTCGCGATAGAACAACGTGTTGTCGATGCCGGCGTAGCCCGAGGCGAGCGACCGCTTGGAGAACATCACGGTGCCGGCCTTCCACACCTGGAGGACGGGCATGCCGAAGATCGGCGACTTGGGGTCCTCCTCGGCGGCCGGGTTGGTCACGTCGTTGGCGCCGATCACGAAGGCCACGTCGGCCTGCGAGAACTCCGAGTTGATGTCCTCCAGCTCGAACACCTCGTCGTAAGGCACGTTAGCCTCGGCGAGCAGCACGTTCATGTGGCCGGGCATGCGGCCGGCGACGGGGTGGATCGCATACTTCACCTCGACGCCCTCGGCCTTCAGCTTGTCGGCCAGCTCGCGCAGCGCGTGCTGGGCCTGGGCGACCGCCATGCCGTAGCCCGGCACGATGATGACCTTGCCGGAGTTCTTCATGATGAAGCCGGCGTCGTCGGCCGAGCCGAGCTTGACCGGGCGCGCCTCGGCGCCCGCCGCCGGTCCCGCCACCTCGCCGCCGAAGCCGCCGAGGATGACCGAGATGAAGGAGCGGTTCATGCCCTTGCACATGATGTAGGACAGGATCGCGCCCGAGGAGCCGACCAGCGCGCCGGTGATGATCAGCGCCGAGTTGCCGAGCGTGAAGCCGATGCCGGCGGCCGCCCAGCCCGAGTAGGAGTTCAGCATCGAGATGACGACCGGCATGTCGGCGCCGCCGATCGGGATGATGATCAGGACGCCGAACAGGAACGACGCCAGCGTCAGCGCCCAGAATGCCGTGTAGCTCTCGGTCCGCGCGAACACCACGATCAGGGCGACGATCGCCAAGAACAGCGCGATGTTGATGACGTGGCGGCCCGGCAGCATGATGGGCGCGCCGCTCATGCGGCCCGACAGCTTGGCGAAGGCGATCACCGAGCCGGTGAACGTGATGGCGCCGATGGCCACACCGAGCGACATCTCGATCAGGCTGGCGCCGTGGATCTGGCCCACCGTGCCGATGTCGAAGGCCGCCGGAGCATAGAGCGCGCCGGCAGCGACCAGCACCGCCGCCATGCCGACCAGCGAGTGGAAGGCGGCGACCAGCTCCGGCATCATGGTCATCGGCACCCGACGGGCGATGACGGCGCCGATGCCGCCGCCGATCGCGATGCCGAGCACCACCAGAATCCAGGCGCCGGTGCCGGCTGGCGGATGCGCCGCCAGCGTCGTGCCGACGGCGATCAGCATGCCGATCATGCCGAACATGTTGCCGCGCCGGCTCGACTCGGGGCTCGACAGCCCGCGCAGGGCCAGGATGAACAGCACTCCTGCAACCAGGTACAGAAGCGCGGCGATATTCGCGTTCATGTCACATCGTCCTCGTTCAGCGCAATGCGCGACCGCCGTCGATCAGGCGGAGCGAACGGCCGGAATGAGGAGGGTGCACGAGAAACCCCGCGGCGATCCGGCCCCCCTCGCCCGGATGCGCCGACCATGTCGGGTCGCGGTCGCCGCCGCGCTCACTTCTTTTTCTTCTGGTACATCGCCAGCATGCGCTGGGTGACCAGGAAGCCGCCGAAGATGTTCACCGAGGCGAACACCAGCGCCACGAAACCCAGCACCCGCGCCAGCAGGGGGCCGTTGTCGTCGCCGACCAGCGCGACGCCGACCGCCAGCAGGGCGCCGACCACGATCACCGACGAGATCGCGTTGGTCACCGACATCAGCGGCGTGTGCAGGGCCGGGGTGACCGACCACACCACATAGTAGCCGACGAACACCGCCAGCACGAAGATCGACAGCCGGAAGATGAACGGGTCGATCGCACTTGCCACATGCTCCATCGCACGTCTCCTTGAACGAAGGCGCCCGCTCCCTCCGCGGGACGAGGCGCGCTATTCCTGTTTGCCGCCGGCTGCGGCCCGCGGAACGGTCCGCTCGATCGTGTCGGCCGCGCCGTGTCGTCTGGTTCCCGGCGAAGCCGGCCGCGAACCCGGGTCCGCGGCCGCGCCGCCGCCGTCAGGCCGCCGTCTTCGGCGCGAAGTTCGGGTGCACCACCGCGCCGTCCTTGGTCAGCGCCGTGGCCTTGACGATCTCGTCGTCCCAGTTCAGCGCGATCGCCTTGGTCTTCTTGTCGATCAGCACCTCGAGGAAGGCGTAGAGATTCTTGGCGTAGAGCGCCGACGACGAGGCGGCGAGCCGGCCCGCGACGTTCAGGTGTCCGACGATCTTCACGCCGTTGATCTCGACGACCGCGCCGGGCTTGGCGCCCTCGACATTGCCGCCGCGCTCGACCGCGAGGTCGACGATCACCGAGCCGGGCTTCATCGAGGCGACCATCTCGGCGGTGATCAGCCGCGGGGCCGGGCGGCCCGGGATCAGCGCCGTGGTGATCACGATGTCCTGCTTCTTGACGTGCTCGGCGACGAGGGCCGCCTGCTTCGCCTGGTACTCCTTGGACATCTCCTTGGCGTAGCCGCCGGCGGTCTCGGCCTGCTTGAACTCGTCGTCCTCGACCGCGATGAACTTCGCCCCGAGGCTCGCCACCTGCTCCTTCACGGCGGGGCGCACGTCGGTGGCGGTGACGATGGCGCCGAGGCGGCGCGCCGTGGCGATCGCCTGCAAGCCGGCGACGCCGACGCCCATGATGAACGCCTTGGCGGCCGGCACCGTTCCGGCCGGCGTCATCATCATCGGGAAGGCGCGGCCATACTCGGCGGCGGCATCGATGACGGCGCGGTAGCCGGCGAGGTTCGCCTGGCTCGACAGCACGTCCATCACCTGGGCGCGGGTGATGCGCGGCATCAGCTCCATCGCGAAGGCGACCACGCCGGCGCGAGCGAGCGCGGCGAGCGCCGCCTCGTGACCGTAGGGGTCCATGATAGCGATGACGAGCGCGCCCTTCTTGTAGGCGGTCAGCTCCATCTCGTTGGGCCGGCGCACCTTGAGGACGATGTCGGCGTCCCGCACGGCGTCACGCGACACGGTGGCGCCGGCCGCCTCGTAGTCCGCATCGAGGATGCCGGACTTCAGCCCCGCCCCCGGCTCGACCGCGACATCGGCGCCGAGCGCCTTGATCTTCTTGACCGTCTCCGGGGTTCCGGCGACCCGCGGTTCGGCAGCGTCCGCCTCGGCACAAATCGCGATCTTCATGATGTCTCCTGCGAAAGGCATGACCGGACGGGCGTCGCGGCCCCGCGCCGCCGCCGCGGTCCGGAACGGTCTTCAGACCAGCACGACGGCCATCAGGACGAGGACGAGCACCGTCGCGCCGACGCTCCATTTCACGAATTGTAGAAAGCCCTGGTAGGTCGCTTCGTGCTGGGCGAGATCGTTGCCCGACGCTGTCTCGTATTGCACGCTGGCGTGCTCGGCCATCGCGTCCTCCAACTCACGGGTTCCCCGCGGCGGGGCTTAGCGCAAATGAACGATAAGGGCAATGGAGTGGCGGATTTTCGCCACCCCGACGACAGCCTCGGGAGGCCGGCAGGGCAGCGGCGCCCGCCGCGCATGGCTGGGAAAATGGGCGTCCCGCGGTGGCGGGCGGCCGATCTTCGCGTGTGGCGCGACCCGGCGTCGCGATGCCCTACTTCGCCGACCGCGATGGTCGCGGTCGGCAAGACGGGGCGGTGGGCCGCCGCCGAGGCGGCGGGACGGCCGCTCCCAAGGGGTCATGGAAGACCAAACCGGCGATGTGGCGCGCCCCCGGCGGCCGGTTGGACCGAAGGGGCCGGACCCAGCGAGCCAAGGGCCTGATGCTGCGGATTTGATCGCCCAGACCATGCCGCGACCTCCCAGGGTGTTATGATGGCCGGGCGTTGTCGGCAGCTCGCCGCCGCCGCGCGAGCGCTGCGATGGCGACGGAATCCCGGGGACCGCTCGCGGGCGGGATTCGGCTTGCACCAGCGCGGGTTGTTTGACATCGTGAAGGATCGGAGCAGCCCTTCGGCGGGCGCTCGGCCGTCCATTCTGGGAGCGCTCGCAAACGCCGTCGAATCGCTTGCCGCTCCGGCGGCTTGCAGGCAGACAGCTTTCCGCGGTTTCACCGCCGCGGCCTCATTGAAGCAACCATACCTAGAGCCGCAATTGTAAAGATAAATAAACTGCTTTCCGCGGTTTCACCGCCGCGGCCTCATTGAAGCATCGATAGCAGCGACGCGATCCAGCCGAGGAACCCGCGCTTTCCGCGGTTTCACCGCCGCGGCCTCATTGAAGCAACGAGTCTGCGGGTAATGTCTACTAGTATTTTTACGCTTTCCGCGGTTTCACCGCCGCGGCCTCATTGAAGCGACACCATCGCCAGTAACGGTTATGGTGTCATTTTCGTGCTTTCCGCGGTTTCACCGCCGCGGCCTCATTGAAGCCCGATCCGGTGTTCCTCCAGACGGAGGAGGGGAACGGGACGCTTTCCGCGGTTTCACCGCCGCGGCCTCATTGAAGCATGCCCACACACCCTGGCCGGCTGATCGGGCGCCGCGCTTTCCGCGGTTTCACCGCCGCGGCCTCATTGAAGCTGCATAAGTCGAAAATCGGTTGTTAAGGTTAAGAAAGCTTTCCGCGGTTTCACCGCCGCGGCCTCATTGAAGCACGACTACCGTCTGTACATCAACGCGAAAGGTACCGCGGCGCTTTCCGCGGTTTCACCGCCGCGGCCTCATTGAAGCCCGAGCACGGTCAATCGCTTCGTGCTCGGTACAGCCCTGCTTTCCGCGGTTTCACCGCCGCGGCCTCATTGAAGCTCGCAGGCATAGCCGGCCCTGCGCAGGACCTCAGCGCGCTTTCCGCGGTTTCACCGCCGCGGCCTCATTGAAGCACGTTAAGACCGATCTCAACCTTCTTGTCCTTGAGGCCGTGCTGCTTTCCGCGGTTTCACCGCCGCGGCCTCATTGAAGCGCGAGCGACCGCGCAAATTTCGGGTGTGCCTCGTCGAGGCTTTCCGCGGTTTCACCGCCGCGGCCTCATTGAAGCAACAAAGTGAAATGGCGGTGCCGCAGCATGCGGGTCGCTTTCCGCGGTTTCACCGCCGCGGCCTCATTGAAGCGAAGATTAACATTAATCATTCGTTCGAATGATGTCTGCTTTCCGCGGTTTCACCGCCGCGGCCTCATTGAAGCTAGCAAACAAGCGGTTGACTGGACTAAGTGTACTTGCTTTCCGCGGTTTCACCGCCGCGGCCTCATTGAAGCACGATCACGTGCCCGCGCAAGCTGATCAACCCCGCGACGCGCTTTCCGCGGTTTCACCGCCGCGGCCTCATTGAAGCCCGAAGCATTAACGTTAACGGCAACAAGAGGCGTAGTACGCTTTCCGCGGTTTCACCGCCGCGGCCTCATTGAAGCTTCCATCGCCCCCCGTTCCGGGGCATGGAATCAGCGCTTTCCGCGGTTTCACCGCCGCGGCCTCATTGAAGCACGGAGGACACGCTGGCCATCGAGGCCAAGGGCAAGGACGCTTTCCGCGGTTTCACCGCCGCGGCCTCATTGAAGCTGCGGCAGGGGCTACCATCGGCCGCCGCCTCGATTGCCGCTTTCCGCGGTTTCACCGCCGCGGCCTCATTGAAGCACCATGCCGAACATCACACGTACCTCGCGCCGATCGTATGCTTTCCGCGGTTTCACCGCCGCGGCCTCATTGAAGCAGCTCGGCCGGCGTGAGCAGCGGCGCGGTGAAC
Organism: Rhodoplanes serenus; assembly: GCA_009720755.1. GTDB lineage: Bacteria > Pseudomonadota > Alphaproteobacteria > Rhizobiales > Xanthobacteraceae > Rhodoplanes > Rhodoplanes serenus. The sequence continues at coordinate 72,785 of WNKV01000014.1, forward strand.
GTGCGCTTTCCGCGGTTTCACCGCCGCGGCCTCATTGAAGCGACCAAGGGTTTGGGCCGACGGTCATGTGGACAGGACCAGCTTTCCGCGGCTTCACCGCCGCGGCCTCATTGAAGCGCGCCCTGGATGCTGACGCCGGTACCGGCCGAAGAAAGCTTTCCGCGGTTTCACCGCCGCGGCCTCATTGAAGCTCGCTCTGAGACTGCACATAGTAGTCGCTGAACCGCTCCGCTTTCCGCGGTTTCACCGCCGCGGCCTCATTGAAGCCGTTCACCGGACCTATTTACCGAGCTATCGTGATGCAAGCTTTCCGCGGTTTCACCGCCGCGGCCTCATTGAAGCACCGGCTGGTTCAGCGCAGCGCCGTTCAACGCGATGCTTTCCGCGGTTTCACCGCCGCGGCCTCATTGAAGCCCGCTGAGGCGCGGATAGGGCTGCGGGTCTCCGTGAGCTTTCCGCGGTTTCACCGCCGCGGCCTCATTGAAGCGAGATCACGATCGACGCGAAGGCCGCACCGCCCGAGCTTTCCGCGGTTTCACCGCCGCGGCCTCATTGAAGCTCGATGCGCTGGTGGTGCCAGCCTGTGACGAACATAACTTTCCGCGGTTTCACCGCCGCGGCCTCATTGAAGCCGCTGCACCAGAACGCCTACCTCCTGAAGGTGCGGCAGGCTTTCCGCGGTTTCACCGCCGCGGCCTCATTGAAGCCCAAGGGGCGAAGGCCCGCGCCTGGGAGACCCGCGGGGTGCTTTCCGCGGTTTCACCGCCGCGGCCTCATTGAAGCGCAGAGGACCGCCAATCCTGGACGCTCTCGTGCCGGGCTTTCCGCGGTTTCACCGCCGCGGCCTCATTGAAGCATATCGGAAAAGCAATCACAGACGCCCTCGAACGACTGGCTTTCCGCGGTTTCACCGCCGCGGCCTCATTGAAGCCCGCAATCGCATCATCAACGGCCCGTGCAACATCAAGCTTTCCGCGGTTTCACCGCCGCGGCCTCATTGAAGCCAGACGATCGGCCGCGGACACGGCGAGATCGGGGATGCTTTCCGCGGTTTCACCGCCGCGGCCTCATTGAAGCCCGACCTCGACGCTCGTGTGGCGCGACGGCGCGAACTGGGCTTTCCGCGGTTTCACCGCCGTGGCCTCATTGAAGCCCGATCCGCATGATCCCCTTGGCGGGATCGTACTGGCGCTTTCCGCGGTTTCACCGCCGCGGCCTCATTGAAGCAGCATGCTGATCTTGACGTGCGTGGTGGCAACGTCGAGCTTTCCGCGGCCTCACCGCCGCGGACTCATTGAAGCGAGGATTAGTGGGACGACGGCTCGACCAACTACATCTCCCTTCCGCGGCCTCACCGCCGCGGCCTCATTGAAGCTGGAATGCCTGGGACACGCTGAGGGCGTCGATCTCGCGCTTTCCGCGGTTTCACCGCCGCGGCCTCATTGAAGCTCGGTCGGCAGCGCCTCGAGGGCCTGGATCGCATCCGGCTTTCCGCGATTTCACCGCCGCGGCCTCATTGAAGCGCAACACCAGTCACATCGAGTGCGGTTGCTGTTGCCGCTTTCCGCGGTTTCACCGCCGCGGCCTCATTGAAGCTCGACGCCGTTGTGCGTCGAGATCACCAGCACCTTGCGCTTTCCGCGGTTTCACCGCCGCGGCCTCATTGAAGCTAGGCGATGGTGGTCACTACGGGGTCGCCACCGAGGGGAGCTTTCCGCGGTTTCACCGCCGCGGCCTCATTGAAGCTTAATATTGCCCACACAAGTGCAGCGACGTTTGACCCGCTTTCCGCGGTTTCACCGCCGCGGCCTCATTGAAGCCAGTCGCTGGTGGTAGGCTTCCCGTCGCGGTCGACGCGCGCTTTCCGCGGTTTCACCGCCGCGGCCTCATTGAAGCTGACAATCGAACCAACCCCGCCACCATGATCGGTAGCTTTCCGCGGTTTCACCGCCGCGGCCTCATTGAAGTCGCATACTTAAGGGTGATGTTCATCGTCATGATCCCGGCTTTCCGCGGTTTCACCGCCGCGGCCTCATTGAAGCGGGCAGACGCTCAAGCGACTCGAGTTGGTACCGAATTGCTTTCCGCGGTTTCACCGCCGCGGCCTCATTGAAGCCTGTCGCTCAAGCGCTACAAGCTGCCGTTCCCCAAGGGCTTTCCGCGGTTTCACCCCCGCGGCCTCATTGAAGCTGACGCCAGAGCGACGCGGACGGCCAGCGCCACAGCGCTTTCCGCGGTTTCACCGCCGCGGCCTCATTGAAGCAAGATCCGCGAGGACGAGCCGGAGGGCATCCTCACCGGGCTTTCCGCGGTTTCACCGCCGCGGCCTCATTGAAGCATGCCGAGAACAACCAGGACGGCTTCATCGGCCGTTAGGCCTTTCCGCGGTTTCACCGCCGCGGCCTCATTGAAGCCCCATGGCGAACGGCATGGGCCTCATGGGCGAGGCTGCTTTCCGCGGTTTCACCGCCGCGGCCTCATTGAAGCCGGTGACGAGCAATCTGACGGAGCAGATCAAGCAGAACGGCTTTCCGCGGTTTCACCGCCGCGGCCTCATTGAAGCGCTGGCTCCGGCGCGATCACCGTCACGGGAGCATGTACGCTTTCCGCGGTTTCAACGCCGCGGCCTCATTGAAGCACGCCCAGCTCGAACAGCAGCGCAGTCAGCAGCGTCTTGCGCTTTCCGCGGTTTCAACGCCGCGGCCTCATTGAAGCGGGTTCCGGCACATCGTCGCGGGGAAATCGGTCCGGTGGATGCTTTCCGCGGTTTCACCGCCGCGGCCTCATTGAAGCTCGGCGGTGCCGCGCTGGGCGATCTTGCCGAAGCCGAGCTTTCCGCGGTTTCACCGCCGCGGCCTCATTGAAGCGTTCGCGGCCTCAGTCCCCTTTCCTCAGTCGTGCCCGCTTTCCGCGGTTTCACCGCCGCGGCCTCATTGAAGCGCGGACTGCCATTGCCCTGACTCCTGTCGTGTCCCTAGCTTTCCGCGGTTTCACCGCCGCGGCCTCATTGAAGCGTCGCCGCGATGATGAACGACGGATAGGCATCGAGCGGCTTTCCGCGGTTTCGCCGCCGCGGCCTCATTGAAGCATGACTGGAAGCGGCCGAGGGTCCCTGCAAATCTGCTCGCTTTCCGCGGTTTCACCGCCACGGCCTCATTGAAGCCCGCCCAAACGACCTCCATCGTCTGAGGATCAGCCATGGCTTTCCGCGGTTTCACCGCCGCGACCTCATTGAAGCGGCATGATGAACTTGACGGGCGCCGCCCAGGTGACATGCTTTCCGCGGTTTCACCGCCGCGGCCTCATTGAAGCCACCACTGCGCGTTCTCGCACACTTCGAACCAGTCGCTTTCCGCAGCTCCACCGCCGCGGCCTCTCCGGGCCCGGCGACCATGCGGAGATCGGCCCCGCGGTCAGCGGATCGCCCATTGCTGCGACAGGCCCCAGCGATGCGGCGTGCCACCCGGGGTGCCGCCGCCCGCGGTGCCGCCACCCGGGGTGCCGCCGGCCGGCACCGCCGCCGGCCCGGCCGGGCCGGCCTCCGCCCGCTGGTCCGGCGCCGCCAGGATCAGCGCCCAGAACACCTTGTACTTGGTGCCGGGCGCGAAGGCGGCCGCGATGCCCATGCGGGTCGCGTCCTTGGCCAGCATGTTGGCGCGGTGCGGCGGCGAATCGCGCCAGCCCGAGAACGCCTCGGCGAGGGTGTGGTAGCCGGCCGAGACGTTCTCGACCGCCATCCGGGCATCGAAGCCGGAGCCGGCGATGCGGGTCTTGAAGTCGCGCCCGACATTGTGGTCGAGCTTGTTCTTCGCCGCCATGGCGCGCGCCTGCTCCTCGGCGAGCCGCATCAGGATCGGATCGATGGTGACGGCGCCGAGGCCGTTGTTGCGGCGATAACCGGAGATCATCGAGGCGGCGGCGGCCGGATCGAGATCGGCGCCCTTGGTGAGATTGCGGTAGAAGCTCGGCTCGTCGACCCCGGGGTCGCGGTCCCCGGCGCAGCCGGCGAGCGCCAGCGCGGCGGCGGCGAGCACGACCAGATGCCGCGACGGACGCGGCAGGCGGCGAGCGGACATCATGGTGTCGGTTCCTCGATCATGGGCGGACCCGGCACGCGCTCGTCGTGAATCGGGTAGGGAATCTTGATGCCCGCCTCGCGGAACTTCTGCAAGACCGCGACGTGCAGGTCGTTCTTCACCGACAGGCCGTTCTCGACATTGGAGAGAATGCAGCGCAGCTCGAAGTCGAGCCCGATGTCGCCGAAGCCGAGCAGGAACACGCCCGGCGGCGGCGCCCGCAGCACCAGCGGATGGGCGCGCGCGCAGCCGGCGAGAATCTCGCGCACCCGCTCGACGTCGCTGTCGTATGCCACTCGCACCTTGAGGATGACACGGCCGAGCGTGTTGCCGTGCGTCCAGTTCTTCACCGAGGAGGTGATGAACTCGGAGTTCGGGATGATCACGCTGGCGCGATCGAAGGTCTCGATCTCGGTGGCCCGCACGCTGATCTTGCGCACGAACCCCTCCTCGTTCTTGACCACCACCCAGTCGCCCACCCGGATCGGCCGCTCGGCGAGCAGGATCAGGCCCGACACGAAGTTCGACACGATCGATTGCAGGCCGAAGCCGATGCCGACCGAGAGGGCGCCGGCGATGAGGGCGATCTTCTGGAGGTCGATGCCGATCGAGCCGAGCACCGCGGCGAGCACGCCGATCAGGCCCGCGTAACCGAACAGGGTCGAGATCGAGTGCTGCAAGCCGGGATCGAGGGCGGTGCGCGGCAGAAAGCTCGTCTCCAGCCAGCGCTGCGCGCCGCGCACGCCGAGCACACCGATCAAGAGGATGGCGATGGCGCCCAGCACGGTCTGGATCGAGATGGTGACGCCGCCGACCTGCCAGCCGAACGCCGCCTCGGCCAGGCGGGTCAGCACGTCGTCGGCGAACACGCCCCACGGCCCGAGCACCGCCAAGATCGCGAGCACCAAGAGCGACACCCGGATGATCGCCGACAGCAGCGTGGCGATGAGGTCGAGACCGCGGCTCGACAGGCCGAGCAGCCCGGCGATGGCGCGGCCGCGCTCGCTGCCGCCCGACAGCACCTGGGTGAACAGCGCATCCACGAAGGCATCGAGCACCACCAGCATGCCGGCCAGCGACAGCACGATGACCAGCCGGCTCGCCATGAAGGCGGCGAGCGCGATGTAGCCGGCCGCCAGCGGCACCGCGATGGCCACCACGAAGAGGGCCAGCAGCACCCGCGCGCCACGCAGGCCCGGGCCGGGCGGCGCATCCTCCGCGGCGGCGCCGCGGGCGGTCCGCCACATGAAGTTGACCGCGAGGCCGACGATCATCACCGCCAGCATGGCGCTGGTCGCCACCGTCAGGGCGATCGGGGCGGTCGTCGTCTTGTGGATCAGGTTGAGAACGATGACGAGGCCGAGCGCGCGCGCCGCCCAGGTCAGGTGAAAGGTCGCCCGGGTCGCCTCGGCGTCGCTCCAGGCGAACAGCCGGCGGCTCGGCTGGTCGGGCGCGAACAGCGCACGGGCGACGGCCCGCCCGGTGCTGGCGGTCGCCACCGCGAGCCCGATGCCGACCCCGAGGCTGCGAATCCACGCCGGCATCAGCCCGTAGTTCTCCAGCACCAGCACGGTGACGATCACCGCCGCCGGCATCGTCAGCGCATGGGCGAGCAGCACCATCACGGCCTGGTAGGCGCGGTCGAAGCGGGCCGCCAGCCCGCCGTCGATCAGCCGATGGTGCAGCCAGCGGAACAGCAGCACGGCGCCGAGCCCGAAGCCGAGCAGCGTCAGCGCCGCGCCGGCGACGCTGCCGCGGGTCGCGGCGGCGCCCGCATAGAGCCACCAGGCGCGACCGAGCTGGACGAGGCGGCCGGCCTCCGAGCGCAGGCCCTCGGAGACGTCGGCCCAGAAGGTCGGGTTGAACAGCCCGGCACTGCGGGCGAACAGCTCGCGGGTGAACAGGCCACGTCGCAGGTCGGTCACCCGCTCGCTCGCCTCGTCGGCCTTGACCAGCAGCAGCCGCCCCTGCTTGACGGCGGCCTCCACCTCGCTCTGCTGCTTGGTCAGCTTGGCCCGCTCGGCGGCGACGCCGGGGTCCTCCTTGGGCTGGTCCTCCTCGGGCGGGTCGCCAAGCTGCTTGAGCTGGGCGGTGGCCTGGTTCAGCTCGCCTTCGAGCGCCCCGATGGTGTCGCGCAGTTCGGCCCGCATGACGGTGAGGCGGCGGCGCAGCTCGGCGAGGGAGTCGTCGAAGTGAGCGTCGGCGGCGAGCGCCTTCTCGATCTCGTCGAGGCTCGCCTTGGTGGCATCGAGGCGCGCCGCAACCGGCGGCGGCTGGGGCGCGGCCGCCGGCTTGGCGCCGGGCTGGGCGGCCCCCGCTGTCGCGGCCACCAGCACCAGCCCGAGCCAGACGGTGAGCACGAGGCCCGCCAGCGCGGCGGCGCCCCACCCCACGCCCCATCGCGCGCCGCCCCGGCGCAGCCCCTTCGTCTGTCGCATTCTCCGCCCCCGTCCAGCTCCGATGCGGCGCTTCAGCGACGCGGCCCCCTCGCCCGCACCGCCATCGGCTCGCCGCGCTGCTCCACCGCGGGGGCGGCCGGCGCCGCAGCGCCGCCGCCGGCGCCGTCGTCGCGCTCGCCGAGCCGCATCACGGCGGTGCCCATCACCCAGCTCCCCAGCGTCACGGCAAAGCCGAACAGAAGGAGGCCGATCGCCACCACCGGCGACTGGTCGCCGAGCACCAGCGTCCGCAACCGATGCGCGTCGAGGGCCATGAGCCCCGCCACCGCGAGCACCGCGATCACCAGGCCGATGGCCAAGTTGATCGCCAGCAGGCGCACCAGCGGCAGCCGCAGCAGGCGGCCGGCCGGCGTGTCGGGCCGAGAGTGGGTCATGGGGAGGTCCTCCGCCGCGGCGCGGACCTCGTGGCCCGCCGGAACCTTATGGCCCAACCGGAATCGCCGTGTCGAGCCGGCCTCCCGTTGCCGTGTCTCGATGGCGGAAGCATGGTGCGACCCGCAGCCGCCGGCGGAGGGAGCCGGGGACCGGCCCTCGCAGGGCGGTCGCACCGCAGTGGCGCACCCGTAATGGGCGCACCTATAGTGGTTCATCTACTGCGACGCACCCATAGCAACGCACCGGCCACGGCGGGCTGCCGCGGCCGGTGCGAGCCGAACAAGAAGTAGGGTATTTAGCTGCCGCCGCCCGAGAACACGGCGCGCAGCTCGCGATCGGGACCGAGGTCCTCGATGCTCTCGATGGCCAAGAGCTCGGCGAGGCGCGTGCGGGCGCGGTTGACGCGGCTCTTGATGGTGCCGACCGCACAGCCGCAGATCTCGGCGGCCTCCTCGTACGAGAAGCCGGACGCGCCCACCAGCACCAGCGCCTCGCGCTGGTCCGGCGGCAGCTTGCCGAGCGCCTCGCGGAACTCCTCGAACTCGACCCGGCTCGCCTGCTCGGGCTGCGTCTTCATGCTGTCCGCATAAGCGCCGTCGGAATCCGGCACCTCGCGCCGCCGCTTGCGGTACTCGGAGCGGAACAGGTTGCGCAGGATGGTGAACAGCCACGCCGACATGTTGGTGCCGGGCTCGAACGAATCGAGATTGGCCCAGGCCCGCAGCAGGGTCTCCTGCACCAGGTCGTCGGCGCGGTCCACATTGGCCGACAGCGAGATGGCGAAGGCGCGCAGGCTGGGGACGGCCGCCAGCATGGCCTCGCGAACGCTCGCGTCGTTGCGCGAGTCGGCCCGTCCGGACGGATCGCGGCTCATTCGCTCGCGTCCTTGTCGACGCCTTCCGTGCGGACCACCTTGGTGTCCAGATTACGCAGGAGATCGGCGAAGCGATCGGGCACGCCCTGATCGACGATATCGTCGTAGACGGCCCGGAGCTGCTGTCCGATCTTGGTCTGAATCTCGCGGTTCAAGGCGGGGCCCGGTCTCGCCGGGCTCGGACGCACCTGAACCAATCCTTCGGGCCGCGACGACTTTCTTTCCTTCATCATGTCCTCACACCGGCTCGCCCGTGACCCGGGAAACGCCGGACCCCCGCGCACTTTGAACCAACTCCGGAAACCTGTCATAGTTCCAGCCGAGGGAACCTTTATGTGATCACCGCGTTCCCCTCGGGCTCGTCCACGGGGTCACACACATTTGGGAGTTCCAGCTTTGTCGTCGGCGCAAATGGTTGCTCACCATCTTCCGTATCTGCGCCGGTATGCGCGCGCGCTCACCGGCAGCCAGTCGTCGGGAGACGCCTACGTCGCCGCCACCCTCGAGGCCATCGTCAAGGAGCCGTCGATTCTCGCCGACGCCGGCAAGCCCAAGGTGGCCCTGTTCCGCTGCTTCACGGCGATCTGGAACTCGTTGCCGGTCAACGGCTCCTCCGATCTGGTCGAGCCCGACAGCCCGGCCGAGCGGCGCCTCGGCCAGCTCACGCCCAAGGCGCGGCAAGCCTTCCTGCTCGTCTCGCTCGAAGGCTTCTCGGAGGAGGACGCCGCCGGCATCCTCGACGTCGATCTCTCCAAGATTCGCAGCCTCGTGGAAGAGGCCGGCCGCGAGCTCGCCGCCGAGATCGCCACCGATGTCCTCATCATCGAGGACGAGACCTTCATCGCCCTCGATCTCGAAGGGCTGGTGGAGAGCCTCGGCCATCGCGTGGTGGGCATCGCCCGCACCCACAGCGAGGCCGTGCAGATCGCCCAGAAGAAGCGGCCGGGCCTGATCCTCGCCGACATCCAGCTCGCCGACGGCAGCTCCGGGCTCGACGCCGTCAACGAGCTGCTCGACACCTTCGAGGTGCCGGTGATCTTCATCACCGCCTATCCCGAGCGCTTCCTCACCGGCCAGCGGCCGGAGCCGGCCTTCCTGATCGCCAAGCCGTTCCAGCCCGCCACCGTCTCGGCCGTGGTCAGCCAGGCGCTGTTCTTCGAGCGCAACGCCACCCGGCGTGAGCGCCGAATTCCAGCCTGACGCCTCCCCGCGGCGACGCCGTCGCCGCGGGCTCCCACCCGCCCGCCGATCGCCAGGTCCCGCCGCGTCCGCCTCCTGCGCCGCTTCCCATCTCCCGCATGTCGTACCGTCTTGCCTTGGGGAGGACGGTCGCTCCGTGAGCCGAGGACGAGATGCGCCGTCGGCAGAGGCCGGCCCGACCGCCGGCCAGCGAGGCGCGACGAACCGGCCATCGCGAACACGGGGTGCGGGATCTGGACAGAGATAAAGAGCGTGGAGCGCGAAAGGGCCCGGACAGAGAAAAGGCGTGGTTGACGGAGTCAACCACGCCTTAAATGGCCGGCCGAGCACGGGGGGGGAGGGGGAATGGCGGCCGGTCACCAGGACAACCGACCACCAGGACATTGGTTCCGGACATCTTGAAAAAATTTTGGACCCGAACTCGGCTCCCTCCGGGAGGCGCCGCGTCGGCGGCGTCTTCTCTGCGGCCGCGGCGCCCCGTGCGACAGAAACCATCGACGTCGTCACCGCGTTCCGCTCGGGCACAGCACCCGAATCCGGGCCGATGGAGCGGCCGCGGACGAGTCCCGGCCCCGGCCGGCTTCGCCGCGCTTGCCCGAGATCAAGGCGGGGGTTGGAGGGCCCGGCAGGATTCGGGTGGCCCTTCGGCCCCGATGGAGTGTGGGACATGAGCGGCTTGGTCGCGTGGCTCGGCCTCGCGCCGGACGGCCTGACGGTCGCCGGACGCGCCGGCACCGACCTGTTGCGGCTCACCACCGAAGCCTTCATCGCCTTCAGCTTCTTCGGCATTTTGTTCGGGCTGGTGTGGGTCGCACGGCAGCGGGCCGATCTGCGGCGGGAGTACCGCGCCCTGGTCTGGGCCGGCGGCGGATTCCTGCTGGCCTCCGCCCTCGCCCACCTGCTCGGCGCCTTGTCGGCGGTGCTGCCCTGGGAGGGATTGTTCAATCTCGCCAACGCGGTGGTGGCGGTGCTCGCCTCCGCCACCGTGGTGCTGCTGCTGCCGCTCCTGCCGCAGCTCGCGCGCGCCCCCTCCACCGCCCAGCTCGCCCAGGCCAACGAGAGCCTGCGGCGCGAGGTCGCCGGCCACGAGGTGACGTTGCGCGAGCTGGAGACGGTGCAGCGCGAGCTGGAAACCCGCGTGGTCGAACGCACCCGCGAGCTGTCGACCGTCACGGCGCGGCTGGAGACGGCATTGCGCGGAGCCTATGTGCATGCGTTCTCACAAGATCGTGATCTCCGCTACACCTGGGTCTACGATCCCGGCGGCGATGGCGGCGACGGCATGGTGGGCCGCACCGACGAGGAGGTGTTCCCGCCGAGCGAGCGCGACGCCATCGTGGCGGTGAAGCGCCGGGTGCTGGAGACCGGGCAGTCGGAGACCTGCGAACTGCCGGTGGTCAGCCCGCGCGAGCGGGGGCTGTACGCCGTGCACCTCGAGCCGGCCCGCGGTCTCGACGGCGCCATCGCGGGGCTGACCGGGGCCGCCATCGACATCTCGCGGCTGCGCTCGCTGGAGAGCGAGCAGCGCCGCCTCGCCGACGAGCTGCGCACCGTGCTGCAACGCTACGAGATCGCGCTGCGCGGCTCGCACATGACCCTGTTCACCCAGGACCGCGACCTGCGCTTCACCTCGATCAGCAATCCGCTGTTCGGGCGCGAGGTCGTCGACATCGTCGGCCGCACCGACACCGAGATCCTGCCGGCCGAGAGCGTCGCCCAGTTCGGCACCCTGGCACGGGCGGCGCTCGCCACCGGCAAGGCCCAGGGCGGCGAGGTCAGCGTCAAGCACGGCGATACCCGCTGGTACGAGCTGCATGTCGAGCCGCTGCTCGATTCCGCCGGCGCCGTCATCGGGGTGGCCTGCGCGCTGTTCGACGTCACCGAGCGCAAGACCGGGGAGAGCCATCTGCGCCTCCTGATGCGCGAGCTGACCCACCGCTCCAAGAACCTGCTCGCCGTGATCCAGGCGATGGCGCGCCAGACCGCCCGCCACTCCGGCAGCATCGAGTCGTTCCTGGATGCCTTCGGGGCGCGCCTCCAGGCGCTCGCCACCTCGCACGACCTGCTGGTCCAGGAGGGCTGGTACGGCGCCTCGCTCGGCGACCTGACCCGCCGTCAGCTCGCCAAGTATCTCGACGGCGCCGCCGCCCGCGTCTCGGTCGACGGGCCGCCCATCCACCTCAAGCCGGCCGCCGCCCAGAGCTACGGCCTCGCCCTGCACGAGCTCGCCGTCAACGCCGAGCGTTACGGCGCCCTCTCGGTGCCGGACGGACGGGTGGCGATCGCCTGGAGCCTGAAGCCGGCGGAGGCCGGCGGCGAGGAGGCGATCGAGATCCTGTGGTCGGAGTCCGGCGGCCCCGACGTCGCCGCCCCCGAGAGCCGCGGCTTCGGCACCTTGGTGGTCGAGAAGAACCTGGCCCGCGCCCTCGACGCCGAGGTGGTGCTGAGCTTCGATCCGGGCGGTGTGCGCTGCCGCATGGTGATTCCGGCCTCGCATCTGCTGGCCGCCCGCTGAGCCGGCGCCCCCACCCTCGCCCTCCGCTCCGCCGCCCAGAACGCGAATCGGCCGTGAACCTCACGGGGCCGTGAAGGAACAAACTGATTAACAGACTGTTATCAGCTCGGACCGTCCGGGGGCGGTCTGTTCGCACGGGGCCTTCTCGGCATATTGGACCGATCCGATGTGCAAGACCAAGATCTTGTCTGCCATGGGCGTTTCCGCGCTGGTCGCGTGGGCGGTCGTGACGATCGGAGGGGAGCCGGTGTTCGGCGGCACCGAGCGCGCCATGGCGGATCGCACCGCCTCGCTGGCCGCGCCGGTGGACCGCGCACGGAAAAGTGATCGCCTGCCGGACGCCGCCACCGAGCGGCCCGAGGCCCGCGTCATCTCCACCGTCGAGGTGATCGGCATCCGCGACGCCGCCATCGTGTATCGCGATCGCGACGGCCGCGTGCTGTATCGCAGCGATCCGCTGACCAACGCCACCGTCGTCACCAAGGGCGTGGTGCTGCCCGCCGTGACGGTGCGTGAGACGCCGGCGAGCGCCGTGCGTCCGGTCGCCACCGACGCCATTCCGCCCAAGCCGGCGCTGCCCAACCAGCCGTCCGTCAACTCGCGCGACCTGCCGGCGAAGCCGGCGAGCGCCCCGGCCGGACGGCCGCGCATTCCGGAAGGCTGCGATCCCGCCGCGAGCCCGATCGCCTCGCCGCAGCTCTCGCACATCCTGAGCAAGTGCCTGGTCGAGGCGCCGACGCCGACCAAGCTCGCCGCCCTGATGTGAGCTGCGACCGATGTGAGCTGCGCGACGCGAACGATCTGATCACGAACCTGTGACGACAGCCGGGCCTCGCCCGGCTGTTTGCGTTTGCGCTACCGACAGACGCCGCGCGGCGACAACACGATCTGATCGGATCGGTGAGCCTCCGATCCCCGAGTGATCGACTCGCCGTCGGTAGGGGGCGCGGGGTTGTCCCGGCCATCCACGTCATTGTTGCTGCTCGGCCTGATAATGCCCGGCACGAGGCATGTGCTCGGGCCGGCCGAAGGCCGGACCCGAGTGCCGGGCCTGACGAGTCGGCATCAGCGGCCATCGGCATGGGATGACGAGCTGATCAGCCGGGTCTCATGCGACGATCCGCGTGCAAGCCTGCGACAGCCTTCTCCAACGGCCTTCTCACAGGGGCTTTTCCGCGGGCCTCGCCGACTGCTCTCACGCGGCAGCTCGCGGCGTGATCACATCGCGATGTCTCGGATCAGATTCACGTTTGCTTAATTTTCATCGTTAACAACACGGAACTCTTTCCCCGATTCGCGGTTGTAGATGCGGCAGTCGATCTGCCGGGGATATTTCGGGGAGGGTGACATGGCTCGCAGCGCGAAGCTTCATCTCGTCGTCGGCGCCGTTGCGGCGATGATCGCCGGCACGACGTTCACCCCCGCCAAGGCCGACCCGCTCGCCCTGTTCGCACCGGACGGCTACCGCACCTCGCGCATCGACCCCTACATCAGCGACGAGCGCATCCGCCTCGACCAGGCGGACGAGACCCGCACGGTCACGCCGGCGCATCTGCGCCGCCAGGTCGTCGCCTATGGCGGTTCGGAAGCGCCCGGCACCATCGTGGTCGACACGCCCAACACCTATCTCTATCTGGTGCTCGGCGGCGGCAAGGCGATGCGCTACGGCATCGGCGTCGGTCGCGAGGGCTTCACCTGGTCGGGCGTCGAGCAGATCACCCGGATGAGCGAGTGGCCGGACTGGACCCCGCCGTCCGAGATGCTCCAGCGCCAGCCCTATCTGCCGCGCTTCATGGCCGGCGGCCCGGGCAACCCGATGGGCGCCCGCGCCATGTATCTCGGCAACACGGTCTATCGCATCCACGGCACCAACGATCCGTCGACCATCGGCAAGCGGGTGTCGTCCGGCTGCATCCGCCTCGCCAACGAGGACGTGATGGACCTCTATGCCCGGGTGAAGCCCGGCGCCACCGTGGTGGTTCTGCCGATGAACGGCCGCCGCACCGTGGGCGCGCCGTCGCGGCCCGCCGCCGCGAAGCCCACTGCCGCCAAGCCGGTCGCCGCCAAGCCGGTCGCAGCCCAGCCGGCGAGCCCGGCTCCGGCCATCGCTGTGCCGGCCACTCCGGCCCGCACCGCCGACAGCCTGACCGGCCCGCGCACCAACTGAGTGCCCCAGGCGGGGTCTGCCGACCCCGCCACCCGCCTCCCCTCTCCCTCGCCGCCATGGCGAGAGACCGGGGAGGCCAGCGCCTCGCGTCTCAATGCCTCGCGCGAGGGACGCCGCAGGATCAGGCGACGAGTTCGGCCCGACGTGAGTGACCCGAGTGGGTTCGACGAGCCGCCGAGGGCAGCCGTCGACCGCCTCCGACGCAGCCGGTGCCCGCTCCGAGAATGTCCACACCAGGCCGCCCGCGCCCGCGATGACCACCACCACATCCCACAATCATCGCACCCCGCACCGCCGCTCGGCGCGCGTGCTGCTGATCGTCGCCGCCGCGTTGCTGATCACCGACGCCGGCCCCGGTGCTGCCCAGACCGCCGCCCAGACCGCGTCCTGGTCGAGCCGGCCGGCACCCGCCTCCGCGCCCGTGCGGCCGGCCGGCGACCTGTTCTCGACGCTGTTCGGGGCCTTCGCGCCGCCGGCCGCAGCGCCGTCCCCTGCCCGCACCGTGCCGGTGATGGCCTATGGACCGTCCGGCTTGCCTGTGGATCGCGACGCACCGGCCGCCCCGATGCTCGTCCCCGATGCCGCGCCGGCCCAGGCGGCCTATTGCGTTCGGCTGTGCGACGGCCGCTTCTTCCCGCTCAGCCCGGCCGCCGCGGTGACGCCGGCCAAGCTGTGCGGAGCGTTGTGCCCGGCGAGCCGCACCAAGGTGTTCGAAGGTCCCGGCATCGATCAGGCGATGGCCACCGACGGCAGCCGCTACGCGGCGCTGCCGACCGCCCATCTGTATCGCCGCGAGCTGGTCGGCGGCTGCACCTGCAACGGCCGGGACGCCTTCGGGCTGGCGAAGATCGATCTCGCGGCCGACCCGACGCTGCGGGCCGGCGACGTGGTGGCCACTGGCGACGGCTTCAAGGTCTTCCGCGGCGCCGCCGGCAGCCGGCACCGCACCGCCGACTTCACGCCGGTGCGGCGCTCGCCGCTGGTCGCCGACGATATCCGCCACCGCCTGCGCACCCTGCGCATCGCCCGCGACACCGGCGCCGCCCGGCGGCTCTGATCTCGCCGGCGGTTTCCGGCAGCGGCGGCCGCCATCCGCGTGGCCGAACGGTCGCTCACACCACCGGCATCGGCTCCGGCGACGTGTCGAACTGGAGGCGGGCCAGGCGGGCATAGAGGCCGCCCTGCTGCACCAGGCTGTCGTGGGTGCCCTCCTCGACGATGCGACCCTGGTCCATCACCAGGATGCGGTCGCAGGACAACACCGTCGCCAGCCGGTGGGCGATCACGAGGGTCGTGCGGCCCTGCATCAGGCGGGCGAGCGCCGTCTTCACCAGCGTCTCGTTCTCGGCGTCGAGCGACGAGGTCGCCTCGTCGAGCAGCAGGAGCGGCGCCTCGCGCAGGATGGCGCGCGCGATGGCGAGCCGCTGGCGCTCGCCGCCCGACAGCAGCACGCCGCGCTCGCCCACCGGCGTGTCCATGCCCTGCGGCAGCCGGGCGATGAACTCCGAGGCGGCGGCCAGCTCGGCCGCACGGGCGACGTCGGCGTCGCTGGCGTCGGGCCGGCCGAAGCGGATGTTCTCGGCGACGCTCGCTCCGAACACCGCGGCATCCTGCGGCACCAGCGCGATGCGCGAGCGCACGGCGCGCGGATCGGCCTCGGCGAGGCGCACGCCGTCGAAGCGCACGGCGCCGCTGTCGGGATCGTAGAAGCGCAGCATCAGGTGAAAGAGCGTGCTCTTGCCGGCCCCCGAGGGACCGACGATCGCCACCTTCTCGCCGGCCCGCGCCGTGAACGACACGCCGTCGAGCGCCGCCACCTCGGGCCGGGTCGGATAATGGAAGCGCACCGCCTCGAAGGCGACCTCGCCGCGCGACTTGACCGGCAGCGGCACCGGGTTGGCCGGCACCTCGATGTCGGGCTCGATGGCGAGCAGCTCGTTCAGCCGCTCGGCAGCGCCGGCCGCCTGCGAGATCTCGCCCCACACCTGCGACAGCTCGCCGAGCGCCCCGGCCGCGAACACCGCGTAGATGACGAACTGGCTCAGCCGCCCGGCCGTCATCCGCTCGTCGGCGACGTCCTGGGCGCCGACCCACAGGATCACCACGACACTGGCGAACACCATGAAGATGGCGATGCCGGTGAGCCAGGCGCGCGCCTTGGTGGAGGCCACCGCCGCCGCGAAGGCGCGCTCGACCGCCGCGGCGAAGCGGTGCGTCGCCATCGCCTCGTTGGTGAACGCCTGGAGGGTACGGATGGCGCCGATCAGCTCGGCCGCGTAGCCCGAGGCCTCGGCGAGCGTATCTTGCGCCTCGCGCGAGCGGCGCCGCACGATGCGGCCGAAGGCGACCAGCGGCAGCACGATCACCGGGATGGCGGCGAGCACGAACAGCGACAGGCGCGGGCTGGTCACCACCATCATCAGGGTGGAGCCGAGGAACAGCAGCAGGTTGCGCAGCGTGATCGACACCGAGGCGCCGACCGCCGACTTGAGCTGGGTGGCGTCGCCGGAGAGCCGCGAGATCAGCTCGCCGCTCTTGGCGCTGTCGAAGAAGCCGGCCGACAGCGCCGTCAGGTGCTCGAACACGCGGGTGCGCAGGTCGGAGACGATGCGCTCGCCGAGCGTGGTGACCAGGTAGTAGCGCAGCGCGCTCGCCGCGGCGAGCACCCCGGCGACGATCAGAAGCACCGTGAAGTACTGGTGGATCAGCCCGGCAGCGTCCTGGGTGAAGCCGACATCGATCATGCGGCGGACCGCGACCGGCAGCACCAGGGTGGCGAGCGAGGCGGTCACCAGGGCGATCAACGCCGCCAGCGCGCGACCCTTGTAGCGCATCACATAGGGCACGACCGCGAGAAGCGGCCGGATGTCACGGCGGCCGGCGGTGACCTCGCCAGACTGCGGCCCGGTCGATCCGAGCCCGCGCCCTCCGCTGTCCAGATTCATGGATGATCTCGCTCGACGTCCACTGATGAGGCGAGAGCGAGCCCGCGCGCCGGAGAGACGCCGACGGGCTCGCCGCGCGGCGGACAATGCCTCGCCGTGTGGCCGGTGACAATGCGGCGGCCGCCTCCGGTGCGGCTTTTTCGAGGACATGGTGGCCGCCTACGGTCGGGCGCGGGCCGGCGACGCCGGCTTGTCTCGCCGCACCCCCTGGGCTATAGACCCCGCAACCATCGACACAGCGCGACGATCAGGACCGAGCGATGAAGCCCGACATCCACCCCCAGTACCATACCGTCAAGGTCATCATGACCGACGGCACCGAGTTCAACACCCGGACGACCTGGGGCCAGGCCGGCGACACGCTGCGTCTCGACATCGACCCGAAGTCGCACCCGGCCTGGACCGGCGGCTCGCAGCAGCTTCTTGACCGCGGCGGCCGCGTGTCGCGCTTCCAGAAGAAGTTCTCGGGCCTCGGCCTGAAGTAATCGCGCCGACGAGCCGCCGCACGCGGCATCGCCGATCGGTTCGAGGCCGGGCCCGCCGCCCGGCCTTTCGGCGTTTGCTGGCCGAGTGCACCCGAACGGGCCGGCGCGCCGCACACCAGATCCCGGTGATCATGCCGAATGGCCGCTGATGCTGACTCCTCATGCCCGGCCTTGTGTGCCGGGCATCCACGACTTTAAGCCGAGCAACAACAAGAACGTGGATGGCCGGGACAAGCCCGGCCATGACGGAGGATGCAGTCCGAGAGTGCTGCCGTTGGGTCGCGTCATTCCGGGGCGCGGCGACGCCGCGAACCCGGCAAAGCCGCGAACTGGAATCCAGCGGCAATCGTCGAACGAATGCTCGGCCGGATCTCGGATCAGTCGCCGTCGCGCTCGAAGGCGGCCTTGAGGAGGCCGAGCTGGCGCTCCAACGGATTGGCGGCCGGAGCCACCTCGGGCAGCGGGGCGTGAATGGTGGCGTCGAGCCGCCGCACCTGATCCTGGAGCTTGAGCGAGCGGTCGATCAGCTCGACCAGGCGCTCGGGCAGCAGCGCCAGCACGTCGGGATCGGCCGGGTCGGCCATGCCGAGCTTGACCTTGGTCTTCTCCCGGTTGGCCTGGTCGAGGGACATCTCGCCCTCGTTGACGGCGCGGTGGAGCAGCAGCCAGGAGGCGAGCTGCATCAGCCGCGTGGTCAGCCGCATGCTCTCGGTCGCATAGGACAGCGCCGACGTGCGCTCCAGGCGCTTGGACTCGCTGCGGCCGGGTCCGTCCAGGTAGGCCGCCGTCTCCTCGACCAGCTTCATGCCGTCGCTGAACAACGTCACGAAAGCCTGGGAGGACGCGAGCCTCGCGCCGAACGACACCGGACCCGCCACGATCGGCGAATGGTCGGACATGGCAATCCCTCTGTTCGCGGCGACTATGGCGCGCGCGGACAGCCGGAGTCCAGCCGGCGGGACTTCGGCCCCCGCCAAGATTTTTCGACATAGTTTCCGTATCGGCGACGTCCGATCGCCCACGGAAGGCCAAAAAAGGGGCCGCCACGAAGGCGGCCCGAAGTGTCAACAGGGAGGCGTCAAACAGAGTGGACAGGAGCCACTCGATGTCCACGAGGTGGACGTACACAGTAATATTCGGGAAAGCTTAACGAGCCCTTACCGGCGGGGCCGGCCGGCAGCCCGCGGCCCGCCCGGCGGCGCGGGCCAGACCGGCGCCGAGCGCAGGACGGATGGCGCCTCGAGCCCCGGTCGGGCGCATCGGCCTCGGGAAATTGGCCTTATGGGGGCATCGGTCCTGGCGGACGGCCGGGTCCGGGCCGGCGAGCCGGTCAGCGCCGAAAGAACTGGTCGGCGGCCGAGCGCGACGCCTGCTTGGCGTCGCGGGCCGCTTCGAGGCGGGCGATCTCGGCCCGCAGCAGGTCGATGCGCTCGCCCAGCTCGGCCACCGAGAGGAGTGCGATGTCCTGGCCGATCTCGTGCCCGAGCTTGCGCTTGGGGCGGTCGTCCTCGTCGCCGATCGCCATGGCGGTCCTCCTCGTTCGGCCGGCCGGGGTCGTCGCGCGCCGCCTCCATCCCGGGGCGGCCACCCCCGCGGACGGCAATACAGGTTCCCTCGCGCCGGCAAAATGCTCTAGTGTGTCGGCCTGCCGTTGCGCCGCGCCCGGCGCGGCGACCTTGCGCCGAGGACCACCCGGGTGGCAAGCGCGCGCCGTCGGCGCGCCCTCGGGCCGGCCCGGTCGAACCACACAGGACTCCCCTTTCTCCATGACGTCGACGCCGTACCCCGTTCCCGCCCGCATGACCGCCATCGCCATCCGGGCGCCGGGCGGCCCCGAAGTCCTGGTTCCCGAGGAGCGCCCGGTGCCGGCGCCCGGGCCGGGCGAGATTCTGGTCAAGGTCGAGGCCGCCGGGGTGAACCGCCCGGACGTCGCCCAGCGCAAGGGCCACTACCCGCCGCCCCCTGGAGCGCCCGACATTCCGGGCCTGGAGATCGCCGGCACCGTGGTGGCCTGCGGCGAGGTGGCGACCCGCTTCGCGCTCGGCGACCGGGTGATGGCGCTGGTGGCGGGTGGCGGCTACGCGCCATACTGCGTCGCCCACGAGAGCCACGCCCTGCCGGTGCCGGACGGGCTCTCGGCCGCCGAGGCGGCCGCCATCCCGGAAACCCTGTTCACGGTCTGGCACAACGTGTTCGAGCGCGGCGGCCTGAAGGCCGGCGAGACCCTGCTGGTGCATGGCGGCTCGTCCGGCATCGGCACCATGGCGATCCAGCTCGCCAAGGCGTTCGGCGCCCGGGTGATCGTCACCGCCGGCTCGGCCGAGAAATGCGACGCCTGCCGCAAGCTCGGCGCCGATGTCGCGGTGAACTACCGCGAGCAGGACTTCGTCGCCGAGACCAAGGCGGCGACCGACGGGGCCGGCGTCGCGCTCATCCTCGACATGGTCGGGGGCGACTACATCGAGCGCAACTACGAGGCCGCCGCCGTCGAGGGCCGCATCGTCCAGATCGCCTTCCAGGGCTCGCCCAAGGCGACCGTCGACTTCCGCCGCATCATGCTGAAGCGGCTGCACCACACCGGCTCGACCCTGCGGGCGCGCTCGATCGCCGACAAGGCCGCCATCGTGCGCGCCGCCGGCGAGGCGGTGCTGCCGCTGATCGCGGCCGGGCGGGTGCGGCCCGTGATGGACCGGACGTTCCCGCTCGCCGAGGCGGCGGCCGCCCATGCCCGCATGGAATCGAGCGCCCACATCGGCAAGATCGTGCTCGCGGTCTAGAGCATTTTCCGGCGAAGTGGATTCCGGTTCGCCGTAGAAAATGCGATCGAATTTGGCGCGACCATCGCGCGTCGTTTGGTCGTTCACCGCACCCCGCTCCCGGCTCGGTCCGGGGGTGAGAGCCTGGAGGTTCGGCTTGCTTCGAGGTGTCCGCGCCGCGCTGGTGTCGGCCGTTCTCGTCATCGTGGCGGTGCTCGCCGCGGGTCCGGCCGCGCATGCCGTGCAGGCCGTCAGCGTGCGGCCCGACGTGCCGGCCATCGATCTCACCGAGGCGGTCGAGCTCCAGCAGACCGAGGGCGACCGCGTCCAGGTGTCGACCGCGCCCGGCCCCGACGGCATCGTCCGCCGCATCGAGGTGCGGGCCCGCGACGGCGGCAACAGCTGGGCGGTGCTGGCGCTCGCCAACACCAGCGACGAGCAGTTCGACCGGCTGATCGTCGTACCGCACTACCAGATGGTCGGCTCCGGCCTGCTGTGGCCCGATCTCGGCCTGTCGCGGGTCGCCACCATCACGCCGAGCGCCGGCGACCGCCCCGACCGCCAGGACAGCCCGACCGCCGACATCTTCCGCGTCACCCTCGATCCCGGCGCCGTCATCACCTTCGTGATCGAGCTGCGCACGCCGCGGCTGCCGCAGATCTATCTGTGGGAGCCGGAAGCCTACAAGGACAAGGTCAACAGCTTCACGCTGTACCACGGCATGGTGATCGGCATCG
This sequence comes from Rhodoplanes serenus, assembly GCA_009720755.1. Taxonomy (GTDB): domain Bacteria; phylum Pseudomonadota; class Alphaproteobacteria; order Rhizobiales; family Xanthobacteraceae; genus Rhodoplanes; species Rhodoplanes serenus. The sequence goes on from WNKV01000014.1 coordinate 93,374, forward strand.
CCGGCCTGCTGGCGCTGTTCCTCACCATCCTGTTCGTCGTCAAGGGCAGCGTCATGTTCCCGGCGGCGGCGGCGCTGGCGTGGGCGGTGCTGATCTATATCGGCGTCGACTTCGGCTTCTGGGGCAAGGTGTTCGACATGTCGGCCGGGGCCGAGCGGGTGTGGCGCGCCTGCGGCGAGGCGATCCTGGCCGCCACCCTCGTGGTGTTCCTGTTCGCCTATCTCAATCTCAGCCGCTGGCATGTCCGCTACGCCCATGTCACCGCCGGCTGGCTGGTGGTGCTGGCGACGCTGATCGGCGTCGCCCTGTGGGACCCGGCGATCGCCGCCGGGGTGGCGCGGCTGTCGCTGCTGCTGGTGGCGACGCTCGGCCTCGCCCTGGTGATCTATCTCTCGACCCACGGCTTCGACCGCGCCGTGCTGCTGATCCCGACCTGGTTCCTGCTGGTGGTGTGGGTGCTGGCCGCCGGCATGACGGTGACGGGCGCCGTCACCAACGACATCGTCGGCCCGGCGCTGCTCGGCGGCCTGGTGCTGATCGTCATGCTGATCGGCTTCACGGTGATGCAGCACGCCTTCGCGGGCGGCGTCACCCAGGGCATCGTCTCCGATGTCGAGCGCCGCGCCTTGGCGCTGACCGGCGCCGGCGATCTGATCTGGGACTGGGATGTCGGCGCCGACAAGGTCTTCACCAGCCCCGAGACCGAGCAGGTGCTCGGCCTCAAGCGCGGTACCCTCGACGGCCCCGCCGCCAACTGGCTGGAGGTGCTGCACCCGCTCGATCGCGACCGCTTCCGCGCCGCGCTCGACAGCGCGCTGGAGCAGCGCCGCGGCCGCCTGATGCAGGACTTCCGCCTGCGCACCGCCGACGGCCATCACCTGTGGTTCACCCTCAAGGCGCGGCCGGTGGTCGGCTCCGACGGCGAGGTGGTGCGCCTGGTCGGCACGCTGACCGACATCACCGAGTTCAAGACCGCCGAGGAGCGGCTGCTGCACGACGCCGTGCACGACAACCTCACCGGCCTGCCCAACCGTCAGCTCTTCCTCGATCGCCTCCAGGCGGTGTTCGCCTTCGCCAAGGCCGATCCGACGATCCGCCCGACCGTGATGGTGATCGATCTCGACCGCTTCAAGCAGGTCAACGACTCGGTCGGCATGGCGGTGGGCGACTCGATCCTGCTGACGCTCGCCCGTCGGCTCGGCCGCCTGCTGAAGCCCCAGGACACGCTGGCCCGCCTCGGCGGCGACCAGTTCGGCCTGATCCTCCTGTCCGAGAAGGACTCGGGCCGCATCGTCGGCTTCGCCGAGACGATGCGCAAGGCGATCAATGCGCCGATCGGCTTCAACGACCGCGAGATCATCCTGACCGGCTCGATCGGCCTCGCGCTCGGCGACGGCCAGCCGCAGCGGGCCGACGAGATGCTGAAGGACGCCGAGCTGGCGATGTATCACGGCAAGCGCATCGGCGGCGATCGCATCGAGATCTTCAAGCCCGCCATGCGGGCCCGCAAGACCGACCGGCTGACGCTCGAGTCCGAGCTGCGCCGCGCGCTCGAGCGCGAGGAGATCACCATCCTGTACCAGCCCATCGTCCGGCTGGAGGACCGCTCGGTCGCCGGGTTCGAGGCGCTGGCGCGCTGGGACCATCCCAAGATGGGGCGGCTGTCGCCCTCCGAGTTCATCTCGATCGCCGAGGAGATCGGCCTCATCGTCGATCTCGGCCTGTTCGCCATGGAGCGCACCGCCCGCCAGCTCGCCATCTGGCAGCGCGCCGTGCCGACCCGCCTGCCGCTGTTCGCCAGCGTCAACGTCTCGTCGCGCCAGTTCCTGCGCCACGACCTCATCCACGACCTGCGCACCGTGATGGCGCGCTCGGGCCTGCTCCGCGGCAGCCTCAAGCTCGAGCTGACCGAGAGCCTGGTGATGGAGAATCCCGAGCTGGCGACGCAGATCCTCCAGCGCGTCAAGGAGCTGGGCGCCGGGCTGGCGCTCGACGACTTCGGCACCGGCCACTCGTCGCTCGCCTATCTGCAACGCTTCCCGTTCGACACCATCAAGATCGACAAGTCGTTCGTCCGCACCACCGCGAAGGGCACCCGGCCGGTGATCCTGCGCTCGATCATCGGGCTCGCCCACGACCTCGGCATGGAGGTGGTGGCGGAGGGCGCCGAGACCGACTCGGACGCCGTCGAGCTGTATCAGCTCGGCTGCGAATACGTGCAGGGCTTCGTGTTCGGCGAGGCGATGCCCGCCGAGGCGGCGCGCGAGCTGCTGGCCCGCGACCGCCTGGCGCTGGCGACCCGCTGATGCGCCGCCGCGGCGCGACGCGCCGCCGCGATCGTGGTGGGCCGTCGAGGCTCGCCGCGGCTATCCGGTCGCTGCGTTCCGCGATACCGCGTCGAGATGCTGAACCAGGCCCGGGTCGAGCTTCAGCCCGGCGGCGAGCCGAGCCAGAAAGGCCGTTTCGGCGACGTTGTCGGGATTGATGGCGAGCCGCGCCGCCGTGTAGACCTGCGCCGCGACCGCCGGCGTCGTCGCTGCCGCGACGAGCTGGTCGACCGACAGCGGCGCGGCGAACTCGCGCGCCAACGCCGCGGCCGCCTCGGTGTCGGAGGCGGCCTTGCCGAGCCCGCCGACGATGTGGCGTCGTTCCGCCTCGTCGACGACGCCGTCGGCCGAAGCCGCCGCGATCATGGCCCGCACCATCAGCAGCGCCGTCGCCTGATCCTGGGCATGGTCGGCGGTCTCGCCGAACGGGCTCGCATCGGGCGCCGGCGCCACCGGGCCGCCGAGATCGACCAGCGGCTTGCCGGCCTGATAGTTCTCCCACGCCTTGTAGGCGAGGCCGCCGATCACCGCGAGGCCGCCGAGCCGCGCCGTGCTGGCCGCGATGCCGCGGCCGGCGCCGGTGCCGAGCAGGATGGCGGCGAGGCCGCCGAGCGCAGCGCCCGCACCGAGCTTGTTCTGACTGGCGAGATCGCGCGCCTTGGCGAGCAGATCGCCGGCGCTCGATCCGGTGGCGTCCTTCAACGCCTGATCGGCCTTGCCGCCGATGCCGGTCTTGGCCTCGACGTCGCGCGCGGCCGTCTGGAGGCCGGAGGTCGCGGCACCGAGGACCTGACCGATGATCGAGGCGAAGCTGCCGGAGCCGAGCGGCTTGCCGGCGGCGCCCTCCTGCATGCCGGCGCGCAGCTCGGTCGCGACCTGGCCGAGCATGTCGCCGAGCCCGCCGGCAGCAGCGCCCTGCTGCGCGGCCCCGGCGGCACCTGGTGTCGCACCGCCACCCATGATGGCGTCGAGAAGCTTCTTCGTATCCATGCCACGATCTCCTTCGGGGGGAGCACGACGGCCACCGGCGCGCGGCAACGAGACCGCGGCACGATGGCGACGCGCCGCGACCGAGCACCACGACGCGGGGCTCGCACGATGAACGAGAGTGCAGGAAGGGAGTACCGCACGAATGCGGCCGTTGCGCGACAGCCCGCGTCGACGATATCGGCAGCATCGGCAGCGCGATCACGACGCATCATGACGGCGGCGGACAGCGACCGACGCGGCGCTGCGCCTCGTGGCTAGTCCATCACCTTGTCGGCCGCCGTGATCAGGCCGTGGGTCGGGTTCGTCGCGCAGTAGGCGCCGAGCTTCTCGGCCTTCTCCTTCAGCTTGCCGAAATCGAGCACCGGCGGGTCGTCCTCGTCGGTGTAGTAGCCGAGCATCCAGGCGATCACGAAGTCGAGCCGGTCCTTGCTGCCCTCGAAGAAGTCCTTGCAGGTGATGGTCGACAGATCGAGGCTCTGGGCCGCCGCCGGGAGGGGCGTGGCCGCCGTCAGGGTGGCGGCGAGCAGCAGGGCGGCAACCGGAGCACCTGGAGTCCTCATGGGCCTGTCCTTTCGAGGCAATGCGAGCGAGTCGCGACGCCTCCAGGTGGCATGGACGCCCCGGCCGCCACAACGCACGAAGTCGAGATGAGCGCGGCGGCGCCGGACCGGCTCGCCGCGCATGCCGCCCTTCGGCCATGCCGTCCAGGCAGGATGCGATTCGCGGCGGCTGGCGGAACCGACGGCCCTGTCGGGCGTGAATACGAGACACGCTCGGATCGGAGACACGAGGCGTGCGAGAGCCTGCCTGTGAGCAGCGAGCAGACGAGTGGTGGAATGACGAGCAGCGGGACGATGGGTAGCGGGACGACGCGGAGCGAGACGACGCGGAGCGAGAAGCAGAAGATGCTGGCCGGCGAGCTCTATCGCCCGGGCGATGCCGAGATCCAGGCCGACCAGGCCGCCACCAAGGCGTGGCTCGCCCGCTACAACGCCGCCGCGGCGGCGCCACCGGCGGAGCGCCGCGGGCTGTTGCGCGAGCGCCTCGCCGCGGTCGGCGACGGCGCCGTCATCCGGCCGCCGTTCTTCTGCGACTTCGGCTTCAACATCGCGCTCGGCCGCGACGTCTTCCTCAACTTCAACTGCGTGATTCTCGATGTCACGCCTGTCGAGATCGGCGACGGCACCCAGATCGGTCCGGCCGTGCAGATCTACGCGGCGGATCATCCGCGCGAGGCGGAGCCGCGGCGCCAGGGGCTGGAGTTCGGCCGCCCGGTGCGCATCGGGCGCAATGTGTGGATCGGCGGCGGCGCCGTGATCTTGCCGGGCGTCGTCGTCGGCGACGACGCGGTGATCGGCGCCGGCAGCATCGTCACCCGCGACGTGCCGCCCGGCGCCACCGTGGCCGGCAACCCGGCGCGACCGCTGCGCTGAGGCGGCGGGCGCCGCGCCTCACTCGGTCATTGCCATTGCCCGCAGCGCCATGCGCTCGCGCGCCGACAGCTTCTCGGTCGCGCTCTTGAGCTGGCCGCAGGCGGCCAGGATGTCGCGGCCACGCGGCGTCCTGACCGGCGACGAGTAGCCGGCGTTGAAGACGTATTCCGAGAACGCCTCGATCTGCTCCCAGTCGGAGCACTCGTAGCGGCTGCCCGGCCATGGATTGAACGGGATGAGGTTGATCTTGGCCGGGATGCCCTTGAGGAGCTTGACCAGCGCCTTGGCGTCGGCGAGCTGATCGTTGACGCCCTTCAGCATCACGTACTCGAAGGTGATGCGCCGCGCGTTGGAGAGACCGGGATAGGTCCGGCACGCCTCCATCAGCGCGGCGATCGGATACTTGCGGTTCAGCGGCACCAGCTCGTCGCGGATATCGTCGCGCACCGCGTGCAGCGACACCGCCAGCATGACACCGATCTCGGCGCCGGCGCGGGCGATCATCGGCACCACGCCGGAGGTCGACAGGGTGATGCGTCGCTTGGAGAGGCCGAGCCCCTCGTTGTCGGCGACGATCAGCAGGGCGTCGCGCACCGCCTCGAAATTGTAGAGCGGCTCGCCCATGCCCATCATCACGATGTTGGAGACCATGCGGCCGCCGTCGGTCGGCACGATGCCGTCGGTGGGCGGTGTGCCGCCCGGCCAATCGCCGAGGCGGTCGCGCGCCACCAGCACCTGGCCGACGATCTCGCCGGCCGTGAGGTTGCGCACCAGGCGCTGCGTGCCGGTGTGGCAGAACGAGCAGGTCAGCGTGCAGCCGACCTGGCTCGACACGCACAGCGTGCCGCGGTCGCTCTCCGGGATGTAGACGCACTCGACCTCGTGGGCGCGGCGGGCCGCCGCGCCGGTGCCGTCGCCCGGGAGCCGCAGCAGCCACTTGCGGGTGCCGTCGGTCGACACCTGCTCGGCCACCACCTCGGGCCGCGCCAGGGTGAAGTGCCGGTCGAGCACCGCCCGCAGGTCCTTCGACACGTTGGTCATCGCGTCGAAGTCCTGGGCGCCGCGCACATAGAGCCAGTGCCAGAGCTGCTGGGCCCGCATCTTGGTCTGGCCCGGCGGCACCCCGATGCCGGCGAGCGCGTCGCGCAGCGCCGCGCGCGACATCCCGACCAGCGACGGCTTGTCGGGCGCCACATAGGTCTCCAGCGCGGTCTTCTCCAGCGGCGCCGGAGCAGCGCCGGCGGCGGCAGCGGGGGTGTCGAGCGAAACGGTCATGGGGTCTCTTCGGGCGGTCTCGTCGGGCGTCGCCCGGGATCTCGGTCGGGGGTGCGGCTCGTCGCCGCCCCGTTATCTAGGGGTTCGTGGCCGAGATGTCCAAATCGCATCGGCGCGAGGCCAAGACGCCGAGGCGCCGCGCCCGCGACCAGAGATGCCGGGACGGCAGCGGCCGCTTCGCCCGCCTCTGCTACCTGAGCCCTACCCAAACGCCCGCGGCGCCGCCGACACCACCTCGGGGCCGCCGCCGGTCACCTTGAGCACCGCCAGGCCGCGCTGGTTGGTGCCGTCCTGGCGGAAGCGGAACACCCCGTCGATGCCGGCGAAGCCCGAGGGGTTCAGCAGCGCCTCGTCGGTGATGCGGCCGCCGCCCTGCTGCTTGAGCAGCGCCGCGACCAGCGCCACCGCGTCGTAGGCGAGCGTCGCGGTGCGCACCGGGTCCTGGCCGTAGCGGCCGCGGTAGCGGGTCGCGAAGGACCGGAAGCCGGCCGAGTCGGGGGCCGCGAACCAGCCGCCGCCGAGTGCCGGATCGGCGAACACCCGGCTGTCGTCCCACAGCCCGGTGCCGATGAGCTGGAGCCGCCGCGGATCGACCCCGCCGGCCTGGAGCGCCTGGACCACCCGCGGCAGCGCCTCGCCGGCATCGGCCAGGAACAGCGCGTCGGCGCGGCCGGCCGCCTCGGCGATCCGGCGCACCGGCTCCTGGAGCCCGCCGGCGTCGCCGCCCTTGTAGCGGGCGATGGCGGCGACCCGCCCGCCCTGACGCGACACCGCTTGCTTGAACGCCGCCTCGGCGACGCTGCCGTAGGGGTTCTCGGGCAGGAGCGCCGCGAAGGAGCGCTTTCCCTGCTGGGCCGCGTAGTCGACGATGCGGTCGACGTCCGACTCGGGCAGGAAGCTCAAGAGGTAGACACTGCGGGCCGCGACGTTGGAGTCGGTCGAGAAGGCGATCATCGGGACGCCGCGCTCGCGGGTCACCCGCGCGGCGGCGCCCACCGCGTGGGCGAACAACGGGCCGAGCACCACCACGGCGCCCTCGTCGATCGCCTGCCGGGCTGCCGCCTGGGCGCCCTGGGCGGTGCCGCCGTCGTCCTTCACGTCGAGCTGGACATCGGGGCTGTTGAACTCGGCGAGCGCCAGCTCGGCGGCGTTCTTCATGGATTGGGCCGCCGCCCCGGCATTGCCGCCGGCCGACAGCGGCAGCAGCAGGCTAACCCGGGTCTGCCCGGGGGCGGGCGGCGTCCCGCCGCCGGCGGGCGGCAGCGGCTCGGCGACCGGCCCGGCACCGCCGCCGGGCGGCGGCGGCTCGGCTGGCCCGCGGGACGATCCGATACTGCCGAGATCGACCCCGGCGCAGCCCGCCGCCAGGACGGCGGTGCCCAGCCCAAGGACCCGCGCGGCGGCGCGGCGGGTCATCCCCGGGCAGATGGGATCGCGTGAGGCTGCCATGACCGGAACTCCCCGCAGCGGCCGGCGCGGGCCTGAAAAGATGCACCGCCCCACAGCGCCACACCACACCGGGCGGGTCAATCCTCCTGGTGGCCGGGTTCGGTCGCACCATGTGACCGCCTCGTCGACGGCGTACCGGCGTCCACTTCGCCGGGAAATGCTCTAGAAAGGGGACGATGAGAGATCACCACGACACCGATCCGGCCGCCCCTGTCGGCCCCGACGACCGCAGCTTCGTGCTGCTCGGCGCCACCCACCGGGTGCCGCCGGCGGCCGCCGGGCTTCACGTCGTCGCCACCCCGATCGGCCATCTCGAAGACGTCTCGCTGCGGGCGCTGACGACGCTGGCGGGCGCCGACCTGATCGCCTGCGAGGACACCCGCGTCACCCGCAAGCTGCTCGGCCGCTACGCCATCACCCGACCGTTGACCCCCTATCACGAGCACAATGCCGCCGAGGCGCGGCCGAGGCTCCTGGCCCGGCTGCACGACGGCGCCGCGGTGGCCCTGGTGTCGGACGCCGGCACGCCGCTGGTCTCCGACCCCGGCTTCCGGCTGGTGCGTGCGGCCCGCGAGGCGGGTATCGCGGTCACGGCGGTGCCCGGCCCGTCGGCGGTGCTGGCCGCGCTGGCGGTCGCCGGCCTACCGACCGACCGCTTCTTCTTCGAGGGCTTCCTGCCGGTGCGCAGTGCCGCCCGGCAGGCCCGCATCGCCGAGATCGCCGCCATCCCGGCGACGCTCGTGCTGTTCGAGACCGGCCCGCGGGTGGCCGCCGCGCTCGCCGATCTCGCCGCCGGGCTCGGGGCGCGCGAGGCCGCGGTGTGCCGCGAGCTGACCAAGCTGCACGAGGAGGTGCGGCGCGGCGACCTCGCGGCGCTCGCCGACGCCTATGCGGCCGACGACGCCGAGCGGCGCGGCGAGTTCGTGCTGGTGATCGGCCCGCCGGCGACCGCCGCGGCGGCCGGGTCCGACGAGATCGACGCGCTGCTGGCGACCGCCCTGCGCTCGGCCTCGCTCAAGGACGCGGTGGCGAGCGTGGTGGCGGCGACCGGCTCGCCCCGCCGCACCGTCTATCAGCGGGCGCTGGCGCTCGAGCGACGGGAAAGCCACGTTTCGGAGACCGGCGATGACGAGCCCTGACGAGGACGAGCACGGCGACGAGCCCGGTGGAGATGCGCCGCCGCGCCGGCGTGCCGCGCCGCTCGCTCCCGCCACGGTGACCCGGCGCCTGAAGGGACCCGGCGAGATCGCCGGTCTCGACCCCGCGCCCCCGCCCCCCGCTTCAGCCCCCGCCCCGGCGGTCCGGCCGGCCTCGGCCCGGCAGGCCGCCCAGCGGCTCGGCCTGTCGGCCGAGAGCCGCGCCGCCGCCTACCTGATGTCGAAGGGCTACCGGATCGTCGCCCGCCGCTACAAGACGCCGTTCGGCGAGATCGACATCGTGGCGCAGCGGCGCGACACCGTGGTGTTCGTCGAGGTGAAGGCCCGGGCGAGCCTCGCCGCCGCCGCCGAATCGATCTCGCCGCGCCAGCGTGGTCGCATCGTCGACGCGGCGCGCCACTGGCTCGCCGGCCATCCTCAGGTGGCGGGCCTCGCCTTGCGCTTCGACGTCATCCTGATCGCGCCGGGAACCCGGCCGCAGCATCTCGCCGGCGCCTTCGAAGCCGACGACTGAGCGGTCCCGGCGGCGCCGGGGTCAGGCCGCCTTGGCGGCGGCCGCCACGCCGCCCTCCTCGCGCAGGCGAGTGAAGAACGCCTGCACGGTCTCGGCGATCAGGGCAGTCTCGCGCGAGAGGTCACCGACCGCATCGAGCACGCCGGTGGCCGAGCGCCCGGTCTCGCCGATCGCCGACGTCACCCCGCCGATATTGCCGACCAGCGCCGCATTGCTGCGGGCCGCCAGCCCGGCGCTCTCCGAGATCTCGCGCGAGGCGGCCGCCTGCTGGGCGACCGCGCCGGCGATCGTCGTGGTCACCTCGGTGATCTCCCGCATGGCGGCGCCGATCTCGCCGACCGCCGCGGTGGCGCTGCGGGTCGAGGTCTGGATGGCTGCCACCTGCTCGGCGATCTCGCCGGTCGCCTTGGCGGTCTGGCCGGCCAGCGCCTTGACCTCCTGGGCGACGACCGCGAAGCCCTTGCCGGCCTCGCCGGCCCGCGCCGCCTCGATGGTGGCGTTGAGGGCGAGCAGGTTGGTCTGCGCCGCGATCGCCTGGATGAGCTGCATGACGTCGCCGATGCGCTCGCTCGCCGCCGCGAGCCCCTCGATCTCGGCCACCGAGCGCTCGGTGCGGGCGCCGGCCTCGGCCACGATGTGGGTCGCCCGATCGACCTGGCGGCCGATCTCGCCCACCGCCCCGGTCAGCTCCTCGGCCGCGGTCGAGACGGTGCGGATGCCGGTGCTCGCCTGCTCGGTCGCGTCGCCGGCCTGCCGGGCCTCGCGGGCGGCGTCCTCGGCCATGCGGACGATCGACTGGGTGGCGGCCCGCATGGCACCGGCGTCGCTGGTCAGCGCCCGGACGATCTCCTCGACCGAGCCGCGGAACGACTCGATGGCCGCCTCCACCCGGCGACCGCGGCCGGCGATCGCCTCGGTCTGCGCCTTGACGGCGACGGCGAGCTCGCGATTGCGCGCCATCGCGCCCTGGAACACCTCGACGGCGCGGGCGAGGGCGCCGATCTCGTCGCCCCGATCGGTGTAGGGAATCGCCTCGGTCTGACGCTGCTCCGCCACCGCCCCGATGGTGCGGGTGATGGTGGACAGCGGGCGGGCGATCGAGCGCCAGATCATCACCACGCCGGCACTGCCAAACGCAAAGGCCAGCAACGCGATGACGGCCTGCATCACGGTGTTGGTGGTGGCGCTCAGCTCCAGCGCCCGAGCCCGCTCGGCGCGTCCCACATAGACCTTGGCCAGCCCGTCCAGATCCTTGTTGAGGGCCGTGCGCACCGCCCGGTTGGCCTCGTTGTCGCCCCACTCCCGGCCGGCGGCGGGCGACACCTCGACGGCGCGCCGCACCAGCTCGCGGCGAAACTCGCGGAACTGCCGCACCCGATCGGCGAAGGCGTCGAACTGGGCGGCATCGGCAGGCGCCACGAAGCGGCGCCAGGCGTCGACCACCTTGCCGATCTGTTGCTCGTAGCCGAGCAGACCGTCGCCGTAGCGCTTCACCACCTTGGGATCGGTCGACATGTAGATGCCGCGTGATTCCATCACGACGGCATAGATGAGGCCGTTGATCTGCTCGATGCTGCGGGCGCCCTCGGCGGCCGCCTCGGCCTCGGCGGCGATCTCGGACTGAAGGGCGGCGCTGCGATACTCCAGGGCAGCCAGGGTGACGAGGGCGAGGCCGAGCACGGCGAAGACCGAGTACAGCTTGGCGGCGATGGACACCCGCGTGAACGCATGCAACACGGGACGTTCTCCACGATCGATCTGGACGACTTGGGGCAGTCTGAACACCGGGCGTTAAGCAACGGTGTCGTTCTCGGCCCGAACGGGGTGAATCGAGATGACTTTTCGCGTCGCGGTGCAGATGGACCCGATCGAGCGGATCAATATCCGCGGCGATTCCACGTTCGCCCTGCTGCTGGAAGCGCAGGCGCGCGGACACCGGCTCGGGTATTACACCACGGACAGGCTAGCTCTTCGGGACGGTGAGGTCTTCGTCCGCACCGCATCGCTGACGGTGCGCGACGAGCCGGGCAACCACTTCGCCTTGGGCGAGGAGCGGCGCGTGCCCCTCGCCGGGTTCGACGTGATCCTCATGCGCCAGGACCCGCCGTTCGACCTCGCCTACATCACGGCGACCCATCTGCTGGAGCGCGTGCACCCGAAGACCCTGGTGGTCAACGATCCGGCTCATGTGCGCAACGCCCCCGAGAAGGTGTTCGTCACCGAGTTCCCCGAGCTGATGCCGCCGACGCTGATCACCCGCGACCGCGACGAGATCAGGGCGTTCCGCGACGAGTTCGGCGACATCGTGATGAAGCCGCTGTACGGCCACGGCGGCGGCGCGGTGTTCCGCGTCACCCGCGACGACCTCAATTTCGGCTCGCTCTACGACATGTTCGCGGTGACCTACCGGGAGCCGTGGGTGGTGCAGCGGTTCCTGCCGGCGGTGGCGCAGGGCGACAAGCGCATCATCCTGGTGGACGGCACGTTCGCCGGAGCCGTGAACCGGGTGCCGGCGGCCGACGACCTGCGCTCCAACATGGTGCGGGGCGGCGCCGCCGAGGCCACGGATCTCACCCCGCGCGAGCGCGAGATCTGCGAGCGCATCGGCCCGGCGCTGCGCGCGCGCGGCCTGCTGTTCGTCGGCATCGACGTGATCGACGGCTTCCTCACCGAGATCAACGTGACGTCGCCGACCGGCATTCGCGCCATCAAGGCGCTCGGCGGGCCCGACATCGCGGCGCGGATCTGGGACGTGATCGCGGCCAAGCGCGGCGGCTGACGCAGCGGCGGGCCGCGGCCCAGCCACACCGGCCCGCATGGGGGTGGCGGCACCTGCATGGACCCGGCTCGCTCCGCGCCGGCTATCTCCGCCCGGGGCAATCCGACCCGGAGGCCGCGTCGAAGGCCCACGCCCGCCGGCGGGTGCCGGCGGGCGCGGAGAGAGGGGCCACGAACGCGACGCAGCCGCCCACGGCGCGACCTCGTCGCGACCGGCCCCGCGACCGGACTGCTGCCGGCAATCCGGTCGAATTAGGTCGCCGAGAACAGGTCCGGCTCGGTGGCCCGGCGCCCGAAGGGCAGCCGGTGCCAGGCGCGCTCGGACACCCGCACGGCGTCCAGCAAGGTCTCGATATCGCACGCCGACGCCTGCGCCTCCAGCCTCGCCCGCCGCACCTGTTGCAACTCCCGCTGAAGCACACCGACATCGATCATGGGTCACTCCGGGCATAATCCATCCGGAGTTTCTGTATCGTATCTTTTATGTTCCGTCTATGTTCATATTTTACAACTTACACAAGTGTAAGGTTGTATTTCGGTCCGCGATCGTTCTCGCTCCACTGGGCGACGTCACCCGATGGAGCGATAGCAGCCCGGTCAGGCGGCTTTCGATCACGTCACCACCGATGTGACCTGCCGGGCGAGCCCGGCCGGCGTGATCGCCGGCGACGCCGCTGCCGTCAGCACGCCGTCGGCGATCGCGGTCGCCTGCGCCCCCAGGCTCGGGCCGGCGAGGCGGAGAAACTTGGCCCGCACCTCGTCCTCGGACATCGGGTCCTGCGGATCGCCGTGGCTCCCATGCGCCTCGGCCGTGCGGGTCGAGCCGTCGGCGAGGTCGACCTCGACCCGGGCGGCCCGCACGCCGGGGAACAGGGCCGAGAGCGCGGGATCGTCGGCGACCGTCACCCGCTCGGCGAGCGCCGCGATGTCGCGCCGCGACAGCACCGGCTCGCGGAAGGCGTCGTCGCCGAGACCACCGTGCAGCAGCCGCGCCGCCACGATGTAGGGCAGCGAGAACTTGGCGGCGAGCGGGGTCGGCTGCGGCCGCAGCGCGCCCGTCGCGGCGACCGCCCGCGCATAGGTGAAGGCGCGCACCGCCACGATGGCGTCCGGTGCCACGCCGTCGACCGCCTGTTCCAGCGCCGCGACGCTGGCATGGGTGTGGCGGCAGCAGGCGTAGGGCTTGAAGTAGTTCTCGCAGATCAGCCAGCGGTGACCGAGACCGTCGGTGGCGGCGGCGCGGTCGAAGCCGGTGCCGAGCACGCGGCCGAACACGCCGGCCGGCGCATCGGCAGCGGCCGAGAAGCCGGCGCGCGCCAGCTCGACCGCCATGGTGCCGGCGAAGCCCGCCATGCCGGACCAGGCGTTGCGGACCAGCGCCCCGGCATGGACGGTCTGGTAGTCGGTCGCGACCGACAGGCTCGCGGCAGCCCGGATCGCGGTGGCGATCACCGGGGCCGGCAGGCCGGCGAGGCGGCCGAGCGCCGCGGCCGCCCCGCCGGCGCCCCAGGTGCCGTGCGGATGGATGCCGTCGCGGAACGTGGTCGCTGCGCCCAGCCGGGCCGCCACCTCGTAGCCCGCCACCAGGGCGGTCAGCAATGTGTCGGCATCGGCGTCGTGGCCCGCCGCCATCGCGGCCAGGAGGGCCGGGACGACATGGACGCCCGGGTGGCCGCGCGAGGGCGCGCAGCCCTCGTCGAGCTCGATCGCCACCCCGGCGGTGCCGAGCACGAAGGCGAGCTGGGCCGGTGCCGTGGCGCTGCCGGCGCGCAGGGCCGCGGCGAGCGCCGCGATCTCGGTCTCGCGGGTGCCGGCGACGATCGCCCCGACGGTGTCGAGCAGCACCAGGCGGGCGTGGCGCCGCACCGCCTCGGGGATCGCCGCGGGGGTGAGCGACGCCGCGAAGGCGGCGAGCTCGTCCGCATAGGCGGCCAGCGCCGGGACGGCCGCAGGAGCGGCGGGGGTGGCGGTGGAAGCGAGGGCGGTGCTGCTCATCGGCTCACCGCACCGGCTCGGAAGAGGGGGCGAGCGCCGCGGCCCGCGCCAGGCGATGCTCGGCGGCGTCGTTCCAGACGTCCTGGCGGCGGATTCCCTCGCCGTCGATCTCGAAGCGGTCGACGAAGCGGATGCCCTCGAACGGCGCCCCGTCGCGCCAGCGGCCGTGCAGCGTGCCGCGGCAATAGACGACGAAGCCGCCGGCCGGCGCGTCGTAGGCTTCCACGGCCTCGAAATGCTTGCCGACGAACTGATAGCGGGCACCGGACCCGCTGACGATGTCGGCGACGCCGGCGCGGCGATGGCCGCCCGGGAAGGTCAGCACGGCATCGGCCGCGACGCAGCGCGCCGCCTCGTCGAGCGCGCGGCGCTCCATGGCGTCGAGATAGCGCCGCGCCAGCGCGGCGGCCTCGTCTCGGGTTCGGACAGGCACGTTACTCTCCTTCGGGGATCAGCCGCGGCGGCCGGCCGGCCACCGCGTCGCGTCGAGAGCGGGTGGCGCCGTGCGCGGCGCCCTCGGATCAGCCGGTGCGGGCCATGCCGAGCCGCTTGAGCATGTCGAGGAAGAAGGCGTTCTCGGTCTCCAGCTCGCGGCGGAACTCGGCCGGGCCGACATAGTCGATCTCGGTGCGGCTCTTCTCGCAGAAGGCGACGAAGTCGGGCGCCATGCTGCCGACCCGGATCGCCTCGGCGAGCTTGGCGACGACGTCGTCCGGGGTGGCGGCGGGCGCCCAGAAGCCGGTGAGCGGCGGCATCGCCAGGTCGACCCCCATGTCGCGGAAGGTCGGCACGTCGGGCAGCACCTTGGTGCGCTTGGGGCCGAACTGGGCGAGGGCGACCAGCCGGCCGCCGTCGACCTGCGGCATCACCGCCTGGGCGAAGCCGAAGGCGAGGTCGACGGTGCCGCCGACCGCCGCCGCCACCGCCGGGGTGACGCCCTGGAACGGCACATGGGTGAGCTTGATGCCGGCCGCCTGGGCGAACGCCTCGCCGGCCAGATGCAAGGCGCCGCCGGTGCCGGCGCTGCCATAGGTCACCTTCTCGGGGTTGGCCTTGGCGTAGGCCACCAGCTCGCGGACGTCCTTGAACGGAGCGCCGACGCGGGCCGCCATCATGTTGGGGCCGACGGTGAGGCGGGCCACCGGCTTGAGATCCGCGAAGCCATAGGGCAGCGCGGTCTGATGCGGCGCGATGGTGTGGAAGGCGCTGACCCCGAAGATCAGCGTATGGCCGTCCGGCTTGGCCCGCTTGGCCACGTAGGAGGCGCCGACGCTGCCGCCGCCACCCGGCTTGGTCTCGGTGACGAGCGGCTTGCCCAGCGTCTTCTCCATGCCCATGCCGAGCACCCGCACGAGCTGGTCGGTGGTGCCGGGGGCATACGGGATGATCACCGTGACGGGCTCGGTCGGGAATGCCCGGGCGACGCGGAGGCCGAGGCCGCCGAGCGCGGCGGCGCCGGCGGCCGCGACCAGCACGGCACGGCGGCTCGGTCCCGGCGGCGGATGGGTCGAGACAGTCATGGGGGTTCCTCCCTGCGGCCGCAGCACGCGGCTCTGATCGCGTTTGATCGGGTCTCGTCGATGCCACCGAGCCCGCGGCTCAGGCGGCCGACGTGTCGGTGTCGCCGGCTTCGGCGGGCGCCCGGCTGATCACGTTGGCGGCGGCGCGAGCGATATGGGAGCGCATCAGCGACTCGCTCAGCTCGCCGTCGCGGTTGCGCAGCGCCCGGTAGATCTGGCGATGCTCGGTCAGCGCCTCGGACTTGCGGGTGACGGCGGCGCCCGACCAGCGGCGATACATGCGCAGCAGGTGATAGAGGTCCCCGCACAGCGTCTTGACGATGCGGCCGTTGCGGCTCGCCCGCACGATGCGCTCGTGAAAGTCGAAGGGCGTGCCGTCGAGGGCCGCCGCCGCAGCCTTGTCGGCCTGCGCCTCGAGATCGGCCGCGAGCGCATCGAGCTCCTGGTCGGTCATGCGCTCGGCCGCCAGCCGGCAGGCATAGCCTTCGAGCGCCTCGCGCATCTCGAACAGGTCGCGCACCGCAGCGGGATCGAAGGTGATGACGCGGGCGCGGGTGAACGGCTCGCGGGTGACGAGCTGGATGCCCTGGAGGCGGCGGACCGCCTCGCGCACCGGGCCGCGGCTGAGGCCGAAGCGCGCCGCCAGCACCGACTCGTTGAGGACGGCGCCGGGCGGCAGCTCGCAGCGGTAGATCATGTCCAGGATGCGCTCGAAGACGCCGTCGCCACGGGTGGCGGTGTCGGACAGGCTCGGGGTCGCGAGAATAGGGGTCGCAAGAGTCGGCGTAGCGGAAGGAGGGGGCTGCATTCCGGCGCTCCGATCGAAGTGTAGACAGGATGAGGTGAAAGCCGCCGTCTCGTCAACTGGGGTCGAACGGCCGCCGAATTGCCTCCACGTCAGCCATCTCAGGCATCATGGCCTTTGCTGGATCGGTTTCGGCAACGCTGGCGCCGGCCGGTCTCCATTCCTCCCGAGCGGCACCGCCCAAAGTGTCGACACTTTCTGTCCTGCCCATGGATCGAGGCAGTCCTTCATCGGCACCAGAGGAGACGCGACGCCCGCCCCCTCCCGGAGGTGACCCGGCAATGATATCGCTCGGTCCGCCGCCTGGCGACGATCGACGCCCCCTTCAGCCGCCGAAACCCGATCCCAATGCCGAGACCCAAACTGCACAGCGATACGACCATCCTGAACGCCGCTCGGAGCGTGATGCTGCGCAAGGGACCGTCGGAATTCACCCTGTCGGATGTGGCGACCGCAGTCGGTCTGTCGCGAGCCGCGTTGATCCAGCGGTTCAAGGACAAGGCGACGCTGCACCGCAGGGTGATGGAGCGGACGACCCAGGAGGTGCGGGACTATTTCGCCACCGCGGCGTTCGGCCCCGGCCTCGATCCGCTCTGGGCGATGCTCAGGGATCTGATTTCCGGCATGGAGGGCGACGACGACATGTCGGGCTATCTGCTGCTGTTCTGGAGCGACATCCAGGACGCCAGCCTGACCGCCCTGGCGCGGGAGCGCAACGACCTCGTGCACGCGGCCATCGCCGCAAGGCTGCCGCCGACGCCGCATCCTCCCGAGACGGCCGCGCGCATCATCCAGGCCGTGATCCAGGGGGCCTGCATGCTGGGCCTGGTGTCGCATCGGGAGAGCCTCGCGGCTTTCATGACCGAGCAGACCCGCCGGATTCTCCAAGTTCTCTATCCGGACCACGCCTTCACCTGAAGGCGAAGGCCCCGAAGCCGGACCTGCCGGACGGTGGCGGGCTGTGGATTGTTTATAACCGTCGCGTCAGTTACTAATTCGGACGTAGCCGGACCCGCTCCGGGCTCCCCGTGCGAGTCGACGCGATGCCGCCTCCCCCTCCCCTGCCCGCCCTTGCGCCGGAGCCATGCGCCGGTGTCCCGCCCTCTCCGCCGCTGGCCCTGGGGCTCGACGCGACGGCCTTCGACGCGCTCGGCGCCGCACCGGACGTCGACTACCGGGCGCTGTTCGTGCCGCATGCCGATCCGCCCCGCCGGCTGCAACGCTGGGCCGCGGCACGGGGCGTGCGGTTGCGCGGCTTGCGCCCGATCGCCCGCGAGCGCGGCTCGCGCTCCGAAAAGATGCTGTTCGGTCTCGACGACGGCTACGCCGTGGAGGCTGTGCTGATCCGCCGGGTCGACGGCCACACGGCCTGCGTCTCCTCGCAGGTCGGCTGCGCCTTCGCGTGCCGATTCTGTGCCTCCGGGCGTGCCGGGATGAAGCGCAACCTCGCGGCCGGCGAGATCGTCGAGCAGGTCGTGCGGCTCGGGCCGCGGGTCAATCGCATCGTCTTCATGGGAATGGGCGAGCCGCTGAACAACTACGATGCAGTCCTGGCGGCCATCCGCATCCTGCGCGACCGCCGCGGCCTCGACTTTCCGACCACCGGCATCACCGTGTCGACCATCGGGATTCCCAAGGCGCTGGCGCGGCTGCGCGAGGAGCATCTCGCCATCAACCTCACCGTCTCACTGCACGCGACCACGCAGGCGGTGCGCGATCATCTGATCCCCGGCGCCCGCAGGCACGATCTCGCCGAGGTCGTGGATCGGGCGCTGTCCTGGGCGATGCGCCACAATCGCGTGGTGACCTTCGTGTATCTCCTGCTGCCCGGCCTCAACGACAGCCCTGCCGACGCCGACCGTCTCGCCCTCATGCTGGCGGGACGGCCCGCCCGGGTGAACCTGATGCGATGGAACCCGGTCGCCGGCATCGCGCTCCCTCGCACACCGGACGTCAGCCTGGCCCTGTTCCGGGGCCGGCTGTCCCGAGCCGGCGTGCCGGCGGTGGTCCGCGATACGCAGGGACGCGACATCGAGGCGGCGTGCGGTCAGCTCTGGCTGCGCGGCAGCCCCGGCCCGCAGCACGACCAGGCCGCGCTGCGGGGTGCCGAGACGCACCGCTGACCACGCCCACCTCAGCGCGGCGAGCCGCCGGCGCGCGCCGCCCGCAGCCGGGCGATCTCGGCACGGATCGGCGCGAACGGCCCGTACTTGTGCTGCCGCTCCGGGAAGCCGTCCGCATAGGGCCCGTACGGCGTGTCGACCGGCTTCGCCAGCAGGTCGGGAAAGTCCTTGTCGAGACCGGCCCGCTGCGGCCGCGGCTGCGACACCATGAAGGCGGCGAGGTCCCAGGCGTCCTCCACCGACAGCCGCGGGTCGAGATAGTCGGTGCCGTGCGGCATGTTGAAGTGCAGGAAATTGGCCGCGGTGATCAGCCGCGCCATGCCGGCGCCGTCGTTGAAGCTGTCTGGCCCCCACAGCGGCGGCACCATGTAGCCGAGCGCCGTGGTCGGCAGGCCGCGGCGAATGCCCTCGCCGTCGCGGCCGTGACAGTCGAGGCAGGCGCGGGCGTAGAGGGCGCGGCCACGCTCGGGATCGGCGGCGCGGTCGAGCTCCGGCATCGCCCCGGTGCCGAGGCCGGAGACCGGCCGGCCCGGTGGGTAGCCGTCCGACAGGTGGCGCACATAGGCGACGAAGGCGCGCATCTCGGGCGAATCGGCCGGCAGCGGCCGGCCGTTCATGCTGCGGGTCATGCAGCCGTCGATGCGATCCTCGATGGTGATCTCGGCCCCGGCCCGGGCGCTGTACTGCGGAAACAGGGCGAACAGGCCGTAGATCGGCAGGCCGAACTTCTTGGTCCCGGCGTGCAGGTGGCAATTGCCGCAGGCGAGATTGTTGCCGGCGTAGCGCCTGGCCGGATCGGCCACCGCCGGGCCGATATGGGCATACGTGGCGGTGACGAGATCGCGGCCGCGGCGCACCAGCCGGCCGGCCTCGTCGTCGGCCAGCGCGCCGGGATCGGGCGCTCCGAGGACGCGGTCGGGAAGCGCCGGCGCCGCCGGCGTCTCGGCCCGGGCGCCGGCCGGACCGGCCACCGCCGCGGCGACCAGCACGGCGGCGAGCGCGACGACGGTGGCGATGGCACTCGGACGGCGGCTCGTGTGTCGGCCCATGACGGGTCCCTCGGCTCGGTCGGCGGCCGCCCGGCGCGGCCGCGGGATGCGCCTTCCGGCGCGATGCCTCACAGCGGCGGATCATAGCCTTCGGCCTTGCAGGCGATGCTGGCCTCCTCGAGATCCAGCTCGCGCTCGATGCGGCGGCGCGCCTCGTCGGTGAGGGCGCCGTCGCGCTCCAGCTGATGCAGGTGCTGCCGCTCGGCCGCGATCAGCTCCAGCCGCAGCCGGCCGCCGAGCTTCGCGGTCTCGAAGCCCTCCTCCAGGGTCCGCGGCACCTGGAGCACGCGCTGGTCGTTGCGGGCGGCGAGCAGGGCGTAGACGCCTTCGCCCACCGTGCCCTGCGCCAGCATGTCGGCGAGGCGCCGCTGCGCCGCGTCGATGGCGTCGTGGCGGGCGGTGAGCTCGCGCTCGCGCTCGATCCGCCGCTCGGCGATGCCGACCGCGGCGAGGCCGAGCCAGCGCATCACCAGCGGCATCATCAGGCCCTGGCCGACCAGCGTCATGACGATGACGCCGAACGTCACCACCACGATGAAGTCGCGATACGGGAACGGCTCCCCATTCTGAAGCGCGAAGGGCAGCGCCAGCGCGGCGGCGAGCGAGACGATCCCGCGCACGCCGACGAAGGCGATCATGAAGGGGCGCTGCCAGACCGGCGCCGGATCGCGCCGGCGCACCCCGCGAAACAGCCAGCGCGGCAGGTAGATCGCCGGGAACACCCAGACGAAGCGGGCCACGATGCAGATCAGGGTGGTGACCGCGATGCCGAGCAGGATCTCGACCAGCGAATGCGACTCGATGCGCTCGATCAGGGCGCGCGCCTGCATCCCGGTGATCAGGAAGATGAAGCCCTCGATCAGATAGACCAGCAGATCCCAGAAGAAGACGCCTTGCAGCCGCGTCGCCGAGGAGATCAGCAGCGGCCCGTTCCAGCTCACATAGAGGCCGGCCGCGACGGTCGCCAGCACGCCGGAGCCGCCGAGATGCTCGGGCACCCAGTAGGCGAGATACGGCGTCATCATCGACAGCGTGATCTCGACCCGCGGATCGCGCGCCCAATGCCGCATCCGCAGGCTGATCCAGCCGACCGCGAGCCCCCACGCCACCTCGCCGATCACGATCGCCGCGAAGGTGCCGGCCGCTTCCGGCAGCGAGAACGCCCCGGTGCTCACCGCCGCGACGGCGAAGCGGTAGAGGATCAGGGCGGTGGCGTCGTTAGCGAGCCCCTCGCCTTCGAGCACCACCAGGATGCGGCGCGGCAGGCCGAGCCGGCGCGCCACCGCCAGCGGCGCCACCACGTCGGGCGGCGACACGATGGCGCCGAGCACGAAGGCGAGGCCCCATGGCAGGCCGAGCACGACATGGGCGCCGACCGCCACCGCGCAGGTGGTGAACACCACGCAGCCGAAGGCGAGCAACGAGATGGAACGCAGGTTGAAGCGGAACTCGCGCCAGCTCATCGACACGCCGGCCAGATAGATCAGCGGCGGCAGCACCACGAGAAGGACGAATTCGGGCGCCAGCTCGATCGTCGGCAGCCCGGGCACGAAGGCGACCGCGACACCGGCGATCACCAGCACGATGGACGGGGCGACGTTCAGGCGGCGGGCCATGACGGCAACCGCGACCAGGACGGCGAGGAGCAGCAGGAGAGTCTGGATGATCGCGGTCATGCCGGCGCAAACTGCGGGACTTCGCCGCGGGGCGCAAGGACGCGACGCACACGACGCGCTACGATCTCCGCCATGACCCTTGCCTCCTCGGTGCGCCCGGCGCGGCGGCTGGCCGGCGCCCTCAAGATCGCGGTCCTGCTGGTGCTCGCGATCTTGCTGCTGCCCTACGTGCTGACGCCGCTGTACTGGATCGGGCAGCCGGTCTCGACGCTGATGCTGTGGCGCTGGGCGACCGGCGCCCCGGTCGCTCGCGTCTGGGTGCCGCTGGACGCCATCGCGCCGGCCCTGCCGGTCGCGGTGATCGCCGCCGAGGACGCCCGCTTCTGCCGGCACCGGGGGATCGACTGGAACGAGATCCGCGAGGCCATCCAGGACGACGGGCTCGCCGAGGCGCGCGGCGCCTCGACCCTGTCGCAGCAGCTCGCCAAGAACCTCTTTCTGTGGCCGGGGCGCAGCTTCGTGCGCAAGGCCCTGGAGGCGCCACTGGCGCTGTGGCTCGACCTGGTGCTCGGCAAGCGGCGGCAGATGGAGATCTATCTCAACGTCGCCGAATGGGGGCCGGACGGCATCTTCGGGGCGGAGGCCGGCGCCCGCCGCGCCTTCGGCCGCTCGGCCCGCGATCTCACTGCGAGCCAGGCCGCCCTGATGGCCGCGATGCTGCCCGACCCGCGCCGGCGCAACGCTGGCCGACCCGGCCCGGGGTTGCGCCGCCTCGCCGGCATCCATGAGCGCCGCGCCTCGCGAGCGCTGGCGAGCTGCGTGGTCGGCAGCCGCCGGCCGTGACGGCCACGCGCCGGTTCATGGCTGCGGCGGATCGTCGGCGGCCGGCGGTGCCCGCATGCCGGCGGTCAGGAAGGGCAGCGCGAAACGCAGCGCCCCGCCGACGTCGGACAGGCTGAACTCCGGGCCGAACAGACGCTGGAGACGGCCGTTGTCGGCGCGGATGTACATCATGGCGCCGTAGACGCAGGCGAGCCGCCAGAACAGCTCCTCGCGGGAGAGCTGTGGGCACGCCGCCGCCGCCGCGTCGACGAAGCCGCGCCCGACCGCGTCGTAGACCTCGAACACCACCCGGCGGACCTCCGGGTTGGAGTCGGTCGACGACCGCCCGGCCAAGAGGTTGAAGCGGCGGCCACCCTCGGTCTCCGACAGCCGCAGGACCGGACGGATGAAAGCATCGAGCACGGCACCGACCTCGGGCCGACCCCCGGCGGCGCGCACGCAATCGGCCAGCAGGCCCTCGCGCTCGGCATTGATGGCGGCGAGACGGCGTTCGAACACGGCCCGCAGCAGCCGCTCCTTGGAGCCGAAATGGTAGTGGGCGGCCGCCACATTGGCCTTCGCGGCCTCGGCGATCTGGCGGGTCGAGACATTGCTGTAGCCCAGTTCGCCGAACAGGCGCTCGGCGGCATCGAGCAGGCGCCCGCGGGTGTCTCGGCCTGCGCGCCCGCTTCGATGCGCCGGACCCTCGACCCCCGCCGGCGCGTCGGCGCCGGATCCTTCCGCCGGATCGCCGGCGCGGTCGTCGTTCGGCGTCGTGAGAGTCTCGGTCGTGGGCATGTGGGTCCCGGGCTGGCGCTTCGACGATACTCGGCCGGCGGGCCGAAGGCCGCCGCCCACGAGCCCCGGATTGATGGCGAGCGCAAGGCCCGCCGGGAAGCCTAATTCAAGCAATTGCTTCAATCAAGCGATTGACACATGAGCGGGCGCATGGTGTCCTGCGGCCGTCGTCCCGCCCTCCCGCGGCCGCCGGGCCGCCCGTTCCGCGACATCGCTCCCATGGCCCCCCGCATCGTCGATCTCTCGGTCAGCCTCGACAACGACACCGTCGCCGACCCGCCGATGGCGCGGCCGTCGATCACCTATCTTGATCACCGGCAGACCTTTCCGCGGCTCGGCGGCTTCTTCCCCGGCCTCACCCCCGAGCAGCTTCCGGACGGCGCCGCCTGGGCGATCGAGACGGTGACGCTGACCACCCACAACGGCACCCATCTGGACGCGCCCTGGCATTTCCATCCGACCATGAACCACGACGTGGTCGACGGCGGCGAGCCGGCCGCGACCATCGACCAGATCCCGCTCGACTGGTGCTTCCGGCCCGGCGTGAAGCTCGACTTCCGCGGCTTCCCGGACGGCTATGTGGCAACCGCCGCGGACGTCGCGGCGGAGCTCGCCCGCATCGGCCACACGCTGCGGCCGTTCGACATCGTGCTGGTCAACACGGCGGCCGGCGCCCGCTACGGGCATCCCGATTATCTCGACGCCGGCTGCGGCATCGGCCGCGACGCGACGCTCCATCTCACCGAGCGCGGCGTGCGCATCACCGGCACCGACGCCTGGTCGTGGGACGCCCCGTTCTCGGCCACCGCCCGCCGCTACGCCGAGACCGGCGATCCGTCGATCATCTGGGAAGGCCACAAGGCCGGTCGCGCCGTCGGCTACTGCCATCTGGAGAAGCTGCACAATCTCGAGGTGCTGCCGGCGACCGGCTTCACGGTCGCCTGCTTCCCCGTGAAGATCCACGCCGCCTCCGCCGGCTGGACGCGCGCGGTCGCCATCCTGGACGACTGAGCGCCGCACCGGCCCCGCCCCCCGAACGAGAAGGACCGCCATGACCCGGATGCTCGCGACCGCTTCGCTCCTCGCTCTCACCCTGGCGGCCGGGACCGTGCCGGCCGCCGCCCAGAGCGCGACGCCGAACTGGCCGACGCGGCCGATCGAGCTGATCGTGCCGTGGACGGCCGGTGGCGGCGTCGACATCGTGGCGCGTGCCATGGCGCAAGCCATGACCGGCGATCTCGGGCAGAACGTCTACGTCACCAATCGCGAGGGCGCCGGCGGCACCCTCGGGTTCCGGGCGCTGCTCGCCGCCCCGCCCGACGGCCATGTTCTCGCCGCCGGCCCGGCGACGCCGGTCACCAACGCGCCCTACCTGGTGAAGGGCGTCAGCTACGACGCCGACTCGTTCGAGTACATCTGCCAGTATTTCGAGAACGTCTTCGCTCTGGTGGTGCGGGCCGACTCGCCCCACGCGACCGCCAAGGACCTGATCGCCGCGGCCCGGGCGGCGGAGCATCCGCTGACCTATGGCAGCCCGGGGGTCGGCTCCATCGGCCATCTGTCGGCCGAGAACGCCGCGGCGGCGCTGAACATGAAGGTGCAGCACGTCCCCTTCCGCGGCGACGCCGCCGGCCTGCCGGTGCTGCTGAAGGGCGACATCGACTTCCTGGTGCCGGCGGTCTCCTCGGTGCGCGGCCAGAGCGTCCGCGTCCTCGCGGTGTTCTCGGACGAGCGCCATCCCAGCCTGCCCGAGGTGCCGACCGCCAAGGAACTCGGGGTCGAGCGGTCGCTGTCGCAGGGCCTCAACGGCCTGTTCGCCCCCAAGGGCATCGCGGCGCCCGTGAAGGCTGCGCTGGAGCGCGCCTGCGCGGCCGCCGTCAAGTCCGAGCCCGTCACCAAGGCGCTGGAGAACACCGGGCAGGTCGCCGCCTATCTGGACAGCGCCCAGTTCCGCGCCCGCATCCTCGACGACTACAAGCTGAAGGGCGAGCTGATCCGGCGGCTCGGCCTCGAAAGCAACTGAGCCATGACCGAAGCATCCGCCGGACGGGGAAAGCGCCCCGTGATCGTCACCTGCGCCCTCACGGGCGGCGGCGACACCGTCGGCAAGAGCCCGGCCGTCCCGGTCACGCCCGAACAGATCGCCGAGTCGGCCATCGAGGCGGCACGGGCGGGCGCCGCCATCGTCCACATCCATGTCCGCGATCCGGCGACCGGCAAGCCGGCGACCGATCTCGCCCTCTACCGCGAGGTGGTGGAGCGCATCCGCGCCGTCGATGCCGACGTCATCCTCAATCTGACCACCGGGGCGGGCGCGCGGTTCATCCCGTCGGCGGCCGACCCGAAGGTCGGCGGCGAGGGCACCACGCTCGCCCCGCCCGAGCTGCGGGTGCGCCACATCGAGGCGCTGCGGCCGGAGATCTGCACCCTCGACATCACCACCATGAACTTCGGCGAGTTCGTCTTCGTCAACACGCCGGCGCATCTGCGGGTGATGGGACGGGCGGTGGCGGCGGCCGGCGTGCTGCCGGAACTCGAATGCTTCGACAGCGGCAATGTGCGGCTGGCGCTGCGCCTCATCGAGGAAGGGGTGCTGCACCCGCCCGCGATGTTCCAGCTCTGCCTCGGGGTGCCGTGGGGCGCCCCGGCCACCCCGGAGAGCATGCTGTTCATGCGCAGCCTGCTGCCGGCGGGGGCGTTCTGGACCGGCTTCGGCATCGGCGGCGCCCAGTTCCCGATGGTGGCCCAGGCGGTGCTGCTCGGCGGCCATGTCCGGGTCGGGCTGGAGGACAACCTCTATGTCGAGCGCGGCGTGCTCGCCCCGTCGAACGCGGCGCTGGTCGAGAAGGCGGTGCGCATCGTGCGGGCGCTCGACGCCGAGCCGGCCAGCCCGGCCGAGGCCCGCCGCATCCTGGCCTTGCCGCGGCCGCCGGCCTGACGGTGGCGCCGACGCCGGGAGCCGCGGCCGGTGGCCGGCCAGGCCCCGTGGGCGGACCGGGGGCGCGCATTGCGCTCTAGCCAGCCCGCACCGCATGCTCTATAAGCCCCACTTTCCGGAAAACCGGGCCTCGGCGCGTCTCCGCAGCCGGCCCCTGTCGAGGAGACCGACCCCATGGCCGTGCCGAAACGAAAGACCTCGCCCTCCCGCCGCGGCATGCGCCGCTCGGCCGACGCCATCAAGGCGCCGACCTATGTGGAGGACAAGGATTCGGGCGAGCTGCGCCGTCCGCACCACGTCGACCTGAAGACCGGCATGTATCGCGGCCGGCAGATCTTCACGAAGAAGTCCGAGGACTGACGGTTCCGCCGGCGCGACCCGGTCGCGCCGCGAGCCGACGCTTCGATCCCGTTACAGGCAGCGCCCGGGGTGCCCGCCCCGGGCGCTGTCGTGTGTCTGCGTGGTCCGGACCGCGCGGGGCTTCGCACGATCGGCCCGCGTCCCTCTCGCGGCGTCACGCCACGCCGGCGCTGCACCCGCGACGGGAACGTGCTTTAAGGGACGGCGACACGCCGGACGACGCCGGACCCGGCGGCTGCCGTCTCGGCTCGAATCGGCTCGTCCCGTCGGGGGGATCGGACATGTTCATCGTGGGATTTCCGCTGCTGATCGTGCCCTTCGCGATCTACAACATCGTCGCCTTCCTGCTGCGCGGCTTCGATTGGACCGCCCCGCTGCTCCAGGTCTCGATGATCTCGCAGGCGACCTTCGCGCTGACCTGGGGCGATGCGCTGATCGTGGTCGGGCTGGTGTTCCTGTTCCTGGAGATCGTCAAGGCGACCCGGATGTCGCGCCGCAGCGTGGTCGATCACGTCCTGTCGCTGCTCCTCTTCATCGCCATGCTGGTCGAGTTCCTGCTGGTCCGCGAGGCCGCCACCGCGACCTTCTTCCTGCTCCTGGCGATCACCTTCGTGGACGTCATCGCCGGCTTCGTGGTGTCGCTGCGCACCGCCCAGCGCGACGTCTCGTTCGAGACGGTCGCGCGCGGCGAGGACTGAGAGCCCGTTTGGACACTCCGACGGGGCTGCGCCGGAGCCGATTTCGGCCGATCCGGCAGGCGCCGATCGAAGGGCGTACCAGGGAGTACGGTCGAGATCGGCAACGCACCGGGCGGCCGCCTCCGATCGCCGGATCGAGACACAAAAAAAGCCGGCGAAGCCGGCCTGATGATCGATGTCGATGAGGTCTGGGTCCGCCCCGTCGGCAATCGGGGGCGCGCGTCCTGCTGGCGACAGGGTCCGGCCCTTACGAGCCCGGGGGGCTGGGGGGCTGAGGAACCGGCTCTCTTCTCGGACCGGACCCTATGCCAACGGTCCTTTCATGACAGTCCGGATCGACTTCGCCGGGGCCGAATTCCGGCAGCATTATGAACGGGCTGACGAATGCGTGATCGCCCCGTGAGAAGCCGTGAGCGACGCGACCGCGCGACCTCCGGGCGCCCTCGCCGGGGCGCCTCCGGGCCCGCCCCCCACGGCTGCCCCCCGCGGCCACCGCGACCCCGCCGCGACCCCACTGCCCTTGCCCTTGCCGGAGCGCAGGGGGATCATGACATGCCTATGACCGACACAGGACCGACCGTCGGCAGCAGGAGGAGCCATGAGCCTCGAGTGCGGGGACAACGAGCCCAGCGAGTTTCGCGGGGGCGACGGTGCGGGGCCTGCGGCCCTGCCTGGCGCCACCCCTGCCCGCGTGACCTTCAGCAGGCGGGAGCTGTCCCGCATCCTCGGCCTGTACGGCCGCAAGGTGGCGTCCGGCGAGTGGCGCGACTACGCCATCGACTTCCATAAGGACCGGGCGGTCTTCTCGGTGTTCCGCCGCACCACCGAGGTGCCGCTCTATCGGATCGAGAAGAACCCCAGGCTGGCGCGCCGCCAGGGCGCCTGGCGGGTGGTCTCGGCGACCGGCCTTATCGTCAAGATGGGGCACGAGCTCGACCGCGTGCTGCGCGAGCTCGACAAGGTCAGCCTGCGCGTCGTCTCCTGATCGGCGTTCCTGCCGGACGATCCTGCCGCGGCGCGATCACGCCGGCAGGGTCGCGGCACCGTCGCCGAGGGAACGCTGCATCAGCACCGAGCCGAGCCAGCGGCCGTGCTTGAAGCCGACGTTCTCCAGCACCCCGACCAGCCGGAAGCCGGCGTCGCGGTGCAGCTCGATGGAGGCGATGTTCTCGGTGTCGCCAATCACCGCCACCATCTGACGAAAGCCGCGCGCCTCGCTCTCCAGCAGCAACCGGAACAGCAGCGCGCGGCCGAGCCCCGCCCGGGTGGCGCTCGGCGCCACGTAGATCGAATCCTCGACGGTCCAGCGGTAGGCCGGGCGCAGCCGGTACGGCCCCGCATAGGCGTAGCCCAGCACGGCGCCGCCGCTCTCGGCGACGAAGTACGGGTGATCGCTCGCCGCCAGCGCGGTCATCCGCCGCGCGATCTCGGCTTCGTCGGGCGACTCGATCTCGAACGAGGCGGAGCCGGTCCGCACCGCGTGGGCGTAGATGGCGGTGATGGCCGGAACGTCAGCGGGGGTCGCGGGACGGTAGATCGTCGGCGTCAGGGTCATGATTCGGGCATGATGGCGGATCGCAGCATTCGCCGGAAGAGCGTGCCCTCGGTGCGGCATGTCGCCGAAACGGCGACGCCCCGGCCGCGGGGCCGGGGCGTCGGACGGGGCTCGCCTGTGCAGCGACGGTGTTCCGAGACGGCGGTCAGCGACGGTCGCCGACCAGACGCAGCAGCATCAGGAACAGGTTGATGAAGTCGAGGTAGAGCGCGAGCGCCCCCATCACGGCCTTGCGGCCGCCTACCGTCCCGTCGTCCATCGGGTCGTACATTTCCTTGATCTTCTGGGTATCCCAGGCGGTGAGCCCGGCGAAGATCAGGACACCGGCGACCGACAGCGCCCAGTCGAGCCCGCTCGACTTGAGGAAGATGTTGACCAGGCTGGCGATGATCAGGCCGAACAGGCCCATGATCAGGAACGAGCCCATCCCGGAGAGATCACGCTGGGTGGTATAGCCCCACAGCGACAACGCGCCGAAGGCCGCCGCCGAGATGAAGAACACCCGGGTGATCGACGCCGCCGTGTAGACCATGAAGATCGACGCCAGCGACAGGCCGAGCAGGCCCGCATAGACGAAGAACAGCGTGCGGGCGGTGCTCGCCTGGAGCCGCTCGATGCGGAAGCTCAGATAGAACACGAGGCCGAGCGGGGCCAGCACCAGCACCCACATCAGCGGGCTGCCGAACAGCACCTGGCCGAAGCCGGTGAGGCCGGTGATGTTGCCGGCCGCGTCGGTGACGGTGGCGAGCTGGAAGGTCAGCCAGGCGGTGATGCCGGTGAGCGCAACGCCACCGGCCATGTAGTTGTACACCGTGATCATGTGGGCTCGCAGGCCCTGATCCACCGCCACCGCCCTGTCGGCCGGATAGCCGCGGGACGCGACGGTATTGCGATCGAAGTCCGACATGGGGGAAGATCCTTTCGTCCACCCGCGGGCAGGCGCGGGGTTGCCTGCCGCAACAAACCGCCCTCAATGTAGGACGGACCGATGGCCGCGAGAAGACCGCCACGGCACCGCCCCGCATGACAAATTCGACATCATGGTGCGGCGACCGCCTGTGGCGGGGGCCGGCGGCGACGGCAGCACCGAGACGGGCGCTCCGGTCGAACCCAAAAACAAGCCGGGGCCGCATGCGGCCCCGGTCGACGTCGATCCCTCGATCTTCCGATCGGTCGCTCGATCACTCCTCGCGCTGGCCGAGAAGCTGGAGCAGCAGGGTGAACAGGTTGATGAAGTCCAGGTAGAGCGACAGCGCCCCCATGATGGCCGACCGCTCCAGCACGTCGCCCTCCATGGCGCCGTAGATGTACTCGTTCTTCAGCCGCTGGGTGTCGTAGGCGGTGAGGCCCGCGAACACCAGCACGCCGACCATCGAGATCACCCACTGGAGCATGGTGCTGCCGAGGAAGATGTTCACCAGGCTCGCGATGATGATGCCGAACAGGCCCATGATCAGGAACGAGCCCATGCCGGTCAGATCACGCTGGGTGGTGTAGCCCCACAGCGACAGCGCCCCGAAGGTCGCGGCCGTGATGAAGAACACGCGCACCACCGAGGTGCCGGTGAACACCATGAAGATCGAGCCGAGCGACAGGCCGACCAGCGCGGCGTAGAGCCAGAACAGCACCTGCGCGGTGGCCGGACGCATCCGCTCGACGCCGAAGCTGAGCGCGAACACGAGGCCGAGCGGCGCCAGCATGATCACCCACTTGAGCGGGCTCACGTAAACGGTGTAGCCGATCTGCGTGAGGTACATGCCTCCACGCATCATCATCGGCACCTCGACGCCGTTGCGCATCACCTTGGCGGCGCTCGCGGCGTCTCCGGTCACCGACAGCATGTACATGCCGAGTGCGGCGAAGCCGGTGATCGCGAGCCCGAGCACCATGTAGTTGTAGACGCGCAGCATGTAGGCGCGCAGGCCGACATCGATGGCGGCCGCCTCGGCCCGCGAGAGGGTGCCGTAGGGCGCGCCGATGGTGTTCCGCTCGTAGTCCGACATCGTCGAACCCCCTTTTCGTGTTGTCCACTCGTGTTGTCGCTCGTGCCGCGGTGTGGTCCCGCGGTTGGAGCCTCGGTGTTTACTTGCACATTATATGCGTCCGATCTGCGGATCGCGTCGGCGACGGATTGTCGCGCGGCGTAAATTTCGCAGTCCGGACCAGCATTTGCGGAGCGGCTAGTTGTCGCAAAGACGACGGGAAGGAAGACTCCGGACGGTTAAAGACGTCTCAATACCGCGGCCGGCTTGCGGCCCAGCGCCGCCACCGTCCCGATCAGCCCGCAGGCGACCGTGACGGCGAGGGCCGCGAGGGCCGCGGCCATCGCTGGACCGGCCTGCCAGACATAGGGCAGCGACATCAGGTCGGTCACCACCCGCCATCCGGCGATCGAGCCGGCGGCGACACCGAACAGAACCGCGGCGGCGCCGATCAGCAGGTACTCCAGCAAATAGACGGCGACAAGCTGTCGTCGCGAGGCACCGAGCGTCTTCAGCACCACAGCGTCGTAGACGCGATGGCGGTGGCCGGCCGCGAGGGCGCCGGCGAGCACCAGAACGGCCGACACCAAGGTGATGCCGCTCGCCCCCTGCACGGCCCGGACGAGATTGCCGACGACGCGCCCCGCCTGATCGAGCGCATCCTTGACGGGCACCGGGGTGACGCTCGGCCACGCCTGCGCCACCGCGTTCAGCAGCGCCGCCTCCGCGGCCGGCGTGCCGCCGTCCGCGAACGTCACGGTGGCAATGTCGGTGTGCGGCGCGCCCGCAAAGGCGCCGGGCGAGAACACCAGCACGAAGTTGATGCCGAGCGACTGCCAGTCGACCGTGCGCAGATTGGCGATGCGCGCCGTGATGTTGCGGCCGAGCACATTGACCGTGACGGTGTCGCCGATCGAAACGCCGATGCCCTCGGCGATCTTCTTCTCCAGCGACAGCAGCGGCGGCCCGCGATAGTCGGCCCCCCACCAGTCGCCGGCGACGACGCGCGAGCCGGCCGGCACCGCGGTCGCGTAGGTGATGCCGCGGTCGCCGTGCAGCGCCCAGCTCGCATCCGGCCGCACCTTCAGGTCCTCGGCGCGCACGCCGTTGGCGGCGACGATGCGACCGCGCAGCATCGGGACCCGTTCGAGCCGCGCGCCGGGCGCCTGCGCCGTCACCAGCGCATCGAAGCGCGGCGCCTCGGCGCTCGGGATGTCGAGGAAGAAGAAGGACGGCGCCCGCTCGGGCAGCGCCGCGGTGAACTGCCGCCGCAGGTTGCCGTCGATCTCCAAGAGCGTCACCAGGAGCGCCATGCCGAGACCGAGCGAGATGACGACGGTCGGGGTCAGCGCCGCCGGCCGGTGGACGTTGGCGACGGCGAGCCGCAGCACCGCCGAGCGCGACCGCGGGGCGCGGCGCGCCAGCGCCATCACGCCGCTGGCGACGAGGCGCAGCAGCAGCAGCACCGCGACCGCGGCGGCGACGAACACGGCGGCGACGCGACGGTCGAAGGACGCCCCGATCGCCAGTGCCGCGAGCGCTACGCCCGACAGGACCGCGACGGCGACGTAGCGGCGCCGCGGCCGCCGCGGATCGGGCGCCACGGCATCACGAAACAGCGCCGAGACCGGCACGTCGTGGGCGCGGCCGAGCGGCCAGGCCGAGAAGGTCACCGCGGTGAGCAGCCCGTAGAGCAGCGCCAGCGCCAGAATGTCGGGATGCAGCGACGGGGCGAGCGGCAGCGGCAGCAGCGCGCCGAGCGCCGCCGACAGGCCGAACGGCAACGCCGCGCCGAGCGCCACGCCGATCACGCCGCCGAATGCCGCCAGCAGGAGGATCTGCGCGAAGTAGAGCGCCACCACCTGGCCGCCGGAGGCGCCGAGCGCCTTGAAGGTCGCGATGGTGTCGCGCTTGCGGTCGAGATAGTGGCGGGTCGCGTTGGCGACGCCGACGCCGCCGACCAGCAGCGCGGTGAGGCCGACGAGCGTCAGGAACTGGGTGAAGCGGTCGATGTTGCGCTCGAGCTGCGGCGAGGCGTTGGCGCTCGCCCGGATGTCCCAGCCGGCATCGGGGAAGCGGCGATTGGCCACATCGGTGAGGGCATCGGCACGGCCGGCCGGGTCGGGTTCGGCGAGGCGCAGCCGGTAGAGCCAGCGCACCAGGCTGCCGGGCTGGAGCAGGCTGCTCGCCCGCAAGGCGTCGTCGCTCACCATCAGGCGCGGCCCGAAGCCGACGCCGCCGGCGAGCCGATCGGGCTCGCGCCCCACGGTTCCACGCAGCACCAGCGTCGCGGTGCCGACGGTGACGCGGTCACCGATCGCAAGGCCGAGGCGGGCGAGCAGCAGCGGATCGGCGACCGCCCCGAAGGCGTCGCCGTCACGGCCGAGCAGCGCGCCGAGCGGCGCCGGTGGCTCGGTCTCGACCGCGCCGTAGAGCGGATAGGCGGCATCGACCGCCTTCAGCTCGACCAGCGCCGAGCGGCCGTCGCCGGTGCGGGCGAGCGCCCGCAGGGCCGCCGCCACCGAGAGATCGCCGGACGCCGCCATGAAGGCGCGCTCGGCCTCGCTCGCCTCGCGCTGCACCAGCGTGAAGGAGAGATCGCCGCCGAGGATCGCCCGGCCCTGCCGGCCGATGCCGTCGGTGAGGCTGCGCGACACCGAGGCGACGCCCGCGATGGTCATCACCCCGAGCGCCATGCAGGCGATGAACACGCCGAAGCCCGAGAGGCCGCCGCGCAGGTCGCGTAGCGCCAGGCGGGCGAGCAGCGGCCAGCGGCGTGCCGGCGGACGCCCGGATCGGCCGGCCGGGTCCCTCATGGCAGCGCCGGCTGGCTGGCCGGAGAACCGCCGGGCGTTGCGCCGGAGCCGGCAACCGGCTCGATGCGGCCGGAGCGCATGCGCACCACGCGGTCGCAGCGCGCCGCGAGGCTCGCGTCGTGGGTGACCAGCACCAGCGTCATGCCGCGCTCGGCCTGGCCGGCGAACATCAGATCGACGATGCCGCGTCCGGTCGCCTCGTCGAGATTGCCGGTCGGCTCGTCGGCGACCAGGATCGACGGGGACGGCGCCAGCGCCCGGGCGAGCGCGACGCGCTGCTGCTCGCCGCCGGAGAGCTGGGACGGGTAGTGGCCGAGCCGATCGCCGAGGCCGACCGCGGCGAGCTCGGCGCGGGCGACCGCCGCGGCGTCGGCACGGCCGGCCAGCTCCAGCGGCACCGCGACGTTCTCCAGCGCCGTCATGGTCGGGATCAGGTGGAAGGACTGGAACACGATGCCGACGCGGCGGCCGCGGAAGCGCGCCAGCGCGTCCTCGTCGAGGCTGCCGAGATCGGTGCCGTCGACCACCACGCGGCCGGCGTCCGGCCGCTCCAGGCCCGCCATCACCATCAGCAGCGTCGATTTGCCCGAGCCCGACGGGCCGGTGAGGCCGACTGCCTCGCCACGCCCTATATCCAGGGTGATGTGCTTGAGGATGTGGACCCGCGCCGCATCCCGGCCGAGGGCGAGATCGACCCCGGCGAGCGAGATGGCGGGTGCGAGGGAAGCAGGAATGATCGTCGGATTGCTGTCGTCCATCGTCGGGCGTCGTCTGGGGTCCTGGCTCGGCGTGCTCTGGTCGGGCGTGCTCGGGTCGGGCGTGCTGTGGCGGCACGGGCTTCGGTCGCGCCCGGACGCCGCGGGCGCCGGCCGCGCCGCATGGTCGCCGCCGCGACGGCGGTCCCCCTCATATGGGGCGTGGAGCCGCAGGGTCCAGCCGGCCCGCGGTGCTCCGGTGCCGGCCCTCGCGGTCACGGGTGCCCTCGCGGTCACGGGCGCGCTGGCGCTCGGCCTCGCCCTCCCGGCGGGGGCGACCGGGGGCGGCGGCGCCGAGGGGCGGCCGCCGCTGCGCATCGTGGCGCTCGGCGACTCGCTGGTCGCCGGCTACGGCCTGCCGCCCGGCGAGGCGTTCCCGGTGCGGCTCCAGCAGGCTCTCGCGGCGAACGGTCGCAGCGGCGGCCGGGCGGTCGAGATCGTCAATGCCGGGGTGTCGGGTGACACCGCCTCGGACGGGCTCGCCCGGCTCGACTGGGCGGTGGGCGACGACGCCGATGCCGTGATGGTCGAGCTCGGCGCCAACGACGCCCTGCGCGGCATCGACCCGGCGGTCACCCGCAAGGCGCTCGACGAGATTCTGCGCCGGCTCGCCGCCCGCGGCCTGCCGGTTCTGCTGGTCGGCATGCAGGCGCCGCCCAACATGGGGCCGGCCTACAAGCAGGCGTTCGACGCCATCTATCCGGAGCTGGCCGCCGCCCACGGCGTGCCGCTGGTGCCGTTCTTCCTGGACGGGGTGGCGGCCGAGCGGGCCCTCAACCAGCGCGACGGCATCCACCCCAATGCCGAGGGCGTGCGGACGATCGTGTCCCGCGTGCTGCCCCAGGTCGAGGAGCTGGTGGCCCGCGCCGCCGCCCGCCGCGACCGCTCCTGAACCCGGCCCCGGGCCATGCCGGCCCGGCGCCACTCCTGTTTCCGTGCCGCCCCGTCCGAGAGATCGCCATGCCCCGCCTGTTCACCGCTCTCGAAATCCCGCCCGCCGTCCGCGACGCCCTCGCGGCCTTGCGCGGCGGCCTGCCCGGCGCCCGCTGGGTCGAGCCGGAGAGCTACCACGTCACTCTGCGCTTCCTCGGCGATATCGACGACGCCATGGCCCGTGACGTCGCCGCGGAGCTGGACGGCATCGACCGGCCCGCCTTCGATCTCGCGCTCGCCGGACTCGACGCCTTCGGGGGCCGCAAGCCGCGGGCGGTGTTCGCGGCGGTCGCCCCCAACCCGGCTCTCGTCGAGCTGCACGCCGAGCACGAGCGGCTGATGCGGCGCATCGGCCTTCCCGCCGAAAGCCGCAAGTTTTCGCCCCACGTCACCCTGGCGCGGCTGCGCGACGCGACCTCCCGGCAGGTCGCCGACTATCTGGCGCTCCGCGGCGGCTTCCGGGCCGGCCCGTTCCGGGTGGAGCGCTTCGTGCTGATGTCGTCGCGCGCCTCGGTGGGCGGCGGTCCCTATGTGGTGGAGGCCGACTATCCGCTGGCCAGCCCGGCGACCGCCGGGGCGGAAGACTGACGGCGTTCCCGATCAGGCGGCCCGATCGATCACCTGGCCGGGCTCGCCCCCGGCCGCCTTCAGCCGCTCCGCGATCGCCTTGGCGATCAGCTCCTCGATCGGGCCGCGGTCCTTCGGCTCCATGGCGGCGAGCGCCTCCTCGGTCAGGCCGAGCTGCTTCAGCACCTGCTCGCGCAGCCGCTCGATCGGGGTCTTGCGGATCTCCTTCAGGAAATCGGCCTCGACGTCGCGCGCCGGCCGCCGCTTCGACGTCCCCGCCTGGTCCGCCGCCCCGGTCGTCGCGGCCGCAGGCGTCCCGGCCGCAGGTGTCGCGGCGGCCCGCGCGGGCGCCGCAGAAGACACCCCGAAGCTCCCGATCCCGGCCATCGTGGACATGTCGCCCTCCATCCCGTCCGAGACCCGGGATGCAAGGACGAAGCCACTGGCTATGCAGCGGAAAACACTGGCTCCGGCGACCGCGCAAACGAGCGCCGACCGGGTCGACCTTGCCGATCCGGCAGAATTGGCCGGGTCACGGGACCGGATCGGGAGGCGGGCGCCGCGCCCGGCTGCGGCGAGCGGCCGGGGCGCGCCCTACTCGGCGGGCGAGGGCTTGGTCGGCTTCAGCAGCCGCGACTGGAGGTCGAAGCAGGCGGCCGCGAAGCTGTGGCCATCGGTGACCAGCTCCTGCATCACCGACAGCGGCGTGGGGCGCGGGTTCTGCATCTTGCCCACGACGGTGCCGAAATCGAACGACAGCTCGGCCTCGAACTTGCGGGCGAGCTGCTGCATGCGCTGGTTCTCGGACAGGCAGTTGACGTGCAGCAGCTTGACGCCACGGTTGCGCGCCACCAGCAGGCAGCGCTCCAGCAGGGCCGAGCCGACCCCGTGGCTCTGCCACGGCTTCTCGACGCTGAACGCCGCCTCCGCCTCGTCGCCATGGCCCGGGCCGAGCATCCGCAGGTCCGCGGCGCCACGGAGAATGCCGTCGACGAAGAAGCCGTGAATCACGATGTCGGGGCCATGGGAGGCATCGGCGTAGCTGCGGATCATCTCGTCCGAGACGCCGCCGCCGAAGCGGCTGCGGCGGCTCTCGGCGTCGAGGCGCAGCAGATGGTCCCGATAGGCGTGGGCCTCGATGGGCCAGAGTTTGCGGATCAGTCCGCCTTCGATGAATACTTCCTGCATTCCGGGGGATCTCCTGCGCTGTGCGCGTCTCTCGAAATCGGTCCCCGAACGTTTCCCCTCCCGCGTGGAGCCGAGCCGTGGCCCCTATGGGTCATGTTGCACCGCAATATGGTGCTCGTGCGACTCGATTCCAGGGGAGGAGTATGGCGGCACCGACGCACACCGATTTGATCCAGCGTAAAGCGCGAGACGAATTCGGCTGTCGCGCCCGCGTTGTAGACTAAAGTCGTAGATGCCGGCGCCGGCCGCCGGGTGGCTGCCGCGGCCGCACGACGTGCTTGTGGAAGCAGGCCGTTCCCCGCTATCTGGACGCCTCCAGCCCGCTCCGGACCCCGGCTTGACCATCAGCGAACGATACGCGGCGCTCGTCGCCGCCGGCGAGATCGAGCGTGACCGCGCCCAGGCCCGCGTGGTGGAGGCCCTCGCCGGCTTGCAGGAGCGCCTCGTCACCGACCGCATCGCCCGCAAGTCGTCGGCGCTGGGCTGGCTGTTCGGGGCGCGCGAGAGCAAGCGGCCGCCCTTCGTCCGCGGCCTCTATCTCCACGGCGAGGTCGGCCGCGGCAAGACCATGCTGATGGATCTGTTCTACGCGACGAGCCGGGTCGAGCGGCGGCGGCGCGCCCATTTCCACGAGTTCATGGCCGACGTCCACGAGCGGGTGCACGCCTATCGGCGCAAGCTCAAGAGCGGCGAGCTCCCCGACGGCGACCCGATCGCCCTCACGGCCGCCGACCTCGCCGCCGAGGCGTGGCTTCTGTGCTTCGACGAGTTCCACGTCACCGACATCGCCGACGCCATGATCCTCGGCCGGCTGTTCACCCGCCTGTTCGGCCTCGGCGTCGTGGTGGTGGCGACCTCCAACGCGATGCCGGACGATCTCTACAAGGACGGCCTCAACCGGGCGCTGTTCGTGCCCTTCATCGGGCTCCTGAAGGAGCACATGGAGGTGCTGCGGCTCGATGCCCGGACCGACTACCGGCGCGAGAAGCTCGCCGGGGTGCGGGTCTGGCACACGCCCGCCGACGCCGCCGCCGCAGCCGCGCTCGACGACGCCTGGCACCGCCTCACCCACGGCCACGAGAGCCGCGACCACGCCCTGGTGGTCAAGGGCCGCACCGTGCGGGTGCCGCGGGCCGCCATGGGGGCGGCGCGCTTCTCGTTCCACGATCTGTGCGGGCAGCCGCTCGGCGCCTCCGACTATCTGCGCATCGCCCACGAGTTCCACACCCTCGTGGTCGACCGGGTGCCCGTCATGGAGTTCCAGAACCGCAACGAGGCCAAGCGGTTCATCACGCTGATCGACACCCTCTACGATCACGGCGTCAAGCTGGTCGCCTCGGCGGCGGCCGAGCCCGAAGGGCTCTATCGCGCCACCGAAGGGGTCGAGGCGAACGAGTTCAAGCGCACCGTGTCACGGCTGATCGAGATGGCGTCGGAGTCCTATCTGGCGCTGCCCCATGGCCAGCGCACCGGCCCGTCGGGCGACACCGCCGGCCTGGTCGAGACATGACGGCGCGTCCGGGTCCGAACGGCCGCCCATCGTCGCGACCCTTCGGCCCGCGACGGGGCCGCGACTTGAACGCACCGCGGGAACGCGATAACACCCGAAACCCCCACCGGACACCAGGTTCGAGGACTCCCCCACTATGGCACGGCATAAAATCGCATTGATCGGCGCGGGTCAGATCGGTGGCACCCTGGCCCATCTCGTCGGGCTCAAGGAGCTCGGCGACGTCGTCATGTTCGACATCGCCGAAGGGATTCCCCAGGGCAAGGCCCTGGACATCGCCCAGTCCTCGCCGGTCGACGGCTTCGACGCCCGCTACGCCGGCACCAACTCCTACGAGGCCATCGAGGGCGCCTCGGTGTGCATCGTCACCGCCGGCGTGCCGCGCAAGCCCGGCATGAGCCGCGACGACCTGCTCGGCATCAATCTGAAGGTCATGGAGCAGGTCGGCTCCGGCATCCGCAAGTACGCCCCCGGCGCCTTCGTGATCTGCATCACCAACCCGCTCGACGCCATGGTGTGGGCGCTTCAGAAGTATTCGGGCCTGCCCAAGCACATGGTGGTGGGCATGGCGGGCGTGCTCGACTCGGCGCGCTTCCGTTACTTCCTGGCCGACGAGTTCAACGTCTCGGTCGAGGACGTCACCGCCTTCGTTCTCGGCGGCCACGGCGACACCATGGTGCCGCTGATCAAGTACTCGACGGTCGCCGGCATTCCGCTGCCCGACCTGGTGAAGATGGGCTGGACCACGCAGGCCCGGCTCGACGCCATCGTCGACCGCACCCGCAACGGCGGCGCCGAGATCGTCAACCTGCTCAAGACCGGCTCGGCCTATTACGCGCCCGCCACCTCGGCGATCGCCATGGCGGAGAGCTATCTGCGCGACAAGAAGCGGGTGGTGCCCTGCGCGGCCTATCTCAACGGCGAGTACGGCCAGAAGGACACCTATGTGGGCATCCCGGTGGTGATCGGCGCCAAGGGCGTCGAGCGCATCGTCGAGATCGAGCTCGCCGGCGCCGAGCGGGCGGCCTTCGACAAGTCGGCCGAAGCGGTGCGCGGCCTCATCGACGCCTGCAAGAAGATCGCGCCCGACCTCGCCGCCTGACACGGCCCGGACGCGGCGCGCAACGAGACGCGGGGCGCGCGACCGGCCGCAGCCGGCGCGCTCCGCCCAGATGCATCAAGGTGGAAACGCCGTCCGGCGCAGGCCGGACGCGAGCGGGGATCGCGCATGAACATTCATGAATACCAAGCCAAGGCCGTGCTGCGGGAGTTCGGGATTCCGACGCCGCGCGGGATCGCCGCCTTCTCGGTCGAGGACGCCGTGAAGGCCGCCCGCGAGCTCGCCTCGCCGGTGACGGTGGTCAAGGCGCAGATCCACGCCGGCGGCCGCGGCAAGGCCGGCGGCGTCAAGGTGGTGAAGTCGATCGAGGCGGTCGAGAGCGAGGCCAAGCGCCTGCTCGGCTCGACGCTGGTGACCCACCAGACCGGGCCGCGCGGCAAGGAGGTGCATCGCCTCTACATCGAGGAAGGCTCGGCGATCGACAAGGAGTTCTACCTGTCGGCGCTGGTCGACCGCGGCACCGGCCGGGTGTCGTTCGTGGTGTCGACCGAAGGCGGCATGGACATCGAGCAGGTCGCCAAGGACACCCCCGAGAAGATCGTCTCCTTCTCGATCGATCCGGCCACCGGCGTGATGCCGCATCACGGCCGCCGCATCGCCCAGGCGCTCCAGCTCAAGGGCGATCTCGCCAAGCAGGCCGAGGCGCTGGTCGCCAAGCTCTACCAGGCGTTTCTCGCCAAGGACATGAGCATGCTCGAGGTCAATCCGCTGGTCGTCACCAAGGACGGCAAGCTGATCTGCCTCGATGCCAAGATCTCGTTCGAGGGCAACTCGCTCTACCGTCACCCCGACGTCGTCGCGCTGCGCGACCTGACCGAGGAGGACGAGAAGGAGATCGAGGCGTCCAAGCACGATCTCTCCTATGTGGCGCTCGACGGCAATATCGGCTGCATGGTCAACGGCGCCGGCCTCGCCATGGCGACGATGGACATCATCAAGCTGTACGGCGAGGAGCCGGCCAACTTCCTCGATGTCGGCGGCGGCGCCTCCAAGGAGCGCGTCACCGAGGCGTTCAAGATCATCACTGCCGATCCCAACGTGAAGGGGATTCTGATCAACATCTTCGGCGGCATCATGCGCTGCGACGTGCTGGCCGAGGGCGTGATCGCCGCCGTCAAGGAGGTCGGGCTCAAGGTGCCGCTGGTGGTTCGCCTCGAAGGCACCAATGTGGAGCGGGGCAAGCAGATCATCGCCGAGTCCGGCCTCGACGTGGTGTCGGCCGACGACCTCGACGACGCCGCCCAGAAGATCGTCAAGGCCGTGCGGGGGAACGCCTGATGTCCATCCTGATCGACCAGAACACCAAGGTCATCTGCCAGGGCTTCACCGGCAAGAACGGCACCTTCCATTCCGAGCAGGCGATCGCCTACGGCACCAAGATGGTCGGCGGCGTGTCGCCCGGGAAGGGCGGCTCCAAGCATCTCGACCTGCCGGTGTTCGACACCGTCGCCGAGGCGCGCGAGAAGACCGGCGCCGACGCCAGCGTCATCTACGTGCCGCCGCCCGGCGCCGCCGACGCCATCTGCGAGGCAATCGACGCCGAGATCCCGCTGATCGTCTGCATCACGGAAGGGATTCCGGTGCTCGACATGGTGCGGGTGAAGCGGGCGCTGGACGGCTCCAAGTCGCGCCTGATCGGCCCCAACTGCCCGGGCGTGCTGACCGCCGGCGCCTGCAAGATCGGCATCATGCCGGGCAACATCTTCAAGCCCGGCTCGGTCGGCGTGCTGTCGCGCTCCGGCACCCTCACCTACGAGGCGGTGTTCCAGACCACCCAGGTCGGGCTGGGCCAGACCACCGCGGTCGGCATCGGCGGCGACCCGGTGAAGGGCACCGAGTTCATCGACATGCTGGAGCTGTTCCTGGCCGACCCCGAGACCAAGTCGATCATCATGATCGGCGAGATCGGCGGCTCGGCCGAGGAGGACGCGGCGCAGTTCGTCATCGACGAGGCCAAGCGTGGCCGCAAGAAGCCGATGGTCGGCTTCATCGCCGGCGTCACCGCGCCTCCGGGCCGTCGCATGGGCCATGCGGGCGCCATCATCGCGGGCGGCAAGGGCGACGCCAAGAGCAAGATCGCCGCCATGGAGGCGGCCGGCATCAAGGTGTCGCCGTCGCCGGCCCGCCTCGGCACCACCCTGGCGGCCCTGCTGAAGGCGTAGTACGCTCGCCGGGAGAGATCGGACGGCGCCGGTCGCTCGACCGGCGCCGTTTTCGTTTTAGGCGAGGCGGTTTTCCCGGGCGAGGCGGTGGTCCCGCGTCGAGCAGCGATTCTCGAGCACCGGGGCGGCGTCGCCATGGGTCTGGTCAGCGTTCAGGTTCGCCTGGAGAACGTCCGTCGCCCGGACCTCGCCCCCGTCGAGGCGCCCGCGCTCGCCGACACCGGCGCGCTCCACCTCTGCGTTCCCGAGCACGTCGCCCTGCAACTCGGGCTGGACGAGTTCGACCGCCGCGAGGTGACGCTCGCGGACGGCTCGCGCCGGCTCGTCTCCTATGTCGGGCCACTTCTGGTGACGGTCGCCAACCGCAAGGGCCTGGCGGGCGCCATGGTGCTCGGTACCGAGATCCTGCTGGGAGCGATCCCGATGGAGGATCTCGACCTGGTGGTCGTGCCCGGCACCCGGCAGGTGATCCCCAACCCGGCCAATCCGAACATCGCGGTGTCGATCGCCAAGGGCGTACGGGGCTGACCGCCCCGGCGGCCCGGACGGTCCATGCCGGAGCCGCTGCGGCCAGTCCAATGAACCGAAATTCACTTGTAGGGTCCGCTCGGCGCATGAAGCCATTGTGGCGCCGCGACAAGGGGCTTAAATAGGGGCCGAACGGCCGTGCCGCCGGCCGTGGCGACGCCACCCGCTCCCCCAAGGGCTCCGCGCCCCCCGTATCAGGACTCGTTCATGTCCCGCCAAGACGCGAACGCCGCCTTCGCACTCACCTCGTTTCTCTACGGCGCCAACGCCGCTTATGTCGAAGACATGTACGCCCGCTACGAGGCCGACCCGAAGGCGGTCGACACCGAGTGGCGGGTCTTCTTCTCGGGCCTCAAGGACAACGCCAGCGACGTGGCGCGCGCCTCCCGCGGCGCCTCCTGGAAGGAGCCGCACTGGCCGATCGTCCAGGAAGGCCCGATCCGCCTCTTCGACAGCGAGGCCGCGGAAGCGGCGACCCGCCTGCACGACCGCATCGGCGCCAAGGCGCACCAATACGGCGTCGAACTGTCGCAGGCGGACGTCCAGCAGGCGACCCGCGACTCGCTGCACGCCCTGATGCTCATCCGCGCCTACCGCATGCGCGGCCACCTGCACGCCAATCTCGATCCGCTCGGGCTCGAAGCCATCAAGGACCACGAGGAGCTCGATCCCAAGAGCTACGGCTTCACACCGGCCGATTACGACCGCCGCATCTTCCTCGACTACGTGCTGGGGCTGGAGTTCGGCACGCTGCGCCAGATCATCGCGATCCTCAAGCGCACCTACTGCCAGACCCTCGGGGTCGAGTTCATGCACATCACCGATCCGGCCCAGAAGGCCTGGATTCAGGAGCGCATCGAGGGACCCGACAAGGAGATCCACTTCACCCGCGAGGGCAAGCGCGCCATCCTCAACAAGCTCATCGAGGCCGAGGGCTTCGAGAAGTTCTGCGACGTCAAGTTCACCGGGACCAAGCGGTTCGGGCTCGACGGCGGCGAGTCGATGATCCCGGCGCTGGAGCAGATCATCAAGCGCGGCGGCGCCCTCGGGGTGCGCGAGATCGCCATCGGCATGGCGCATCGCGGCCGCCTCAACGTGCTCGCCCAGGTGATGGCCAAGCCCCACCGCGCCATCTTCCACGAGTTCAAGGGCGGCTCCTTCACGCCCGACGAGGTCGAGGGCTCCGGCGACGTCAAGTATCACCTCGGCGCCTCGTCGGACCGCGAGTTCGACGGCAACCGGGTGCATCTGTCGCTCACCGCCAACCCGTCGCATCTGGAGATCGTCAACCCGGTGGTGCTCGGCAAGACGCGCGCCAAGCAGGACCAGCATGGCTGCTCCAGCGACGACCGCACCGCCGTGATGCCGCTGCTGATCTCCGGCGACGCCTCGTTCGCCGGCCAGGGCGTGGTGGCGGAGTGCTTCGGCCTCTCCGGCCTGCGCGGTCACCGCACCGGCGGCTCGATCCACTTCATCGTCAACAACCAGATCGGCTTCACCACCTATCCGCGCTACTCGCGCTCGTCGCCGTATCCCTCCGACACGGCCAAGATGATCGAGGCGCCGATCTTCCACGCCAACGGCGACGATCCCGAGGCGGTGGTGTTCGCCGCCAAGGTGGCGACCGAGTTCCGGCAGAAGTTCCAGAAGCCCGTCGTCATCGACATGTTCTGCTACCGGCGGTTCGGCCACAACGAGGGCGACGAGCCGTCGTTCACGCAGCCGCTGATGTACAAGAAGATCCGCTCGCACGAGTCGACGCTGGAGATCTACTCGAAGAAGCTGTTCTCCGAGGGCATCGTCACCGACGGCGAGGTCGAGAAGATGCGGGCCGACTGGCGCGCCCGACTCGATGCCGAGTTCGACGCCAGCCACGGCTACAAGTCCAACAAGGCCGACTGGCTCGACGGCCGCTGGGCCGGCATGAAGGTCGCGTCGCCGAGCGACGATCCGCGCCGCGGCAAGACCGACGTGCCCATCGAGGTGCTGCGCGACATCGGCGACAAGATCACCACGGTGCCGGCCGGCTTCCAGGCCCACCGCACCATCCAGCGCTTCCTCGACACCCGCCGCAAGGCGCTCGAGACCGGCGAGGGCATCGACTGGGCGACCGCCGAGGCGCTCGCCTTCGGCAGCCTGCTGGTCGAGGGCCACCCGGTCCGCCTCTCCGGCCAGGACTCCGAGCGCGGCACCTTCTCGCAGCGCCACTCGGTGCTGATCGACCAGGAGACCGAGAACCGCCACACGCCGCTGAACTACGTGAAGCCCGGCCAAGCCCGCTTCGAGGTGATCAACTCGATGCTGTCCGAGGAGGCGGTGCTCGGCTTCGAGTACGGCTACTCGCTGGCCGAGCCCAACGCGCTGGTGCTGTGGGAGGCGCAGTTCGGCGACTTCGCCAACGGCGCCCAGGTGGTGGTCGATCAGTTCATCTCGTCGGGCGAGCGCAAGTGGCTGCGCATGTCGGGCCTGGTGCTGCTGCTGCCGCACGGCTACGAGGGCCAGGGTCCGGAGCATTCCTCCGCACGGCTGGAGCGCTATCTCCAGAGCTGCGCCGAGGACAACATGCAGGTCGCCAACTGCACGACGCCGGCGAACTACTTCCACATCCTGCGCCGCCAGCTCAAGCGCGACTTCCGCAAGCCGCTGATCCTGATGACACCGAAGAGCCTGCTGCGCCACAAGCGGGTGGTGTCGCGGCTCGACGAGTTCGCCACCGGCACCTCGTTCCATCGCCTGCTGCCGGACGACGCCGAGCATCACCGCTTCGCCGGCGACCATGTCCGCCTGGTTCCCGACCGCAAGATCCGTCGCGTCGTGCTGTGCTCCGGCAAGGTCTATTACGACCTCTACGAGGAGCGTGAGAAGCGCGGCATCGACGACATCTATCTGTTGCGGGTCGAGCA
Source organism: Rhodoplanes serenus (assembly GCA_009720755.1). Taxonomy (GTDB): domain Bacteria; phylum Pseudomonadota; class Alphaproteobacteria; order Rhizobiales; family Xanthobacteraceae; genus Rhodoplanes; species Rhodoplanes serenus. Next base: position 138,040 of record WNKV01000014.1, read on the forward strand.
GCTCTATCCGTTCCCGACCAAGGCGCTGCTCACCCGGCTCGGCCGCTTCAAGAACGCCGAGGTGGTGTGGTGCCAGGAGGAGCCCCGCAACATGGGCTCGTGGACCTTCGTCGAGCCCTATCTCGAATGGGTGATGAACCAGGTCGGCGGCGAGTATCGGCGGCCCCGCTATGTCGGGCGGCCACCCTCCGCCGCCACCGCCACCGGGCTGATGTCGAAGCATCTCGCCCAGCTCCGGACCTTCCTGGACGATGCTCTCGGCTGAGCCCGCGTGGCCGTCGCCGCTCCGACGCTTCCGTGACCGGACAGATGCCCGGTCACTCCGCTCCTCCACCAGAACCCCGTTGCGCGTGCCGACATCCGCTGCCTGCCCGCGTGATCTGCTTGGACGATGACGATGGTTGACATCCGCGTGCCCACCCTGGGCGAATCCGTGACCGAGGCCACGATCGGCCGCTGGTTCAAGAAGGCGGGCGACACGGTGACGGTCGACGAGCCGCTGGTCGAGCTGGAGACCGACAAGGTGACCATCGAGGTGCCCGCGCCCGCCGCCGGCACCCTGTCCGAGATCATCGTCGCCGACGGCGAGACCGTCGCGGTCGGTGCCCTGCTGGGCCAGATCGCCGAGGGCGCCGGGGCGAGCGCCGCCGCTCCCGCGGCCGCACCCGCCGCCAAGGCCGAGAAGCCGGCCGCCAAGCCCGCTGCCGCGGCACCCGCCGCCGCGACGCCCGCCCCTGCGGCAGCCCCTGCGGCAGCCCCCGCGGCGCGCTCCGATGCGCCGCTCGCCCCCTCGGTGCGCCGGCTGGAGGCCGAGAGCGGCGTCGCGGCCGCCGGCGTCGCCGGCACCGGCCGCGACGGCCGTGTCACCAAGGGCGACATGCTGGCCGCCATCGAGAAGATCGCCGCGACGCCCGCGCCGGTGCCGCAGCCGCCGCCCGGCGTCGAGGTGCGCGCCCCGTCGGTCGCCGAGGATGCCGCGCGGGAAGAGCGCGTGCGCATGACCAAGCTGCGCCAGACCATCGCGCGCCGCCTCAAGGACGCGCAGAACACCGCCGCCATGCTGACGACCTTCAACGAGGTCGACATGTCGGCCGTGATGGCGCTGCGCAACCAGTACAAGGAGCTGTTCGAAAAGAAGCACCGGGTGAAGCTCGGCTTCATGGGCTTCTTCACCCGCGCCTGCGTGCAGGCGCTGCGCGAGGTGCCGGCCGTCAATGCCGAGATCGACGGCACCGACATGGTGTACAAGAACTACTATCACATCGGCGTCGCCGTCGGCACCGAGCGCGGTCTCGTCGTGCCGGTGGTGCGCGACTGCCAGGACAAGACGCTCGCCGAGATCGAGAAGACGATCGCCGACTACGGGCGCCGCGCCCGCGACGGCCAGCTCAAGCTGGAGGAGATGCAGGGCGGCACCTTCACGATCTCCAACGGCGGCGTCTACGGCTCGCTGATGTCGACCCCGATCCTCAACGCGCCGCAGTCCGGCATCCTCGGGATGCACAAGACCCAGGAGCGCCCCGTGGTGGTCGGCGGCAAGATCGAGATCCGGCCGATGATGTATCTGGCGCTCAGCTACGATCACCGCATCGTCGACGGCAAGGAGGCGGTGACGTTCCTGGTGCGCGTGAAGGAGTGCCTGGAGGACCCGGCGCGGCTGGTGCTGGATCTGTGAGGCGGGCGGATCGCGATGCCGACGGTGGCGATCATCGACGGCATCAAGATCCAGTTCTACGCGCGTGAGCACGCGCCGCCACATTTCCATGCGATCTATGCCGAGCATCGCGCCCAGATCGCCATCGGGTCCTTGCAGGTCTTGAAGGGCGGTCTGCCGCCGGCCACGCTGGCGACCGTGCTGCCGTGGGCGGAGCCTCGGCAGGACGCCCCTGATGCGGGCGTGGGACGCGACCATCGCCCTGCAGAAGCCGGAGAAGATCCCATGACCGCCGGTACTCTTCACATCGTCGCTGCCGAGCCGGTTCTCCACGGTGTTCTCAAGCTCACTTGGGACGACGGTTACGAGGGCATCGTCGATCTGCGCGGCATCATGGCTCACGGCGACATCTTCACACCGTTGCGCGATCCGGCGAGCTTCAAGACCGTTCACGTTTCACCGTTCGGCCATTCCATCTCTTGGGGCGAGGAGGGCGACGAGACCGTCGACTTCGGCTGCGATCGCCTGCGCGACCTCGCCGAGCAGCAGGCTGCTCTGCTGGCTCGTGCGAGCTGACCACCGCCCCGCGATCACGGCTCGAACCGATCACCTGGACGATCCTGGTCAATGTCCCACACGGCCGAGTTCCTCTCCCTGATGGCGGTGTTTCTGGTGGCGGCGGTGACCCCCGGCGCCGACTTCGCCTGCGTGCTGCGCGAGAGCGTGGCGCATGGCCGCCGCGCCGGCATCGCGGCGGCCATCGGGGTGGGCTCGGCTATCCTCGTGCACGTCGCCTACACGGTCCTGGGCATCGGCCTCGTCGTCGCCCATTCGGTGGTCGCCTTCACCATCGTGAAGTGGGCCGGCGCCGCCTATCTGGTGTGGCTCGGCCTCAAGAGTCTCCGCGCCCCTCCTCCGGCGCTGCCCGATCCGGGCGGGCCGGATTCGGCGGCGCCGCCGCTGCGCCGCTCGCTGGCCATCGGGGCGCTCACCAACCTCCTCAATCCCAAGGCCACGCTGTTCTTCGTGTCGCTGTTCTCCACCATCGTGTCGCCGACGACGCTGATCGTCATGCAGTTCGGCTACGGCCTCGCCATGGCGGCGGTGCTGGCCGGCTGGTTCACCCTCGTGGCCGTCTTCCTCACCACGCCGCCGGCCCGCGCCGCCTTCGTGCGCGCCGGCCGCTGGATCAACCGCGCCACCGGGCTCGTGCTGATCGGGCTCGGCGTGCGCATCGCCCTGCACCGCAGCCCGTGACGCGCACCGCCGCGCCCCGCATCCTCCGAACCCGAGCCCGACGAGCAACCCGATGACCCCCGCGCCGCTCTCCCAGGAACTGCTTCTCCTCGCCGCCAGCGTGGTGCTGCTGGTGGCGCAGATCTTCCTCCAGTCCGCCACCATGACGCGCGAGCTCGGCCGCGACTGGAACGCCGGCCCGCGCGACGACGGCAGGAAGCCCACGGGTGTGCTGGCGGGTCGCGCCGAGCGGGCACTGAAGAACCTGCTGGAGACCTATCCGGCCTTCGTCGGCCTCGTGCTCGCCCTCGTGATCAGCGGGCGCACCGGCGGCCTCGGCCTCGTCGGAGCGCATCTGTGGTTCTGGGCGCGCATCGTCTACCTGGCCCTCTATCTCGCCGGCGTGCCGATGGTGCGCTCGATCGTCTGGCTCGTCGCGCTGGTCGGCCTCGGCCTGATGCTGACCGCGCTCGTGCTCTGATCCCTCCCCGAACGGAACCCCACGATGTCCTCCTACGATCTCGTCGTCATCGGCACCGGCCCCGGCGGCTATGTCTGCGCCATCCGGGCCGCGCAGCTCGGCCTCAAGACCGCCGTGGTGGAGAAGCGCGCCTTCGGCGGCACCTGCCTCAACATCGGCTGCATTCCGTCCAAGGCGCTGCTGCACGCCTCCGAGCTGTTCGAGGAGGCCGGCCACGGCTTCGAGGCGCTGGGCATCAAGGTCGGCAAGCCGAAGCTCGATCTCGCCGCCATGATGAAGTTCAAGGACGAGGGCGTCGACGGCAACGTCAAGGGCGTCGAGTATCTGCTCAAGAAGAACAAGATCGATGCTCACATCGGCAGCGGCCGCATCGTGGCGCCCGGCAAGGTCGAGGTGACCGGCGACGCCGGCACCACGACGCTGGAGACCAAGGCGATCGTCATCGCCACCGGCTCCGACGTCGCGCCGCTGAGGGGCGTCGCGATCGACGAGACCCGCATCGTGTCGTCGACCGGCGCGCTGTCGCTGCCGAAGGTGCCGAAGAAGCTGCTGATCGTCGGCGCCGGCGTCATCGGGCTCGAGCTCGGCTCGGTGTGGCGGCGGCTCGGCGCCGAGGTCGAGGTCGTCGAGTTCCTCGATCGCATCGTTCCCGGCATCGATCTCGATGTGGCGCGCCAGTTCCAGCGCATCCTCCAGAAGCAGGGCTTCGCGTTCCGCCTGTCCACCAAGGTGACCGGCATCGACACGTCGGGATCGCGCCTCAAGGCGACCGTCGAGCCGGCGGCCGGCGGCGAGGCGGCGACGATCGAATGCGATGTGGCGCTGATCGCCATCGGTCGGGTGCCCTACACCGATGGGCTCGGGCTCGACGCGGTTGGTGTCGCCCGCGACGACCGTGGCCGCGTGATCACCGATGCGCACTTCGCCACCAACGTGCCCGGCATCTACGCCATCGGCGACGTGATCGCCGGCCCGATGCTGGCCCACAAGGCGGAGGACGAGGGCGTCGCGGTCGCCGAGATTCTCGCCGGCAAGGCCGGCCACGTGAACTACGACGTGATTCCGGGCGTCGTCTACACGATGCCGGAGCTCGCCAGCGTCGGGAAGACCGAGGAGGAGCTGAAGGCCGCCGGCATCGCCTACAATGTCGGCAAGTTCCCGTTCACGGCGAACGGCCGCGCCAAGGTGAACCGGCAGACCGACGGCTTCGTCAAGATCCTGGCCGATGCCAAGACGGACCGTGTGCTCGGCGTCCACATTCTCGGCCCCGACGCCGGCAACATGATCGCCGAAGCCGCCGTCGCCATGGAGTTCGGCGCCTCGTCGGAAGACATCGCCCGCACCTGCCACGCCCACCCGACGCTCACCGAGGCCGTGAAGGAAGCGGCGCTCGCGGTGGAGAAGCGCGCGATCCACATGTGATACTGTTTCCGGGTGATCAGTTCACCGTCGTTCCGGGGCGCGGCACTCGGAATCCAGCGGCAAACTCGGAGCTCTCGGCTGGATTCCGGACAGCCGCTTCGCGGGTTCCGGAATGACCATCGGCAGCACTCTCGGACTGCATCCTCCGTCATGGCCGGGCTTGTCCCGGCCATCCACGTCTTCGTTGCTGCTCGGCCTAAAGTCGTGGATACCCGGCACGAGGCCGGGCATGACGAATCAGCATCAGCGGCCATCGGTGTGAGCCGGCCAAGCGCCCGTGTATACTCACCGGATGCGTCGCCTGACCAAGCCGCTCTGGATTCTGCTCGCGCTCGTCTTCCTGCTGGAAGCGTGGCTGTGGGATCATGTGCGGCCGCTGATCGCGCGCCTCGTCGTGCTGATCGCCTGGCCGGCGCTGCGCGCCAGGATCGCGGCCGCGATCGCCCGGCTGCCGCCCTATCCGACCCTGCTGGTGTTTCTCGTTCCCGTCCTGCTGCTGCTGCCGCTCAAGCTGCTCGGTGTCTGGATGTTCGCGCACGGCCATCTGGTCGGCGGCATCGCCGTGCTGGCACTCGCCAAGGTGACGAGCGTCGGCGCCACCGCGTTCGTGTTCGATGTGACACGGCCGAAACTGATGCAGCTCGCCTGGTTCCGCCGGCTGTCCGACCTGGTGTTGCGCGGCCTCGCCTGGGCGCACGCGCTGATCGACCCGGTGAAAGCGGAGGTGCGAGCGTGGGCGGCCCACACCATTGCGCCGGCAATGCGGCGGCTGCGACGGCTTGCACGTCGACTGCGCGCAGGCGGGGGCAGCGGGCTCGTGGGGCGCATGCTTCGCCTGCGGCGACGCCTTCGGCGTCACGGCCAGCCGAAGACCGCGCGCTGAGAACGGTGTCGTGACAGGGGACCACTGACGGCCGCGTCACGACCACGATCGTGGTGACGATGCGAGAGGATTGGTTTTGCTGCTGTCCATTCAGTCCGATGGATCATCGACACACCGGAATCCGGGATGCGCCTCACCGCGAAGTGAGTGGCCGACCTGGGGCTCGCGTAATATCCCAGGATCTGGATCGAATCGTTGTTGCAGAACACCCGCGCATCCGCGACTGTCCTGCAACCCTGGTGCCGGGCCGTCGGCCGATGCACCACCCGTAGACGACAACGAGAAGAAGAGTAGAGCATGACGACGAGACGCGCCTGTCTGTTCCGCGGTCTCGCCGGCCTCGTGGTGATCGCACTCACGTCGAGCTTGGCCCTGTCCTCCGCGCGCGCGCAGCCGACGTCCAGCCCCGCCCCGATCTCCACCAGTGCTGCCGTCTCGTCTGGCGCAGCCGCCGGGCCGGCAACAGCGGCGCGGCAGACGCGCGCCGTGGTCGAGCTGTTCACCAGTCAGGGCTGCTCCTCCTGTCCGGCCGCCGACCGTCTGCTGGGCGAGCTCAAGAAGGACCCGACCCTGATCGCCGTCAGCCTGCCGATCACCTACTGGGACTATCTCGGCTGGAAGGACACGCTCGCCGATCCGCGCCACACCGCACGACAGGCCGCCTATTCGCACGCGCGCGGCGATCGGGCCGTCTACACACCGCAAGTTGTCGTCAACGGACTCGCACACGCCCTGGGGAGTGACAGGACCGCCATCGAGACGGCCCTGGCGCGCAGCCGCGGCAAGGACACGCTCTCGGTGCCGGTCCGCGTCTCGGTCGCCGACGGCCGGATTTCGGTGAGCGCCGACACGGGCCGCACATTGCCTGCTTCGAGCCGCGCCACTGGCGAGGTCTGGCTGCTCGGCGTGTCGTCGTCGGTCGCCGTGCAGGTCGGTCGCGGCGAGAACACCGGCCGAACCCTGGTCTACAGCAATGTCGTGCGCCGCTGGGTCAAGCTCGGCGACTGGACCGGCGCGACGCGGACCTGGTCGGTGGCGGTCTCGGACATCAAGTCCGACAAGATCGATGCCGTGGCGGTGCTGCTCCAGGACGGCAACGCGAGCGCGCCGGGACCCATCCTCGGGGCCGCCTTCGAGCGCCTGAACTGAGGCGCTTCGCGACCCGCGCCGCGTCGCTTACGCGGCCAGATCCGCCACCACGGCGTCGAGCACCGGAAAGCCCGCGCGGGTGACGCGCAGCCGGCCCGCCCGGGTGACCTCGACGAAGCCCAGCGTCGTCAGCTCGGCCACGCGGGCGGGATCGAGGGGCCGTCCGGCGATGCGGGCGAAGCGCCGCGGATCGATGCCCTCGGTCAGCCGCAGCCCCATCAGCAGGAACTCGTCGGCCTGCTCGGCACGCGTCACCGTCTCGTCGACCACGAGGCCGTGGCCGCCGATCTCGACGCGCTCCAGCCACAGCTCGGGCCGCTTCTCGCCCGCGGTGGCGATGCGGCGGCCGTCGACATCGAGCCGGCCGTGCGCGCCGGGGCCGATGCCGGCATACTCGGCGTAGCGCCAGTAGACGAGGTTGTGGCGGCACTCGGCACCCGGCCGCGCGTGGTTCGACACCTCGTAGGCGGGCAGGCCGGCAGCTGCGCACACCTCCTGGGTCAGGTCGAACAGATGCCGCGCCGTCGTCTCGCCCGGTACGCTGAGCTTGCCGGCGTCCTCCAGCAGCGCGAACGGCGTGTCGGGCTCGATGGTGAGCTGATAGAGCGACAGATGCTCGGCCGCCTCGCCGAGCGCGCGGATCAGCTCGCTCTGCCATTCGGCGGCGGTCTGGCCCGGCCGCGCATAGATGAGGTCGAAGGAATAGCGGTCGAACACCGCACGGGCGATCGCCACGGCGGCGAGCGCCTCCTCGGCGGTGTGCAGCCGGCCGAGCGCCTTGAGGGCCGCGTCGTCGAGCGCCTGCACGCCGAGCGACACCCGGTTGACACCGGCGGCGCGGAAGCCGCGGAACCGCTCTGCCTCGACCGACGTCGGATTGGCTTCGAGCGTCACCTCGACGTCAGCCGCCACCGTCCAGTGCCGCGCCACCGCGTCGAGCACCGCCGCCACCGTCGCCGGCCGCATCAGCGACGGGGTGCCGCCGCCCAGGAAGATCGTCGACACGGTGCGCGGCCCGATGCGCGCCGCGGTCGTCGCGATCTCGGCCGCGAAGGCGCGGGCGAAGCGCGCCTCGTCGATGCCGGCATGGCGGACATGGCTGTTGAAGTCGCAATAGGGGCATTTCGACAGGCAGAACGGCCAATGGACATACACCCCGAAGGCCGCGCCCTCGTGGTCCGCCGTCTCGACGCGGTCGAGCACCTCAGGGTCGCTCAAGGCACGCCTCCGCCAGCTTCACGAACGCCCGCGCCCGGTGCGACAGGCCCTTCCCCCGCGGCGGCAGGCCGTGCTTCTCGTCGCTCGACATCTCGCCGAAGGTGCGCGCGTGGCCGTCGGGCAGGAACATCGGATCGTAGCCGAAGCCGAGGTTTCCCCGCGGCGGCCACACCAGGACGCCGTCGACCCGCGCCTCGAAATCCTCGCGATGGCCGTCCGGCCAGACGACGCACAGGGCCGAGACGAAATGGGCGCGGCGCTGCGCCGGCGCGCTCGCGCCGAGGGCGACGAGCTTCTCGTGGATGTCCGCCATCGCCCGGGCGAAATCCTTGTCCGGCCCGGCCCAGCGGGCCGAGTGGATGCCGGGGGCGCCGCCCAGCGCCTCGACCGCGAGGCCGGAATCGTCCGCGAAGGCCGGCAGGCCGGTCGCCGCGGCGGCCGCCGCCGCCTTGATGTGGGCGTTGTCGCGGAAGGTGGTGCCGGTTTCCTCCGGCTCGCCCAGCCCGAGCTCGCCGGCCGACACGGCCTCGACCCCGTAGGGCGCGACCAGCTCGCGCATCTCGCGCAGCTTGCCGGCGTTGTGGGTCGCGACGACCAGCCGGCCGGTCAGCAGGCGATGCAGGCGCGCGCTCATCGGACGACCGACGGTCTGTTGGGCGTCATTCCGGGGCGCGGCGAGGCCGCGAACCCGGAATCCAGCCAAGAACACCGAATCCGCGGCTTTATTCCGGGTTCGGCGCGGTGCGCCGCCCCGGAATGACCGACCCGGATATCCGCCCGATCCGATCTCACATGACCGCCATTTTCTGTAGCTCGACCAGTCGCCCGACGCCCTTGCGGGCGAGCGCCAGCAGCGCCAGGAACTGGGCCTCGCTGAACGGCACCCGCTCGGCGGTGCCCTGGATCTCGACGATGCCGCCGTTGCCGGTGAGGACGAAGTTGGCATCGGTGTCGGCGTCGGAGTCCTCCGCATAGTCGAGGTCGAGCACCGCGACGCCGTTGTGGACCCCGCACGACACCGCCGCGACGTGGTCGCGCAGCACCTCGCCGCGCAGCATGTCGCGCGTCTTCATCCAGGCGAGGCAATCGTGCAGCGCCACCCAGGCGCCGGTGATCGAGGCGGTGCGGGTGCCGCCGTCGGCCTGGATGACGTCGCAGTCGATGGTGATCTGGCGCTCGCCGAGCGCCTCGAGGTCGACCACGGCGCGCAGGCTGCGGCCGATCAGCCGCTGAATCTCCACGGTGCGGCCGCTCTGCTTGCCGGCCGACGCCTCCCGGCGGGTGCGCTCCGAGGTGGCACGCGGCAGCATGCCGTACTCGGCGGTGATCCAGCCGCGGGCCTGGCCTTTGAGCCACGGCGGCAGCCGCTCCTCCAGGGTCGCGGTCACCAGCACATGGGTGTCGCCGAACTTCACGAAGCAGGAGCCCTCGGCATACTTCACCACGGCCCGTTCGAGCGAGACGGCTCGCAGCTCGTCGGGCTGACGGTGGCTCGGACGCATCGGGGTACTCCTTGGACGGCGATCGCCGCGGCGATCGGCTCGGCAGTCGGCTGCGGGCACGGCGCGGTCGGGCGAAGGCGGTGGGGCCGCCGCGGGCGTTCGACCGGCGGCTCGCTTGTAGGTCGGCACGGGCGGAGCGGCAAGGCCCTCGCCAGCGGGGCTCGGTTGCGACGGGACGGCGCGGACGACGATCGGCGGCGCGGCGCGGTGCCGGCGAAGACGGCCGGGGCCTGGTCGGGAGGTCGCCGGCGGGCCCCGGCGCGAGCGCCTTGCGCTTCGCCCCATCGAGGGACAAATCTCTGGTCCTCCGATCCTTTTGTCCGGGAGACACCGCCCGTGTCCCAGCCCGTTCTGCCGTCCGATGTGCCGCTCGCCACCACGGCCACCAGCCTGGTGCAGCTCAACGAGCGATCCCGCGAGATTTTCCGCCACATCGTCGAGTCGTATCTGGCCACCGGCGAGCCGGTCGGCTCGCGCAACCTGTCGCGCCTGCTGCCGATGACGCTGTCGCCCGCCTCGGTGCGCAACGTCATGCAGGATCTGGAGCAGCTCGGCCTGATCTACGCCCCGCACACCTCGGCGGGCCGGCTGCCGACCGAGTTCGGCCTGCGCTTCTTCGTCGACGCGCTGATGCAGGTCGGCGACCTGCCGGAGACCGAACGCCGCTCCATCGAGGCGCAGGTGGCGGCCACCGGGCGCTCCTTCGAGACCGTGCTGACCGAGGCCTCGACCATGCTGTCGGGGCTGACGCGGGCCGCCGGCGTGGTGCTGAGCACCAAGGCGAACGCCCGCCTCAAGCATATCGAGTTCGTCCGCCTGGAGCCGTCGCGGGCCCTGGTGGTGCTGGTCGCCGAGGACGGCCAGGTGGAGAACCGGCTGGTCGACCTGCCGATCGGCCTCCCCGGCTCGGCGCTGGTCGAGGCGTCGAACTTCCTCAACCATCACATCGCCGGCCGCACCCTGGTGGAGGCCAAGGCGGCGCTGGAAACGACTCTGGCGGCCAGCCGAGCCGAGCTCGACCAGCTCACCCGCCGGATCGTCGAGGCGGGGCTGGCGAGTTGGTCGGGCGGCGACGGCGACGAGCGGCGGCTGATCGTGCGCGGCCACGCCCATCTGCTAGAGGACCTCAAGGCGCTGGAGGACCTCGAGCGGGTACGCCAGCTATTCGACGAGCTGGAGACCCAGCGCGGCCTGGTCGACCTGCTCGGCCGCGCCGAGTCGGCGGACGGCGTGCGCATCTTCATCGGCTCGGAGAACAAGCTGTTCTCGCTGTCGGGCTCGTCCACCATCATCGCGCCCTACCAGGACGCCGCCGGCCGCATCGTCGGGGTGATCGGGGTGATCGGCCCGACCCGGCTGAACTATGCCCGCATCGTGCCGATGGTCGACTACACGGCGCGGCTGGTCGGCCGCCTGCTCGGCGGCTGAGGGTCGTCGGCCCGCGCAAGCGGCCCCGCAGCGACCCCGCGGGGGCCGCAAGGCACCTCCGTGGCAGGGCCGAACCGCTTGATTTTCCGAGCCCGGATGGCGATATCCGGGGCGACCCGAAGGTTTGAACGGACGGACCAGATCATGACCGAATCGAATGCCGGCGACGCTGCACCCGCCCCCGAGGCGGCGCGCGCGAGCCAGCCCGCCGATGCCGCCAAGACCGCCAACCCCTCGGCCGGCGCGACACCCACCGAAGCCACCCCGGAGGCCACTCCCGCAGTCGACGTCGCGGCGCTCCAGCAGGAGGTGGCCGAGCACAAGGACCGCCTGCTGCGGACCCTCGCCGAGATGGAGAACCTGCGCCGCCGCACCGAGCGCGAGGTCGCCGACGCGCGCACCTACGGCATCTCGGGCTTCGCCCGCGATCTCCTCGGCGTCGCCGACAATCTGCGCCGGGCGCTGGACGCCGTCGCGGCCGAGAAGCGCGACGCCCTGCCGGCCCCCGTGCTCGCCTTCGTCGAGGGCGTCGAGCTGACCGAGCGCGAGCTTCTCAAGGTGTTCGAGCGCAACGGCGTCCGCCGCTTCGATCCGAAGGGCGAGAAGTTCGACCCCAACGTCCATCAGGCGATGTTCGAGGTGCCCGACCCGAGCCAGCCGACCGGCACCGTGGTTCAGGTGGTCCAGGCCGGCTTCATGATCGGCGAGCGGGTTCTGCGCCCCGCCATGGTGGGGGTCTCCAAGGGCGGCCCCAAGACCGCGCCAGCATCGGCGGCCGCCGGCTCGCCGACCGCCGCCGAGGCGGCGGCGACGAGCGCCGGCAACGGCCCCGCCGCGAACGGCGCGGGAACGACGGGCGACAAGCCCGGGGCGTGAGGCGGTCTGCCGGCCGCGCCGCCGGCGCGGCCGCCGTCAGCCGCGCGGATTGACGCCGTCGCGCACCGCGCGAAAGCGCGGGAACGCCTCGCTCCAGGCGTCGTCACGGGCGGCGCCGAGGATGCGCAGATAGGCGCCGGAGCCGAACCGCACCCACTGCACGAGCTTGAGCGGGGCATCGGTCTTCGGGTCCTTGGCCTCCGCCATGACCTGGTGGGTATGGGCGCCGCCGCCGCCCAGGCGCAGCATCTCGGTGCCGACGATCCGCACGTCCTTGTAGGCGCCGAAGCCGGCGAGCAGGTTGCGCGCGAAGGTGTCGCGGGCGGCGTTCTCCTCCGGCCCGCCGCGCCCCACCGAGACGATCAGCAGCGGCTGCTCGACCGCCTCCAGAGTGTCCTTGGGGCCGTCGGTGAGCAGCGCCCCGTTGCTGCCGAGCACCCGGATGGGCCGCATGCCCGAGCGCTCGTCGAGGCGGATCGGCAGCAGCTCGAGCTGCTCCTCGATCGGCACGTCGGCCCGCTGCCGCACCGAGGCGAGCATGTCGCGAACCGCCGCCTCCGGATACGACTTGGCGGCCTCCTCCGGGACCTGCACCACCACCAGGGCGCCGGTGTCGCCGGCCGGCGCCAGCAGAATCCACTTGCGCACGGTGCGGCCGTCGCCCTCCTGGCGGCCGGCCACCAGGGTGCCCTTGCTGCCGGCCGGGAAGCTCTCGCGGCGCTGCTCGACAATTCCCTGCTTCTTGAGGCTGTCACGGCCGAGCTGCTTGGCGGTCTCGGCCAGAGCGGGGGGCGCGACCTCCAGCATCAGCACGGTGGCGCCGGTCTCCTTGTCCTCGAAGCCGGGAAACTTCTCGGCGACGCGCAGCCCGGGCGCCGGCGCGAGGCCGATCTTCAGGCCGGTCGGATAGACCGGCTCGCCGGCGGCGGCGGGTCCCGGCAGCGCGGCACCGCACAGGGCCAGGCTGGCGACGAGCAGGCCGAGAGCGACCGGACGCAGCGTTCGGATCATCGACATCCCCTTGCCCGGCGACCGTCCGGGTCGGGCACAGATGTCAGCCCAATGCGGCACGGTTCGGGCAAGCAGGGCGAGCCGGCAGGGGGGTGAGCAGGCAGGGGCGAGCGGACGGCGGCTCGCCGCCGGAGCGTTGCCGGCGTGCCCTCAGCCCTGGCGGGATGTGGCGCGACGGCGCAGACCGCCGGAGGCCGGCGGCGGGCGGCCGGAGGGCTCGCCCCCCGGCTGCGCCGGCAGGTCGTAGCGACGGCCGCTGGGCATCACCACGGTGCGCGACACGATGCGCAGGATGCCGTGGCGGTCGGGCTCGCCCTCCACCACGAAGCGCGTGCCCACCGGGAAGCGGCGGGGCAGGCGGTCCTTCGGCAGGTCCTTGGGAGTGCGCATCTTGGACGCGCCCAGCTTCGACCCGCCCAGCTTGGACGCGGCTGCTTCGCGACTGCCCGCTTCGGGGCGAGCCTCGGCGCGGTTCTCGGGGCGCTGCTTGGATGGCGGCATGGCGGGCTCCCGACACCGGGCGCTGGCGCGGTCGGCGCCAGCCACGAGGGCACCGAAGGCACAGGATCGACGGGGCGGACCGAGCGATCCGTCCGAAACGCCAATCTGCCCCGCGGTAAGCGGATCGACGGCCGCTTCGCAGCCGGCCTATCGACATGCTAGGAAAGCGGGATGACAAGGGAATGTCGGGCATGAGCGGATCGCCGACCACGACCAGCAGCCGGCCGATCGATCTCGCGGCGGTCCTCGCCGACATCGGCCGGCGGGCGCGCGCCGCCGCGCGGGCGATCGGCCAGGCCAGCGCCACCGACAAGACCGAGGCGCTCGCCGCCATGGCGGAATCGCTGCGCGGCGCCACCCCGGACATCCTCGCCGCCAATGCCGAGGACGTCGCCGAGGCGCGCAGCCGGGGCTCCACCGCGGCGCTGCTCGACCGCCTGCGGCTCGACGAGAAGCGCGTCGCCGCCATCGCGGACGGCATCGGCGTGGTCGCCGCCCTGCCCGATCCGGTCGGCCGCGTGATCGACGCTTGGACCCGCCCCAACGGCATGCGGATCGAGCGGGTGCGGGTGCCACTCGGCGTCGTCGGGGTAATTTACGAAAGCCGCCCCAACGTGACGGCCGATGCCGGCGTGCTGTGCCTGAAGGCCGGCAACGCCGTGATCCTGCGCGGCGGCTCCGACAGCTTCCGCTCGTCGCGGGCGATCCACGCCGCCCTGGTGGAAGGACTGCACTCCGCCGACCTGCCCGCCGACGCCATCCAGCTCGTCCCCACCCGGGACCGTGCCGCCGTCGGCATGATGCTGGCCGGGCTCGGCGGCGCCATCGACGTGATCGTGCCGCGCGGCGGCAAGGACCTGGTGGCGCGCGTCCAGGCGGAGGCGCGGGTGCCGGTGTTCGCCCATCTCGACGGCAACTGCCACGTCTATGTCGACGCGGCCGCCGATCTCGAGATGGCCAAGACGGTCGTGCTCAACGCCAAGATGCGGCGCACCGGCGTGTGCGGCGCCGCCGAGACCCTGCTGGTCGACCGCGCCGTCGCGGCGACCCACCTGGCGCCGCTGGTCCGCATGCTGCTCGATGCCGGCTGCGCGGTGCGCGGCGACGCCGCGACGCGAGCGGTCGATCCGCGCGTCACCGCGGCGAGCGAGGAGGACTGGTCGACCGAGTATCTCGACGCCATCATCGCCGTGAAGGTGGTGGACGGCGTCGGCGACGCGATCGCCCATGTCGAGCGCTACGGCTCCCACCACACCGACGCCATCGTGACGGCCGACCCGGCTGCCGCCGAGCGATTCCTGGCCGAGGTCGATTCCGCCATCGTCGTCCACAACGCCTCCACCCAGTTCGCCGACGGCGGCGAGTTCGGGTTCGGGGCCGAGATCGGCATCGCCACCGGCCGCATGCATGCGCGCGGCCCGGTCGGGGTCGAGCAGCTCACCACATTCAAGTACCGCATCCGCGGCTCGGGCCAGACCCGCCCATAGGCCCGGCCTCCCGGCCGGGAGGAGCGAGCGGACCCGGAGGGATCGTCGTCTTCATGCCCATGGCGTACCACTCGCTCCGGTCCGATCCGGCGCGGCAGGACACGGCGCTCCGCGGTCCGGACTACCGGGTGCCGCCGCATGTCCCCGGCATGCGGATCGGCCTGTTCGGCGGCACCTTCGATCCACCCCACGAGGCCCATCTCGCCGCCTGCCTGCTGGCGATGCGACGCCTCCAGCTCGATCGCGTGTGGTGGCTCGTCACGCCCGGCAATCCGCTGAAGAACACCGCCGGGCTGGCGCCGCTGAGCGAGCGCATCGCCGCCGCCAAGGCGCTCGCACGCCATCCGCGCATCGCCGTCACCGGCTTCGAGGCCGCCGTCGGGGTGCGCTACACCTACGACACCGTGCGGTATCTGGTGACGCGCAGCCCGGCCACCCACTTCGTGTGGATCATGGGGGCCGACAACCTGCGCAGCTTCCACCGCTGGAACAACTGGCGTGGCATCGCGGCGCTGGTGCCCATCGTGGTGGTCGACCGCCTCGGCCCGAGCCTCTACGCCAGCTCGGGGGTGGCCGGGCGGGCGCTCGCCTTCGCGCGCCTGCCCGAGGAGAAGGCGGTGCGCCTGCCGCTCCGCCGGCCGCCGGCCTGGACCTTCCTGCACGGGCTGAAATCGCCGCTGTCCTCGACCCAGCTCCGCGCCCGGCGGCGGCCCCTCCGCCCGTCGACCGATACGGAGGGCGACGCTCCCGCGTCGCGACCGAACGGTGGCCGTGCCGCCGCCGACGAGCCGTCGTCCGCCCCCACGGCACCGATTGTGGCCCGGCCGCACGACTCCGAAAGAAACCTCCGACGCGGCCACGGAGGCGGTTGAATCCGTTTACCCCGACCACTTATCTTGTGAGTCGCCTGGGCGCAGCGGCCCGGGTCTTGCTGGAAGGACGGTCCCCTGACGACATCTGCGCGCTCGCGGGCGAGCGCCTCACGACAGCCCGCTTCGGTCGCCTCCCTGGTCGCCTCGCCGGCCCCGGCCTCTGTATCGGCGGTTCCGGGAGCGACGACCACGGCTTCGCCTCCGGTCTCCGTCGCGCCGGCGACGCGGCCCGAGCCCGACGAGATCCTGCGCATCGTCCTCGCGCAGCTCGACGACATGAAGGCCGAGGACACCACCACCATCGATCTGCGCGACAAGTCCGCCCTGGCCGATGCCATGGTGATCACCTGCGGCCGCTCGAACCGCCATGTCGGCTCGATCGCCGACCGGGTGATCGAGGGACTCGGCGCCGCCGGCGTGCGGACCCGGGTCGAGGGCATGCCGCACTGCGACTGGGTGCTGATCGATGCCGGCGACGTGATCGTCCACGTCTTCCGTCCCGAGGTCCGCAGCTTCTACGCCCTGGAGAAGATGTGGGCCGGCCGGGGTGCGGGGCCACGCCGCCTGAGCTGACGACGGGTGCGCCATGCGGCTCGTGATCGCGGCCATCGGCCGTCTGAAGGCCGGGGCCGAGCGCGAGCTGGCCGATCGTTATCGTGACCGTCTGGAGAAGGCGGGGCGCGGAATCGGGCTGCGCGGTATCGAGGTGATCGAGATCCGCGAGAGCCGCGCCCACGAGGTCGAGCGGCGCCGGCTCGAGGAGGCCATCGCGCTCGCCAACGTGATTGCGGACGGCGCCGCCACGGTGGCGCTGGACGAGCGCGGCGACAATCTCGACAGCGCCGCCCTGGCGGGCCACATCGGCGCCTGGCGCGACGCCGGCCGCGAGCAGGCGGTGTTCGTGATCGGCGGCGCCGACGGCCTCGGCGACGAGATCAGGCGGCGGGCCGGCCTGACGCTGTCGTTCGGGGCCGCCACCTGGCCCCATCAGCTCGTCCGGGTGATGCTGCTGGAGCAGCTCTACCGCGCCGCCACCATCCTGTCGGGCCATCCCTACCACCGGGCCTGACCCGCCCTCCCGAACACCGCTCCGGCTTCCCTCGGCCGCTTTCCCATGTCCCGACCCGCCATGATGAACTCGATTTCATCTCCGCCCGGCGGCGGAGACGCGAAGCCGCCCCAATCGGTCGCTACAGCCGTCCGGTTCCCGCGTTTCGCGACAGAGGCCCGGCCGCGCAACCGATGACGCCGCACCCGCTCACCCGTCCCGCGCAGGCCGCGTTCGCCCACGCTGCCTTCGCCCTGGCGCTCGTGGTCGCCTGCGCCGGGTCCGCCGGTCCGGCGGCCGCCCAGGCTTCGGCCCAGGCGGAGCGCCTGCCGCGCGGCCCCGCGGCGCTCGACACCATCCGCCAGCGCGATCAGGAGCTGGAGACGATCCGGGCCGAGCAGAAGCGCGCCACCGACACCGAGAAGGCGCTGCGGGCCGAGATCGACCGCCTCGGCGAGGACCGCCGCAAGCTGAACCAGGCGATGATCGACACGGCCGCCCGGGTGCGCGCCGCCGAGCAGGCGATCGCCGCCATCGAGGCCCGCCTCGATCTCCTGGAGAGCACCGAGCACGGCATCAACGGCTCGCTGGAGATGCGCCGCGCCGTCATCGCCCAGGTGCTGGCGGCGCTGCAACGGCTCGGCCGCCGGCCCCCGCCGGCCCTGCTGGTCGCCCCCGAGGACGCGCTGAAGTCGGTGCGCACCGCCATCCTGCTCGGCGCCGTGCTGCCCGAGCTGAAGACCGAGGCCGACGCGCTGGCCACCGATCTCGCTGACCTCGTCCGGGTGCGCCGCGAGAGCGCCGCCGAGCGGGCCAAGCGCACCAACGACCTCGCGGTGCTGTCGGAGGAGCGCACCCGGCTCGGCCTGCTGGTCGAGGAGCGCCAGCGCCGGCTCGGCGAGGTCGAGAAGGAGCTCGATCAGGCCCGCCGCCGCGCCTTGCAGCTCGCCCTCCAGGCCGACAATCTCAAAGACTTGATCGCCCGCCTCGAGCACAATCTCGATTCGGCCGGGCGTGCCGCCCGCGCCGCCGCCGAGCGCACCCCGGCCGAGACCCGCCGCGATCTCGCCGCCCTGCGGGACCCCGGACGGCTCGCTCCGGCGGTCGCCTTCGCGTCCGCCAAGGGCCTGCTGCCCTTGCCGGTCAACGGCATGCGGCTGCGCGAGTTCGGCGCCTCGGACCAGCATGGCGGCACCGAGAAGGGCGTGTCGATCACGGCCCGCCCGGGTGCCCAGGTGACGGCGCCGTGCGACGGGTGGGTCGTCTATGCGGCGCCCTATCGGTCCTATGGCCAGCTCTTGATCCTCAACGCCGGCGGCGGATATCATGTCCTGCTGGCGGGCATGGAGCGGATCACGGTCGACCTCGGCCAATTCGTCCTGACCGGAGAGCCCGTCGGGACGATGGGATCGAGCGGCCCGACCGCGGCGACTCCGATCGGAGTGGGCGCGGCTGTCGGAGTAGGCGCCGCCGCCGGCGCCTCGCAGCCGATCCTCTATGTCGAATTCCGGAAGGACGGCCTCCCCGTCGATCCGTCCCCGTGGTGGGCAACCAACGATAGCGAGAAGGTCCGCGGATGATGCGAAAGACTTCACTGGTTCTCCTCGGGGCAGCCGCCGGCGCCGCCCTGACGGTGCTCGCGATCCAGCCGCCCACCGGCCTTCTGTGGACGAGCGCCAAGGCGGCCTCGTCCGACACCTACCGTCAGCTCAATCTGTTCGGCGACATCTTCGAGCGGGTGCGCTCGCACTATGTCGAGAAGCCGGACGACGCGAAGCTGGTCGAATCGGCCATCAACGGCATGCTTAACGGGCTCGATCCGCATTCGAGCTACATGGACCCGAAGAGCTTCCGCGACATGCAGGTGCAGACGCGCGGCGAGTTCGGCGGCCTCGGCATCGAGGTCACCATGGAGGACGGCCTGGTCAAGGTGGTGGCGCCGATCGACGACACGCCCGCGGCCCGTGCCGGCATTCGCGCCAACGACGTGATTACCCATCTCGACGACGACGCCGTGCAGGGCATGACCCTCAACCAGGCGGTCGAGAAGATGCGCGGGCCGGTCAACACCAAGATCCGCCTCAAGGTGATGCGCAAGGGCGCCGACAAGCCGCTGGAGATCGCCATCACCCGCGACATCATCCGGGTCCGCTCGGTGCGCAGCCGCATCGAGGGCACCGATGTCGGCTACATCCGCGTCACCCAGTTCAACGAGCAGACCACCGAGGGCATCAAGAAGGCGCTCGGCGACATCGCCAGCCAGATCCCGGCCGACAAGCTGCGCGGCTTCGTCATCGACATGCGCAACAATCCGGGCGGCCTGCTCGATCAGGCGATCTCGGTGTCGGACGCCTTCCTGGAGCGCGGCGAGATCGTCTCGACCCGCGGCCGCGATCCCGACGAGACTCAACGGTTCAACGCCCGGCCGGGCGACCTGACCAAGGGCAAGCCGGTGATCGTGCTGATCAACGGCGGCTCCGCCTCGGCGTCCGAGATCGTCGCCGGTGCGTTGCAGGACCACAAGCGGGCGACGCTGATCGGCACCCGCTCGTTCGGCAAGGGCTCGGTCCAGACCATCATCCCGCTCGGCGCCGGCAACGGGGCGCTGCGGCTGACCACGGCGCGCTACTACACGCCGGCCGGCCGCTCGATCCAGGCCAAGGGCATCGTGCCGGACATCGAGGTGCTCCAGGACGTCCCCGAGGAGGTGAAGTCCCGCGCCGAGATGCGCGGCGAGTCCTCGCTGCGTGGGCACCTGAAGGCCGACGGCGAGGAGCAGGCCGGCTCGCAGTCCTACGTGCCGCCGGAAGCCAAGGACGACAAGGCGCTCAATCTCGCCCTCGACCTGATGCGCGGCGTCCAGGTCAACGCCGCCTTCCCGCCGAGCGCCAAGGCGGCCGCGACGATGCCGAACTGACGGCGCGGCCCGCACGACCAATCGACCAGAAGGGCGGCCCCGCGGCCGCCCTTTCGGTTTCTGGCATCATGCCGGCCAACCATCCGTCTGGAGCGGTCTCCTGATACCGATGGCCGCTGATGCTGACTCGTCATGCGCGGCCTTGTGCCGGGCATCCACGACTTTACGCCGAGCAACAACAAGGACGTGGATGGCCGGGACAAGCCCGGCCATGACGAAGAATGCAGTCCGCGCGCTGCCGTTGGTATCATACTGTTTCGGGCGATCACGGCGCTGTCATTCCGGGGCGCCGTGCAGCGGCGGGCCTGGACTCCAGCGGATAGCCGCTTCCCGGTTTCCGGAGTTGGGTCGGATACCGCTCTAGTCGCGGGGCGAACCCGCACGCCCTGACAGTCAGGACGCTATCGAGGGTCCTGATCTGGACCGCCAACCCCGCGGTCCACCGTGGCATGCGCCGATGAGCGCTGGTTCGCGACGAGGCCGTACATCAGCGGAATCCGCGGCATGCTTTCGGGAGGAGCCATCCTTCGACCGCCGATGTCGCGCATGCCGTCGAAGCCGCGCCAGCCATTGGCATACGGAAACTCGACCATTCTTTCGAGGATCAGACCGGCTCGGATGAGTGCGGAGACCACGTCACCCACGCCCCAATAGAACTCGTACGAGCGATGTGGATTGCGGAAATCCACCACCCCCGCCTCGGACGCTCCCAGAGTGAGTCCGTCACCGGACTGGGCCACATAGTCGCCGACACCGTCTTCCTCGACCGGCGCGCTCCTGAAATAGTCGTAGTGCGGCTGCCACTGCTCGTTGAACACCATGGCGAAGGGGTGGAACTCGATGAAGGCGAATCGGCCTCCCGGCTTGAGCACCCCGGCGAGCCCGGACGCCCACCTGTCGAGATCCGAGAGCCAGCAGATGGTGCCGTAGGACGTGAACACGCAGTCGAACAGTCGGCGGTCGCGGGCGGCCTGCTCGAACCATGTGAACAGGTCCTCTCGCTCGAAGCGCGCCGGGATTCCGCTCTCGTCCGAGAGGCGACGAGCAAATGCGATCGCCTCGTCCGAGATGTCGACGCCCGTCACGTCGGCGCCGAGCCGCGCGAGACTCAAGCTGTCCTGCCCGGAGTTGCATTGGAGATGGAGGAGGCTCAGTCCGGCGACATCACCGAGAAGCTCGAGCTCCTCCGGGAATAGCGTCGAGCCCCCGTTGCGGAAGAAGGCGGCTTGATCGCCCTTGTGGCTGTTGTGCGCGACGGTGGCCGCATTCCAGGAGAGGCGGTTTGCCTCGTGAAGATCCTTGCGCATGAGAGGCTCCTTTCCTGGTACTCGGGGCAATCCGCCTGCCGCGCTGCAACCTGCTGGGCCCTGGCATGGGCACCGCGTTTGCCGGGATATCGATTTTTCGGGAAGGCTGCGATTCCGCCGGACGGCAGGGGGCTCTAGACTGGCGCGCGTTGATTCGCGAGGAGTCTTCCCGTGGCCGGCGACGATCTGGAACGACCGCTCGGCGTGCCGGAGACCGGCATGGTGGAGGCCGCCGCCAGCGGGACCGACGCGCGGAACGCCGGCGCGACCAGGTTCGGCGCAGTCAGATTGGGCGTAGCCAGATTCGGCGCTCTGATGAGCCGACGCCGGCGGCGCTCGCTTCCGGTCGGCCCGATCGTGGTGGCCCTCTTGGCCCTGTGCCTTCTCGGATTTGTCGGCTGGGCCATGGTGGGCGACGATCCGCTCGGCGGCGAGCCGATCGTGGTGGTCAAGCTGCCGACCGGCGACCTCGCCAAGCCCGACACCAAGAGCGAGGCCGGCGCCAAGCCGGAAACCGGCAAGCCCGCCGCCGAGCGCGCCGAAACACCGTCCAGCCCGGCCTCCGGCGGCCAGACCGTCACCATCATCGATGGCTCCACCGGCAAGCGCCAGGAGGTCACCCTGCCGCCGGCCGGGGGCGACGGCAAGCTCGCCGCGGTCAGCTCGCATCTCCTCGAGGCGACCCGCCACGGACAGGTGCCGCGCATCGGCCTCGACGGCACCCGCCCGTCCGCCGTCTATGCCCGGAAGGCCCCGCCGGCCGGCCCCGGCGTGCGCGTCGCCCTGGTGGTCGGCGGTCTCGGCGTCAGCGCCGGCGCCACCGCCGAGGCGATGAAGAAGCTGCCCGGCGTCGTCACCTTCGCGTTCCAGCCCTACGGCACCGACCTCGACAAGCAGGTGATGCGGGCCCGCGCCGAGGGCCACGAGGTGCTGCTCCAGATCCCGATGGAGCCGTTCGAGTATCCCGACCACGACCCGGGCCCACAGACGCTGCTCACCTCGCTCACCGCGGACCAGAACATCGACCGCATGCACTGGGCGATGAGCCGCTTCCAGGGCTATGTCGGGGTGGTCAACTACATGGGCAGCCGCTTCACCTCCACCGAGACGGCGATCGGGCCGGTGCTGCGCGAGATGGCCAAGCGCGGCCTCGTCTATGTCGACGACGGCTCGTCGCCGCGCAGCCTGGCGGGCCAGTTCGCCGGCGCCAACAACCTGCCCTTCGCCAAGGCCGCTGTGGTGCTCGATGCGGTGCCCTCCAGTGCCGAGATGGACCGGGCACTGGCGCGGCTGGAGACGATCGCCCGCGAGGCGGGCGTCGCGGTCGGCATCGCGCGGGCGCTACCCTTGTCCATCGACCGGCTCGCCGAATGGACCCGCCAGGCCGAGGGCCGCGGCATCACCTTGGTGCCGATCACCGCCGTGACGGCGCGGGCGAAGCAGCCGAGCTGAGCGGCGGCGCGCGATTGTCCTCGGCGCACGGTGCGGCCCTCGTGCGGTCGCGTTTTTCTCCGGCGGGCCGATGTCCTCGGCGTGGAAAAATGCTCTAGATTGCGGGCCTCCGCATTTCACCCGTCGCCTCCCGGTCCTCCGGAGCCACCCCATGAAACCCGCCGCCTTCCTCGCCGCGCTCGCCGTTCCGGCCGTCGTCTCGCTGGCCGCGGTCGCGCCGCCGCGCCCCGCCGCCGCGGCCGACGACTATCCGACCCGCCCGATCACCATGGTGGTGCCGTTCGCGGCCGGTGGAACCTCGGACGTCATCGCCCGCGTCGTCTCCGAGCAGATGAGCCAGGTGCTCGGCCAGCGCGTCATCAACGAGAACGTGCCCGGTGCCGGCGGCTCGACGGCGCTCGCCCGCGTCGCCCGCGCGGCTCCCGACGGCTACATGATCGCCATCGGCAATGTCGGCACCAACGCGGCCGCCTACACGATCTATCCGGAGATCAAGTACACCAACGACGATTTCGTGCCGATCGGGCTGGCCGCCAAGACGGTGCCGGTGATCGCGGTGCGCAAGGACTTCCCGGCCACCGATCTCGCCGGCTTCATCGCCTATGCGCGGCAGAACCCCGGCAAGGTGAACCTCGGCCACGCCGGGGTCGGATCGTCGAACTACCTGATCTGCAAGACCTTCACGGCGGCCGCCAAGATCGACGTGACGCTGGTCAGCTATCGCGGCGCCGCCCCCGCCCTCAACGACCTGATGGGCGGCCAGGTCGACGGCGTCTGCGACGCCGCCGCCTCGGTGACCGGCCCGATCCAGAACGGGCTGGTGCGCGGCTTGGTGGTCTCGGCGCAGACCCGCATGCGCACCCTGCCGGACGTGCCGACCGCCGCCGAGGCCGGCCTGCCGGAGTTTCAGCAGCAGGGCTGGAACGCCCTGTTCGCCCCCAAGGGCACCCCGCCGACGGTGATCGACAAGCTCAACGCGGCGCTGCGCAAGGCGGTGGCGAGCGACGCCCTGCAACGGCGGATGGACGATCTCGGCTCCATCCCGGCCACCGAGCAGGAGCTCGACGCCGCCTATGTGGCCCGCCTGGTGCCGAACGAGATCGAGAAGTACCGCAAGGTGCTGGCCCCCTGACCCCGCGGGCCGGCGGGCGGCGCCTCCGCCCGCCGCGCCCCATCGACGAGACCCGCATGACCCGCTTCGAAGACCTGCCCTACCGCCCCTGCGTCGGCCTGATGGTGCTCAACCGCGACGGCCTCGCCTTCGTGGGCCGCCGCACCGAGGGACCCGAGCATGTCGACGCCGTGCACGCCTGGCAAATGCCGCAGGGCGGCGTCGATCCGGGCGAGGACCCGTGGCCGGCCGCCTTGCGCGAGCTGTGGGAGGAGACCTCGATCCGCTCGGTCGAGAAGCTCGGCGAGATCGACGAGTGGCTCGCCTACGATATCCCGCGCGAGATCGTCGGCCAGGCGTGGAAGGGCCGCTACCGCGGCCAGACGCAGAAGTGGTACGCGCTGCGCTTCGTCGGCGACGAGCGCGAGATCGACATCGCGACGCCGGGCGGCGGCGCCCACGCGCCCGAGTTCGCCGAATGGCGGTGGGAGCCGCTCGCCAACCTGCCGGGCCTGATCATCCCGTTCAAGCGCCCGGTCTACGAGCGCGTGGTCGCCGAGTTCGCCCGCTTCGCGGCGGCCTGACGGCAGGCCGCGGCCGCGCGGGATGGCCGGCGGCGGCGCCGGGCGCATCGAGAAGGACGCGGCCCTTGGCGGTCAGCGTGACGGGTGCGGCGTCGCGGGTCGGGGCGCCGGCTCCGACCGCCACGAGGCCATCGATCACCGCGTCCTCCCAGATCGACAGCCGCGGGCAGCTCGTTCGCCACGCCGCCATCACGTCGGCATAGCAGCGCGGTTGTTCGGCGAGCCACGCCAGGAACTGGCGGGTGAGCGCCGGGGTGGGATCGTTCATGAGGGCCTCCTCCCTCCGGGACCTCGGCATGTCGTCCCGATCGGAACCGTCCGTCCGGATGCGCCCCCCGGCCGAGACGGGTTGCCCAAGGCCGCGGACGGGCCGTTCGTCGGCATGGTGAACGGCGGATCAACCATGAGGATACGGCCATACCGTCCCGAGAATCCGCCCCTGCAGGCTTCCGGCGGGCGGTCGTCGGCATTGCGTCGCTCGTGAATCGGCACAAACGACCATTAAGAGTTTAATCGAAAGCTCCGGGCGTCCAACAACGCGAGACGCCGAGCCCATGACGATCCTCTCCGACAAGCCCGATCCCGCCGGCCGGCCGCAGGCCATCGGCGACCGCCTGCTCAGGCTGGCCGCCGCCGTCACGGCCGTGGTGACGCTGATCGCCCTCGTCGCCATCGCGACGGTGTCGCACCAAGCGGGCGAGGACACCGGGGTGCCCTGGATGCTGGCCGGGCTCGCCGTGGCGGCGCTTGGGCTGGTGCTGGTGACCGCCCTGGTGGTTCGGCGCAGCGTGGTCGAGCCGCTCGGCGACATCACCAGCGCGACCCTCGCGGTGGCGGCCGGCGACACCCGCACGGCGATCCCGCACACCGCGCGCGGCGACGAGATCGGCGCGCTGGCCGGCGCCATCGACGAGCTGGAGCATACGCTGCGCGACAACCAGCTACTCGACGCCCACTGGATCGCGGTCGCCGAGCAGCGGGCCGAGATGATCGACGGGCTGCGGCTGTGGAGCCAGCAGCTCGACACCGCCCTGAACAACATGGCGCATGGCGTGCTCGGGCTCGACGCCTCGATGCGGCTGGTGCTGTGCAACGACCGCTATCTCGCCCTGTATCGCCTGACCCGGGACAGCGTGGCCCCGGGGCTGCCGATCGACGGCCTGCTGCGCCAGCAGGCCCGGGTGGGCACCTTCCCGGGCGACGCCGACGCCTTCGTCCGCTGGATGGCCGCGGGTCGCGAGGCCGTCGGCGAGCTCGAGCTCGCCGATGGTCGCATCATCCGCGTCACCAACCGGCCGCTGCCGGTGGGTGGCTGGGTGTCGACCCACGAGGACATCACCGAGCAGCGCCGCGCCTGGGACGGCCTGGCGCGCGGCCAGGGTTTCCTGGCCGCCGTGGTCGACACCATGCCGGAGGCGCTCACCGTCAAGAATGCCGGCGATCTGCGCTATGTGCTGGTCAATCGCGCCGCCGAGACGCTGTACGGGGTACGGCGCTCCGCCATGCTGGGACGCACGGCGCGCGAGGTGTTTCCCGAGGACACCGCCGACCTGATCGAGGCGCACGATCGGGCGCTGCTGGCGGCCCGCGGCTCCGTCGCCGTCGACGAGCACGCCATTGCGACCCCCGGCAGCGGGCCGCGCATCGTCACCGCCAGGCACATTCCGATCAACGGTTCGGGCGGCGAGCCGATGTTCGTGCTCAGCCTGACCGAGGACCGGACGTCGCGGGTCCGGCAGGAGAGCCGACCCGAGATCCGGCCCTTGCGCCGGTTCTCCGCCGCTGGCTGACGCGCCGGCGGTGGCCTGCCGATCCATCCGAAACGACCGAGGGCGCCGCGATGACGCGGCGCCCTCGACACGATCATCCCGCGAGAAGGCGCGGCTCAGTGGCCGAGCGCGTCCTTCAGGGTCTTCAGGTTGGCGAGACGCTCGGCCGCCTTGTCGCGGCTGCGCTCGTCCTTGGCGTCGGCGACGTCCTCCTCGGCATCCTGGATGGCTTGGCGGATCACCTCGGGCTGGAGCTCGTCGACCGGGACGACCTCCTGGGCCAGCACGGTGAGGCCGTTCGCCCCCACCTCGGCGAAGCCGCCGCGCACCACCACCAGGGTGGGCGAGGGCGTGCCGCCATACACCGTCAGCACGCCGGGCCGCAGCGTCGCGACGAACGGCGCATGGCCGGCCAGGACGCCGAAATCGCCCTCCTCGCCGGGCACGTCGACCTGCTCGACCTCGCCGGAGAAGATCAGCTTCTCGGGCGACACGAGTTCGAAGTGGAAGGTGGCCATGGTCGATTTAGCGACGGGCGAATGCGAGTGGTTGAGGACCAGCCCGCGGCTCCGCTTCCCTGCTCGCTACTCCCTATTCGCTGTTCGCCGACTGCTCGCCTGCACGCCCGTCGTGGCCGCTCACGCGGCCTCGGCGGCGAGCCGCTTGCCCTTCTCGACCGCCGCCTCGATGGTGCCGACCATGTAGAAGGCCTGCTCCGGCAGGTGGTCGTACTTGCCCTCGCACAGCCCCTTGAAGCCGCGGATGGTGTCGGCGAGCTCGACGAACACGCCCGGCGTGCCGGTGAACACCTCGGCGACGTGGAACGGCTGCGACAGGAAGCGCTCGATCTTGCGCGCACGGGCGACGGTGAGCTTGTCCTCTTCCGACAGCTCGTCCATGCCGAGGATCGCGATGATGTCCTGGAGCGCCTTGTAGCGCTGGAGAACCTGCTGCACCTGGCGGGCGACCGTGTAGTGCTCCTCGCCGACGATGCGCGGGTCGAGAATGCGCGAGGTGGAGTCGAGCGGATCGACGGCCGGATAGATGCCCTTCTCGGCGATCGAGCGCGACAGGGTCGTGGTGGCGTCCAGATGCGCGAACGAGGTCGCCGGCGCCGGATCGGTGAGGTCGTCGGCCGGCACGTAGATGGCCTGCACCGAGGTGATCGATCCCTTGGTGGTGGTGGTGATGCGCTCCTGGAGGGCGCCCATGTCGGTGGCCAGCGTCGGCTGGTAGCCCACCGCCGACGGGATGCGGCCGAGCAGCGCCGACACCTCCGAGCCCGCCTGGGTGAAGCGGAAGATGTTGTCGACGAAGAACAGCACGTCCTGGCCCTGGTCGCGGAAGTATTCGGCGACGGTGAGGCCGGTGAGGCCGACGCGGGCGCGGGCGCCGGGCGGCTCGTTCATCTGGCCGAACACCAGGGCGCACTTGGAGCCCTTGGTGTCGCCGTTGGTCTCGTGCGGGTCCTTGTTGACGCCGGACTCGATGAACTCGTGATAGAGGTCGTTGCCCTCGCGGGTACGCTCGCCGACGCCGGCGAACACCGAGTAGCCGCCGTGGGCCTTGGCGATGTTGTTGATCAGCTCCTGGATGATCACGGTCTTGCCGACGCCGGCGCCGCCGAACAGGCCGACCTTGCCGCCCTTGGCGTAGGGGGCGAGGAGATCCACCACCTTGATGCCGGTGACGAGAATCTGCGATTCGGTCGACTGCTCGGTGTAGGCGGGCGCGTCCTGATGGATGGCGCGCTTCTCGGTGTGCGGCACCGGGCCGGCCTCGTCGATCGGCTCGCCGACCACGTTGAGGATGCGGCCGAGCGTGCCCTCACCGACCGGCACCGCGATCGGCAGGCCTGTGTCGGCGACCTTCTGGCCGCGGACCAGCCCGTCGGTGGTGTCCATGGCGATGGTGCGGACCGTCGACTCGCCGAGATGCTGGGCGACCTCGAGCACCAGGCGGCGGCCCTGATTGTCGGTCTCGAGCGCGTTGAGGATCGCCGGCAGGTGATCCTCGAACTGCACGTCGACGACGGCGCCGATGACCTGAGTGATACGTCCGACCGTTTGGGTTTGGGTGGCCATGGAAATCTCCTTGGAACTCGAACCGCGGCGCAAGTCGGCCCGAGCGATACGCGATGTCAGTCTCAGACGACGGTCAGCTTGACCGGCACGTTGTTCCGCGTCGCGCGGGAATAGGGGCAGATGCGGTGGGCGTCCTCGACCAGGGCCTCGACCTTGGCGCGGTCGGCGCCCGGGATCGACACCTTGATCTCGGCCGAGAGCGCGAAGCTCACGTCGTCCTTGTCGATGCCGATCGACACGGTGACGCGGGCCGCCTGGCCGTCGACGCCGTGCTTCTTCGACAGCGCCAGGATCGCCTGACCGAAGCAGGACGACCAGCCGAGCGCGAAGAGCTGCTCGGGATTGTGGCCCTCGCCGGAGCCGCCCATCTCCTTCGGCAGCGCCATGGCGAGCCCCAGCCCGCCGTTCTCCAGG
The DNA here is from genome assembly GCA_009720755.1 of Rhodoplanes serenus. Lineage (GTDB taxonomy): Bacteria > Pseudomonadota > Alphaproteobacteria > Rhizobiales > Xanthobacteraceae > Rhodoplanes > Rhodoplanes serenus. The sequence continues at coordinate 166,446 of WNKV01000014.1, forward strand.
ACCGCGCGTCCGTCGCGGCCGCCCTTGGTGGTCGCCGTCGTGGTGTAGGCCATGGGGGTCTCCTTTTCGCCTGTCGGCTCGCTACAGCGCCTCCGCGCCCGAGATGATCTCGATCAGCTCCTTGGTGATCATCGCCTGGCGCGTGCGGTTGTACTTCAGTGTCTGCTTGCGGATCATCTCGCCGGCGTTGCGGGTGGCGTTGTCCATGGCGGTCATCTGGGCGCCGTAGAACGACGCGGCGTTCTCCAGGAGCGCCTTGAACACCTGCACCGAGATGTTGAGCGGCAGCAGCTCGGCGAGGATCTGCTCCTCGTCGGGCTCGTACTCGTAGGCGACGGTGCCGCCATCGGCGGGTCCGCCCTCGAACACCGCCGGGATGAGCTGCTGGGCGGTCGGGATCTGAGCGATCACCGACCTGAAGCGCGAGAAGAACAGCGTGCAGACGTCGAACTCGCCCTTGTCGTAGAGGGCGAGGATGCGCTGGCCGATCTCGTGGGCGTTCTCGAACCGGATCTGGCGCACCGCGCGCAGATCGATCAGGTCGATGATCTCGTCCTCGAACTGGCGCTTGAGCTGATCGAAGCCCTTGCGGCCGACGCAGAGGATCTTGACCGTCTTGCCCTCGGCGAGCAGCCCGTTGGCGTGGTCGCGGGCGAGACGGACGATGGCCGAGTTGAACGGGCCGCACAGGCCGCGCTCGCCGGTGCAGACGACCAGCAGATGGACCTGGTCGCGGCCGGTGCCGGCGATCAGCCGCGGCGCCTCCGGATTGTTCTGCACCGAGGCCGCGATGCTGCCGAGCGTGCGCTGCATCCGCTCCGAATAGGGGCGCGCCGCCTCGGCCGCCGCCTGCGCCCGGCGCAGCTTGGAGGCCGCGACCATCTGCATGGCCTTGGTGATCTTCTGCGTCGCCTTGGTGGAGGCGATCCGGTTTCGCAGGTCTTTCAGGCTGGGCATGGCTTACCCGATGGCTCCGGCTCGCTCCCTCCCCCCTTGTGGGGGAGGGCTGGGGAGGGGGGCAGAGCGGGGTATGGCCTCGCAGCCGAGGGCCCCCCCCCACCCCCCCCCCCCACCGGGGGGGGGGGGCCCCGGGTGCCACCGCGGGGCGAGCGCCCCGCCCCCCCCCCCCACCCCGCGCCCGTGGTTGGGTGGTT
>WNKV01000015.1 GCA_009720755.1 Rhodoplanes serenus
CGCCACCGCCGCGCGCGCGGGTGCTGATGCGCACGCTCGCCGCCGCCGCGCTCGCCGCGGCCGGCGGCCTCGGGGCGGCGACGCTGCCGTGGCGCGCCGCCATCCCGCCGATCCCACGGCCCGACCCCGCGGTGTTCTCGGCCGCGACGCTGGCGCGCGGCGAGGCGCTGGCGCATCTCGGCGCCTGCTTCGCCTGTCACACGGCGACCGACGGCGTGCCGCTCGCCGGCGGGCGGCCGATCGCGACGCCGTTCGGCACCATCACCAGCCCCAACATCACGCCCGATCCGGAGACCGGCCTCGGCGCGTGGTCCTATCCGGCGTTCGAGCGGGCGATGCGCGAGGGCCTGCATCGCGACGGCCGCCACCTCTATCCGGCCTTTCCCTACACCTCGTATGCCAAGGCGACCGATGCCGATCTCCAGGCCCTCTATGCCTTCCTGATGTCGGTGCCGGCGGTGCGCAACCCGACGCCGCCGGCCGCGTTGGCGTTCCCGTTCGATCAGCGGCCCCTGATGGCGCTGTGGAACACCGCGTTTCATCGCGCCCAGCCGTTCGTGCCCGATCCGTCGCGCTCGGACCTGTGGAACCGCGGCTTCTATCTGGTCGAAGGGCTCGGCCACTGCTCGGCCTGCCACTCGCCGCGCAATCCGCTCGGGGCCGAGGAGAAGGGCGCCGCGCATCTTTCGGGCGGCACCGGCGACGGCTGGGAGGCACCGGCGCTCACCACCGCGAACCGCGCCCCGGTGCCCTGGGACGAGGCTGCGTTCTACGACTATCTGCGCACCGGCTGGTCGCCGCATCACGGCGCCGCCGCGGGGCCCATGGCCGAGGTGGTGGCCGGCCTGAAGGCGCTGCCCGATGCCGACATCCGCGCCATGGCGCATTATCTCGCCGATCTCGACGGCCCGCGGCCGGACGCCGCCACGATCGCGGCACGCGCCGCCGCGGTCGAGGCGGAGGCCGCCGCGCGGGCCGCGACGCCGGTCTCGCTCGCCGGCGCCCGGATGTTCGCGGGCGCCTGCGCGGTGTGCCACGAGCCGGGGCAGGGCGGCCCGCTGCACGGGGTACGGCCGTCGCTCGCCACCGTCACGGCGCTGCAATCCGACAGTCCCGAGACGGTGCTGCGGGTGATCCTCGAAGGCAGCCATCCGGCCGGGCTCGCCGGGATCGCGGCGCTCGGCGCCATGCCGGCCTTCGCGGAGCATCTCTCCGACTGGCAGATCGCCGAGCTCGCCCGCTACCTGCGCCACCGCTTCGCACCGGCCCGGGCGCCGTGGTCCGATCTCGACGCCACGGTGGCGCGGCTGCGCGCCGGCGCGGCGCCTTGACAGGACGGCGACCATGCCGGACCATTTGTACACTAACGATCTTGCCGGCCCTCGCGGTCGCGTCGCGGCACGGGGCCATGCCCGACAGGGACGCCATGACGCTTCAACCCGCGCGTGACGACACCGCCCACACGGCCGACGGAAAGGTGCGCTGCGACGCCTGTCCGGTCACCTGCTGGATCCGGCCCGGCCTCGCCGGCGCCTGCGACCGCTACGCCAACCGCGACGGCGAGCTGGTGCGGGTCGACCCGCACGTCATCCTGCAACGCACACTCGACCAGGGCGGCCGGGTGGTGCCGTTCTCGCGCCGCGCGGCCGAATGGGCCGGCGAGATCCTGTCGGACGACGCGCCGCTGTTCGTCACCGCCATCGGGGCCGGTACCACCTATCCGGACTACAAGCCGGCGCCCTTCATCGTCTCGGCCGAGGTCGACGGCGTCGACATGGTGACGGTGGTCACCGAGGGCATCTTCAGCTACTGCGGCGTCAAGGTGAAGGTCGACACCGACCGCTGGCTCGGCCCCGAGCAGGCGACGGTGCGGGCGCAGGGCGAGGCGGTCGGCCACGTCACCACCGGCGAGTACGGCTCGCAGATGCTGTCGCTCGGCGGCGTGCATCACCTCACCGGCGGCTCCAAGAAGGAGGGCCGCGTCACCTGCGACACGCTGCTGGAGCTGTCCAACGGTAAGCCGGTCGAACTCGTCGTCGACGGCGGCTCCACCATCGTGGTGGAGGCCGGCAAGCCGCCGGTCATCAACGGCGTGCCCGAGGAGCGCATGCGGGTCGGCTGCGGCTCCGCCACCATCGGCATCTTCGCCAAGCAGTGGCTCGGCAAGGTCGACGAGGTGGTGGTGGTCGACGACCACATCACCGGCGTGCTGTCGGAGCACCAGTCCGGCAAGGTGCTCGGCATTCCGCCGACCGGCATCCGCATGAAGGGGCGGCGCTCGACGCCCGGCCGCTACTTCCAGGTCGCCGAGCCCGGCACCGGCTGGGGTGGCACCGACATCTCCGATCCGCTGTCGATCCTCGGGGCGTTCGATCCGGCGGTGGCGCGCCCGGGCCTGACGCTGTTCATGGTGTCGACCACCGGCGAGCACGCGGCGTTCTATCGGCTCGACGAGGCGCTGCGTCCGGTCGAGGCCGAGATGCCGGCGGCGCTGCGCGCCTCCACCGAGCGCATCAAGGAGAACTGCGAGCCGGCGCTGTCGACGGTGCTGTTCATGGCCGGGGCCGGCGGCTCGCTGCGCGCCGGCGTCACCGAGAATCCGGTGCGGCTCACCCGCTCGGTCAAGGACACGCTGACCCGCGTCACCTGCGGCGGCGCGCCCGTCTATGTGTGGCCGGGCGGCGGCATCACCTTCATGGTCGATGTCACCCGGCTGCCCGCCAATGCGTTCGGCTATGTGCCGACACCCGCGCTGGTGGCGCCGATCGAGTTCACGTTGCGGCTCGACGACTATGCGGCGCTCGGCGGCCACATGGATCACGTCCGCCCGCTGTCGACGCTCGGTGAGCACGAGCGCCGGCTGGTGCCGCAGCTTCCCGGCAACACCTGGCCGTTCGGCCGCGAGGGGCCGCCCTGGGGGCGCGAGTGAGCCCGGCGGCGCCGGCCGGCGCGTCGCCGCCGCACGCGCGCGTGCGGCAGCCACAGGCTCGCCTGCCCCAGGCTCGCCTGCCACAGGTGCGCCTGCTGCCGGACGGCCGCCGCCTGCATCTCCAGGACGGCCCGATCGATCTCATCATCGAGGCATTCGGGCCGCGAGAGGCCGTCGAGACCGCCTACCGGGCCGCCGTGCGGCGGCTGACCGGCCTGCTCGACGCGCTGTGCGCCGAGCTGCCGCGGCTGCGGGCACCGGCGGGTCCGGATCAGCCGGCGCTGTCCGATGCGGTCGCCCGCCGCATGGCCGAGGCGGTGGCGCCCCACGCGGTGCGCGGCTTCATCACCCCGATGGCGGCGGTGGCGGGCGCGGTCGCCGATGCGGTGCTGGCCGCGATGATCGCGGCGACCGGCCCGGCGCTCGCCCGCGCCTATGTCAACAACGGCGGCGACATCGCGCTGCATCTCGCGCCCGGCACGCGCTTCGTCACCGGCCTCGTCGACCGACCCGACCGGCCGGGCCTGTTCGCCACCGCGACGATCGCGGCCGAGGATCTTGTGCGCGGCATCGCCACCTCGGGGGCGCGCGGGCGCAGCTTCTCGCGCGGCATCGCCGATGCGGTGACCATCCTGGCGCGCGACGCCGCCACCGCCGACGCGGCCGCGACCGTGGTGGCCAACGCGGTCGATCTCGATCACCCCGGCATCGTGCGGGTGCCGGCCTGCACGCTCCAGCCCGACAGCGATCTCGGTGACCGTCTCGTCACCCGCGTGGTGCCGCCGTTGCCGCCGGCCGAGATCGCCACCGCGCTCGACCGTGGTGTCGCGATGGCCGAGGCGTTGCGCGCCGAGGGGCTGATCGCCGCCGCGGCGCTGCATCTGCAAGGGTTCACCCGCACGGTCGGGCCGTTGCGCCATGACCGCGACACGCCCCTCGTGACCGATCGACCGGAGAGCCCGCCATGACGCCGAAGATCCGCAAGCTCGTCACCGTGGTGGACGAGACGCTGACCGAGATGGGCCGCGCGGTGAGCCCGCCGGTGCGCCGTGCCGCCGCGGTGGCGGTGATCGAGAACCCGTTCGCGGGCCGCTATGTCGAGGACCTGGCGCCGTTGATCGACATGGGCGAGGCGCTGGGGCAGCTTCTCGCGGAGCGCGCCGTGGCGGCGCTCGGGGTGGCGGGCGACGTCTGCGAGAGCTACGGCAAGGCGGCGCTGGTCGGTGCCGACGGCGAGCTGGAGCATGCCGCCGCGCTGCTGCATCCCAAGATGGGGGCGCCGGTGCGCAAGACGCTCGGCAAGGGGGCGGCGCTCATTCCGTCGTCGAAGAAGCGCGGCGGTGTCGGCGCCGAGCTGGACATCCCGCTCGGCCACAAGGACGCCGCCTTCGTGCGCAGCCATTTCGACGGCATGCAGGTGGCGGTCGCCGATGCGCCGCGCGCCGACGAGATCGTGGTCGCGGTGGCGGTGACCACCGGCGGGCGGCCGCTGCCGCGGGTCGGCGGCCTCACCAAGGACCAGATCAAGGGCGAGGACGGGTTGCGCTGAGCGATCGGCCGGTCGCGGCCGTGATCGCACGCCACGGGGGCAGGGCATGGGAGCCAAGATCGCGAAGCCGAAGCCGGGCGCGGACGCCTATCGGCTCGACGAGCAGGTCGGCTTCGTGCTGCGCCAGGTGAGCCAGCGTCACACCGCGATCTTCGCCGAGCGGATCGGCTGCGATCTCACCGCCATGCAGTGGGCCGTGCTGGCCAAGCTGCGCGAGATCGGCGCGACGTCGCAGAACCAGCTCGGCCGCGCCACCGCCATGGACGTCGCCACCGTCAAGGGCGTGGTCGACCGGCTGCGCGGTCGTGGCCTGGTGGATATCGACTCCGACCCGGACGACGCGCGCCGCCGCGTCGTCGCCCTCACCGACGAGGGCATGGGGCTCGTCGATGCCCATGCCGCGGCGGCGCTAGCCATCTCGGACGAGACGCTGGCGCCGCTCACCGCCGCCGAGCGCAAGACCTTCCTGGCGCTGCTTCTGAAGCTGCGGTGAGTGCGGTCCGATCGGATCTCGCTCTACGAAGCGACGAAGGTCCGTGTCCCGGACGCGATGCGGCGTGCGAAGCCGGTGCATCGCGAGCCGGGACCCAGGCCGGTCGGGCCTGCTTTGCATGAGAGGTGGGTCCCGGGTCTGCGGCGCACCACGACGCCATGCGTCGCGCTGCACCGCGCCCGGGACACGCGGCTTGTCGCGCGGCGGCGTTGCCGCCCTCGTACCAGCTGGCTGATCGACTTGGCGGTCATTCCGGGGCGGCGTGCAGCGCCGCACCCGGAATCCAGCCGAGAGTTCCGAGTTTGCCGCTGGGTTCCGGGTTCGCGGCGGAGCCTGCGCCCGGACGGCGCGAAGCGCCGATCCGGGTGCCGCGCGCCGGAACGACAGCGAACCGATCACCCGGAAACAGAATCACACCACCTCGGGCAGCCTGGTTGCCGGCGGGGTGTTGCGGCTGCGGCCGGTGCGCACGATGCCATCGATGATGGTCATGCCGATGCCGGGCAGGTCGCCGAGCCGGATCGAGTCGAGGAAATCCTTGCCGGCGGAGTGCTGCGCCTTGTCCATGATGACGAAGTCGGCGGCGCGACCCACCTCGATCAGCCCGACGTCGAGCGCGCGCAGTCGCGCCGTGTTGCCGGTGGCGAAGCAGAACGCGATCTCGGCCGGCACCTCGCCGAGCGACGACAGCATCGACACCATGCGGGCGATGCCGAGCGGCTGCACGCCGGAGCCGGCCGGCCCGTCGGTGCCGAGGATGATGCGATCGAGCTGGTTCATCTCGCGGGCGAGGCGCAGCGTGTAGAGCGCGGCGCGCTCGTTGCCGTTGTGGACCAGCTCCAGGCCGCGCCGGCAGCCCTCGCAGATGCAGCGGATCTCGGCGTCGGGCAGTGCCGTGTGGCCGCCGTTGACGTGGCCGACCACGTCGGTGTCGGCTTCGAGCACCATGTCGGCGCCGATCAGCCCGGAGCCGGGGATCGACGGTCCGCCGGTGTGGATGGTCGACTGGATGCCGTACTGGCGCGCCCACCCCACCATCTGGCGCGCATTGGCGCCGTCCTTGACGCCCCCGAGCCCGACCTCGCCGAGCAGCCGCACGCCGGCCGCGGCCAGCTCGCGGAAGTCGTCCTCGGTCATGCCGTGCTCCAGCACCGGCGCGCCGGCATGCAGCTTGACGCCGGCGACCCGGAAGGCGTCGAAGCAGCGTTGTGCCGTGATCGCCATCGCCTTGAGGCCGACGATGTCGCGCGGCCGGCCGGGCGTGTGCACCTCGCCGGCCGAGATCATCGTGGTGACGCCGCCGTGCAGGCTCGAGTCGATCCAGCCGAGCTGGTTCTGGCGCGGCGTCCAGTCGCCGGCGACCGGATGGACGTGGCTGTCGATCAGCCCCGGCGCCACCACGGTGCCGTGGGCATCGACCACCGTCGTGGCGCCCTCGGTGTCGACGTCCTTGGCGCGGCCGATGGCGGTGATGCGGCCGTCCACCGCCACGATGGTGTCGGCGTCGAGCACCGGGTTCTCCAGCGCGCCGGACAGCATCAGCCCGATGTTGCGGATCACCAGCTTGGTCGGGCCGGCCGGGCCGGCGGGCGCGTCGTTCGCCATGGGGGCTCTCCTTGGTCTCGGGGGCGCGTCTCACACCGCCAGATAGGCGTCGCGGATGTCGGGCCGCGCCTCCAGCTCGGCGAGCGAGCCGGAGAAGCGCACGCGGCCCTTCTCCAGGATCACGGCGCGGTCGGAGATCAGCCGGGCGAAGTGCAAGTTCTGCTCGGACAGCACGATCGCCAAGCCCTCGCGCTTCATGGTCAGGATGGCGGCCGCCATCTGCTCGACGATCTTGGGCGCGAGCCCTTCGGACGGCTCGTCGAGCAGCACCAGCGAGGGATTGCCCATCAGCGTGCGGGCGATGGTGAGCATCTGCTGCTCGCCGCCGCTCATCCGGCCGCCGGGGCGCTTGCGCATCTCGGCGAGATTCGGGAACAGCGCGAACAGCGTCTCGGGCGTCCAGCCCGGCGCGCCGGGGCGCGGCGCCTGGCGGCCGACCATCAGGTTCTCCTCGACCGTGAGGTCGGCGAAGATGCGGCGGTTCTCCGGCACGAAGCCGAGGCCGCGGCGGGCGATCGCGTAGGTCGGCAGCCGGGAGACGTCGTCGCCCTCGAACAGCACCGTGCCGGAGCGCCGCTCCACCATCGCCATGATGGACAGGAAGGTGGTCGACTTGCCGGCGCCGTTGCGGCCGAGCAGTGCCACCACCTCGCCGGGTGCGACCGTGAAGGCGACGTCGAACAGGATATGGGCCTGGCCGTAATAGGCGTTGAGATTCGCCACGGCGAGCTTGTGGGTCATGCGCGCGCCTCCGGCTGCGGTCCGGACGTCGACGCATCCGCGCGCGCCTCCTGGTGGCGGGCGTCGTAGACCAGCCCCTCGCCAAGATAGATCGCGCGCACCTCGGGGTCGCGGCGCACCGTCTCGGGCGGCCCTTCGGCGATCAGCAGGCCGCGGGACAGCACCATCATGCGATCGGCATGCTCGAACACCACGTCCATGTCGTGCTCGGTGAACAGCACGCCGATGCCCTCGGCCCGGGCGATCTCGGCGGTGAGCCGCATCAGGCCGACGCGCTCGCGCGGCGCCATGCCGGCGGTCGGCTCGTCCATCAGGAGGAGCTTCGGCCGGTTGGCGAGCGCGACGGCGAGCTCCAGCCGCTTCAGGTCGCCATAGGCGAGCTCGGCGGCGGCGCGGTCGGCATCGGCCGCCATGCCGACCAAGGCGAGCAGACGGTCGGCCTCGTCGCGGCCGCGGGTGTCGGCGCGTCCGAACCAGCGGCCGAGCGCGCCGCCGTGCGACATCAGTGCCACCTGCACGTTCTCGCGCACCGTCATCGAGCCGAAGGTGGCGGTGATCTGGAAGGTGCGGCCGACGCCCTTGCGCCACACGGCGCGCGGCGGCAGGCTGGTGGTGTCGACGCCGTCGATGCGGATGCGCCCGGCATCCGGCCGGATCTGGCCGTTGAGCATGTTGAAGCAGGTGCTCTTGCCGGCGCCGTTGGGGCCGATCATCGCGAGGATCTCGCCACGGTCGAGCCCGAACGAGACGTGGCGCACGGCGGCCAGGCCGGCATACGACTTGGCGAGATTCTCCACGTCGAGCAGGCGCGTCATGGCCGCGTCCTCCCGGCGACGGTGGCGGGCGAGGGGGCCGGCGCCATCGTGCCTGCCGGCGGCTCGGCCGCGGTGGCGTCGGCGGACGCTTCTGCGTCGCTCGGCCCGGCGCCGCGTCGCGCCGTCAAGCGGTCGCGCCAGTCGGCCAGCGTGCCGACGATGCCCTTCGGGAAGGCGACCACCAGCGCCACCACGACGGCGCCGAGCACCAGCTTCGAGTAGTCGGTCTGGCTGATCAGCCACATCGCCAGCGCCTTGAACACCACGGCGCCGACGATCGGTCCCAGCACCGTCTCGACGCCGCCGAGAAGCACCATGACGAGACCGTCGACCGAGGTCGGGATGGCCATCACGTCGGGGAAGATACTGCCCTTCAGGAACGCGAACAGCGCGCCGCCGAGGCCGGCTGCGGTGCCGGCGATCACGAAGGCGATCCACTGCACGCGGCGGCGGTCGATGCCGATCGCCTCGGCGCGCAGCTCCGAATCGCGCACCGCCCGCAGTGCGTAGCCGAACGGCGAGAAGATGACCATGTGGAGCCACACCAGCGCCGGTGTCACCACCGCCAGGGTGAGCCAGAAGAACGCCGCCGGGCTCGCCGCGAAGGCGTCCGGCCAGAGGCCGAGAATGCCGTTGTCGCCGCCGGTGACGTCGACCCACTGGAACGCGATCGACCACACGATCTGCGAGAAGGCCAGCGTCAGCATGGCGAAGTAGACGCCCGACAGCGACACCGCGAACCAGCCGACCACGGCGGCGCCGAGCGCGGCGAGCAGTGGCCCGGCCGCGATCGCGGCCAGCATCGGCAGGCCGGCGGCCTTCACGACGAAGGCGGCCCCGTAGGCGCCGAGGCCGAAATACGCGGCATGGCCGAAGGAGGCGAGGCCGCCGACCGACATCAGGAGATGCAGGCTGGCGGCGAACAGGACGAAGATCAGGATCTCGCTCGCCACCGTGAGGGCGTAATGGCCGAGCCACAGCGGCATCAGCGCCACCGCGGCCACCACGGCGGCGGCGACGGCGATCTCGCCCGGCGCGAGCGGTCGCCACGGCCGCACCGCCATGCCAATCGATGCCTGGGCGGGCGGCGGCCGGGTGCCGAACAGGCCCCACGGGCGCACCACCAGCACCACGGCCATCACCAGGAACACCAGAACCAGCGAGATCTTCGGCAGCACCAGGATGCCGAAGGCGTTGAGCTGCGACACCAGGATGGCGGCGACGAAGGCGCCGGTGGTGGAGCCGAGCCCACCGATCACCACCACCACGAACGCCTCGACGATGATGCGCAGGTCCATGCCGTGATTGACGGCGTCGCGTGGGATCTGGAGCGCGCCGCCGAGCGCCGCGAGGAACACGCCGAGCCCGAACACGCCGGTGAACAGCCATTTCTGATTGATGCCGAGCGCCGCCACCATGCTGCGATCGAGCGTCGCGGCGCGCACCAGCACGCCCCAGCGGGTGCGGTGGAACAACAGCCACAGCCCGGCCAGCACCAGCGGCCCGAGCGCGATCAGGAACAGGTCGTAGGAAGGAATGCGCTTGCCGAAGATCTCCACCGCGCCGGCGAGCCCGGGCGCGCGCGGGCCGACCAGATCCTCGGGACCCCAGATCAGCAGCACCAGATCCTGCACCATCAGGGTGACCCCGAAGGTGGCGAGAAGCTGGAACAGCTCGGGCGCCTGATAGATGCGCCGCAGCAGCGTCATCTCCAGCAGACAGCCGACGATCGCCACGATGGCGGCGGCGGCGAGCAGCGCGAACCAGAACCCGAACGCGCCGGTGAACCGATCGGTGAGCGTGTAGGCCACATAGGCGCCGAGCATGTAGAAGGCGCCGTGGGCGAAGTTCACGATGCGGGTGACGCCGAAGATGATCGACAGGCCGGAGGCGACGAGGAACAGCGACGCGGCGCTCGCGAGGCCGGTCATGAACTGGACGAAGACGAGCTGCATCGGCGGTCACGTCGGCTGCTGGTGTGAAGGATGTGACGGCGCGGTCGGCGGCGGCACGGTCTGCGGCTTCATCGTCGGCGGCGGCAGGGTCGGCCCGACCGCCGCATTTCGGATGCTGCCGCGCCGCTGCCTGCGCCCGTGAGACGGGGCGTGCCCGGTCGCATCTCCGTGTCGTCCGGGTGCCCCCCGTGCCGCGGCGCGGCGGCGCGGAGGGCCGGGGATGCGGACGGGATGGCGCGCCGCGTCAGTTCTGCGGCCGCATCTTCTTCACCTCGTCGTCGCTCGGCAGATACTTGGCGCCGTCACGATAGACGAAATCGACCATCACGCCCTTGCCGTCCTTGACGGCGGTCTTGCCCACGAAGGCGCCGAGCGTCGCCTGGTGGTCGATGGCGCGGAACACGATCGGGCCGAACGGCGTCTCGACGCCGATGCCGCGCGCCGCCTCGATCAGCTTGTCGGTGTCGGTCGAGCCGGCCTTGGTGAGAATGGCGGCCACCGACTTCATCAGGGCGTAGCCGACGATCGAGCCGAGCCGCGGATAGTCGTTGAACTTGGCCTGATAGGCTTTCAGAAAGGCGTCATGCTCGGGCGTCCCGACGCCGTTCCACGGATAGCCGGTGACGATCCAGCCCTCCGGCGTCTCGGCCTTGAGCGGATCGATGTATTCGGGCTCGCCGGTCAGGAAGCTCACCACCGAGCGGCCCTGGAACAGCCCGCGGGTGTTGCCCTCGCGCACGAACTTCACGAGGTCGGGGCCGAAGGTGACGTTGAGGATGGCCTCCGGCTTGGTGGCGGCGAGCGCCTCGGCCACGGCGCCGGCGTCGATCTTGCCCTGCGGCGGCCACTGCTCGCCGACCCATTCGATGTCGGGACGCTTGGCCGAGAGGAGCTGCTTGAACACCGCCACTGCCGACTGACCGTACTCGTAATTGGGCGCGACCGTAGCCCAGCGCTTCGCCGGCAGCTTGGCGGCCTCCTCGGCCAGCATCGCGGCCTGCATGTAATTGGAGGGACGCAGCCGGAAGGTGTAGCGATTGCCCTTCGACCACACGATGGCGTCGGTGAGCGGCTCGCCGGCCAGGAAGAACATCTTCTTCTGCGCGGCGAAGTCCGAGAGCGCGAGGCCGACATGGGAGAAGAACGCGCCGGTGAGCATGACGACGCCCTCGCGCGACACCAGCTCGTTGGCCGCCGTCACCGCGTCGGCCGGTTTGCCCGCGTCGTCCTTGGAGATCACCACCAGCTTGTCGCCGTTGATGCCGCCCTTGGCGTTGATCTCCTCGACGGCGAGCTGCCATCCCTTGCGGTACGGCTCGGTGAAGGCGGGCAGGCCCGAGTAGCTGTTGATCTCGCCGATCTTGATCTCGGCGGCGAGCAGCGGAGCCGGCAGCGCCAGGGCGAAGGCGGCGGCGACCAGCAGGCGGCGGGTGGCGGTTGGCGACACGGCGGGGGGTTCCTCTCTTCGTCTGGTCGGAACAGGAACTCGTCGAATCGGAAACTCGTCGATCAGATACTCGTCGCTCGGCCGAGATCGCTCGCCGTCATGCCGTCGCGCGCGGACATCTGTCACGATGCGCGATGCGGCGTCGCATCGGCACCGATCACGCCGCTCGGCCCGGCGAGATCGTTAGCATACGAACGGTATCAACTCCGCCGGGGCGCGCAAGAACTAAACAGAGGCGATCTCCGGACATTGTTGCATATTGTTTGGTCGTGTCACGGGTCTGATGTGCACTGCGGAATGTGGCACGGCGCCTCCGTCGCGACTCGCCTCACCGAGCCCGTGCCGATCGATGCCGGCGCGAACGCGCACTCGACGCTGCGCCGCGGCATGCGCACGGATCGCCGATTGTTGCGGTTGTCGCGGCCGTGTCATGCGCCGGCGCCGCGGCGACACCATGCCGCTGGCGCACGGCCGATCCTGGCTCACGGCCGGCGTCGCACGAAAGCGTTTGCGCCGGCCCGCGCGGCGGCGCACACACGGTTCGATCGTCGTGCTTCGTTCCGGGATATGTCGCCATGCCGGCCCGCTTCACCGCCCTCGTCGACAGCCTGCCCGCCACCGTGCCGTTCGTCGGACCGGAAGCGCAGGAACGCGTCCGCGGCCGTCCGTTCCGCGCCCGCATCGGTGCCAACGAGAACGGGTTCGGGGCCTCGCCGCTGGCCGTCGCCGCCATGGCGGCGGCTGCCGCCGAGGCATGGAAGTACTGCGATCCCGAGAGCCACGACCTCCGCCACGCGCTGGCGGCGGCCCATGAGGTCACGCCTGCCCATGTGATGGTGGGCGAAGGGATCGACGGCCTGCTCGGGCTGGTGGTGCGGCTTGTGGTGGAGCCCGGGACCCCGGTGGTCACCTCGCTCGGCGCCTACCCGACCTTCGCCTATCACGTCGCCGGATTCGGCGGCCGTCTCGTCACGGTGCCGTACCACGACGACCGCGAGGACCCCGAGGCGCTGCTCGCCGCGGTGCGCCGCACCGGCGCGCCGCTCGTCTACTTCGCCAATCCCGACAATCCGATGGGCACTTGGTGGTCGGCCGAGGCGGTGGCCGAGCTGGTGGCGGCGCTGCCGGCCCACACGCTGCTGCTGCTCGACGAGGCCTATGCGGAGTTCGCGCCCGCCGGGGTGTCGCCGCGGCTCGCTCCCGACGATCCGCGGGTGCTGCGACTGCGGACCTTCTCGAAGGCCTACGGGCTCGCCGGAATCCGGGTCGGGTTCGCGGTCGGAGCGCCGGCCGTCATCGCCGCCTTCGACAAGATCCGCAACCATTTCGGCGTCAACCGCATCGGCCAGGCGGGAGCGCTGGCGGCGCTCGGCGATGGCGATCATCTGGCGCGTGTGCGTGCCGCGGTGTCGGCGGCGCGGTCGCGGATCGGGGCGCTCGCTCGGGCCAACGGGCTCCTGCCGCTGCCCTCCGCCACCAACTTCGTCACCGTCGATTGCGGCCGTGACGGCGCTCATGCGCGCCGCGTGCTCGACGCGCTGCTGGCGCGCGACGTGTTCGTCCGCATGCCCGGCGTGGCGCCGCTCGATCGCTGCATCCGGGTCGGCTGCGGACGGCCCGAGGAGCTCGATGTGCTGGAGCAGGAATGGCCGGCGGCGCTCGCCACCGCCACGGCGGCCGCGTCCGGCTGACCCGACCGATCACCGGCGCCGCGCCGCGGCCGCTTCAGAGCTCCGTGTCGGGCCGGCGCACGCCCCGCCCGCCCGGCCGGCTCCGTCGGTCCTGCGCCGGAAGCGTGCGGGCGAGATGCAGCAGCAGCTCGCGCATGGCGGCGCGCACACGCGCCCGCTCGGCCCCGGCGAGCGCCGGGTGGGCTCCGGGGCCGGTCGTGCCCGCCGGATGGTGGTGGCTCTGGCTCGTCATGGTGCGGTGTCGTCTTTCTTCGGCTCGACCGGGTTGGGGTCCGTCAGGGTTGGCGTCCGTCAGGTAAGCTTCCATTAAGCAATAGACGTGCCGAAATGATGTCGGTCCGCGGCGGGCCGTGTGAGGCACCTCACGGTTCGCGCCGGCGCGGTCGGGCATGACGGTGGGGTCGCCGCAAGGAGCCTTCCCATGCTTCGCCGATCGTCCGCGCTGGTGTTCGCTCTGCTGTGGGCCGGCGCGATGCCGTGGACCGCGGACGCCGCTCTCCTGATGCCGGACCTCGGCGCCATCGCGGCGGGGGGTGTCGCGGGTCTCGCCGGCTGGTGGATCGCCGGGCCGAGCGGTCGGCTGGAGCCGTCGCCCGCTCAGTCGTGATGGTTGTTGCGGGGAATGTCGCGGATCGACAGCAGGCCATCCTTGATGGCGTTGCGGATGCCTTCCTCGATCAGGGTGCGGGCGACCCCGGGCACGCTGGTGCCGTGGGTGCCCTGCCGCACCAGCCGCTCCATGTAGCCGATGGTCGACAGCGCGAGGGTCACGGGAATTCGGTCGGTCTCGGCTTTCTCGGTGGCCATGGCTCACGTTAACCCGACATTAACGTAACGGAAAAGACTCGAAAACGAGTCTCTCTCGGTTCTCCGGTCGTAGGGGAAGGCCATCCCGGCCGGCGGGTTGCGCGGCGGGCGGGCCAGCGCTACAGCCGTCAGGGCGTCAGACGACGCCAGAGGAGAACGAAATGGCGAAGAGCCTCAAAGACATGCTGGCCACGGCCAAGGCCGAGGTGCGGACGATTTCGCCGGCCGAGGCGCGCGACATGATGGCGGCCGGCGCGCTGGTGGTAGACGTGCGCGACGCCCCCGAGCTGAGCAAGAGCGGCAAGGTCGCCGGTGCCGTCCACGTCTCCCGCGGCATGCTGGAGTTCCGCGCCGATCCGGACTCGCCCTACCACGACAAGGCGTTCGACAAGGCCAAGCCGGTGATCGTCTATTGCGCCTCGGGAGGCCGTTCGGCGCTCGCCGCCAAGACGCTCAAGGAGATGGGCTACACCCAGGTGTTCAATCTCGGCGCCTTCAAGGACTGGGCCGAGAGCGGCGGCGCCGTCGAGCAGCCGCTCGACCCGGGCATGTGATCCGAGATCGACCAGCATTTTGATACCAACGACAGCCCTCTCGGACTGCATCCTCCGTCATGGCCGGGCTTGTCCCGGCCATCCACGTCTTTGTTGCGCTGCTCGGCTTCACGTCGTGGATGCCCGGCACGAAGCCCGGGCATGACGAGTCAGCATCAGCGGCCATCGGTATGAACGAAACAAGGCGGCCCATGGGCCGCCTTGTCGCATTCGATCATGTCGTGTCGGACCTCGTCGCGTCTGGTCCGTCCGGAGACGTCGACGCTCAGGCGCCGGCCTCGCGCGGCTGCTCGCCGTCCTTGTGGCCCTCGGCCTTCTGCTTGGCCTCCAGGTCCTCGCCGGTCTCCTGGTCGACCACCCGCATCGACAGGCGGACCTTGCCGCGCTCGTCGAAGCCCAGGAGCTTCACCTTCACCTTGTCGCCTTCCTTGACCACCTCGGTGACCTTCTGGACGCGACGCGAGGCGAGCTGGCTGATGTGGACGAGGCCGTCCTTGGAGCCGAAGAAGTTCACGAAGGCGCCGAAGTCCATCACCTTGACGACGGTGCCCTCGTAGATCTGGCCGATCTCCGGCTCGGAGGCGATCGACTTGATCCAGTTGATGGCCGAGCGGATCGACTCGGCGTTGGCGGAGGCGACCTTGACGGTGCCGTCGTCCTGGATGTCGATCTTGGCGCCGGTCTTCTCGACGATCTCGCGGATCACCTTGCCGCCGGAGCCGATCACCTCGCGGATCTTGTCCACGGGAATCGAGAACATCTCGATGCGCGGCGCGTGCTCGCCGAGCTGGGCGCGGGCCGAGGTGAGCGCCTTCGACATCTCGCCGAGGATGTGGATGCGGCCGTCCTTCGCCTGGCCGAGGGCGACCCGCATGATCTCCTCGGTGATGCCGGCGATCTTGATGTCCATCTGGAGCGAGGTAACGCCCTTCTCGGTGCCGGCCACCTTGAAGTCCATGTCGCCGAGATGGTCCTCGTCGCCGAGGATGTCGGTGAGCACCGCGAAGCGCTCGCCCTCCAGGATCAGGCCCATGGCGATGCCGGCGGTCGGCGAGCGCAGCGGCACGCCGGCGTCCATCAGGGCGAGCGAGGTGCCGCACACCGTCGCCATCGAGGACGAGCCGTTCGACTCGGTGATCTCGGAGACGACGCGGATCGTGTACGGGAACTCGTGGTGCAGCGGCAGCA
Source organism: Rhodoplanes serenus (assembly GCA_009720755.1). Classification (GTDB taxonomy): domain Bacteria; phylum Pseudomonadota; class Alphaproteobacteria; order Rhizobiales; family Xanthobacteraceae; genus Rhodoplanes; species Rhodoplanes serenus. The sequence continues at coordinate 15,775 of WNKV01000015.1, forward strand.
TCGGATGGATCGAGCGCCACGCCAGCTTGCCGTGGCCGATCTCGCGCCGGCCGGGCGAGCCCATGCGGCCCGTCTCACCCACCGAGAACGGCGGGAAGTTGTAGTGCAGCATGAAGGTTTCCTTATAGGTCCCCTCCAGCGCGTCGATGAACTGCTCGTCCTCGCCGGTGCCGAGCGTCGCGACGACGAGCGCCTGCGTCTCGCCGCGGGTGAACAGCGCCGAGCCGTGGGTGCGCGGCAGCACGCCGACCTCGGCGACGATCGGGCGCACGGTCTTCACGTCGCGGCCGTCGATGCGGCGGCCGGTGTCGAGGATGTTCCAGCGGACGATCTTGGCCTCGAGGTCCTTGAACACGCCCATGACGCGCAGCTCGTCGAACCGAGGCGTCTCGCCGGCGGGGAAGAAGTGCGCCTTCACCTTGGCCTTGGCGGCGTCGACCGCCTTGTGGCGCTCCTGCTTCTGCGGGATCGCGTAGGCGGCGCGCAGATCCTGCTCGACGACGCCGAGCATCTCCTTCTCGATCTCCGTGTTGTCGACGGTGACGAGCTCGCGCGGCTCCTTGGCGCACTTCTCGGCGAGATCGATGATCGCCTGGATGACCGGCTGGAAGTGCCGGTGGCCGAACATCACGGCGCCGAGCATCACCTCCTCGGGCAGCTCCTTGGCCTCGGACTCGACCATCAGGACGGCGTCCTGGGTGCCGGCGACGACGAGGTCGAGCTGGCTCTCGGTCATCTCGTCGAGCTGCGGGTTGAGCACGAACTCGCCGTTGATGAAGCTGACGCGCGCCGCGCCGACCGGGCCCATGAAGGGGATGCCCGAGATGGTGAGCGCCGCCGAGGCCGCCACCATGGCGACGATGTCGGGGTCGTTCTCCAGGTCGTGCGACAGGGTGGTGATGATCACCTGGGTGTCGTTGCGCCAGCCGTCGGCGAACAGCGGGCGGATCGGCCGGTCGATCAGGCGAGAGACCAGCGTCTCCTTCTCGCTCGGGCGGCCCTCGCGCTTGAAGAAGCCGCCGGGGATGCGGCCCGCCGCGTAGGTCTTCTCCTGGTAGTTGACGGTCAGCGGCATGAAGTCGATGCCGGGGCGGGGCGTCTTCTCGGCCACCACGGTGGCGAGCACGGTGGTCTCGCCGTAGGTGGCGAGCACGGCGCCGTCGGCCTGCCGGGCGATGCGGCCGGTTTCCAGCACGAGCTTGCGGCCGGCCCAGTCGATCTCCACGCTATGCTTGTCGAACATGTGCGATATCTCTCATGGTTCCAGGGGGTGCCTCGGACAGCCATGAGCAAGACGGCGAGAGGCTGCCGCGCGCTCGGGCGAGCGGGCTGCGACAGCGTCCGGCGATCCTGCCATGGCGATCTCCAGCATGCGCCGGGTCGTGTGGACCCGGCTCGGTCGGCGGCGTCGAGCCGCCGCTCGGCGACGGTGGTCGCCACAGACGGGCGCGGCCGTAGGACCGTTCGTCCCGCCGCCGGAGCGCCACTGCCGCCAAATCCGATGCGGATTCATCCGATGCGGATTCGTTGCGCTCCGGACCTTTCGGTCGCCTGCTCGACGGTCCCGTCGTATGGCGGTCTCGTCGCATGGCGGTTCCGCCATGGTGACGGTCCCGTCCTCGGACGTCCGGCCGGGAGCCGTCGTCGTCGCGGCGAGGCGACCGCCTCGCCGCAGGTCGGCGCGGGCGTGGCCCGCGCCGGTCGCTCAGCGGCGGATGCCGAGCTTTTCGATGATGGCGCGGTAGCGGCTCTCCTCGGTCCGCTTCAGGTAGTCGAGCAGCTGACGCCGCTGCGACACCAGCTTGAGCAGGCCGCGCCGGGAGTGGTTGTCCTTGGTGTGGGTCTTGAAGTGCTCGGTGAGGTTGGCGATGCGCTCGGAGAGGATCGCGATCTGCACCTCCGGCGAGCCCGTGTCGCCGGCCTTCGTCCCATAGGTGGTGATCAGCTCGGCCTTGCGGCCCGTCGTGATCGACATCGGTCAGATACCCTGCTGTCGGCCGGCTCTGCCGTGCAGGCCGGCGAGGTTGAACACGCGCTTGGGGACGATCTCGCCGCGATCCATGTCGGCCAGGGCCAGGAGCTGGCCGGCGACCGTGACACAGACCGTGCCGTGGACGATGGGGGCGTCCCGCCCGCGCACCAGAACGGCCTGGCCCCGCTGGAGCCTGGCCGCGTCCGCCCGACTGACGGCCAGCGCCGGGATGTCGTCCAGCGCGGTCGAGACGGGCAGAAGCGCGTCGGCGAGGTGAGCCTCGCCAACCGCCGCTCTATCGCATACCGCCTGCAAGTCCGCCAGCGGAATCATGTCGGCGGCCGCGAAGGGGCCGACCGCGGTGCGGCGCAGCGCCGAGACGTGGCCGAAGCAGCCGATCAGCCGGCCCATGTCGCGGGCGATCGCCCGCACATAGGTGCCCTTGCCGCATTCGGCCGCGAACACGGCGTGGTCGCGGTCCGGGGTGTCGATCAGCTCCAGCCGGTGGATCTCCACCGGGCGGGCCTCCAGCTCCACGGTCTCGCCGTCGCGGGCGATGTCGTAGGCGCGCTCGCCGGCGATCTTGACGGCCGAGTAGCGCGGCGGGACCTGCTCGATGGTGCCGGTGAAGCGCGGCAGCAGCGCCCGGATGGTCTCCGCGGTCGGCCGCTGCTCGCTCTCGGCCACCACCCGGCCCTCGGCGTCGTCGGTGTCGCGCTCCTCGCCCCAGCGCACCGTGAACTCGTAGCGCTTGCGGCCGTCCATCACGAACATGACGGTCTTGGTGGCCTCTCCGAGGGCGATCGGCAGGCAGCCGGAGGCGAGCGGGTCGAGGGTGCCGGCATGGCCGGCCCGCTTGGCCGAGAACAGCCGCTTGGCGACCGCGACCGCATGGGTCGAGGTCATGCCGACCGGCTTGTCGAGCACCAGCCAGCCATGGACGTCGCGCTTGTCGCGCTTCTTCTGCGGGCCGCGGTCGCGGCGCGGCCGCGCCTCGCCGGGCGCCGTGTCGGTGGCCGGGACGGCGGCTTCGCCGTCGGTCCGCGGCGCCACCGTGGCCGGCAGCTCGGTCCCGCCGGGGGACGGGGCGGACAACGGAAGATCGGTCGGACGGGGCGCGCTAGTCATCATCGGTCTCGTCGGTCTTGGCCGCCTCGACGTCGCGCCGCACCGAGGGCGAGCGCAGCAGGCCGTCGATGCGGGCGGCCTCGGCGAAGCGGTCGTCGATGCGGAAGCGGATGTCGGGTGCGTATTTGAGGTTCACCCGGTGGGCGATCTCGCCGCGCAGGAAGCGCTTGTTGCGCTCCAGCGCATCGAGCACCGCCTTCTCGTCCTGGCCGCCGAGCGGCATGACGTAGATGGTGGCGAGCCGGAGGTCGGGCGTCATCCGCACCTCGGGCACGGTGATCAGATGGGTCTCGAGGACGGGGTCGTGCACGTCGCCACGAGAGAGGATCTCGGCGACGGCGTGGCGCACCAGCTCGCCGGCGCGCAGCGCACGCTGCGACGGGCCGGCGCCCTGGTCACGGTGGTGGTGATGCTTGGCCATGTTCTTCTTTGCCAGTGGCGTGGGGTCGAACCTCGCGCCGGCGGTTTCTCGCGGGCTTTCGACGGGTCGGGCCGGTCCCGCGGGCAAGGCAGGCGGGCGGGCGGACGCGCCGTCGTCCACGACATCGGATATGGTGCAGCGTGCCCGGCTGGAACAGCCGGGCACGCCCGATCGACGATGAAGAGACCTACAGGCTGCGCTGCACCGTCTCGACGCGGTAGCACTCGATGACGTCGCCGACCCGCATGTCCTGGTAGTTCTCGAACGACATGCCGCACTCGTGGCCGGACGTGACCTCGCGGACGTCGTCCTTGAGGTGCTTGAGCTGCGAGAGCTTGCCCTCGTGGATGACGACGTTGTCGCGGATCAGCCGGACATTGGCGCCGCGCTGGACGACCCCGTCGGTGACCTTGCAGCCCGCCACCTTGCCGACCTTGGTGATATTGAAGACCTGCTGGATCTGGGCATTTCCAAGCATGGTCTCCCGCGTGGTCGGCGGCAGCAGGCCCGACATGGCCTTCTTCACGTCGTCGACCAGGTCGTAGATGATGTTGTAGTAGCGGATCTCGATGCCGAGCCGCTCGGCGGCCTCGCGGGCCTCCTTGTGGGCGCGGACGTTGAAGCCGATGATGGCCGTGCCGGAGGCTTCCGCCAGCGTCACGTCCGACTCGGTGATGCCGCCGACGCCCGACAGGATCACCCGAGCCGCCACCTCGTCGGTGCCGAGCTTCTCGAGCGCCCCGACGATCGCCTCGACCGAGCCTTGGACGTCCGCCTTGATCAGCAGCGGGAATTCCTTGCGGCCGGAGGTCTTGAGCTGGCTCATCATCTGCTCGAGCGAGCCGCGCATGCCGCTCGCCCGGGCCGCCTGCTTCTCCCGCTTCTGATGCGAGCGATAGTCGGTCACCTCGCGGGCCCGGCTCTCGTTCTCGACCACCGCGAGTCGGTCGCCCGCCTCTGGTGTGCCGTTGAAGCCGAGCACCTCCACCGGCACCGACGGGCCGGCCGAGTCGATCGACGCGCCGGTGTCGGAGACGAGGGCGCGCACACGGCCCCATTCGGCGCCGGCCACCACGATGTCGCCGACCTTCAGGGTGCCGCGCTGGACCAGCACGGTCGCCACCGGGCCGCGGCCGCGGTCGAGCTTGGCCTCGATCACGGTGCCTTCGGCCGCGCGATTCGGGTTGGCCCTCAGCTCGAGGATCTCCGCCTGCAACCCGATCATGTCGAGCAGCTTGTCGAGATTGGTCTTCTGCTTGGCCGAGACCTCGATCTCGATGGTCTCGCCGCCGAAGCTCTCGACCTGCACCTCGTGCTGCAAGAGCTCGGTGCGCACCCGCTCCGGCTTGGCGTCGGGCTTGTCGATCTTGTTGATGGCGACGATCATCGGCACATTGGCGGCCTTGGCGTGCTGGATCGCCTCGACGGTCTGCGGCATCACGCCGTCGTCCGCCGCGACCACCAGCACCACCACGTCGGTCACCCGGGCGCCGCGGGCGCGCATCGCCGTGAAGGCGGCGTGGCCGGGCGTGTCGATGAAGGTGATCTTGTCGCCGGAGGGCGACTTCACCTGATAGGCGCCGATGTGCTGGGTGATGCCGCCGGCCTCGCCGCCGACCACGTTGGTCTTGCGGATGGCGTCGAGCAGCGACGTCTTGCCGTGGTCGACGTGGCCCATGATGGTGACCACCGGGGGCCGCTGCACCAGATCCTCGGGCGCGTCGGCGACGTCGAACAGACCTTCCTCGACGTCGGCCTCGGACACCCGCTTGACCGTGTGGCCGAGCTCCTCGGCGATCAGCTGGGCGGTGTCGGCGTCGATCGTGTCGGTGATCTTCGCCATCTGGCCCTGCTTCATCAGCAGCTTGATCACGTCCACGGCCCGCTCCGCCATGCGGTTGGCGAGCTCCTGGATGGTGATGGCCTCGGGAATTGTCACTTCACGCACGAGCTTTTCCTTCGGCTCGTTCGATGCGTGGCCCTTCAGGCGCTGCACGCGGCGGCGGAACGCGGCGACGGACCGCTCGCGCTCCTCGCCGGCGTCGAGCGCCGTCACCACGGTCAAACGGCCACGGCTCTTCTGAGGGGCTGCCTTGGCGGGCTTCGGCGCCGGGGCCGGGCGGGCCGGGCCGGCACCGCTGCGGCGCACCGGGCGACGCTCGTCCTCCTCCGGCTCGGGCGTCGCCGTACGGGCGCCGGGCGCCGGGGTGGCGGTGCGGGCACCTGCCGCGGGCGTCGCCGTGCGGGCACCGGCGGTCGGGGCCGGCTGAGTGCCGGCCGGCTTGGCGGGCCGGGCCGCGGCGGGCGCCGCCGTCTTGGCGGCCTCGTCGTCGCCGAACCGCTTCTTGGCCTCCTGCTCGGCCTTGCGCTTGGCCTCGTCCTCGACGCGGCGGCGGTCCTCTTCCTCGCGCTTGCGCGCCTCGGCGGCCTCGCGCTCGGCGCGCTCGGCGGCCTCGCGCTCCTTGCGGCGGCGGGCCTCCTCCTCGGCGATCTTGCGCTCTTCGGCCTCGCGGACCTTGGCGTCGGCGAGCGCCAGCGCGCGGGCCGACCGCTCCTCCTCGGTGAGGGTGCGCAGGACGACGCCGGACGGACGGCCGCCCGGACGCTGGCCGGGACCGCCGGCCGGGCGCTGACCGCCGCCCGCGGGTCGCTGGCCGCCGCCACCGCCGCCGGCCGGCGGGCGCGGCGACTGCGGGCGGGCGGGCGCCTGGCTCGCCTGCTGCGGCGTCGGCTCGGACTTCTGCTCGGGACCGTGGGCGCGGCGCTTCACCTTTTCGACCACCACCGCCTTGGTGCGGCCGTGGCTGAAGCTCTGGCGCACAACCCCCTGCTCGACGCCGCTGCGCTTGAGCGACAGCGTCTTGGGCTGTGCAACCGTCAACGTCTTCTCGCCGGGGTTCTTGGTATCAGTCATTACGATCCTAGTATGGGGCCGGTACGACGGCCCTCTGCCTGTGGTCCCGCGCCTTCGGGAGCACCTGTTCGGAACAGTTCGAGCATGCGCCAACGCCCCAGGACCGCTTCGCTCGCGCGCCCGGGCAGGAGTGCAGCATGTATCACATTTGTCCGCCCCAGTGCCAAATCCAATTCGACGGATTCGAACGAACCGATCACAGGAAGCGGAGCGTCACCGGCGTTCGGCCGACGCTCGGCCGCCGCGGTGATCTTGCGGACCCCGTCCGGGCTCGCATCGTGGGCCCGGACGAGCCCGATCGGGGTGCCGGCGGCGAGCGCGGCCTCCACCTTGGTGTAGCCGGCCACCACGGTGCCGGCCTTGCCGGCGATCGCCAGCGCATCCAGCACGGCCCGGCCGAGCAGCCGCTCGGTGTCGTCGGCGAGGTCGGGGCCGACCGTGGCCTTGCCCTTGAAGGCCCGCTCGAAGGCGCGCTGCTTGATGGCGGCGGCGAGCGCGCCGCGCCCGGCCGTCACCCAGGCGCCGCGTCCCGGCAGCTTGCGCTTGATGTCGGGCACCACGCGGCCGTCCGGTCCGGCGACGAAGCGGATCATCTCCGCCTCGGGCTTCACGGTCCGGGTGGCGACGCACAGCCGCTCGCGCGGTGCCGCGGTGTGCCGCGGCCCCGCGTCCAGCAGGGTGGTGTCGTCCTCCATCCGGGCCAGCATCGCGATCGGGGTTCTCCTCGTCAGGCCGGCGCCGTCCCGGCGCCTTCCGCCGTGGCCTCGCCGTCGGGGTCGCCCTCGCCCTCACCCTCGTCCTCGGCGAGCTCCTCGGTCTCCTCCTCGGGGCGGGCGAGATCCTCCTCGCTGATCCAGCCGGCCTTCAGGCGCGCCTGCATGACGATCGCCTCGCAGTCGTCGCGGGACAGCTCCAGGCCGTCGAGAATGCCGGCCTCGCGCTTGGTCTCGCCGTCCTTGCGCTCGGTCCAGCCGGCGAGGTCGTCGGTGGCGCAGCCGGCCAGGTCCTCGACCGTCTTGATGCCGTTCTCGCCGAAGGCGACCAGCATCCGGCCGGTGACGCCCGGCACCTCGCGCAAGGCGTCCTCGACGCCGAGGGCGCGGCGCTTCTCGTCGTACTCGGCCTCGATCTGAGCCAGGTACTCGCGGGCGCGGGTCTGCAACTCCTGGGCGGTCTCCTCGTCGAAGCCCTCGATCCCGGCGAGCTCCTTCTCGTCGACGACGGCGAGGTCCTCGACCGAGCCGAAGCCTTCCGAGGCGAGCAGCTGGCCGACCACCTCGTCGACGTTCAGCGCCTCCATGAACAGCTTCGAGCGCTTCTCGAAGTCGGCCTGGCGGCGCTCCGACTCCTCCTGCTCGGTGAGGATGTCGATGTCCCAGCCGGTGAGCTGCGAGGCGAGGCGGACGTTCTGGCCGCGTCGGCCGATGGCCAGCGAGAGCTGCTGGTCCGGCACCACCACGGCGATGCGCTCCTTGTCCTCGTCGAGCACCACCTTGGCGACCTCGGCGGGGGCGAGCGCATTGACCACGAAGGTGGCGATGTCGGGCGACCACGGGATGATGTCGATCTTCTCGCCCTGAAGCTCGTTCACCACCGCCTGCACGCGCGAGCCGCGCATGCCGACGCAGGCGCCGACCGGGTCGACCGACTGGTCGCGCGAGATCACCGCGATCTTGGCCCGCGAGCCCGGATCGCGCGCCACCGCCTTCACCTCGACGATGCCGTCGTAGATCTCCGGCACCTCCTGGGCGAACAGCTTGGCCATGAACTGCGGATGGGTGCGCGACAGGAAGATCTGCGGCCCGCGCGGCTCGCGGCGGACGTCGTAGATGTAGGCGCGGATGCGGTCGCCGTTGCGGAACACCTCGCGCGGCAGCATCTCGTCGCGGCGCACGATCGCCTCGCCGCGGCCGAGATCGACGACGACGTTGCCGTACTCGACCCGCTTGACGATGCCGTTGACGATGTCGCCGATGCGGTCCTTGTACTCCTGGTACTGACGGTCGCGCTCGGCCTCGCGCACCTTCTGCACGATCACCTGCTTGGCCGACTGGGCGGCGATGCGCCCGTATTCGAGCGGCGGCAGGGTGTCCGCGATGGTGTCGCCGACCTGGGCGGCGGGATTGTGCTTCCTCGCGTCGTCGAGGCTGATCTGGTTGGCGGGATTCTCCACCGTCTCGACCACCAGCATGTGGCGGGAGAGGCGCAGCTCGCCCTTCTTCGGATCGATCTCGGCGTGAACGTCGGTCTCGCTGCCGTAGCGGGAGCGCGCCGCCTTGGCGATCGCGTCCTCCATGGCCTGGATCACGATGGTCCGGTCGATCGACTTCTCGCGCGCGACGGCGTCCGCGATCTGGAGGAGCTCGAGCTTGTTGGCGCTGACGACAGCCATGGATCAGTCTCCGTCGGAACGCGGCGGGGCCGGCTCGCGCGCGCTGCCCCGTCCGTCGTTGATCGAATTGCCGTGAGTCGACTTGCGGGACGCGATGCGATCCTTGCGGCGTGCCGCCCGCTCCCGGCGCGCCTCCTTGTCTTCCGCCTTGCCGCGCCGCAGCGCCTCCGCCACCAGGGCGTCGGTGAGCATCAGCTTGGCGTCGTGCATGTCCTCGATCGGCAGCAGCACCTCCTGGACGGTGCCGTCGCTGCCCTCGATGTGGAGACGCGCGGCGCGTCCGTCCACCCCGGCGAGGATGCCCTTGAAGCGCTTCCGGCCCGCCGCCGGCACCGCCATCTCGATCTTGGCGAGGTGGCCTTCGGCCCGGGCGAAGTCACCCAGCCGCACCAGCGGCCGATCGATGCCGGGCGAGGAGATCTCCAGCCGGTAGGCGCTCTCGATCGGATCGGTCTCGTCCATCACCGGCGACAGCGTCCGCGACACCAGCTCGCAGTCCTCGATCTGCATGGTGCCGTCGGGCCGCTCGGCCATCACTTGCACGGTGCCGCCGTCCTGCCCGGACACCTTGACGCGCACCAGGCGGTAGCCGAGGGCGGCCAGCACCGGCTCCACCACCGCGGCGACCCGGGCGGAGAGGCCGGTCTCGGCGATCAGGCGCGGCTCGTCGGACGCGACGTCGAGGGCCGGAAGAAGAGGGGTGAGGTCGGGCGCCGGGAGATCCGCGGGGAGATGATTGGGAGCAAAGGCGGCATCCGGTGTCACGGCAGGCTGCGTATCGCCGCGCGGCGTCGTGCTGCGCTTGGTGCGGTCGCGCCCGGTCGTCACGGCATCCTTCGCCACGCTGCGTCTCGTCCCCGTCATGTGCCGGCCAGCCGGTCCTCGCGACATCTTGCCCGGGAGGCGTGTCGGGCCGACAACGGCCGGCAAAGGGGCCGCGCGGCGCCGCAAGTAACAAAAAAGAGCGGGTCCCGGGCGGGCCCCACTCTCACGAACCGTTCGGTGATCCGACCGTTATGAGGTGTCCTCAGACACGGCGGAATATAGCGAAGACCGCCGATATCGCAAGAGGAACCGGCAGCATCCAGGCGAATAGGGCGATTCCGGCAGGGCTTCCCCCGAGGGGCCATCTGCCGTCATAGGCAGCCGGCGTCCGGTCGCGTTTCATGCTACCGGGCAATGAGATTGTGCTCGCACGGAGAAAGGGCAGCCGGCATGGCGGAGGCAGGCAGCGAGACGCCCGATGCGGCGCCCGTCCTGGACGTCTGGTTCGAGTTCGCCTCGACCTACTCGTATCCGGCCATGGTGCGGATCGGGCCGCTCGCCGCCGCGGCGGGGGTGGCGCTGCGCTTCCGGCCGTTCCTGCTCGGACCGATCTTCAAGGCCCAGGGCTGGGACACCTCGCCGTTCAATCTCTACCCGGCGAAAGGCCGCTACATGTGGCGCGACCTCGCCCGCGTCTGCGCCGATCTCGGTCTCCCGCTCACCCGCCCGCCGGTGTTTCCGGCCAGCACGATGCTGGCCGCCCGGGTGGCGCTGGTCGGCCTCGGCGCAGCGGCCGCCGAGGGGGAGCGGGCGGCCGGCTGGGGCGAGGCGTTCTGCGTCGCCGTCTATCGGGCGGCGTTCGGCGAGGGGCGGGACGTGGCCGATGCGGCCGTCCTGGCCGACATCCTGGCTAGTCTCGGCGTCGACCCGGGTCCGGTGCTGAGGGCTGCGGGCTCCGCTGCCATCAAGGCGAAGCTGCGTCAGGAGACCGAGGAGGCGGCGCGCCGCGACATCTTCGGGTCGCCGAGCTTCGTCACCGCCGGGGGCGAGCTGTTCTGGGGCAACGATCGGCTGGAGCAGGCGCTGGCCTGGGCGAAGCGGGCGGCGTGAGGAGGCGCCGGCGTCAGCCGCGCGCCACCCGCCGGAACACCAGATAGCAGGGCGTGCGGCCCTCGCGCACCGCCTTGGCCTCGTAGCGGGTGCGGGTCCAGCCGGCCCACGGCCGTCGCCAGTCGTCGGCCCGCTCGGCGGTCCATGCGAAGGCGGGCGAGCGGAGCAGGCGCTCCAGCGTCCACGCCGCGTAGTCGGACCAGTCGGTGGCGAAGCGGAACTCGCCGCCGTCGGCCAGCACCCGGGCGAGCGCCGCGACGTTGTCGTCCTGGACGAAGCGGCGCTTCCAGTGCCGGCGCTTCGGCCACGGGTCGGGATAGAGCAGGTCGAGGCGGGTCAGCGCCGCGTCCGGCAGCCAGGCGAGCACCTCGGTGGCGTCGCCGTGATGCAGGCGGATGTTGCCGAGCCGGTTCGCCTCGATCAGCGCGAGGGCCTGCGCCATGCCGTTGACGAAGGGCTCGCAGCCGATGAAGCCGGCGTCCGGCTCCGCCGCGGCCTGCGCCACCAGATGCTCGCCGCCGCCGAAGCCGATCTCCATCCGTACTCGGGCGACCGGGGTCGCGAACAGCGCAGCCAGCGGCACCGGCGGCGGTGCGGCCAGGTCGACGGCGAGGCGGGGCAGCAGGGTCGCCACCAAGTCGCCGTGATGGCGCCGCAGCGGGTGCCCCTTGCGGCGCCCGAAGAAGGCGCGGGGCGGCCGGGCGTCGGGGAGCGGAATGTCGCGGCCCGCCCCTTTGCGGCTCGCGTCGTCGGGGTCCGTGTCTTTGGGGTCCGGCGTCATCACGTCACGGCAGACGAAACAGCCGACGAAGCGAGGCTTCGCCGGCTGTGGAACAGGTGGGCCTGCGCACGGCGGCGCCGGTGCGCAGGATCAGCCGACCGCGTTCTTGATGGCGTCGGCGAGGTCGACCTTCTCCCACGAGAAGCCGCCGTCGGCCTCCGGGGCGCGGCCGAAATGGCCGTAGGCGGCGGTGCGGGCGTAGATCGGCCGGTTGAGGCCGAGATGCTCGCGGATGCCGCGCGGGGTGAGGTCCATCACCTCGGCCAGCGCCTTCTCGACCTTGGCCTCGGCGACCTGGCCGGTGCCGTGCAGGTCGACGTAGAGGGCGAGCGGCTTCGACACGCCGATCGCGTAGGCGAGCTGGATGGTGCAGCGCTCGGCGACGCCGGCCGCCACCACGTTCTTGGCGAGATAGCGGGCCGCATAGGCGGCCGAGCGGTCGACCTTGGTGGGGTCCTTGCCCGAGAACGCGCCGCCGCCGTGCGGGGCCGCGCCGCCATAGGTGTCGACGATGATCTTGCGGCCGGTGAGGCCGCAATCGCCGTCCGGGCCGCCGATGACGAACTTGCCGGTCGGGTTGACGTGCCAGGCGGTCTGCTTGGTGATCCAGCCGGAGGGCAGCGCCTTGGCGACGTAGGGCTCGACGATCGCCTTGATGTCGTGGGAGGTCAGCTTCTCGTCGAGATGCTGGGTGGAGACGACGATCTGGGTGACCTCGACGGGCTTGCCGTTCTCGTAGCGGACGGTCACCTGGCTCTTGGCATCCGGGCCGAGCGCGGCGGTCTCGCCGGAGCGGCGCGCCTCCGACATCAGCTTGAGGATGCGGTGCGCGTAGTAGAGCGGCGCCGGCATCAGCTCGGGCGTCTCGCGGCACGCATAGCCGAACATGATGCCCTGGTCGCCGGCGCCCTCGTCCTTGTTGCCGCCGGCGTCGACGCCCTGGGCGATGTCGGCCGACTGCGGATGCAGCAGCACCTTGATGTCGGCATGCTCCCAGTGGAAGCCGTCCTGCTCGTAGCCGATGTCTCGGATAGCGAGACGGGCGACGTGGCTGACGAGGTCGGGCGTGATCGAGCGGGGGCCGCGGGTCTCACCGGCGATCACCACCTGGTTGGTGGTGGCCATGGTCTCGCAGGCGACGCGGAGCTGCCAGGGGTCGATGCCGGCGGCCGGGCCCTCGCGGAAAAACAGATCGACGATCTCGTCGGAAATGCGGTCGCAAACCTTGTCGGGGTGGCCTTCGGAAACGGATTCGCTGGTAAAAAGATAGCTCGCGCGGGACACGTTCGACACTCCAGCCCGGGACGCGGACCTCCGCGTCGTCCAAATTTGGCGCTTCTAATTGCAGTGTCACTCTGCCGGGTCAAGTGCGCGAGGGGCGCCGGTGCGCCCCTCGAAACCGTCGCCGGGCGCGTCGCTGGCGCACCCGGGTCGGTGGCGGTGGCCCGAAAACGAGAACGGCGCGCCCCGGGGGCGCGCCTGCCGACTTGTCGGGCTGGTGTCTCGTGTGGAGGCCGTCGACGGGCCGTCAGTGCCCGGCGCCGCCGTTGCCGTTCTCGACCGGCTCCCCGGCGATGTGCTCGACCAGGTCGACGATGCGCCGGCGCAGCTTGGCGTCCTGGATGCGCATGAAGGCCTTGGTCAGCGCGAGGCCGTCCGAGGTGGCGAGGAAGTCGGAGATGTAGGCCGGCGACGGAGCCTCGCCGAGGCCGTTGGTCGGCGTACCGTCCCCGAGATCGGGAGCGCCTTCGAAGAAGAACGCGACCGGCACCTGGAGAATGTGGGCGATCTGCTGCAAGCGGCTGGCGCCGATGCGGTTGGTGCCCTTCTCGTACTTCTGCACTTGCTGGAACGTCAGGCTCAGTGCATCCCCGAGCTTCTCTTGGCTCATCCCCAGCATCATCCGGCGCATGCGGACGCGGCTCCCGACATGTCTGTCGATGGGGTTCGGAGCCTTCTTGGCCATCATTTTCACTCTCTCCTCGTATCCCCGCCGACCAACCTTCTGTTCCGAATTGTCAGGCGATGCAATCACAGGATTGCATAGCTGTTCCAAACACCGCGAAACAAAAAATGCAATCCTTCGCTTTGGGATGAAATAAACTCTACCCTCGTTTGCGAGGGGCGACCAATGCAAGTTAGTAAACAATGCTCTGGTCTGCTGGATCAATCCGCCCTGGTGTGGGGGCTAAGGTCTCTGAAACCAAGCGGATTCTGTTCGGTACGCGACGTTCGGGCCGTCTGGTTGGGTCCGGCTGTGCAGCCATTCTTTATCCCCGCGTGGTGGCGATGTCAGCAGATTGGTACCTGTGTTTGCGCGAAACCGGCCGCTCCTGACGCAAGACTGGTATGCAGTTTGTAAGGCTGTCGACAGCCGAAATTCGCCCGCCAATCGGGCGTCCCGCGCCATTCTCGGGACGAATCGCCCTGACGTACTAGTGAATTAGAATGCGGCAACATGCCGCATGGAGCGGGGCCGCGGGCACCGTTCTGAACGATCGCGTCACGTGCAATCGCGCGTGGCTGCGCTTTTCGCGGGATGGAATCGGGGATCGCCTGCGTCGGTCAGGCCGGCCGCCGGCGGCGCCACACGGCGGCCGCCAAGGCGAGCACCACGGTCGCGGCGGCGGTCGCGTCGCCGGTGCGGGCGTAGAGGGTCGGGGAAAGCGGAGCCGGCAGGTCGGCGTCGAGCACGGCCTCGCGGCCGAGTCCGAGGTGGGCCACGGTGCGGCCCACCGGATCGATCACCGCCGAGACGCCCGTATTGGCGGCGCGGACCAGCGGCAAGCCTTCCTCGACGGCGCGCATGCGGGCTTGCAGCAGGTGCTGGAACGGGCCCGGGCTGAGGCCGAACCAGGCGTCGTTGGTGACGTTGAGGAGCCAGCCCGGGCGGGCGCCGCGCGGCGTCACCGCATGCGGGAAGATCGCCTCGTAGCAGACCAGGGGCACGAAAGCGGGGGTGCGGGGCAGATCGATGGTGCGCAGCCGGTCGCCGGCCAGGAAGCCACCCGGCACCCGCACGAGTTGCTCGACCCCGAACCGGCGCATGAGCCCGGCGAGCGGGATGAACTCGCCGAACGGCACCAGGTGCACCTTGTCGTAGACGGCCGCGATGGCGCCGTCGGCATCGAACACGTAGACGGAATTGTACGCCTCGATACGGCCGGGGCGCGAGGTGTCGGCGAGGCGCGCCGCGCCGGTGATCAGCACGGCGCCGGGCGGCAGCAGGTCGGCGATGGCGGCGAGCGCGTCGGCCTCGCGGGTGACGAAGAACGGGAAGGCGGATTCCGGCCAGATCAGGTGGGTCACGTCGGCGATGCCGCGCGGCCGCCGGTCGGTCGGCCGGCTCGACAACGCGACATAGCGGCGGATCACGTCGGCCTTGGCGGCGTAGTTGAATCGCTGGTCCTGCGGAATGTTGGGCTGCATTAGGCGCAGCCGCACGCCGTCCACCAGGGCGGTCGGGTTCTGGGCGAGCCGAATCGCCCCGTAGAGGCCGATCGCCAGCACGAGCGCCAGGGCGACCGCCGGCAGCCGCCACGGCCGCGGCGTCTCGGCCTCCGAGTCGGCGAGGACCGCGGGGGACGCGAAGACCAGCACGGCGATGAACGTCATGCCCCACAGGCCGACGAGCCCGAAGCCCTGGGCCAGCGCCAGGGGCTCGGCGAAGGCATAGCCGAAGGCGTTCCACGGGAAGCCGCCGAGCAGGTGGCCGCGCAGCCATTCGGATGCGGTCAGCGCCGCCGCCAGCGTGACGATGCGCAGCCAGCCGGGCGTCCACAGGGCGCGGGCGAGCGCGAAGCCCGCCGCCGTGAAGGCGGCGAGACCGGCCGGCAACGCCAGCACGGCGGGGCCGAGCGCCCAGCCGAACTTGTCGGCGTCGACCAGGAAGGCGGCCCCGATCCAGTACAGGCCCGACAGGAAGTAGCCGAAGCCGAACCACCAGCCGGCGGCGGCTGCCGACCCGGCGCCGTTCCAGCGGCCGGCCCCGGCGCCGTCGATCAGCCACACCACCACCGGAAAGGTGACGAGGAGGGCCGGCCACAGGTGCAGCGGCGCCATCGCGAGCGTCGAGGCGGCGCCCGCCAGCACCGCGATGAGGGCGCGCCGCGCCCCCCAGGCGAGCACGATCGGATGGGCGACGCGGGCGAGGATCACGGGCGCGTCCGGCCGGGTGGGAGGTCGGTGTGCGGGGCGGGGCCGGGCTCGGACGGAGACGAGGGCGCCGAGGGCGTAGACGTCGACGGCTCCGGTGCCGCGCCGTCGCGGCCGAGCGGACCCGTGCCGCCCAGCGTGCCGCCGCTGCCCTGCGGCCCGGCGGGCCGCGGCTCGCGGCCGCTGCGCCGCGGCTTGGCGCGCGAGATCTTCACCCGCTTCACCCGGCGCGGATCGGCGTCGAGCACCTCGATCTCGAACGGCTCCGGCCCGGGCACGATCTCGCCGCGCACCGGCACCCGGCCGACCCGGGTGACCAGGTAGCCGCCGAGCGTGTCGACCTCCTCGGCGGCGTCGCCGACGTCGAACTCGGCGCCGACGCTCGCCACCACGTCCTCGAGCGGCGTGCGGGCATCGGCCAGGAACGAGCCGTCGGGCTGGCGCACCAGGCTGCGGGCCTGCTCGTCGTGCTCGTCCTCGATGTCGCCGACGATCTGCTCGACCAGGTCCTCGATGGAGATCAGCCCGTCGGTGCCGCCGTACTCGTCGATGACGAGGGCGAGGTGCACGCGGGTCGCCTGCATCTTGGCCAGCAGGTCGAGCGCCGGCATCGAGGGAGGCACGAACAGGATGGTGCGGACGATGCGGGTCTCCACCAGCGGCATCGCGAGATCGATGGCGCGCAGATCGAGATCGGCCGGGAAGCGCTTGCGCCGCTTGTTGGTCGGCGGCGGCACCGCCGCATGGGTTGCCATGAAGGAGACGAGGTCGCGGATGTGGACCATGCCGACCGGGTCGTCGAGGGTGTCGTCGTAGACGACGAGCCGCGAGTGCCCGGCCTTCTCGAACACCTTCACCAGCTCGCCCAGCGGCATGTCCTGCTGGACCGCGACGATATCGGCGCGCGGCACCATGATGTCCTCGGCGCGGCGCTCCCGCAGGTCGAGGATGTTCTTGAGCATGGCGCGCTCTTCCGGCGAGAAGCCGCCGTCGCCGCCTTCGGCGGGGGGGCTGCCGTCGAGCAGCACCGCGAAGTCGGCGCGCGCCGAGCCCGGCTTCCAGCCGAACAGGGTGCGGACCAGCCGCTGGAGCCAGCCTTCGCCGGCCTCGCGGGGCAGGACCTCGCCGCGGAGGGCCGGCACCGCCACGCTCCGCGTCTCGCTCGCGGCGGTGCCGAGATGGTCGCTGCCGACGGAGTCGCGGGACTCGTCGGCGCCGGGGCCACGGGCGTGGCTCGCCGGCCGGTTCGGTTCGTTACGACTGGGAGGCTCGTCGGGCATGGTGGCGGCGGTCAGGCGCATTCTCGTCCGGCATAGGGGTCGGGGACGGCCAGCGAGGCGAGAATGTCGCGCTCGCGGGCCTCCATGAGGTCGGCCTCGGAATCGGTGATGTGGTCGTGCCCGAGCAGGTGCAGGACGCCGTGCACGACGAGATGCATGAGATGATGCGCGAAGGGCTTGTCGTCGCGCTCGGCCTCGGCCCGCACGGTCTCGAAGGCCAGCACCACGTCGCCGAGCGGCGTCGGCTCGGTCGCACCGTCGGGATGCGCCACCGGGCTCGGCACGGCGGGGAACGACAGAACGTTCGTCGGGGCATCGCGGCCGCGGAAGCGGGCGTTGAGGGCCTGCACGGCAGCGTCGTCGGCCAGCACCACGCACAGCTCGCCGGCCGGCTGGCCGGCCGGCAGCGCCGCCAGCGCGGCGCGGCGCGCCAGCGCCTCGGCCTCCGGCACCGCATCCCACAGGGCGGACTCGACGATGACGTCGACGCCGGTGTGGTCGCCGGCCGGGGTGTCGGTCTCGCTGCCGGCGGTGTCCGCCGAAGCGTCGGTTTGGGCGGTGGTCATGGGGAGCCCTCGCGCTTGCGGGCGTCGGCGCGGTCGTAGGCGGAGACGATGCGGGCGACCAACTCGTGCCGGACCACGTCCTCGGCCCCGAAGGTGGCGATGCCGACGCCCTCGACGTCGGTCAGCAGGCGCATCGCCTCGGCGAGCCCGGAGGTCTGGCCGGGCGGCAGATCGACCTGGCTCGGATCGCCGGTGACGATCATCCGGGCGTTCTCGCCGAGCCGGGTCAGGAACATCTTCATCTGCATCGAGGTGGTGTTCTGCGCCTCGTCCAGGATGACGGCCGCGTTGGCGAGCGTGCGGCCGCGCATGAAGGCGAGCGGCGCGATTTCGATCTCGCCGGTCTGGAGCGCACGCTCGACGATGCGGGTGTCCATCAGGTCGAACAGCGCATCGTAGATCGGGCGGAGATACGGATCGACCTTCTCGCGCATGTCGCCGGGCAGGAAGCCGAGCCGCTCGCCGGCCTCGACGGCGGGGCGCGACAGCACGATGCGGTCGACCTCCTTGCGCTCGAACAGGGCGACCGCATAGGCGACGGCGAGCCAGGTCTTGCCGGTGCCGGCCGGCCCGGCGCCGAACACCAGGGCGTGCCGGCGCAGCGCCCGGATATAGGCGTCCTGGGCGGGCGAGCGGGCGCGCACCAGGCGCTTGCGCAGGTTGATCTCCTCCGAGCGGGGACGCGGATCGGCGGAGTCGTAGTCGAACAGCGAGCCTTGGGCGATCGCCATGCGGATGGCGCCCTCGACGTCGCCGGCGCCGAGCTCGTGGCCCTGCTCGAGCTGCTCGTAGAGGGTTTCCAGCACACGGCGCGCCTGCTCGCAGGCGTCGCGCGGGCCACCGAGGGTGACGTGATTGCCGTGCGAGTCCGCCGTCACGCCGAGGCGGCGCTCGATCAGGGCGAGGTTCTGGCCGTACTGGCCGAACAGGGCGAGTGCCAGCCGGTTGTCCTCGAAGGCGAGGACGAGCTGCGCCTCCGCGGCGGGCGGCATCAGCGACGGCGTGTCGGTGGGGCGTCGTGACACGGTCGGGTCAGCGTCCTGCCGCAGCGACATGAACGGCGTTGCCTCGCACCGGCGCCATGCCGGGCGATGCCGAGTGGGGCGAGGTGGCGGCGTCCCGCGGAGCCGCATCGACCAGGGTGCCGAACAGGCTGTTGGTGCCGGTGGCGGTGAACCGCACCGTCGCGATGGTGCCGGCGAGCGTGGCCGGGCCGTCGACCTGCACGGGCTGCATCCAGGGCGAGCGGCCGACCATCTGGCCGGGATGCTTGCCGGGGTGCTCGAACAGCACCGCGCCGGTGCGCCCGACGGTCGCGGCATTGAAGGCGGCGGCGTTACGGTCGATCGCCGCCTGGAGGCGGGCGAGGCGGTCGGCCTTCTCGGCCTCGCTCACCTGGGCGTCGCTCTCCGCTGCCGGCGTGCCGGGGCGCGGCGAGTACTTGAACGAGTAGGCGCTGGCGAAGCCGACCTCGTCGACGAGCGCCAGCGTGTCGCGGAACTCCGCCTCGGTCTCGCCCGGGAAGCCGACGATGAAGTCCGACGACAGGGCGATGTCGGGCCGCGCCGCCTTGAGGCGCGCGATCACCGACAGGTAGGCGGCGCGATCGTGCCGGCGGTTCATGGCGGCGAGCACCCGGGTCGCGCCCGACTGCACCGGCAGATGGAGCTGCGGCATCAGCGCCGGCAGGTCGCCATGGGCGGCGATGAGCTCGTCGTCCATGTCGCACGGATGGCTCGTGGTGTAGCGCAGCCGGGCGACGCCGGGCACCTCGGCGAGCCGGTGCAGCAGGCGGGACAGCGTCCACGGCCGGCCGTCCGGTCCCTCGCCGTGCCAGGCGTTGACGTTCTGGCCGATCAGCCGGATCTCGCGCACGCCCGCCTCGGCGAGCCGCGCCACCTCGTCGACGATCCTGGCCACCGGCCGCGAGAACTCGGCGCCGCGGGTGTAGGGCACCACGCAGAAGGTGCAGAACTTGTCGCAGCCCTCCTGCACGGTGACGAAAGCGGCGGCGCCGCGCGCCCGGGTGGCGGCCGCGGTCGGCGGGGCGAGATGATCGAACTTGTCCTCGGCCGGAAACTCGGTGTCGACGACGCGACCTTCGCGGGCTGCGCGGGCGACCAGGTCGGGCAGGCGGTGATAGCTCTGCGGGCCGA
Source organism: Rhodoplanes serenus (assembly GCA_009720755.1). GTDB lineage: Bacteria > Pseudomonadota > Alphaproteobacteria > Rhizobiales > Xanthobacteraceae > Rhodoplanes > Rhodoplanes serenus. The sequence goes on from WNKV01000015.1 coordinate 35,415, forward strand.
CCACGAGGTCGACCACCGGGGCGCGGCGGATGATCTCCTCGCCCTCGGCCTGGGCGACGCAGCCGGCGACCGCGACGGTGAGGCGGCGGCCGTCCCGGGCCGCGTCCTGCTTGAGGCGGCGCAGCCTGCCCAGCTCGGAATAGACCTTCTCGGCCGCCTTCTCGCGGATATGGCAGGTGTTCAGCACCAGCACGTCGGCGTCGTCCGGCTCCGCCGTCTCGACATAGCCCTCGCGCGCCAGGACGTCGGCCATGCGCTGGGAATCGTAGACGTTCATCTGGCAGCCGTACGATTTCACGTAGAGCTTGCGCGGGCCGCTGGTCACGCTCGACATTGCCTCGTCGTCATCTCCCGTCCGGCGGCCGTCCGGTCCGCTGCCTTGCTGGGCGTTCATTCGGTGCCTTGGCATCCATATGGTGCACGACCGCCGTGATCGCACGACCGGACACGCGAGAACCTCACACGCGAGAACCTCACAGGCTGGATCGTCGAGACGATCGTCGCCGACCCTGCCGCCGCTCCGCCCCGATAGGGCCGACCTGCGGTCCGGCGATCCGGACCGGCAGCCTGACCCTCCATCACGCGGACGGGACGACGACACTCGTGTGCTCGTCGCCCGGTCTAGCGGTTTTTCGGCCGAAATGGAATGGCGGGCGCTCAAACTCCCTCGGGCGCCCAGAAAAATAACATGAAATTCAGTCGATTATGCTCGCGCCTGGGAGGTCAGCGGCGGTCCTGGGGAGCGGCGCGTCCGCGCAGGGCCTCGGCGGTGAGGCGGCGGACCCGCGTCTCCAGCAGCCGCGCCATCGCCTTGCGGTTGGAGGTGGTATCCCAGCGCAGCGGCTCGCCCCAGGTCACGGTGACGTCGATGGCGCCGTGCCGCCACACCCGCAGCAGGTGGGGCAGCAGGTCGCTCGCCCCGTACCAGGCGGCCACCGGCCGGTGCTGGCGGCCGAGCGGCAGGCCCTGAAAGCCCGTGTAGGCGAGCGACAGGGGCTGCACCAGCACGCTGCCGGTCTCGTCGCCGGCCTGGGCGAGGGCGTCGCCGGCAGCGCCGATCAGGGCCGAGCGGAACGGCAGCACCCGGTTGCCGTCGCTCGACGTGCCTTCGCCGAACAGCACCACCGGGTCGCCCTCGGTCAGCCGGGCGGCGATCTCGGCATTGACGTCGCGGGTCTTCTGGCGGCGCGAGCGATCGACGAACACCGAGCGCTGGAGCTTGGCGAACAGCCCGAACAGCGGCCAGGAGGCGATCTCGTGCTTGGCCACGAACACCACGGGCAGGCGCGACGTGATGACCGAGATGTCGAGCCAGGAGACGTGATTGGCGACGATCAGCAGCGGCCGCTGGGTCGCCGGCACCCCGATCTCGCGCACCCGCACGTCGAACAGGAGGCAGACGATCCGGTGAAACAGCAGCGGCACCAGCCGCCGCAGCGGCAGGCCGTAGCGGACCGACAGCCATTGCACCGGCAGCAGCGCGGCCGTCGCGACGGCGAACCCCGCCCCGGTGACGGCCAGCCGCAGCATCAGGGCGCCGCCTTGTCGTCGAGCGGCACGGCGTAGAGCTCGAGCCGGTGGTCGATGAGCCGATAGCCGAGCCGCCGCGCCACCTCGCGCTGGAGCTGCTCGATCTCCTCGGACTGGAACTCGATCACCTCGCCGGTGCGCAGGTTGACCAGGTGGTCGTGGTGGGACTCGCGGATCTGCTCGTAGCGGGCGCGGCCGGCGCGGAAGTCGTGGCGCTCGATGATGCCGGCGTCCTCGAACAGCTTGACGGTGCGATAGACGGTCGACAGCGAGATGTTGGGATCGATCACGGCGCAGCGGCGATACAGCTCCTCGACGTCCGGGTGGTCGTCGGAGCCGGCCAGCACACGGGCGATGACCCGGCGCTGCTCGGTCATCCGCATGCCCTTGGCGACGCATTGCGCCTCGATGTGGGTTTCGGTCTGGTCGTTCACCCGCTGCTCCGCCGTTCGACCCTGCCGGGCCGGATCATAAGAGCCGCCGGATGCATCGTCCACGGCGCGCCGTCAAGCCGGAACGGCGTTTCGTCAGGCCAGATCGCGCCGCATCACCAGGGCGACCGCCGGCGTGGCGCCGGGTCGGGCGTAGTAGCCGGGCCGCTGCCCCACCTCGCGGAAGCCGGCCGAGCGATACAGCCGGCAGGCCGGGGCGTTGTCGCGATCGACCTCGAGAAACACCCGGACGATGCCGATGCCGGCGAGGCGGCCGAGATGCAGGGCGACCAGCCGCCCGGCGAGGCCGCGGCCGCGGCGGGCCGGGGCGACCGCGACCGACAGGATCTCGGCCTCGTCGACCGCACAGCGCGACATCACGAAGCCGGCCGGCGTCTCGCCCATCAGGGCGACGTCGGCCACCACGGCGCGGTCGATCAGCAGCCGCTCGATCTCCTCCTCGCTCCAGCCGCGGCGGAACGATTCGGCGTGGAGCGCCGCGAGGGCGGCGGCATCGCTCGTCTCGGCGAGGCCGAAGCGGGCCTCGCCGCCTTTCCACCAGCGGCGCACCAGCTCGATCATCGCACTCGCCCGACCATCACATCCGCTCGACCATCACATCCGCCCGATCAGCGCCGCGCCACCCGGGCGCCGCCCTGTGGCCGCGCGTCGGGGGCGCGCAGATAGAGCGGCTTGGGAAACGCCATGGTGTCGGCCGCGACGGCGCCGAGCCGCGCCACCCAGTCGATATCGGGGGCCGGCGTGGTGTCGACGCACAGCGGCGGGCGGGCGCCGGTCATCCAGGCGGCGTGCAGCATCCCGGCCGCCGAGCCGACCAGCCGGGTCGGCGCCGCGGTGGCGATGCGGGCCGCCTCGCGGATCGAGGCGATGCGCGGCGGGATGACGGCGCGGCCGCCCTCGCCGACGAGCTGCATGTAGACGTGGTCGTGGCGGGCATCGATGGCGGCGAGCAGCGGGCTGCGGTCGTCGCTGGCGATGTGGGGGGCCGCGAAGGCGGCCAGCGTGGTCAGCCCGACCACCGGCTTGTGGGCCGCCAGCGCCAGGCCGCGCGCCGCCGCCACCCCGACCCGCAGGCCGGTGAAGCTACCCGGCCCGATGGTGACGGCGATGCGGTCGAGATCGCCGAACTCGAGATCGGCCTCGCTCATCACGCGGGCGATCATCGGCATCAGCGCCTCGGCGTGGCCGCGCTCCATCGGGCGTGATTCGTGCGCCAGCACGCCACCACGATCGAGGTCGAACACCGCCGCGGAGCACGCCGAAAGGGCGGTATCGAGGGCGAGAACGCGCATCCGGACGGCACTCCACGGACACCTGCGACGAGGCTCCGGACGAGCCTGCCGTCCTGGAACAAAAACCGCAAGCCGGCCGGTCGATGTGCCGGCATGGCAGGGGGCCGCGGGCGGAGTGGGGGACGGGGCGGGACGGGCGCGCGCCCCGCGGGGGGCGGAACGAGAAAGCGCCGGCGCGAGGCCGGCGCTCGATCACGTGGACACGCGGCGGCGCCGCGCCGACCGATCCCGGCCGGATCAGACCGGCCGCACCTCGACCACCTCGGGCACGTAGTGGCGCAGGAGGTTCTGGATGCCGTGGCGGAGCGTCGCGGTCGACGACGGGCAGCCCGAGCAGGCGCCCTTCATGGCCAGATACACCACGCCGTTCTCGAAGCCGCGGAAGGTGATGTCGCCGCCGTCGTTGGCGACCGCCGGGCGGACCCGGTTCTCGATCAGCTCCTTGATCAGCTCGACCGTCTCGGCGTCCTTCTCGTCGAAGAACTCGTCGTCCTCCTGGGCGGCCGTGCCGGTGAGCACCGGCGCGTCGGCCATGAAGTGCTCCATGATGACGCCGAGCACGCCCGGCTTGACGTGCTGCCAGTCCACATCGGTCTTGGTGACGGCGATGAAGTCGGTGCCGAAGAACACGGTGGCGACGCCCGGCACGTCGAACAGGCGCTGGGCGAGCGGCGAGGCGTCGGCGTCGGCCTTGCTGCGGAACTCCAAAGCCCCGTAGGGCAGCACGGCGCGGCCCGGCAGGAACTTGAGGGTGGCGGGGTTGGGCGTCGCTTCGGTCTGGATGAACATGAGCTTGTCTCCTCGGCCGCGGGTCAAGGTCGCGGCGGGCCACGGTTCCGGCGGGTCGGGCGGCGGGCAGGGCGCGCCGGCCACGGCCCGGGAACCGCCGGTGCCCAAGAGATGTCCCTTCGACGGACGGGCGTCAACCGCAGGGGGCGGGCGGTCCGTAGTCGCCCCGACCGGGCGAGCCACCGAGGGCGAGCCACCGAGGGCGAGCCCCCGACCGGCGAGCCGCACCGTAGCGGCGGCCGGCTCCGGCGGTCAGGTCATGGCGTCGAGCTCGTCGTCGGAGAGGTGTCCGGGCACGAGGCCCATGGGAATCGGGAACGAGCCCGCCGTCTTGGTCAGGCTGGTGACCAGCGGCCCGGGGCCTTCCTTGTCGTCGCCGGCGGCCAGCACCAGCACGGCGATGTCCTCGTCCTCGTCGATCAGCCGGGTGATCTCGGTGGCCGGGTCGCCCTCGCGGATCACCCGCTCGGGCGTGATGCCGGCGACGCCGTTGGCGCGCGCCGCGTAGCGGGCCAGCACCGCGTCGGCCTCCTCCTGCTGCTCGGCCTGCATGATGTCGGCGACCCCGAGCCACTGCGGGGCGCGGTCCTTGGTCTCGATCACCCGCAGCATCACCATGCCGGCCCCGGTGCGTCCGGCGCGCCGGCTGGCGTAGTACACGGCGCGGTCGCATTCCGGCGTGTCGTCGATGACCACGAGGAACTTGGGCCGGTGCCCGGCCTCGTAGCTGCGGCGTCTCCGGGTCATGGTCCGTCCGGGCGACGCATAGGCGCCGCCCACCTCCCGCCGGGAATCTGCCACGGCGACGGCCGCCGGCACAAGCGGACCGCGCGCAGTCTCGCCGTGGCGTCTCGGGACGGCCGTGTCAGCGCCCGACGAAGCCGACGATCTCCTTGACGTGGCGCATGGTTTCGCCGGCGAGCACGCGCGCCCGCTCGCTGCCGTCGGCGAGCACCGCGTCGATATGGGCCGGATCGGCGCTGAGCCGCCGCATCTCGGCGGTGATCGGCCCGAGCTTGTCGACCGCGAGGTCGATCAGCGCCGTCTTGAAGGTGGAGAACTGGCCGCCGCCGAACTCGGCCAGCACCTCGGCCTTCTGCCGGCCGGACAGCGCCGCATAGATGCCGACCAGGTTGTCGGCCTCGGCGCGACCTTCGAGGCCCTTCTCCTCGCTCGGCAGCGGCTCCGGATCGGTCTTCGCCTTCTTGATCTTCTGGGCGATGGTGTCGGAATCGTCCGCGAGATTGATGCGCGAGTAGTCCGACGGATCGGACTTGGACATCTTCTTGGTGCCGTCGCGCAGGCTCATCACCCGGGTCGCCGGGCCGCCGATCAGCGGCTCGGTCATCGGGAAGAAGCCGTCGGTGAAGCCCTTGGCCTCGATCTGCGGGCGGAAGTCGTTGTTGAACTTCTGGGCGATGTCGCGGGTCAGCTCCAGGTGCTGCTTCTGGTCCTCGCCGATCGGCACATGGGTGGCGCGGTAGACCAGGATGTCGGCCGCCATCAGGCTCGGATAGGCGTACAGCCCGAGCGAGGCGTTCTCGCGGTCCTTGCCGGCCTTCTCCTTGAACTGGGTCATCCGGTTCATCCAGCCGAGGCGGGCGACACAGTTGAACACCCAGGCGAGCTCGGCGTGCTCGGCGACCTGGCTCTGGTTGAACACGATGTGAGCCTTGGGGTCGACACCGGCCGCCAGGAACGCCGCCGTCACCTCGCGGATCGACCTGGTCAGCACAGCGGGGTCCTGCCAGACCGTGATGGCGTGCAGGTCGACGACGCAGTAGACGCACGAGAACCGCGACTGGAGCGCGACGAAATTGACGATGGCGCCGAGATAGTTGCCGAGATGCAGATTGCCGGTCGGCTGCACACCGGAAAACACCTGTTCCTTGAACGCCATCACAAAAGCTCCTCTGGTCGCGGCCGCGGTGTGCCACCATTGCCCTCAGGGCGCAAGAGGCCGGCCCCGGCGGAGCGCCCGCCAGTCGGCGGCCCCGATCACCCCGAGCAGCCGCAGGGCGGCGAGATAGACGGCGAGGCCGGTCGCGAGCAGCAGCGCCAGCACGGCGGCGCGTCCGAGGGTCGAGGCCGGAACCCCGAAGCCATCGGCGAGGAGACGGGCGGCTGCGAGGGCGAGCCCCATGACGGCGGCGGCGACCACGATTCGGGCGAGCCGGCCGCTGGCGGCCGCGTCGTGGCGCAGCCAGCCGCGGCGGCCGAGCACCACGGCGAGCACGGCCGACCCGACATAGGAGGCTGCCGCGATGGCGGCCGCCACCCCGACATGGCCGTAGGCCGGAAACAGCAGCAGCCCGCCGGCCACCGCCGCGGCCAGGCCGGCGAGAGCGGCCAGCATCGGGGTGCGGGTGTCCTCGCGGGCGAACGAGATGGCGCCCAGCACCTTCTCGGCCACATGGCCGGGCAGGCCGGCCGCGATGGCGGCCAGCGCCGCCGCCACCATGGCGGTGTCGTGGGCCACGAAGGCGCCGCGCTCGAACAGGGTGCGGGCGATCGGCACGGCCAGCAGCACGAAGGCGATCGCCGAGGGCAGCGCCAGCCCGATCGCCAGCTCCATGGCGCGGGCCTGGGCGGCGGCGACCTCGGCGGCGCTGCCGCTGCGCACCCGCCCGGCGATCACCGGCCCCATGACGGCGGCGATCGCCACCGAGACGACGCCGAGCGGCAGCTCATAGAGGCGGTCGGCGTAGTAGAGCCAGGACACCGCGGCGGGCGACGGCGAGGCGATCATGGCGCCGGCCATCAGGGTGAGCTGCGGGATGCCGCCGGCGACGAGACCCGGCCCGGCGAGGCCGAACAGGCGGCGCCCCTCCGGCGAGAGGGCGAGCCGCGGCCGCCGCGGCCGCACCGGAAGGCGCAGGACGGCGCCGCCGATCAGCACCATCTGGGCGAGCCCGGCCACCACGATCGCGGCTGCCAGCACGTCGCCGGCACGTCCCGCCGCGGCGGGGCCGGCGATCAGCAGACCGGCCACGGCGGTGAGCAGCACCCCGTTGAACACGATCGGCCCGAGCGCGACGGCGCCGACCCGCCGCTCCGCCGACAAGATGGCGCCGAGCACCGCAACGCACCCGGCGATCGCCACATAGGGGGCGGCGATGCGGACGAGATCGGCCGCCAGCGCGAAGCGCTCGCCGCCGGGCGCGAAGCCCGGGGCGATCACCCGCACCGCGAGGGGCGCGGCCAGCACCAGCAGCAGCGTGGCGACGCCGAGCCCGAGCGCCATGACGCCGAGCACGCCCTCGGCGAAGCGGCGCGCCGCCTCGCCGCCGTCGCGCTCGCGCAGCCGCAGCCACAGCGGCACGAAGGCGCCGTTGAGGGCGCCCTCGGCGAGCAGCCGGCGGAACAGGTTGGGGATCTGGAGGGCGGCGAAATAGGCGTCCGCCAGCGGCCCGGCGCCGACCAGCGCGGCGATGCCGGCGTCGCGCAGGAAGGCGAGCACGCGGGACGCCAGGGTGGCGGCGCCGAGCGTGCCGACGTCGCGGGCGAGGGCGCCGGAGGGTCCGGCGGGCTGCGGCTGTGCCATCGCGGTTCGAGGCGTCCCCTGCGGCCGCCGTGATGCCGGGGCGGTGCCCGCCCTGCTCGGCCGTTGAATGCCGGTGGCGCGACGGTATAGTGCGCCGCCATCGGCGGCACCCGGTCCGGGGTCCGGCCGCCCGTTCCCAGTTCCCGTGCGCGACCTATGCGCAATCCCCCGGCTCCCGGCAAGCGCGCTGCGCCGCAGGGGGCCGGCCCATCACGAGTATTCCCATGACGGCTCTCCGCTACGACGTGCTCGGCATCGGCAACGCGATCGTCGACGTTCTGGCCCGCACCGAGGACGATTTCCTGGTGGCGCAGGGCATGCGCAAGGGCGGCATGGCGCTGATCGACGAGGCGCGGGCCGAGGCCGTCTATGCGGCCATGGGGCCGGCCGTCGAGGTGTCGGGTGGCTCGGCCGCCAACACCATCGCGGGGGTCGCCAGCTTCGGGGCGCGCGCCTGCTTCGTCGGCAAGGTCAAGGACGATCCGCTCGGCACCGTGTTCGCCCACGACATCCGCGCCGCCGGGGTGGCGTTCGACACCCGCCCGGCCGGCGACGGGCCGGCGACGGCGCGCTCCTTCATCCTGGTGACGCCGGACGGCGAGCGCACCATGAACACGTATCTCGGCGCCGCCCAGGACCTGCATCCCGACGACATCGATCCCGACGCCGTCGCGGCCGCCGCCATCACGTATCTCGAGGGCTATCTGTGGGACCCCGAGAACGCCAAGAACGCCTTCGTCAAGGCCGCCAAGATTGCCCACGGGGCCGGCCGCACGGTGGCGCTGACACTGTCGGACTCGTTCTGCGTCGACCGCTGGCGCGACGAGTTCTTGCAGCTCATGCGCTCGGGCACCGTGGATCTCGTGTTCGCCAACGAGGCCGAGCTGCGCAGCCTCTACCAGACCGCCGATTTCGACGCCGCGGTCGCGGCGTTGCGGAAGGACATCCGTCTCGCCGTGGTGACCCGCAGCGAGAAGGGCTGCCTCGTGGTGTCGCGCGACGCCACCGCGGCCGTGAAGGCGTTCCCGGTCGACCGGGTGGTCGACACCACCGGGGCCGGCGACCTGTTCGCGGCGGGCTTCCTGTTCGGCATCGCGCGGGGCGACGATCACGAGACTGCGGCGCGGCTCGGGGCGCTCGCCGCCGCTGAGGTGATCCAGCACATCGGCGCCCGGCCCGAGGCGTCGCTTCAGGCGCTCGCCCAGCAGACCGGCCTGCTCGCCTGAGCGGGGCCGCCGACCCCTTAACGCATCCTTCAGCATTCCGCTGGACGCCGCATCGGTGCGCGGTTCGCGCCACCGCATGGCCGCGATTCGGCCGCAGCGCCCTGCCAGGAATGGAACCGTAACGATTTGGTAAGCGGACGTGGTCAACGATTCCCTAAGCGGATCGACGACGGCCGCCGGACAGCGAGACGGGGCCCCGCACGGGGCGAGCACGACGGGGGCGAGTGCGCCATGTCGCACGACGACAGCCACAGGACCGACGCGAGCGGCACCGACGCGAGCGGACCGACCGATACGAGCGGACGCGACCCCGCGGCCGACGCGGGCATCGATGCCGCAGCGACCGGGTCGGCAGCGACCGATGCCGCAGCGGCGGGGTTCGGCGCAGCCGACACCGGCGCCCGGCCGTCCGGCCAGGCGCGGCTGCCGAAGCCCGATCCGGCCGCAGCCGGCGGCGCGGCGGGCCGGCGCCCCGCGGGCGGGGCCGGCGATCCCCATGCGGCCATGCCGATTCCGGCGGCCCCCGCGGTCGAGCACGGCGGCTGGCGCGCCTCCGGCGACACCATCGACATCGATCTCGATCCGGCGCCGCGGCGGCGCTTCTCCTTCGAGGTTCCGCCCTACATGAAGGTCGCGGCCGTGATCGCCATGGCGACCTCGTTCGGCGCCCTCGCCGGCACCTTCGCGGCGACCCGGTTCGGACCGGAGCCGGCCGCGCCCGTCGTGCAGGTGGCGGCCGCCGACGACAGCGTCCTCCGCGCCACGGTGGCGCAGCTCCAGAGCGACCTCGCCGGCCTGCGGGCCAGCGTCGAGACCTCGTCCAAGGCCATGCAGGCGCAGACCGGCAAGCTCGCCGATCGGCTGGAGCGCACCGAGCGGGCCCAGGCCGAGCCGGCCCAGAAGCTCGCCCGCCTCGGCGAGGCGATCGACCGGCTGGAGAAGCGCACCGCCCAACTCGGCGCCACCCAGGCCGGCGCCACGCCGGCCGCCGGTCAGACGCCCGGGGCGCCGCCCACCACCTTGCAGGCTCAGGCGGCCGCCCAGGGCGGCCCGCCGGCGCCGATGCCGGCTCCGCACGGCGGCGCGACCGCCGCCCCGCCCGCGCTGGCGCCGCCCGCCACGATCGCCTCCGCCGACGTCACCGCCGCGCTCGGCGATCCGCGTCCGCCGGCGCCGCCCGTCCTCAACGGCTGGGCGGTGCGCGACGTGCGCCGCGGCATCGCCCTCATCGAGGGCCGCTATGGGCTGGTCGAGGTGGAGACCGGCGACCAGCTGCCCGGCGTCGGCCGCATCGAGAGCATCCGCAAGCAGGACGGCCGCTGGATGGTGGTCACCTCGCGCGGCGTGATCCTGGCGCGCTGATCTGGCCCGCTGATCTGGCGCACTAGCTGGCGCGCGGATCGCGCCGGCGATCGTTGCGGCTGCGGCCATCGGTCCGTGCCCGGTAAGCCGATTGTGTTCGCGCGGCCGGCGGACACCGGCCGCCCCTCGGCTATGCTCGGCTCCGCACCACCAGGGAGCCCGCATGCCGTTCACCCCCGTCCGGCGGCCCGCTCGTGCGGCCGCGCGCCCCGCGCCCGTGTCCCTCGTCGGCCTGGCCGCCCTGATGCTCTGGCTCGCCGCGTCGACGGCGGGTCCTTCCGCGGCACAGCCCGCCGCTCCCGCGGCCCCGGCGGCCCCGGCCGCCCCCGGGCGGGCCGAGAGCTGCCCCGGCCTGGTCTCGGCGGTGCCGCCGCGGGCGATGCCGGCGGCGTTCCGTCCGGCCGCGCTGGCGCCCGATCAGGTGCGGCTGACCTATGTGGGCCACTCGACCTTCCTGATCGAGAGCCCACGGCTCGTCCGCGTCGCCACCGACTACAACGACTACGTCAAGCCGCCGGTGGTGCCCGACATCGCCACCATGAACCGGGCGCATTCGACCCACTACACCTTGGCGCCCGAGCCCGGCATCAAGCATGTGCTGCACGGCTGGCGCGACGACGGCAAGCCGGCTGCCCACGACGTCACCCATGGTGACGTCCATGTCCGCAGCGTCGCCACCAACATCCGCGACTGGACGGGCGGCGGCACGGTGCGGCATGGCAATGCGATCTTCATCGTCGAGGCGGGCACGCTGTGCATCGCCCATCTGGGCCATCTGCATCACACATTGACGGCCCAGCAGCTCGCCGAGATCGGCCGCGTCGACGTCGTGCTGGTGCCGGTCGACGGCAGCTACACGCTCGACCTCGACGGCATGGTGGAGGTGCTCCAGGCCCTCAAGGCCCCGCTGATGATTCCGATGCACTATTTCAGCCGCTACACCCTGGACCGCTTCCTCGACCGGGTGCGTGATCTCTACGCGATCGAAATGGCCGAGACGCCGTCGCTGGTGGTGTCCAAGGCGACGCTGCCGACCCAGCCGAAATTCCTGGTGCTGCCGGGCCGGTGAGGGCGGCGGAGGTGGCGGGGCGTCGCGTCACGACGACGCCGGCCGACGTCCGGTGCCGGCCTGCGATGGCCTTATCGTGGAGGAGCGTACCGGGGGCTGCCGCACACGATGACCCGGGTGTCCAATCTCGCGATTGGAGCCGGGTCCCGTCGAATGCTCCGGGGGAGAGCAGACCGTCAGAGCGGGCTCGGGAGAGCGGGCTCGGGAGGCATGCTCCGGACAGAACGTGCTCCGGACGTCTCGACAGCCCCCGCAACGAGAACGTCTCGTCAAGAACGCCTCGTCGACGGTGGATCGGCCTGCCGACGGCGTTCTAGAACCGCCCCCGACAGACTCCCACGCCCCGATGGCTCGACAGGTGCGCTCCGGCACAGTCAGAGCGGCTGTCACCAGCGGATGATGGGCCACATCCCTGGCCGGACCGGCGGGCGCCGGCACGAGCCCAGGATCCGGTATCATACGGCATTGTGCTTAATGCGCGCTGAAGAGTCGAGCCCGGCCGGCGACACACCCGGGAAACATCGACGGCTGCGTCGTCCGGCGTCCTCGCGTTGGATCATCGAACCGGGTGGTTCCGCCGCCAGGCCCACCAGCTGGCCCGGTCGAGCGTCCACATCACGCCGTCGTGGCCGACTGCGCCTGGGTTCGGCAGTGGCGCGAGCGTTGCCCCGAGCCAGCGGGCGAGCCGGGTCACCCGGACATTGCCGGCGGTGGTCCGGCCGACCACCGCTGCCAGAGCGGGATCTCCGAAGGCATGATCGAGCAGGGCCTCGGCGATCTCCAATGCAAGCCGGTGGCGGCCGCGCTCGCCTGCGGCAAGCTCGATGCCGAGCTCTGAGCGATCCTCCGGCAGTCCCGCCTGGCGCAGGCCGGCGCATCCGAGGAGCCGACCAGTGGCGCGATCGAACACCCCGAGCTGGAGGTTCCTCCGCGGAATCTCGTCGCGCCACGCCAGGAAGAGGGTGAACAGGGTGGCGGCATCCGGCTCTGCCTCGGGCGCGCCGGAGGGGCCGTGGAAATCCGGGTCGTGCCGGTAAGCCGCGAAGGCCGGACCGTCGGCCTCGGTGAAGTCGCGCAGCACCAGCCGGCGGGTGACGATCAGCACGGCGCCTTCGGCCCTTCCTGCGCGGCGAGCGGAGTCGCCATCCCGAGCGTGTCGAGCACGAATCGCAGCCGCTCCGCCACCGCGGCCCGCGGCAGCGCGATGGGCGTATAGCCGAGCCGTCGATAGGTGATCATCATGGCCTCGCAGGTCCGCACCGCCTCGTCGAAGTCCTGTCGGCGCTCGGCGTCCCGCGTGAAGATCTCCGGCCACGGCGGTGCGACGAAGACCCGATCGTAGCGGAGTTTCGCCGCCGCGCGCTCCATGTGAGGCGGCACCGGCCGCCCCAGCATGACCAGATAGCCGATCACATCGGGAACGCCGCGGTCGAAGAACACCGGGCCGGCGCGCCGGGCCGCCGTGCGGTAGGAGCGCATCTCCCAGCTCAGCATCAGCTCGGCGAACAGCATCGGGTCGCGCCACGTCAGGGCGGGGCCGTCGATCGCGACCTGATCCTGGATGATGGCGCGGCCAGCCTCGACGGTGCGGGCGAAGCCGGCCTTTTCGAGCGCGTCGATCAGGGTGCTCTTGCCGGAGCCGGGACCGCCGGTGATCACATGGAAGGGCGCGGGGGTGTCGGGCATGCGGGAGTTCCGGGGGTGGGGGCGGGAATGCTGGCGCCGGCGCGCGTCGAGTCCGCCGTGCGCCGGCATGCGACCGGGTCGGTCGGATGATCGGCAGTGGCGAAGCATGGTCCGCGGCCCGCGGCTGTGGGCCGGCGAGGCGTCACGGTGCAACGCTGGACGGGGAGCGCTCTCAGGGGGAGGCGGTCGACGAGCGCTGATCGTCGGAGCCGAGAACCCGCGAGCCGAGCCGCATGGCGCGGCTCTGCGCCCTCAGCGCGGCGGCCTCCTGACGAGCCTGCTGCGAGAGTGCGCGCAACCGTCGACTCTGCGCCAGGAGGGCGCGGCTCTCGGCCTGAAGGGACAGCATGTCGTCGGACGATTCGATGGTCATGGCCAGGCAATCGCTTCGCGCTGAACAGGCAGGACGGCGACACACGCTTCGAACGCCACAACTGCGAACGCCACAACTCGGAACGACCCGGTCTCGGCGCGACAGCTCCGCTTCGCGGAGCCCCGAACGCGGCGCCCTCTCGTGCGCCATGCGGGCAGCGGGCCGGCCGAGCCAGGCCGATCGATTTGCACCGACATGGTTAACAAAGCCTGAAGGCCCAGCCACCCCGTCCAGGTGCATGGCCGCGATTCCGCCCGCGAATGGGTGCCGTGCGGCCGCGCGATACGCCCAGCTCGGCCAGAGGGGCCTCGCCGATCGAGCGATGGGCTCCGGCCGTCGGCCGGCACCCGAACGACCAGGATCGGGACTCCGACAGCCTGCAGGGCAGACCCCGACCCCGTTGGGCCGGGGTCCGCTCCGGCTCAGAGGCTGTCGCCGAGATCGGCGCGGAACTTCGCCACCAGCCGCTCCTGCCAGTCGGACACCGGCTTCAGGCGACCGTAGAAGAAGCGCAGGATCTCCGGCTCGTCGTAGAAGATGAGCCCTTGGATCAGCGCCCGGTTCTCGTGCAGCCAGGCGAGGCGGTCGATCGCGTACTTGATCTGCGACAGGGTGAACACCCGCCGCGGCACCGCGAGCCGCACCAGCTCCATGTTGGCGAACACCTCGCGGCCGTCCGGCTCGCGCTGCTCGGACAGCGTGCCGCGCTCCATGCCGCGGATGCCGCCGGCGATGTAGAGCGCCGCCGCCAGCGCGCCGGCCGGGTACTGCGACTGCGGGATGTGGTCGACGAAGCGCTTGGCGTCGACATGGCAGCCGAGGCCGCCGGCCGGGGTGATCACCGGAACGCCGCGCTTGCTCAGCTCGTCCACCATGTAGGCGATGAACTGCGGCCCCTGGTTGATCATGTCCTCGTCCATGGTCTCGTCGAGACCGACGGTGAGTGCCTCCATCTCGCGGACCGACATGCCGCCATAGGTGAGGAAGCCCTCGTAGAGCGGCACGAATCCGCGCATGCGCTCGTAGAGGGCGCGGTCGCGGATGCAGATGCCACCGCCGCGCGCGCAGCCCAGCTTGCGGGCCGAGAAGTAGATGACGTCGCAGAGGTCGGCGATTGCCCGGGTGATCTCCCGGATGGTCATGCCCTTGCAGGCGTCCTCGCGGGTCTTGTTGAAGTAGAGATTGTCGGCGAGCAGGCTCGCGTCCATCACCAGCACGATGCCGTGCTCGCGACACACCGCGCTGACCTCGGCGAGATTCTTCAGCGACACCGGCTGGCCGCCGATCAGGTTGGTGCCGGACTCGACCCGCACGAAAGCGACCTTGTCGGCGCCGTGCTTGGCGATCACGGCGGTGAGCTTGCCGATGTCCATGTCGCCCTTGAACGGCAACGTGCTGGTGACCTCCAGCCCGGCGTCGGTGACCAGCTCCTCCACGGTGCCGCCGCACAGGGTGATGTGAGCCTTGGTGGTGGTGAAGTGATAGTTCATCGGCACCACGGTGCCGGGCGTCACCAGCACCTTGGCCAGGATGTGCTCGCAGGCGCGGCCCTGGTGGGTCGGCAGGAACCACTCCATGCCGAACAGCTCGCGCAGCTTGCTCTCCAGGCGCGTGTAGGTGGCGCTGCCGGCGTAGGAGTCGTCGGCGACCAGCATGGCGGCCTGCTGCTGGTCGCTCATGGCGTTGACGCCGGAGTCGGTGAGCATGTCGAGGAACACGTCCGCGTTCTGGAGCAGGAACGTGTTGTTGCCGGCCTGGTTGATTACCTCCAGGCGCCGCTCGACCGGCGGCAGGCTGAGCTTCTGGACGATGCGGACCTTGTGCATCTCCAAGGGAACCGTTTCGCCCCCGTAGAACGCGACGTTCGCCATGTCATTCCTCAATCGGTTCGGGATGGAACGGGGGTCGTGAAAAACAGTACCGGCTGAAATGCCCGTCTTGGTCTGCGGTTCGGAGATGGCTGCCGGCCGGAATACGTAGCGGCGGCACCCTGTCAAAAAGGGCCGGCGGAATCAATGCAGCCGAAGGGCGAACCGGATATTTCCGCCGCCAGAGGGGCGGCGTCGGCCGGCGCCCGGGGAGACGCGCGGGCGAGCGGCCGGGGCACTGCCGGCGGTCTACCGCTGGCGGTCTGCTGCGCCAGCCCCGTGTGCCCGATTGCTGCTCCCGGCTGGCGCACCCCGCCTGCCGCGGTGCTCCGCCCCGGCGCCGTAGACGGGTCGGGCGAGCCTTCGCTCGCCCGTGCAAGTCCTGCCACGCCAGTCCTGCCACGCCAGTCCTGCCACGCCAGTCCTGCCACGACGATCCGAGTTGCCGTTTGGCCCGGCGACAACCGGACGATGTCGCGGCGGCCGCGGCGGCTATTTCTCGAAGCCGAGGATCAGCGGCGCTTGGCTGTAGGCGTGGCGCACCTGGGCATTGTCGAAGAAGGCGACGCCGAAGCCGTAGGTCTTCCCCAGGTCGTCGAACTGCACGTCGGTCTTCGAGCCGGTGACGAGCTTGCGCGACAACTCGGCGGTCCACTTGCCGTCCTTCCACACCACCGCGGCCTTGATGTCCCCGCGGTCGCCAGTGAACGGAGCGACGATGATCGAGGCGACCTCGTCGCCGGCGACGAACTTCGAATCGTCGAACGGCACCTTGTCCTCGGCCCTGATCCAGTAGGTGCCGCCCTTGTTGGCCGCCTTGGCGTCCTTGCTCATGAATTCCGGCTTGCCGTCGATCAGCTTGACGTCCTGGTAGCCGCCCCCGGTGTTGGCGTCGGACTTGCGGCCGGCCTCCCGCGCCTTCTGCGGATCGAAGCGGGTGTGATCGAGCCACTGGTCGTCGATCTGGCCGAGGAAGCCGCCGCGCACATACTTCATGTGCCACATGTCGCCGATCTCGCCCTCCTCGCTGCTGTACTTGTTGCCGTAGGGCTTGCCGGGCTCGCCGGCGTGGCAGCTCACTTGGCAGCCGAAGCGCTCGTCGAAGCCGAACATCGACTTGCCGATGTTCCAGATCACCGCGAACTTGTCCTCGTAGTATAGATTGTCGTCGCCGCCCTTGTCTTCGGGGTCGACGAGCTTCTTCCAAGACCCGTCAGCCTGCTTCTGGAACGGGAAGCGCCGCACCGACAGGGTCGGATCTTCCCAGGTGATCAGCATGTAAAGGGTGTCGGCAAGATACGCGGCCTGCACGGTGGCATTGGTGTTGCCGGCATTGTCCTTGAAATGCACGCCTTTGACCGCCTCGATGACGGTGACCGGCGCTTGCTTCCACACCGGGTCGCTTGCGTCGGCGTCGAGCGTCGGTGCCGCCGCCGCCTTCACGGCCTTGACCGGGACAGGCTTCATCGCGACGGGTTTCTCCTGGGCGAGCACGACTGGCGCCGCCAGTGCGAGAGCCGCCAAGGTGACTAATGACGTCAGCACTGTCGAACGTCTCATTGGCATTCCCTCCTGTTGTCAGCGGGCACGTCTCGACGAGGTCCGACCTGAAGGCAGGTCACCCTCGTGCCAGCCGGTGATCATCGTCTTGTATTGCGATGTCGCGGTATGTCCGAGCGTCCCCAGATAGACGTGCAGGATCGCGAACAACACCACGGCGGCGCCAATCACGTAATGCAGCACCGCGATGGGAAACAGGCCGTCGAATCCGAACAGGCGGTCGGGTGCGGTCTGCGGAAACATGAAGATCAGGCCGGTGATCACCACCACGGGCATCATCAGATACATGACGACCAGATAGGCCGACGCCTGCATGTCGTTGAAGTTGGTGTCGGGGGTCGGCTCGTGCGGGTCGCGCTCGCCTCGCATGATTCCGTAGGCGTAGTAGCGAGTCACTTTCAACGAGCGCGCCATGATGCCGGGCGGCTTCGGGATATATTGCCACCAGTTTCCGGTCACGGCATTGGCGATGACGAAGAAGACATACAGCCCGGCCAGCGACATCCCGACGAGGTCGTGGATCTGTGCGGCGGTGGCGAAGGACAGCGGGACGAGGGTCGAGTCGGCGAAGTGCAGGCTGGCTCCGGTCACCGCCAGCACGATGATCAGAACTGCGTTGCTCCAGTGCCAGAGCCGCAGCCACAGCGGCAGCAGGTAGATGCGTGTCTTCATGGCGGCCTTCTTTCCCGGCGCCGCCACAGCGCCGCGCCGATGCGGAGCAGGGCGTGCGTCAGCATCCCGACGGCGAGCAGCGCCGCCGCCGCGCCGACCGACCAGTCGATCCACGGATTGCGGCTGGCGCCGATCACATAGGACTGGCTCAGGAAGATGCTGTTGACGAAGCCGAACTTCTCTTCCTCCGCGGAGACCAGGTGTCGGTAGAGACGGGTGCGCAGCGACGATTCGCGTGAATGGCACGACACGCAGTTCTTCTCGGCCTTCGATTTGTCGAGGATCTCGTGGGAGAAACTCCGGCCCGCCGGGGTGTGGCACTCGACACAGCGCACCGAGCCCCAGTGGCTTTTGGTGTTCGGCAGCCAGGCGTGGATCGTGTCGATGGTCGGTCGGCGCTTTCCGACCGGCGCGAACTTCGAGAACTGGAGGTCGGAGTTGTGGCAGTCCAGGCACATCGCATTGTCTTGCGCGACGATCTTGGCCGGGGTCCCGATCTTGGCGGCGATGTTGTAGACGTGTCCGTCGTGGCACGACCAGCAGGTGAACTTGTCCTTCTGGGTTTTGGCGTGGACGCTCGCTTCGAACTGCGTTTCGATGCGGTACACCTTGGCGGCGTGGCACTCCGAGCAGGGGCTCACCTGGGCCTTCAGCGTCGCGCCGTGCGGAAACGTGGTGGAGCCGACGCCGTGGCAGGTGCGGCACTCGACGCGGCCGTGGCTGGAGGTCTCATAGAGGGCCGGGTCGTGCAGCAGGGACTTCAGCTTGTCGAAATCCATGTCCTGCCGAGGTGGCGACTTGAGCCCGTCGGCGGAGTGGCAGGCGAAGCACTTGGCGTTGGACTCGCGGATCTCGGCGAGCTTGGCGGGGTCGAGCGCCACCGTGCTCTGGGCGTGGGCGGGTGCCGACGGTGTCAGGGCGAGAACGAGCGGGAGGATGGCGGTGGCGAAACTGCGACCTGCGTGCATGACAGGTGGACGGTTCCGTGAAGGGACGCGACCGAGACGGCTACGGGAACGAGCGACCGCGAGAGTGGGGACGAGCCTCGACGAGCAGGAACCTGCGCCACCGGCACATCAGAAGAATGCAAACCCGACCTGATCACGAACCGCATCACCGGCAGCGCGGCGGCAGACACATTGGAGAATGACAGAGGTTCGGCTGCAAGCGCTGAAATACTTACGCAGTTAAATACAACGCATGTGCGTGCAATGCAGGAGCACTAGCCTCCGCAATGATCCTTACATATGAAACGGATGGAGGATCTGGATACCGTCCTAGACATCCACGCTGGCGGCGAGCGCGTTGTCCTGGATGAACTCGCGCCGCGGCTCCACGACGTCGCCCATCAGCTTGGTGAAGATGTCGTCGGCCTCGTCGACCTCCTTGATCTTCACCTGGAGCAGCGAGCGGGCGTGGGTGTCGAGCGTGGTCTCCCAGAGCTGGCCCGGGTTCATCTCGCCGAGGCCCTTGTAGCGTTGCAGCGCCACGCCCTTGCGGCCGGCCGCGATCACCGCCTCGATCAGGTCGATGGGGCCGTGGATCGGCGTCTCCTCGCTCTTGCGCCGGAGCACGCCGGGGCGCGGATAGACCTGCTGGAGCAGCGACGCGAGATCGTCGAGCTTCTTGGCCTCGACCGAGCCGAGCAGGGCGTGGTCGATGACCGCCACCTCCTTGACGCCACGCACGGTGCGCTCGAACGCGAAGCCCTCGCCTTCGACCGAGCGGCCGACCCAACCGCGCTCGGTCTCGTCGGCGAGCGCGTCGAGGCGGCGGGCGATGTAGGCGGCGGCGCGCTCGGCATCCTCGACATTGCCGAGCACGGCGGGTGACAGCACCCCCGCGATGGCGGCCTGCTCGACCACGGCACGGTTGTAACGGCTGTGCAGCCCGGCCAGTACGGCGCGCACCGTGCGGGCCTGGTCGACCAGGAGGCGCAGATCGGGGCCGGCACGCTCCTCGCCCGAGTGGGCGCGGAACACCGCCTCGTCGAGGCCGGTGACGATCAGGTAGTCTTCCAGCGCGCGCTCGTCCTTGAGGTACTGCTCGGACTTGCCGCGCGTCACCTTGTAGAGCGGCGGCTGCGCGATGTAGACGTGGCCGCGCTCGATCAGCTCGCGCATCTGCCGGTAGAAGAAGGTCAGCAGCAGGGTGCGGATATGGGCGCCGTCGACGTCGGCGTCCGTCATGATGATGATCTTGTGATAGCGCAGCTTGTCGGCGGTGAACTCCTCCGACACGCCGGTGCCGAGCGCCGTGATCAGCGTGCCGATCTCCTGGCTCGACAGCATCTTGTCGATGCGGGCGCGCTCCACGTTGAGGATTTTTCCGCGCAACGGCAGCACGGCCTGGAACTCGCGGTTGCGGCCCTGCTTGGCGGAGCCGCCGGCCGAGTCGCCCTCGACGATGAACAGCTCCGATTTCGCCGGGTCGCGCTCCTGGCAGTCGGCGAGCTTGCCGGGCAGCGAGGCGACGTCGAGCGCGCCCTTGCGCCGCGTCAGCTCGCGCGCTTTTCGCGCGGCTTCGCGGGCCGTGGCCGCCTCGACCACCTTGCCGACGACGGTTCTCGCCTCGCTCGGATGCTCCTCGAACCAGGCGGCCAGCGCCTCGTTGAGAACGCCCTCGACCACCGGGCGGACCTCGGAGGAGACCAGCTTGTCCTTGGTCTGCGACGAGAACTTGGGGTCCGGCACCTTGACGGACAGCACCGCGGTGAGGCCCTCGCGGCAATCGTCGCCGGTGAGCGCCACCTTCTCCTTCTTGGCGACGCCGCCCGACTCCGCGTAGCTCGTCACCTGGCGGGTGAGGGCGCCGCGGAAGCCGGCGAGGTGCGTGCCGCCGTCACGCTGGGGGATGTTGTTGGTGAAGCACAGCACGGCCTCGTGATAGCCGTCGTTCCACCACAGCGCGCATTCGACCTCGATACCGTCGCGGCCCGACTTGATGACGATCGGGTCGGCGATCAGCGGCTTCTTGTTGCGATCGACATAGCGGACGAACGCCTCGACGCCGCCTTCGTAGTGCATCTCCTCGCGCTTCTCGACGGCGTGACGCTTGTCGGTCAGCACGATGCGGACGCCGGAGTTGAGGAAGGCGAGCTCGCGCAGCCGATGCTCCAGCGTCGCCCAGTCGAACTCCGTCATCGTGAAGGTTTCGGTCGACGGCAGAAACGTCACCTCGGTGCCGCGCCGGCCGTCCGAATCGCCGATGACCGCGAGCGGGGCCACCGCCTCGCCGTGGCGGAACTCCATCGCGTGGGTCTTGCCGTCGCGCCAGATGGTGAGCTTGAGCCAGCTCGACAGCGCGTTGACCACCGACACGCCGACGCCGTGCAGGCCACCGGAGACCTTATAGGAGTCCTGGTTGAACTTCCCGCCGGCATGCAGCTGGGTCATGATGACCTCGGCGGCCGACACGCCCTCGCCCTGGTGAATGCCGGTCGGAATGCCGCGACCGTCGTCGCGCACCGTCACCGAGCCGTCGGCGTTGAGGGTGACCGACACCTCCTTGGCCCAGCCGGCCAGCGCCTCGTCGACGGCGTTGTCGACGACCTCGTACACCATGTGGTGGAGGCCGGAGCCGTCGTCGGTGTCGCCGATATACATGCCGGGGCGCTTGCGAACCGCGTCGAGGCCCTTGAGGACCTGGATCGATTCGGCGCCGTAATCGGACCGCGCGGGCGGCGTGAGCGAGGGGGTCGGTTCGTCCATCGAGCGGGTTTCGATCGGGGGATGCCTGAAGGGAATGTCCAGGCCGCTGGTGTGGCACGAAACCGGAGGCGCGTACAGGACAATATCCCGCTCGATAAATGGTTGTCGGGGAAGGAGATTTCAAGGCTTTCGAGGGGTCGCGAAAGAGCCGGGGCCGGGCTGCGCCGCGATCCCGAATCGAGGCCGTTCGGCGACTCTGCGCCGGCGTCGGCGAGGGCGCCGCAGCCGCGTCGCCCGAGGGGGCCGAAGCGACACGGCAAGGGCGACACGGAAAGGCGAAACGAAACGGGGCGGCACGCACAGTGCCGCCCCGCCCAACGGATTCCGAGGCTCGCGCCGCGGCTCAGGCGGCGGTCAGGACCGGCTCGCCCTTCTGCCAGTTGCACGGGCACAGCTCGTCGGTCTGCAAGGCGTCGAGCACGCGCAGCACCTCCTGCGGGTTGCGGCCGACGCTGAGATCGTTGACCGAGACGAAGCGGATGATCCCCTCCGGATCGGCGATCAGGGTGGCGCGCAGGCAGACGCCCTCCTCGCGGTGGAGCACGCCGAGCGCGGTCGACAGCTCGCGCTTGATGTCGGACAGCATGGGGAAGGGCAGCTTCGCCAGGTCCTTGTGGTTCTGGCGCCAGGCCAGGTGGACGTACTCGCTGTCGGTCGAGATGCCGTAGATCACCGCGTCGCGGTCGGCGAACTCGCCGTTGAGGGCGCCGAAGGCGGCGATCTCGGTCGGGCACACGAAGGTGAAGTCCTTCGGCCAGAAGAACAGAACCTTCCACTTGCCCGGGTTGGTGGCATCGGTGATGCGGGCGAAGGCCGACCGCGGATCGGTCGAGACGACGGCCTGAAGATCGAAGGCGGGGAGCTTGTCGCCGACGGTAAGCATGTTCGGTCAGTCCAGTCCTGTGTTGGGGGTGGGTGGTCGTGGTGGCGAGGGCCGGCGCGGTCAGGCCAGCGCCGGCTCGCCGGCGGTGATCGGGGCTGCCGACGTCGCGGTCGGGACGGCGTCGAGCAGGGTCGCGGCGGCATGGATCACGGCGGCGATCCGCAGCGCCGCCTGCACGGCCTGGATGCTCACGCCGTGCTTGCGGGCGCCGTCGACATGGGCGCGGGTGCAGCCCTCGCAGCCCTTCACGGCCGAGGCGGCCAGCCCGAACAGCTCGAAGTCGGCCTGGGCGATGCCGTGGCGGGTCAGCGCGTTCATCCGCAGGCCGGCCGGCAGCTTGGCGAGGTCGGCATCGCCCGCCATGTGGACGGCCCGGTAATAGACGTTGGTCATCGCCATCAGGGCGGCGGCCGTGCGGGCCGCCTCGGCGGTCGCCGGATCGATGGCGCGGGCCGCCTCCGCCTCGACGGCACGCAGCAGCGCCGGCTGGCGGGCCGCGACGGCGGCCGCGATGGCGCATCCCCAGGTCTGGGCCGCCGTCAGCTCCGGCATGCCGCCGGACCCCAGCAGCGAGCCGAGATTGAGCCGGATGTCCTTGCCGTAATCGGGCAGGGCCTGCCGCAGGGTTTCGAGCTCGCTCATGCCGTCTCCTCACGTCGCGATGGCAGTCGTCGCGCCTGATCGCGGTCGATCGAGGCACGGCGACACAGATGCAAATCAGTGCATTCGAGGAAGAAGCCTTAGCGCCCTACCGTTTTAATGCAACTAATTCGCAGTTGTTGCGGCGCGGCAAGTCGCCCCACTCCCAAGCTGCGTGGGAGCTGTGGGCGGGCGGGATTGGGCGAGGAGGGTCAGGGCCGGCCAGTCAAGCGGGCCGGCGCCTCCGGCCGGCGCACCTGGCCGGGCGTCACCTCGAACAGGTCGGCGTCGGCCGCAATGGCCGCGAAGGCGGCCGGGTCGGCCCCCGCCATCCACACCTGCGCCCCGAGCGCCCCGAGCGCCTCGAACAGCGCTTCACGCCGGCCAGGATCGAGATGCGCCACCACCTCGTCGAGCAGCACCAGGGGGGCGATGCCCGTCATAGTGGCGACCAGCTCGGCATGGGCCAGCACCAGCGCGATCAGCAGCGCCTTCTGCTCGCCGGTCGAGGCGTCGCGGGCCGCCACGCCCTTGGGCACGAAGGTGACGGCGAGGTCGGTGAGGTGCGGCCCGTCGAGGGTGCGGCCGGCGGCGGCGTCGCGCGGCCGGCCGTCACGCAGGCGGGCGCGGTACTCGTCCTCGAGCGCGAGGGCAGGGCGGTCACGGGCGGCCGCCTCCATCCAGCCGTCGAGGGCGAGGCCGGCGGTGGGGAACGGGCCGTCGCGGCGGGCCGCGAGCGCTGCCGCGAGCCGCTGCACCGTCTCGGCCCGTGCGACCGCGACCGCGACGGCGAGCTCGGCAGCCTCGTGCTCGGCGGCGTCGAGCCAGTGCGGATCGGGCGTCGGGCTCTCCAGCAGGCGGTTGCGGCCACGCAGGGCCCGGTCGAGCGCCGACACCCGGCTGCCGTGGTCGGGATGAACGGCGAGCACCAGCCGGTCGAGGAAGCGTCGCCGCTCGGCCGCCGGCCCGACGAACAGCCCGTCCATGGCGGGCACCAGCCAGACCAGGCGGAGATGATCCGCGAAGGCGGTGGCGGAGCCGACCGGCTCGCGATCGATCCGGCATTTTCGCGCATGCCCCCCTTCGGCACCGGCCGGTGCCGCGAGGCCGGTACCCAGCGTGGCGAGACCGAGCGCCCCTTCCACCTCGGCCGCCACCGCCCAGGTGCCGGCGCCCTCGTCGCGGGCGACGGCGTCGAGCGTGGCCCGCCGCAGGCCGCGGCCGGGCGCCAGAAACGAGATCGCCTCCAGGATGTTGGTCTTGCCGGCGCCGTTCGGCCCGGTGAGCACGACGAGACGCCGCTCGACCGTCAGGGTCGCGGCGCGCCAGCTCCGGAAGTCGGTGAGGCCGAGCCGAAGAATCTGCGGGGCGAGGGTCATGTCTCTCACCTGTCATGGCCGGGCTCGTCCCGGCCATCCACGCTCTTGAAGGCGTGGATGCCCGGCACGAAGCCGGGCATGACGACTCGGAGATTACCGCGAGATTGCGCCTCTATACCCGTCCTACACCCGCATGGGCATCAGCACATAGAGGGCGCCCTTGGCGTCCTTGTCCTGGATCAGCGTCGGCGAGCCGGGGTCGGCGAGCTTGAGGACCGCGGTGTCGCCGTCGATCTGCGCCGCGATGTCGAGCAGGTAGCGTGAGTTGAAGCCGATATCGAGCGGGTCGGCGTCGTAGCCGACCTCGATCTCCTCGGTGGCGCTGCCGGAGTCCGGGTTGGTGACCGAGAGCACCAGCTTGCCGCCCGAGATCGACAGCTTGACGGCGCGGCCGCGCTCGCTCGACACCGTGGAGACGCGGTCGACCGCCTGCTCGAAGTCGTGCTTCTCGACCTCCAGCAGCTTGTCGTTGCCGGCCGGGATCACCCGCCCGTAGTCCGGGAAGGTGCCGTCGATCAGCTTGGAGGTGAGCACGACGCCGCCGAGCGTGAAGCGGATCTTGGTGGCGGAGAGATCGATCGTCACCTCGCCCGACGGGTCCTCGATCAGCCGGTGGACCTCGCCGACGGTCTTGCGCGGCACGATGACGCCCGGCATCCCGTCGGTGCCGGGCGGCGCCGGAAACTCGACCTGGGCGAGCCGGTGGCCGTCGGTCGCCACCGCGCGCAGCATCGCGCCGGCGCCCTCGCCGGCGACATGCAGGAAGATGCCGTTGAGGTAGTAGCGCGTCTCCTCGGTCGAGATGGCGAACTGCGTCTTGTCGATGAGGCGCTTGAGATCGGCGGCCGGCAGCGCGAAGGCGTGCGTCATGTCGCCGGCGGCGAGGTCCGGGAAGTCGCTCTCGGGCAGGGTCTGCAAGGTGAACTTGGAGCGGCCGGCGCGGATCACCATCACGGCGCGGTCGCCGGTGGCGTCCAGCGTGATCTGCGCTCCCTCGGGCAGCTTGCGGACGATCTCGTAGAACATGTGGGCCGGCACCGTGGTGACGCCCGGCGTCGCCACCTCGGCCGCGATGGTCTCGATCACCTCGATGTCGAGATCGGTCGCCTTGAAGGCCAGCTCGGCGCGGTCGGCGCGGATCAGCACATTGGCGAGGATCGGGATGGTGTTGCGCCGCTCGACCACACGGTGGACATGCGACAGCGACCGCAGGAGTTCGGATCGCTCGACCGTGACCTTCATGCGCAACCCCGCTCTACCGAGACGCCAAACCAACGACGCGCAACCGATCCGACGGGCGGCCGGAGCCGCCTCGGATCTCGACGGCGGCGATCGCCCGGCGGCGCGCAAACGCGACGATCCGGTCGAAACAGCCCTGGGGCACGCGGACGGATGTCGCGGACCGGCACCGGGTGCCGGTGCGCCGGACTGGGGAAAGTGCCGCGCCGGCGCGGATTCGGCAAGGGTAACGAGGCCGAACCACAGGAAAAACCGACGTTTCGGCCGATCGGGCGAAGCCGCGGGCGACCGGCTGGGCGACTGCACCTCAGCGGGCGATGCCGCCGGGGGGCTCGGCCAGGCCGGATCGATAGGACAGGAGCTGCTCGGCCCGCTGCCACGGCGTGAGGTGGTGGGCGGCCACATGGGCGCGCGCCGCGACGGCGATCCGCCGCAGCCGCTCGGGATCGGCGAGCGCCGCCTCCACCACCCGGGTCAGGCTGCCGGGCACGTCGGCGTCGTAGTGGAGCGCGTGGACGCCGTCGACGAGCGGCTGGAAACGCACGATGGTCGGCTGGTTGATGACCGGCACCGAGTAGACCGAGGCGGCCTCGTAGTGGCGGGCGCAGTCCCAGCCCAAGCCCTCCGGCGACCAGGTCAGCCAGGCGCTCGCCATGCCCCGCAGATCGGCGTCGTGGAGCAGCCGCTCCTCGGCGATGACGATGTCCGTGCGGCGCTCGGCGAGGGCTCGCAGCTCGGCGAGGCCGGCCTGCCGCACCGTCGAGGACTTGGAGCCGATGGCCACGAACAGGCCGACGGTCTTGTCCGGAAATTCCATCGGCGGCAGCGTCGGGCCATCGGTGAGCAGCCCGACGGCGAGCGGCCGCAGCTTCTCCAGGCGCCGCCGGTGGTGCGGGCGGCCGCGGATGTCGGCGTCGGGCCGCGCCGGCATCAGCGTGCCCTCGAGCGCCTGCCAGCGGTCGATCGGCAGCTCGCGCTTGAAGTACCAGGTGCAGCGATCGACGAGAAAGCGATGGCGGCGCGCAATGGTGCGCTGGTCGCCGGAGTCGACCACGATGGTCGAGACGCGGCGCGGCAGCAGCCGGACGGCCTGGACGCCGAACAGGCGGACGAGCCGCCGCCACGGCCCGAACGGCCGGTGGAAGACGCTGCGCAGCGACCGCCAGTGCCAGGGCGCATCGCCGCCGGGCGGGATCACCACGAGGGTGTCGATCTCGTAGCGCCAGCAGGCGCGCCAGAGCTGCCAGAAGGTCCGCGGCCCGAACTCGCGCACATTGGGCGGCAGCGGCCGGCTCAGATCCTCGCGGCCGGCCCACACCAATGTCGCGGTCTGCGGGTCGACGCGGGAGAGGAGGCCGTTGCCGCCGATCTCGACGATGGAGCCGAAGGCGTGCGGCGACCGTGGCGGTGCCGCCGGGCGCCGCGGCTGGAGAGGGTCGACGGCGCGCGGCGCTTCGGGACGGTCCGACAACATGGCGGCACTCGCAACGGCGGGCGCCGCGAGAGCGGCGCCGTCGAGGACGGGTATCATGATCCGTCCGGGCTCGCCAGAACGGGCGGAGCCGGCAGAGCGTCGGCCGGTGCCGATCGAGCCAGCAGGGCCCGTCTACGCCGCCGCAACACTACTCTTGCAGCTCGCGCTTGATCGCCTCGATCTCCTCGGCGAGCGACACGTCGTTGCCGACCAGGTTCTCGATCTTGCGCACCGCGTGCAGCACGGTGGTGTGGTCGCGGCCGCCGAAGCGCCGGCCGATCTCCGGCAGCGAGCGCAGCGTCAGCGTCTTGGCGAGATACATGGCGATCTGGCGCGGCCGCACCACGTTGGCGGTCCGGCGCGACGACAGCAGGTCGCCGCGGCTGACATTGTAGCGCCGCGCGACGATGCGCTGGATCTCCTCGATCTTGACCTTGCGGGGCTCCTGCGGACGGACGAGGTCGCGGATCTCGCGCTCGGCCAGCTCCATGGTGATCGGCTGGCCGGTCAGCTTCGAATGGGCGAGGAGACGGTTGAGGGCGCCTTCGAGGTCGCGCCCGTTGTGGGTCACCGACTTGGCGATGAAGGACAGCACCGGCGCCGGCACGTCGAAATCGGCATGGTGGGTGCGGGCGCAGGCGACGCGGGACTGGAGGATCTCGAGGCGGAGGTCCTCGCCGAACGAGCCCATCTCGACCACGAGGCCGCCGGCCAGGCGCGAGCGCACCCGGTCGTCGAGATTCTCAAGGTCGAGCGGCGGCCGGTCGGCGGCCACCACCACCTGCCGGCCGGCGTCGATCATAGCATTGAGGGTGTGCGAGAACTCCGCGAAGGTCGACTTGCCCTGAAGGAACTGGAGATCGTCGATCAGCAGCACGTCGGTGGCGCGCAACACCTCCTTGAAGGCGAGCGTGGTCTGGGTGCGCAGCGACGAGACGAAGCCGTACACGAACTTCTCGGCCGTGAGATAGAGCACCCGGCGCTCGCCGCCGGCATTGCCGGCCCAGGCGATCGCTTGCAGCAAGTGGGTCTTGCCGAGGCCGACCGCGGCGTGGACGTAGAGCGGGTTGAACATCACGGTGTCGCCGCGCCGCGCCGCCGCGACCTGCTTGGCGGCCGCGTGAGCGAGCGAGTTGGCGCGACCGACCACGAAGGTCTCGAAGGTGAGACGGGGATCGAGCGGCGAGCCGCCGACCGCATCCTGGCCGGCGCTCGACGGCGCCGGCATGCCGACCGGGCCGGAATGGCCGTTGATCGCGATGGGGCCTGCGGGCGGCTCGGCCCGGACCGTCACCGCCGCCACGGCGCCGGCCGCTCGTATCGCCATCGCGGCCGGGCGAACCCCGGCCGAGCGGACCGAGAGGTCGATCCGGCGCACCAGCGGCTCCTCGCCCTGCCAGCAGGCCAGCACCCGCTCGGCGTAATGCGACTGAATCCAGCTCTTGAGGAAGCGGGTCGGCACCGACAGTCGCACCGTGTCGCTGTCGACGCCCTCCAGCTCCATGCGGGCGAACCAGCTCGAAAAGATATCCTCTCCGACCTCGGCGCGCAGGCGCCCTTTGACCCGGGTCCAACGTTCTTGATGGGTGTTCGACATCGACATGGCCTCACGCAGTCCGCCCCGGGGCGGTAATTTCGGTCGTGCGGGTCGATCCCGGGGACGGTCCCCGGGGTCGTGGTCCGACGAACGGACGGCGATGCTCCGGCCCTCGCCTCGCAGTGGGCCGGAGTACCGGCGGTTTAGGTTCCGGAGGGCCAGACCAAGGTCCGGCGGGGCGGGGCGGGTGGGCGGAAGGTGGGCAGGGGACAGGGCCGGGCGGGGGGCGCGAAACGGGGATGCGAGAGGCCGGTCAGGAGGCCGGTCGGGATGTCGATGCGTACGGCGGATGAAGGGCCCGTCTGGCCGAAGCTCGGCCCGACCGGACCCGCGATACGAATGTGCCACATTTTGGTCATGCTAGCCCCTGGACTTGTCTGTAGTTCGGCCTCGAAGCCACAGAATTCACGCTCACCCGCCGCGTTTACTCGGCAGGTGTCGTAAAGTCCCCTTATTGTCAGTACAAGAAGCCGGGTTGATACGCCGACTGAGTCTTCAGCACTCTCTCAGGTCTACTCGTACAGGATCAACTTGTGAGAGCGCCTCGCTGGAGACTCACGATTTCAACCTCTTCTTCGTGAACCCGCCCGCGGGCGGGGGCCTACCCCCAACCAATACACAGCCCCCCCTCGGCTCGCAATGGCCAGGATGAGGCGGCCCGGGGGCGCCGCCGCGTCGGCCCGGGGCGGGCTTCGGCCGGATTCCTCTTGCAAGCGGCAACTGTCTGTCGGGCCGCGGTATTTCACCGTGTCGTGACAAACCGACTGGACCGATTCCGCGATCTGGTTGCGCCCGGGCGTCTTGCAGAGCTCCGGCTGTGTGGCGCAAATGCCGACCGCTCGCGGGGGCTATTCCGTTAACATCTTGTTAACACTTTGAAATTTGTGCGCGCTCGGGAAGGGTAACTCCTGGAAATGGCAGTGCTTTTGCCCGGGCCTCCGAGACCTTCTGCATATGCGTGAAACTACGTATGCGGTCCGACGTCGTTAATTCTGCCACCCCGATGTTGCGCGTCGGCAACGAAAGCGCAGGCCCATCCGGCCGGATTCACCACACTGAGGATTTCGACCGGGGCGCATGGCTCCCGGTTCCGAGATCCCGACCGTCGCCATGGTTACCAAGTGCTTTGCAAGGATCGCATGGGCGCCATCCGTCGCCCGGAGGGGCCTGCCGCCCGGAGGGCCTGCCGGAGGCCCGCCGAGCCCGGCAAGCGTCGCCGCCCGGCGGGTGCCCGGGTTCCCAGGAGGTGCCCAGAAACGACGAAGGCCGGGACGCATGTCCCGGCCTTCGTGAAACAATGCCGACAGGAGGTCGCCGGTCAGGCGAGCTTGCTCACCGCATGGGTGAGGCGGGCCACCTTGCGGCTGGCGGTGCGCTTGTGGACGACGCCCTTTTGGGCCGCCCGCATCAGCACCGGCTCGGCCGCCTTCAGGGCCGCGGTCGCCGCCGCCTTGTCGCCGCTGGCCAGCGCGTCCTCGATCTTGCGGACGAAGGTGCGCATGCGCGACCGGCGCGCCTTGTTGACCTCGGTCCGGCGCGCGATCTTGCGGGTGGCCTTCTTGGCGGAAGTGGTGTTGGCCATCTGGTGGTTCGTCCGGTTTGCAGCGCCACACGACGAGGGGGCGCAAAGAATATCGCCTGCGGCACGCCCTCGCGCCGCCAGTGAGCGACGCTTATAAGTAAGCGGGCGGTGGCCGTCAACGGCCCCCTGGTCGGATCGGGGCGCCGCACGCTATAGAGTCCACAGAGTCCACGGTCTTCCCCCAACGCGGCCATATCCCCCCATGATCCGCTTCGTGTTTCGGTTCCTCGGTCTGTGGATTCTGGCGGCCGCCTTCATCTTCCTGGTCTACGACGGCACCCGCTCGATCGCGGCCGACCGCCTGGAGATCTTCTCGTTCGAGGCGATCTGGACGGCGATTCATCAGCCCAGCCTCGACGAGGTGCGGCGCCTGGTGGAGCGGCACTTCCCGCCCTGGGCCACCGATCCGGCGATGCGGCAGGTGCTGGTCGCCCCCGCCTGGCTGGTGCTCGGGGTCGTCGGCATGGTGCTGGTGCTGCTCGGCCGCAAGAAGAAGCCGCTGATCGGCTACGCGCGCCGCTGAGCCGGACCGGATCGTCCGCCTCGCGGAAGCGGCGGCCGGCTGATGCAGATGTGATCGGCGGCCGGCTGCGTCGGGGCGACGACGGTCCCCATATCCGGGACGCGCGATTCGGGTCCCCGCCACCGCGCGGGCGCAGCCGGCCGCGTCTTCGCCATCGACGACGAGGAGACGCCATGTTCCTGTTCCGCAAGAAGGCCGAGATGCCGCGCCCGGACGAGATGCTGCCGGGGCGGGCGCAGCCGATCCCGACGGCGTCTCGTCACGCCGTCAACGGTCGGCCGCTGAAGGGGCCGTATCCGGACGGCTCGGCGACCGCGGTGTTCGGTCTCGGCTGCTTCTGGGGCGCCGAGCGCAAATTCTGGCAGCTCGGCGACGGCATCCATGTCACCGCGGTCGGCTACGCGGGCGGCGGCACCCCCAACCCGACCTACGAGGAGGTGTGCAGCGGGCGCACCGGCCACAACGAGGTGGTGCTGGTCGTCTACGATCCGGCGGTGATCTCCTACGAGATGCTGCTGCGCACCTTCTGGGAGAGCCACGACCCGACCCAGGGCATGCGCCAGGGCAATGACGTCGGCACGCAGTATCGCTCCGGCATCTATGTGACGTCGCCGGCCCAGCGGGCCGCCGCCGAGGCGTCGCGCGACGCCTATCAGCAGGCGCTGGCGCGGCGCGGCTACGGGCCGATCACCACGGAGATCGTCGACGCGCCGCCGTTCTACTTCGCCGAGGACTACCACCAGCAGTATCTCGCCAAGAATCCCGGCGGTTATTGCGGGCTCGGCGGCACCGGGGTGAGCTGCCCGGTGGGCGCGGGAGTGCCGGCCGCCTGAGCGCCAGCCGCCTGAGTGCCCCGCCGCCCGAGCGGCTGGCTGCCCCGGCGGGCGCGCGGCATCTCCCGGCGTATCGCCGTGACCCGTCGCAATGCCCCGCCGCACTCAGCCTTTGTTAACGATAATGGGGTGTTAATCCGGACAGTGAGGTCTCTCGTTTGTCCGGGTTCCCATGCGGCTCGCTCGTTCCCTCGTCGTGATTCTCGCCGCGCTGGCGACGTCCGGCTGCATGACGACGCCGCGCCTGTTCGGGCCGCCGGCGCCACCTCCCCCGCCGCCGTCGGTCGACGCCGTGGTCTATGGCGGCCCGGGTCCCGGTGTGGTTCCTGGGCCGTCGCCGGCGGTCGCCGCCGCGCTGGTCAAGGCCGACGATCCCGATCCGCCCTACACGCTCGATTCGGGTGACCGGCTGCGCGTCGTGGTCTACGGCCAGGACGGCCTCACCAACACCTATGCGGTGGATGCCTCGGGCCGCATCACCATGCCGCTGATCGGCGCCGTCCCGGCGCGCGGCCGCACCACCGCGGACCTGTCGCGGGTGATCGCGGCCCGGCTGCGCGACGGCTACCTGCGCGAGCCCCATGTCGCCGTCGAGGTCGACACCTACCGGCCGTTCTTCATCCTCGGCGAGGTGAGCTTCCCGGGCCAGTATCCGTTCGTCGCCCACATGACGGCCGAGACCGCAGTGGCGATCGCCGGCGGCTTCACGCCGCGCGCCTATCGGTACGAGGTGGAGATCACCCGCCCGACCCCGCAGGGGCCGGTGCGTCTCAAGGGGCCGACGATGATGCCGGTGCGGCCCGGCGACACCGTGGCGATCTCCGAACGCTGGTTCTGATACGAGATCCGGCTGATCAGTTCGGTGGTCGTTCCGGAAGCCGCGAAGCGGCTATCCGGAACCCAGCCGAAAGCTCCAAGTTTGCTGCTGGATTCCGGGCTCGCCGCTGCGCGGCGCCCCGGAATGACGCGAACCGATCACCCGCAAACAGTATGAGAGCCGTTCGGACGGTTCAGCGCAATGCGTGGGGCGAGCGTCGCCGTGGCTTCAGCGGTGATGCACCGCCAGCCAGACGGTGGCCTCCTCCGGATCGGTCGCCTCGACCCGGTGCCGGACATGCGGCGGGATGTGGACGTAGTCGCCGGGCGCCAAGGCCCGCGGCGTCGCCTCGCTCTCGAACCGCAGCGTGGCCGAGCCGCTCAGCAGCACCACCCATTCGGCCCAGCCCTGATCGTACCAGAAGCCCGGCGGGCTCGCCTGCCCGTGCGAGATGATGCGCTCGATGCGCAGGTCAGCGGTCGCCAGGAGGGTGGCGATCGTCTCCGCGTCGCGCCGCGGCCGGATGCCGGCGAACAGGTTTCCGCTGCTGATCATGCGGGTCTCCGAGCTCCGGCGCGGCAGGAACGGCCGGGCGGGCGGACGCGGCCGACCGGCGCCCTGTGCGGTGTCACGGTCCGGGGCTCCCGCTCGTGGGCGGAACAGGGCTCCGGCCCGGCCGTTTCACGGTGAGCCAAAGCAGCGGCCGTGTCCATCGGATGTCGTGTGGATCGGACGTCGTATTCCATCGCGGGCCGGGTCAGGAGGCGCATGTCGATCACCGCCTTCATCCTCGGCCGGCCGCTCGCCAACCAGGAGCAGGCGGGCCGCAAGGTCGGCCTGCCGACCGGCATTCCCACCATCGGGCTCGGCGCCTTCGGGTCACCCGCCTACGGGCCGGAGGCGGCGCTCCTGGCACTGGCCCCGCTCGGCGTGGCCGGGCTCGGCGTGTTCGCGGTCGTGCAGGGCGCCGTGGTGGTGCTGCTCCTGCTCTTGTGGTCGACCTTCCGCCGCGCGGTGGCCGCGTTCCCCGACAGCGGCGGCGCCTACACGGTGGCCCGCACGACGCTCGGGCGCGGCGGCGGGCTGCTGGCGGCCGCCGTCCTGCTGCTCGACTACGTCCTCAACGTCGCGGTCGGCATCTCGGCCGGGATCGCCGCCCTGGTCTCGGCGGTGCCGACGCTCGCCCCCTACCGCCTGGCGCTGTGCCTCGCGGTGCTGGGCGGGCTGACGCTCGTCAACCTGCGCGGCACGCTCGATGCCGGCCGGCTGTTCATGGGGCCGACGCTGGCGTTCCTGGCCTGCCTCGCCGTGGTGATCGCCGCCGGCGCGACCGTCGTCCTGACGGGCGGCGGCGAGCCGGGTCCGGCGGCATCGGCGCCATCGCCCGCCGCCACGGCGGTTCCATGGACGACGGTGCTCGTCGCCTATGCGGTCGCATGCAGCGGGCTGACCGGCATCGAGGCGGTTGGCAACAGTGTCGATACGTTCCGCTCTCCGGCGGTGCGCATGGCGCGGCGGGCGCTCGCCGTGGTGGTGCTGGTGCTCGCCGTCGTGCTCGCCGCCCTGGCTTGGCTGGTGCCGGCGCTCGGCCTCACTGCCGTACCGCAGGCCGACCCCGCCTATCGCAGCCTGCTGTCGCAGCTCGCTGTCGCGGCGGTCGGCGAGGGCGCGCTCTACTATATCAGCATGGCGCTGCTGCTCTGTGTGCTGGTGCTGTCGGCGCATACGAGCTTCGTCGGGCTGCCGGGCTTCGTCCGCCTGGTGGCGGCGGATGGCTGGCTGCCGCGGCCTTTCGCGGTGCTCGGGCGGCGGCTGGTGCTAACCGTCGGTGTGCTGGTGCTGGCCGGCACCGCGGGGGCGCTGCTGATCGCCTTCGACGGCGTCACCGACCGGCTGGTGCCGCTGTTCGCGGCCGCCGCCCTCACGGTGTTCCTGCTGGTGCAGGCCGGCATGGTGGTGCACGGCCTGCAGGCCGCGCGGCGGCTCGGGACACGGCGGTGGCGGGTGCGCGGGGCGGCGTGGTCGCGCATCGCGATCGATGGCGTCGGCGGGCTCGCCACCACGGTCGCCCTGGCGGTCACGCTGATGGCCTGGTTCACCGCCGGAGTCTGGATCGTGCTGGTGCTGGTGCCGCTGCTGATCGGGCTGTTCGTGGCGGTGCGGCGCTACTATGCGGGGCTGGACCGGGCGCTGCGCGATCCCGGGCCGCTCGACGCCGCGGCGCTGGCGCCGCCCATCGTGCTGGTAGCGACCGAGGATCGCAGCCGCCTGGTGGACAGGGCGCTGGCCTTCGCGCTGGCGATCTCGCCCGACGTGTGGGCGGTCCATCTGGTCGCTCTGGAGGGGCCGGGCTCCGAGGAGAAGGCGCGGCTGCTGCGCGACACCTGGGCGGACGATGTCGAGGGGCCGGCCCGCGCGGCCGGCCGCCGGCCGCCGCGGCTTGTCACCGTGAGCGCGCCGTACCGGCAGGTCTGGGTGCCGCTGCTCGATCTCGTCGATCAGCTCGCCGCCGAGCATCCCGACCGCACCATCGCGGTGCTGACGCCCGAGCTGGTGAAGCAGCACTGGTGGCAATACCCGCTGCACACCCTGCGGGCCAGGCGCATGCGCGCCGGGCTGCTTCGCCACGGCGGCTCACGCCTGGTGGTGATCAGCGTGCCGTGGTACCGCGAGGAGCCCGAGCGCGACGAGCCGCGGCCCGGCGGCGTCGCTGCT
The DNA here is from genome assembly GCA_009720755.1 of Rhodoplanes serenus. Lineage (GTDB taxonomy): Bacteria > Pseudomonadota > Alphaproteobacteria > Rhizobiales > Xanthobacteraceae > Rhodoplanes > Rhodoplanes serenus. Next base: position 70,229 of record WNKV01000015.1, read on the forward strand.
CAGACGGCCCGCCCCAGCCAGGCGGCGATCTCGTCGTGATGACGGACGAGATAATGGCGGAACCACACCGCATAGGCGTCTGGATGCGCGGCCTGGTCGGCGGCGAGGCGATCGAACGGCACCCAGGCGAACTCGCTCACCTCGTCGGGGGCCGGTGCGACCGGCCCGTCCCAGATGCCGCCGAAGACATGCACCAGCTCGTCCTCGATGAAGCCGTTCTCCAGCGTGGCGCGATAGTGCGTGGTGAACAGCGGCTGGAGCGGGCAGGTAAAGCCCATCTCCTCCGGCAGCCGCCGCTGGGCCGCCGCGAGCGTCGTCTCGCCCGGCCGCGGATGGCTGCAACAGGTGTTCGCCCACAGTCCGCCGGAGTGGTACTTGGCCGGGTTTCGCCGCTGCACCAGGATGTCGCCCTGGCGGTTGCGCACCAGCACCGAGATGGCGCGGTGCGGCAGGCCGCGGCGATGCACCTCGGTCTTGCCGGCGGTTCCGACCGGGCGGTCGTCGGCGTCGACCAGGATGATCTGCTCCTCGATCTCGCGCTCGGCGATCACGTCGGCCGGCATGATGCGGTCTCCGGCATGATATTGTCTTTCATTGCGGGGCGCCCGCGGCGGGGGCCGCGGTCCGGCGCCTCAGCGCGCGGCAGTATAGGCGACGCGCGGGAGGCGCAACAACCGGGGCCTGCCGCTGCCGCCGTGGTCATGGAAACGGCCGGCGGAGCCGGCCGTCGCTTCGCTCGATCCTGAGACGGACGTGAGCCTTGAAGGCCGCGCCGTCACACCGCGGCGGTGATCCACTGCTGGAGCTTCGCCTTGGGGGCGGCACCGACCTGGCGCGACGACAGCTCGCCGTTCTTGAACAGCATCAGGGTCGGAATCGACATGATGTTGTATTGCGCCGCGATCTTCGGGTTCTCGTCCACGTTGAGCTTGACGATCTTCACCTTGTCGCCCATCTGGCCGGCGATCTCCTCGAGAGCCGGCGCGATCATACGGCAGGGGCCGCACCACTCGGCCCAGAAGTCGACCACGACGGGCTTGTCCGACTTCAGCACCTCGGCCTCGAAGTCCTGATCGGAAACCTTGGTCACGCCCATGCCATACCTCTCGTGTTGCGATCCGGGCTGGAACGTATGAATGCGGCCGGGATGCGTCAAGGCGCCGCCCCGCCGGGCGCGAGCCCGAGCGCCGCCAGCGCGGCGCTGCGGTCGCGCTCCGAAAGCTCCATCGGAACAGCGGTCTCGGTCCACACCAGCACGGTTCGCACCGGGCGGTCGGGCCACACCTGCGCCAGCACGGCGGCATAGAGGGCGAGCTGGGCCACATAGCCGGCCGGCGCCTCGGCGGCCCGGCGGGGCGGCGTCCGGTCGGTCTTGAAGTCGGCGATCAGCACCGCCTCGGGGGTCACCACCAGGCGATCGACCTGGCCCGAGACCGCGAACAGCGAGCCGTCGCGGCGGACGAGCCGGCCGACGATGGGCACCTCGGCGCGGCTGTCCGGGCCGAACAGCAGGGCGAATCGCGGGTCGTCGACGATCGCCAGGGTCTCGGCGGCGAGGCGATCGCGGGCCGCGCCGTCGAGCGCGGGTGCGTTGCGGGCGAGCATCGCGGCGGCGGCCTCGGCGCGTCGCGCCGGCACCACGTCGGGCAGCGATTGCAGCAGGCGATGGACGAGCCGGCCGCGCGCCCGCCCGGCCGCGCGGGTGGCGGCATCGGCGCCGCCTCCGCCGCCGCGGTTGGCTGCTCGTGGGGAGGCCGCATGGGCGCGCGACGGCGACAGCGTCGCCATCGCGGCTTGGGCGGCCGGCGCGGTGCGCAGCCAAGCGGGCTCGGGCGGCTCCGGCGCGGACTGGGCGGGTGCCGCGACCGCCGGCGGGGCCTCGGTCGACGCCTTGCGGAACACCAGCACCGGCGCGTCGTGTCCCTCGACCTCGGTGGCGAGGATCTCGGGGCGGCCGCCCAGATGCGTCGTGATCAGCTCGTGCCAGCAGCGGGCCGGCGGCTTCTGCTTGCCGGCGCAACCGCAGACGATCAGCCGGTGGGCGGCGCGCGTCATCGCGACGTAGAGCAACCGGCGATACTCGTCCTCGGCGTCGCGGGCGGCGGCGGCGCGGGCATCGGCGAGCGCCGGAGCGTCGCTGTCCTTGCGGCCGGCCCAGACGAGCGCCCCCGGCGTGCCGGGCGCCGCAGCCGGGTCGGGCGCCAGCGTCAGCAGGCGCGGTGGCCGCGGCCCGGCCGGCGGCTGGGTGGTGTCGGCCAGGAAGACGAGCGGCGCTTCGAGGCCCTTGGCGCCGTGCACGGTCATCACCCGCACCTCGTCACGGGTGATCTCCATGTCGCGCTTGATCTCGCTCTCGGCGGCCCGCAGCCACGCCACGAAGCCTTGCAGCGACGGCGTCTCGCGCCGCTCGAAATCGAGTGCCAGCGCCAGGAACTCGTCGAGCGCGTCGTTCGCCTCGCGGCCGAGTCGAGCGAGGATGCGGCGGCGGCCGCCCTCGGCGCCGAGCAGCCACGAGAAGAAGCCGAACGGCCCGTGCCGCCGCGCCGCCGCGGCGCAGCGGTCGAGCCGGGCGGCGGCCTCGGCGAACTCCGGCCGCGTCGTCGCGTGGCGCCGCAGCGCGCCCCACAGACTGCCGCGGCGGCCGTGCGCCAGCGCGAACAGGAGATCGTCGTCGAAGCCGAACAGCGGGCTCTTGAGCGCGATGGCGAGCGCGAGATCGTCGGCGTGCAGCAGCAGCGCGTCGGCGAGCGCCATGAGGTCGACGATGGCGACGTGCTCGCCGAGCGCGAGGCGGTCGGCGCCGGCGACCGGCACCTTGGCCTCTTCCAGGGCGCGGATGATGGCGGTGAACATCGGGCCGCGCTGGCGCACCAGCACCAGCACGTCGCCCGCCGTCAGCGGCCGTGGCTCGGGGCCGGCGGGCTCGCCGCGGTCGATCATGTCGCGGATGGTGCGGGCGATGCGACGCGCCAGCCGCTCCCGCGGGCTGGTCTCGAGGGTGGCGTCGAACGGCGCCTCCCAGCCCTCCATCTCGCGGGTGGGCTCGGCCGGCATCAGCGGCCACAGCTCGACGACACCGGGGGCCGCGTCCGGCAGCGGCTCGTGCGGCGGCACGCCGTCGGTGTCGGAGGTGACGCTGGCATACATCTCGCGGGCCGCGAACACCGCATCGACGGCGCCGAGCACGCTGGCGCCGGAGCGGAACGAGAACTTGAACTCGCGCGCCCTGAAATCGAGGCCGCCGGTCCGGTGGGCGGCGGCGAAATGCTGCCGCATGCGGGCGAACTCGCGTGGCACGGCGCCCTGGAACGAGAAGATCGACTGCTTCTCGTCACCGACCGCGAAGATGCTGCGGCGTGTGGTGCGGGCGCCGGCCCCGGCCGTGAACTCGGCGACGAGGTGGCGGATGATCTCCCACTGCTTCGGGCTGGTGTCCTGCGCCTCGTCGACCAGGACATGGTCGATGGCGCGATCGAGCTTGTAGTGCACCCAGCCGGGCGGCGTGCGGACGAGGAGATCGAGCGTCTTGTCGATCAGGTCGTCGTAGTCGAGCAGGCCGCGGCGGTTCTTCTCGGCTGTGGTGCGATCGATCACCGCGGTGGCGAGTGTCAGCAGGGCGGCGGTGCGATCCCGACAGGCGGCGGCGCAGCGCCGCTCCAGCAGGGCGACGATGCGCTCGCGCTCACGGTCCAGCCGCTCGGCCAGCGCCGGATATGTCTTGGCGAGCGCCGCGGTGATCACGCTCTTGCGCGGCGCGCGGTCGCCGGTGAGGAACACGTCGAGATAGGACTCGACACGGTCGCGGCCGGTCGCCGCCGCGGCGGCGGAGAGCCGCGCGCATTGCTTCTGGTCGTTGGTCGAGCTGGCCCGGCACAGTTCGGCGACGGCATCCCATTCGGACGGCGGGAACAGCGGACCTTCGACGATCGCCTTGTCGATGTCGGCGACGCTCTCGTCGGCGGCGACGCCGAGCGTGGCGGAGAGGCCGGCGATGGCGGCGTCGAGCCCGCCCGCGGCGGCGATCCACGCGGTGAGATCGTGGCGGCGGAACACCGTCTCGCGCACCAGGTCGCGCAAGGTCTGATCCGCCGCGGCGGCGAGCGCCGCCGTCAGGGCGCGGCCGAGCGGCCCGTCGGGCGCCGCCGTGGCGTCGAGCATCACGGCGAGCGTCGCGCGGTCGAGCAGCTCGTCGGTCGCCCGCTCGTCGAGCACGGCGAAGTGCGCCGGCACCGCCGCCTCGAACGGGAAGCGTTGCAGCAGGCGGGTGCAGAAGGCGTGGATGGTCTCGACCTTGAGGCCGCCCGGGGTGTCGAGCGCCGCCGCGAACAGCGTCCTCGCCTGCGCCCGGGTGGCGGCCGTGATGGTCGTGACGCCGAGCGCGCAGAGCTTCGCGTCCAGCGCCTCGTCGTCGAGCGCGATCCAGCCGGCGAGCTGGCCGAACACGCGGTCCGCCATGTTGGCGGCCGCCGCCTTGGTGAAGGTGATGCAGAGAATCTTCGCCGGGTCGACGCCAGCGAGCAGCAGCCGGATCACCCGCTGGGCCAGCACATGCGTCTTGCCGGAGCCGGCATTGGCCGACACGAAGGCCGAGACCGCCGGATCGGCGACCTCGGTCTGCACCGCCGTCACGGCGGCAGGAACGGTCTTCACACGACTCATCGGCGCGTCACCGTGCGGGCCTGGAAGCAGGCGCGGTCGTCATTCCCCGTCTCCCTCGCCGGCTGACCATTCCTTGACGCGGGCGAGATCGTCGTAGGTGCCGTAGCGGGCCTTCCACATCGACAGCACCAGCGAGCGGTACGGCATGGTCTCGTCGTCGAAGGCGTGCACCAGCGTGGTCAGCTTGGCGAATGCCCGGTCGGCGGCGGCGTCCGCCGTCTCGGTCTTGAAGTCGATGGGGCAGACCTCGCCGGCCGGCTCGCCGCCGGACAGCCGCACATGGGTCAGCTCGGCGAGCGACAGCCCGCCCGGCACGCCTGCCGCCACGAAGCCGCCCCGGCGCAGCATGGCGGCCTCCAGTGTGAGCTGCGGGGCGAGACCGAGCCGCACCTGCTTGTCGGACGGCGGCTGCCCGGTCTTGAAGTCGAGCAGCGCGACGCGGCCGTCGGCCAGGCGCTCGACGCGGTCGGCGCGCGCGGTGAGGCGGAAGTGGCGATCGCCGTCGAGCGGGATGTCGATCTCGCCGCCGATCTCGGGATGGAGCGCCACGAGGCCGGCGCGGCGCTCGCGCTCGAAGCCGACGAACCAGCGGGCGATCGCCACGAAGCGCGGCCACCAGAAGGCGCGCGCCTCCGGGGTGTCGTCGAGCGCCGCGAAGGCTTCGCGCCCGCAGGCGAGCAGCGCGGCGAGCGGATCGTCCGGCAGCCCCTCCGCGTGGGCGGTCGCGAACGCCGCGATGGCGCCGTGAATGGCGGTGCCGCGGTCCTTGACGCCGGGCGGCAGGTCAACCGGATCGAGCGGGGCGAGCCGCAGGATATGCTTGGCATAGATGGTGTAGGGATCGCGCAGCCAGTGCTCGATCTCGGTCACCGAGAGGCGCAGCGGGCGGGCGTCGCGCGGCGGCTTCGGCTCCGGGCGGGGGACGCGGCGCGGCGGCCCCTCCGGCCGGTCGAGGCGGCGGGCGAGCGCCAGCCACGTCGCGCCGCGCGCGACCGCTTCGCCCCAGCCCGGGCCGGCGACGGCGGCAAGCCGCTGGAGGAAGCGCGACGGGCCGGCCGGCGCGCCGCCGAGCTTGGCGGGGCGGGTCAGCACCACCTCGGGGGCACTGCCGGCGAGCTGGGCGAAATCGTGTGCCGAGAGGCCGATGCGACGCTCCGGCAGGTCGAGCCCCAGCGTGTGCCGCATGCCGCGGCTCAGCCATGGGTCGGAGGTCGGGGCCGGCGGCCACACCCCCTCGGCGAGGCCGCCGAGCACCAGGCGATCCACCGTGACGAGCCGCGCCTCCAACAGCCCGAGGATCTGGAGGCGGCTGTCGCCGGCCGTCGGGGCCGGCCGCACGACGCGGTCGGCGAGAATGGTGCTGAACAGCTCGGCATAGTCGTCCGCCGCGACCGGCACGGCTTCGGCGGCGTCCTCCTCGGCGAGGCTTTCGAACACGTCGGCGAGCGCGGTGCCGTCGGCCTCCTCGAAGGCGGTCACGAGACCGTCGGCCTCGGCTGCGAGCGCCGCGACGACGTCGCGATGCGCCGCCGCGAGCGTTCGCAGCGACACCGGCCGGCGGCCGGCGGCGAGCGTTTCGAGCGGTGCCAGCGCGGCGGCGAGGCGCTCGACCAGTGCGGCGGCGTCCGCCACCGCGTCGGCCGGCAGGGCGGCGCGCGGGTCGGCCCGGTGCAGCGGCGACGGCTCGCCGGCCCGCAGGGCGGCGAGCGCCTTGCCGATCGAGGCGACCGCGCGGGCGAGGCCGGCGGCGCCGGGTCGCGGTCGCGGCCCGCGCAGCACGGCACGCTCCAGTGCCGCGACGGCGCGGGCATGCTCCGCCTCGCCGCGGCCGAGCCGCGCCAGCGGATGCTTGAGCAGCGCCAGCAGCGGCACCGGGGCGACGCCGCCCAGCGCCGTCTCGGCGGCGAGGCGGGCGAACACGCCGGCCGGCGCCTCGGCGAGCGGCACGCCGCCGCTGTCGGCCGCGGCGACGCCCCAGCGGGCGAGGGCGGCCGCCACCCGGCGGGCCAGCGCCCGGTCGGGCGTCGCCAGCGCGGCGGTGCGGCCGGGGATCTCCAGCGCCTCGCGCAGCACCACGGCGATCGCCAGCGCCTCCTCCTCGGCGGTCGCCGCCTCGATCACCGACAGGCCGGCGAGCGCGGAGCCGATCACCGCCGCGACGGCGGGGTCGGTCAGCCGGGCGCGCCAGCGGTCGGTGGTGGCGGCGGGGCGCAGCGCCTCGGAGAGCAGCACGGCGCGGTCGTGCGCGGGGGGCGCGCCGAGCCGCACCACGTCGCCGCGATCGAGCCCCATCAGCGCGAGCAGCCCGTGCAGGGCGAACTGCGGGTGGCCGCATTCGGGCTCCGGCGGAGCACCGGCGGGCACGGCGCCGGCCACCTTCGTCGGTGCGGCAGGCGCGATGGCGTCCCACGACGTCGCGTCCAGCGCGGTGTCGAGGCCGGGCAGCACCACGGCGCCGTGCGGCAGCCGGGCCACCGTGGCGATGAAGCGGGCGGTCGCCGGCATCGAGCCGGTGGAGCCGGCGACGATCACCGGCCCGTCCGCGATGGCGGCGACCCGGGCGGCCTCGGCGGCGATCAGCAGGTCGCGCCGCGCCGACGGCTCGATGGTGCCGCGCGCCGTCAGGATCTCCGGCCAGGCCTCGCGAGCGACCGCCAGGAACCGCAGGGTCAGGCCCCAATAGGCGTCGTGCTCCGCCGGCACCAGCCCGTCGAGGGCCGACCACGGCACGCCCCGGGTGGTCATGTCGTCGATCAGGCGGGCGAGCTGGTCTGCCATGGCGAGTGCCGCCGCCGGGGTGTCGACCACCATCGGCGGGTCGCCGGGCCGCGCCGGCCGCAGATCGGGGGAGCGCGCCCAAGCGAGCACCAGCCGGGCGAGGAGAAGCCGCCGCGACAGCGCCGGCAGCGGCGGCGGCAGGTCGACCGCCTCGGCGATCCGCCCCGCGCCCGGGTCGTCGAGGGCATCGGCGGGCTCGCCGGCCGTAACCGAGAAGGCGATCTCGTCCTCGTCGATGTCGCCGAGGGCGACGATGCGGGGCAGCACCGCGGCGCGGCCGCCGAGAGCGTCGAACAGCGCGTCGCGGGCGATCCGGCAGGCCCGGCGGGTCGGCAGGTAGAGGGTGGCGGCGGCGAGCGCCATGGGATCGCGGGCGCCGGCGAAGCCGGGCACCAGCCGGCCGTCCAGCAGCGCCGCCGCGAGCGTCGGCAGGAACGGCACGGCGGCCGGAATGGTGAAGACGCGGGGCGACGGCATGCCCCATCATAACGGATTCGCTCCGGGGCCTGGCGGGAAGCCTGCATCGCGGCGCCGCCCGGCGGCTCTCCTTGTGCCTGCGCCGGCTTGCGACTAGTGTGCCCGTGGTCCCGGGCCTTCGGCCCGGCCCCGTCCCGGAACGGTAGATTTTCCAGAGCTTTGCTCGACCGGCCGGCGGCTCGGCCGACGCCCGCGGGGCGGTCGGCGCGGGCCGTCACCCGATCGGCGAGGCAGCGAGAGGACCGTGCAGTACATCTCCACCCGCGGCGAGGCGCCGCCCCTCGGCTTCATGGACGTCACCCTCGCCGGCCTCGCCCGCGACGGCGGCCTGTACGTTCCCGAGACCTGGCCCCGGCTCGACGACGCCGCCATCGCGGGCTTCGCCGGACGCCCTTATGCGGAGGTCGCCGCCGAGGTGATCCAGGCGTTCACCGGCGACACGCTCGGCACCGCCGATCTCGCCCGCATGGTGCGCGAAGCCTACGGCACCTTCCGCCACCCGGCCGTGGCGCCGCTCGTCCAGCTCGCGCCCGGCACCTTCGTGCTGGAGCTGTTCCACGGGCCGACGCTGGCCTTCAAGGACCTCGCCATGCAGGTCCTCGCCCGGCTGATGGACCATGCGCTGGCGGCGCGCGGCGCCCGCTCCACCATCGTGGTGGCGACCTCGGGCGACACCGGCGGCGCCGCCGTCGAGGCGTTCCGCGGCTCCGCCCAGGCGGATCTCTTCGTGCTCTATCCACGGGGGCGCGTCTCCGACGTCCAGCGCCGGATGATGACCACGGTGGCGGCCGACAATGTCCATGCGCTGGCGATCGAGGGCACCTTCGACGACTGCCAGGCGATCGTGAAGGCGCTGTTCAACGATCACGCCTTCCGCGACGGCGTGCAGCTCTCCGGCGTCAACTCGATCAACTTCGCCCGCATCACCGCCCAGGTGGTGTACTACTTCGCGGCCGCCGCGGCGCTCGGGGCGCCGCACCGCAAGGTCGCCTTCGCGGTGCCGACCGGCAATTTCGGCGACGTCTTCGCCGGCTACGTGGCGGCCCGGATGGGCCTGCCGATCGATCGGTTGCTGGTCGCCACCAATGTCAACGACATCCTGGCCCGCACCCTCGCCACCGGGCTCTACCAGGTGCGCGACGTGGTGCCGACCACCTCGCCCTCGATGGACATCCAGGTGTCGTCGAACTTCGAGCGGCTGCTGTTCGAGGCGTGCGAGCGCGACCCCAAGCCGGTGCGCGCCGCCATGGCGGCGCTCGGCCGCAACGGCTCGTTCTCGGTGACGTCGCGGGCGCTCGGCGCCATGCGGGCGCAGTTCTCGGCCGATCGCGCCGGCGAGGAGGAGGTGGCCGCCACCATCCGCACGGTGCGGCGCGAGGCCGGCTATCTGCTCGATCCGCACACCGCGGTCGCCATGGCGGTGGCCGAGAAGGAGCCGCGCGATCCCGCGGTCCCCATGGTGGTGCTGTCCACCGCTCACCCGGCCAAGTTTCCGGACGCCGTCGCGGCCGCCTGCGGGGTCCGCCCGGCGCTGCCCGAGTGGCTCGCCGATCTCGAGTCCCGTCCCGAACGGGAGACCGCGCTGCCCGCCGACCAGGCCGCCGTCGCCCACTTCATCCGCACCCACAGCCGCGCCGCCGCCGGTGGCGCAGGAGCAGCCGCATGACGGTCCAGGTGTCGCGTCTCCCGTCCGGACTGGTGGTCGTCACCGACGACATGCCGCATCTCGAGACTGCCTCGCTCGGCGTCTGGGTGAACTGCGGGAGCCGGCACGAGCGGCCCAACGAGCACGGCATCTCCCACTTCCTGGAGCACATGGCGTTCAAGGGCACCGAGACGCGCTCGGCGCGCCGGATCGCCGAGGAGATCGAGGCGGTCGGCGGTGATCTCAACGCCGCCACCGGCGTCGAGGTGACCGCCTACTACGCCCGCATGCTGCGCCGCGACGTGCCACTGGCGCTCGAGGTGCTGGCCGACATCCTCTCGCACCCCAAGTTCGACGTCGACGAGATCGCCCGCGAGTGCAACGTCATCATCCAGGAGATCGGCGCCCTGGAGGATACCCCCGACGATCTGGTGTTCGACTTCCTCCAGGCGACCGCCTATGCGGACCAGCCGGTCGGCCGCTCGATCCTCGGCACCCCGGACACCGTGCGGTCGCTCGACGGGGCGATGCTGCGCGACTACCTGGCCCGCAACTACCGCGCGCCCGGCACCGTGGTGGCGGCCGCCGGCGCGGTCGATCACGACGCCCTGGTGGACGACGTCGCGCGCCTGTTCGCGGGCTTCTCGGGGCCGGCGTCCGGCTCGCCCGAGCCGGCCCGCTTCCGCGGCGGCGTCCATGTCGAGGGGCGCGACCTGGAGCAGGCGCACCTCGCCGTCGCCCTCGAAGGCGTGCCGCAGCGCGACCCCAGCCTCTACAGCCTCCAGGTTTTCACCAACGTGCTCGGCGGCGGAATGTCGTCCCGCCTGTTCCAGGAGGTCCGCGAGACGCGCGGCCTCTGCTACTCGATCTACTGCTTCCACTCGCCCTATGCGGACACGGGGCTCTTCGGCCTCTATGCCGGGACCGACGCGGCCGACGCCCAGGAGCTGATGCGGGTGGTGGTCGACGAGATGGAGGGGGCGGCCGAGACCCTCACCGAGGCGGAGGTGGCCCGCGCCAAGGCGCAGATGAAGACCGGGCTTCTGATGGCGCTGGAGAGCTCCGGCGCGCGGGCCGAGCAGCTCGCCCGCCAGATCATCATTCACGACCGGGTGATGCCGATCGACGAGATCGTCGCCCGCGTCGACGCCGTGACGGTGGAAAGCGCCCGCGCCGCCGGTCGTGCCCTGCTGGCGCGCTCGCGGCCCGCGGTGGCGGCGCTCGGACCCGGCGGACTTGAATCGGCGGCGGCAATCGCCGAAAGTCTGGCCCTGAAGGTGGCGTGATCCGGCGCGCCGGCGCCTGCCGACGCGGACATGCCGCGCCGCGTTCTCCGCCCGGAGCCGCGGCAGTGCGACTCGTCCGACCAACGCCGTCGCGCCGCCCGCCGGTCCGGCCGGGCGAGCGTCGCGCGGGCGGGACGGACGTCGTCGACTTGGAACTGGCGAGTTGGAAGCGGCCGTGGCCGGCACTGGCGCAGGCCGTCGCCGACATCGAAACGCCATTGCGCCGCCCGACACAGGCTCGCCCCCCAGGTTCGAGCCGAGACGATTCGAACGATCCGACGCCCTCGACGCGGACCGACACGACCCGGACACGGAGACGAGTTGGACCATGGCGTTCTTCCGCACCGCGAGCCTGCCCGAGCCGGCCGGGATCATCGAGGGCAGGGGCGTGTTTCTGCGGCCGCCCACCATGGCGGATTTCGACGAGTGGGCGGCCCTGCGCGAGCAGAGCCGCGCTTTCCTGACCCCGTGGGAGCCGACCTGGCCGATGGACGACCTCACCCGCGGGGCGTTTCGGCGGCGGCTGCGGCGCTACGCCGAGGACCAGCGGGCCGACCAGTCCTATGCGTTCCTGATCTTCCGCAGTGCCGACCGGGCGCTGGTGGGGGGGCTGACGCTCGCCAATGTGCGGCGCGGCGTCGCCCAGGCCGGCAGTATCGGCTATTGGATGGGGGCACCGTTCGCCCGGCGCGGGTTCATGAGCGCGGCGGTGCGGGCGCTCGTCCCCCATGCGTTCTCGGCCCTGCGGCTGCACCGGCTGGAGGCGGCCTGCATCCCGACCAACACGGCGTCGATGCGGCTGCTCGAATCGTGTGGTTTCCAGCGCGAGGGCTACGCGCGACGATACCTCTGCATCAATGGTTTGTGGCAGGATCACCTTCTCTATGCCCGCCTGAAGGACGACCCGCCGCCGGGCTGAGGGGGGCTGCCGGGCGATGATCGCTCGGGGCGGAGGCGGGGCGCCATGGGGGCGCCATGGTTCGGCGGGAAGAGAGTGTTTCGACGAGTGGGGTTAGGGTGGACAGCATGGTGGCGCGAGCGGGGCAGGGCAGGAGGTGGCGAGCGGGCCACCTGGTCGGCGGCCTGATGGGCCTGCTGATGGCCGGGACACTCGGCGCGTGCTCGTCGACCGACGAGTTCTTCAACGGCCAGCCGGCACCGCCCGATAAGTCGTCGGGCTTCGCCGACCGCTTCCGCAGCCTGTTCGGCAGCGGCACCGAGGCGCGCGCCGAGGCGACGCCCGGCCAGGCGGGCGCGGGCGGCGCGGGCGCCGCCGGCTCGACCCTGTCGACCCTCGACGTCGACTGTCCGGGGATCGATATCCGCCAGGGCGCCGGCACCCTCCAGACCAATGCGCCGGGCGCCGACAGCGCCATGGCGCTGCGCTATCAGGCGACCTTCGGGCGGACGGCGCGTCAGTGCTCGGTCGCCGCCGGCACGCTGTCCATCAAGGTCGGGGTTCAGGGCCGGCTGATTCTCGGTCCGGCCGGCGGTCCCGGCGAGGCCATGGTGCCGCTGCGCTATGCCCTCGTGAAGGAGGGGATCGAGCCGAAGACCATCTGGTCCAAGCTCTACATGCTGCCCGTGCAGGTGCCGCCCGGCCAGCCCCATGTGCCGTTCACCCATGTGGTCGAGGACATGGCGGTGCCGGTGCCGCCCGCCGCCGAGCTCGACAGCTACGTCATCTATGTCGGCTTCGATCCGCAGGGCGCCGCCCACGAGAAGAAGCCGGCCCGCAAGCCCCGCCAGGGATAGGTCCGCGAGCCGCGGCAGCAAAGGCCGGCAGCCGCCGTCGCGCCCCTCTCCTCCGCTCGCCTCCTGGAGACTGATCCGGGAGGCGCAAAGCGCGCCGCGTCCCGCTCGTCCCCGCGGAAGCGGGGACCCAGAAGTCGCAAGGCAAACCCGTTGTTTCGAAGACGCTGGAGTCCCGCTTGCGCGGGACCGAGCGGACTCATCCGGCAGCTTTGGCGCAGCGTCCGGCGCATGTCTCGGCGTCGCGCGCGGCTCCACCCGGGCTACGGCACGACACAACGAAAATGCCCGGCACGAGGCCGGGCATCACGGGACGATGTCGGCGTCTGTCCGTCGGTTTCAGTTCAGCCGGGCCGCCAGGCCCTTGATGCCGTCGGTGACGAGCTGGCCGGCGAGCTTGCCCTTGACGGTCTCGGTCAGCAGGGTCTCGGCGGCCGCCACGGCGGCGTCGGCGGCGGCGCTGCGCACGTCGGCGATGGCCTGCGCCTCGGCCTGGGCGATCTTGGTCTCCGCCATCTTGGTGCGGCGGGCCACGAACTCCTCGACCTTGGCCTTGGCCTCGGTCTGAAGACGCTCACCCTCCGCCTGCGCATTGGCGACGATGGCGGCCGCCTCGGCCTCCGCCTCCTGACGGCGCCGCCGATACTCGGCCAGCAGCGCCTCGGCCTCGGCGCGCAGGCGCTGCGCCTCGTCGAGCTCGGCGCGGATGCGGGCGGTGCGGTCGTCGAGGGCGCCGGCGACGGTCTTATGGACGCCGAGCTTGAACAGCCCGAGCACCAGCAGCACGAACGCGACGGCGACCCAGAATTCGGCTTCGTACAGCATCGGCCGCCTCTCAGCGCTTCAGGACGTGGTCGACGGCGGCGGCCGCGGCCGCCTGGCTCGGCGCCTTGCCGACCAGCTGCGCCACGATGGCGCCGGCGGCGTCGACCGCGATGCCGCGGACATTCGTCATGGCGGCGGTCTTGCCGGCCGCGATGGTCTTCTCGGCCTCGGTGAGCTGGCGGGCGAGATCGGCCTCGACCGACTTGCGGTGCGCCTCGCTCTCGCGGGCGAGCCGCTCGCGCGTCTCGCTGGCGATCGTGTGAGCCCGGTTGCGCGCGTCGGCCAGCGCCTTCTCGTAGGTGGCGACCGCCGCATCGGCCTCGCCCTTCAGGCGGACCGCCTCGGCGAGATCACCGTCGATGCGGGCGCGCCGGTCGGCCAGGATGCTCGCCATGCGGGGCAGGGCGAGCTTGGCCACCATCACGTAGAGGACGACGAAGCAGAGCCCGAGCCAGATCAGCTGGGACCCGTAGGTCTCCGCCTTGAAGGGCGGAAAGCCGCCGCCGTGCCCGGAGGCCGGGGCGTGCTCCGTGGTCGCCTGGGTCGGCTGGGCCATCGGCCCCTCCCTGTATCGGCGTTACATCATCGACGTCGCATCGCGCGGTGTGTCCGCGGACGCGGCGCGTCCGCGTGCCACGAACCGCGGGATCAGACGGCGAACAGCAGCAGCAGCGCGATCAGCAGCGAGAAGATGCCGAGCGCCTCGGTGATGGCGAAGCCGAAGATCAGGTTGCCGAACTGGCTCTGGGCGGCGGACGGGTTGCGCAGCGCGGCCGCCAGATAGCTGCCGAAAATCTGGCCGACGCCGAGCGCGGCGCCACCCATGCCGATGCAGGCGATGCCGGCGCCGATGTACTTGGCGGCGATCGGATCCATGTGGAAGCTCCTTTGGTTCTGCGGGAGGGAGATCGAAGGTGCGGCGCCGCGCCGGCTCAGTGGCCGGGGTGCAGGGCGTCGTTGAGATAGATGCAGGTCAGCAGCGTGAACACGTAGGCTTGCAGGAAGGCGACCAGGATCTCGAGCGCCGTGATCGCCACCACCATGATCAGCGGCAGCGAGGCGCCGGCCCAGCCGACCGCCCCGAGGGTGCCGAGACCGGCCACGAAGCTGGCGAACACCTTCAGGGTGATGTGCCCGGCCAGCATGTTGGCGAACAGACGCACGCTGTGGGAGATCGGCCGCGACAGGAACGAGACGATCTCGATCAGCACCACGAACGGCAGGATGTAGCCCGGAATGCCATGCGGCACGAACAGGCGGAAGAAGCCGAGCCCGTGCGAGTAGAGGCCGTAGACGATGACGGTGAGAAAGACGAGCAGCGCCAGGGAGGCCGTCACCACAATGTGGCTCGTCACCGTGAAGGTGTAGGGGACGATGCCGATCAGGTTGGCGAACAGGATGAAGGTGAACAGCGAGAACACCAGCGGGAAGAACCGCATGCCCTGCTCGCCGGCAGTCGAGCGGATCATGTCGGCGACGAACTCGTAGGTCACCTCCGCCATCGACTGGAGGCGGCCCGGGACGAGCTGGCGGCCCGCCGTGGTGCCGAGCATGAGGACGCCGGTGATCGCCACCGCGACGATCATGAACAGCGCCGAATTGGTGAGATGCAGTTCGGTGGAGCCGATCTTGGCGAGCGGTACGAGATTGACGATCTCGAACTGATGAATCGGATCGGCCATGACCTCGCGGGTCCCCTTGGTTCGATGCCCTCGGCGGCGGCAGCCACCGTCAGGCGTCGCGGTCCTTCGCACCGGGTTCCGGCACGACGCCGGCCGCCCGCATCACGTTGAGCACGCCGGCCGCAAAGCCGACCAGCAGAAAGACGATCATTCCCCACGGCGAGATGCCGAGCCAATGATCGAGCGACCAGCCGAGGACGGCGCCCACGATCACGCCCGCGACCAACTCGGAGGAGAGCCGGAACCCGCGGGCGAAGCCCGCGAAGCGCGTGCCTGGTCGCGGGTCCGACGCGGACTCGGGCGAACTGCCCGCCGGGCGCTGCCGGTCGAGCTTTTCGCCGAGACGCTGGAGCCTCGCGGAGAGGTCGGCTTCCTCGGACGAGCGGTCGTCCCGGTCGTGCGCGTTCGGGGCCATGATGTCGCCTCCCGCGCAACGACGTCCGGTCGGACGTCCGCCCCCCGCCAAAGCCGCGCGGACCATACTGACCGGGGACAACCGAGTCAAGAATTCGGCGGCCTTTCGCGGGCGCCGCAGCAATGCCGCTAACTCCGTGATAGATCCGGCATATCGCCGCCGTTGCGGGGGCTGTGCCGGAGCCCCCCGAGGGCCGCCGGCGGGCGCCGAATTGCCGCAATCGGGGCGATGCTGGCAGCATCGCGGCGGCGACCCGGTCGCTCGCGGCGACGAAAGGACCCCCGATGATTCGACGATCTCCTCTGGCGGCGCCCGCTGCCGCGGCCGTCACGGTGCTGGTGTCGGGCCTGCTGATGTCCGGCCTGATGATGTCGGCGGCCGCGCAGGAGCGCACCCCGGCCCAGAGCCCGCCGACGTCGGCGCCCGGCGCGCCGCCGTCCGGTCCCGCGGCGCCGCCTCCCGGTCTCCCGCCGGCCGAGGCCGACGGCAATCGGTTCAGCTATCACCGGCTCGCCGACGGCTTCGCCCGCCTCGACCTGCGCACCGGCCAGGTCTCCCTGTGCGGCCTGCGCAGCAGCGGCTGGGCCTGCCAGGCGGCGCCCGACGACCGGGCTGCCTTCGAGGCCGAGATCAGCCGCTTGCAGGCCGACAACGTCGCCCTCAAGAAGGCGCTGCTCGACCGCGGCCTGCCGCTGCCGAGCGGCATCAAGCCGGACGTTCCGGCGACCACCGGCGAGGCCGGGCGGACCACCGAGAGCGAGTTCGACCGCGCCCTCGGCTTCATCGAGCGCGCTTGGCGGCGGCTGATCGAGATGATCGAGGGCCAGTCGGGCGCGCCCGGCAAGACCTGAGCGCGCCAGCCTAGCGCGCGATCTGATCGCGCCACCCGAGCGCGCGATCCGACCGGGGAGCCCGAGACCATGTCGGCCGTCCTGACGCCCGTGCGCGCCGCGACCGTGTCCCGCATCGCCACCGCGACCCTGACGGTGGCGACCCGCGGCACCGGCTTCGTCGAGATCACCGCCGAGGCGCGGCGCTTCGTCGAGGCGGCGGGCGGCGGCGACGGCGTGCTGCTCCTGTTCGTCCGCC
Organism: Rhodoplanes serenus; assembly: GCA_009720755.1. Lineage (GTDB taxonomy): Bacteria > Pseudomonadota > Alphaproteobacteria > Rhizobiales > Xanthobacteraceae > Rhodoplanes > Rhodoplanes serenus. The sequence continues at coordinate 86,837 of WNKV01000015.1, forward strand.
ACACCTCGGCGTCGCTGGTGATCCAGGAGAACGCCGATCCGGACGTGCGCACCGACCTCGTCACCGCGCTCGATCGGCTGGCGCCCGCGAACGCCGGCTGGGTGCACGACGCCGAGGGGCCGGACGACATGCCGGCCCACGTCAAGACCATGCTGACCGGGGTGTCGCTCGCCGTCCCGGTGGTGGGGGGCGTGCCGGCGCTCGGCACCTGGCAGGGCATCTATCTCGCCGAGCATCGCGCCCGGCCGCACCGGCGCGAGGTGGTGCTCCAGTTCCTCGGCGCCGCCGCCTGAGCGGCGGCCGCCGCCGCGGCCGTCGCAGCTACCTCCGCGCGATGCTCGGGGGCGCCGCATCTTTCGGTTCTGCGGCTGCTGCCGCCCCGGCCGGAGTTACGGTTCGGGCGAGAACCCTCTTCCCCTCGGCTGCCGAATTGGCATAACCCCCGATTGGGCTATTGCAACAATTGCCTTATGATCGTTACGAGCGGGCGGGGCCATGCGCCCGGTCTCCCGGGTCCGGCCGCAGGATCACGCCCGCCGCAAGGGCAGGATTCGACACTTGAGTGAGATTTCGTTCTATCGCCTGGTGATCGCCGACGATCATCCGCTGTTCCGCGGGGCCATGCGGGAGGCGGTGTCGGGCCTGTTCGAGCGGGTCGAGATCGCCGAGGCCGGCTCGTTCGAGCAGATTTCCGAGCTTCTCGATCGCGGCGGCGACGTCGATCTGATCCTGCTCGACCTGGCCATGCCGGGCGTGCGCGGCTTCTCGGGGCTGCTCTATCTGCGCGCCCAATATCCGAGCGTCCCGGTCGTGGTCGTCTCGGCGACCGACGATCCCTCGGTGATCCGCCGCTGCATGGATTTCGGCGCCGCCGGCTACATCCCCAAGACGCTCGGCGTCGACGTCATGCGCCAGGGCATCATGGCGGTCCTGCAAGGCGGCCTGTGGACTCCGCCCGACATCGATCTCGACGCCGCCGCCGATCCCGAAGCCTCGGCCGCGCTCGCCCGCTTCGCCACGCTGACACCCCAGCAGGTGCGGGTGCTGATGATGCTGTCCGAGGGGCTCCTCAACAAGCAGATCGCCTACGAGCTGTCGGTGTCGGAGGCGACCGTCAAGGCGCATGTCTCGGCGATCCTCCAGAAGCTCGGGGTCGAGAGCCGCACCCAGGCGGTGATCGCCGCCTCCAAGATCGAGATCGGCCAGTGGCCGCCGGCCACGGCGGCCCAGCATTGACCGGGTCCTCGCTCACTCCGCCGCGGCGATGCGCTGGCTCTGCCACTGGGCGAGCTGGGCCCGGAGCTGAGCCGGTCGCACCGGCTTGTTGAGGATGCGGATGTCGAGGGCGCGGGCGGTCTCGCGCACCTCGCGGGTGCGGTCGGCGGTGAGCAGGAGCGCCGGCAGCGCCTCGCCGTAACGGCGCCGCAGCGCCACCACCACATCGATGCCGTTGGCGTCGTCGAGATGATAGTCGACCAGCAGCACGGTCGGCCGCCGGCCGGCGCGCTCGACCGCCGCCATCGCGCCGGCGAGGTCGGGCGCCTTGATGACGGTGCAGCCCCAGCCGGACAGCAGCGTCTCCATGCCGCTGAGGATCGCCGGCTCGTTGTCGACGCACAGCGTCACCGAGCCGGTGAGGTGGCCGTGCGCCCGCACCGGCACCGGCTCGTGCTCCGGCTCCGGCAGGGCGACGGCGCGCGGGACCAGCACCGAGAAGTGCGAGCCGCGCCCGACCTGCGAGCGCAGCGTCACCTTGTGATCGAGCACGCGGGCGATGCGCTCGACGATCGACAGGCCGAGGCCGAGCCCGCGCGCCACCTGGGCGCCGCGCTCCAGCCGGTGGAACTCCTCGAAGATGGCGCGCTGGCTCGCCGCCGCGATGCCGATGCCGGTGTCGTAGACGTCGATGCGGACGTCCCGCCCGCTGCCGCGGCAGCCGACCAGGACGCGGCCGTGCTCGGTGTACTTGATGGCGTTGGAGACGAGATTGCGCACCAGCCGCCGCAGCAGCCGGCGGTCGGAGCGCACGGCGCGGCGGCTGTGCACGAAGGTGAGGCGGAGGTTCTTCTCGCGGGCGAGCGGCGCGAACTCCACCTCGATCTGGCGGAACAGCTCGTCGACCGCCACCGTGGTGATCTCGGTCTTGAGCACGCCGGTGTCGAGCCGCGAGATGTCAAGCAGCGCCCCGAGAATCTCCTCCACCGCCTCCAGCGAGGCGTCGACATGGCCGGCGAGCCGCGCCTCGTCGGAGCCCAGCGGCCGCTCGACCAGGCTGGTGACATAGAGCCGCGCCGCGTTGAGAGGTTGCAGGATGTCGTGGCTGGCGGCGGCGAGGAAGCGGGTCTTCGACAGGTTGGCGTTCTCGGCCGCCGCCTTGGCGTCGGCCAGCTCGGTGTTGAGCCGCTCCAGCTCGGCGGTGCGCTCGCGCACCCGCCGCTCCAGCTCGTCGTTGGCGCGCTCCAGCGCCTCGGCGGCCTGCACGCTCGGCGTGATGTCGGTGAGGGTGACGACGAAGCCGCCGCCCGGCATCTGGTTGACGCGCACCTCGATCACCAGGCCGCGGCTCGGGAAGCGCTCCAGGAACGGCTCCACCCCGGCGGCGTAGCGGATCGCCCGCTCGCGCACCAGCTCGTCCACCTCGCCCGGCCCGAACGCGCCCTTGGCGGCATTGAACCGCAGGATGTCGTCGAGCGTCGAGCCGACCCGTACCAGCGCCGGCGGCAGGTCGAGCAACTCGCCGAACTGCCGGCTCCAGCACACCAGCGCGGCCTCGCCGCTGAACACCGCGATGCCTTGGCGGACATGGTCGAGCGCGGTCTGGAGGATCTCGCGATTGTAGTGGATCGCCGCGCTGGCGTCGTCGAGCAGCTTGAGGGCCGCCTTGGTGGACATCAGCCGCTTGCGCAGCAGCAGCGACAGCACCAGCCGCGACGAGGCGGCGCCGATCGCCGAGGCGAGCAGGTGCTCGGCGTGCTGGAGGAGCTGGAAGTCGGCCTCGTGCTTGGGATCGAGGGCGATCCGCCGCGACGCCGCGAAGCCCGCGAAGGCGCTGCGGGTGCGCTCCTCGCCGAGGTAGCGCGCGACCGTCGTGGTCAGCTCCTCAACCGTCACGGCCGGGCGCCACAGGCGGAAGCTCGGCGTCGCCGGGGCGAGCCGCGACGGGACGAAGATGTCGGCCTGGAGCCGCTCGATGCCCGACGGGCCTCGGCGCAGCGACACCGCCACATAGGCCGCGATGTTGAGGGCGAGGCTGACGACGACGCCGTGCACCAGCGGTGGTAGGTCGAGCCCCAGCAGCCCCTGCGGGCGCAGCAGCACGATGCCGAGCGGCCCGTCGATCAGCAAGCCGCGGTCGATCACGCCGGCCTCGACGAGGCTCGGCAGCAGCAGCGTGTAGATCCAGGCGAGGAAGCCGGTCGCCATGCCGGCGACGGCGCCGCGGGCGGTCGCCCGCCGCCACAAAAGGCCGCCGAAGAAGGCCGGCGCGAGCTGGCTCATCGCCGCGAAGGAGAGGAGCCCGATGGAGGCGAGCTGCGCCGGCCCGGCCAGGTGGTGGTACAGGTAGGCGAGCAGCAGGATCGCCACGATGGCGATGCGGCGGACCCGCAGCAGCAGCGCCCCGACATTCTCCACCGTGCCGATCAGGGCGGCGCGGCGCCGCAGCACCAGCGGCACCATCAGGTCGTTGGAGACCATGATGGCGAGGGCGACCGATTCGACGATCACCATGGCGGTGGCGGCCGACAGGCCGCCGACGAAGGCGATCAGCGCCATGGTCTGCGAGCCGGCGGCGAGCGGCAAAGCCAGCACATACATGTCGCCGTCGACGGTGCGGTCCGGGAAGGCGAGCAGCCCGGCCAGCGCGATCGGCACCACGAACAGGTTGATGAGGACGAGATAGAGCGGGAACAGCCAGGCGGCGCGCCGCACCTCGGCCTCGCTCTTGTTCTCCACAACGGCGACGTGGAACTGGCGCGGCAGCAGCAGGATCGCGCAGGCCGACAGGAACGTCATGGTGGCGAAGGTGGAGAAGCTCTGGTCGCCGATCAGCACGCGGGCGACCTCGGGCCGCTCCAGGGCGCGGCCGAACAGGGCGGCGGGGCCGCCGAACATCCCCCAGGTGACGAACACCCCGACCGCCAGGAAGGCGACCAGCTTGACCATCGATTCGGTCGCCACCGCCAGGATCATGCCGTCCTGGTGCTCGGTGGCGTCGATGTGGCGGGTGCCGAACAGGATCGCGAAGGCCGCCATCGACAGCGCCACCACCAGGGCCATGTCGCCGGGCAGCACCGGCGGACCCGCCGCCTCGGCGCCGGCCCCGGCCAGGATGGTGCCGAGCGACGACGACACGGCGCGGAGCTGAAGCGCGATGTAGGGGATCGAGCCGGCGATGGCGATCACCGCCACCACGGCGGCGACCGCCTGGTTCTTGCCGTGGCGGGCGGCGATGAAGTCGGCGATCGAGGTGATGTTCTGGCCCTTGGCCAGGCGGACCACCCGGGTGACCAGCGGGCCGCCGAGCCCGATCACCAGGATCGGCCCGACATAGATGGCCAGGAAGTCGAAGCCGGAGCGCGACGACAGGCCGACCGAGCCGAAGAACGTCCAGGACGTGCAATAGATGGCCAGCGACAGCGGATAGATCAGCCGCGACGCCCGCCGCTCGCGCGCCCGCGTGCGATCACCCCAGCTCGCCACCAGGAACAGGAGCCCGATATAGCCGAGCGCCACCCCGATCGCGACCCAGCCGTGCGGCACGCGCGCCTCCACCGACCGGGCTGGGGCCGCCCGGTGACGGCCGCCCGGTGACCGCAAGGTCAGCACACCCGGGCCGGCCTTGTCCATCGGGCGATGGGGCGGGGAGGACGGGCTCGGCGGGGGCGTGCCGGCGTCGCGACCCCTCGGCGCGGCTGCGCGATTGTCGTTGCATTGCCGTGCGCGGCTCCGTAGTTATGGGACAAATACGTACGGCTATCGCGCACCCGGAGCCGAGGACCGGTCCGCATGTCGATGAAGCCCTTCGAGCGCGGCGACGCTCCCCCGGACGGCAGCGCCAGCACGAGCCAGCGATCCGTGCCGGCCATCTCGGACGCGCAGCTCGCCAGCGTTCTCGATACCGCGGCCGACGGCATCATCATCATCGACGAGCACGGCATCGTCCTCACCTACAACAAGGCGTGCGAGCGCCTGTTCGGCTACACGGCGGTCGAGATGCTCGGCCGCAACGTCAACGCCATCATGCCGAACGAGCATTCGCGGGCGCACGACCGCTATCTGAAGAACTATCTCGGCACCGGGCATCGCAAGATCATCGGCATCGGCCGCGAGGTGACGGCGCAGCACCGCGACGGCACGCCGATCCCGATCCATCTGTCGGTGGGCGAGGCGGTGACCTCGGCGGGGCGGCAGTTCATCGGCATCATGCGCGACCTGCGGGCGCGCAACGAGAGCGAGCAGCGCCTCGCCCAGCTCCAGGCCGATCTGGTTCGCATGGCGCGGGTCTCGGCGGTCGACGAGATGGGGGCGGCGCTCGCCCACGAGCTCAACCAGCCGCTGACCGCGCTGATGCTCTATCTCCAGGCGGTCGAGCGGGCCTGCGCCAAGCACGGCTCCGGCGCCTCGATCCCGACCAGCGTGATGGCCATCCTGGAGAAGGCCGTGCACGAGGCCGAGCGGGCCGGCAGCATCATCCAGCGCATGCGCCAGTTCATCGAGAAGCGCGACCCGGTGCGGCGGCTGGTCGACATCAATCCGCTGATCGAGGATGCTCTCGAGCTGACCATCCTGGGCAGCCCGCCCGGCACCCGGATCGTCCGCGCGCTCGGCACCGACCTGCCGCAGGTGATGGTCGATCCGGTCCAGATCCAGCAGGTCGTCGTCAATCTGGTGCGGAACGCACTGGAAGCAATCAAGGGATGTGACGTCCAGACCGTCCGCCTGTCCACCGCGTGGGCGGCTGACGGCGTGAGGATGAGCGTGCTGGACAGCGGCCCCGGCATTCGCCCGGAGGGGATCGCCGAGCTGTTCAAAGCTTTTTCGTCGTCCAAAAGCCGGGGTCTCGGACTCGGCCTTGCAATTTCGAAGTCGATCGCCCAGACCCACGGCGGCGATCTCCTCGTCGACGCGGGCGGCGGCGGGCGAGGCGCCTGCTTCACGCTGCTCCTTCCCTTGCCGGACGCGACCACGGCGGGCACGACGACAACCAAGGACGGTCACAATGGGCCAGAACGCCACCGCGGCTGGTGAGATCCACATTATCGATGACGATCCGGCGGTCCGCGACGCCCTGGCGGTGGTGCTGACGCTGGAGGGCTATCACGTCACCACCTTCGCGGACGGGCATTCGTTCCTGGCGGCCGTGCGGTCGCGGGCGCCGGCCTGCATCATCCTCGACGTCCACATGCCCGGGCGGTCGGGGCTCGACATCCTCAAGGAGCTGAACGCCAAGAACTACCCGGCCCCCGTGTTCATCATCTCCGGGCAGGGCGACATCCCGATGGCGGTCGAGGCGATCAAGAACGGCGCCTTCGACTTCATCGAGAAGCCGTTCGACGCTGAGACGGTGGTCAGCCGGGTGCGCGAGGCGATCGATGCGGCGAGCCGCCGGCAGTCCCGCGCCGGGCTCGGCGAGACTCTGAACCAGTTCCCGGGCTCCGACCTGCTCACCGCGCGGGAGCGCGAGGTGCTGAACCTGATCGCCGCCGGCGCCTCCAACAAGGAAGCCGGCCGGCAGCTCGGCATCAGCCCGCGCACCATCGAGGTGCATCGCGCCCGCATCATGGAGAAGCTCGGGGCGAAGAACGCCGCCGACCTGGTCCGCATCGTCCTCTCCGAATCTCCCCGCAACGCCTGAACCTCGTCCGGACCGCCGGCCCGTGCGGCCGGCGCCGTTCCTCTCGCCGCCTCTCGGCGCTCCCGGCGGTTAACGCATAGGTGTTAACCCTTACTGCTTCTTACGAATTGAGCCAGAGCGCCACCCCCACGATGTTCTTGCAGGAGCAGCTCGCGGGCTGCGAGCGGCTTGGGTCTGGGTTCATGGCTGTCCACGTGGTCGAAGATGATCCGGGGGTGAGCGATTCGCTTTCCCTCCTCTTGGAGCATCTCGGTTTCGAGGTGGTCCGCCACACGGATGCGGAAGATTTGTTCCGCAGCGCGCCGCCGAGCGGCAACGACATCGTCTTCGTCGACCTCATCCTGCCGGGCATCAGCGGGGCCGAGCTGCTGCGCTGGCTCACCCACCTCAAGGACCCGCCCCGCATCGTGGTGATGTCGGGCCAGTCCCAGTCCACCATCGACCTGCAACTCCGTGGCATCGACGGCATGAACGTCATCCGCAAGCCGCTGTCGCACGGGTCGATCACCCAGCAGCTCGCCCAGCTGATCGCCTGAACGGGCGACCCATCGGGCGGCGGCAGGCCCGCGGACGCCGCCGCCGGCCTTCCGGGGCCGTCGCCTGGCCGATGTCGTCTCCGGTCGCGCCCGCCCGCCGCGGGTCGCATTATCCGAAAGTCGAGTGCGGCTCGCGGTCGTCCACCCGCGGCCGCCATTGACTCGGTCTTGCTGCGGTGCGATCACCCCGATGGAGTAGGCCGGCACCGATCGCTGCGCCTCCCCGGAAGGCTGCGGGAAGGCCGTCCGAAGGCTTTGTCGGACGCAGTCAACCTGCTGTAAATATTAGTCTTTTAGCGATAAGGGTTTCTCCGTAAGCATTCATGCCAGATACGCGCGGCCGATCACCTCCGCTAATGTTTCATTGCGCTGCCGAGCGTTTCAACCCCCGGCTCGTCCGGCGAGGACCCCCATGAAGCCAGCCATCGCACAGCGATCCTTCACTGTTGCCGTCGAGTCGCCTTGCCGACTCCCGACGTCCCATCGCCCTGCCGCCGTCCAGACCAGCCACCGCCGCGACGAGGAGCCTCAAGGCCAGCGCCAGCGGGTCGGCCAGCATGCCCACATCTTCCGCGAGGGTGATCGCGCCGATCGGCTGTACCAGCTCGTCGACGGCGCCGTGATGCTCTACAAGCTGCTGCCGGACGGGCGCCGCCAAGTCGTCGAGCTGCTGAGCGCCGGCGACGTGTTCGGCCTCTCGGCGCTGCCGGTCTACGACTGCTCGTCCGAGACCCTGGTGGCTTCCAACGTCATCGCCTACGAGCGCGCCGCCGTCGAGCAGTCGCCCGAGCTGCTCCGCCGCCTCAGTGCCCATGTCCACGCGCAGCTCTGCGCCCTGCACGAGCACGCCGTGCTGCTCGGCCGCAAGTCGGCCTTGGAGCGGGTCGCCACCTTCGTGATGCATTGCGTGCCGGGCCGCGGCGGCTTCGACTGCGCCGGCCCGCGCTGCGGCGGCGACTCCGCGGTGGTCCGCCTCGGCATGACCCGCCAGGAGATCGCCGATTATCTCGGCCTGACGCTGGAGACCGTGTCGCGCGCCTTCTCCGAGCTGCGCCGCCGCGGCATCATCGCCATCGACAAGCAGGAAGAGGTCCGGGTCCACGACGTGTGCCGGATCTGCCAGCTCACCGGCGCCCACTGAGGCGAGGGGCCTTCCGCAGTCGGGCATCTCCGTTTCGGAGCGATCGTCCATCTCCTCCCCGGGCGATCCTCTTCAACTTCAAGCGCCGTGCCGCCGGTACGGCGCTCTTTTTTTGCGCCTCCGTGGCGGGTGCCGCACCGGGCGGTCTTCCGAGGCCGGCGTTCGGCGTCGACCGGCTTTCCTCTCCGCGCCGAAACGATCTATGGAGGTGATGCACGCAGGACCCCATGGACACTCGCCCCCCCGACAAGACGCGCCCCGACGCGGGCGTGTCGCGCCCGCCGCCCACACCCCGTCGTCTCATCGAAACGCTGCTGATCGCCGCTGCCGGCGCCGTGCTGTTCGATCTCGCGCGCATCCCCGCCGCGTGGCTCGCCGGCGCCATGGTGGCCACCGCGGCAGCGGCGCTCGCCGGCCGCCCGATGGGGGTGCCGCGTCCGGTCGCCCGCTGCTTCTTCGTGATCGTCGGGCTGTCGCTCGGCAGCGTCGTCAATCCCGCGTCGCTCCAGGGGCTGGCCACCTGGCCGGCCAGCATCGTCGCCGTGGTGGTCGCGATGGGCTGCGTCACGCTCGCCTGCACGCTGTATCTGCGCCGCATCCATGGCTGGGACATCCTGACGGCGCTGTTCGCCGCCGTGCCCGGGGCGCTGTCGCAGGTGCTGGTGCACACCGCCGAGGAGAACGCCGATCTCCGCGCCGTCGCCATCGTCCAGACCATCCGGGTGGTGATTCTCACGGTCGGTGTGCCGGCCGTGCTGGCGGCGCTCGGGCATGGCGGGCCGACCAGCCTGGCGGCGGCGCCGTCCGGCCTGCTCGACGCACCGACCGAGCTGGCCGTGCTGGTGGGGCTCGCGGTCGTGGTCGCCGTGGTGCTGGTGCGGGTCGGCTTTCCGGGCGGTCTGATGATCGGGCCGATGACGGTGTCGGCGGTGCTTCACGGCACCGGCCTCGTCACCGTCACGCTGCCGGCCTGGATCACCATCGCCGGCATGATCGGGCTCGGCGCCATCAGCGGCGCGCGCTTCTCCGGCACGCCGGTGCGGCTGGTGCTGTCCTTCCTGGCGGCGGCGCTCGGCTCCTTCGCGGTGGCGATCGTGGTCACCGCCGCCTTCGTGCTGACGGTGACGGCGCTGACCGGGCTGCGGCTCGGCGATCTCACCGTCGCGTTCGCGCCCGGCGCCATCGACGCCATGATGGTGCTGGCGCTCGCCCTGCACATCGATCCGGTGTTCGTCGGTGCGCATCACATCGTGCGCGTCTTCGCCGTGTCGTTTTCGTTGCCGGTGGTGATCCGGTACGTCAAGCGGCGTCGTGATCGCGCAGTTGTCAAGAAGGTTGGACAATCAAGCGAACCTGACACCCGAGACGATTGACTTTCATCAATGCGAATTCGTCTCACATCCTGACTAGTCCGAACCACTCCTCATCAGCCGAACAACCGCCGCAACCCAAGGCCCCCATCATGGCTCCATCGACGGTTCGCAAGACCATGACGCTCGGCGAAGGCGGCTTGGCCTTCGTGTTCGCTGCGACGACGCTGCTGTGTCTCGTGGCTGCCGCCAAGGCTCAGGACGCGCCCTTCGCCTTCCACGCCTTCCTGTCGGCCGCAGCCAGCGTGGCAGCCGTGTTCCTGATCTTCCGCGGCTACTTCAACCGGCCGGCGGAGCTGCCCGGGGAGGAGACCGAGGACGGCCGCATCAATTACAACGACGGTCCGCTCAAGTTCGCCACCATCGCGGCGGTGTTCTGGGGCATCGCCGGCTTCACGGTGGGCCTCTACATCGCGCTCGAGCTCGCCTATCCGTGGCTCAACTTCGACCTGCCGTTCCTGAACTTCGGACGCCTGCGGCCGCTGCACACCTCGGCGGTGATCTTCGCGTTCGGCGGCAACGTGCTCATCGCCACCTCGTTTCACGTGGTGCAGCGCACTTGTCGAACCCGCCTGGCCGGCCATCTGGCGCCGTGGTTCGTGGTGCTCGGCTACAACTTCTTCATCGTGATCGCCGGAACGGGCTATCTGCTGGGCGTCACGCAATCCAAGGAATATGCCGAGCCGGAATGGTACGCCGACCTGTGGCTGACCATCGTCTGGGTCGTCTATCTGCTGGTCTTCCTGGCGACGATCATCAAGCGCAAGGAGCCGCATATCTACGTCGCCAACTGGTTCTATCTCGCCTTCATCGTCACCATCGCGGTGCTGCATCTCGGCAACAACGCGGCGCTGCCGATCTCGGCGTTCGGCTCCAAGTCCTACGTGGTGTGGTCGGGCGTCCAGGACGCGATGTTCCAGTGGTGGTACGGCCACAACGCGGTCGGCTTCTTCCTCACCGCCGGCTTCCTCGGCATCATGTACTACTACGTGCCCAAGCGGGCCGAGCGGCCGGTCTACTCCTACCGGCTGTCGATCGTGCACTTCTGGGCGCTGATCTTCCTCTACATCTGGGCCGGTCCGCATCACCTCCACTACACGTCGCTGCCGGACTGGGCGCAGACGTTGGGCATGACCTTCTCGATCATGCTGTGGATGCCGTCCTGGGGCGGCATGATCAACGGCCTGATGACGCTGTCGGGCGCGTGGGACAAGCTGCGCACCGACCCGGTGCTGCGCATGCTCGTGGTGTCGGTCGCCTTCTATGGCATGTCGACCTTCGAAGGACCGATGATGTCCATCAAGGCGGTCAACTCGCTCAGCCACTACACCGACTGGACCGTCGGCCACGTCCATTCGGGCGCGCTCGGCTGGGTCGGCTTCGTGTCGTTCGGCGCCGTCTACTGCCTGGTGCCGTGGCTGTGGAACAAGAAGGAGCTGTACAGCCTCAAGGCGGTCAACTGGCACTTCTGGATCGCCACCATCGGCATCGTGCTCTACGTCTCCGCCATGTGGGTGTCGGGCATTCTCCAGGGCCTCATGTGGCGCGCCTACACGTCGCTCGGCTTCCTCGAATACTCGTTCATCGAGACCGTCGAGGCGATGCATCCGTTCTACGCGATCCGCGCTCTCGGCGGCGCCCTGTTCGTGATCGGCTCGCTGATCATGGCGTGGAACGTGTGGAAGACCGTGCAGTCCGGCGAGCCGGCGCCTGTCGCGTCGCGCCCCGTGATGCAGCCGGCCGAGTGAGGGAGCACGACCCATGTCGATCATGGCCAAGCACGCCATCCTCGAGAAGAACTCGATCCTCCTCCTCATCGGCATCCTGCTGGTGATCTCGGTCGGTGGTCTCGTCGAGATCGCACCGCTCTTCTATCTGAAGAGCACCATCGAGAAGGTGGAGGGCATGCGGCCCTACACCCCGCTGGAGCTCGCCGGGCGCGACATCTATGTCCGTGAAGGCTGCTACACCTGCCACTCGCAGCAGGTGCGGCCGCTGCGCGACGAGGTCGAGCGCTACGGCCACTACTCGCTCGCCGCCGAGAGCATGTACGATCATCCGTTCCAGTGGGGCTCGAAGCGCACCGGCCCCGACCTGTCGCGGGTGGGCGGCAAGTACTCCGACGAATGGCACGTCGCGCATCTGAAGAACCCGCGCGCCGTGGTGCCGCAATCGATCATGCCGGGCTACGCCTTCTTGGCGAATACGGAGCTGGAGCCGAAGGGGATCGCCGGCCGCATGCAGGCACTGCAAACGATCGGCGTGCCCTACACGGATGACCAGATCAAGAACGCCGCCAAGGACCTCAAGGTCCAGGCGACGACCGACGATCCGGGCGCGGCCGATCTTCAGGGCCGCTACGCCAAGTCGACGGCGCGCGACTACGACGGCAACCCCTCGCGGGTGACCGAGATGGACGCCCTCGTGGCCTATCTTCAGATGCTGGGCACGCTGGTCGATCTGAAGCTCTACAACGACAAAGCCAACCTGCGCTGAGAGGGGACCATGCGTGCAGAACCCGGCCTGTCCCTGATCACCACCTTCGTCTCGAACATGTGGACGCCCATCTTCGTCGCCCTGTTCCTGGCGGTGCTCGCCTACGCCCTGTGGCCGCGCAACGGCGCGATCTTCGACCACGCGGCCAAGATGCCTCTGCGGGAGGACTGAGACATGGCGAAAGAAGACATCGACGCCGTCACCGGCACCGCCACGACCGGCCACGAGTGGGACGGCATCAAGGAGCTGAACAACCCGCTGCCGCGCTGGTGGCTGTGGACGTTCTATGCCTCCATCGTGTGGGCGGTGCTGTACTGGATCGCCTATCCGGCGTGGCCGCTGGTGTCGAGCTACACATCGGGCCTGCTCGGCTACTCGTCGCGGGCCAATGTGGCGGCCGATATGGCGGCCCTCCAGGCGCTGCGCGGCGAGAAGGGCGCGGCGCTCGCCAAGGCGGAGCTGGTCGACATCGAGAAGGACCCGGCGCTGCTCGCCTTCGCCCGTGCCCAGGGCCGTGCCGCCTTCGGCGACAACTGCGCGCCCTGCCACGGCACCGGCGCCACCGGCTCGAAGGGTTACCCGAACCTCAACGATGACGACTGGCTGTGGGGCGGCACCCTGGAGGCCATCCACCAGACCTTGCAGTTCGGCATCCGCTCGGGCCACGCCAACGCCCGCGAGAACCTGATGCCGGCGTTCGGCAAGGACGGCACGCTGAAGAAGGACGAGATCGTCCAGGTGGCGAGCTATGTGCGCTCGCTGGCGGGCCTCCCGGTCCCGCAGGGCGTCAATCTCGAGGCCGGCAAGAAGCTGTTCGCCGACAACTGCACGGTCTGTCACGGCGACGACGCCAAGGGCAACCCGGAGCTGGGCGCCCCCAACCTGACCGATCGCATCTGGCTGTACGGCTCTGATCAAGAGGCGGTGGTCGAGACCATCACCAACTCGCGTGCCGGCGTGATGCCGGCCTGGGCCGACCGTCTCGATCCGGTCACCGTCAAGGCGCTCGCCGTCTATGTCCATACGCTCGGCGGTGGACGCTGACGTATTCAGACTTGAGAATGATCAAGTCGACGGACCGTACCGTCGCCTACAACGAAACGCCCCGGTCCATGCCGGACCGGGGCCGAGCTCTGTCCGGAGCGAAGACCATCCGGAGCCAGAATGATCCGGAGCAACATGGTGCCCCCGCCCATGAACGTGCCCGTCAAGCCCTCCGCCGCCATCGCCGCGGTGCCCGACACGCCGCTCTACGAGGCCGGCAAGACAGTTTATCCGCAGAGCGTCAAGGGCCGCTTCCGCACCGTCAAATGGGTGCTGATGGCGGTGTTCCTCGGCATCTACTATCTGCTGCCCTTCGTGCGCTGGGACCGCGGCCCCAACTCGCCCGATCAGGCCGTCCTGGTCGACATCCCCAACACCCGTTTCTACTTCTTCTTCATCGAGCTGTGGCCCCAGGAGGTCTACTACTTCACCGGGCTGCTGGTGATCGCCGCGATGGTGCTGTTCCTGATGAACGCCGTCGCGGGCCGCGTCTGGTGCGGCTACGCCTGCCCGCAGACCGTGTGGACGGACCTGTTCTACGCGGTCGAGCGGTGGATCGAGGGCGACCGTCGCGAGCGCATGAAGAAGGCCAAGGCCGGGCTGACGGCGCGCCGCGTGGGTGAACTCACGCTCAAGCACGGCATCTGGCTGCTGATCGCCTGGTGGACCGGCGGCGCCTGGGTGCTCTACTTCGCCGACGCGCCGACCCTGGTGAAGGACCTCGCCACCTTCGAGGCCCCGATGGTGGCCTATGCGTGCATCGGTGTCCTCACCTTCACCACCTACACGCTCGCCGGCCACATGCGCGAGCAGGTGTGCATCTACATGTGCCCGTGGCCGCGCATCCAGGCGGCGTTGACCGACGAGTGGGCGCTGAACGTCACCTATCGCTACGACCGCGGCGAGCCGCGCACCTCGACCAAGAAGGCGGCCGATCTGCGCGCGCTCGGCGCCAAGGCGGGCGACTGCGTCGACTGCCTGCAATGCGTCGCCGTCTGCCCGACCGGGGTCGACATCCGCGACGGCGCGCAGCTCGGCTGCATCCAGTGCGGCTTGTGCATCGACGCCTGTGACGCCGTGATGGCCAAGGTGGGCCGGCCGAGCGGGCTGATCGCCTACGACAACGACGTCAACATCGAGCGGCGGCTCTCCGGCGAGGCGCCGGTCTATCGCTTCGTGCGTGCCCGCACGCTGATCTACACCGGCATCATCGCGCTGGTCGGGCTGGTGATGCTCTACACCCTGTCGACCCGCACCATGGTCGACGTCAACGTGCTGCACGACCGCAACCCGCTGTTCGTGTCGCTGTCCGACGGCTCGGTCCGCAACGCCTACACGGTCCGCTTTCTTAACAAGCGGTCGGATCTGCGCACCTTCGAGCTGTCGGTCGCCGGGGTGCCGATCCCGGTCGTGCACGTCATCGGCGAGGAGCCGGGGAGCCGCACCATCGTGGCTGTCGGTCCGGATCAGACCCGCGAGGTGCGCGTTCTCGTCACCGTGCCGCCCGCCGCCCGCATCGAGAAGTCGAACGGCATCACCTTCACGGTGCGCGACGTCGACTCGGGCGACACCGCGACCGCCACCGACCACTTCTTCGGCCCGTGACGGCCCCGACAGGAGCGACCCCCATGGACACGGACCTCGCGGCTTCGGGCCGCCCGCCTCGCCCGCTGACCGGGCGCCGCGTCGCGGTGTATCTCGGCGCCTTCTTCACCCTGGTGATCGGCGTCAACGGCATCATGATGAAGCTCGCCGTCGACACCCTGCCGGGCACCGTGGTGGACAGCGCCTACCGGGCGAGCCTCGCCTACAACGGCGAGATCGCCGCCGCGCAGGCGCAGGCGGCGCGCGCCTGGCGGGTCGCCGCCCATGTGGAGCGCGGCGCCGACAGCCGCGCCAGCGTGCGCATCGAGGCGCGCGACGGCGCCGACCTGCCGGTCAGCGGGCTCGTCGTCTCGGCCCGGCTGGCGCGCCCGACCGACCGGCGCGACGACCGCCCGGTGCGTCTCGCCGAGCGCGACATCGGCATCTATCGCGGCGAGGCCGCGGACGTGCCGCCCGGCCAGTGGGACCTGGTGATCGAGGCGGAGCGCGGCGGCGACCGCGTCTATCTCTCGCGCAACCGGGTGGTGCTGCCTTAGCATCGGCCGCAGCGCCGTAAACGCGGCGCTCGGACTCCCTCTCCCCGCCAGCGGGGAGAGGGTCGGGGTGAGGGGCGGCGGCGGTTCGCACCGAGCCGCGACGCCCTCTCGCCCGGCCCCCATGCCTTCGGCATGCGGTCCGACCTCTCCCCCCGCGCGGAGAGGTGAGGGCCGCGGGACACGGGAACAGCGTGGACATGACCGAGACCCCCGTTCTCACCAAGACCGATCTCACCAATCCCGATCTCTCCCACTTCGTCGAGAAGCTGGATGACGGCCGCGCCCGCCTCAATCTCGCGGTCGAGGGAATGACCTGCGCGGCCTGCATGTTCGAGATCGAGGGCGGGCTCGGCACGCTGCCGAACGTCACCCAGGCGCGCGCCAATCTCACCGCCGGCCGTGTCGCGGTCGAGTGGCGGGACGATGCGGTCGATCCCGCCGCCGTGGTCGGCCGGCTCGCCGCGCTCGGCTACAAGGCGTATCCCTACGACGCGCGGCGGATGGAGTCGGAGGAGCAGCAGGAGGCCAAGTTCCTGCTGCGCTGCCTCGGCGTCGCCGCCTTCGCGGCCATGAACGTGATGCTGCTGTCGGTCTCCGTGTGGTCCGGCAATGCCACCGACATCACGCCGGAGCAGCGCGACTTCTTCCACTGGCTGTCGGCCCTGATCGCGCTGCCGGCGGTCGCCTATGCGGGCCAGCCGTTCTTCCGCTCGGCGATGCGGGCCGTGCTGGCCGGTCGCCTCAACATGGACGTGCCGATCACCCTCGGGGTGCTGCTCGCCCTCGGCCTCTCGGTGTTCGAGACGCTCAACCACGCCGAGCACGCCTATTTCGATTCCGCCGTGATGCTGCTCGCCTTCCTGCTGGCCGGCCGCTGGCTCGACCAGAACATGCGCCGGCGCACCCGCGCGGTCGCCGCCAATCTCGCCGCCCTCAAGGCCGAGACGGCGGTGAAGTTCGTCGGCGACGGCGAGATCAGCGAGGTGCCGGTGGCGGCGATCCGGCCCGGCGATCTCGTGCTGGTGCGCCCGGGCGAGCGCATCGCAGTCGACGGCGAGGTGGAGGAGGGGCGCTCCGAGATCGACCAGAGCCTGGTCACCGGCGAGACCGCGCATGTCACGGCCGAGCGCGGCACGCTGGTCTATGCCGGCACCCTCAACGTCGTCGGCACGCTGCGGGTGCGAGTGGGGGCGGTCGAGCGCGGCACCCTGCTCGACGAGGTGACGCGGCTCCTGGATCGCGCCGTCGAGGCGCGCTCGCACTATGTCCGGCTGGCCGAGCGGGCGGCGCGGCTCTACGCGCCGGTCGTCCATCTCACGGCGCTTCTCACGCTCGCCGGATGGGTGCTGGCCGGCGCCGGCTGGCACCAGGCGGTGGTGATCGCCATCGCGGTGCTGATCATCACCTGCCCGTGCGCGCTCGGCCTGGCGATTCCCGCCGTCCAGGTGGTGGCGTCGGGCGCGCTGTTCCGCGGCGGCGTGCTGCTCGCCTCCGGCGACGCCATCGAGCGGCTCGCCGCGGTCGACACCGTGATCTTCGACAAGACCGGCACGCTGACGCTGCCGGAGCCCGAGCTGGTCAACGGCGATGCCGTCAATCCCGCCGTGCTGGCGCTCGCCGGCCGGCTGGCGCTGACCAGCCGCCATCCGCTCGCCGCCGCGGTGGCCCGCGCGGCGGGCGCCACCTCGCCGCTCTCTGGTGCCACCGAGGAGCCGGGGCAGGGGGTGCTGGCCGTGGTGGACGGCGAAGAGCTGCGGCTCGGGCGGCCGTCCTGGTGCGGCGCCGAGGCGGCTGCGGCGCGGCTCGCGGCGGCCGATCCGGAAGCCTCGGTGATCGCCTTTCGGCACGGTTCCGCGACGGCGGTGTTCGCCGTGCGTCAGCGCCTGCGTGCCGACGCCACCGCGGTGATCGCCGGCCTCCGCGCGCGCGGCCTCTCGGTCGAGATCCTGTCGGGCGACCGCGAGGCCGCGGTCTCGCATGTGGCCCGCCAGCTCGGCGTCGCCACGGCGCGAGCCGGCGCCACCCCGGCCGACAAGATCGCCCATGTGGAGGCGCTGCGGGCCGCCGGCCGCACCGTGCTGATGGTCGGCGACGGCATCAACGACGCGCCGGCGCTCGCCGCCGCCGACGTGTCGCTGTCGCCGGTGTCGGCCGCCCATCTGACGCAGTCGGCCTCCGACGCGGTGTTCCTCGGCGACCGCCTCCAGCCGGTGGCGACCGCCCTCGACGTCACCCGCCGGGCGCGCCGCATCATGACCGAGAACCTGTGGCTCGCGGTGGTCTACAACGCCATCGCGGTGCCGGTGGCGATCGCCGGCTATGCCACGCCGCTGGTGGCCGCGGTGGCGATGTCGGGCTCGTCGATGCTGGTGATCCTCAACGCGCTCCGCGCCCGCGCGCCGGGCCGCGACCCACCGGGCGCCAGCGGGCCGGACGGCATCGACATTGTGCGGGCGGCGCCCCGCCCCATATGAAATCGAAGCGCCAGCCGGCGGGCTGGTGTCACCGGCGCGCCGTGAGCCGACAGGGAGGCGGATGATGGAAGTCCTGGTCTATCTGGTGCCGCTCGCCCTGCTTCTCGGGCTCACCGGCCTCGCCGCCTTCCTGTGGTCGCTGAAGTCCGGCCAGTACGACGATCTCGATGGCGCCGCCTGGCGCGCCATCCTGGACGACGACAAGCTGCCGCCCGCGCCGCCACGCAAGCCGTGACCGGCGCCGCCGGCGCGGCTCTCAGTCGATCTCCACCTCGGCCTCGATCTCGACCGAGATTCCGAACGGCAGCGACGCGACCCCGATGGCCGAGCGGGCGTGCTGGCCGCGCTCCGGCCCGAACACGGCGAGCACCAGGTCCGAGAAGCCGTTGATGACCCGCGGCATATCCTGGAAGCCCGGCGCCCCCGCCACCATGCCGAAGGCGCGCACCCAGCAGGTGATGCGGTCGAGATCGCCGAGTTCCCGGGCGAGGCTCGCCAGGATCGAGAGGCCGGTGAGGCGAGCGGCCTCCGTCGCCTCCTCCACCGAGATGCCGTCGCCGACCCGGCCGGGCCGTGCCCACAGGCGGCCGTCCGGCAGCACCGGACCGTGACCCGAGATCACGGCGCGCCGGCCGACCAGCCGCACCGGGCGGAACGGCAGCACCGTGCCGGGCGGAAGCTGGGGGCCGGGGGGCAGCACCAGGCCGAGCGCCTTCAGGCGGGCTTCGATGGACATCGAGACCTCATGAATGGGGACAATGCGGGCCGAACGCGCCGACGTGATACGCCGTCCGGGTGATCGCGTCGTGCCCATTCCGGGTGTCCCGCGCCGATTGGCGGTCCGGACTCCCGTCAAGAGCCGGCGAGCAGGCCGCCTCATGCACGCCCCGACGGCCACCACCGGCGACGGACGGGTCCGGCCGGCCGGCGGAGCGCCGTGCAAAAAAGCGCGGGCCGAAGGCCCGCGCGGAGTGGTCCAGGTCGAAGTCGAAGCGATCATCGGCGGCCGCAACGGCCGCCGTGGTCGTGACGCAGGCCGCTACTCGGCCGCCATGGCGCGCGGCTTCAGCGGAAGCTGGAGGCGCTGCCACACATCGACCAGCGCCTCGGCGAGCGCATGGATCAGCGCATCGTCGTGATAGGGCGACGGCGTGATGCGCAGCCGCTCGGTGCCCTTCGGCACTGTCGGATAGTTGATCGGCTGGATGTAGATGCCGTGCTCATCCAGCAGGATGTCGGTGGCGGCCTTGCACTTCTCGGCGTCGCACACCATCACCGGCACGATGTGGGTGTCGGTCGGCAGCACCGGCAGGCCGGCCGCCGACAGCACCGCCTTCAGGGTGGCGGCGCGGTCCTGGTGGCGCTCGCGCTCCCAGGTCGACGACTTCAGGTGCTTGATGGCGGCCGTGGCGGCGGCGCAGATCGACGGCGGCAGCGCGGTGGTGAAGATGAAGCCGGGCGCATAGGAGCGCACCGCGTCCACCACGTCCTTGCTGCCGGTGATGTAGCCACCGAGGCAGCCGAACGCCTTGGCGAGCGTCGCCTCGACCACGTCGACGCGCTGCATCTCGCCCTGGTGCTCGGCCTGGCCGCCGCCGCGCGCGCCGTACATGCCGACCGCGTGCACCTCGTCGATGTAGGTCATCGCGTTGTACTTCTCGGCGAGGTCGCAGATCTTGCCGATCGGCGAGACGTCGCCGTCCATCGAGTACAGGCCCTCGAAGACGATCAGCTTGGCCCGCTCCTTGCCGGCCTTCTTCAGCAGATCCTCCAGGTGCTCGACGTCGTTGTGACGCCACACCACCTTGTCGGTGCCGGCATTGCGCACGCCGGTGATCATCGAGTTGTGGTTGAGGGCGTCGGAGAGGATCAGGCAGTTCGGCAGCAGCTTGGCGATGGTGGAGATGCCGGCGTCGTTGGAGACGTAGCCGGAGGTGAACACCAGGCCGGCCTCCTTGCCGTGCAGGTCGGCCAGCTCTTCCTCCAGCAGCACCAGCGGATGGTTGGTGCCGGCGATGTTGCGGGTGCCGCCGGCGCCGGCGCCCATGCGGGTCGCCGTCTCCACCATGGCGCCGACCACCTTGGGGTGCTGGCCCATGCCGAGATAGTCGTTGGAGCACCAGACGACGACGTCGCGCGGTCCCTGCGGCGTATGGTGGATCGCGTGGGGGAACCGACCGGCCAGGCGCTCGAGGTGGGCGAACACCCGGTAACGGCGCTCATCGTGCAGCCGGTTCAACGCCTCGGTGAAAAAAGCGTTATAGTTCATAGAATTAACTCCCCCGATCCACGGTCGGTAGAAGACGAGATTAGCATGTGATCGTCGGAGTTGACAACGAGAGCTGTCATGCTGCCTTGACGTTTGTCAACTCTGCGACCTTCGCGGGCTCCGATTCGGCTGATCGGGCGCCTTGCCTCCTCCTGCCGCGCGACCGGCCCGGGATCGGGTGCGGCCCCGCGACCGGCACGCGCGCATTGGAATTGTCCTAGACCCAGATCGACTTCAAAGAAAGCCGAGAACGCGGGGCTGCCTGCGGTCCGACAAGGACGCCGGGCATTGTCGCAGTGGGCCGGTGTCGAGATGCCGCCCGACCCGATTCCGCCTGCCGCGGGAGCTGCTCCCGACCGGCGTCGGAGCTTCGGACCGGCGCTCACGCGGCGGTTTCCACTTCGGCCGGAAACGCGCTAGGGAACGAGGCCGAGGGCCGAATCGGTCGCAACCTCCGGTGCCGGCCGCGTTCCTGGACCCGGTCGGGTCCGCCGGGCGGGGCTGCGGGGTTGCAGGGCCTGCGTGGTTGTCGGGTCGGCGGCCGCGGACTATGGGTAGGGCGCTTCCGGGGCCGCCGGGTTTTGCTTTAAGTCGTTGCGATCATGGCTTCCTTCGTCACCGACATGGTCGATCGCGCGCGCCTGGCGGCGCGGGCCATCGCGGATTTCGGCGAGAACCTCGTCCGCCCCACCGTGCGCATCGGGGTCACCGGCCTGTCGCGCGCCGGCAAGACGGTGTTCATCACCTCGCTGGTGCACGGGCTCGCCCGCGGCGGCCGCTTCCCGGTGTTCACGCCGCTCGCCGACGACACCATCCTGCGCGCCTATCTGGCGCCGCAGCCCGATGATGCGGTGCCGCGCTTCGAGTACGAGTCGCATGTCCGCGCCCTGGTGGGCGACCGGGTGTGGCCGGATTCCACTCGCCAGATCAGCGAGCTGCGGGTCGTGGTCGAGCACAAGGCCGGCGCCGCGCCGGGCCAGACCCGCACCCTCACGCTCGACATCGTCGACTATCCGGGCGAGTGGCTGCTCGACCTGCCGCTGCTCGGCAAGACCTACGAGCAGTGGGCCAAGGAGAGCCTGGCGCTGTCCAGCACCGGGCCGCGCGCCGCCCTCGCCGCCACCTGGCACGCCTACAATGCCGGCCTCGACCCGGTGGCGTCGGCCGACGAGCAGGTGGCCATCACGGCCGCACAGCTCTACACCGATTACCTGCGCAGCTGCCGGGCCGAGCGCTACTCGCTGAGCCTGCTGCCGCCCGGCCGTTTCCTGCTGCCCGGCGACCTCGCCGGCTCGCCGGCGCTGACCTTCGCGCCGCTGGCGCTGCCGGCCGAGGCGGCACCCCCCGAGGGCTCGCTGTGGGCGATGATGAAGCGGCGCTACGACGCCTACAAGGACATCGTCGTCAAGCCGTTCTTCCGCGACCACTTCGCCCGACTGGACCGGCAGATCGTGCTGGTCGACGTGCTGGCTGCCCTCAATGCCGGGCCGGCCGCGGTGCGCGACCTCGAATTCGCGCTGGCCTCGATCCTCGACTGCTTCCAGGTCGGCCGTCGCACCCTGCTGACCAGCCTGATCAGCCCGCGGGTCGACAAGGTGCTGTTCGCCGCCACCAAGGCCGATCATCTCCACCAGGTGAGCCACGACCGGCTGGAGGCGATCCTCGGCCGGATGATCGAGCGGGCCGCCAACCGCGCCCGCTACGCCGGCGCCGAGGTGGACGTGGTGGCACTCGCGGCCGTCCGCGCCACCCGCGAGGCGCGGGTGCGCTGCAACGGCGACGAGCTGCCCGCCATCGTCGGGGTGCCGGCCGCCGGCGAGCGGGCCGCCGGCCACCTGTTCGACGGCGAGCGCGAGATCGCCCTGTTCCCGGGGGACCTGCCGGCCGATCCCGAGCGGGTGTTCGACCTCGGGCCGGGCGGCTTCAACGGCCTGATGGCCTCCTCGCCGGACGACGCCGAGTTCCGCTTCCTCCGCTTCCGGCCGCCACGGATCGAGCGTACGGTGGACGGACTGCCGAGCCTGCCCCATATCCGCCTGGACCGCGTGCTGCAATTTCTCATCGGAGATCGATTTCAATGAGCAGCCCCGCCGAATCCCGCCGTGCCGCCGAGCCGCGCCGTCCCGCCGCCTTCAG
Organism: Rhodoplanes serenus; assembly: GCA_009720755.1. Classification (GTDB taxonomy): domain Bacteria; phylum Pseudomonadota; class Alphaproteobacteria; order Rhizobiales; family Xanthobacteraceae; genus Rhodoplanes; species Rhodoplanes serenus. The sequence continues at coordinate 109,300 of WNKV01000015.1, forward strand.
CGTGGACGATCCCAATGTCGTGATCGGGCCGGGTCCGGCGGCCGAGCCGCCCCGGCGGGTGGCCCGCGCCGAGGCGCCTCGGCCCTTCGCCAGCGTCGCGGTGCAGCCGGCCGCGCCGGCGATCGCGACCCCTGCCGCAGCCGCCGCGGTGCCGATCGCCAGCGTCGCGGCCGCCGAGGCGGCGGCCGCCCGTCCGGCGACGCCGTCTCGCCCGGTTCCCTGGGGGCTCATGTTCTGGGGCTCGGCCGGCGGCCTGGTGGTGCTCGGCCTCGCGCTCTCGGTGATCGATCTCGTCGCCGATCTCTACGGCCGCTCCGGCTGGCTCGGCACCCTCGGCTTCGTGCTGGCGGCGGTCGCCGCGGTCGCCTTCACGGTGATCGCCGGCCGCGAGGCCGCCGGCCTCCTGCGGCTCAAGGCGATCGACCAGGTGCGTGATCGTGCCGCCGAGGCGCTGGCGAGCGACGATCGCGCCGCCGGCCGCGCCGCGGTGACCGAGCTGCTGACCGTCACCCGCCATACTCCGACACTGGAGCGCGCCCGCGTGCGGGTGCAGTTCCACCTCAACGAGATCATCGACGGCCGCGACCTCGTCCATCTGGCCGAGCGTGAGCTGATGACCTCGCTCGACGAGGAGGCCAGCCGGCTGGTGACCAACGCGGCCAAGCGCGTCTCGGTGGTGACCGCGGTCAGCCCCCGCGCCGCGATCGACATGCTGTTCGTGCTCGGCAGTGCCATCGTGCTGGTGCGCCGGCTGGCGCTGCTCTACGGCGGCCGTCCCGGCGCGCTCGGCATGGCCCGGCTGATGCGGCATGTGGTGTCGCACCTGGCGCTCACCGGCGGCCTGTCGGTCGGCGACAGCGTCGTCCAGCAGATGATCGGCCAGGGCCTCGCCGCCAAGGTGTCGGCCAAGCTCGGCGAAGGCGTGCTGAACGGGCTTCTCACCGCCCGGCTCGGCCTCGCCGCCATCGACGTCACCCGGCCGCTGCCGTTCTCGGCGCTCAAGCGCCCGACCATCCAGGATCTCGCCGGCAGCCTCGTCCGCGCGCCGGAGCGGGACGCCGCCGCGCCGCCCGCCGCCGCCCGCGCCGCTACGGCGGAGTGATCGGCGCCGGGCCTCGGGGCGACGCCGCATCTTAGGCGGAACCAACCGGCCGCGTTCGCGTTGTCGCGACACGCGGTCCTCCGTCCGGCCGCGCTCTCTCGGTATCCCCCGGAGGTCCGGTCGATGGTGAGCGCGCGGCGCGGGACGCTTCGTCTGCTCCGTGCCCTCATGGTCGGCGCGATCGTTGTTCCGGCGACCCTCTTCGCCTATGTGGCCTGGGTCTCGTGGAATCAGATCAGCAGCATCGCCGACGACCGCCTGGTGCGCACGCTGGACGTGCTGCACGAGCAGGCCCTCAAGGTGCTCACCACCGGCAGTCTCGTGCTCGACGAGGTGGTCGACGCGGCCGACAATCTCAGCGCTGAGGCGCTCGCCGCCCGCGAGCCGCAGTTCCACCCCCGGCTGAAGCGGATGGCCGATCTGCTGCCGGAGGTGCAGTCGATCTGGATCATCGATCGCGACGGCCTGCCGGTCGCGTCCAGCTACTTCGCGCCGGCGCCGCGCACGACGCCGCTCACCGACCGCGACTTTTTCCGCACGCAGCGCGAGCAGGACCGCGGCCTCTATGTGAGCGGCATCCTGACCCCCCGCCTGGTGGAAGGGCCCGCCTTCTTCAGCATGAGCCGGCGCCTGCGCGATCCGGCCGGCGGCTTCAACGGGGTCGCCACCGTCTCGATGCTGCCGTCCGACTTCGAGAAGTTCTATGCGGAGCTGGCGCGCGCGCCGCGCGAATTCTACACGCTGACGCGCGACGACGGCGCGGTGCTGGCCCGCCATCCGGGCGGGGCGAGGGCGCTGCCGCGGCTCGATCCCGCCGGCGAACCGTTCCTGGCGAGCCGGGGCGAGGGGCCGGAACGCGGGCTCTACACCGCCGCGGGCGGGAGCGACGGAGCGGAGCGGCGGATCGGCTACCGGCGTGTCGACGGCTACCCGGTCTATGTGCTGGCCGGGCTGGAGACGGCGGCGCTGCACGAGGAGTGGCGGGCGGCGCTGCTCGGCCACCTGGTCTTCGGCCTGCCGGCCACGCTGCTGCTGCTCGGCGTGCTGTGGTTCGCCCATCAGCGCACCCGCAGCCTCTATGCCGAGGCGAGCCGGCGCCAGGTCGCCGAGACGGCGTTGCGGCAGGCGCAGCGACTGGAGGCGGTCGGCCGCCTCACCGGCGGCGTGGCGCACGACTTCAACAACCTTTTGATGGTGATCTCGGGGAGCGCCGCACGGCTGCGGCGCAGCATCGACGGCGAGAAGGAGACGCGGCTGGTCGAGATGATCGCAGAGGCCGCCCGCCGTGGGGAGACGCTGACCCGCCAGCTCCTGTCGTTCTCGCGCCAGCAGTCGGTGAGCCCGCGTAGCATCGATCTGACGGTTCGCTTGCCGGAACTGAGCGATCTCGTCCGCCGCTCGCTCGGCGACGATGTGGAGGTCCAGATCGACGTCCCGGACCACCCGTGTCCGGTGAAGGTCGATCCCGGCGAGTTCGAGCTGGCGGTCATGAACATCTGCGTCAATGCACGCGACGCCATGCCGAAGGGAGGCCGGCTCACCGTGCGGGTCCGCGATCTGATGCTGGACGAGACCGCCGATGGCGGCCTGTTCGGCCGCTTCGTCGGTGTTGCCTTCGCGGATAGCGGTACCGGCATTGCGGCCGACGTGCTGCCGCGCGTGTTCGAGCCGTTCTTCACCACCAAGGACAACGCCAAGGGCACCGGCCTCGGCCTCAGTCAGGTGTATGGCTTCGCCCGCCAGGCCGGCGGCGACGTGCGCATCGAGAGCCGGGTGGGCCACGGCACCGTGGTGACCCTGTGGCTGCCCCATGTGCCGCTGGAGACGGCCGCGCCGGAGCCGAGCCCGACCCCGGTCGCCACGACGGAGGAGCGCCGCTCGGTGCTGGTCGTGGAGGACAATCAAGCGGTCGCCGAGGTCTGCCGATCCTATCTGGACCAGCTCGGCTGGGACATGATCTTCGCGGCGTCGCCGCGCGAGGCGCTGGCCTCGCTCGGCAACGGGCATGCGGTCGACATCGTTCTCTCGGATATCCTGATGCCGGGCGGCATGAGCGGCATCGAGCTGGCCCGCGAGCTGCGCCGCGTGGCGCCGTCGGTGCCGGTGGTGCTGATGACCGGCTTCAACGACCGCGCCGACGAGGTGGCGAGGAGCGGCTATCCGGTGCTGCGCAAGCCGTTCGACATCGAGGCGCTGCACCGCGAGCTGACCGCCGCAATGGCGCGGCAGACGACCACCGGAGCCGCTTGAGCGCAGCGATCCGCCGGGTCACACGGAGAAGTCGCCGGCGCGCGGCGCCACCCGCTGGCGCGGGATGCGCACGCCGCGCCGCTGCATGTCCCTCAGGATCACGTACATCTGGGCCGCCACCAGGGCGTCGTTGAAGGCGTCGTGCTGCGGCAGCATGGTGAGGCCGAGATCGGCCGCGATGGCGGCGTAGCGCAGATCGATCTCGGTGCCGGGCGGCGCCTTGCCGTACTTGCGCTCGTAGTACAGCTCGGAGACGTCGTACTGGCGGTTCGGCAGGTTGATGTTGAGGAGGCCGAACAGGTACTTGTTGATCATCCGCACGTCGAACGAGACCCAGTAGCCGACCAGCGGGCGGCTGCCGACGAAGCGCAGGAACTCCGGCATCACCTCGCGGATGGTGCGCGCCTCGCGGACATCGGCCTCGCGGAGCTGATGCACCTTGATGGCGGACACCTCCATGGCGGCCCCGGGCCGCACCAGGGCACGGAACGTCTCGCTGGTGAGGATCTGGTTGCCACGAATCTTGATGGCCGCGATGCTGACGATGTCGTCGGCCAGGATGTTGAAGCCCGAGGTCTCGCAGTCGACCGACACCACCTCGCCGGAGTCGTCCGGGTGGAACAGGAAGTCGTAGGAGCGATCGGCCAGCAGCATCCGGTCGATCAGCGCGCGCGAGCGGCGGAGGATCTCGAAGCGCATCAGAACACGCTGAGGTGATAGCGGTTGCGGATGATCTCGCGGAAGCGCTTCACCACCCGCAGGGCATCGCGCAGGAGATCGCGGTCGCGCGTGGTCAGCTCGCCGAGCTTGACGATGGACTCCCGCTCGCGCCGATCGGTGGCGAGTGCAGCGAGCTGGGCGCGCAGGCGGATCTCCATGAAGTACGACAGGGCGCTCGCGAGCTCGCGGCCGAGATCGGCGCCGATCAGTCCGTCGTCGACCAGCGCCTCGATGCGACGCACCGTGGACACCTCGCGGATGCCGCGATCGATGGCCAGCGTGCGGGCGCCGTGGACGATCGGGAAGGTGCCGGCCTTCTTGACGTCGATCTCGTCGGAGCCGACGCCGACCGAGGCCATGAAGGCGGTGAGCCGGCCGGCGCTGGCCCCGGCGAACAGGTCGATGGCGCGGGCGAAGCGGGCCAGATAGGCGGTCTCGCCGCGCATCAGGTCGATCAGCGCGCCCTTGGTGCGGTCGAGCAGCTCGTGATGGCCGGTGACCGACACCGCATCGAAGAAGATGCCGAGATTCATCGGCCCGTCCTCCTCGGGCGAGCGCACCCAGCCGTCGAGCTGGCGCAGGAAATCGCCGATCGGCTGCGACCACACCGGGTTCTTCACCATCACGTTGCCAGGGCAGGGCGGGAAGCCGTAGTGCTCCAGCGCGCCCGAGAAGGCGATCCGGAACGCCGCGAGATCCGCCTCCGGCACCGGCTCGGCCAGCAGCAGGCCGTTGTCCTGATCGGTGCGCACCGTCTGCTCGCCGCGCCCTTCCGAGCCCATCACCATCAGGCAGCCGGCCGCGCGGATCGACGGCGGCGCGACGAGATCGAACAGCTTGGCGAACAGGCGGCGGTTGAGATCGGAGGTGATCTCGGCGATCACCTCGACACGGGCACCCTGGCGGTGCAGGCGCTCCACCTGTGCCTGGATGTCGAGCACGCAGGGCTTCAGGTCCTCGGGCGTGCGCGCCTGCTCGATCTGGCCGGGGATGAGCTGCGGATTGCCGGCCACGAGCCCGAGGATGTCGATGTCCTCCAGCACGCCGACATAGCCGTCCTCGCCGCGGATGGCGAGGCGCCGCTTGTTGTGGCGGGTCATGGCGATCACCGCCGCGAAGACGAAGTCGTCGAGCCCGATCGACACCACGTCGAAGTGGCACACCTCGCGCACCGGCGCGTCGAGCGGCTTCTTGTCGACCACGAACGCCTTGGCCAGATTGGCGCCGGTGACGATGCCGGTGCGCGCGCCGTCGCGCACGAACAGCGTGTTGTTGTTGCGCTCCTGCATGAGATGGCCGCACGCCTCGATCGGCATCGTGCCGTCGACGAAGATGGCCGCGTGATAGCGCACGTCGCGGACATGGGCGCGCAGGGCCTGATCGACGCCCTCCTGGTCGCGCCGATGATAGGAGCGCAGCTTGCGCGAGATCTCGGAATAGAAGAACGCGGCGAAGCCGGTGTTGCGGGCGACGAGATCGAGCACCACCGCCTTGGGCACGAGGTAGCACAGGGTCTCCTCGGCGGCCACGAAGGCGGTGCCGGCCGGTCCGTGCACCAGCGAGCGGGCGTCGAAGGTGTCCTTGGGGCCGAGGCTCGACTCGATCGTCTCGCCGTCGCGCTCCTCGACGCGGCCCTTGATGACCACATGCAGGTGCTCGGAGCGCTGGCCGGTCGCGATGATCGGCTCGCCGGGCGGGAAATAGCCGATGTCGAGTGCGGCGCGTAGCGTGCCGATCTCGGCGTGGCTGAGCCGGTCGAACGGCGGATTCTGGGCGTCGAAGGCTTGCGGCATGGGCACCCGACCGATGACGGTCCTCGGTCGCGCGGGGGTCGCGGCGGGGCCGGAGGAGGGAGGCGGTCGGCCCGTCGGGCCGGCCGCTGTCGTCTGGTTGGCACGGCGTGGGCGACGAGATCGCTCGCCGTCGATTCCGGCACGCCGCGGCTGCGGTCGTCGCCGGGCGGCCCGAGGCCGCGCCGCAGCGCGACCCCGCCGAGAGCGTCGGCCGCGCTAGTGGGCGACCGCCTTGGTGGCGCCGATGCCGGTCTCCGAGCGCACGTACTGGGCCTCGTAGGCGGCGGTGTCGATCTTGGCCCGGGCGCTGCGATCGAGCTTCGACACCAGCCAGATGCCGACGAACGCGATGGTCATCGAGAACAGCGCCGGGTTGTCGTAGGGGAACGGCGCCGTGGCGAAGCCGAAGGTCTTCACCCACACGGCCGGGCTCAGCACCACCAGGGCGACCGACGAGACCAGCCCGAGGAAGCCGCCGATCAGCACGCCGAGCGTCGTGGTGCCGCCCCACATCACCGACATCAGCAGCACCGGGAAGTTGCAGCTCGCCGCCACCGCGAAGGCGAGGCCGACCATGAAGGCGACGTTCTGGTTCTCGAAGATGTAGCCGAGCACGATGGCGACGATGCCGATCACCACGGCCGAGATCTTCGACACCCGCACCTCGCGGTCCTCGGACACGCGCCCGAGGGCGATCACCGAGGCGTAGAGGTCGTGGCTCACCGCCGAAGCGCCGGCGAGCGTGAGGCCCGCCACCACGGCCAGGATGGTGGCGAAGGCGACCGCCGAGATGAAGCCGAGGAAGAGCGGGCCGCCGACCGCGTTGGAGAGATGGATCGCCGCCATGTTGGTGCCGCCGAGCAGCGCGGTGACCTTGTTGTAGGCGCCGTCGGCCCCGACCTTGTAGAACTCGGGATCGTTCATCAGCAGCGTGATGGCGCCGAACCCGATGATGAAGGTCAGGATGTAGAAGTAGCCGATGAAGCCGGTCGCGTAGAACACCGACTTGCGCGCCGCCTTGGCGTCCGCGACGGTGAAGAAGCGCATCAGGATGTGCGGCAGGCCGGCGGTTCCGAACATCAGGGCGAGGCCGAGCGACACCGCCGACACCGGATCGGTGACGAGATTGCCGGGCGCCATGATGGAGCCGCCCTTCGGGTGGATCTCGACCGCCCGGGCGAACAGCGCCTCCGGCGAGAAGCCGAACTTGATCAGCACCATCAGGGCCATGAAGGTGGCGCCGCCGAGCAGCAGGCAGGCCTTGATGATCTGCACCCAGGTGGTCGCCACCATGCCGCCGAAGGCCACATAGATGATCATCAGGGCGCCGACCAGGATGACGGCATAGAGATAGGGCAGGCCGAACAAGAGCTCGATCAGCTTGCCGGCGCCGACCATCTGGGCGATCAGGTAGAACGCCACCACGGTCAGGGTGCCGATCGCCGACAGGCTGCGAATGCGGGTCTGCTCCAGCCGGAACGAGACCACGTCGGCGAAGGTGTACTTGCCGAGATTGCGCAGCCGCTCGGCGATCAGGAACAGGATGATCGGCCAGCCGACCAGCCAGCCCACCGAGTAGATCAGCCCGTCGAAGCCGGTGGCGAAGACGAGGCCCGAGATGCCGAGGAACGACGCCGCCGACATGTAGTCGCCCGCGATGGCGAGCCCGTTCTGGCCCGCCGTGATGCCGCCGCCGGCGGCGTAGAAGTCGGCCGCCGAGCGGGTGCGCCGCGCCGCCCACCAGGTGATCCCGAGCGTCGCCGCCACGAAGGCGAAGAACATCAGGATGGCTTCGAGGTTGAGCGCCTGCTTGCCGCCGCCCTCGATGGCGCCGGCGGCCTGCGCGGTATCGACGAGGCCGAGAGCCGCCCCGAGGGCGAGGGCCGACAGCACCGTGGCGGTGGTCGTCTTGCGGACGGTGCGCATCACTTCTGCCTCCCGGCAATGTCCTGGGTGTCCGCGTCGAACTCGGAGTTGGCGCGGCGCACATAGATGCCGGTCAGCAGGAAGGCCGACACGATCACGGCGAGGCCGATCGGAATACCGATGGTGGTGACACCGCTGCCGAGGCGAATCGCGAGGACGCTCGGGGCGAACGCGATCACGAAGACGAAGCCGAAGTAGATCAGCAGCATCGTCACGGTCAGCGTCCACGCGAAGCGTGACCGCTTGGCGACGAGCTCCTGGAATTGCGGGTCGTTCTTGATCGTGTCGTACGATGGCGTACCCACGGCGTCCCCCTGGTTCATTGCGCCTCCCACTTGGACGCGGCCGCTTTGCGCGGCTCTAGTCTGAGGGCACCATAGTGGGAGCGACGAATTGGCGCAATCCAACCAAAGACGCACCGCACAAGACGCGCCGCACAAGGAAGGCCGACGGCTACTGCGTCGGCCGCCGCGAGGGGGGGCGGCACGGCGTATGCGGCACGGCGTATGCGGCACGGCCTATGCGGCACGGTCTCTGCGGCACGGTGTATGCGGCACTTGGGCGCAAACGGCCCGGCGGCTTCGCCCTGGACGTGCCACATCGCGCCCCTATATCGGACGACAGCGATCCGGGCCCCTCTGGCGGACCACCTGCCGCGATGTCGGATCTTTCACCTGCCCTCGTGCCGATCCATGCGATCGGACCGGCGGCATCTGGAGGATTGCGATGGACCTGGTGCCCGGATTCGGACTCGATCTCGTGCCCGCTGCCCTGTTCACCGATCTGCTCGGCAAGCCGGCCTGGGCGTGGCTGATCTTTCTCGTCATCGTCGCGGCCCTGCTCGCCTTCGATCTCGGTATCCTGCACCGCAAGGCGCGCGAGATCAGCGCCCGCGAAAGCCTCGTCCTGTCGGCCGTCTACATCGCCGTCGCGCTGGTGTTCGGCGCCTGGGTGTGGGGCCAGATGGGCGCGGACTCCGGCATCGCCTATCTGACCGGCTTCTTCGTCGAGAAGACTTTGGCGCTCGACAACGTCTTCGTCATCTCGCTGATCTTCGCCACCCTGGCGGTGCCGCCGCATCTCCAGCACCGCGTGCTGTTCTACGGCATTCTCGGCGTCATCGTGCTGCGCGCCCTGATGATCGGGCTCGGCGCCGCCGTGGTGTCGCAGTTCGGCTGGGTGCTGTTCGTGTTCGGCGCCATCCTGATCGTCACCGGCATCAAGATGCTGGTGGTCGCCGAGAATCCCGCCGCCTGGGTCGACAACCGCCTGATGCGGACCGTGCAGGCGCGCCTGCGGGTGACGCGCGAGCTGCACGGCGACGCCTTCCTGGTGCGCCTGCCCGATCCGGCCGGAGGCGGCCGGCTGCTCTATGCGACGCCGCTGTTCGTCGCCCTGGTGCTGATCGAGTTCGCCGATCTCGTCTTCGCGGTCGACAGCGTGCCGGCGATCTTCGCCATCACCACCGACCCCTACATCGTCTACACGTCGAACATCTTCGCGGTGCTCGGCCTGCGCGCCCTGTACTTCGCGCTGGCCGCCAGCGTGCATCGCTTTCGCTATCTCAAATATGCGCTGTCGCTGGTGCTGGTGTTCATCGGGCTCAAGATCTTCTGGAACCAGATCGTCGGCAAGCTCGATCCGCTGATCTCGCTCGGCGTCACCGTGACGCTCCTGGCTGGCGGCGTGCTGTTCTCGGTGTGGAAGACCGGCCGCGACCGCACCACCGGCGACGCCGTGGCGGATGCACCGCGCACCACGCTGCTGGCGCCGCTGTTCACGACGGCGCCGCGTCACGAGGCCGGCCCGGCCGCCGCGCCGGACACCGGCGCCCATCGGAGCTGATGGTCAACCTCCCGCCATTCATCGCAACAGGAGAACCCACGATGACCGCTCACGTCACCCTCGTTCCCCGCGCCTCCGAAGGCGCCGCCGGATGGTGTGTCGAGGCCGACACCGCCGACAGCATCGTGGCGCGTCGCAACGCGCTCGCCGCCCTGTGGGCGGCCCGGCTGATGCGCCTGCCCGCGGATGATGCGGCCAGCTACGCGGCCGAGGTGCACGCCGCCGACTTCACCAGCCCGGGCAGCGACGATGTCGTCCACAAGCTCTGGTACGACCTCAACCGCGCCGGCGTTCCGGCGACCCCCCAGGCGGTGCGCGAGGCGCTCTCGCGCTGCCATCGCGAGGCGCTGGCCCAGGTCGGCGCCACCGACTGAGCCGCGCCACCCCAAGATTTCACGAGGACCCCATGACCACCACTGTCGCCCCCACCACTGTCGCCGGCACGACCATCGCCGCCGCCGCGCCGCCCCTCGATTACGTCGACGCCGGTTCTGATTGCGCCGCGCACGACGCCGAGATCGTCGGCCGGAATGTCCTGTTCGGCCTGTGGGCGGGCCGCCGCCTCGGGCTCGGCGGCGAGGCGCTCGAGCTGTATGCGTGGGCCGTGCATCTCGCCGACCGCGCCGCGCCCGGCCACGACGACATGATCGCCAAGGTGGCGCGCGACCTCGCCGCCCGTGGCCGCGCTCTCGACGATCGTCGGCTGCGCGATGCCCTGCACGACATGCGGCTACGCGCCCGCCTGGATCTCGCCCGCCTCGACCTCGCCGGCCTCGGTCTCACGCGGTGTGCACCCGCCGGTGTCGCCGCGGCGCTGGCCGGGCCGTGCGCCGGCCACGCCTGACCGGAAGGACCTGCCGATGATCGACGTCAACAAGATCCTCACCGCCGTGCTGGCCGGCGCCGCGCCGGGCCAGGGCGGCTTCGGAGCACCCGCCTCCTCGCCGGCGCGCGAGGGCGGGAGCTTCCTTCAACGCGGCCGCGGCCTGCCGCCCTCCAGCCTCGGTGCCGGCACGGCTCCGGCGGGACCGGCGGGCGGCCTCGACCTCGCCGCCCTCGGCCGGCAGCTCGCCGGCGGTGGCGGTGGCGGCGGTCTCGGCGATCTGCTGTCGCGCAATGCCGGGATGCTGGGCGCCGGTGGCCTCGCGGGCGGCCTCGCCGGGGTGCTGCTCGGCTCCAAGCATGCGCGCAAATATGCCGGCACCGCCCTTCAGGTCGGAGCCGCCGCGGTGCTCGGCGGCCTCGCCTACAAGGCGTATCAGGACTACCGCGCCGGCCGCCCGGTCGTGCCGCAGGGCGTCGCCGACACGCTCGGCCAGCTTTTGGGCGGCGCCAGCGGGGCGACGGGTGGGGCTGCCGGTGCGCCTGCCGCGACCCCCGCCGGACAGGTCGAGGCGGAGCGGGCCGGCCTGCTGCTGCTGCGGGCCATGATCGGCGCCGCCATGGCGGACGGCCGCATCGACGAGGCGGAGCGGATGCGGCTGGTCGAGCGGGTGGAGGCGAGCGCCTTGTCCGAGGACGAGCGGCTGGTGCTGGAGGCGATGATCGCCAAGCCTGATACGCCGGGCTCCCTCGCGGCGGATGCGCGCGGCCCGGAGGAGGCGGCCCAGATCTATCTCGCCGCCTATGTGGCGATCGATGCCGACACGCCGGCCGAGCGGGCCTGGCTCGACGACCTGGCGGCCCGGTTGCGGATCGATCCGGCGCTGCGGCGCCATCTCGAGGCGGCCGGCGACGGCGCTCCGGCGGCCTGACGGCTCGTCGCCCGCGCGGCGGCCGCGATGCCTATCGGGCGGGCAGGCCGGTCACCGATCGGTGCGCGTAGGTGGCCCAGCTCGGCGCCCATTGGGCGTCGGCCTGATCGCCGAAGCTCGTCCAGCCGGGGCGCAGCCCGCGGGCGAACAGCTCGAGATAGGGGCCGGGCGAGCACGCCTCGATCACGGCGTACTGCTCGTCCGGCTTGCGCGAGTGCTCGCGCTTGCGGGTGGCGATCAGGTTCACCTGCCGGCGCCCCGGCGCCAGGGTGCGGGCATGGCGGCCGCGCACCCCGAACAGCAGCAGCTCGGTGACGTTGCGGAAGTAGAAGCCGACGCCACGGCCATCCGAGCCGCCGTCCTTGCGCACCTTGTGCCAGACGATGTTGGCCTTGTAGGCGAAGCCCCAGGCGGCGAGCACCGCCAGCCCCTCGGGCAGCAGCGCGTTGGGCACCCAGAGATACAGATGCGCGGTCGGCAATGTCAGCGCGGCGACCGGCAGGCCGGCGATCTCCGGCAGCGTCAGCGTGCCGTAGCGGGTGAGGCGCCGGTGCTCGGGCGCCATCTTGCCGGTGCGGTTGACGAACTGCCACGGCGGATCGGCCAGCACGGTGGCGAAGCGGCGCGCACCCGCGAGCGCCGCGAGCGCGTGGGCGGCAGCCTCGGCAATCGGAGCAGCGGACATCCGAGACCTCGGAGTCGGCGCGCGACGGCATCGCCGGCCCGTCGGCACGGTCACGCGACGCCGGCTGCCACCGTCATACCTCGCTGGCCGGGAGATCCGCCAGTCGTGGGCGGCCCACGACCGGACCGAGCGCGTACGAACGGAATAGCCCTGGACCGAGACCTCCGGTAGAAAGGTGGGCGATAGCCCATCTCCCGAGGCAGGTGCCGATGTCGTGTGGCTCCCTGATTCGAAACGCCCTGCTGTTCTGGTTCATCCTATTCGCCATCGCGTTCGCCAATGGCGCCTTGCGCGAGCTGGTGCTGGTGCCGCTGATCGGCCCGACCGCACTGCCGGTCTCCGGCGTCACCGGCATTCTGCTGATGGGGGTGGCGATCGCGCTGTTCGTCCGCGCCGCAAAGCCGCCGTTCGGGGCCGCGTTCGCGATCGGGGCGCTTTGGCTGGTGCTGACACTGGCGGCCGAGATGGTTCTGGTGGTGGCGAGCGGCAAGCCGGTCCGGGTGGTCGCCGAGGCGTTCTCGTCGACCGCCGTCGCCGATGGCGACCTGTTCGCTCCGCTCGTCGTGTTCGTCGCCCTGTCGCCGCCGCTGTTCTCGCTGCTGCGGCGGCCGCTGCACTGAGCTGCGGACGAGTCGACCGGCCGCCTCGATCGGGCCTCACTCGGCCGGCAAAAGCCGCTATGATCCCCCGAATCTTTTGTATCGGAGTATCGAGGCACCCATGATGGATCGCTTCACGCGCGGGCTGCTGGTCGGCCTGCTTGCCGTCCCGTCCGCGGCCCTGGCGCAGGGGCAGGCGCCCCTCCAGGATCGTTGGCCGGCCCCCACCCAGCAGATGGAGCAGCGCGCCCCTGCGGCGACCGATGCGCCGGCCGAGCCGGCCGCGAAGCCGCGCCCGCAGCGTCGGCCGCAGGCTCAGGCACCCGCCCAGGCACCGGAGGGGGGCGGCGAAGCGGCTCCCGCGGCCGCTCCGGCCCGGCGTGCCGCCGGGGGCGCCAAGCCGGCGGCCGCCTCTCAGCGGGCGATCGCCTGCTCGGGGCCGTTCGCCAAGTCGGCCACCCACCTGTCGCTCGCCTCGGCGTTCGATTCGAAGAACATCACCTTCACCGAGGTGGACGGCGGCCCCGATGGGTCGAAGCTCAATGCTTCGGTGCTGTTCCCGGACGACCCGCAGCGGCGCCTTGAGGTGCTGTGGAAGGACGAGGGCGAGCGCGCCAACATCAACGTCATCGTGGTCGCCGGCCAGTCCACCTGGACGGCCCCGAAGGGCCTCAAGCTCGGCATGCCGCTCGCCGCGGTCGAGAAGCTCAACGGCAAGCCGTTCAAGCTCCAGGGCTTCGATCAGGACTCCGGCGGCAACGTGGTGGACTGGCAGGGCGGCGCCCTGGCGTCGCTGCCGGGCGGCTGCAACGTGACGCTGCGGTTCGTTCCCGGCCCCAAGGTGACGGACGAGGCCAAGGCACAGGCGACCGGCGAGGGGCTGGTCTCGTCGGCCGCCACCGTCAAGGCGGTGAAGCCCGTCGTCGCCGAGATCCTGCTCGGCTATCCCTGAGCATCGAGACGTAACGGCGGCGCCGGCCACCCGGGCCGGCGCCACGCGCGGAGCGCCGGCGGCCCGATCAGAATGTCAGGCCGGCCGTGGCACCGTCGTGGAGGCGGCGCCGGCACGTCCGCTGGCGCTCAGCGGCGACGTCGTCGGCGCGGTCGCCGTCCGGCCGACCGAGGCGAACGGCCCCGAGCGGGCGGCCTGGAGGGCGGCGCGGGCGCGGGCCGCCGTGTCGCCGTCCTTCGGCACCGCCGCGTAGTCGCCACGCAGGGCCTTGAGGGCGTTGCGCTCGACATCGATCTCGCGGGCGGTGCGGAAGCCCATGCGGCGCATCACCGGCAGCGGCGGGCACCAGCCCTGGGTCGCATGCTGGAGCAGGAAGCCGCCGACCAGCGCCGGCAGCGCCACCCAGCCGCCGCCGCGCGTCAGCGCCAGCAGCGAGCCGGCGAGCCCGACCGCGGCCGCGTTGGCCTGAAGGGCGCGCTCGATATCCCATTCGGCATCGAGGCTGCGCAGCCGCAGCGGGATCTCCTCCTGATGCTCGGCGTAGTACAGCACGTTGCGCTCGATCTGGCGGTCGATGGCGTCGTTGATCTCGGCGTCGGTCATGCGGCGCACGCGCTGCGGCGTGCCGGGAAGCGTCGGGGGATTGGGGCGCTGCGTCATCGGGGGTCCGGCTCGAAGGCTGTCATAAGGTGGAAACGATGAGGAGACGGTGTCGCGGCGGATCGTGATCCGCCGCGACATGATCCGCCGGCTGTGCGGCGACGATGGTCCGCCACGTCAGCGGACGATGTCGGCCACCACCGTGTTGGTGCCCGGCTCGACCAGCAGGACGCGGCCGTCGACGACGGCGTACTCGTAGCCGCGGGTCTCCGGCACCTGCATGACGACCTGGCGCGGCATCGGCGCCACCGTCACGGTCTCGGGCAGCACCGAGCCGACCGTGTAGGTGATTGGCCGCGCCACCGGCGCCGCCGCCCAGCCGCTGTAGCCGGGCGCCCAGCCGGTGCTGCTCCAGCCGGAGCCGTAGCCCGGCGTCACGGTGGCGAGCGCCGCCGGATCGTAGGTCTGCTCCTGCACCAGCGTGCGATAGACCGTGGTGCGCTGCGTCGGGGCGAGCGCTATCGGCGCGGCACTGACGCGGCGCGTCACCGTCCGGCTGCGCGTGGTGCGGACCGGCTCGGGCTCGACCGCGCGGGCCATGATCGGCGGCGTTCCCCGCCGCACGGTGCGCACCGCCGGCCGCACCGGCTCCTCGTCTTCGATCACCACGGTGCGGGTCGTCGTGGTGGTGACGGGCTCGCCATAAGGACGGACCGCGATGCTGCCGCCCACCGGCGCGGCCGGTACGGGTGCGGGCTGCACCCAGCTGCGCGTGTAGACCTCGCCGGACGGGCCGTAGGTCGGGAACACCGGCACCGTCGACACCACCGGCGCCGCCATCGACTGCAACGGCCGCCGCGTGACCGTGATGCCGTCGGGGCCGCGGGTGATCAGGGTCTCGACCGGCTCTTGCGACACCTCGCGGGAGATGACGGTCTGGGCGTTCGCAAGCGCGGTGCCGGACAGGAGCGCCAGGCCGACGGCGACGAGACGGGTGGGGGTCATGCGGTCTCTCCGTGCTGAAGACACTGCACCCGAAACGCCGCCGTGCGGTTGCCGTTCCGGCGTACCGTCACACGCCTGCGTGAGCGGCGGGCCGGCGCCGGGGCCGCGATTCACGATCGATTCAGGAATGCGACGAGGGTCGGGCGGCGGCGGGGCGAGCCTGCCGCACCAGCGTCGCGACCCGGCCCCATTGGGCTGGTGAGATGGCGGGGTTGCACGCTCGCATCGCCCCGGGGGACCGCCTCGGCGGGCGGGACGATGCCGGCGCGCAGCGGGGGACCCGATCGATCAGAAGGAGTACGGGGAGTATGACCTTGACCAGCACCCAGGCGGTCCAAGACGACGTCGATGCCGTCGCCACCTCGTTCGAGGGCGAGATCCGCGAGTTCGTGCGTCGTGACTTCACGCCGGCGCGCCGCAACACCGACGCCGGCTCGGGCGAGTTCGCCGCCAGCAACATCTCGACGCTGGTGCAACGGGTGGCGGGCACCTCGCTCGCCGAGATCGACAACCTGATCGGCGAGTTGCAGACGCTGCGCGACTACATCGCCAGCGAAGGGGAGCGCGTCCAGCGCGAGCTCGCCGGCTACGCCCAGCTCAACCAGGCCGCCATGCAGTCGACCCGCATCATCGCCGACAGCATGTCGAAGTGGAAAACCCACGTCGACGACACCAAGACCGAGATCGCGCCGCGGGCGTGAGATCTTCGAGCAAGCTGCGGCTGCCGAACTGCCGCTACGTCGTGCGTGATGGCCGGGCTCCGTCCCGGCCATTCGCGTTCGTGCCGCGGGGTGCCCGGAGTCGCGCCGCCAGGCTCGGTGTCTCGCGCTACTTGTCCAGTGAGAGCCGTGCCTTGAGAGCGTCGATCCGCTGCGACGCCTCGACCTTGGTGAGACCGGGATCGAACGCCTCCGGGTCGTGCGCCTGCTCGGACAGCGTCTTCAGATAGGACGCCTGAGCGCCGGTCATCGGCTCGTCGCCCGACACCCAGTCGCGCGGGTCCTTCTCGGTGTTGCCGGGCGGGTGCGGATCGCGCTTGGGATCGGCGCTCGCCTCGGGTGGCTGCGGTTGCTTGGCGGTCATCAGCGCGTCTCCTCGGTGATGACCGCGGCGACCTGGCGGGATTTCGGGTCGACCAGCACCACCTGCTTCTCGATCATCGCCACCGCGAACGGCTTGGCCTCCGGCATCAGGCCGGCCAGCGTGTCCGGCATCGGCGCGAGGTCGATGCCGGCCGGCAGCGTGGCGCCGACCGCGACGCGGAAGCCGGTGGGGGCCGCGTGGTTCTTCTGGGTGCGGCTGACGCTCTGCCAGATGGTGTGACGCTGGGCATCGCTGAGCTCGATCCGGGGGCCGTCGGCGGTGTCCTGTGCGGTGGTCTGCGCCGCCGCGACGCCGGTCGGCAGTCCACTCGCCAGGGCGACGGTGCCGGCCACGAGGGCCGCGGCGATGGTCAGGCTCGGCAGACGGCGGCGCATGGGGGTCGCTCCTCGCGGTGGGTGACCCGTCAACGCCCGCTGCCACACCGGGTTCCTGCCATCGCGCGCCCGATCGGTCGGCGGCCCCCGAGTGTGGGCATCGGGCCGCAGGGGTGTGGCCCGGCGGCCGCAGTCGAACGGCGTTCTGCGGCCCTGCCGTGTTTGACGGATAGACAGAGGGCGGCCCACGTCTCCACGCTGGCGTGTCGGATCGGGGTGGGTCCTCGCGGCTTGCGCCGGCATACGGCTTGCTTGGTGATCTCGCTTGGTGATCGGGCGGACCGGCTCGTTCGGAACCGGGCCGAAAGGAGGGGACCCCATGGTGATCGCACCTCTGGTCGCGGCCTCGCTGGCGCTGAGCGTGGCGACCGGCCCGCTCGATCCGCGGCCGAGCCATGCGGCGTCGCCCCGCGTCGCGCTTCAGAGCCGGGTGACGGCGACGACTGACTGCATCGTGCGGGCCATCGCGGCCGACCCGCGCTTCAAGCAGGCGAGTGCCGGCGCCATGATCGGCGAGCTGATCGTCGATTCCATGCCGGCCTGCGCCGCGACGGTGCGCGAGATGATCGACGCTTGGGACGCCTCGTTCGGCGACGGCAGCGGCGAAGCCTTCTTCATGGGGCCGTTTCTCGACGTGCTGCCGGCCGCCGCCAGCCGCATGCTGGCGAAAGATCCGGCGCGCTGACCGTCTGCAGCAGGGCGCCGATACCCTACCGCGGCAGCACCTCGACCACCTTCATGGTGGTGGGATCGACCAGCAGCACGCGGTCCTCGACCACGGTGTACTTGTAGGGCTTGGCTTCCGGGATGGTGGCCAGGGTCGGGTCGGGGAGCATGTAGAGCTCCATCGACGGCGGCAGCTCGGCGCCGACGCGGACCTGAACGCCGGGCGGCACCGTGACCTTGCGGTTCGCCTCGCGGACCGAGCGGGCGATGGCGGCCTTCTGCGCCTCGGTGAGCGGGGCGGGCTGCGCCGACACCGGGCCGACGCCGCCGGTCGGCGGCATGGTGGGCAGCGGCGCGGCCTCCTGGCCGGTCGCGATCGTTGCGCCGGCGCCGATGGCGAACGTCGCGACGAGAATCACGGCCAGTCCTGACTTCGGGATCGGCATGTGCGGCCTCTCGGAATTCGGGATCGTCGGTGGGGGAATGCCGTAACGGGCCTTTCGTTCCCCGCCCCGCCCGAACCGCGACAGCCGTCTTGGTACGATCCTGCCGTGATCGCCTCCGAGCCTCGCCGCTCGTGGCTCGATGCCCTGCGGGCGTCCGCTCAGCCGCTGATGCGCTCGATCTCGGCCCCGCAGGCGGCGAGCTTGCTCTCCAGCCGCTCGAATCCGCGGTCCAGGTGATAGACGCGGTTGACCAGCGTCTCGCCCTCGGCGGCGAGCGCCGCGATCACCAGCGACACCGAGGCGCGCAGATCCGTCGCCATCACCGGGGCGCCCTTGAGGCGCGGCACGCCGTCGATGGTGGCGGTCTCGCCGTCGAGCCGGATCTGGGCGCCGAAGCGGGCCAGCTCCTGCACGTGCATGAAGCGGTTCTCGAAGATCGTCTCGGTGATGTGCGAGGTGCCCTTGGCGCGGGTCATCAGCGCCATCAGTTGCGCCTGAAGGTCGGTCGGAAATCCGGGGAACGGCTCGGTGGTGACCCGCACCGGCGCGATGCCGGCGCCGTTGCGGGCGATGCGGATGCCCTCGTTGGTGGCGGCGATCTCGGCGCCGGCCTCCGCGAGCACATCGAGGGCGGCCTGGAGCAGCTCCGGCTTGGCGCCTTCCAGCAGCACGTCGCCGCCCGCCATCGCCACCGCCATCGCATAGGTGCCGGTCTCGATGCGATCGGGCACCACCCGGTGGCGGGCGCCGTCGAGGCGGGCGACGCCTTCGATCTCGATGCGCGAGGAGCCGGCGCCGCTGATGCGGGCGCCCATCTTGGTCAGGCAGTCGGCGACGTCGACGATCTCGGGCTCGCGTGCCGCGTTCTCGATCACCGTGGTGCCGCGGGCCAGCACGGCCGCCATCAGGGCCGTGTGGGTGCCGCCGACCGTCACCTTGGGAAACACGATCTCGCCGCCCCGCAGGCCGTTCGGGGCGCGGGCCAGCACATAGCCGCCGTCGATCTCGATGTCGGCGCCGAGGTCGCGCAGTGCCATCAGCAGCAGGTCGACCGGCCGGGTGCCGATGGCGCAGCCGCCCGGCAGCGACACCTTGGCGACGCCCATGCGGGCGACCAGGGGGGCGATGACCCAGAAGCTCGCCCGCATGCGCGAGACGAGGTCATAGGGGGCGACGGTGTCGACGATGCGCTTGGCCGAGATGTGCAGCGTCTGCCCGTCGTACTCGCCGTCGCCGGGGCGCTTGCCGCCGACCATCACGTCGACGCCATGGTTGCCGAGGATGCGCTGGAGCAGGGCGACGTCGGCCAGCCGCGGCACGTTCTCCAGCACCAGCGGCTCGTCGGTGAGGAGGCTCGCGATCATCAGCGGCAGGGTGGCGTTCTTGGCGCCCGAGATGGCGATGCGTCCGGAGAGGGGCCTGCCGCCCACGATGCGAATCCGGTCCATGATGCCCCCTCGTGGATGGACGCCGTGTCGGCGGTGGCGTGAATCGCGACCGCGCCGGCGCCGTCTCGGTCCAGCTTATCGGCGCCCGTTCTCCGGGACGATTCCGGCGGAATCGTGGGACAAGGGGCCGTTCTCGGGCGATCGGTGCACCGCCGTGGCGGGCGCGGGGTCGGGCATGTCGGTGGCCGGGGTGTCGGCGGCGGTGTCGGGCTCGCCGGTGCGGGCCCGCGACTGCGCCTTCCGGCGCCGCAGATTCTCCCGCAGCGCCGCCGACAGCCGCGCCGCGCGGGCGCGTTGTTCGTCGGTCTTGCCCGGTCCGGTCATGGCGGCCTTAGAGCACGGCGACCGCGACGGCGCAACGCGCGCCACCGCCCGGCGGCGGGCAGGGCAGGAGCAGGCCAGGGACGGCGACGGGGCCGGAGCCCCGCCGCCGTGATGGGGCGTGGGCTCAGCCCGGCAGCAGGGTGCGGCCGAAGAACCACAGCAGGAACAGCACCAGCGGGATGTGCAGCAGGAACTGGATGAAGGTGAAGCCGACGATGTCGCGCGCCTTCAGCCCCAGCACGCCGAGCAGCGGCAGCATCCAGAACGGGTTGATTAGGTTCGGGATCGCCTCCGCGGCGTTGTAGACCTGCACGGCCCAGCCCATGTGGGTGCCGAGATCCTTGGCGGCCTGCATGACGTAGGGCGCCTCGATGATCCACTTGCCGCCGCCGGACGGCACCAGGAAGCCGAGCACCGCCGAGTAGACGCCCATCAGCACCGGGAAGGACTCCTGGGTCGACAGGCTGACGAACAGGTTGGCGATGTGGTGCGAGATGCTGAAGCCGTCGGCGCCCTTCACGCCGGTGAGCATCAGCGCGATGGCGCCGTAGAGCGGAAACTGGATCAGCACGCCCGAGGTCGACGGCACCGCCTTGGAGACCGCGCCGAGGAAGCTGCCGAGCCGCCAGTGCAGCACCAGGCCGATGAGCAGGAACAGGAGGTTGTAGGTGTTGAGGTTGGAGATCGCCAGGAGCGGATCCTTGGTGGCGAACTCGTTGTAGATGAAGCCGAAGCCGAGCGCGGCCAGCGCCAGGCTGATGAACGGGGTGCGCTCCAGCCACTCGCCCGGCCGCGACGGGCCGAAGGTGACCGAGGAGCGCGGCGTCAGGTCGATGCCGAAGTCTTCCGCGGTCTTGGCGGTGGCGGCGCTCGGCGCCGAGAAATAGGCGATCAGCACCGAGACGATCAGGATGATCAGCGCCATCAGCATCGACTGCCAGAGGAAGATGGTCTCGGTGAAGGGGATGACGCCGGTGATGTCGGAGATCGACTTGGGCAGGCTCGCCGGGTTGGCCTGGAGCTGGGCCGCCGACGAGTTGATGCCGAGCGCCCAGGTGGCGCCGAGCCCCAGATAGGCGGCGGCGGCGCCCGCCCGGTAGTCCATGCGCAGATCGCCGCGGCGCGCCAGCGCCTGCACCAGCAGGCCGCCCAGCACCATGCTGAAGGCCCAGTTGAGGAACGACGCCGACATGCTGACGAAGGCGACGAACGCCACCGCGCCGCGGGCGGTGCGCGGCGCCCGGGCGATCCAGTCGATGAAGCGGGCGGCCGGCGGCGAGGTGGCCACCACGAAGCCGGTCACCACCACCATCACCATCTGCATCGTGAAGGTGATGATGCTCCAGAAGCCGCCGCCGAAGGCGTTGGCGATGTCGAGCGGCTTGGAGCCGAGCGCCAGTGCGGCGGCGGCGACGCCGATCACGGTCAGCGCCGCGAAGACGAACGAGTCGGGGTACCAGCGCTCCGACCAGTTGGTGAAGACGATGGCGAAGCGCGCGAAGCCGCTTTCCTCGCCGGCGGGACGGCTGCTCTTCGGGCGCAACGATTCGACGCTCAGATCGAGGCTCATGGGCAAGCCCTGCTGCGGGCGGTCGCGCCGGTGCGGGCGGTCCGGCAGCCGCGGCGGAGCCGAGGGCTCCGGCGGCCGAGCCGGGACGATCGAGCGAGACGAACGCTAAGGGGCACCGGCGGGCGACCAGGGTGGACGGGACGGACATGGAGGCCGGGACGAGCCGGCACGGGCCGATCTAAGGGACCGCTCGATTCCGGTAATATGATAAATATCAACCCTCTCGGGCGGGAGACGGGTTGTGCACCGCGGCGGCCGCGCCTCGGCTGGGTCCGACGGGTCCAAGGCGCCGGGTTTACGGCGAGCAGCTGCGGACGGGACCCGTGCCGGCTGCGCCGAGACGCTCCGATGCACCCGAGGCTTTTGCATGGCGGGGCCGGCTCCGGAGGAGGACGAGCGGTGCCCCGGATGCTCCCGCCTTCGGGCCGGGATGCCTGCTGCCTGCGGGGGCGTGGCGGTCCTGCCAAGAGGGCTCGGGGGCAGTGCGGGGCCGCGACGTGGCTCACGGGGGGCGAGCGGGGGGACGCGGCTGTCGGATCTAGCGTTCCGGAGGAGGGCGCGATGCGTCGGTTCGCAGTCATTCCGAGAGGGCGCGGGGGCGAGCGGGGGCGGGCAGGGCGGTCGGACCCGACGGGGCGGCGCTCGCTCGCAGCGGCGACCGCGTGGGCACGATGAGCGGCGTCGCCGCCGGTGCATGGGGAGGTGCAGAGCAGCGCTTGCGCCGCCCCCGACCTTGTGGCAAGGAACCGCCGTTCGCGCCGTGCACCGCATGACTCGCGCGAGCCGGTCGCTGCCGTAGCTCAGTGGTAGAGCACTCCCTTGGTAAGGGAGAGGTCGACAGTTCAATCCTGTCCGGCAGCACCAGCGATTTCTGAAAGCCAGCTACTTGGGTGTACCGCGCGGCTGCTCCTCGCCGGCCAATCGGCAGCAATCGGCGGAACAAAGCACGAAAATGCGTCCCGGTCCGAGTCCAATCGGTGCCAATTTCACCGTTGGCGTTCGCGGGATGATCTCTTCCGAGTCGAACGGACGAGACTGAATGTCATGGCGTATTGGAAGCGGCTACGCCCGTCGGAGTTTCCAAACCGTCTTAATCGATCCCCGTATTTCACAGTATTGACCAGTCGACGCCTCCGTAGTTGCCTCGCGAGTGCCTCGCACGAGCCGACCGGGAGACGAGTCATGATCGCCGGCCTGCCGATTGATACATTCACGTCCCTTCATGTGATCATCAGCCTGACCGGGGTTCTGTCGGGGATCGCTGCGATGGTCGGAATGGCGGCAGGTCTCCGCGTGGCCGGCCTGACATTCGTCTTCCTGATCACCACGCTCCTCACCAGCCTCACCGGGTTCCTGTACCCCGTGAATGCCGTGGGCATTCGGCATGTGGTCGGTGTGGCGTCGGTCGCCTTGCTGACTTTGGCGGCGATCGCACTCTACGGGGCGAAGCTCAAAGGCGGTTGGCGCCCGGCCTATGTCGTTGCAGCCCTGTGCGCGCTCTGGTTCAACACCGCGGCCGCGGTGGTGCAGGCGTTCCTCAAGATCCCGCTTCTCTCGGAATGGGCCGGAGAGGACACGCAAGCCTGGATACTGACTCTCGAGGTGGGGCTCGGTGGCGTGTTCGTTCTCGTCGGCGCGCTCGCCTTGTGCCGACGGCCCGCAGGCTGCCGCCCCTCGGCCGACCAGGATCGACCCACGGCTCCGCTGGACGTCGTGCTTCGCGTCCCCCATCCGCAATAGCGATGCTCAGCCGCCGGTCACGCTCATGTGGCGGGCGAGAGCCGGGCGCTTGCGTCGGCGGTCGATGACGAAGTCGTGGCCCTTCGGCTTGCGGGCGATGGCGGCGTCGAGCGCCGTGTGCAGCGTCGCCTCGTCCGGCGCGGTGCGCAGCACCGCCCGCAGGTCGGCGGCGTCCTCCTGGCCGAGGCACATGAACAGCGTGCCCGTGCAGGTGAGGCGCACACGGTTGCACGATTCGCAGAAGTTGTGGGTGAGGGGTGTGATGAAGCCGAGCCGTCCGCCGGTCTCCGCCACCCGCACGTAGCGGGCCGGGCCGCCGGTGCGATCGTCGGTCTCGGTCAGCGTGAAGCGCTCGGCGAGCCGCGCCCGCACCATCGACAGCGGCAGGTACTGATCCAGCCGGTTCTCGCCGATGTCGCCGAGCGGCATCACCTCGATGAGCGTGAGGTCCATGCCGGCGCCGTGCGCCCACATCATCAGGTCGGCGATCTCGTGCTCGTTGACGCCCTTGAGCGCCACCGCGTTGATCTTGACGGCGATGCCGGCGTGCTGCGCGGCCGCGATGCCGGCCTTCACCTGGTCGAGATCGCCCCAGCGGGTGATGTCGCGGAACGTCTGCGGATCGAGCGTGTCGAGCGAGACGTTGATGCGGCGCACCCCGCAATCGGCGAGCGCCGCCGCGTGCTTGTCGAGCTGCGAGCCGTTGGTGGTGAGCGTCAGCTCGTCGAGGGCGCCGGAGGCGAGATGGCGCGACACCTTTCCGAACAGCGTCATGATGCCGCGCCGGACCAGCGGCTCGCCGCCGGTGATGCGCAGCTTGCGGGTGCCGCGCGCGATGAAGGCGGCGCACAGCCGGTCCAGCTCCTCCAGCGTCAGGATGTCGGCCTTCGGCAGGAAGGTCATGTGCTCCGACATGCAGTAGACGCAGCGCAGATCGCAGCGGTCGGTCACCGAGACGCGCAGATACGTGATGGCGCGACCGAACGAATCGACGAGCGGCGATGACGCCGGCTTCCTGTGTGCTGCCGGAAGGCCGATCGGAATCATCGTGCCGTGCATGAGACCCTCCGGCTCTCGTCGCCCATCATCGCCGCGACGGGGCGATCGAGGTGATCGGCAGCTCCGAGGTGGCCCCATCCAGGGCCAGCCGCAGCTCCAGCGAAACGTGATGGAAGCGCGCATCCGCGAAGTCGTCGTGCACGGCGAAGCCGACCGTGTACACGGCACCGGGGACGATGCCGATTTCGCCGGAGCCCGACGGCTTCAACGGGCGCCGCAGGGTCGCGACCCACCGATCGCCGACCTGCGCGATGCTCCCGGTGATCGGAACGCCGCCTTCCATCAGACGCTGCGCCAGGACGCTGCCGGACTCGGCCGGACGGCCGGGGCGCAGGCGCAAGAGCTCCATGCGGGTTCCGGCGGCGCGCAAGGCCGCGAGATCGGACGCCGGCTTGACCACGATGCCACCGCCGCGCGGCCCGTCCTTGCCTTGTAGATCGATCCGCTCGCGCGAATCGGCCAGATACTTGGTGAGGCCCTGGGCGATGGTCGCGTCGCGCGCATCGGCGAGGAGGCCCGGCGCCGCCGCGGGATCGACCCGGGCCGCGTCCGGCATCGAGCGCACGTCGTGATGGCAGGTGACCCAGCATCCGCCCTGCTCGGCGCGCGCGACAGCCGGACCGGCGACCATCATCGACAGCTTGCTGGCGTGCTGCGGGTCCATCTTGCCGCCTTCGACGAACGGCACGGGCGCGTGCGGCGTGTCGCTCCACTCGAAGCGGAGAAAGAGATCGGAGCCGTCCTGGGCCGCCTGGACCGAGAGGTCGATCCACGGGCGCTTGCCGGGGATCGGCGTCGGCTCGTTCTTGGTGCCCGACACGAGCTTGCTGCCGATGTCTTTGACCTCCTTGCCGTGACACTCGCTGCACCGCTCTCCCGTGCGCAGGAAGCCGCGGGCGCCGGTGTGATCGCGCGCCACCTGAATCCACTCGAACGAGCTGACGCCGGGATAGAACAGCGTCACGGTCTTGGCCGGCACGACGGCCCAGTCGACCCCGAAAGTGTCGACCGCTGCCGCACCGGAATCGCCACTCGCCTTGCGGGCAAGCTCCGCCTCGATGCGTGTCCGCAGCGCCTGCTCGGCGGCCCGGGCGGCCTCGTCGCGCGCCTTCGCCTCCGCCTCCTCGCGGGCCGTGACGCGCGCCAATCCGTCGATGAAGGTCGGCGGAATCGGACGAATGAAGGCCGGATTCGGCTTTTCGAGCGCCTCGATCTGGGTCATCGTCAGGCGCTCGCGCGGACTGTTGTGGGCGATGCCCTTATGGCAATCGATGCAGGTCTGGCCCGACGTGAAGGCGTCCAGATGGACCTTTCTGGCACGCGGCTTCTGGAACTCGGGGTTCATCGACTGGAGGGTATGGCAGTTCCGGCATTCGAGCGAGTCCGTCTGCTTCATCCGGTCCCACACATGGGTGGCGAGCTCCAGCCGCTTCGCTTCGAACTTCTCCTTCGTGTCGATGGTGCCGAGCATCCAGTGCCACAGCTCGTTGGTGGCCTGCACCTTGCGCATCATCTTGGGGAACCACTCCTTCGGGACGTGACAGTCGGAGCAGGTCGCCTTCACGCCGGTGCGGTTCTGATAGTGGATCGTCGTCGCGTACTCCTTATAGACGAAGTCGCGCATCACGTGGCATCCGGTGCAGAACTCGAGCGTGTTGGTGGCTTCTACGGCGGTGTGGAAGGCACCCCAGAACAGCACGCCGCCGATGAACCCGGCGGCCACGAGCCCTGCGAGAATCCACCGCGAGACGGGCCGTGCGAGCCAGCCGGTGATCCTGCGGACGATGGACCATCGAGCCGCAGGCGCTGCCTTCAGTTCCGACATGATCACTCCGTCGAGCTCGCTCGCCTGGTCAGGCCGCCGCCGCGCCGAGCCGGCGCGCCACCGCGACCGCCTCCGCCTCGACGAAGCAACGGGCACAGCGGACGAGCCCGCGATAGAACGGCGCGACGAAGTCGCCCGGCGTGCCGTCCATGGCGACCAGGAACGGCACGAGATGGCGACCGAGAAAATCGTATTGCGCCCGCTGGTAGGGCCTCGCGTCGAGCGCCTGCTCGATCGCCTGCGCTTCCTTGGCGACGAGAAACCGAAGGAACTCGAGCTCGGCCGTCAGGGTGTCGACGAAGTCTCGCGGCTTCTCACTGGGCACGAGCCCGAAATGCCGATAGAAGGCGTCGATCTCGAGCAGCAGGTCCGCGCGCGGGCGATCGGTCACGTAGTCGCCCTCGTAGAGGGAGAGCGGCGGCTTTCGTGGGCCGGTCTCGAACGTCGCCAGATAATGCCCTTCCAGAGTCACGAGATCGTCCACCCGCGTCCCCAGATCGCTGCGGACGCTCGCGAGCGCCGCAATCAGATCGGGATGGACATCGATGACGAGATCGACCACGTCGAAGCCGAAATCTCCGGCCTCGATGTCGTCGAGCAGCTCGGCGCCCGGATAGGCGAAGCCGCGCGCCAGCTCCCCGTAGATACTGCTCCGCACGACGGCGGACCGCGACGTCTCCGACATGGCGAATTGTCCTCGTCTCTCAGTCCGGGTCCTTGGCGTCGGCCTGGAGCTGGCCCCGGATGGCGGGCACCGGCTCGCCGATGAACACGTTCTTCAGCTTGAAATGCTCATGCACGCCGGTCCCGGGCCCCGAGCGCAGGACCTCCTTGTCGTAGTCGAAGGCGTATTTGGGATCGAGGGCGGGCGTGAACACCTTGAACGGCGGGTGCGCGCCGGCGAAACCAGAGCCTTCGTAGTTGAGATGACAGGTCGCGCAGGCGGTCTTGTAGTCGAAGTTCTGGCCGAGCTTCACGAGCGTCTCGCGGGCGGTCTCGCCCTTGCCGGTCTTCCAGCGCTCTTCGGCGTTGCCGTGCTCGACGCGGAACTTGGCTCCGGCGCCGTGGCACGACTCGCAGCCAACCACGGCGAAATTCTTGTGCTCGGAAGCCGGCGTGCTCACCGAGAAGCCGCCCGGATTCCCGAAGCCCGTGGTATGGCAGCCGACGCAGGCCGCATCGGCCGTGTAGTCCTTGTTCGGGTCGAGCTTGCCCTTCTGCTTGGCGTCCGCCTTGACCTTAGGCTTCAGCGACTCGAACGCCTTGGCGTGCGAGGTCTGGGCCCAGCTCTCGGCCTGATCGATGTGGCATTTGCGGCAGACGCTCACGCCCTCGAAGTCCTGGCCGCGCGCCAAGCCCCGACCGAACAGGATCGCCAGCGCGACACCGATCGGCAGGATGTTCTTCATTCTTCCTCCTCCGGAGCCCTCGCCCCGATCCCGTTCGTCCGGCTCGAGGTCACGTCAGCGGGTTCAGCATCATGTCGGCGCTGCGCCGACCGATCATGATGTCCATCAGCTCCGACGGCTGGCTCATGAGCCGCTTGCCGCGCTCGTCGTTGAGGACCTTCATCACGCGCGGCACGTCGTTCCCGAACAGCTTGACCAGATACTCGAGAGGAATCTTCTTGTCTGTGCGGAGATTGCCCTGGGCGTCCTCGATCGCCGGGCCGAGAACCGGCGGGATGTAGAACATGTTCGGCTCGGTGCCGCGCTCACCGTAGAGCGGCAATCCGACCTTCCACACCTTGACGAGCTTGTGGACCG
Source organism: Rhodoplanes serenus (assembly GCA_009720755.1). Taxonomy (GTDB): domain Bacteria; phylum Pseudomonadota; class Alphaproteobacteria; order Rhizobiales; family Xanthobacteraceae; genus Rhodoplanes; species Rhodoplanes serenus. The sequence goes on from WNKV01000015.1 coordinate 136,853, forward strand.
AGCTCGCCGTGTCCTCCATGAAGCCGACATGCATGGCGCGGCCGACGCACTGGGCGACGCACGCCGTGGCGACGCCCTTCTCGATGCGCGGATAGCAGCCGATGCACTTGCTCGCCTTCTGGGTCGCCGTGTTGAAGTAGGTCTTGTCGTAGGGACAGGCCTGGACGCAGTTGCGCGCCGCCTTGCACTTGGTCTGATCGACCAGGACGACACCGTCGGTGGCGCGCTTGTAGATGGCGTCGTTCGGGCACGCCTCCAGGCAGGCCGGCTTGCTGCAATGATTGCAGTGACGCGGCAGGTAGAAGTAGTAGTTGTTGGGATAGGCCCCTTCGCCCTGGTCCTCGTCGAAGTTCGGAGCCCACGACGCGAAGCCCGAGCCGCTCGCGGCCGGACGCGGGCGCACCCGGCCGGGGACGCCCTCGAAGAGCCTTGCCTCATAATCGAACTCGAACGGCACGCCGTAGTCGCCGGCGGTCGGCATCCGGCCACGCTGAACTTCGCCGGCGGCGTTGAAGCCGCCGCCCTCGTTCTCCCAGTTGCGCGGATAGCCCTTGCCCGGGCGCGTCTCGACATTGCGCCAATAGATCGGCTCCTCGCCTCTCTGATTGGTCCACAGCTTCTTGCAGGCGACCGTGCAGGTCTGGCAGCCGATGCACTTGTTGAGGTCGACCACGAAGGAGAGCTGCTTCTGCGGTTTGGTGATCTGTTTGGCCATGATCGTCGTCCTCGAAACCCTGGTTCGGGGACGGCGCGCCGCCGAGGGCGGCCGTCCCGTGGCGTCCTGCCGTTCAGCTCGGGATCACTCCCGTGTAGCGGCGCACCTGAACGCGCGCGTCACGCTGGGTTCCGCCGGGGCCGTAGTAGTTTGGCCGGAACAGCAGATGGCCGTAGTTGCCGACCAGGCTCGTCGGATTGATGCGGATCGGGCAGACGCTCTGGGTCGAGCCTTCGATCAGATCCATGTAGAGCTCGGGCGTGTGGCACATGGTGACCCGCCCCTCGGGCTCCCGATTGTGGATCTTCACCCGGCAGATCATCCGGCCGTGCTCGTTCCACACCTCGGCCCAGTCGTTGTCGCGCAGGCCGCGGGCCTTCGCCTCCCCGGGCGGCATCTCCAGCAGAGGGCCACCGCGCTGGAGCCGCAGCATCAGCACATTGTCCTTGAAGGTGGAATGGATGGCGTGGCGGCTGTGCGGCGTGTTGAACCGCAGCGGGAAGTTGTCGGCATCGACCGGCGCCTTGTAGACCGGCAGCTCGACGCCCATCTCGATGAACCAGTCGTGATCGATGTAGAACTGCTGTCGGCCGGTGAGGGTCGGCCACGGCTTCTTGCTCTCGGTATAGAACTGGAACGGGGTGTAGGGCACGCCCTCCCGGATGGGCGAGGTCCAGTTCGCCTTGAAGCGCTGAGGCCGCTCGCGGATCATGTCGAGCGTGATGCCCTTGGTGGCCGGCGCGTTGTCCAGGATGAACTGTGCCGCCTGGGCGGCGCTTTCCAGCTTGCCGTTGTCGGTTTGCTGCGCATAGAGGGTGGAGAAGTCGCGGGAGACGTTGAACTGCTCGTCGAAGACCCGCGACATCCCGCGCTCGATCGCACGGTCCTGCATCTTCTTGGCGAGCAGCGCGAACACGTCCCAGTCGTGCTTCGATTCGAACATCGGCGGGATCGCCGGCTCGGTCATATGGACGAAGGTGTGCTCCTCCGTCATCTGCAAGTCGAGCTTCTCGTACCAGTGCGCGGCCGGCAGCACGATGTCGGAGTAGAGCGCCGTCGAGTCCATGCGCAGGTTGAGATTGACGATCAGGTCGAGCTTCGGCCACAGGTTCTGGAGGACGTATTTCTGGCCCTTGGCCTGATTCAGGAAGTTGCCGCGGTAGACGATGAACACCTTCGGATCGCGGCCCTCGCGGGGATAGAGCGGCATCATCCGCTGATCGAGGCTGGCGCGCAGATACTTGCGGGTGTCGATGCCGACCGTCTCCATGGCGTCGTAAGCGTCGGCGTGAACGTAGGTCCAGATCGTCGTCTGCGTGAAGCGATGGCGCGCCGCGCCCTGCGGGAACGACAGCGCCAGCACGCCCGGCACCGCGACCGGCTTCCATTGGCCGATATAGTGGTTGACGCCGCCGCCATTGCGGCCCTCGTTGCCGGTCAGCGACGACAGCAGATGGAAGGCGCGGATCTCGATGTCGCTCCAGTACCAGTGATTGGTACCGCCGCCGCTGATGATCATCGCCGGCTTGGTGGTCCCGTACGCCTTGGCGAGATCGACGATCGCCTTCTCGGCGACGCCGGTGATCTCCGACACCTTCTTGGGCGTGTAGTCGCGCAGGATGCGCTCGGCGTAGAGCGCGTAGACCGGCTTCACGTCGACCGACTTGCCGTCCTTGAGCGTAGCCTTGAAGCTGCCGTCGAGCGCCGGATCGAGATCACCGAGTGCGATCGTGCCATCCGGGAAGGTGAGTGTGTTCCGCCCCAGATAGGCAGGCTGCGCGGCCGGTCGACCGCCGGGCGGCTCCTCGCCCCAGCAGCCCTTGGCGAGCACGGGCTTCTTGGTCTTGACATCCCACACGTAGAACTTCGCGGCCGAGCCGCCCTGCACGAGGTCGGCCTCGCGCAGGAACTTCTTGGTGTCCGTGCGGACCAGATAGGGAAGGTCGGTCTGCTCCTTGACGTTGGCGACGTCGACCAGCTTGTCGCGTATCAGGACGTGCGCCATGCCGAGCGCCAGCGCCGTGTCGGTGCCGGGCTTCGGGTGAATCCAGGTGTCGGCCTTGATGGTCGTCGCATTGTAGTCCGGCGCGATGCTGACGATCTTGCTGCCGTTGAGGGCCGCCTCGTTGATGAAATGCGCATCGGGAATGCGGGTGACGGCCGGGCTCGACCCCCACAACAGGATCAGCTTGGCGTTGAACCAGTCCGCCGCCTCGGCGGTATCACCCTGGACGCCGCAGGTCTGCGTCTGGCCGGTGGGGTGGTCGCCGTACCAATCGAAGAAGGTGTGGGTGTGGGCACCGATCAGATGGGCGAAGCGATGCCCGGCCGAGAACGACACCGGCGCGACCGCCGGCACCGGCGTATAGACGCTGATGCAGTCCACGGCATGGTCCCGGATGGTGTCGAGCATCTTGTCGGCGATGATGCCGAGCGCCTCGTCCCAGCTGGCGCGGCGCCATTTTCCTTCGCCGCGCGCGCCGGTGCGGATCAGCGGATACTTCACGCGGTGCGGCCCGTAGAGATAGTCCGTCCCGCAGGCGCCCTTGTTGCAGCCACGCGGGTTGTATTCGGGGACCCCCGTCAGCGAGGGCATGTCCTTCGACGCCTCCTCGCGGACCACGATGCCGTTCTTGGTGTAGACCCAGTGCGGACAGGCGCCCGTGCAGTTGATCAGATGCGCGCCGCGCGTCTTGGTGTCCCAGCTCCACTTGTCACGATAGAGCTGCTCCCAGCCGGCATAGTCGTGCTGCATCTGCGGCGACGCGGCCGGTGCCTGGGCCAGAGCCTTCAATGCGAACGGACCGCTGAACAGCGTGCCCAGATACGCGGCACCGCCCAATCTCAGCAGATCCCTGCGGTTCGTCTTCGACATGGAGCATCTCCCGGCGGAAGAGTTTGACAGGATGTCGCGCGCGCGACGACGTCACGCGCACACGAGGGCCGGCCCGTCGAAACGGGATGGATCGCAGACGGGGTGGCGAGCCAGACTGGGTTGTAACGTCGCGGACATGTCAGAGCGTGTCGGATCGCGGTCGTCACGAGCGTTCGACGGAGGACTGGTGCCGGTCCGCGCGCGCGGACCGGCGGATCGAAGGGGGTACCGGCCGCGGCGGCAGCAGGCGCCACCGCGGCTGACGACCGATCACATGGAGCGATCGGCGCCCGAGAGCGCCTTCACCACCGAGTCGACCGACTGGATCGTGCCGAGCACGGTGGGGTTGCCCCAGCGGACGTGGTACTTGTTCTCCGGAACCTGGGCGAGCGCGATCAGCAAGTTGTTGAACGCCCCGAGATCATTGGTCTCGAAGTAGGTGATGAAGTCGGTGTCGGACAGGCCGGTCGCGTGATAGAGCTTGCGCTTCACGTTGACCAGATACTGCAACGTCGGCGCGGTGTGGACCTCGATCTCCTTCAGCCGCTGCTCCGGGGTCAGATTCCACCATTCGGCGTTCTTCTTCACCGGGATCATGATCGCATAGCGGGGCGCCGAGTCCGAGTAAGAAGCGGCGAACAGCCCGGCGTTGAGCGTCTCGGACTTCTGCTTGGTGATGTAGTTGAGCGCCTTGGTGATGCCGACCAGATTCTCGGTGACATCGGAGTAGGAGCCGAACTTGGTGGCACGGAAATCGGTCAGGAACGTCTGGGCAGCGGCGAGATCGTAGGCGTGCACGCGCAGAAAATAGTCGCTCTTGGCATCGAAGCCGCGGGTCAGGTAGGCGTCGACGATCACCTTGTCCTTGTGCTTCTCGATGACGGCGAGAACCTCGGCGGCCGCAGCCTTGCGATCGGCCGCCGGGAGCATCGCGTATTCGGGGCGCAGCTTGTAGACCGAGAAGTCCCCGAAGACGCCGAGATCCGTGAGGATCTTCGCACGGTCGATCGGAGCCGTCGGCGTCGCCGACATGGAGGCCGGCGGCATCGGACCGGACGCCGGCATTCCACCGCCTTGCTGTGCGAGAGCCGTGCCGGCCAGGGCGAGGGACATCGCCGCGACGAACCCGAGTTGCAGCCGGTGCCGGCGCGGCACCAAAGTCGAAATCATGTCTGCCTCCGCGTTTGGATCGGCGGACAGCGCGGCCGGGGGTCGCCCGCGCCGGTCGAGGACCGGCACGGGCTGGCGTCGTCCATTCTGTAATACGGCGGAGGTTGGCCGGTGTTACTGGTCGCGCTGGGTCGGGTGTAGTACCTAGGACATCTCGGTACGCCGGCTCGGCCAACATTAATTCTGGCCGGACGTAACATCCACGCGGCTGATCCGAAAAGGATTACGAACGTGCAGGTGGACCGACGCGAGCACGACTTCGCAGAAGCCATGAGAGCGGCGTCGCGTGGCGACGTCACCGCTTATACGCGCTTTCTGCAGAACGTCTCCGACTGGTTGAGGCCAATCATCCGGCGCGAGCTTGTTCGATCTGGCCGGTCGGCAGCCGATGCGGAGGACATCGTGCAGGACACATTACTCGCGCTTCACTTGAAGCGGAACACCTGGGACGAGTCGCGTCCCATCGGGCCTTGGATACGCGCCATCGCGCGGCACAAGCTGATCGACGCGCTGCGGTTGCCGCGCGGGCGCAGCAAAGACGTATCGATCGACGAGTTCAGCGACGCCCTTCCGGCGGAGGAGATGACGTGTCCGGCCATCGATGATCGTGACATCGAGCGTCGGCTCGACGCCCTGGCGCCAGGGCAGAGGCAGGTCATCCAGGCGATCGCCATCGACGGGCTGTCGATCGCCGAGTCGGCGGCGAAGTTCGCGATGACGCCCGTCGCCGTGCGGGTGGCGCTCCACCGTGCCCTCAAGTCGCTGAGCAGGATGGCGGGCGTGTCATGAAGACCGAGAATCTCATTAAGGCGATGGTCGCCGACCGCGAGGCGGACGGGAGTGTCGGTCCTGGGGCGTTGGCCTCGGCGGTCGGCCTCGGGCTGGTCGGCTCGCTCCTTCTCTATGCGGCCACGCTGGCGCCGCGTGAGCTTTCGACCGCGCTCATGCAGCCGCGGTTCGCCTTCAAGCTCCTCGTGACACTTCTGCTCGCCGCCGGAGCAGCGGCCGTCGTCGCTCGTCTGGTCCGACCAGACGGACGGTCGGGGCCGGCGTCCCTCGTGGCGCTGGCCGCTCCGCTTCTGCTCGCGGTCGGGGTGCTCGTCGAGCTCGCGGTTGTCGATGCAGCGGCGTGGCGGACGCGGCTCATCGGCGACAACGCCGTGGCCTGCCTGCTCTCCATCCCGCTGCTCTCAGCTCCCGTCCTCGCGGCCGTCATCCTGTTCCTGAGAAAGGGCGCGCCGACCCGGCCGGATCTCGCTGGGGTATTTGCCGGGCTGCTCGGCGGCGGTCTTGGTGCCTTCCTCTATGCCAGCCACTGCCCGGACGACTCCCCGCTCTTCGTCGCGACGTGGTACCCGCTGGCGATCGCCGGCGTCGTCCTCGGAAGTCGAATTTTGGCGATGAAACTAACCCGGTGGTAGGACGCCGAGGCCGTTGCGATTTCTACAGAACGAGGTGCGCCTGAGCTGATTTTGGTCGCCCGGCGCGGCCGTTTCGTCTTCGAAACGCCGCGTCATGACCTTTCGGGATTCATGGTCTCTCGGGAGAGGCGGACAGGCGTTCTGCCGGGCTCATCCCAAGGGTCGCCGGTCCGGCCGTCCGACATCTCATTCGACCCCGTCGGGCCAGCGCGCCGCAGAGCGGACGCCGGCCCGACGGGATCGGCGTCCGCTCCGGACCTTGTCGCGAGATCGCTTTTTTCGCGCGATCGCATTGTCGACGGCGACACGGCGATCAGGTCGCCGGACAGTGCCCTATGCGGCCCGGATGGTGGACAGGAACGAGCCGATCTCGGTTCTCAGGCGCTGGCTCTCGGCGGCGAGCGACCCCGCCGACGACAGCACCTGGGCGGCGGCCGAGCCGGTCTCGCCGGCACCCCGGTTCACCTGCGAGATGTTGTCCGCCACCTGGGTGGTGCCCTGGGCGGCTTGCTGGACGTTGCGGGCGATCTCCTGGGTGGCGGCGCCCTGCTCCTCGATCGCCGCCGCGATGCTGCTCGAGATCTCCGAGATCTGTTTGATGGTGCCGCCGATCTCCTTGATGGCGCCGACCGCGATCTGGGTGGCGGTCTGCATCCCGGAGATCTGCCCGGCGATGTCGCCGGTCGCCTTGCCGGTCTGCGCCGCGAGCGCCTTGACCTCCTGGGCCACCACGGCGAAGCCCTTGCCGGCCTCGCCGGCGCGCGCCGCCTCGATGGTGGCGTTGAGGGCGAGCAGGTTGGTCTGCTCGGCGATCGCGGTGATCAGCTTGATCACGTCGCCGATCCGGTTGGCGGCCTGAGACAGCTCACCGATCTGGGCGTCCGTCCTCTGCGCCTGCTTGACCGCTTCGCCGGCGATGCGGGAGGACTCGGCCACCTGCCGGCTGATCTCGCCGACCGACGAGGACATCTCGTTGGTGGCCGAGGCGACGGACTGCACGTTCGCCGAAGCCTGCTCCGAGGCGGCGGCAACCGCGGTGGACAGGTTCTGCGTCGTTTCCGCCGTCCGGGTGAGCGAGGTCGCGGCCCGCTCGAGGTCGCCGGACGCGCTGGAGACGGTCTGGACGATCCCGCCGACGGTGGAGTCGAAGCGATCGGCGAGCGTCAACATCTCCCGCCGGCGCGCGACCACCGCCTGTTCGTCGGCCTCGCGCTGCTGTTGCGCCAGGCGCGCCATGCGCTCGGAGTTGCGCGCGAACGCCCGGGCGATATCGCCCACCTCGTCGCCGCGCTCGCCACCGACGACGGTCGCCTGCTCGCCGTCCGCGACGGCCTGCATCACCCGGCTGATGTTGACCATCGGCCGAACCAGCGACAGGTTCAGAATCCACAACGCCGCAGCGATCAGCATCAGCATCAGCACCGAGCCGGCGATCATCGTGGCGCGGGCCAGCCATCCGGCCGCGGCGGCGGCACCGCTGCGTTCGGCGAGCAGCCCCATCTCGACCCCGGCGATCTCCTTCGCCTTCGCGCGGATGCCGTCCATGAAGGTCTTGCCGGCGCCGGACAGCTCGATCTGGCGAGCCTCGTCGAGGCGAGCCGGATTTTGCAGAATCGACTGGGCTCGATCGGAGACGGCCTGCTTCCATTTCTGAACCAGCCCGTCGAGTTCGTCGAACCGGCGCTGCTGGGCCGGGTTATCCGCCGTCAATCTCCGGACATCGGAGAGCGTCTTGTCATAGGTTGCTTCGCCGGCCCGCAGCGGTTCGAGAAAGCGCGGCTCGGCCGACAGCAGATAGCCCCGCACGCCGGTTTCGCGATCCACCATGGCGGCGACGAGCGCGTCGACGCGCATGAGAACCTTGTAGGTATGCTCCGTCATCGCCGCAGCCGATTCGAGCTTGCCGGTGACGATCCACGTCACACCGCTGACCAGAACGCTCGCAAGAAACAGGAGAGCGAAGGCGGTGGACACCTTCCATAGCGTCTTGACGTCGCTGAAGCGCTTCAACATGGCGGGAGCCTGGTTGCGTGGGGAAAAAAGGGCCGACAGCCGATGGCATATGTCCTCGGGTCACAGAAGAGGCTCGGCGCAAGTCCTTAACGAAAGATGACACAAACCCCATGGCGCCGCGAATCGCGGATCGGTCAAATTGCGTATTCGCCGCGGAGCAAGCGGTGAGATACCACTGTCGAAAAAAGGTATGTCGACAGTTCGAGGCCGCCGGCCGCGGCGGCGCCGTACGCCGTCGATGCGAGGCGGCTGCGCGGGCGCCACCGCGCCGGCCACTCCTCGGGGACGAGGGCGACGCCGCCCGCACGGAACGGCGCCGCCCTTCGCCTCACGCCACCGCCTTGCGGCTCGGCGGTGCCGCGGCTCCCGCGATCGGCTCCCATTGCAGGTCGCCGATGTAGCGGCGCGCCAGCCGCCCTTCCGCGTCCATCGCGAACAGATGGAGCCAGCGGTTGTCGAACAGCGCGCGGACGCCGTCGTGGCGGCCGAGAATCGCCGTCATCGCCTCGGCCGGCGCCTCGATGCACACGGCGAGCCGCAGCGGCTCGTGGACGAAGCCCTCGCCGTCATGCACCGACTGCATCGGCAGCCCGGCGCGCAGCAGCCCGCCGTTCCCCTCGAACACGCCGATGCCCCCCACCACGTTGTGCAGGAGCTTGTCGCCGGCCCCGAAGGTGGCGGGCGCCACCGTCGAGCCGTAGTACTGGAGCGCGATCCAGCTCGCCACCACCACCGGCGCCGTCATGATCAGCTCCAGCACCGGAAAACCCTTGGCGCTGTCCTGGCGCCACTCGTAATCGTGCAGGAAGGCGCGCCCGGCGAGGCCGCGTCCGACGGTGCGGGAGCGTGGCGCCGCGATGAAGGCCGCACAGCCCGCGAGGCCCCATTCGGCGCGCTGCTCGGCCCAGTCGCGGGCTCGCCCGGGCAGATCGGACTCCGATGCGGCGCCCGGCAGCTTCAGCGCCCGCTCGGCCCGGGCCGCCCGCCCGGCGGTGGCGAGCCAGCCGCGGATGCGGTCGAGATCGGCCGCATGGGTCGCGGCCGCTGCCTCGGCGTCGTAGAGCGTCACCGCGTCCGTGGTGGTGTCGTGCAGCGCCGCGATGAACACGGTGTCGGGTGGGATCACGATGCCCCGCGTGGCGAGCCCCTCGCGCACGCCGGGGCTGCCGAGCAGCCCGGCGAGCAGCCGCGCGTTGACGTCGCCGGTGTAGCCGCCGCAGGCGCCGCAATGCAGCGCGCTCGCATGCGGGTTGTTGACCACCGTGGCGCCGTGGCCGACCAGCAGGACCACGCGGCCGAAGCCGCTGGTCAGCGACATCGCCCGCAGCACCGTCTCGGCGGCGTCGATCCGCGCCTGTTGATCGAGGTCGGGCGCGAACCGCGGCGCCGGCTCCGGATCGCCCGGCGCCGCCGCGAGGCCGAGCGCATCGCGCCAGTTCTTCCACACATAGACCGGCCCCATCGCCTCGACGAACGCGAAGGACGAGACGGCGGCGAGCTTGAAGCGGCCGAAGGCCCGGGTGGCGCGTGCCTTGTAGCGGGCGGCGCGATCGGCCTCCGCCGTCGTGTCGTCGCCGGTGCGCGACTCGACGGTCGGGTTGAGCAGCACCGGCAGCCGCAACTCGTCGACGTCCGAGGCGAACCGCCGGTGCTTGGCGAAGACGCCGAAGAAGCCGGCGAAGCCGAGGGTGCGGATCGACGGGTCGACCTGCTCCAGCGCCCGCCGGAACACCTCCGAGCGCACATCGATGCAGAAGGCGGCTTGCAGCAGCGGGCGCCCGCCGCTCCCCGGCGGGGCCGGCTCCGCGAGGGTGTCGGCGAGGCGTCGCTGGGCGGTGCGCTCGACCGCCTCCTGGAGGATGGCGTCGACGATCTGCGCCTCGTCGGGCTCGACCGGCGCGGCATGCGCGGCCCGTGCCTGCGGCCAGGCCGCAGCGATCTCGGCGGCGAAGCGGTGGTGCAGAGCCTCCTCCCAGCTCAGCCGGATGGCGAGGAGATCCGTCAGGGTCGCGTCCGAGCCCCCTTCGAGCTCGGCCTGCCACAGCCGGTAGCGGGCGTATTGCGACCAGCCGCCGAGCGACAGCAGGAGCTGGTGGAAGTAGGTGTCGAGCGCCGCCGCCGGCAGGCCGAGCCGGCCAGCCGCCCGGGCGATCGCCGCGCCGGCGTCGTCGGGTGCGCTCGCCACCCGGGTGGCGAAGCCGGTGAGGCCGTGGATCTCCGGCGTCAGATCGTGGGTCGCGAAGGCCCGCCAGGACGACCACGCGGTCTCGTTCCGCCGGCCGCCCCACAGAGCCTGGCCCTGATCGAAATACGATCCGGCCCACACGCCGAGCCGGTCGGCGAGAAGCCCGGGCCAGTCGAAGCCGGTCGCCTGGCCGGCGAGGTCCGCCACGGTGGGCAGCGCCTGCGGGGCGGCGGCGGGCCGCGCCGCTGCGGCCTTCAGGGCGGCGACGTCGGCTGGCTTGCGCCCGTGCGGGCTCGCCGCCAGCGCGCCGGCGAGATCGCGGTCGCCGATCGCGCCGGAGGCGATGCGGTCGCGGTACCAGGCCCGCGGCTGCGTCACCGGGACGCCGCCGACCCGGGCCAGCCGGGCGCCGGCCGTGGCGAGCGTCTCGGTGCTCTGCCCGAGGAACGGGTTGACGGCGACGGTCGCGGCGAGCGGCCACAGCGGCGGGATGTGGCGGGCGGCGCGTGCTGCGGCATCGTTCAGCACGGCGGGCTCCAGAGCGGCGGGGGCGAGGCTGGGAACCATGGGGATGTCTCCGATCGGGTTCATGGCGCGGTCCGGGTCGTCCAGGTGCCGAGCAGGCGGTCGAGCAGGGCGTTGGCGTAGAAGCCGTTGGTGACGTGGACCCGCAGGCCGGCGGCGGCGGGGTGGAAGGCCCAGTTGGGCAGCATCGACTGGGCGACGGCGACGGTCCCGAAGGCGATCACCAGGAGACCGATCAGCACCCAGCCGAACGGTCCGGGCTCCGGCGCCGCGGGCAGCACCCCGGCGGTCCACCACTCGGCCCCGGCTTGCAGGGCGAAGTAGCCGATCGAGGTACCGATCGCGGCCGCCGTCGTCCGCAGCGTCAGAGCGCGGGGCGCGGCGTCGGCGAGCCCCTGGGCGATCAGGTAGACGACGCCGAAGACCAGGATGGCGCCGAGCGCGATGGCCTGCGGGGGCTTGGCGTGGAACCCGAATGCGCCGCCGAGCGCCACGTAGAGCACCAGCGCCAGCGCGAAGGCGCGGGTGACGGCGCGCCCGTTCGGGATCGCCACCGGGCCTGGCCGCGGGATGGCCGCGACGGCCTCGACCGCCGTGCCGGAGGCCAGGAAGGCGTGCGCCTTGTAGAGCGAGTGGGCGACGATGTGCAGCAGCGCCAGCGGAAACAGCGCCAGCCCGCACTGGAGGATCATGAAGCCCATCTGGGCGATCGTCGACCAGGCGAGCGAGTTCTTCACCGCCGGCTGAGTGAGCATGACGATGCCGCCGAACAGCGCCGTGACGGCGCCGACCACGCCGACCACGGCGAGGACCACCGGGGCGAGCAGCATCACGTCGGCGAACCGGATCAGGAGAAAGCCGCCCGCGTTGATGACGCCGGCATGCAGCAGGGCCGACACTGGCGTCGGCGTTTCCATCACCTCGGTGAGCCAGCCATGGGTGGGGAACTGCGCCGACTTGAGGACGGCGGCGAGCGCGATGCCGGCGGCCGCCGCGATCGTGACGGGCGAGGCCGTGCCGGCGCGCGCCGCCTCGCCGATCGCCGCGATGTCGAGGGTGCCGTAGCCGAGGCCGAGCAGCACCGCCGCGAGCGCGAGCGCGACGCTGCCGATGCGCACCATCACGAGCTTCTTTCTCGCCGCCCGGACGGCGCCGGGGCGGGTCGGATAGAACAGCAGCAGCCGGTGCAGGCACAGGCTCGTGGCCACCCAGGCGGCGACGAGCTGGACCAGGTTGCCGGCGACGACGAGCAGCAACACCGCCGCGAGCGTGGCGGCCGTCCAGCCGATGAAGGCGCCCTGGCGGGCGTCGCCGTCCAGCGCCGTCACGGCGTAGCGCACCACCACCCAGCCGATGAAGGCGACCAGCAGCATCATGGTGGCGCTGACGGCATCGAGCCGCACCGCGAGCCCGGCGCCGCCCGCCCCGAGGACCGGGCTGGTGCCCGGTCCGGCGACGGCGAGCAGCGCCATGGCGGCGCCCGCCACCGCCAGGGCGAGCAGGGCGGCGCCCTCGGCGGCGATCAGCAGCCATCGCGGTCGGCGCCCAGGTGCCGCGATCGCCGCCAGCGCGACGAGAAGCAGCGACAGCGGGCCGAGCAGGGGCACGACGTAGGGCGATATCGATATCAACGAGGGCGACACGAGGTAGGCCGACATGAGGTCCTCCGCAGGAGCGAGCATCCTGCGAGCCGTACCGCGACCTTATGGCGTATAAAAATAGATTGTTATGTACGAAATGTTCTGTTTAAACGAACCATGGCCGAGCTGAACTACCATCACCTCCGCTACTTCCGGATGGTCGCCCACGACGGCAACCTGACCCGCGCGGCGGCGCGGTTGAACGTCTCGCAGTCGGCGCTGTCGTCGCAGATCCGGGAGCTGGAGCGGCGCCTCGGGCAGCCGCTGTTCGAGCGGCGCGGGCGGGCGTTGCATCTCACCGAGGCCGGCCGCATCGCGCTCGATCATGCCGACGCCATCTTCACGGCCGGGCAGGAGCTGGTGGCGACGTTGCAGCAGCGCGGACGACAGCGCCGGCCCTTGCGCATCGGGGCGCTGGCCACGCTGTCGCGGAACTTCCAGCTCGAGTTCCTGCGGCCGGTGCTGGGCCGTGCCGATGTCGAGGTGGTGTTGCGGTCGGGCAGCGCGGCCGAGCTGCTCTCCGCCCTGGTGGCGCTTCAGCTCGATCTGGTGCTGACCAACGAGGCGCCCGCCGCCGATGCGCTGACGCCGTTCCTGGTACGGCGGCTCGACGAGCAGCCGGTGAGCCTGGTCGGCGCGCCGGCGCTGTGCCCCGCGCGGCTGCCGCTCCGTCGCTGCCTCGCCGAGCTGCCGCTGGTGCTGCCCACCAAGGCCAACGGCCTGCGCACCAAGTTCGACGGCTTCGTGGATCAGCTCGGGATCTCGCCCCAGATCGCCGCCGAGGTGGACGACATGGCGATGATGCGGCTGATCGCTCGCGAGGGCGTCGGGCTCGCGGTGTTGCCGCCGATCGTGGTGCGCGACGAGCTGGACAGCGGCGCGCTGGTGGAGCTGGAAAGCCTTCCAGGCCTGACGGAAGGCTTCTACGGCGTCACGGTGGCGCGCCGCTTTCCCAATCCGCTGCTTCAGGAGCTGTTGCGCGATCCGGCGGCGGCGGGGGTGGCGTGAGCGGCGGGCCGCTACGCCGACTTGCTACGGCGCATGAGCGAGGGCCGAACCGAGCCCCCGCGTCCCTCTCGGGCGCGTGCGATCGCGCTCTCTATTCAATGTAGGTGAGGATGACCGACGTCCCGCTCGAACCCGAGACGGGACATCGGTGCGGCTCCGTTACAGGGCGACCTTCTTGTTGTCGCCGAGCGCCGGGCGGGTATTGGTCACCGCCGCCGCCGCCATCTTGATGTAGCTCACCACCGTGCCGGGCGAGTCCCAGTATTCGGCATCGTTCGGCGTCACCGTGAGGACGCGGATGTTGGGATCGTCGGCGCTGTCCCACCATGCCTTGGCAGGTGTCGTGAACAGCTCCCGGATCTTGTCGCGGTCGGCCGAGACGGTCGCGCGGCCGGTGAGCGACACATAGGTCTGCCCGCGCGCATCCGCGAAAGCCAAGCACACATGCGGATCGCGAGCGATCTCGTCGTCCTTGTGACGGCGGGCGTCGGTGAGAAAGTACACGGCGTTCTCCTCGCGCCGAACATAGGCCCCCATCGGCCGAGCCCGGATCAGTGCGCCGTCGCGCGTCGCCAGCATGCAGATGCCGACCTTCTTCATCAGCTCCCACACGCGCTCGGAGTCGTCGGTGTCTTTCTCGGTGTCGTTCATGGTGGCCTCGCATGTCACGGGACGCGCGGGCTGTCCCGATGCGGAGCCGGCGCGTCGTCGTGCCGTCAACCCGCGGGCCATGGGGCGGTTCCGCTCCGGGACCGTCGGCGTCGTCGTGCTCCATCGCGGCGGGCCGGGCCGCCCTGGTCCGGACGGATAGTATGATTGTCTGGTCTTGTGGTATTCGATAAATTAGCCCCTTTTGGTGTAAGTAATGCTGCGTCTTCCTTACAACAGGCTGATTTTAAGCTACCCTTAAGGCTTCCAAGCAACCAATGGGAGCTGTGAGCGGGCGGATTGCTTACGCAGGGTTGAGTGTCGCGGGCTAACCCTCGGTGCAAATGATATAGGCCGATACGGCCGTCCCTCTTCGCCATTCGCTTGCCGATCACGGAAACAGGCTCGACGGGGCTAGTCCATGACACTGTCCAACATGCGGATCCTCACCAAGGTCCTGGCCTGCATCGGTTTGCTGGCGGTCATCGTCGCCGGCGCGATCGGCTATGCGGCGACCCAGATGCTCACCATCGACGAGCGGTATTCGCGCCTCATCGACACCACCGCGGCCGGTGCGCGAGCGGTGATGCGGGCGAATATCATGGTCGTCGACTTCGGTCGGATCAACTGGCGCACCATCGGGCAGTCGGATCCGGAGGAAATCAAGAAGCTGGCGGCCGGCGCTCGCGCCACCCTGATCGAGTTCCGTGATCAGATGGACAAGGGCCGCAACCGCCTCGGCGAGCCCTACGCCAGCCGGCTCGCCAAGATGCAGGCCGACTTCGAAGCGCTCGCCAGCGATTTCTCGCAGGTCGAGCGGGCCATGCTGGAGGGGGATCGCACGGCCGCCGTGGCGGTCGCCAACAGAATGGTGGGCCGGCTCGATCCGATTCGCGCAGCTTTCCGCGAGATCACCGCCGACATCGACAAGCACACACTCGCCGCCTCCGACGCCGCGACCGCGGAGACCAGGAGCATCGTCTACACCACGATCGCGATCGTCTCGGCCGCCATCGTGCTGGTGCTCGCCCTCAGCGTGGCGATCATCCAGAGCGGCGTCGTCGGTCCGGTGAAGCGGCTGCTGGGCACCATGGAGAAACTCGCCGGCGGCGACTTCCAGGTCGAGGTGGAAGGCACCGAGCGCAAGGACGAGGTCGGCATGATGGCCCGCACCGTCGCGGTGTTCAAGAAAAACGGCCTCGACATGGAGAAGATGAAGTCCGACCAGGCCGCGGCCGACGAACGCGCCGCCGCCGAGCGCCAGTCCGCCATTCACAAGATTGCCGACGACTTCGAGTCGGCGGTGGGCGAGATCATCGGTGTCGTGTCCACCGCGTCGAACGAGCTGGAGACCGCGGCGACCACCCTGACCAAGACGGCCCAGACGACGCGCGATCTATCGACCACGGTGGCGGCGGCCTCCGAGGAAGCGTCCGCCAACGTGCAATCAGTCGCCTCCGGCGGCCAGGAAATGGCTGCTTCGGTGACCGAGATCAGCCGCCAGGTGGCCGAATCGACCCGCATCGCCGGCGACGCGGTGCGCCAGGCGGAGAAGACCGACAGCCGCATCGGCGAGCTGTCGCAGGCGGCCGGCCGCATCGGCGACGTCGTCAAGCTGATCACTGCGATCGCCGAGCAGACCAATCTCCTCGCCCTCAATGCGACCATCGAGGCGGCGCGGGCCGGCGAGGCCGGCAAGGGCTTCGCGGTGGTGGCCCAGGAGGTCAAGGCCCTGGCGGCCCAGACCGGCAAGGCCACCGGCGAGATCGGTGCCCAGATCGCCGGGATGCAGCAGGCGACCCAGGACTCGGTCACGGCCATCAAGGAGATCGGCGGCACCATCGGACGCATCGCCGAGATCGCCTCGGCGATCGCGGCGGCGGTGGAAGAGCAGGGCGCCGCCACGCACGAGGTGGCACGCAACATCCAGCAGGCATCGCAAGGCACCGCCGAGGTGGCGCGCAATATCGTCGAGGTCAGCCGCGGCGCCAACGCGACCGAGACGGCGTCCGAGCAGGTTCGCTCGTCCGCCGCGATGCTGGCCAAGGAGGGCGGCAAGCTGAAGGAGGAGGTGCGGGCCTTCCTGCTCAGCGTGCGCACCGGGCCGCTCAATCGCCGCCATCAGGACGATCCGAACTACAAGGGGCCGGAGCGGCGCGCCGATCGCCAGGCGGCCCGTCAGCTGACTGGGTTGCGGAAGGCCGGCTGAACGGAGCCGTCGCGACGCCCCCGGCGGTCTCTCCGCCGGGGGCTACGGCGTTCAGGCGGTGCCGAGCCGTGCGGTCCTGCGCCGGGAGGTTGGCTGCGCCGCCGCCGCGGGGGGCGCCGCCATGCTGGGTGTCGCCGCCGCGAGGTGGTCGCGGAGCATGTCGGCGAGCGTTTCTCGGGCCACCGGCTTCTGCATCACCGGCACGTCCGCGAAGGCGCGGTCGACACTCTCGCTGCCATAGCCGGTGGCGAACAGGATCGGCACGCCCTTCCGCTTCAATGTCGCGGCGACCGGATAGACGGTCTCCTGCCCGAGATTGAGATCCAGGATGGCACAGTCGAACTCGCCGGCCGCCACCGCGGAGCTCGCCTCGGCCACCGATCGCACCGGACCCACCACGGCGACGCCGAGATCGATCAGCAGGTCGTGCATCATCATGCCGATCAGTGCCTCGTCCTCGACCAGCAGGACGCGCAGCGCCGCTGGTGTGCCGGTCGGCTCGGGTGTGGGGCTGTCGGCGGCCTCGCGGGCAGTCTCTTCGCCGACCGGCTCGGCTGGCCGCTCGCCGATGGGGATGACCAGCGAGCAGACCAGGCCGCTCTCCCGCCAATCGAGGGTGACGCGGCCGTTGATCTGCTGGTTGACGCTCGATTCGAGGATGCGGGTGCCGAAGCCGCGCGATTGCGGCGGGCGCACCGGCGGTCCGCCGGTCTCGGTCCAGCGCAGCACCATGAGTTCGTCGGCGACCTGCCAGTCGACCGCGAGCGACCCGGTCTCGGCCGACAGTGCCCCGTACTTGACCGAGTTGGTCGCCAGCTCGTGCAGCGCCAAAGCGAGCACCTGGGCGCGGTCCGGCGGCAGATAGACGGTCGGTCCCTCGGTGGTGAGGTGCCGCGCGCCATGGCGGTAGGGCTCCAGCTCCTCGTCGACGAGGCGGCGCACGTCCGCGCCTTTCCATCGCGATTCCGACAGCAGTGTGTGGGCCTGGGCGAGTGCGCGGATGCGGCCCTCCACCGAGGCCACGTAGCTGTGCGGGCTGGTCGCCGCGGTGAGCCGCACGATCGCCTGGACGATGGCGAGCGCATTGCGGGCGCGATGATCGACCTCGCGGGCGAGGAGAAGCTGGCGCTCCTCGGCCTGCTTGCGATCGGTAATGTCAAGGGTGACGCCGCTCGCCCGCACGGCCTCGCCGGTCTCGTTGCAGGTCACGGCGGCGGCGCACACGCACCAGCGCTCCTCCCCGTCAGGGCGCACGATGCGCACCTCGGCCTGGAAGGTCTGGCACTCGCCGCCGTCCGCGATCAGCGCCCGCAGGCGCCCGAGATCGTCGGGATGGATCATCGGGCGGATGCGGTCGAAGGTCGGCACGAAGGTCTCGGGCTCGACGCCGAAGATGCGGTACTGGCCGGGGTCCCACACGCACTCGCCGGTGCGCACGTCCCAGTCCCACGAGCCCATCTGGCCCGCCTCCAGCGCGACCGAGCGACGGCGCTCGCTCTCCATCAGGCGGGCCGTCGAGGCGGCGAGCGCGGCGGTGCGTTCCGCCACCCGCTGCTCCAGGTCGCGGGCCAGCGTCTCCAGCTGGCGCGTCTTGCGGAACAGCTCGACGAAGATCCGCACCTTGGCGCGCAGCACCTCCGGCACCACCGGCACCGGTACGTAGTCGACCGCGCCCATCTCGTAGCCGCGCACCCGGTCGGCATCGGTGAGATGCACGGCCGAGATGAAGATGATGGCGGTGCGCTCGAAACGCGGATGCTCGCGGATCATGCGGGCGAGCTCGAAGCCGTCGAGATCCGGCATGCAGACATCGACCAGCACCACCGCGATCTCGTGGCGGAGCAGATGGCCGAGCGCTTCGCCGGCCGAGCTCGCGGTGATCAGCCGCTCGCCGAGATCACGCAGGATGACCTCATAGCTCAGGAGCTTGGCGGGCTGGTCGTCGACCAGCAGGATGTTGACGGGCTCGGTGCTCTCCATGGCGACCTTCAGCGGTGCAGCCACATGCGCAGGGCGGACAGGAGCTGCTCGGTGTTGACGGGCTTGGCCAGGTAGTCGGAGGCGCCGGCCTCCAGGCATTTCTCGCGGTCGCCCTTCATGGCCTTGGCGGTGAGCGCGACGATCGGCAGCCGGCCGAAACGTGGGTCGCGGCGAATGCGCTCCATGGTCTGGTAGCCGTCCATCTCGGGCATCATGATGTCCATCAGCACGATGGCGAGATCGGGCGTGGTCTCGATCATCTCGATCGCCTCGCGGCCCGTGGTCGCGGCCAGCACCCGCATGCCGCGTCGCTCCAGCACGCTCGACAGCGCGAAGATGTTGCGGGCGTCGTCGTCCACCAGCAGCACGGTGCGGCCGACGAGATGCTCGTCGGAGCCGTGCAGGCGCTCCAGCATGCGCTGCTTGTCGGGCGACAGCCGAGCGATCTCGCGATGGAGCATCATGGCGGTCTCGTCGAGCAGGCGCTCGGGCGACTCGACGCCCTTGACCACGATGCCGCGGGCGAGCCCGCGTAGCCTGGTATCCTCCTCGGCGGTCAGCGCCCGCCCGGTGAACACCACCACCGGCAGCTCGGCGAGGGCGGGATTGCTCGACATCGCCTCCAGCACCGCGAAGCCCGACATGTCGGGGAGCCGCAGGTCGAGCACGACGCCGTCGAACGGCTCCCGCCCCATCAGCCCGAGCGCGTCGCGCCCGCTCTCCGCCTCGGTGATCTCGATGTCGTCATCGCCGAGCAGGGCCGCCACGGCGGTGCGCTCGGCCGCGTCGTCGTCGACGATCAGCAGCCGCTTGCGCCGCGAGGCCGCATAGGCTTCGAGCCGCGCCAGCGCCGCCGCGATGCCCTCGGTGGTGGTCGGCTTGCGGATGAACGCGAAGGCGCCGCGGGCGAGCCCGTGCTGGCGATCGTCGTCAACGGTGACCACCTGGACCGGGATATGGCGGGTCAGCGGGTCCTGCTTGAGGCGAACCAGCACGCTCCAGCCGAGCATGTCGGGGAGGTGCACGTCGAGCGACACGGCGGTGGGGTGATGGCGGCGGGCCAGCTCCAGCACCTCGGCGCCGCGGCTGGCGACCAGCACCTTGAAGCCGCGGGCACGGGCCAGATCGGCGATCACCCGCGCATAGGCGACGTCGTCCTCGACGATCAGGAGCACGGTGTCGCCGGGCGCCAGCGTCTCGCGATCGTCCGCGATGGTCTCCAGCGGGGAGGGCGGCTCGCCAGCGGTCTGCGTCGCGGCGGTGGCCGCGAGTGGCGAAGCCAGCGCCGGCTGCGGTCGCCGCGAGGGCAGCGCCGGCAGCGGCAGCGCGGTCGCCGGGCCGCTGTAGCGCGCCGGCAGGTAGAGCACGAAGGTGCTGCCGACGCCCGGCGTGCTGTGGAGCTGGATCTCGCCGCCGAGCAGCGATGCGAGCTCGCGGCTGATGGCCAGCCCGAGGCCGGTGCCGCCGAAGCGGCGGCTGGTCGAGGCATCGGCCTGCTGGAACGCCTCGAACACGATCTTCTGCTTGTCGGCCGGAATGCCGATGCCGGTGTCCGCCACCTCGAAGGCGACCACGGCCGGCGCCCGGCTGAGCACCGGGTGGCTCGGTGTCCAGCCGGCGGTGGCACGCACTGCCGAGAGGCGCACCGAGCCGCGCTCGGTGAACTTGAAGGCGTTGGAGAGGAGGTTCTTCAGTACCTGCTGGAGGCGTTTCGGATCGGTGACGATGCTGCGGCCGACATCGGCGCCCGCCGCGACCGAGAAGGCGAGCTGCCGCGTCTCCGCCTCGTGGCGGAACGGCCGCGCGACGGCATCGAGCAGGTCGCCGAACAGCAGCTCCTCGGCCTCCACCGTGACGGTGCCCGACTCGATCTTGGAGAGATCGAGAATGTCGCTGATGAGATTGAGGAGGTCGGTGCCGGCGCCGTGGATGGTGCGGGCGAACTCCACCTGGCGGGGCGACAGGTTGCCGTCGGGGTTCTCGGCGAGCTGCTGGCCGAGGATGAGGATCGAGTTCAGCGGCGTGCGCAGCTCGTGCGACATGTTGGCCAGGAACTCGGACTTGTACTTCGACGTGAGGGCGAGCTCGGCCGCCTTCTCCTCCAGGGCGCGGCGGGCGTGCTCGATCTCCTGGTTCTTGCGTTCCACCTCGACGTTGCGCTCGGCGAGCTGCTGGGCCTTCTGCTCGAGCTGCTCGTTGGTCTGCTGAAGCTCGCGCTGCTGCGCTTGCAGCTCGGCGGCGAGCTGTTGCGACTGCTCCAGCAGGCCCTCGGTCTGCATGGTCGCCTCGATCGAGTTGAGGACGATGCCGATCGAGGCGGTGAGCTGCTCCAGGAAGGCGATCTGGAGCGGCTTGAAGGTGGCGAGCGAGGCGAGCTCGATCACCGCCTTCACCTCGTTCTCGAACAGCACCGGCAGCACCACGATGTTGCGCGGCGTCGCCCGGAACAGGGCCGAGGCGATCGGCGGCGCCTCCGGCGGCACGTCGGCGACGAGCAGCCGCCGCTTGTCGCGGGCGCACTGGCCGGCCAGGCCCTCGCCCGGCGCGAGCTGGGTCGGATGGCCATTGCCGATGCCGTCCGCATAGGCCGACAGAAGACGCAGGCGCGGCGTCTGCTCCTCGCTCTCCATCTGATAGATGACGCCGCGCTGGGCCTCGACCAGCGGCGTCAGCTCGTCGAGCAGCAGCCGGCCGACGGTGGCCAGATCGCGCTGGCCCTGGAGCATGTTGGTGAAGCGGGCGAGGTTGGTCTTCAGCCAGTCCTGCTCGGTGTTGCGCTCGGTGGTGAGGCGCAGGTTGTCGATCATCGTGTTGATGTTGTCCTTGAGCTGCGCCACCTCGCCGCGCGCCTCCACCTGGATCGAGCGGGTGAGGTCGCCCTTGGTCACCGCGGTCGCCACCTCGGCGATGGCGCGCACCTGGTTGGTCAGGTTGGCGGCCAGCAGGTTGACGTTGCCGGTGAGGTCCTTCCAGGTGCCGGCGGCGCCGGGTACCACCGCCTGGCCGCCAAGCCGCCCTTCGACGCCCACCTCGTGGGCGACGCGCGTCACCTCCGAGGCGAAGGAGCGGAGCTGCTCCACCATGGTGTTCAGCGTCTCCTTGAGCAGCAGGATCTCGCCGCGCACGTCCACGGTGATCTTCTTGGAAAGGTCGCCGCCCGCGATGGCGGTCGCCACCTCGGCGATGTTGCGGACCTGCGCGGTGAGATTCGACGCCATGAAGTTGACGCTGTCGGTGAGGTCCTTCCAGGTTCCCGCCACGCCGGGAACTTGCGCCTGGCCGCCGAGCTTGCCTTCGGTGCCCACCTCGCGGGCGACGCGCGTCACCTCCGAGGCGAAGCCGTTGAGCTGGTCCACCATGGTGTTGATGGTGTCCTTCAGCTCCAGGATCTCGCCCTGCACGTCCACGGTGATCTTGCGCGAGAGGTCGCCGCGCGCCACCGCGGTGGTCACCTCGGCGATGTTGCGCACCTGGGTGGTGAGATTGGCGGCGAGCAGGTTGACGTTGTCGGTGAGGTCCTTCCAGGTGCCGGCGACCCCCGGCACATTGGCCTGGCCGCCGAGCCGCCCCTCGGTACCCACCTCGCGGGCCACGCGCGTCACCTCCGACGCGAAGGCGCGGAGCTGGTCGACCATGGTGTTGAGGGTCTCCTTCAGCTCCAGGATCTCGCCGCGCACATCGACGGTGATCTTGCGCGACAGGTCGCCGCTGGCGATGGCGGTCGCCACCTCGGCGATGTTGCGCACCTGGGCGGTCAGATTGCCGGCCATGGAGTTGACGCTGTCGGTGAGGTCCTTCCAGGTGCCGGCGACGCCGCGCACCTCGGCCTGGCCGCCGAGCTTGCCGTCGGTGCCGACCTCGCGGGCGACGCGCGTCACCTCCGAGGCGAAGCCGTTGAGCTGGTCCACCATGGTGTTGATGGTGTCCTTCAGCTCCAGGATCTCGCC